>NC_011830.1:2825000-4052067 GCF_000021925.1 Desulfitobacterium hafniense DCB-2
CTGGAAGGTTAAGAGGAGAGGTTAGCCGTAAGGCGAAGCTTTGAATTGAAGCCCCAGTAAACGGCGGCCGTAACTATAACGGTCCTAAGGTAGCGAAATTCCTTGTCAGGTAAGTTCTGACCCGCACGAAAGGCGTAACGATCTGGACACTGTCTCAACGAGGGACTCGGCGAAATTGTAATACCCGTGAAGATGCGGGTTACCTGCGACAGGACAGAAAGACCCCATGGAGCTTTACTGTAGCTTGACATTGGACTTTGGTATAAAATGTACAGGATAGGTGGGAGACTGAGAAGCTAGGGCGCCAGCCTTGGTGGAGTCAATGGTGGGATACCACTCTTTTTGTACTGAAGTTCTAACTTAGGCCCCTGAATCGGGGTTGAGGACCGTGTCAGGTGGGCAGTTTGACTGGGGCGGTCGCCTCCTAAAGAGTAACGGAGGCGCCCAAAGGTTCCCTCAGCGCGGATGGAAATCGCGCGAAGAGTGTAAAGGCACAAGGGAGCTTGACTGCGAGACCAACAAGTCGAGCAGGGACGAAAGTCGGGCTTAGTGATCCGGTGGTACCGAGTGGAAGGGCCATCGCTCAACGGATAAAAGCTACCCTGGGGATAACAGGCTTATCTCCCCCAAGAGTCCATATCGACGGGGAGGTTTGGCACCTCGATGTCGGCTCATCGCATCCTGGGGCTGTAGTAGGTCCCAAGGGTTGGGCTGTTCGCCCATTAAAGCGGTACGTGAGCTGGGTTCAGAACGTCGTGAGACAGTTCGGTCCCTATCCGTCGCAGGCGCAGGAAATTTGAGAGGAACTGACCCTAGTACGAGAGGACCGGGTTGGACGGATCACTGGTGTACCAGTTGTCTCGCCAGAGGCAGTGCTGGGTAGCTATATCCGGAGCGGATAAGCGCTGAAAGCATCTAAGCGCGAAACCGGCCTCAAGATGAGATTTCCCACAGAGTAATCTGGTAAGACCCCTGAAAGATGATCAGGTAGATAGGCCCGGAGTGGAAGTGCCGTGAGGTATGGAGCTGACGGGTACTAATCGGTCGAGGGCTTGACCTAACGAAGCGCAACGAAAAAGGACCTCACTGAAGGGCTCAAATCTGCAGTGAGGACGATGAAAGACTAAATTACAGTGGAAGAGGATCTGTGCAGTTTTGAGGGAACAGAGTTCCGAGAGGAACACTGAAACTTCAAAGGATCTGGTGACTATACCGGAGGGGTCCCACCCGTTCCCATCCCGAACACGGAAGTTAAGACCTCCAGGGCTGATGATACTTGGACCGCAGGGTCCTGGGAAAGTAAGTCGTTGCCAGGTAGTGCAAGAGACCATCGAGTAAGATGGTCTTTTTGCTTTGGGGCAAATTACGCACCAGTGCGTAATTTGCCCCAAAGCAAAGTAGGCGCTAATCTTTCCTTACAGGGATTATTGGGGTGAAAGCTGTGATCATACGATCTGGAGAGTCCAAACTACCAAAGCCGGCCCTTGATAGAAATCAAGGGCCGGCTTTGGTGCGTAAAACACGATTTATGCTTTGCCGTTAGACCCGCATAAGCTGATTTTATGCGCAACTACTTGTCCTACTTCTTCATGCACCTTGAGAGCTGTTTTCCAGGGTTCCTGTTCGGTGATTAGGGCTTCAGTCATGGCTTTGGCCCAAGTTACTTTTAATTCTGTACCGATATTGACCTTGGCAATCCCTTTCTCAATGGCCTTGCGGATCATATCATCAGGAATTCCCGAACCGCCGTGGAGAACCAATGGTACATTAACTAGGGAAGAAAGTGTATCGATCAAGGAAAAATTAATGTTCGGCGGAAGTTTATACAAGCCATGGGCGGTGCCTACGGCAGGAGCAAAAGCATCTATACCGCTCTCAGTTACCAGCTTGACTGCTTCGACAGGGTCGGCTAGACCCATGTTAGGGTTAGTTCCCGTTTCCTGCCCATCCTCAATTCCCCCGATATGCCCTAATTCCGCCTCGACCGCAGCCCCATGTGCATGAGCCCACTCAACAGTTTGCCGGGCATAGGCAATATTTTCATTTAAAGGAAGTGTGGAGGCGTCAATCATGACTGAAGTAAAACCATGAGCCAATGCCCATTTAATCCACGACAGGCTGTTGCTGTGGTCCAGATGCAAAGCGACAGGGACTTTAGCCTCTTTGGCTGCTGCGCGGGCCATCGCCGTCGCAGCGATATCCCCGATCTTTTCCAGATAGGTTGGAGTAATTTGGAGAATTACCGGAGACTGTTGTTTTTCAGCTGTTTTAATGATAGCCTGCATTATCTCTAAGTTATGGAAATTGAAGGCTGGAACGGCATAATGTCCTTGTCTGGCCTTGTTAAGCAATTGAATAGATGGTTCTAACATTGTTACTCCCCCTTATGAAATTTTTAATGTGAGAATTTTCTTAAAATCTTATTGACAGAGCAATACTAACATACTAAAATTATCTTGTAAATATGCAATATTATAATATTGCAATATTATAATATTTGAGTGAGGAAGTTAAGAAAAATGGAACTAAAGAAAACAGAATCTATACCTTTACATCATCAACTAACAACGACTTTACGGAATGCCCTTAGGGATGGAGTCTGGAATTTGGGAGACGCTTTCCCTACCGATAAAGATTTAATGCTGCAGTATGGCGTAAGCAGCACAACTGTCAGGCGTTCCGTGGGACAATTAGTTCAGGAAGGATTACTCGATCGCAAAGCAGGCAAAGGAACATTTGTCAAGAATAAGCCTGTCGAAGAAACATTGGGTCTACTGACGGGTTTCTTTGAAGAAATGGCCAGTCGAGGGCTTTCGCCGAGCGCCGAGTTGATCGATCTCCGTCCCATCGACGTAACGGCCAAAGAATTAGAAAGAGTTCCTGAATTAAAAATTTTTAACGAGCAAAAACTGTTTCTGATCGAAAAGGTACAAAAGCTAAATAATGAGCCTATAGTTTATCTACAAAGTTATTGGCCGTATGAATATGGCTCTCGGATGGCCGCCTTTGACTTGACGGAAATTGGTCTGTACGCTATTGCTGCCAAGGAATTGGGCCTGGTCTTGACCAATGCGGAACAAACGATAGGTGCGGGAATTGCCCATAAAAAGGTGGCGCAGCATCTTGGAGTCAGAACTGGTTTTCCGATCCTTACAATGAACCGTATTGGTTACTGCGGAGAACAACCTGTAGAGCTCTCGCTTAACTCATATCGCGCAGATAGATATAAGTACAAGATCTCCTTGCAACAGAATACCGGCAGAAACATTGAAGGTCTTTTCCTCTCTTAATTCGTAACCCTATTAGTGAATTTTGTAACCTTACCAAGTAAGGTTACAGCAACTAATGCTTTTTGTCAGTTTCCAAATTAAGTTAAGAGCGGAACGTATTTTTTGCCTATTCAACGAAGTTATTTTAAGGGGGGATTATACCAAGGCTCCGCAGTTTAGGTGGGACATAGAAGGTGAACTATCGTAAGCCTATTCGTAAAGGAGGTGTCAGCAAAGGATCTATAGCAAGTTGTTTAGAGCTAATCGGTGACAAAGTTTGTGGCCGGGCATGGTACACAGAGATGTTTTTGCCCCTGCATAAGAACTCTTTCACTTAATAAGAGAAAGTTGATTCATTGGCAAGTCGCTTTAGAAATTTTATCGCGAAATGATGACAAAATCATATGTCGGATAGGCTAAACTAAAACAATGAAAACTCGAAAGGGGTTAAAAGTATGTTTTTTAAAAAGGTAATTAGCTTAACCATGATATGCGCACTGCTGATTTTAGGCACTGCTGCTTGCGGAAAAAGCGATACTAGCACGGTTGATCAAAGCGATGCTAAGGGCCAAGAACAGATAACCATCACCTTTGTAAACTGGGCAAGTGCCGAAGAAGCAACTAAACAATTAACGCTGGATATGATCAGTGAATTCGAGAAACAAAATCCGACGATTAAAGTCAAGAATGTGCCGATGCCTTTTAGTGATGTTTTAAATCAGTTGACGATTATGAATAACGCAGGAAACGCGCCGGATATTGCTCAGATTACTAATGGCGACGGCATGAGTTTAGCTTACATGGGGGCATTGGAGCCGACTGACAACCTTTTGTCGGAAGGATTCAAAGCTGATTTGAATAAGACGGTCTATGACCTAGGGCTCAAGGATAACCAGCACTATACAATTCCTTGGGCGGGGCAGCCGATGGGTTTCTGGTATAACAAAAAACTCATGCAAGATGCCGGATTGGATCCTAACAATCCACCCCAAACTTTGGATGAACTGAACAAAGCCATGGACATTGCCAAGCAAAAGCTGCCTAACAGCGTCGTGATGCTGCAAATTGATACAACGATCCGTACCATGGGCTTAGAGCAAGAGTGGCCATTGATGAATGCTTTTGGGGCAATTAGTGAAAATAGGATCCAACCCAGCCAAATGGAACCTTATGCTGAATGGCTGCGAGATTTACTTAAAAAAGGCTATACTCTGCCAGGTAAAAAATTAGGTGAATTCAGAGCTCTGGCCGCC
The DNA here is from genome assembly GCF_000021925.1 of Desulfitobacterium hafniense DCB-2. Lineage (NCBI taxonomy): Bacteria > Bacillati > Bacillota > Clostridia > Eubacteriales > Desulfitobacteriaceae > Desulfitobacterium > Desulfitobacterium hafniense. The sequence continues at coordinate 2,829,523 of NC_011830.1, forward strand.
CAAAACAACTTGCTTTTCGGCATTGATCAGCCATGTTTTAAAGGAATTGTCCAAACTTATGACAAATCCAACAAAATGAGTGATGAAGAATTCAATGAAATGTGGGCCGTGACAACCATGCCTGTTGGTGCGGATAATCTAAGTTACTCCGTTCCTGGTGACCACAACCTGGTTATCTTAAAGTCCTCCGAACATAAGGAAGCAGCGGCCAAATTCGCTGAGTTCTTAGCCGGTGATGATTATTCCCTCAAAAACTACGTAATTCCCTTTGGTTACGTACCTGTCGTTCAAAGTGCCGGCGAACGTTTTCCAGATTCCTTTAAGGACCCTTCCCTGAAAGCCTTCAGCGAAAAGATTCTGCAAACTGAAGTTCGGCCCCCCTGGGGACCAGATTACAGTAAATACGCTACTGACGTCATGACCAGCATGCAGGAAATCATCACCACAAGCAAACCCGTTCCGGATATTCTCAATAGCCTACAGACAAAACTGCAGAACTATAAGTAATCGTGTCAAGACAACATTTTTTTAGGGGACCGGCAAGCGGATTACTCCGCTGCCCTCCCCTCATCGTTATTCCAAAGCTCTTGTGCTATCCCCAAAGGATTCACATTAAAGAATTTCTGCTGCTTCACATGAAAACCGGGCATAAACAGTTAGTTTACTAAAGAAAGGAATGAAAAACGCAGACTATGATTAAGAGTAGTTCCAAGATCGGTCTAGCTTTCTTTGTCAGACCTCAATTTGATGTGGATTTGGCTAAGAATTTCTTCAACAAGGTACAAGACTCCTTAAAGGAGGCAGGTATTGCCACACAAGTGTTTGAGCTGCCTGTCTCCACAGATGCCGAAGCATTATCCCTCGCAGAATCCGTCAACAGCCATCAGGATTTACATGGGCTGATTGTCGTGCAGGGAACTTTCTGTGATGCCTCTTTGATCCTTAATCTGGCCAGTAATATCAATTTGCCCATTATGATTTGGGCGACCAAAGAGCAGCCCACCGGCGGGCGGCTGAGCCTCAATTCTTTCTGCGGTCTCAACTTGGGAGCGCACACCCTCGTCAATGCAGGTATAAAATTTAAAGGGGTATATGGAAGTCCCGGTTCCCCGGCAGTTATAAAGAAAGTCACGTCTTTCGCCCGGGCTGCCGGGGCTGTCAAGTGGCTGAAAGGAAAACGCATAGGGTTGTTTGGACACCGTCCTTCAGGTTACTACCCCTCAAATTTTAATGAAATATTGCTGCGCAAACAATTTGGCATTACTGTCGAGTATTTATCGCTTAGCGAAGTATTTTCTCTGGCTCAAAAGATGGAGATCAAGGATATCCAGCCATTTATCAACACTTTGGTTGGCGTGGAAGGTTTAGAAATGGTCTCCACCAGTAAATCAGTTCAAGCCTATCTGGCCCTCAAAGAGCTGATTGCTCAGAAAGCTCTTGACGCAGTTGCTGTGGAATGTTGGCCGGAATTTATGGCGGGTTTTGGAGGAGCTGTTTGTTATGCTTTGAGCCGGCTAAACGATGAGGGAATTGTGGCGGCCTGTGAGGCGGATGTTAATGGCGCAGTGACCATGCTCCTCGGGTCCTACCTGTCTTCCCAAGCCAACTTTATTGCTGATTTAGTCGGTGCAGAAGAAGAACAAAACCAGTTGATCTTTTGGCATTGCGGCAATGGACCGCTGTCCCTGGCAGCACCAGGAACAAATCCTGTGGCCGGGGTTCACCCGAATCGCAAAACGCCCTTAGCCATGTATTTCCCTTTAAAAGGCGGCCCAGTGACGGTAAGCCGTTTAAGCAGCGATCATAATGGAAACTTGAGGCTTTTCCTGGGGTCCGGCACGGGTATTGAAACGGATCTGCTCTATAGCGGCAACAGCTTGCCTATCCAAATTTCCGGCTCTGTGGAAGAAACCCTGGACACAATCCTATGTGAAGGAATCGAGCATCATTATATCGTGACTTACGGCGACTTAACCGGTGAATTCAGGGAAATAGCTGAGCTCCTTGGCTTGAGAATGATCACTTTTTAACGGAGGAAGAAATGTCCAAAAAGCAGGAAGAAATCGCAATTAAGGAACAAAGGCTGTTAAGTATGATGGAGGAAAATGAACTTGAGGGCATTTGTCTTTCCCGGGCAGCAAATTTTGCGTGGTTGACTGCCGGGAGCAATAACCGGGTTGTTTGGGGTCAGGAAACAGGCGCTGCCGCCTTGGTAATTGTTGAGGGGCGAAAGTTCCTGGTCGCTCCCCAAAATGAAATCGAGAGGTTAATGTTGGAGCAGGTTGCAGATTTAGGTTTTGAGCCTTGGACTTACGAATGGTATGAGGATCGGCAACAAGCAATAGCCAGGTTAGTCGGGAATAAGAAGATCGGCTCCGATATTCCTTTGGGGAATTGGCCGGTGATCGAGGCTGAGCTCAAGAGGCTCCGCTTTAGTTTGACTGACCATGAGGTGGAAAGGGCTGAGAAGTTGGCGGCGATTTGTTCAGATGATCTTGCTGCGGTTTGCCAAGCCATTGTTCCCGGCTGGTCGGAATGGAATATTCAAGTTGAACTGTCAAACAGGCTGCTTAAGCAGGGCGTAAGGGCCAGTGTGCTCTTGGTAGGTGCCGATGATCGCACAAGATTCAAACATCCGCTGCCTACCTTAAACCCAGTGTGTAACTATGTGATCATTGGTCTGGTTGGTGAACAATGCGGTCTGCACATGGCTTTAACCCGATCGATTTATTTTGGAAGGGTTCCGGAAGCTTTGCGACAGAACTATAATTGCTGTTTGGCCGTGGAAAGGACCTATTGGGAGAACAGTGTTGTCGATGCAGACAGTCAGAAGGTTTTTCAGCAGGGCATCAACGCTTACGCGGATTTGGGACATCCGGAAGAGTGGAAGCGTCATCACCAGGGGGGTGCCATCGGTTATGCACCACGTGAGTTCAGAGCAGGTGAAGGCAGGCGGGAGGTCATGCAAGACCGTCAGATGCTGGCCTGGAATCCCACAGTGGAAAACACCAAATGCGAGGATACTTGCCTTGTCACTCCTACCGGTCTTAAATCAATGACGACAGTACCTTCATGGTGGCCTACTACAACAGTAAAAGCAGGTAACATCAACTTTTTGCGTCCACTTATTCTCGAAAAATAAAGGCTGTATACTTTTGAATATTGTAATATTGCATTATTGCATATTAAGATATACATTTTGGTTATTATCGTCTGGGTATAAGGTTTTAGTAGGATATTGATAAATCTTCTGCCCCGCTTCTTTAAATTTGAAGTTAACTGGAGGGAAAATAATTGGCAGGAATTAAGTTGCAGGGTGTCTCGAAAGTCTACGGCACCACAACAGCTGTAGCCCCTACTGATCTCATCATTGAGGACGGAGAGTTTCTGGTTCTCGTCGGGCCTTCCGGATGCGGCAAGACGACGACTTTGCGGATGATCTGCGGGTTGGAGGCACCATCTGAAGGGAACATATTTATCGGGGAACGCAATGTCACCAAGCTTGAACCCAAAGATCGGGATATCGCTATGGTTTTTCAGAGTTATGCCTTATATCCCCACAAAAACGTTTATGACAACATGGCTTTTGGTTTACGCATCAGGAAGAGGTCCAAGCAGGAGATCGACGCCGCAGTTAAAGAGACTGCGGAAATGTTGGGCATATCTCAGTATCTTAATCGTTATCCTAAAGAATTATCCGGAGGACAACGGCAGAGAGTTGCTTTAGGGCGGGCCATTGTCAGGCATCCTCAGGCTTTCTTAATGGACGAACCTTTAAGTAATCTTGATGCTAAACTGCGGGTCCAGACCAGAGCCGAACTTATAAAACTCCATCAAAAACTCAAAATTACGGTTATTTATGTAACCCATGATCAGATTGAAGCCATGACCATGGGTTCACGTCTCGTGGTCATGAAAGATGGCCTGGTTCAACAAGTTGGTTCCCCCAAGGATATTTACGGTTACCCTGCCAACAAATTTGTGGCAGGTTTTGTCGGCTCCCCACCGATGAATTTTATCAAAGGTGTTGTTGAGGTTAATGACATGGTGTGCTTCAAGGCACCGGAGCTGACAATTCACTTGCCTTTGCAAGGGGGCTTGCAATCACTCGGGAAATTTGAGGCCTTCCTGGGAGTTCGGCCGGAAGGCTTTGTTTGGGTTGACTCAACTGAGACCAGGAATTGCCTGGCCTGCAGGGTCGAAGTTGTGGAACATGTGGGGGCGGAGATCATTATCCATGCTAGGTTCGGCACCGATGAAGAAATTGTGATCAAGCAAAATGGCTATGAAGTGGAACCTGAGATAGGCTCTCTGATTAAAGTAAGACCTCATCAGGGAAATATTCACTTGTTTGATGCGCATACCCAACAAAGAGTCATGACTGCAACAGTTGTCGACGGTAAGATACTTTAGTCAGAAAGGCTAAATATGCAACTGGCATAGGAGGGGAACGGCAATGGCGAATCGACTGGAAAGCCAGGATAACCCCAGAGGTATAGGAAAGGTGCAAATACCACTCCATGTGAAATTGATCTTTCCTTCGGTGTTTGTCCTTGGTCTGGTCATACTTTATCCTTTAATAAGTTCTTTAGTACTATCCCTATTTAATTATGAGTTAACCAGGCCTGATGAGATAAAGCTTAATGTTCTCGGCAATTACGGCAAGATGATCAATGATGATGTATTTTGGCTGTCCTTGAAAAATACTGTCGTATTTACAGGTGTCTCTCTTGTTATCAGTATTATTGTTGGCCTGATTGGAGCAATCACACTGGATCAGTTGCCCAAACGCTTAGCCGGCTTACGGGGAGTCATCTTGATCCCTTGGCTTATTCCCGGGGTTATCGTCGGTTTTTTGTTTATGTTGATTTTTGATGTACAAGTAGGGGTAGCTAATGTGATCTTAGAACGTGCCGGAATAATTAAAGAATTCTTACCTTGGCTGATGAATGATCAGTTGGCAGGAATTGCTGTGATAGTCGCCAATATATGGAATCAAGTGCCGTTCTATATTCTGATGTTTACGGCTGGTCTCAAAGCAATTCCAGCAGAGATTAAGGAGGCTGCGATTGTTGAAGGGGCAAGTCGGTGGCAGGAATTCATTCACGTTACATTACCCTTTTTGCGCGGGATTCTCATCATTACCAGCTTGCTGATGATTATTCGTAATTTCAATAACTTCCCTTTGATCTACACCATGACCGGTGGTGGCCCGGTCTACTCGACAACGACTTTTGTCATCTATATTTACCGTCTCGCCTTTGAACAGTTCAATATCGGTTATGCCTCTGCTGTGGGTGTTGTCTGGTGTCTGGTATTATTGCTGCTTTCAAGTCTATATATAAAAGTTCTTTCTAAGCAGGATTCCATATAATCACTCAAGCTAACGAATAATGTATGAGGAGGTCAACAGAATGTTTCGACGGAGATTATCATTAGGCTGGGCAACATTTGTGTGGGGCTCGGTGGCATTTATCATGGCTTGGACCCTGTTTCCAATCTTTTGGATGGTATCGACTTCCTTTAAAACGAACTTGGATGTCTTTAAGATGCCTCCAGAGTTATGGCCTTCACAACCGACCTTAGAAAATTACATTGGCTTAGCTTCGGGAATCAATCCCATTCCTCGTTTTTTCTTCAACAGTTTTATCACTGCTTTATTGACCGTTGTCCTGACCACTGTGCTGGCCGTCTTTGCGGGATATGCCTTATCGCGTCTGAAGTTCAAGTTCCGCGATCAGATACTTGTCAGTGTGCTGGTGACCCAAATGTTTCCTTTAGTTGTCATGCTGGCACCGCTTTATCTCCTTTATGTAAAAGCTCATTTACTCAATACCTACTTGGGCATGGTTATTGCTTTCACATCCTTTGCCTTGCCCTTCGGGATTTGGATGATCAAAGGATTTATCGATTCCGTTCCAGTTGAGGTTGAACAAGCCGCGATGGTTGACGGGTGCAGCCGTATGCAAGCCTTGCGGACTGTGGTCCTGCCTCTGATAACTCCGGGGATTGTGGCTACAGGCATCTTTGCTTTCCTCGATGCTTGGAATAATTTACTCTTCCCCTTAACACTTACGAATGAAATCGCCATGAAAACCCTGCCGGCCGGAATGGTTATGGCCTTCTCCGGACAGTTCAAAAGTGACTGGAGCGGGATGATGGCGGCCTCATTCATTACCACCCTTCCTGTGCTCATCATCTTTATTTTCCTGCAGCGTTACCTTGTCGAAGGACTGACCGGGGGCGCGGTGAAAGGCTAGCACTATGGCAGGCCTCTGATCGCATAATAATCGGGATTAAGCTAGGCGAATATCTTCGGAGGTGTTTATTTTTCGTGAAAGCAAATATAGCTATTGTCCAGGCTGGTGGACCCACCTCTGTGCTGAATGCGAGCTTGGCGGGTTTTTTAGAGGCTGCAGCCTCTTCAGAGCGATATCATCATGTTCTAGGCTTTTGTAACGGGATCGAAGGCTTGATTAAGAATCAAGTGATGCATTTAGAAGGCCTTAGTAAGGCACAGTTAGATGCTCTTAAATCCCAGCCTGGAGCTGTTTTGGGGGCGGGACGATACCCGCTGACACCAGAAAGATTGTCAAAGGTATGCTGCAATCTGCAGCTGCGAGAAATAAGTCAGTTGGTTTTAGTGGGCGGTAACGGGACGATGTGGGCTGCCGACCAAATTGCCGAAGCCTGCCCGGATGTTCAAGTTGTCGGGATACCGAAAACAGTGGATAACGATCTTTGGGGAACAGATCATTCCCCAGGCTATCTGAGTGCCGCCAAATTCATTGGCGAAGCCGTTCGCTCTTTGGCTTTAGATCTCTGGGCAATGCGTAACTTTGAGCGTGTACGGGTTGTTGAGGTGATGGGGCGGAATGTCGGGTGGTTGGCTGCGGCAGGGAGCTTGGCGCAAACCTCTTTACCTGATTACCCGCCGCTCCATTTTTACCTGCCGGAACATCCCTTTGAGTTAGAAAAGTTTTTCACTAAAGTCGATGAACATTTACATCGCCATCCTTGCTTGTTGGTTATTGTCAGCGAAGGGATTCGCTTGGCAGATGGAAGCCCGGTTGCCGAATTTGAGATAGGCCGATGCAAGGTACCGGGAGGGGCTGCGCAGATGTTGTCGTCTGAACTGCGTAACCGGGGGATTCCATCCCGAAGCGAAGTTTTGGGAATCTTGCAGCGGGCAAACACTTGGTCTGTGTGTGAACGTGACCGCCAGGAAGCTATATTTTTAGGGAAGCAGGCTATCGGGGTCTTAGGCCAGGGTAAGAGCAAAGTCATGCTGGGCTTGCCGGCGCAGACTGTTGATTTTGCCGAAGACAGCAAGGCACAGTGGGTTGATCTGAAAAGTGTTGCAGGATTGGAACGCCCAGTGGCTCCTTGTTATTTGACAGAGAGCGGAATTGATCCTTCGTTTACTGCTTGGCTGCAAAACAAAATGGGAGAACCTTTGGCGGAGGCCAATAGCGCTCTTCAGGTATGGAAGCTTGCTGCGGAACAATTGTCAAGTAACCCTGTGAACCGCCAATCCAGATAGCTCTAAAGCATTCAAGAGGATAGGAGAAAAGGCACATGAAAAAGGAAATAAGAGAGTCCCTTTTTATCGATGGAGAATGGCAAGAGGCAATCAATAAAGAAGTCAAAGGTGTAATTAACCCTGCAACCGGTAAAGTTTTTTGTGAGATAGGATACGGCGAGGTTGATGACGCTTTATCAGCCGTAGATGCTGCTGATCGCGCATTTGGAGCATGGTCAAAAACATCTGTACGGGAAAGGGCAGATATCTTAAATCGGACAGCAGACCTTTTGCGGCAAAGAGCAGATCACATCGGCCTGATTCTGGCTGCAGAATCAGGAAAACCCGTCCCTCAGGCAGTTGGTGAAGTGAAGTTTTCTGCCGAATACTTCCAATGGTTTGCAGAAGAAATACGCAGACCGTATGGTCAATCAATTCCCAGTGATGCAGCCAATAAACGGCATCATGTTTATACACAGCCAGCGGGAGTTGCGCTGTGCCTTTCTCCCTGGAATTTCCCCGTCTCTATTCAAGCACGAAAATTGGCTCCTGCTCTGGCTGCAGGTTGCACCGTCGTGGCCAGGGGTTCCGAAGTAGCTCCCCTGAGCCTCATAGAGCTGTTTAAATGTTTGCAGGATGCGGGTATTCCCAAGGGAGTAGCCAATTCAATCCAAGGACCGGCTGCGGTCACAACAGCGGCGATGATGAAACACCCTGCAGTACGTGTCGTTAGTTTTACAGGCTCTACTCCAGTGGGACGCAGTTTAATGCGTCAAGCGGCAGATGGTGTAATACGTTTAGCTTTGGAGTTAGGCGGAAATGCTCCTTTCATTGTCTTTGCCGATGCAGATATAGAAAAGGCTGTGGAAGGCGCCATGATAGCGAAATTCAGGAATAACGGACAATCCTGCATCGGAGCAAACCGTTTTTATGTTCATGAAAGGATTTATGACAAATTTACGGCTCTTTTTGCTGAGAAAATTTTGCGGATGAAGATTGGCAATCCGACTGAAGAGGTAGATCTTGATCTGGGGCCAATGGTAAATCTAAAGGACAAAGCAAGAATCGAAAGCTTAATCCGTGAGGCGGAAGCACTTGGAGCTAAGCCTTTAGTGCCTAAAGCAGAAGTGCCTGCCGAGGGCTATTATGTTCCGCCGGTTATTCTGGAAAATGTACCGGAAAGCGCAGCGCTCGCCAGAGAAGAATTATTTGCGCCGGTTGCGCCACTATTTAAGTTTGCAGATGAGAATGAGGTTATTGAAAAAGCAAATAGTTCGGATATGGGTTTGGCGGCTTATGTCTACACCAATGATTTATCTCGATCTATCCGGGTTACTGAATCTCTCAAATTCGGAATCATTGGGCTCAATAATGCCTTGCCATCAGTGGCCTATGCGCCGATGGGCGGGGTAAAACAAAGCGGCATCGGACGGGAGGGTGCAAGAATAGGACTTGAGGAATTTATGGATGTCAAGTATGTCGCAACAGAAATCTAAAGACCTTAAACCTTCCAAAATGGAGGAATAACTCAAAGGAGGTATCTATGAAACAAATATTCATCAATCTTAAACGGTTTGATGTCCATAGAAGCTTAGGAGGGGTTTGTCCGTTTGAAAGAGGAGATGAATGGGTTGAATGGATTGTAGACGAGTGCATCAATTATGAAATTGGTAAACTTGAAGGGGTAAGGGTATCGTTCATGCTTCCCGAGTCTTTGCTTGTAAGTGCTGTTAAACGTCTGCAAATCTACCCCGAAGCGGAGAGGAAATCCTTGGCAGTGGGGTGTCAGGGGGTTTTCAGGGAGGATGTCGTTGTGGGCGGCAACTTCGGGGCTTTCAGCACCAACCGGCCGGCTGCCGCAGCCAAAAGTTTAAATTGCAGTTGGACGATGATCGGGCACAGCGAAGAGAGAAACGATAAAATGGGTATTATCGCCGCCTATGATCCTGGGAGTTTACATAGCAACATGGGGCGGCAAGCTGTTAATACCACAGTTGACACAATCCTTAATCAAGAGCTGAAATGCGCCCTGAACAGAGGGTTGAACGTCTTGTTTTGCATCGGTGAAACCGCTGAAGATAGAGGTGACGGGGATTTCAACCAACAAAAGCCCCCAATCAAAGCAGCCCTGAAAGCTCAGTTGTTAAACGGATTAAAAGGGTTTGATAAAAACCAGCTGAAGGGCCGCCTGGTTATCGGCTATGAGCCTGTATGGGCTATCGGGCCGGGGAAAACCCCTCCGGGAAGTGACTATATCGCCTTTGTGTCAACCTATATCAAAGAGACCGTCCTGAGAGAATTTAATTTTGTGCCTTCCGTAGTTTATGGCGGTGGTTTAAAGGAAGAGAACGCCGGGATTATCGCCAAGATCGACACCATTGACGGCGGTTTAGTGGCTCTGACAAGATTTACGGGTGAGATTGGATTTTATCCTGAAGATTTAAGAAAAATCATCTCTAAATACCTTGAATAAGCAGCGAGCAAAAAGTGTCTTAAGGGAGGTCATATTGGCGTGGAAATTGCCTTTGAATACGGACAAGGTTTAATGGCAGCGAATTTGCCGGATCATACGGATGTGTTTATACCAGGGGAGACTGTTCCAGATCCGCAATACCTTAAGAACACTGAAGAAGAAACTAGAAAATCCATACTTAATCCTATAGGGGTTCCGCCCATTTCCAAACAAGTGCAAAAAGGTTCAAAGGTGGCCATTGTCTTTCCGGACAGGGTCAAAGGAGGGGTCCAAGCAACCTCTCACAGAAAAATAGCGATTCCCATAATCATTGCGGAATTGCTCCAGGCCGGTGTCGAAAAACAGGATATCAAGCTTATTTGCAGCAATGGCCTGCATCGGAAAAACACCAGAGAAGAAATCAAGAGCCTTTTGGGAGAAAGGGTCTTTCATGAGTTTTGGTGGAGCAATCAGATTGTCAATCATGACAGTGAAGATTGGAGCAAGCTGGTTGACCTGGGTCATGACGAAATGGGCAATCCGGTAATCATGAATCGTGAGGTTTTTGAATCGGATCTCGCCGTACTGATTGGGCATGTTCTGGGTAATCCTTATGGAGGTTATTCAGGCGGCTACAAACACTGTGCTACCGGTATCACCCATTGGAAGTCGATTGCTTCACACCATGTCCCTCATGTAATGCACAGGCCGGACTTTACGACCGTAAACAGTCAGAGCCTGATGCGCAGAAAGTTTGATTCCATTGGCCGATATATGGAAAAGTGTATGGGAAAAAAGTTCTTTACCTGTGACGCTGTCCTGGATACCGAGCAGAGGCAGATTGCGGTATTTGCCGGGTCCGCCGCTGAAATACAGCCTTTGTCGTGGGAAATTGCCGACAAAAGGACGTATGTGCCCTGGGCTGAGAAGAACTATGATGTGCTGGTTTTCGGTATGCCTCAGGCCTTCCACTATGGAAACGGCATGGGCACCAATCCAATTTTAATGATGCAGGCTATATCTGCACAGATCATCAGACATAAAAGGGTATTAAAAGATAACTGTGTGGTGATCTGCTCATCACTCTGCAATGGTTATTTTCATGATGAGGAATTTCCGTCTTACAGGGCTTTATATGACCTTTTCCAAAAGGACTACCACCATACACTGCCTGACCTTGAAAAGTACGGTGAGTATTTTGCCAATAATCAAGAGTTTATTGATAAATACCGCTTTAATTATGGCTATCATCCTTATCATGCCTTTTCCATGATATCTTGCGGACAGATAGCAGAACAACATTGTTCCGCTATCTATATCATAGGCGCTTATGAACCGGGCTATGCCCGCAGTATGGGAATGAAAACGAGAGCTACATTTGAAGAGGCTTTAAAGGATGCCGGAAAGTATGTAGGAAGCAACCCCAATATTTTGGCCCTGCCCAAAGCCTTTAAGCTTGCCAGTGTGCATCTCGGCATGAAAGAATCAATGAATAAGATAATATCGAAATGATTCAGGAGGTTATTTAGATGAGTGTTCGCGTTGCCATTAATGGATTTGGTAGAATTGGCCGGCTGACATTGCGGGCGATCCTGAAGCAATCCCTCCCGGTTGAAGTGGTTGCCATCAATGATTTAGGAAGTCCGGATTTATTGGCTCATCTGTTTAAGTATGATTCGCTTCACGGAATTCTCCCTAATTCAGTGGAAATTGACGGAGATACAATGCTCGTCGATGGAAAATCCATTGCTATTTTATCGGAGAGAAACCCTTTGGATCTGCCTTGGCGCAAACTGGGAGTGGATATTGTCATCGAATCAACCGGACGTTTTACAAAGCGCGCTGCCGCGTCTCAACATCTGACAGCGGGGGCAAAGAAAGTCGTTATCTCTGCTCCGGCTAAAAACGAAGACATTACGATTGTTATGGGAGTTAACGACGATCAGTATCAGCCCCAGGAACACCATATTATTTCCAATGCTTCTTGTACAACGAATTGCCTTGCTCCCGTTGCCAAAGTTTTATTGGATGCTTTTGGAATTGAGCAAGGGATGATGACTACGACTCATTCAGTTACCAATGACCAACGGATTTTGGATCTGGAGCATTCCGACTGGCGCAGATCCCGGGCAGCCTATCAATCCATGATTCCGACCACCACGGGTGCAGCCAAAGCGGTAACCTTGGTTATACCGGAATTAGCAGGAAAAATGAATGGACTGGCCGTCAGAGTCCCTACCCCGAATGTTTCTTTGGTTGATTTTGTTGCTAATCTAACTAAATCAACCAGCAAGGAAGGGGTCAATGCTGCCTTGCGTGAAGCGGCAGAGGGTAAATTGAAGGGATATCTTGAATATACAGAGCTGCCTCTCGTTTCCCGCGATTTTAATGGCAACTCAGCCAGCTCCATCGTCGATGGCTTATCAACGATGATAATTGGCGAGCGCATGGTTAAAGTGTTGGCCTGGTATGATAATGAATGGGGCTATTCCAACCGTATTGTGGATCTGGTGAAGTTGATTGTCATGAAAGGTCTCTAATCACGAATTAAGGGGATTCTTGCCTGAAGGCTGGAATCCCCTTGATTTTGTGATTAAAATGGTGTGTTTCTGAACTCGCCGGGTGTAACTCCTATATTATTGTGGAAATTGACCACAAAATTTGATTCAGTAGAAAACCCGCATTCGGCGGCTATCTCCTTAATCTGAAGATTTGTTTTCTTAAGCAGCATTTTAGCATGGTTTAAACGAGTTTTCACGACATATTCATATGGGGAATAGCCGGTATCCTTTTTAAAGGTTCTGGCAAAATGGAAAGAACTCATGTTAACATGGGACGCAATAACTTTAAGGCTGAGTTTTTCTTTAAAGTTAGTCTCAATAAATGCTATAGCTTCCAGAACCGGATCAGATTTATCAGATTCGGGCAAAATAAAATCATCAGAGAGCATCAGTAATTCTGACAGCATCCTCTGGATATAACATGACATTAAGGGTTCAGAAAGGGGGCTGCCTGCCCTGGCATCTTCAAGAATCCTATTCAGATACTTAGGTATGATTAGCAAATTACTCAAAGAAATGACACATCCGAAACGATCATAAATAAGGTCAAACAGCTCTTTGCTGATGTTACCGTCATAATGGAGCCACAATGTCGTCCATTCAGTATTCGTATAATACCGATGCGGGTTATGACAATTGAGAATGATTAAATCATTTTCTTTGGCAGTATATATCCTGTCGTTATAACAGACTGTACCTTGACCCTTTACTACAAACATCAGCAGGTAACTGCTGTATTTTTCTCTTTCGACATTGTAATTCTGGTCGCAGAAGAATTTACCTGTACAAATCAAATAAAAAAAGAGGGATTTTGCCAGATTGCTGGGAGTGAAAAAATAATATTCTGAGCCTTCAAGGACTCCTTTTTCGTTAACCCTCATAATCAGCCTCCATGGAAATATTTAAAGCAATATTTCGAAATAAATTGGCAACTTTAATCAATGAAATGGCCTTAACAAGAGTATATAATGTGAATTAAGATATAGCAAGATTAAAACATTTAATTTGACGATGCTGTAAGGATCTAAGTAATTGGCGAAGGGGGGATGGAAGTATAATTAACGTTTGCTTGATCTGTATTACAAAGTAAAGGCAGGAAAGGACATGTTGATTGTAGGCGAACTTATTAATTCCAGCCGAAAAGCTATTAGCGATTCGGTGGATAATCGTAACGCACACTATATTAAGAAGATAGCGTTCGAACAAGTTGAAGCCGGCGCAAACTATTTGGATGTGAATTGTGGAACTAAGGTCTTTGAGGAAAAGGAAACCATGGAATGGCTCATCAACACAATCCAGGAAGCAGTTCAGGTTCCCTTGTGCATCGATAGCCCCAATCCTGAGGTTTTGGAAGCGGGACTGGCACTATGTAAGTATGGACAGCCCATGATTAACTCAATTACTGATGAGAAGGAACGTTTTGAAGCGATTAGCCCCCTTTTGGCCAAATATAAGGCCAAAATCGTGGCACTCTGCATGGACGATGAGGGAGTTCCAGAAACAGCCGCTGACCGTATGCGGGTGCTTAAAAGTCTATATGATAAACTACGGTCAATTGGGGTTCCGGATCAGGATATGTATTTTGACCCGCTTGTCAAGCCGATAAGCAGTATTGAGGCAGCCGGAATTGAGGTTCTCGAAACGATTAGGGCTGTAAAAAAAGAATATCCAAATGTCCACTTTATGTGTGGGTTAAGCAATGTGTCTTATGGGCTGCCTAACCGAAAAATATTAAACCGTATCTTCATGGTCCAAACCATGACATTGGGCATGGACGGCTATATTTTAAATCCTACCGACAGGGGGATGATGGGAACAATTTTCGCTGCCCAGGCTTTAATGGGTCAGGATTTATATTGTATGAATTACTTGAGCGCTCATCGGGCCGGTGTTTATGAAGAACTGTCAAAAAATCTATAATCATTTGGTAGCACAGAGCTTAAATATTTTTTAGCGAGAGGAGTAAAACCTATGAATCATCGTGAAAGGGTATTAGCGGTTTTGAACAAAAAACTGCCTGACCGTATCCCTATGGATTTATGTGAATCGGCGAGCTTTATTAATGATCCGGCCTATTTTGCTTTGAAAAACTATTTTAATATTGAGGGAGAGGTTGAGCCGTTCCGCAGAAATTTTACGGCGAACTATTATGACCCACGTGTTCTGCAAGCTTTGGACATTGATTTTCGCCATGTTTGGCTGAAAACGCCTACGGGTTATCAAAATACAATGTATGATGATGGCACTTTTTCTGATGAATGGGGTGTCGTCTATAGGTTATTGGGAAATGAAAGAGCTATTGTAAAGTATCCTTTATTGAATGCAGATGAAAGTGATCTTGATAACTATCCATGGCTTGATCCATATGCTCCGGGACGTGCTGAGGGCTTGGCAAAACGTGCCCATGACCTGCTCCAAAATACCGATTACGCTATTGCCGCCCATGCTGCTCATAATTATGGATTCTTCGATACTGCTTGGATTATGAGAGGATTTGATAATTTTTTAGTTGACCTCATGATCAATAAACCATTTGCCAAGCGTTTATTAGGAAAAATTCTTGATATATTTTTAGGACTTCATGAAGTATACCTAAATGCAGTGGGACCCTATATCCATATGATAGCTTTCTGTGAAGATTATGGCATGCAGAACGCACCATTTATCTCACCTGAATTATATAAGGAGATGCTGCAACCGTATCATAAAGAACTCTTTGCCTTTATTAAAAAGAAGGCCCCTCAGGCTAAAATAATGTTTCACAGTTGTGGGGCTGTTTACCCATTGATTCCTTTGTTAATTGAAGCCGGAATTGACGTTTTGAATCCTATCCAGCATACGGCAAACGGCATGGACCCGCTTAAAATAAAGCAGGAATTTGGTTCTGAAGTTATTTTTCATGGTGGCATAGATGTTCAGCATGCTCTAGCCGGAAGTATAGAGGGCGCTGAAAAAGAAGTTAAAAATATGATTGACACATTAGGAGAAAACGGTGGTTATATCGTAGCGCCAGCCAATGTTGTTTCGGGGGAAACTCCTCCTGAAAACATCGCAAGTCTATACAGAACAGCGGCAAATTATGGCAGATATGATCTGAAATAATTGTCAGCAATGCTTGCCTATTTAAAATTAAAAAAGGAGAGTAGAAGAAATGAAAATCCTTGACGAAATAAAAGAAGCACTTATGAAGGGAGATGCCAATCAAGTTCGGGAGCAAGCAGCTAAAGCAGTGGCAGAAGGGCTTGATCCGGTTACGATTATTAATGATGGGTTTATTACGGCTATGAGTATTATCGGTACTAAGTTTAAAAATAATGAAGTTTATGTCCCCGAAGTCTTAGTTGCCGCCAGAGCAATGCATGCTGGAATGGATGCCGTTAAACCTTTTTTAGCCGGCGATGCCCTTCAAGAGAAAGGAACTGTATTGATTGGCACTGTGAAGGGGGATCTTCACGATATTGGTAAAAATCTGGTTATCATAATGTTGCAGGGTGGCGGTTTTAAAGTGGTGGATTTAGGAATTGACGTTTCGGCAGAAAAATTCGTTGAAGCTGTTAAAGAAAATAAACCGGATGTCGTAGCCATTTCTGCCTTATTAACCTCAACGATCATAAATATGAAGGGCGTAATTGAAGGCTTGGCTGATTATCGCGATCAGGTAAAAATAATTGTGGGCGGAGCCCCGGTTACCCAGGATTTTGCCGATAAGATTGGCGCCGACGCTTATGCTCCGGATGCTGCGTCTGCGGTGGAAAAGGTACGCGAACTTGTCGGCGCAGCCTGAATAGGTTTACGGGACTATCCCGCAGCAATTGTAAAACTTCAGGATTTAGTGAAAGGCAGAACTGAGTCATAACGGATGAGAGAACCCTGAATATAGTAAATTTTAATTTACTATATTCAGGGTTTTTACTTGAAATAATCTATTAATAGCATTAAAATGATTACTATATTAGGGAGGTGCAGCAATGAGTGAAATGATTGCCAAAGAATATATTGAGTTGATCTCAAATCTTTTTGGGAACTTCAGCCAGCTGAACAAAGAAGCCGTGGCGTTGTCACACCTGCAAAGCCACGTTCTCGAATTTATCTATATGAAGCAGAGAGCATTGAATATTAAAGACATAAGCAGCGGTCTGGATATTGCCAAGCAACAATTAACCAAAGTGATCAGCGACCTTGAAACAGGTGGCTTCCTGGTCAAAGCACCCGACCCTAAAGATAAGCGGGCCGTTCTGGTTTCCCTGACCACAGCGGGCAAAGATGCTGAAGATCAAAAATGGGCCGGAATGTATCAACGGCTCAGCAATAACCTGACTAAATTGACTGATGAGGAGCAAGCCGATCTAACCTATGCTCTCCATAAAGTCAATCTGCTCTTGAAAAAGATGGAAAACTAAGGAAGTAAATGCCTTGGCTCATCATTACCTGTCGGACTGAGCCTGCAATAATGACAAACATAAAGACCATGAGATTTGGAAGAAATAGTACAGGGAGTCATCGTTGATAAATGGTCTCTTTGTTTTTTTAATTGAGTAGAGTTAAAATAGATCAATACTTATTGTAAAATCAAAGTAATGTCTTGTAGTTACTGAATGGATTCGGGAGGTGGCTCTTTTGTTGATTAGCGATTACGAGATGGCCTTAAGGCTTTTGTTAGCCTGTATCTTAGGTGGGGTTGTCGGTTGGGAACGGGAGAAGATCCACAAACCCGCAGGATTAAGAACACATATACTCGTCGCTTTAGGGGCTGCTTTGGTCACTATCGTGTCTATGTTTGCTTTTACTTCATTTGATTATGCCAATAAAGATCCGGGAAGAATAGCGGCCAATATTGTAACCGGTATTGGCTTTTTGGGCGCCGGCACCATCATGCGCGAAGGCACCTCAGTCAAAGGGCTGACAACGGCCGCCAGCATTTGGGTGGTAGCGGCGATTGGCATGGCAGTGGCTACAGGGATGTATTATTCTTCATTAATAACTACCTTCCTGGTTTTCCTGACCTTGGACGGCTTCTTTGAAAAGCTTCTTTTTCGCAACCAGCAATTGTTAAAAGTGTGTATTGCCAATGAATTTAAACTGACAGAAATCGGTGAGGTTTTTGAAAAAAATGGCATCACGATTAAACATGTTTCCGTTCTGCCGATCAAGTTTTCCAGGAATATTCCCGTTGAGTTCAGAATCAGGGTGCCTAAAGATATTGACTACTTTAAGATTTTAGGGGAGATTGTGGCTATTGATGGTGTAACGATGGAGGAGAGTATGCCCCTGTACCGGCGGTAACGGGATGCAGAAATCTGCTATAACTTTTTGAAAACGATAAACAGGAATTTATATGGAGGACTTAGTGTGCATAAAAAAAGAGAACTGATTGAAACCGGACCTTTCTACCACGGTACAAAAGCCGACTTGAAGATAGGAGACTTGCTGGAGCCTGGCTATAGCTCTAACTATGGTAAGCGAAAGAAGGCCAACTATGTCTATCTGACTGGGACCTTGGATGCGGCCGTGTGGGGAGCAGAGCTTGCAGTGGGCGACGGACCCGGTCGTATCTATTGTGTGGAGCCCACCGGCACCTTCGAGAATGATCCCAATCTGACGGATAAGAAGTTTCCGGGGAACCCCACCAGATCCTATCGCACCCAACATCCCTTGCGCGTAATAGGCGAAGTCCCGGAATGGGAAGGACACTCCCCAGAGACGCTCCAGAAAATGCGGGATCATCTTGACGAACTAAAACGTCTCGGCATTGAGGCGATAAACGACTGATTATGAGATAGCCAGCGCAAAAGATACGTTTTTACCGTGTTTTCAGAGTAAATATAAAAACATACAGACAAGGGGCAACATCAGAAAAATGTTGCCCCCTGTCCGTATTGTCATGCCGCTGCTCGATATGTGAAGTCTGCAAACACTTATAGTTTAATAAGTTATATTCATACCATTAAATGACATTGAGTCGAACTCCGCCTTTTTTCTGCATAACCCTCCCGTGACGCTTTGCCGCATCGCGGGGGATAAAGAACGATGAATTAAAGCATGTTCTATGCTTATAATAGGAGTATTGAAGATCTATAGGAAATCAAAATCCGAAGAATCAGAAGCGATTCGTTTAAGGAGATGATAGTCATGCCGGAGAAGACTTTTCAGGAAGAAGGACAAGCAGAATTACCCCTTCTTAAGGATAAGAAATTGATTAAAGAAGAGGTTAACCGCCGTTTAGTTCATGGAATTAAGCAGGGTCATCTGGAATACGATGCGCTCTATAATCATGAGAAATCCAGTTTGAACAAAGATGCTGAGATCTTAAGCATGCTTTTTCAGCGTCTGTTCTTTTACCGCTTAAATGAAAAACTGGCAGCCTTCCACTGTGACCATACTTATCGTTTCAGCCGGCAAATATTAACTCAGATGCAGCTTAACCGCGGCAAAATCAACGATATTCTGGAGATTTTCCAAAAGAACGGCGGCGTGTGTGACTGTGAAGTGCTCTATAATGTTGAAAGCCGCTTAATCGGCAAAGACTCTCAAGTCTAATCCCGGAACAAACGGAGCAGATCCCCATAGCCCTCCCGTTCCAGATCTTCCTTCGGGATAAAGCGCAGAGCAGCCGAATTGATGCAGTAACGCAAGCCATCCGGCCCCGGTCCGTCATCGAAAACATGTCCCAAATGAGATTCAGAATTGCGGCTGACGACCTCTGTGCGGGTCATATTATGGCTGAGGTCAATTTTTTCGACGATATTGCTTTTTAACACCGGCCTGGTAAAACTAGGCCAGCCGCAGCCGCTGTCGAATTTATCCTTCGAACTGAATAGAGGCTCACCGGAAACGACATCCACGTAAATCCCTTCCTGCTTGTTATTCCAAAACTCATTTTGAAAGGGAGGTTCCGTGCCTTTTTCCTGAGTCACATGAAATTGCAGCGGAGTTAAACGCTTTTTTAATTGCTCCTTTTCTTTTGCCCAATGTTTGTTGATGAAGGCATCCCGGCCTGAACCCTGGCGGTAAAGTGCATAGCGGAAAGCATTTTTTTGATGATAGCCTTGGTGGTAATCTTCTGCCGGATAGAAGGGAGCAGCCGGGAGAATCTCAGTAACGATGGGCTTATCAAAATGCGAACTGCTGATTAAAGCCTGTTTAGACTCTTCGGCCAGCCGGCGCTGTTCTTCGCTGTGATAAAAAATAGCTGTCTGATAGGACTCACCACGATCGTGAAACTGTCCGCCGGGATCGGTGGGATCGATTTGCCGCCAGAAAAAAGCCAAGAGTTCCTTGTAGCTCACAATATTCGGATTGAATTTAATTTGGATCGCTTCCCTATGTCCGGTGGTGTGGGAACAGACCTCGTTATAGGTGGGGTTTTCCACATGGCCGCCGGTGTAGCCGGATAGAACCTCCAAAACCCCAGGCAAGGGGCTGTATACTGATTCCATACACCAAAAGCACCCCCCGGCAAACGTAGCAATTTCCAGATTGGTTTTATCAACTGTCATAGAATCTTCCCTCCTTAGAGCATAGGATGGACTTGCAAGCCTAAAGTTATCCTTATCTAAATCATAACTCTTTTCATCGATAATTAAAAATATCAATCCGATCAGAATTATATTTTATGCCGTTTGGACTGGTCAAAAAGTAGCGGATACGTTAAAATTAATTGAATTCTGAATATTTAATAAATTAAAAAGCTTATTAAATGAGAGAGGAGGGTAAAAACTTCCGGAAAACAGTTCTTAAAACAAGCAGAATTGGCAACCCTAAGGTTGCAGGCAGAGAAAGCAGATTTTGAATGATTAGAGCGAGGAGGAAAAAACCATGAGATTAATGAATAAGGTGGCCATTGTAACGGGAGCAGCTTCCGGTATGGGCAAGTCAATTGCCCTTCTCTACGCTAAAGAAGGGGCCAAAGTCGTTGTATCGGATCTCAATCTGGAGGGTGCCCATAAGGTTGCCGAAGAGATTACTTCGGCAGGTGGCACCGCTTTGGCCATCAAGACCAATGTTGCTGTGGAAGAAGATATTCAAGCCTTGGTTGACACAGCTGTGAGTACTTATGGTACCGTCGATATTTTTGTCAACAATGCAGGAATCATGGATAATTTTGAACCTGCCGCTGATATAGAAGATAAGAATTGGGAAAGAATATTTGCCGTAAACACCACAAGCGTTATGCGTGCAACCAGAAAGGTTCTTCCCATATTCCTGGAAAAATCAAGCGGCGTCATTGTCAATGTCGCCTCGGCAGGGGGACTAAACGGTGCCAGAGCAGGGGCTACATACACGGCCTCCAAACATGCCGTGATTGGTTTTACTAAAAACACCGGCTTTATGTATGCCCAGCAGGGGATTCGCTGCAACGCCATCGCCCCGGGAGCCGTGGAAACCAATATCGGGTCCACAATTACCGATCCTCATAAATTCGGCTCCGCACGGGCCTATGCTGGTATGGCCACCAATCCCCGTATGGGCAAACCTGAGGAGATTGCCCAGGTGGCATTGTTCCTGGCTGCGGAGGAGTCCAGCTTCGTCAATGGCGCTGTTATCGTGGCTGACGGAGGCTGGTCTGCCTATTAAAACCCTTTAGGCCATTGGGGAAATCATCAAAATAGAAAAGCAATGTGCAAAGCAATGATATGCCAAAATGACAGTGGCGGAGTTTTCCGCGTACTGTCATTTTTGGCTTTATTTAATTTATTTTTAACCTTCCTGGTTGCACGCTCAACAGCACTAAGCGAAGATTACTGCAGACAGGAGCACCAGTATATTGAAGGGGAACAGTTGCAGTTTAGCCAACTGATTATAGCCGATTACAATTGACAGAATATTTAGATATCTGTTAAGATGAAACCAAAGTGGTTACACCCATGGGACCACCAGAGAGGGGAGAAGCACAAGGATGGGAGAATGGAAAAAAAGCGGTTGTATACTCTGTGCTCAGAACTGTGGCCTGGAACTGGAGATAGAGAACAATCGTATCGTCAAAGTCCGTGGGGATAAGGACAATCCCCGCAGTCTCGGCTATTGCTGCCAAAAAGGTCTGAAGATCGCCCATTATGCCCATAATGGGGATCGCCTTTATTATCCTTTGAAAAAAGCAGGGGACCGTCATGTGCGCATCAGCTGGGAACAAGCCATTGGTGAGATTTCTGAAAAATTATTGTCCATCAAAGAAGACCATGGACCTAAATCCTTTGCTTATGTGGGCGGCGGCAATGTAGGGGGGCAGATGGAGGTCGGCATCGGGTTAAGGCTGCTGGGCCTTCTGGGTTCACGTTATTACTATTCATCATTGGCACAAGAATTTTCCAATGTCTTTTGGGTGGACGGCCGGGTTGCGGGAAAACAGGGGTTAACTTCCGTGGCGGACGCCCATGGAGCAGATACTTTGGTGGCGTGGGGCTGGAATGGCTGGATGAGCCATCAGGAGCCGCGTACCCGGCTCTTGATCAAGGAGTTTGCTGAGAATCCCCGCAAAAAACTGCTTGTTATTGATCCGCGCTTATCGGAGACGGCTAAGTTTGCGGATCTTCATCTGGCCCTGCGCCCGGGGTCTGATACATTGCTCTTAAAAGCCATCATCCGGATTATTCTCGAGCAGGAATGGGAAGATAAAAAGTATCTTGAAGACCATGTGAGCGGGTGGGAAGAGGTTGCCCAACTCTTCAGCGGATTTGAAGCTAAGAGAGCGGTGGAAGAGGTCTGCGGGCTTAATTATGAAGATGTGGTGGAGACGGCCCGCCTGATTGCCCAAACCAAGTCCTGTATCCATCAGGATTTGGGGATTTATATGAATCGCAACTCCACCCTCAACAATTACTTGCTGCATATTTTACGGGCTGTAACAGGACGTTTGGCTGTGGAAGGGGGACAGATTTTTCCCGCTTTCCTTTATCCCATGGGAAGTGACAGCGATGAGCGCCATCCGAAAACCTGGCGTACGGTGAAACATAAGATGTTTCCCGTGTTGGGGGTATTTCCGCCGGCTATCTTGCCTGATGAGATCCTCCATGATCATCCGGAGCGCATCCGCGCTTTAATCGTCAGTGCCTGTAACCCCCTTCGCTCCTGGCCGGATACCCTGGCTTATGAAAAGGCCTTCCATGCCTTGGAGCTCTCAGTGTGTATTGATATCGCCTACACCGAAACCGCCCGCTTGTCTGATTATGTCCTGCCCAGTCTCAGTTATCTGGAATCCTATGATACCACGTGTTTTAACTATTCCTACCCGGAGTTCTATTTTCAAATGCGTCAGCCTGTCCTGGAGCCCCTCAGCCCGGAAGCCAAAGAGGGTTCAGCGATTATCTTAGAGCTGATTAAGGCCATGGGTTTTCTACCGGAACTGCCGGATCGGCTCTATGGGGCAGGGCAGCAAGGCCTTACCTCATACTTAGGGGCAATCAACGCTTATTTCCTGGAAAATCCCCAGCATGCCAAGCTGGCTCCCCTCATCCTGGCGGAAACTCTGGGGAAGGCCCTCGGCTCCGTCAACCAGGCTTTAATCGTAGGCCTGCTGATCAACAGCAGTAAAGGCTTTAAAGCCGGCGCTGCCGCCATAGGCTATCCTCCGGATATCACTATGGCGGAGAAGATGTATCAGGATATTGTTGGGCATCCCCAGGGGTTAATCCTGGCCAGATTCCAGGGTGATAACTTTCAAATGCTGCACACCCCAGATAAAAAACTGGCCTTGAGCATTGAGGAGCTCTTCGAACCTCTGCAAGCGGCCACTATCGATAAAGAAAGGGCGGAGCTGGATCTGCCTGAGCATTATCCTCTGATCCTCCACGCAGGGCTTCATCATGAGACAGTAGCCAACACCATGCTGCGCAATCCCCAGTGGAACGGTTCCCGGCGCTGGGCAACCATGCTTATGCATGAGGCGGATGCCGGAAACCTGGGGCTTACCGACGGGGACAAAGCTGAAATTACCACAAAAGCCTCCACAGCGCTGATCGAAGTTGAAATTAGTCCCCACGCAGCTCGCGGTTGTGTCTACATCCGTCATGGCGGAGGGCTGGTCTATGAAGGCAGCAAATACGGAGTCAATGTCAATGAATTAGTCCAGAGCACGGACAGGGACGAGATGTGCACTCCCATGCACCGCCGTATTCCTTGCCGGGTGGAAGCGGTGGGGGAGTAGGAGACCATGCAATTAAGCAGCAGGTTTCCTGTAGCAGTACAAATCCTTATTATCATTGCCTGGTGTCCTGAAGATGTCAAAGTGACCAGCGAAGCCCTTGCTGTGAGTGTCAACACCAATCCGGTTCTGATCCGGCGCATTATGGGGTACTTAAAAAAAGCCGGCCTGATCGCTATTTCTTCAGGTACCGGAGGAGCAAAACTAACCAGAAGTACGGAGGAGATCACTTTATTGGCGGTCTATCGGGCAGTGGAATTAACGGACCAGCATGCACTGTTTGGCCTTCATGCTCATCCCAATGCCTATTGTCCGATTGGCTGCCGGATCAATGACGTGCTCCGGCCACCTTTAGAGGAGGCGAGAAACGCCCTTGAAGGGTCCTTGGCAAAAGTGACCATCCAAGAGCTGTTGTCATCCTTTCCACCCTTTGATTACGCGATTCTTAAGCATTTAAAGCTTTAACCTATGCTTATCGTTAAATAGTCTGGAGATAACACCATGAAGGAATATAATTATTTTCGCCGGAGAAGATGAATACTATTGCTTAGGTCAGGGATATCCAATCGGATATCCCTGCTTTATTCATGCAGGCAGGAAAATCATTGCCCGGGAACCGTCGCGAACTATGGAAGCAGATGACCGATCCTTTCGAAAGAAAGTGCTTGCATTCCGGCTTGGTTATCACTATAATATTTAAGTATTCTTACTGTTAGTTTCCTAACTGTCTGAATTCTTATTTTTTCTTTAGTTAAGTAAAAGGTAGGTGGTCGTATTGAACTATAATAAAACCAAGCAAATTCATAAACTGATGTTTACTTTTATGGGGTTGTTCCATGAGAAGTTTTTGCTGCCATTTCGCAACGAAGTGGATTGTCGTTCAGATTTGAAGAAAAATCATATCAAAATACTCAATATCCTTTATCATGAGAATCCAAAAACCCTGACCGAAATCGGTAAAAACCTGGATATTGAAAAAGGAAGCTTAACCGCTTTGGTTGATTTTTTGGAGGAAAAGGAGCTTATTATACGGGCTATGGATCCGAAGGATCGCCGGAAGAGCTTAATTTACTTAAGCCCCCAGGGCAAAGAGAAGATGGAGGAGCGTATTGCTGCTTTCACAGAACAAATGGGAGAATCTTTGGCTGTTTTTGATGCCGGGGATATCCAGGCTTTTGAGAATAATTTGCAGCACGTTGTGGATTTTCTTAAAAAAGTGCCGGTTTGACCTGAGGAACAGGGAACTATAGAGATCATGATCAAGCAGACAGAGCATGACTAAGAAGATAGATCATGATCAAGAGCAGATTATAGAGTGAGAAAGAAGTGTTTAAATGATAAGCCTTAGAAATGACAGCATCGGAAAATTGCTGTGGGAATTTTCCTTGCCGGCAATTATTGGGATGTTGGTTAATGCCCTCTACAATATTATCGGCCGTATCTTTGTCGGTCAGGGTGTTGGTTATCTGGCCATCGCTGCAGTTACGGTAGCCATGCCTGTGATGATTTTGCTTATGTCCGTCGCTATGCTGGTGGGTGTGGGAGCTACCGCCCTGATCTCTATTCGCATGGGCGAGAAAAAGATGGACGAAGTGGAAAAAATTGCAGGAAACGCCACAGGTCTTCTTGTGCTTTTGCCCTTGCTTTTATCCTTCGTTTACTTTTTTAATGCTGAACCCCTTTTGGTCTTGTTTGGCGCCAGTCCGGAAGTTTTGCCCTATGCCAAGGAATACAGCCATATCATTATGATGGGCGCAGTGCCAGGTGCTTTAGCCTTTGGCATGAACAACTTTATCCGTGCCGAAGGCAACCCCCGTATTGCTATGCTGACTCAGATTATCGGTGCGGTTATTAACATTGTCTGTAACTATATTTACATTTTTATATTTGATTGGGGTATTCAGGGCTCCGCTTTGGCGACAGTGACTGGTCAAACTGTTTCGGCAATATGGGTTCTCAGCCATTTTCTCATGGGACGCAGCAGAATTAAGCTGAGAGCAAAATATTTGCGCCTGGATCCATCCATTGTCTTAAAGACCATAACCATTGGCTTTGCACCTTTTGCCATGCAGATCGCCAATAGTGTTCAGCAAACTCTACTGAACAACACCTTAAGGGAATATGGGGGAGATATAGCTATTTCAGCCGTGGGCATTGTCATGAGTATATCCATGCTGCTGCTGATGCCGATTGTCGGAGTCAGCCAAGGGGCACAACCCATTATCGGTTATAATTACGGCGCTCAGAATTATGAGCGGGTCAAGGAAACCCTGAAAAAAGCCGTTCTGGTGGGCACTGCTATGGCGGCAGGTGGATTTGTCCTGCTCCATCTCTTTGCTGTTCCGGTGGTAGGGCTTTTCAGTAAAAATGATCTGGCTCTTACCGAGTTAGCCGTCCATGCATCCCTTGTCTTCCTGGCTTTGATGCCCATTGTCGGTTTCCAAATCATTGGCTCCTCCTACTTCCAGGCAGTAGGAAAACCTATTCAATCCACGATTCTCAGCCTTTCCCGACAAGTGCTTCTTTTTATTCCTCTTTTGCTTCTGCTCCCTCGGTTTTACAAAATTGAAGGGGTCTGGATCACGGCTCCCATCGCGGATGGCCTGGCTGTCCTGGTGACCGGAACCTTCCTGTTTTTCGAACTTAGAAAGTACAAAAAACCGGTTCCGGCCCTGGGTGACTAAACAGCTTCATTCATAACCGGAAACAATGAACCGCTTCTTCGCTTGAAGGAGCGGTTTTTTTACCAGGGAAGGCAGTGTAATCCGTATTGTAAGTAAAATGAAGTTCCATTATACTATTACTCATGGGGGCAGCTTAGGCGCTGCATATACATATGTGAAATTAATATGTTTTAAAGGGGATATCTTATGGATAATGATAAAAATATCGCGGTGCTCATCGATGCTGATAATGTTTCGGAAAAATACATTAAACCGATTTTAGATGAAGTATCCAATCATGGCATTCCTACCTATAAAAGAATTTATGGAGATTGGACAAAACCTCAATTGTCGTCCTGGAAAAATGTGCTCCTCAATTACTCCATCACACCCATTCAACAATACAGTTACACCACAGGTAAAAATGCCACAGATGCAGCCTTGATTATTGATGCCATGGATATCCTTTATTCCAAGAATGTAGACGGCTTCTGTATCGTATCCAGTGACAGTGATTTCACCCGGCTGGCCGCCCGCTTAAGGGAAGCGGGAATGTATGTCATCGGTATGGGTGAGAAAAAAACCCCCACACCCTTTATCGCCGCCTGTGAGAAATTTAAATATTTAGAAGTGCTGGCTGGTGGCACTACCAATGTTTCCGAGCAGGGTATTCCCTTAAAAAGTGAGAAGCATGATCCCACCAAAGATGGGATGGCTTCCCTGGATGATCTGATTCGCACCATTCGCATTATTGTTACGGAAAGCTCTGATGAGGATGGTTGGGCGTTTTTAGGTGAAGTGGGCAAGCGGCTGAACAAACGCTATCCTGATTTTGATACCAGAAACTACGGGCACACTAAGCTGACCCCGCTTATTTCCTCATTAAAGCAATTCGAAATCCAACCCCGCAAAACCAGCAATCCCAATATTATTCATTACTTTATTAAGAATAAACCCAAGGTTAAATAAGCTTTGCAAGGGGAATGATTTAAGCTATAATTAACTGTTGTTTATTTAGGCAATGATTCAATTTTCGTGTAAGGAGAAGTGACTATGGAAAGACAAAAGCGGGTAGCGGCCATCCACGATATATCCTGTGTAGGCAGATGCTCATTAACCGTGGCCTTGCCCATTCTTTCGGCGGCCGGATTTGATACAGGGGTATTGCCTACAGCAGTCCTGTCCACCCACACGGGGGGATTTGAAGGGTTTACTTATCGGGATTTGACCGAAGATATTGAGCCTATAGCCAAGCACTGGCAATCCCTTGATCTGAAGTTTGACGCTTTATACAGCGGTTTTTTAGGGTCCTTTGCCCAGATTGATTTGGTAGCCGATCTCTTTAAAACCTTTAGAAAAGACGATACCTTGGTTATGGTGGATCCGGTGATGGCGGATAATGGGGTTCTTTATTCGGTGTACTCTCCGGAGATGGCTAAAGGTATGGCCAAGCTTTGCTCCATGGCCGATATCATCGTCCCCAATTTAACGGAAGCAGCCTTTATGCTTGAGGAAGACTATGTGGGAGATAAGTATTCCCAGGATTATGTCGAGAAAATTCTCAGGAAGCTTTCCGACATGGGCGCGAAAAAAGTCGTCTTGACAGGTATCTCCTTTGACCCGGCCCAGCTTGGCGCAGCCTGCTATGATCGGGAAACGGATCAGGTAAGCTATGCCTTTAATGAGCGGGTGGAAGGCTATTTCCACGGCACAGGGGACGTCTTTGGCAGCACCTTATTGTCCGGTCTGCTCAATAACTTTTCTCTGGCCGAAGCTACTCAGATTGCTGTGGATTATACCCTGAAATGCATCCAGCTTACCGTGGCCGGGAATCAGGAGCGCCGCTATGGGGTCTGCTTCGAACGGGCACTTCCTTATCTGATCCAAAAGCTGGGTTTGCTAAAATAATTAAACTAAGCTAAGCATGCCGTAATTGATAGTTTTTTTAGATAAGAAATACAGGGAACCGCCCCTGTGCCTTCCGGAAAGGGCGATACTGCCCTCAGGGAATGTACGGGGGTTGTTCCCTGCACTGATTTAAAGCCCTCGCCAGTATTCGGGTCTTAAGACTTCCTCCCGGTTTTCCTCAATGACCTCTTTTAAAGTGGAGAGAAGGGTTGCTTTATCATGGGGAAGGTGGGCTTTGAGGGGGAGGTAGTTGGAGGCGTGGTTGCTGCGGAATAGGCAATCCTTTAAGTTTAAGCCTTGAACCATGAGTTCCAGCTCGATGAGACTTTCCCATTTATTGAGAGGGGTAAATTCCCCGGATTTGATCTTTTGGGTGAGGGGGGCATCCGGAGCCAGCATGAGGGTGAGGGCTCCCAGGTAGTGGGGGTTGATAGCACTGATGACTTTTCCGGTCTCCACGGCATGTTCCGGGGAGCGTTCCCGGCCCCCCAATCCTAAAATAATGGTGCAGGATAATTTGAGCCCGCTGGCCACAACCTTTTGACCGGCGTTGATCATTTCCTCGGGGGTTACTCCTTTCCGGATCAGGTTAAGGATCAGCCCGCTGCCGCTTTCCACACCCAGATAGACGATGCTCAGCCCTTGCTCCTTGAGCCGGGCCAGTTCCGCAGGGCTTTTTTCCAGGATATCCTTCGGCCCTCCGTAGATTCCTACCCGCTTCAGGCGGGGGAAGCGCTGGTAAAGTGTTTCCAGAACATTGCTTAATACGTCCGTTTCCACGGCCAAGGCGTCGCCATCGGCAAGAAAAATCCGTTCCATATGAGGATAAGCCTTCGAGCCGGCATCGATCATATCCATGATCTCCTCGATACTGCGGATGCGAAAGCTTTTTCCTTTGTACATGCTGCAAAATGTACATTGGTTATGGCGGCAGCCCAGGGAGACCTGCAGAATCAGGCTGGACGCTTCACTGGGAGGACGGAAAACAGCGCCTTCATAGATCATAAAGCACCTCCGGTGACTCTGTTGTTGCTTACATTTCTCTAATGACTTATTGACAATCATTTAATACTAATAGTTAGCTGTTTCTGCGAGAAATCCTTTTCTAATTATTTAAAACTGCACTCAGTAGATGCCTGAAAATGCAAAAATAAAACATGCCCATAAAACCTTTGGCAATGTATCCAGAAATGTATACAGGATCATCAATTGTCATGTCTTATAATTCGTGATAAACTTAAAAAATCTTATATAATACGACATTATTAGTCGAAAAATACGTGAAAGGAGCCAAGACAATTGAAGGAACTGCTCAGAAAATGGAACAACATTAGCCTCGTCAAACGCATCCTCATGGGTCTCATCATCGGTATTATGCTTGCTTTATGGATTCCTGACATTGCCGCGCCGGTCGCTATTCTCGGTAATTTATTTGTTGGCGCTTTAAAGGCTGTGGCACCGGTTCTGGTTTTGATTTTAGTGATGGGGGCCATTGCCAACCATAAGAGTGGACAGCAGACCAATATGAAATCTATTCTTATTCTTTATCTGCTCGGCACCTTCCTGGCCGGTGTTACTGCGGTCATAGCCAGTTTTATGTTCCCCGTGAGCATTGCCCTGGCCGCCGGTGCTGAGGATATAACCGCTCCAGGCGGGATTACCGAGGTTCTTTTATCCTTGCTTATGAATGTGGTTGACAACCCGGTTAAAGCCTTGATGAATGCCAACTATATCGGAATTTTATCCTGGGCCATCCTCTTAGGCCTGGCCTTGCGGACCGCCGGTGAATCCACCAAGCAACTGATTGGTGATTTTGCCGATGCGGTATCCAAGGTGGTAAAATGGGTGATCAATTTAGCGCCCTTGGGGATTCTGGGGTTGGTTTTTGATTCGATTGCAACCAGCGGTTTGGAGGTTTTGCTGGGGTATGGAAAATTACTCCTTCTCCTGGTGGGCTGCATGGTTTTTGTGGCCCTGATCATCAATCCGCTGATCGTTTATCTTAAAATCCGTAAAAACCCTTACCCTCTGGTGTTCCGTTGTTTAAGAGAAAGCGGCATTACGGCTTTCTTTACCCGAAGCTCGGCAGCTAATATCCCCGTCAACTTGACTCTCTGTGAAAAGCTGGGGCTGGATAGAAACACTTATTCCATCTCCATCCCTTTGGGAGCGACCATCAATATGGCAGGGGCGGCGGTGACCATTGCCGTGCTTACCTTGGCTGCCGTTCACACCTTAGGCATCACTGTGGATATTCCGACGGCCATCATTTTAAGTGTGCTGTCGGCAATCGCTGCTTGCGGAGCTTCCGGTGTGGCAGGGGGCTCTCTTTTACTCATTCCTTTGGCCTGCAGTCTGTTTGGTATTTCCAATGATATTGCCATGCAAGTGGTAGGGGTAGGCTTTATTATCGGTGTGGTTCAGGATTCCTGCGAAACGGCCCTCAATTCTTCCACGGACGTTCTGTTCACAGCGGCTGCCGAATATGGGGAATGGCGCAAAGAGGGGAAGGCATTCTAAACCAACTTGTGTTTGCCCCTTGACTGGAAAAATAATAAAGAGTACAATTTGTCCATAAATTGAATCTTAGTTCAGTTTATGGATATTTTTTCTAAAAACGGAGTTAACTATGGTTTATAATAAAACGGACCGAGTCCTTGAGAAACAAGAATTGCGCCGGAAAAGGATAATCAAAGCCGCCAAGGAAATCCTATCGGAAGAAGAGGAGATCGGCAAGGTTTCCATTAAGTCCATCGCCAGGCGGGCCGGCATCGCCACAGGGACCTTTTATCTCTATTTTACGGATAAAGAATCTCTGGTGGATATGATTGTCAAAGAGATCTACGCCGAATTGCTGGCCAAAATCAAGCAGGAACGGGCACAGTACACCGATACCTTTGCTAAGCTGCAGGCCTCCATGGAAGTGTGCATCCGCTTGTTCCTGAAAGAGAAGTACCTGGCCAAAATCCTCCTGGAACAATTTCCCCAGATCCACACGGCTTTGAATACTAAATATGCCGATATTGAAGAGGATTTGATCCGCTTGACCAAAATTGATCTGGATGAGCTTATGGCGGAAAGACTGATCCCCAGGCAGGATACCAATGTCACCGCTACGGCCTTTGTGGGAACCTTCCGCGAAGTGATTCTGGCGTGGATCGGCAAGGGTGAACCCCAGGATATTGAGCTGGCCTATCAAACCCTCATTGATTACAACATGCGCGGGATTGGGAGATATAAAATTGATGAAGAACTATTTAACCATTGAATCCCTCAATGTGGTCTATGCCCAGAACGGTCAATTAACCCCCGCCTTAAAAGATGTCAGCCTGACTCTTCCTCAGGGGCAGATCGGGGCGATCATTGGCCCCTCCGGCTGCGGTAAAAGCACCCTTTTAAATGTAGTGGCAGGCTTGAATAAGAATTATCAAGGAAAGGTGCTCTTAAAAGGCGCTCCTCCCCAAGCTAACAACGAGGTGGCCCTGATTCTGCAGGAATACGGACTTTTGCCCTGGAAAACCGTATGGGATAATGTCCGGCTGGGCTTGCAGATTAAAGGAATAGCCGGTACCCAGGCAGCTCAACGCACCGAAGAGATTCTTAAGCAGTTGGGCTTATTGCATCTGCGCAAGCGTTTTCCCATTCAATTAAGCGGGGGGCAAAGGCAGAGAGTGGCCATTGCCCGTTCTATGGTGCTTCATCCGGAGCTGCTCCTTATGGATGAGCCTTTTTCTTCTCTGGATGCCTTAACCAGGGAAGAGATGCAGGACTTAGTCCTCAAGGTCTGGCAGGAGACGGGACTTACCATCCTGATCATTACTCACAATATTGAGGAAGCCGTGTTTTTGGGGCAGAAGATTTTCGTCATGTCCCCTTGTCCGGGAATCATTACCCAGGAGATTAACAACCCTTTAGCCGGGGACTATGAAGCCCGGGGAAAAATGGAATTCCTTGAAGTGTGCAACGCTCTGCGCCTGAGCCTGCGGGGGAGGTGCCAGGCATGCCTTTAAAATCCCTCACTTCAAAAGTGTACACTACTCTGATCACCGTGCTTCTCATCGGTTTGGCCTGGCAGATTCTGTCTATGCTTCTGGAGACCACCGCCTTTCCTCCTCCCTGGGAAGCCCTCCAATCCTTTGGGGAATTATTTTTCAGTGAGCTGATGCCCCATTTGCAGGTGAGTCTTTACCGCGTGGGCATCAGCTTGATGGTGGCTGCTCTTTTGGGAATTCCTCTGGGTTTATTTTTAGGCAAGAACAAACGGGCCGATGCTTGGTCCGCTCCTTTTCTCTACCTGACCTTCCCGGTCCCTAAGGTGGTTTTTCTGCCGATCTTTCTTATTTTACTGGGGATTGGTGATGTTTCGAAAATTGTTATGATCACCTTGATCGTTTTCTATCAGATTGTGGTGACCACAAGGGATGCAGCCCGCAATGTGCAGCATGAATATGTCCTTTCCGTGGAGTCGTTGCGGGCCTCAACCCTGGAACTCTACCGGCATGTCTATTTTCCGGCCTGTCTGCCCTCGATTCTGACCTCCCTGAAGCTGGGCTTAGGAACGGCTATGGCCATCCTTTTCTTAGTGGAGACCTATGCGACTCAAGAGGGGATTGGCTATTTTATCATGAATTCCTGGAGCAGTCTGGCCTATGACAAGATGTTTGCCGGGATCATCGCCATGGGATTAATGGGGTTCTTGATCTATCTGCTCCTTGATACCTGTGAAAAATTCTTCTGTTCATGGGTTAATCCGTAAAAATAAGGATAACCTAATGCTGCGCAAAAAAACTATTGACACTTCTGAAAAAAGGGCGTTTAATAGAATTCAAGAAATGAACTTAAATTCATATTTTGAAAATGAGCAGGAGGAATATCTAAATGAGGCGCAAATCCTTTTCCAGCCTTGTGTTGAGCCTTGTTCTTGTCTTAGCTCTAAGCACAGGCTGCGGACAAAAGAATACCGCCAATCCGGGCGACTCTCAAGCAGGGGATACCTTAACCATCGGGTCCATGACTATTGAAGAGAATCTGCCTGTCTTGGTTGCTCAGCAAAACGGCTATTTTGCTGAACAAAATCTGGAGGTTAAATTATTGACCTTCCAGAGCCCCGTGGAGCTGCAAAGCGCTTTTCAAACGGGACAACTGGACGGTATGATTACGGATATCATGATCGCCGCTTTGCTGAAAAGCTCAGGGGAAGATCTGCGGGTTGCTTCCATCGCCCTTGGCGCCACACCGGAGGAAGGACGCTTTGCCATTATCGCTTCACCGGCCAGCACGGTGAAGTCCGTTGCCGACTTAAAAGGGAAGAGTATCGGCATCTCCAACAATTCCATTATCGAATATGTCACCGACAAACTTCTCCTGGCGGGAGGAGTCAATCCAGGGGAAGTCAATAAGACGACAGTTGCCAAGCTCCCGCTGCGGGTGGAAATGCTCCTGAGCAATCAGATCGACGCCATTGTGGTACCGGACCCCCAGATATCCTACGTGGTTTCACAGGGTGCCAAAATCATTGCTGAAGACTCCCAAGGGGAAAACCTGTCTCAATCGGTGACCATTGTCGGCAAGAAGACCCTCAATGAGAAGCAGGATGCTCTGCAACGTTTTTATCAAGCCTACACGAAGGGGGTTCAGGCCATCAATGCCTCCCCGGATCAGTATAAAGAGCTTTTGGTTAAGAATGTGAATATACCCGAAAGCATCGCCGCTTCTTATCAGGTCCAGCATTACTCCGAGCCGCAGCTTCCTGAGGAAAAGGATGTCAATAAGGTGCTGGAGTGGCTTCAAGAAAAGGGACTGCTCAAAAACCCCGTGGATTATGAAAGTTTTGTTCAATCAGGATTATATTAGAATTGAGCCTCTTACCAAAAACAAAGCGTGCAGACGCTTTGTTTTTGACTGTCTATAGCAGTTAATAACCTGATGCAAAGGTTGCCAATGAATTGGGAAAGATAGTGGCATCATAGTATAATGTGTGCAGGGAGAGTGATGGTTACGGAGAAACTATTAAAAGGAATCGTCAATTTTCGTAATGGGGATTTCGAGACCCATCGACAACTTTTTGAAGAATTAAAAGATAATCAAAAACCCCATACCTTGTTTATTACTTGTTCAGACTCGCGCATTGATCCCAATATGATCACAGGAACCTTGCCCGGCGAACTGTTCATCGTCCGCAATGTGGCCAATATTGTGCCCCCTTGCCGCGAAACATCGGAATATGTGAGCACCACCTCGGCCATAGAATACGCTGTACAGATGCTGGGAGTGGAGAACATCATCGTCTGCGGACATTCCAACTGCGGAGGCTGTTCAGCCAGCCTGAATGCGCCTGAGAAGCTGGACCAGCTGCCCCATACGAAAAAATGGCTGGAGCTTATGGAATCGGTAAGAGAGAGAGTCCTCAGCGAATTTGCGGAGGATGAACCAACAGTCCGGGAATGGATGATGGAGCAGATCAATGTGGTGGAGCAGTTGCGCCATTTAATGACTTATCCTTATATTTACGAGAAGGTTATGGCCAAAGAGCTTATGCTCAGCGGCTGGCACTATATGATCGAAACCGGGGAAGTTTTTATTTACGATTACCGGGCCGGGGAGTTCCGTTTGGCCAATGGCAGCAGAGCTTAACTCCCGGCGGTGATTAGAGCGAAAGGTCGTGATCTGGATGGTCATTGGGTTTGGCTTCGGAAGCCCGCTGCAAAGCCTGCTTATGCTGCTCCTGACCTCACTGCTAAGCTATGTGATTTTCAAGAATCTGCGCCGGCGCCGGCAGGAAAACCTGGATCCCGATGAGGAAAGGGAGAGGCTTCGCCAGTATTATTATGAGCAACGTCAGCGGGCCAGGGATTATGCCCGGGAATTTGATCTCAGCGATGAGGAAATTGAAAGACGCTTGGACGAAGAACTGGATGAGTATAGGCATCAATAATGGCGCTGTCGCAATAAGACAGCCCGGAAAAAGAGCAAAAGGCGGCGACTGGCTGATGCCAGTCGTCGTCTTTTGCTGTAAACTATAACACGAAAATTTTGCCTCGTTGGGCAATGCGAGTTTTAAATGTTACAGAGTCTAGTTATTTAAATGAATGGCCGTAGTAAATCTCTGTAGAATTCTCGCCGCATAATAACTATAACGTTTAACCACACCCAAAATGATTGAATTTATTTTAATCATTTTGGGTGTGGTTAAACGTTATAAACTATAAGAGTTTCATCCTTATGTTTAAATGGTATTTTCTAAAGAAACTTCATTTCTAAATCATTTTAGATAGCATAGAACGTTCTATATTATGAGGAAAACTTCCGGAGGATTAGCCTTGATAGATGAAGATGCATTACTGAAAAAAATTAGAAATGGTGACGAAGCCAGTCTGGATAAACTTGTGGTCTTTTATTATCCGGATATTCTGCGCTATTGCTTATGGCATACACCGAACCGACCGACAGCGGAGGATGCCACCCAGGATACTTTTTTGAAAGCTATCAGGCACCTTGACGCTTATATTCATCGGGGCAAATTCAGGGCGTACCTTTACAAGATTGCCGCCAATGTGTGTATTGATTACAGCCGCAAAAAAGTTTCAGAACAGTTGCTCGGTGATTGGCCGGAATACGACCATCAGTTGGAGCGGGTAGAATCAGATGCAAATTTGGTGTGGCTGCTGCGCGGCTTGCCTGACGAACAACGGGAAGTTGTCCTCTTACGCTTTGCACATGAGCTGAAAGTCCGGGAAATCGCAGAAGTAATCGGTGTACCCATGCGCACGGTACAATCCCGTTTGCGCAGCGCACTCAAGCGGTTAGAAAAAGACTTCATTGGGAGGGAAGAGAGTTGAATAGAAAAGTTCGTTCAAAATTGCAGGCCGCGCTGAAAGACCAGCCTTCCTTGCAAATATCGGAGGAACATTTGAACCAAACTATGGAGCAGGCCCGTATGGCCTGCCAAAGCCGCAGACAGCGGGAAGGCATCCGGTATCCGGCTTTTCTGTTAAGGCAGGTGCGGTTTGTCGGCGCGACCGTTTGGCTGTTGCAGAGCTTTCTGCTGCTGTGTGCTTTCTGGTTGTTTGGCCTTGCGGATATAGGAGCTGTTTCTAATTTTGCTCCACGCCATATGCCAGTATTGCTCGGCTGTTTTGCGATCTCTATCGCTATGACCGGCATCCCTTTTATGGGACGTTCGGCGCGGTATAGAATGCTTGAAACAGAGATGGCAACCCGGATTTCTATTCCCAGACTATTGTTGACCCGAATTTTCATTATCGGTATTGGCAATGTGCTATTGCTTACAGTTTCCTTTCTTCTTGCCAATGCAAAAGCGGAACTTGGCACAGGAAGCATTGCCCTATACCTATTGCTTCCCTATTTGATAGCCTGTTGCGGTTGCTTGTTTATTCAATCTTACGCGCATAACGGACAGCAAGGCTTTGCCTGCACGGCCTTTTGCTTCTCCTTAACCGTGCTGCTGTTTGGGTTGTATAAAACTGCCCCGGTTGTTTATGAACAGGCATCCGCCCCCGTTTGGGGAACGTTATGCGCGTTATGCGCTGTGCTGCTCATAATAGGGATTCACCGTCTGCTGGATAAGGCGGCATCCTTCGACCTGTCCCTGAAAGGGATATAAAACAGGAAAAGGAGTATATACATGGAGCTTACGATACAAGGACTTACCAAACGGTATAAGGATAAAACCGCCGTAAACAATATAAACCTGACCCTTACCCCCGGAGTATGGGGGCTTCTCGGTGCCAACGGCGCGGGTAAAACAACCTTGATGCGGATGGTGGCCGGAATTTTAACGCCTACCTCCGGCAAAGTCCAGTACGACGGCATCGCAATAAAAACGTTGGGCGAAGCCTACCGGGATGTCTTTGGCTATCTGCCACAGACCTTTGGCTTTTACCCGGAATTTACGGTAGCGGACTATCTGCACTATATGGCTGCGCTGAAAGGGCTGCCCCAAAAGAAAACCAATCAAAAAATAGACGAGCTGCTGCACAGGCTAACCCTTGCGGATGTTCGGAACAAACACATACGCAAACTGTCGGGCGGGATGCAACGCAGAGTGGGGATTGCCCAGGCGCTTTTGAACGACCCGGATATTTTGATTCTGGACGAACCGACAAGCGGCCTTGACCCCGGCGAGCGCATACGCTTCCGCAATATTTTATCGGAGTTTGCCCAACAGCGTATTGTCTTGATTTCTACTCATATCGTGTCTGATGTTGAGTATATCGCCAACCGCAACGCCATTATGAAGGACGGGCACATTATTGCGGCCGGCACCACAGACGAGCTTGTGAAAACGATGGACGGCAAGGTATGGCAAAGCACGCTTCCAGCGGAACAGCTTCATCATTACGAGCGTACCGTCCGGGTTGTGACCGTCCGCAATGAAGAAAGCGGGCGCGTATCGGTACGGTATGTTTCGGAAAGTCCGGGTTTGCCGGACTCACAGACCGCCGCGCCACGCCTTGAGGATTTATATCTTTGGCTGTTCCGTGGTGAGGAAGCCGTAAAGGAGGATGCGGTATGAACCGCATGATGGCTTTGGAACTGAAACGGGTGGCAAAAACCCGTTCGACATGGATACTGGCGGCGGGGGCGCTGCTGCTGTCGGTTGTAATGGCCCTTTTGGTTATCTCCTTTGCCCGCCATTGGAACCTTGATGAAAACGGCAGGGAAGTAAGCCTGACCGGCAGGGATGCGATACAGGCTAACCAGGAAATGCTGAAACCGATTGAGGGAGAGCTTACGCCGGAAAAAATACGAACCGCCTTTGCAACCTACCATGCGGTATACGAAACCTATGGGGCAAAGATAGAGGATATACCGAAAGATATATACTATCAAAAAATAGCGCCCATCAATCCAATATTGAACGGAGTCCGTGAGGTCTATGTGGATAGCTCCACCGGCATCCCTGTACCGCTGTATGAGATTTCACCGGAAGAAGCGGCTAATTTTTATGAGCAACGGACGGAACGTCTTTCCGACTACTTATCACAGGAATATAAAGATTCCCCCGATGCTGCCCGTCAGGCTCTTGCCATTAATGAGAAAGTTAAAGCTCCATTCTATTATATATATGGCGTTGGGGACAGCGATACGTCGGAGTATCTTACCATGTGCATTTTCCTGCTGGTTATGCTATGCACCGTCATTGCCGCGCCTATCTTTTCTGCTGATTATCAAAGCGGCGCGGATGACATTTTGCGTTGCACAAGGCATGGCAGGAGGCGTTTGGCGGTTGTAAAGCTATCCTCCGCCATTTTGCTTACCACCGCGATTTTTGCGGTTTGCATAACTGCGTTTATCTTGATTTCACACGCTGCATTCGGTTGGGAAAGTTTAAAAACAACGCTGCAACTGGCCTTTTCTGCAATTTCCTTTGTTCCGCTTACCGTAGGGGAAGCCAATATGCTGGTTGTTTTTTCCGGCCTGCTTTCTTTCCTGGCGACGGTCTGCTTTACGCTCTTTCTTTCCAGCCTATTCAAAAACCCCATTACAGTCTTAGGTCTGGCCATCGGCGGCTGCTTGTTGCCCACGATTCTGTCTTTTGCCGGAAGCGGCGCCGCTTTTGAAAATTGGCTCAG
Source organism: Desulfitobacterium hafniense DCB-2 (assembly GCF_000021925.1). NCBI lineage: Bacteria > Bacillati > Bacillota > Clostridia > Eubacteriales > Desulfitobacteriaceae > Desulfitobacterium > Desulfitobacterium hafniense. The sequence continues at coordinate 2,868,361 of NC_011830.1, forward strand.
GTTATGCCTGCCTTCAGGGGGAGTGGGACTTAGAAACAGCTTTTTCTTTGAGTTGACTGACTTTAATTTTTTGTCGCTTGGCTCCTTCGGTATATGGACCCCCTATATTATACCCGTAGCCTCAGGAATAGAAAGTGTACTCTTCTTTTCCCTTACCATACGCTCTTATTCCCGGCATGAAGGGTGTTAATATACGTATTCCAGATAGTTAGCGGCATAAAGAAAAGCGCCTTTCTCCACTGTTATGGTGCGAAAAGGGCGCTTCTTTTATAACAAGGAAACGGACCGGCCAGATATTTCTTATAAATTCTGGAAGAACAAACGGGCAATATCCGCGCCGCCGATAAAGGCTCCCGTAGCGCTGCCGATATTGGCAAAGACGATGGTGAGCAGGATCCTGGTCACTTGATTATTCCAAAAGCCTTTAAGGCTGAGAATATCCTCGGAAAGGTTCTCAAAATCCCTGACATTAGGGCGTTTGAAATAGGCTTGCACCAAGCCGGCAAACCAGCCGGCGGCGATTAAAGGATGCAGGGCGGCGATGGGGGCCGCCAGAAAGGCCGTTAAGATAGCCAGAGGATGACCAAAGGCCAGAGCGGTGCCCAGGGCCGAGAGAGTGCCCGTCCAGAGAATCCAGCTCAAGGTCTGCTGAACTCCGGCGTCAGGGTTGGCGTAAAAAGTATAAGCAATGAGGGCAATAATCAGGGCCGGTATGGACCAACCGAGAATTTTAGGGACAATCGATTTGGGCGGAAGTTCAGTTAAAGCCTGCAAATCATGTTCTTTGTGGATCTCTTCAGTGATGCCCGGCACATGGGCCGCACCTAATACAGCGACGATTTTTTCCCCAGGAGCTTCCTTGATCTTTTGGGACAAATATTGATCCCGCTCATCGATCAAAGGGGTTTTAAGCTTAGGAAAGCTCTCGGTGAAATCCTTAAGAATACCATTGAGCATATCCTGGGATTTTAATTTTTCCAACTCTTCTTCGGAGATGGCTTCATCATCAAAGATACTGAAGATAATTTCCATAAGGAGTTTGCATTTGCCCCAGAAGCCTACATTATGCCAGATGCGGGAGAAGGTGATTTGAATATTGCGATCAGCAAGGACCAATTCGGCTCCTACTTCCTGGGCGGATTCAATTCCCTGCAGCATTTCCTGTCCGGCATTGGTGCCAAATTCCTTGGCTAAACGCTTCTGGAAGGAGGATAAAGCCAGGTTCATCAAAAGCAGAGTGGCTTTCTTTTCCTTAATGATTTTAAAGATATCGGTTTCTTTCCATTTATCTCCTTCGACAATGGACTTGTAGCGCTGCTCATCCAGCTCGATACAGACGGAATCGGGTCTTTCCGCTTCAATGACTTCTTTGACCAACTCGGCGCTTTGCTTGGATACGTGGGCAGTACCGATTAAGATGATTTCCTTGCCAGCCAAAGTCAATCGAGTAATATTTTCGTTCTCTATCGTCATAAATTACCTTCCTTTTGCATTGACATTCAGTTATTGACTCTCATTGTACAACTCCTATTGTATCCGTTATCAAGCAGATTGTAAAAGAAAAGTGTGGGAATTATAAGCTTGGATAGGGGAAAGCTAGTAGTGAATTTACATGTTAGCTGGAAATGGGGCTACAGAAAAGGAGGAGCAGGTTGAATAAGGCTGGTAAATTTACGGTGGGGATTGCGCTGATTTTCGAAATTATCCTCCTCGTCCATGGCCTAACGGCCTTATGGCAAAAACAATGGCCGGATCTGGGGCTGTCCGCTTTGGCCATGGCCACAATTCTAGTACCCTGGTTGCTCCATTATCTCGCCAACCGGGTGCATCTAAAGCTCCCTCCAGGATTTGTTATGGCTGGAGTTGTTTTTATTTTTCTCGCTCAGTATCTGGGGGAGATCAGGAAGTTTTATCAAACCTTCTGGTGGTGGGATATCTTTCTGCATGGCCTGTTTGGTGTTCTCGCCGTACTCTTCGCTTTGTATATGCTGCAATCCAATCTAAAAAAACAAGGCCAGCTGTCCAAGGCAAGGTTTACTTTGTTTTTAGCCCTGCTTTCACTATGCTTTGCCATGGCTTGCAGTGCCGCCTGGGAGCTGTTCGAATATATGGGAGATATCGTCTTGCCGGTAAAAATGGTCAAAGGGGGCCTGGAGGACACCATGTCCGATCTGTTCAGCGGCTCATTGACCGCCTTGCTCACGGCAGCCGGTTATTATTTCCTATGGCGGTTTATGCATAGGGATAAAACCAGGATCTGATGGGTGTTATTTTCGGGATGTTTTTGAGAATATGCAGAAAATACCTAAAATGTATGAGTGAAATCACAGATCGAATCCGGACAACACCTTATGATGGTCTTGGAGGAGGGTGATGCTATGAAAACCATTGATTTATCGAAAACTGTTTATGAGATATGCTCCGCAGACCCGGAAGCGGTGACGATTATGAAAGAATTAGGCTTTAAGGAAATCACCAATCCAGGCATGCTTAATACGGCCGGACGTTTTATGACCATACCTAAGGGAGCGGCCATGAAAAAGATCAGCTTGGCCCATATAAAAGAAACTTTTGCCCAAAAAGGCTATGAAATTATTGAATAGGAGTGAGCGTATGAGTGAATTAATCAATAATCGGGAACACCGCCAAAAGGTCTTAAAAGAACTCATTAGGGAATTGCACAACGGTCAGCCCGTGGAAGAAGTAAAGGAGCGCTTTGGCAAGCTGGTTGAAGGCCTTGCCGCTACAGAAATCTCCCAGATGGAACAAGCCCTCATTCAGGAGGGAATGCCGGTGGAGGAAATCCAGCGTCTCTGCGATGTCCACGCCGCCGTGCTGGGGACCTCTGTCCAGCAGATTCATACCCCAGATCAGGGGGAGGAGCAAAACGGACATCCGGTCCATACCTTCCAACTGGAAAATCAGGCTTTGGAGGCTTTGCTGAAAAACGTCATTACCCCCGGATTAGAACGGTATGAGGCCAGCGGCGACAGCGATGCCTTGGCAACATTGATCACAGCTTTCCGGAGCTTGTGGGAAATCGACAAACATTATAGCCGCAAGGAAAATCTGCTTTTCCCCATCATGGAGCAACACGGAATCACAGCGCCTCCTAAAGTCATGTGGGGAGTGGATGATGAGATCCGGGCCGTCATCAAAGAGACCCGTAAACTCTTGAGCACTGAACCCCCCCGTCAAGAGGAAATTCTCGCCAAGGCTAAAGAAGCCGTAACCCGGGTTCCTGAGATGATCTTTAAAGAGGAAAACATTCTTTTCCCCATGGTATTGGATACCTTCTCCGAGGATGAATGGGTTTTCATCGCCGAGGCCAGCAGTGAGATTGGCTATTGCCTGATCGACGAGCCGCAGAAAGTGTGGAAACCCAAAAGTGCCCAGGGCCAGGGGAATGATGATAAACAAAATGATCGGAACACTCAGGATGGCTATGTGGAGTTTGACGCCGGAAAATTGCTTCCGGAGGAGATCAATGCCATTATGAACACTCTGCCCCTGGATATAACCTTCGTTGGCCGGGACGGCACGGTAAAATACTTCACCCAAGGCAAAGAGAGAATTTTCGCCCGTGCTAAAACCGTCCTGGGACGCAGGGTAGAAAACTGCCATCCCCCCGCCAGCGTCCATGTGGTGGAAAAAGTGGTGGAAGAGCTTCAGTCCGGTAAGAAGGATCATGAAGACTTCTGGATCAAAATGGGAGACAAATATGTCCTGATTCGCTACTATGCCGTGCGCAATGCCGAGGGTGAATATCTGGGAATCATGGAAATTTCCCAGGATATCAAGGAGATTCAAGACATTACCGGGGAGAAACGGTTATTATCAGAGTAACTATAAGGCTGGCTGTCCTTTATGGAGTATGAACCATGGAAGGGCAGCTTTTTTCTATAATCCGGCTACCCAGGTTTAGTCGTAGAAAGTTTTGAATACTGATGATATAATAATCTTTATAATGAGGAGGAATTGAGAAAATTTTAGTGTCAATAGTATAGGAGAATAACAATGTTTGACGAACGCGCCTTGATTGCACTTTTACTATCCTTCATCGCCGGGATGGCTACCTTATTAGGGGCTTTAATTATCTTTGTCACTAAATCAAAAAACGAAAAGATCCTATCGGCTTCTCTGGGCTTTGCCGCCGGGGTGATGCTTTCCGTCTCTTTTTTGGATTTATGGACTCAGAGCCAGGCGTCCTTGATTTCATACATGGGGCATAAAATGGGCCTGCTGCTTTCCGTAGTCTTCTTATTAGGCGGAATTCTCTTTGCTTTGGGCATCGACCACTTTGTCCCCCACGAAGAGCCCAGCCCTAATGAAAAGGATAAGCCTCACCAGAATTTATACCGGGTAGGTTTTGTTTCCATGCTGGCGATTATGTTTCATAATTTCCCCGAGGGAATAGCTACCTTCAGCGCCGGTTATGAAGACTTAACCATGGGCATCTCCATAGCCGTCGCTATCAGTATGCATAATATACCTGAAGGAATCACGGTGGCTATGCCCCTATATTATGCTACAGGGAAAAAGAAAGATGCCTTTAAATACACCTTTCTGTCGGGAATGGCGGAGCCTTTCGGTGCTTTGCTGGCTTTTTTGGTGCTGCGGCCCTTTATCAACAGCTTTAACCTGGGGGCAATTTTTGCTATCGTGGCCGGAATTATGATTTATATTGCCATTGAAGAGCTGATCCCATCTTCCCGGCAATATGGCCATCCCCGTTTGGCCTTATTCGCAACCTTTGCCGGCATTATCATCATGCCCCTAAGTCATATTTTCTGATTACGGGCACAGGCTTTTACCTAAATAAATAGATAGGCTGCCATCCGGCAAAAATCGTTCTTTCACTCACCTGAACGTGGGGGGAAGGACGTTTTTTTCTTTAAGGGGATCAAGAATCAGGGGATAAAACAGTCCTAATGATGGATAATAAGGGTAACTAATGATCTTAGACGAGGGTGAAGAAATGAGTGAAGGTTTAGTCGTTATTGTCCGTTCCCTGATCGGTTTTTTCTCGCTGCTTATTTTCGCAAGAATTATCGGCAAATCCCAAATCAGTCAATTGACCTTCTTTGATTATGTGCTGGGGATTACCATTGGCTCCATGGCCGCCTCGTTGGCCACCGATCTATCCAGCAGGGCCTGGCCCCATTGGGTGGCCTTGATCACATGGGCCGCTCTGGGCTATGTCATGGAAAAGATCACGATCAAATGGCGTTATGCCGCTAAATTTTTGGAAGGGGAACCGGTTATTGTCGTGATGAGCGGTAAGATTATGGATGACGCCTTGCGGAAAAACAACTATCGTATCTCCGAGCTCATGGGTTTGCTCCGCAACAAAGGGATCTTCGATGTCAGTCAAGTGGATTTTGCCATCCTCGAACCCAATGGTCAGCTCTCCGTGCTGCAAAAGCCGGAGAACCTGCCTTTAACACCTAAGGATATGAACATTAAAGCGTCCTCCTCGGGGATTAGCTCCGAACTTATCTATGATGGCATGATTGTGGAACAAAATTTAAGACAGTTTAAAAAAGACAAAAAGTGGCTGCAAAAAGAGTTGCAGAAGCAGGGGATAAAGGATGTGTCCGAGGTGTTTTTTGCCTCTCTTAATCCCGCCGGGAGCCTTTACATTGATCTCTATAAGGATCGCCTGCAAAATCCTGTGGATATAGGGGATTATAAAGGACCTTACTAAGGAGAGAAAACCATGAGAAAATTCTTAGTGATTAGTATTCCAATTGTTACGATTGTGTTCTTTGTGCTCCTCATGCAAAGCGGAAATTTTTTAAAACATCCTTTGGGCAATGAAGAGGGGGTGCCGGCCAAGCTCGAGGAGATGATTCAAGAAGTTCAAAAAGAAAATTGGGATTCTGCCCTGAATCATTGGGATGGTCTGGCCCGGGATTGGGATAAAGTCGTTAAGCGGGTCCAGTTCAGTGCGGAGCGCAACGAGATCAATGACTTCACTGTAAGCATTGCCCGCTTAAGGGGAGCTATCGAAGCCCAGGATAAATCCAGCGGCCTCCAGCTGCTTTATGAGGCCTATGAGCATTGGGCAGATCTTGGCCAGTGAGGGAAACTGCCCTTCCGGGCAATTAAGCCGGAAGGGCAGTTCTTTACGCTAATCCATGGTGGAAAAGCAATCAGCCGCCGCTGCTGGGGATTGTGGGGCATCAGTCCATCTTTGCCAATCAATCCTGTGGCGGCACAAGCAATGGCAATGGATTGCGGCGAGATAAGTTTGCCCATGGAACCCCCTAACAAGTTCGCTGTTACAGTCAGAACAGGGTTCATGCCCAGCTGAGTAGCGGTAACTTTCTGCAGCATACCAAACAAGGCACCTGAGGAAGTAACGGAGCCGGTGAGGAATACGCCAAGCCACCCGAGAAGCAGCTTTAAGGTAGGCTTGTGCTGTTTTTGCGAATAAAGCAGTATTATAGAACTAAAAGTTAAAAATTGAAGATTGATCGGATCTATAGAAAGGACTTATAGGTTAGACCCAAAAGGGCTTATAGCAAGAAAAATAAGCGTAGTTTGCGACTATACTGAGGGAAACAAAAAGAAGCATGCCGGCTTGAGCATGCTTCTTTTCAGTTGATAGGTGGCTGATGATTACCTCATTTAATCCTTGGGTATAGGGGTCGTGAAATAAGCATAGATTCCTCTGAAGATGCCGGCCGCCGCATTTTCGCGGAAGGTTTGATTCTGCAGACGGGCCTCTTCATAGGGATTGGATATAAAGGCAATTTCCAGGAGAATCGCCGGAATCTTAGTATTGTTTAAAACGTAAAGATTGCCTGGTTTAACCCCCCGGTCTGTGGTTTTAATAATGTCAATCACCGAGGTGCGGATACTGCCGGCCAGATGCAAGCTTTCCACATTCTTTGGGTTAGCCGCTGAGTAGAAAACCGTCGTGCCATTGACTGCAGGGTTAGTGAATGCATCATTATGGATACTGATAAAAAGATCCGCATTGCAGGAATTGGCCAGAGCCACACGAGCCTTGAGATCCTCAAGTTCTGTATATTTGGAGGCCGTGCAGGGTGAACTGTCATCCTCACGGGTCATCAGAACTTCCGCACCCGCTTGAGTCAGGATATCTTTTAAGGCAAGGGCGATGGGTAAGGTGTTGTCTTTCTCGTGGGTTTTGGACGGCCCCGAAGCTCCGGGATCCGGTCCACCATGGCCAGGGTCGAGCATAATCACTTTTCCGGCTAAGGCGTACTCGGGAATATCGATAAAAGGGTCCACCGGAACTTCCCGAGAAGGATCATATTCGGTGTCGACAGGGGGAGCGGGCTCTTCCGGGTCATCAGGCTCCTCTTCCTCCGGAGGTTCCTCTTTCTTGATCTCCGCAGGCAGGGGCGGGAAATCCCGCAGATTTTCCTTGTATTTAGAGAATGCTTTCCCTTCAATAATGGACTGAGCCGTTGAGCTAATCACTCCGGAGCCCCCGAGGATATAGACTGTACCATTGACGCTCAAATCTATGGTTATCTCGGGAAGAGTCTCTTCACTGGGAGGATTAGGGTTGACAGCAGGTTCATCAGCCTTGGCATCATCTGCTTTATCTTCATCAGTATTTTCCACAATCTCCACATATTCGCCGGATACCCAGCCGGTATGGGAGTCAAAGCTTATTTTATACCAGCCGTTTTCCTCTTCAATTATTTCAAAAAGAGTGCCCCCAGGAACTGTCGTTATTTTTTCTCCGGCGGCGGCGGGGGTGGCTCTAAGATTCAGGCCATTGGCAGCTGTGCTTTTGCCTTTTTTGGGGGCAGGCGGAGCGGCGGGAGGAGGATCAGATGCCTCAGATGGGATTAAAGAGACATATTCAGCGGAAATCCAGCCCGTCTTGGTCTCGTAAGTGGTTTGGTACCAGCCGCTTTGTTCAGCGAGAATCTGAATAGTAGCATCTTTAGGGATCGTCACTAATTTTTCTCCGCTGGAGGAAGGATTATCCCTCAGGTTCAAGCCATTGGCTGCCGTAATAACCCCCTGGCGCGTTTTCGGTTCAGCAGGCTTGTCAGGCTGGTTATCTGAGCCGGATGGATCGACAAGGGTTAAATACTCGGCGGCAACCCAACCGGTCTGGTCAGCAAAGGTGGTCTTATACCACCCTGCTTGTTCCTCAAGCAGGGTGATGAGTGTCCCTTGAGGGATAGTCGCCAGCTTTGCTCCGGAGGAGGAGGGACTTTCACGCAGGTTCAATCCGCCGGCGGGAGTGATTTCGGCCTGCTTGGGCCGGGTCGTCGGAGTTCCCGGAGTTCCTGAAGGTCCCGGACTTGGACGGGGAGGCTCCACTTTCATATGTTCCCGCATGTATGTATAGACGGAGGTCGGAATATCTTCCTTTTCGGTCAACAAAAGGGGAGCTTTATATTTGGCGGCCAGAACGGTTCCCGCTACCGCATCGGGGAAGGTAATGCCTGATGCTAAGAAAAGATCATCGGTTTCATAGGCATCCTGCACAAAAGAAACGACGGCGGCGTTGGTCTCATAACGGTCCTGACCACCGAGACGGGTTTCTATGGCAAAACCATGATCCGTAAGGCCTTCCGAAGGGATGGCACCCTCGCCGCCGATGACAATAATCTGGCTGGGCTGGGTTTCATTAAGATAGTTCAGAACGAATTCCGGCATCTTTTTCGAAGTGAGAACGATGGGAATTTGTTTTATCCCGGCAAAGCTGGCCGCTGATAAGGCGTCAGGGAAAGTATCCCCATTGGCCAGAATGACGACATCATTGGGAACCTTTTGGGCAAGGAGGACAGAGGTTTCGTAACGGTTTTGACCACCGATCCGTTCCACAACGATAGGGAAATCAAATTTCCCCAGCTCCTCTTCAATCGCGGGTTTAAGCACTCCGGTCCCCCCCAGGAGAACCACCCGGCCGGGCTGGAGGCGTTTAATCTCCTCCACCACTCTTGGATCCAAAGCCGTGCCTTGAGTCAGCAGGATAGGAGCATCGAGGCTTACGGCAAAGGGAGTGGAGGCGATAGAGTCCGGGAAGTCGGCATACTCGCAGAGAATCACCGTATCGGCGGAGGTCCAGCCCTTTTCCGAGATACTCAAGGCGGTGCCCACCCGATCCTGGCCGGACAACCGCTCGATGGGGTAAGCCAGGGGGCTGGCCCACACACTTATAGAAGCACTTACCACCAAGGTAAGCGAAGTAATTAGAGTAAAAATTACTTTTTTCACCGTTTCATCCTTTCTCATGTGCTTTTACGTCGATTATACCATAATATTTGCCTGGTTTAGAGCGAAATATGTAAAATAGGAAAAAAGGACCACTCCCATACATAAAAGGGTTCGCTGATCTCACATACTAATTGAGATTAAATATTGGAGAGTGAAACTATATGGACCATAGTGAAGAGATACGATCCTGGCAGCGAGTCGTTTATTACATTCTGGGCGTGATTGAAGTACTCTTGGCTTTCCGCCTGATCTTTAAACTGCTGGGAGCAAATCCGGTCAGCGGCTTTGTCTCAGCAATCTATTCTTTGACCAATCTGTTGATGAGTCCTTTTCTGGGAATTTTCCGCACCGCTTCCGCCCGGGGGGTTGAGACTCAGGCCGTTTTGGAGCCGGCCACCCTGGTAGCGATGATTGTCTATGCAGTGATCGCCTGGGGAATCGCCAAACTGATTGAAATTATGAAACGGCCCAAAAAAGTTTGATGTCAATTGCTTTCTGAATAGGAAAAATAGCCCGCCAGTCTAGTACCGCGGGCTATTTTTTTATGTTGAGAAGAGGAAAATGTTTAGTGATTAGCGAAAGAGAGAAAAATAGTAAAGCTTGCCATATTCATTTGCTCAGCCGTTTATGATAGTATAATGAAGTTGTTTATTTTCTGGTGTGACGAAAGGGAGGAAGTATTTTGTCCATGGATTTAAAATATAATGCTGAGTCGATTCAGGTCTTGGAAGGTTTGGAAGCCGTGCGCAAACGTCCGGGTATGTATATTGGTTCTACAGGGAGCAAGGGGCTGCACCATTGTGCCTGGGAAATCATCGATAACGCTATCGATGAAGCGGGGGCCGGCTTTTGCACCCGCATCGAAGTCACCCTTAATCCTGACGGCTCTCTGACTGTTCTGGACAATGGCCGGGGAGTTCCCATCGACATTCATCCTGTGAAGCAGATTCCGGCGGTACGGCTGGCCTTTGAACAGCTCCATGCCGGAGGAAAGTTTGACGGGCAATCCTATAAAACTTCCGGGGGCCTCCATGGCGTCGGGGCCAGCGTTGTCAATGCTCTGTCCACTTTTTTAGTCGTGGAAGTCAGCCGGGAGGGCAAGATCTTTCGCCTTGAATATGAAGACGGAGGAAAGCTGAAATCCGATCTTAAAGTGATTAAAAAGGGGATTAAGGGCAGCGGGACGAAAGTCACCTTTAAGCCGGACCCCTTGATTTTTAAAGAAACCACCTCCTTTAAGTTTGATACCCTGCGCAGCCGGCTGATGGAGCTTGCCTTTCTCAATCCCGGCCTGACGATTGTCTTAACCGACCAGCGCAAAGAGACCCGCAGTGAAACCTTTCAGTCCAAGAACGGTGTCATCGGCTTTGTGGAACACCTTAATAAAGAATCCGATTACAACCCCGTACATAAGAAACCCATCTTCTTTAAAGGGGAAAAGGATGAGGTCATCGTTGAATGTGCTATCCAATACACTGATGGGGAAGATGAACATCTGCGCTCTTATGTCAATAACATCCCCACCGATGAAGGGGGAACCCACGAGTCGGGATTCCGCACGGCTCTGACCAAAGTGTTCAATGCCTATGGCAAGAAAAACAACATCTTCAAAAAGGAGGAAAGCCTGATTGGGGATGATCTTAAAGACGGTTTAACCTGTGTTCTTTCCGTAAAAGTCCGGGAACCCCAGTTCGAAGGCCAAACCAAAACCAAGCTTTCCAATACCGAGGTGGAGGGCGTTGTCCAATCCCTGACCAACGAGGGCATCAGCACCTTCTTTGAACAGAATCCCGCCGTGGCCAAGGATGCCATCAGCCGGGCTTTGACCACTTGCCTGGAGCGTCTGGCGGCCAAACGGGCCAAAGAGTTGAAGAAGAAAGCCCGGGACGCTGAAGTCAAGGCGCTCAGCGGCAAACTGGCCGCCTGCAGTGAAAAAGATCGCAACCGCAATGAGCTCTTTCTTGTGGAGGGGGACAGTGCGGGAGGTTCGGCCAAAAGCGGCAGGGATCGGCGCTTCCAGGCGATTCTGCCCTTAAGAGGCAAGGTGATCAATACCTATCGGGCCAAGATGGATAAAGTTCTGGAAAATGAAGAGATCCGCAGCATGATCACAGCCATCGGGGCCGGGATCGGTAAAGAATTTGAGGTGGATAAGTCCAACTATGCCCGGGTCTGCATCATGACCGATGCCGATATCGACGGAGCTCATATTCGCTGTCTGCTGCTGACCTTCTTTTACCGCTATATGAAACCCCTTATTTTAGGCGGGAAAGTCTATATCGCCCAGGCACCTTTGTATAAGGTGGAGAAGGAAAAAGGCAAAGTCGTCCGCTACGCCTATGACGAGGGGGAGCTGAAGGATGCCTTAAAGGAATTGGGCAAAAGCGCCAAGCTCCAACGGTACAAAGGGCTGGGGGAAATGAATCCGGAGCAGCTCTGGGAGACCACTTTAAATCCGGTCAACCGCCGCATGATCCAGGTGACCATTGATGATGCTCTGGAGGCGGAGCGGAAATTAAAGATCCTGATGGGTGAACAAGTAGACCCCCGCCGAGAGTTCTTAATGGAAAACATTGTCTTTACTGAAGACGATATGTAAATTCAACTCGATATGCAAATTCAACTTGAGGTGAAAGAATGAGTATTCCAGAAGAAAATATAACCCAGCGCTCCTTGGAAGAGGTGCTGCCGGAGAGTTATTTAGGCTATTCCAAACATGTCATCCTGCAGCGGGCTGTTCCCGATGTCCGGGACGGCCTCAAACCGGTGCACCGGCGGATTATTTACGCCATGGATGAATTGGGCATGACTCCTGATAAACCCTACAGCAAATCCGCCCGCCTGGTGGGGGACTGCATGGGAAAATATCACCCCCATGGGGATTCCTCCATCTATGATGCTGCGGTGCGCATGGCCCAGCCTTGGGCTACCCGCTATCCTTTGATTGACGGGCAGGGGAATTTTGGCTCCATCGACGGGGATGGGGCGGCGGCCATGCGTTATACGGAGATGCGCATGACCCATCTCTCCCAACTGATGACCCAGGATATCGAGAAAGACGTCATTCCCTTCAAGCCTAATTATGATCAGCGTGAAAAAGAGCCCATTGTCCTGCCCAGCCCCTTCCCGAATCTCCTAGTGAACGGCGGCTCGGGAATCGCTGTGGGCATGGCCAGCAATATCCCTCCCCATAACCTGCGGGAGGTGGTAGCCGCCCTGATCCTCCAGATCGATAATCCTCATGTCACTTTAGAACAGTTGATGGAAAAGGTGAAAGGACCTGATTTTCCCACCGGAGGACTGATTATCGGTTCCCAGGGCTTTACCGAGGCTTACCGGAGCGGCCGGGGCAAAGTGACGATGCGGGGCAAAGCCATCATCGAGTCCGGGAAAAACGGCAAAAGCCTGATCGTGATTACCGAGATTCCTTTTCAAGTTTCCAAATCCACCCTGGCCGCCAAGATCGAAGCGCAATCGGAAAACGGCAAGATCGAAGGGATCAGTGAAGTACGGGATGAATCGGATCGGGAAGGGATCCGCCTGGTGGTGGAGTGCAAAAAGGATGCCGATCCCAAACGGATCTTGAAGCTCCTCTATAAATATACCCAGCTCCAGGAAACCTTTGGCATCATCAACCTGGTGATCAGCGAAGAAGGAACACCCCGGGTATTGGGATTAAAGGAGATTAACCACTCCTATCTTCAGCATCGCCGGGAAGTCGTCCTGCGCAGAACAGAATATGAACTGGCCAAAGCCAAAGCCCGGGCACATATCCTGGAAGGCTTGGTTATCGCTATCAATAATCTGGATGAAGTCCTGCAGATCATCCGTTCCAGTAAAACCCCGGCCCTGGCCAAGGCCGGCTTGATCACCCGGTTTGAGTTCTCTGAAGTTCAGGCTCAGGCCATCCTGGATATGAAGCTTCAGCATCTGACCAATCTTGAGCTGGATGGTATCCGCAAGGAATATGCAGAGATTCTGAAACTGATCGCTGAACTGGAGAGCATTTTGGCTGATATTAACAAAGTCTATACCATCATCAAAAATGAGCTTAAACAGATCGCTGATCAATACGGTGATGAGCGCCGCACCCTGATTCTTCCCGAGGATGTGGGAGATGAAGTGGATTACAGCGCCTTTGAAGAACCGGAAAAACCCATGGAAGTCTTGTTGACCAGGAAGGGCTTCATCAAGCAGATTCCGACCCCAACCCGGAGAAGCCAGATCAATGCCATTGCTTTTGCCTTTAAGGACGGAGATGTACTCTTGGAACATGTATCCTGCACATCAAAGGATACTCTCTATTTCTTCACCCACAGCGGCAAATACTATGATGCCAAGGCCAAATTAGTTGCTGAAGCGGGAGCCAAGGAGAAGGGCAGAGCCGTCAACAACCTGTTCCCCTTGCCTGAAGAGGAGCGCATCGTGGCCATGGTTTCCTTGAGAGAAGAGAAAGAAGGGCAGTATTTTGTCTTTGTCACCAAGGACGGGCAGGTCATGAGAAGTCCGGTCAAGGATTTCCTTAATGCCAGAACTGCCGAGGCCATGGGCTTAAAGGAACAGGATGAAATCGTTAAGGTCTTCCTCAGCGCAGGCGAAGGAGAGCTGTTCCTAGCCAGCCTGCAGGGACAGGCCATCCGCTTTGCCGAGGCTGAAGTTAACCCCATGGGCCGGAAATCCCGGGGGGTTAAAGGAATGACCTTGAACGAAGGGGATTATGTGGTGGATGCCCTCCTGATTCAACCCGGGGCAGACGGGGAGACCGGAGATCTGATCACCGTTACTGAACAGGGTTATGTTAAACGAACTTCCCTTGAGGAATACAAGCCTCAGGGCCGGGCCGGCCGGGGCATCGCCATTGCCAAAATCGATGCTGAAAAGACCGGGTATCTGGTCTCTCTGATCCAGGTTGGGCCTAAGGAGGATAAGCTCCTGCACATCATCCAGGCCGGCGGGGCAGTGACCGGCGTCGAAGCCCAATCCCTGAAGAGGGAGTCCAGAGTCAAGAGCGGGGCAGGGTTGGTCAATGTGATCATCAATGATTATATCGTGCATGTCCTATGATTGAGATAGAATAGGCATAAATCAGCAAGAATCCTTTATCTACAAGGGTTTCACGCTGATTTATGCCTATTTCTTTATTGCCTGGAAACGAAACAAGACAAGGTTTCGGTGCAAAGGAGGGTTGAAAATCAATAGTGCGGTCAACCGGTTATTGTGCCGTTCTTGTATCGTTTGCGGTGTAGATAGTTTGGTTATCGCTAAAATAGATTTGATAGGCGGGAACGAAGCTCCTGCACCTATCATCGCTGGAGCGGAAACAACTATCCGACTATAGAGAAGCATGTGGTTTCATGATGCGGCGGGAGATAATCCTTAACGGTGGAATGAAGCCGCTGTGCTTTATTAAAGCGAAAAAAGCGGGGTGAGCATTTGAATCCTTTGGAAAAATCAAACAAGGCCTATAAAGCGTCAAAGAACATCTATGATGATACATTAACGCAGTCAAAGTGGTGGTCAAGGCTGTATATCCGTTTCTTTTGGAGCGGTGTCAATGATGTTGGAATTGCCCGCCAGGTGCTGAATATGCTGCCTGATAATTTTGAAGGCAGCCTGCTTGACGTTCCGGTTGGAACGGCTGTGTTTACCACCGAAAAATACGGACGGATGCAGAACGCCAAAATTACCTGTCTGGATTATTCGCAGGATATGCTACAGGATGAAATACTGGGGTTGTGTGTAGGTGATGGAATTCAAAAATTGAATTTGAATATAAACCTAATCACGCGGTTATGAAAGTTACTATAAATAAACGGGGCTGTCGCAAGACAGCCCTTATTCTGCTCACAACCTGCGTATGAGAATCCCTTTCATGCATTCGGTTTCATTATGTGTTTGATAAACGGTTTCTTTTTCATCCTTTGGATGCTGCAAAATGAGAATTCTGCAATGTGTGAATCATTTGCATAGGCTTATAAGACGCTTTCCGTCTATCTAATAAAAAATAGTCTGGGAGGAGAGGATGTTGCGGGGAATATGTAGAATGAAGAAAGCAGAAGCTTTCAGCATGACCATTAAGAGACGGGAGAGTGATACAATGAATCAGGATCTCAACGCAAGGCTGGCCCAGGCTCAGCAGGGGGCAGCCCGTCTGCATAAAGTTGACGCTATGCTTAAGAAGCTGGGAGAGGAACTTCAGGAGCTCGAAAATCATGAACAAGAGCTGAAGAGAATTCTGGCACAAGAGATGTTGGATGTGGAAAAGCTGGAAAGCAAAGGTCTGTCCGCTTTTTTCCATGCCGTGAGAGGAAATTTAGAGGAACGGATCGAGAAGGAGCGGAGTGAGGCCTTGGCTGCCAAGCTCAAATATGATCAGGCTGGGCAAGATATTAAGGAGATTCATGCCAGTATTGCCAAGCTTTCTGCTGAGCGGCTGAACTATGTTGACAGCCCCGCGGAGTATCGGGATCTCTATGCCCAAAAGCAGCAAATACTCCTGGAGGAGCAGGGAGCAATGGCTCAGGAAATCCTGGCCCTTACCGATGAGAAGAATCGCAGGCGGATTAATCTTAAGGAAATCGATGAAGCCATAGAAGTGGGCGGTCAAGTTCTGGATAGTCTTAACCAGGCTCTCCGCAATCTTTCCAGCGCCGAAGGGTGGGGAACCTGGGACCTGCTCGGCGGCGGAATGATCTCCGGCCTGGCCAAGCACTCCCATATCAATTCAGCCCAAGAGAACATCGAAAAAACCCAAAGTCTTTTGCGTCAGTTTAAAACGGAGCTGACAGATATCCACATTGGCACAGAGCTGAGTCTGAAAACAGAAGGGTTCATTAAATTTGCCGACTTTTTCTTTGATGGAATCATTGCCGACTGGTTTATGCAAACTAGGATCAATGAATCTCAAGCCAGTGTCGAGAATGTCAAAAACCAGGTGCAAAGCATTATGACCAAGCTCCATGAACTAAAAACTCAGGAGAGGAAACGCCTCGACCGGCTCGATGTTGAACTAAGTGAGCTTATTGTAAAAGGATAGGTGATCTTATGCCTTTGGTGTATTCAATCTTTGCCCCTCATCCGCCCATTCTGGTGCCCGAGATCGGACGGGGGGAGGAAAGGAAATGCCCGGCTACTCTGGCAGCCTACCGGGCTTTGGCCGGGAATTTAGCGGCAGCCCGAATCGATACCGTTCTGCTTATTTCCCCTCATGCTCCCTTATTGCGGGAGGGGGTGGCCCTTTTTCAGGATGAGATTCTCAAGGGGGATTTTGCCCAGTTTGGGATGCCCCAGGTCAAGCTGGCCTTTGCCAATCATCAGCCTCTGGCCGGAAGGTTAGCCAAAGAACTGCCTGGAGGGGTGCTCTATTCAGGAAGGCTGGATCATGGCACCCTGGTCCCCCTGTATTTTCTGCGGGAAGCAGGCTGGGAGGGCAAGCTGGTGGTTATGAGTATGCCCCTGGCGGACCCTGAAGGCTATGGCAACATCATCCGCACTGTTCTCCAAGACTATTCCGAACCCATTGCCTTGGTGGCCAGCGGCGATCTCTCCCATCGCTTAAAGGAAGATGGTCCCTATGGCCTTCATCCTTCAGGGCCGGAATTTGACCGGCAGATTTTTGAAGGATTATCCAGAGATCCCTCTGCCATCAAAGAGATTCCCCAAGACCTGACCGAGGAAGCGGGGGAATGCGGCTGGCGGAGTCTGCGCCTGGCCTTGGCTGTGCAGCAAGGGATGCCCAAGGTCTTTTCCTATGAAGGAACCTTTGGGGTGGGTTATCTCGTCGCCGAACTCTACCAATCCTCTTCTTTACCCCAATGGGCCAGACAATGCCTGGCAGCCTATCTGAAAACAGGCACGACTCAAGGGCTCACCCCTCCCGATGTTCCCTTGCTGAAGCTGCGGCGGCCCTGTTTTGTAACTCTCCATAAAGAAGGGGAGCTGCGCGGCTGTATTGGCACCACTGCCCCTTACCGGGAAAATCTCGCACAGGAAATTGAGCATAACGCTCTGGCTGCCGGCAAAGATGATCCCCGCTTTTGGCCGGTGGAGGCGGAGGAATTGCCCGCCCTGACGATTACGGTGGATGTCTTGGGGGAGATGGAAAAAATCAGCGGCCTGGAAGAACTTGATCCCTGGCGTTATGGCGTGGTTGTGCGCAGCCGGGGAAGAACAGGACTGCTGCTTCCCCGCTTGGAAGGGGTCAACACAGCCCAGGAGCAGGTGACCATAGCCAAACATAAGGCCGGCTTAGGTCTGAATGAACCCGTGGAAATGTGGCGGTTTGAGGTCGTCCGCTATTTTGAGTAATGATCTGGAGGTATCGGTCGTCCATGGAAGAAAAAACTGCAAGCTGCCTGCTTTGCCCTCAGCATTGCCGGCTTCGTTCAGGACAAACCGGGCGTTGCCATGTGCGGGGGAATCAAGGGAATGGTGTGGAACCCCTTAATTACGGGGAAGCGGCATCCTGGCATCTTGATCCCATCGAGAAGAAACCTTTGTTTCATTTTTATCCGGGAAGCCGGATCTTCTCCGTGGGCGGCTTCGGCTGCAACCTTAATTGCACCTTCTGTCAAAACTATGAAATCTCCCAATCCCGGCAAAAAGGATTGAGGGTTACACCGGAGGAGCTGGCCAGGCAAGCCCGGGGCTCTCTGGGGTTATGCTTTACCTATTCAGAACCGACCACTTGGTTTGAAATGATCCGGGACACAGCCCCCCTGGTCCGGCAAAATGGCGGCAAGGTGGTTCTGGTCAGCAACGGCACCATCGCTTCCCGGTACATCGAAGAGCTGATTCCTTTCCTTGATGCTGTCAATATCGACATTAAGGCCTTTACAGAAGAATTCTACCAAAAGTTCTGCGGCGGCAGGCTGTCCTGGGTTCTGGACACGGTGGAGCGCCTGGCCGGCCGCGTTCATCTGGAGATCACGACCTTAGTTATACCTGATGCCAATGATGATCCCCGGGAGATTCGGGAATTAGGGCGCTGGCTGCGCCAGCTCGATACCCCCCTGGCCTGGCATTTGAGCCGGTTTTTCCCGGCTTATCAACTCAACACCCCGCCTACAGACCCTCAGCAGCTCAGGAAGCTTTGGGAACTGGCCAGAGAAGAAGTGGAGTATGTCTATCTGGGCAATATCGCTGGGGGAGGGACCACTTTTTGTCCCCAATGCGGGCAGAAGGTGATTCTGCGGGAGAACTATGAAATCCGGAACCTTCTCCACAATGGGAAATGCCCTGCTTGCGGCAGGGGTATCTTTGGTGTAGGGCTATAGGTATTACAATGTATAGAAAAAGTACTTTAGATGATTGCAAAGCCGCCTACTTATTAATTTGCGATATGGAAAACAAAGAGCTTTCATATGACAGATTTGAAACAATTTATAGGGATCAGATAAATGATTGCCGCTATTATTGCCTTGTCTGCGAGCAGGACGGTATGGTGATTGGCTTGCTAAATATACGTTTTGAGGAACAGTTGCATCATGGGGAGAGAATAGCGGAAATCCTTGAATTTGCAATTGCCCCTTTATACAGAAACAAAGGCATAGGAAAGAAAATGTTTGCCCACAGTTGCCGGATTGCAAGAGAAAACGGCTGTTATCAAATCGAGGTTGCCTGTAATCAACTGCGCCAAGATACGCATCGTTTTTATATACGACAAGGTATGCACAATTTTCATTTTAAATTCTCCAAACAATTGGCTGGAGATAATACTCCAGAGAATATCATAGGGAGATAAATTTCCAAGCATTATTAAAATACAATTGCTAAGAAAATAAAGAAAAGGGAAAACCAGGGGTTTAGACGGGTTCGCGGTGTATTGCATTGCAAACCCGCTTTTTATATTGCCCTGCTATAGTACTATTTTTATTCAATTATAAAAATTGGAAACCGCCACTAATTTAAGAAAATCTATCCAAAATATGAAACAACTTTGCATTTACCTTTAAGTCGTCCCTCCCTATACTTAAGGACAGGCTACCTTAATCAACGAGGAGAGGAGTATTTTTTTGAAGAAGAAAATTGTGTTTCTGCTCAGCGTCATGCTTGTGATGATTCTGGTAAGCACTCAAACGACTCATGCCGCTACTCCATTGCTTAAAGTTGGCTCAAGAGGTTCAGCTGTATCGACATTGCAATCAAACTTGCAAACTCTCGGCTATGAGGTGGGCCCCATTGACGGCATCTTTGGTGCCAAGACAAAAACAGCGGTGCAAAAATTCCAAACGGCTTCCCGCATCCAAGTGGACGGAATCGTCGGTCCCCAGACTCAACAGGCCTTGACCAAAGCGCTGGGCTCCAAGACTACAGCACTGGAGTCTAAGAGTACAGCGAATCCTTCCCAAAAAACTCAAGCCATTTTGTCCACGGCCAAGAATTACACAGGTGTTCCTTACCTCTGGGGAGGAACGACACCCTCAGGTTTTGATTGTTCCGGATTTACTCAATATGTGTTTGAGAAAAATGGGATTACTCTTCCACGCACCAGCAATCAGCAATACCAAATCGGAACCTCTGTAAGCTTTAACTCCCTGATACCAGGGGATTTGGTATTCTTTAATTTCAATTCAGGCAGTGTGGTAAGCCATGTGGGGATCTATATGGGAGACGGACAATTTATCAGTGCAACATCTGGTAAAGGTGTCATTACTTATGGCTTTACACCCTATTGGAAAAATGCCTATGTAGGGGCCAAGAGAGTCTATTAAATTCAGTTGAAATTAAATTCAGCTAAAAGTAACATATTGGAACCGATACAGTAAAGGGGCTGCTTAGTGCGGCCCTTTTCTTTGTTTTAAATTTCTTTGCTATAAATATATTGAAAATATCTTAACAAGTTGGAGGAATAGCTAAGAAAATCTGGAATTACTAGGATTAAGCGATCTTATTCCAGGGAGGAAAGCAAAGTGGCCGATTTGGGAATCTGTTTCTGCCTATTCATTTTACTTGCTTGTGCGCCATGGAGGTATAAAGTAATAGACTCTTTTTCCTTCTTCACAGGCCATATTCTTTCTGCAGAAATAAGATTACTTCTTTGTACTCTTGCTAATCTAGAGCTGTTCGCTTTATGTCCTGTGGAACCCCTGGTTCGGTACAGGACTTTGGTCAACAACTTGTTTCGCGTTTCTAATCATTATCAATTGTCTTCCCAAATATCCTGGCGGGTATTGGGATTTTTGCTTGAAGTTCAGGCTTTAATCGGCAGGCAAAAGTTCAGTGATCTTCCTTTCCTAAGAGCGATAACGGAACATCGCGTTATTTCTGAGTGTAAAAAGGAGGAGTACGATGACTATCGTAACAGTGCTTTGTTTGCTATGGGCAGGCTTTGTTTACCAGCTGATTTCGGTTAAGTATGAGAGTAAAAAATATCAGCCTGATGGTCAAATGATCGAGGTTGAAGGCCATAAAATGCATATCTATGCCCAAGGGGAAGGAAACCCAACCGTGGTGATGACTGTGGGTTTGGGTTCGCCATCGGCTGTAGTAGATTATTACAGAGTCCTGGAAGGTCTTTCCCACTATACCAGAGCAGTTGTTTATGAAATACCGGGCTATGGGTGGAGCGAAAAATCAACCACCCCCAGAGCCATCGAACAAATGACTAAGGAGCTTTATCTGCTCCTCGAAAAAAGCGGTGAAACGCCACCTTATGTTTTAGTGGGGCATTCTATGGGCTCATTGGAGATTCTTCATTTTGCCCAAACCTATCCAGGCTTGGTCGCCGGCGTGGTATTAGTGGACGGTGGCAGCCCCGAATATTACCGTACAGTTAAATTTTCCACTGCTTTAAAAGCAGTTATTCATGGAACAAGGCTTGTCACAAGACTCGGGGTGATCAGGATTTTCGGAAATGCAGCGACTAGTTTAGGCATCAGCACAATGACGTACTTTCCTAAAGACATGAGGAATAAAGCTAAGGCAAAATTTTATAGCAATTGGTTTAATGACAATAGTATTCAGGAGCTAAAACAACTGAATCGAAACGCGGCCATTGTTGAATCAAACGGGCCCATCGGGGATATACCCTTTGTGCTCTTGTCTTCGGAAAAAAGCAGCAAGGGAGTACCAGGATGGGATGAGACTCAAAAAAAGCTGCTCGCTTGGTCGGCAAACAGCCGCATGAAGGTAATTCAGGGTACGAGTCATAGCATGCATTTTAATCATCCTGAAGCTATAGTGAAAGAAATAGTCCAAGTAGTCAGCCCCAATCGGCAATAACTTAAGAGAATAGCTCAGAGGATATACGCCATGATTTGAAGATAGATTCCACCAAGTCATGGCTTTTTGCTGTCATTCATTTCAGCGAGGGAAGCACTGGAAAAAGCACTGATTTCATGCCATTTAAGCTTCATCACGACCATTGGGAAATTCACTTCTACAAATAAAAGGAAAATTTCTCTTGACAGCAGCAATATTCATACTATTATGAAGATAAAGATATATAATTTGTATAGACATATATTCAAGTTCACAGGGATATGGATATATGAAAGGAGGGTAGAGAAACAGGGGCCTTTGAATTATTGCTAAGGAACAATAAGCTCTGGAGTGGAATCCACTAGATTACGGAAAGGTTGGTAAGTATGAGCGAGAAGAAACAATCTCTAGTATTATTGGCCATTTTTTCATTTGCGTTTATCGCGATGGGCGTTGGGACGATTACACCTGCCATAGCTGCGATTGGAGCAGCCTTTCCCCAGATTGGTTTCAGCACTTTATTATTAGTTTCCACAATTCCTTCCCTTGTTTCAATTCCGGTAGCGATTATCGGCGGCAGCATTGCCGGCAAATCGGTTAAGTACAGAACTTTAGTGCTCTTTGCAGCCCTGATGTTCACCATTGGCGGTATAATTCCCTATTTCATAAATGATTTTACTCTGATCCTGGTATCCAGAGCCTTCTTTGGTTTAGGGCTCGGTCTGATCATGCCCCTTAATACCGCTTTGATTTTCAATCTTATCCCACCGGATAAGCAGGCCAATATTATGGGAATCAACGGCGTGGTCATGAATATCGGCGGGATTGTCCTGCAATTGCTGGGTGGCGTTTTTGCTTCAGTTCAATGGAATTACAGCTTCCTGGCCCACGGTTTTGGTTTAATCACATTTTTGCTCACTTTATTCTTCCTGCCCGAACCTAAAAAGCATGAACTTCCTGCAGGTACGGCAGATGCCCCGGCCCAAAAACTAAAAATGCCTGTTTCCATCTTTGGCTGGGGAATTGCCTTTGGAGTCGCCACCATCCTCTACTACCCATCTCTGACCAATATGTCTTCTGTTCTTGAAACTATCGGAGCCAATTCCGCAGTGGCCGGGATCGTCTTAATGTTCATGACCATAGGCGGCATGCTGGCAGGAATAGTTTTTGGCAAAACCTTTAAAAAGTTTGGCCGGCAGACTCTCAGTTTCGGCCTGTTCTTTTTCGTCTTATCCCAAGTCCTCTTTGCCTTCAGCCAGAGTGTGCCCCTCTTTATTATCGGTGAAGCGCTGATGGGATTTGGCTTGACTCTCACCATGACCTCCATCAATATGATGGCCGGAGCCTCCGTACACCCCAGCCAGACCCCGATGGCCATGTCCATTATTGTCACCGGCATGAACCTGGGCGGTTTCCTTTCCGGCTATATCTACGCTGCCGTTATGGGAACCTTGGGTATCACAACCCTGAGATTCCAATATTACAGCGGCATAGTCGGGTTTGCGGCTCTCCTGATCTTCTTTTTGGTTCTCTTTTCAATGAAAAAACCGGCAGCGCCGGTTGGTCCTTCCCAGGCAAGTTCTCATTAGAATTGCCATAAAATTAAGCATCAATCTTCGAAGGGAAAAGCTGAGGGTTCTGCGGAACCCCAGCTTTTTCTTTATGGGTATTTATGTTCTCTATCCAGCACAACCCTGGTCCGGGAGTAATCCAAAATCTTCAACGTTGAAGATTTTGGATTCTTTTTCGCCCAGGGCGCCGCCCACCACCATTCTGTACTTCCTGGCGATTTCATATAGTTTCCTGTGGTTTTACTATAGTATATGAGGCTAGGCTGCCGGTGTGACAACTCAAGCCAATAACTTCCGTATTTTTCTTTTCATGTTTACCTATACAACAGTGGGGGGTCTGGCAAAAGGGGAAAGCAGGTTTGCGAAGAATATCTTTATAAAGAGAGAATAGGAAAGAGGGTTGAAACCTATGAAGTCAATTCAGCTTAAACATGGGCCACTCATTATAATCAGAGAAGCAGTCAAAGAAGATGCTCAGAAAGTAGTTGATTATTTAGCAAGGATTGGCGGAGAATCCGATTTTCTGACCTTCGGGCCTGGCGAGCTGCATGTATCAGTAAGTGATGAGGCAGCCCTGATCGAAGAAAGCCGCAATGCCCAGAATAAGCTGCTGCTCCTTGCCTTAGCTGACAACAAGGTGGTTGGGTGTCTGAGCTTTGTTAATGGGGCCAGGGTACGTACCCAGCATACAGGTGAGTTTGGCGTCTCGGTCTCAAAGGATTATTGGGGAGAAGGAATTGGCCGGACAATGATCGAGGAATTAATTCGCTGGGCCAAGGATGGGCAGACGATTAAGAAACTTAACCTTCGGGTCAGAAGTGATCATGAGCGAGGGATTAGGCTATATAAAAGCTTTGGCTTTGTTCAGGAGGGGTTGATGACCAGAGAACTGATGATTTCAGGCAAGTTCTATGATTTCTGCTGTATGGGGTTATGGCTCGATTAATACCTGAGTTAATGGCTTCTAATCGAAGTGCTTTTACCGGATTAAGAATAAACATCAGGTTGGCTTTAGTAGAAAGTGATAAGCCGGGAAATAGTTTAAGGCAGGAGTTTACCATGATAAAACAGTTTAATCTTAAAGTATTTGAAGAAGTTTTAGGGATTTGCCGCTTAGACAGCAATGCCCAAGTACCGGAATGGGCGGAAGGAAGCTTTTTGTCCATAACCAGGACTTCTGATGAATTGTCCATTGTCTGCAGTCAAAAGCACATTCCTCAACATGTTAAATGCGAGGGGAGTTGGCGCTATTTCAGAATTGAAGGGATATTGGATTTTTCGCTGATTGGCGTCCTCTCCTATCTAAGCGGGCTGTTGGCAAGTCAAGGGATTAGCATCTTTGTGATCTCGACTTATGACACCGATTATCTATTGATCAAGGAACAAGAGCTGGATAAAGCCGTTGCTGCCTTGAGGGCAGAAGGTCATCAGATTACCATAGCCGGAGGATAAATAAAGGTGATTAGCAGGAAGGGCCGCAATATTTTAACAATCTTTTAGCCGGTTGATGCTAACCTGACTGATATAATAGTCAAATCTATGCTATAATATTGATGGAATATTTAGAAATAACTGAAAATACTTATCTGTTGTAACTTTACAAGGAGGGATAACACATGCTCCTCCAGGAAGGTACGAATACCTGCTTTTCCTATCTGAACCCTGGTGACACCATAGAAAAAGCTGTAAGTATTTTTTTGGATTTAAAGATCGCCATCATTCCTGTTTTAGATCAAGAAGGCCGCTTGTTGAGCATCTTCAGCCACAGCAGCCTTTATCGCGCTGTTTTGGCTGGGGCAAGATCCAAAGATCGGATCGATCCCTACCTTATTACCGATGTCGTAAGTATCGCCAATGACATACCCGACGAACAATTAGCCAATTTCGTGAAAATGAGTCCAGTCGGTTCTGTTCCCGTCCTTAATAAAGAAGGAAAAGTGATCGGACTTTTGTGCAAAGCCAAAATGGTAACGACCTTATTCAGGCATTCCGAACAGGATCTCACGGATTTAGAGCATACAGCCAAGGAATTGGAAACAGTTAAGGCTCTCAATGAAACTTTTGATACCGTTCTTAATATCATCCGTGATGGCATCGTCGTTGTCGATGAAAAAGGAAAGATAACCCTTGTTAATCAAGCCATGGCGGATTTTTTAACCCTCCCTCCCGAAGAGATGATCGGCAAACCCATTGCCGAAATCATGTCGTCAAATCAATTGCATCATGTCGCCTGTACCGGGCTGTCCCAAACCAGTGAAGTATTGACCATACGCGGCAAGCCTTTGATCGTTTCCAACTCGCCCATCATCAAAGGGGGAAAGGTTGTGGGTGCTGTAGGCAAGGCTGTGTTTCCTCACCTTGCCGAGGCTCAGGAACTTGCTGAAAAAGTGCGCTGTTTAGAGCATAAAGTCACGTTTTTCCAGGAAGAATTACAAAAAAACAGGACAGCTCAGGACATCATGAAGGATATGGTTGCCGAAAGTCCCCAAATGAAAAAACTTAAAGATGAAATATCCATCGTCGCTACCAGCACCTCAACCGTGTTAATCACCGGGGAAAGCGGGACCGGCAAAGAAGGGGTGGCTCATGCCATTCATCTTGGCAGCGATCGGGGCAAAGGGCCTTTTATCAAAGTAAATTGTGCGTCCATTCCCGAAAGTCTTATGGAATCAGAAATGTTTGGTTATGTCGGCGGCGCTTTTACAGGTGCGGCGAAGAATGGGAAACCGGGACGCATCGAGCGAGCCGACGGCGGAACCCTTTTCTTAGACGAAATCGGGGAAATGCCCCTGGCTTTGCAGGCGAAATTACTGCGGGTATTACAAGATCGGGAAATTGAACGGCTGGGAAGCACGGAAACAATCAAGGTCAATATTCGTATCTTAGCCGCTACGAATAAGAAATTAAGCAACGCTATTGCGAAAGGGGAATTCCGGCAGGATCTTTACTATCGGTTAAATGTCATCAATCTCCATTTGCCTCCCCTTAGAGAACGCCTTGAGGATATTGAACCTTTGACCCATTTTTTCATCTCTAAATTTAACGATATTCTTAAGGCCAATGTGAGCGGCATCACTCCTAATGCCATGGCAACTTTGCTCCAATATTCATGGCCGGGGAATATCCGCGAATTGGAAAATGTGGTGGAAAGGGCGGTTAACTATACGCGCAGCGGCTTAATCGAATTGATTCACTTACCCCACCAGATTATCAGCGGCAATACTGCCTTAGGTCAGGTAATGAACAAGAAAACGATTCGTCATCAGGATAGACTTGGTCAGATCGAGCGGGATATGATCGCTGCCGCTCTTGAGAAAGCAGGAGGCAACAAGACAAAAGCGGCCAAACTTTTAAACCTCAGCCGTTCAAGGCTTTACGACAAATTAAATAAATACGATCTTAATACTTAAGCATGTTCTAAGATGAGATCATCCAGAAAAACGTCCCAAAAGCGGATAATTGCTAATCAAAAGCGTCCGCTTCCGGGACGCTTTTTTATACTATACGGAAAGGTTTCTTAGCCCAGAGGCTGTTGAAAATATTTGGCATAGTTATTGCATAAATAATCTAATAATTCAGATAATTTAAAGCAAGGAGGGCAACGGCATATCGTTTAGGAAACCAGTCAGGTTGAGGGGGAGTAAACATGTCAAATAGTAAAGACGATTTAACACAACATGAAGCGTTGGCCTTACTTGAGATACAGGAGGAAGGTGAAAACGATGAAAGGGCTCTTGCTTGTCTACACCGGTAACGGCAAAGGAAAAACCACCGCCGCTTTGGGTCTGAGCCTTAGAGCTTTAGGCCACGGGCAAAAGGTAGGCTTCCTGCAATTCATGAAAGGAAGCAAAAATTACGGGGAGGTTAAGATTTCTGAAAAACTTCCTAATTTAACTCTGGTGCAAACAGGCAGGGATTGTTTCGTTTCCTTTGAGAATCCCGAACCTGTGGACATTGCCATGGCACAGGATGGTTTAGCTATTTTATCCCAATGGTTTCAAGAGGATCGTTTTGATTTGATTGTAGCCGATGAACTTTTGGTCGCCCTGGGGTTTAATTTAGTCACAGTTCAGGAAGTTTTAGACCTGATTGAGCAACGTCCCCCCCGTTTAACTCTTGTTTTAACCGGGCGTTATGCACCTGATGAACTTTTGGCCGTTGCCGATACAGTAACCATCATGCAGGAACACCGGCACGCTTATCAGCAAGGGGTTGAGGCAAAGGAAGGGATGGAATTTTGAAAATCAGCGCATGGGAGCCTTGGTTAGAGCGCCTTTGGCAGGGGGATAAACGGGCCGCGGCTAAACTCATCTCCCAAGTCGAGGATAACCAGGGACGAGTGGAGATTATGTGCCGAATCCTGCCCAGGACCGGTCAACGCATGGTCCTCGGCATAACCGGACCGCCGGGTGCAGGGAAAAGCTCCTTAGTCGGAGCGCTCACTCAGCTCTATCGGGAACAGCATGATAAAGTTGGCATCGTCGCCGTTGATCCCAGCAGCCCCTACTCCGGAGGGGCCATTCTGGGCGATAGAATCCGCATGCAGTCCCATGGCACGGATCCTGGAGTGTTCATACGGAGTATGGGAACCCGGGGGCACTTAGGGGGAGTGGCGCGATTCACCACCGATGTCTTAAAAATATTGGAAGCTGCCGGATATGAACGTCTCCTCCTGGAAACCGTCGGTGTAGGACAATCAGAATTAGAAATCATGGAATGTGCCAATACGGTCCTGCTTGTCTTAAACCCGGGAACCGGCGATGGCATTCAAGCCATCAAAGCCGGTATCATGGAAATTGCCGATATCTTTGTTGTCAATAAAGCCGACTTACCAGGGGCCGAACGCCTTAAGAACGATATTGAAATGGTTTTGGATCTGAATGGTAAAAAGGCCTGGCGGGCACCTGTCGTCATGACCAGCACTCTTGAGCAGCGTGGGCTTAATGAGCTTCGCGATCATATTGCCAGGCACCAAACATTTCTGACCGAGTCGGGAAAATGCCGCCAACGCCGTCACAATGCTTTCACTCAAGAAGTTTGGCGCCATTGGGAAGCTATTGCGCGGCAGGCCTTTGCCGCAGCCTGGCAAGACTTGCCAAGGTCTGAGGGAGATGACCTTGAACCTGGCAATCCTTACACACTTGCTGAAGAAATCTGGGCATCTATTGTTTCCGGAAGATTTACCGACCGTTCTGCTCCTTAAAAATTTAAGGTTGTTTATAGATATAGGGTGAAAGGGTTAGGGAGTGATTCTGAAAAAGGTTAGGTGAAAGGTATGCAAGAAGATTTTAGCCGTTGGCAAAAATCCTACCAGGAGCAGAAAGAGCGCCAAGGGCCATTTATGACTGTTTCCAGCGCCCCCATCGCTCCTCTTTATGCTCCGGATAACACTCCTGAAATCGATTTTGAAAAAGATATTAACTACTCGGGGGCATACCCTTATACACGGGGCGTCCGCACCAACATGTACCGTGGCCGGCTTTGGACAATGCGGCAATTTGCCGGCTTCGCCACGGCTGTGGAATCCAATCAACGGTACAAGTTCCTGCTCAGTCAAGGCCAAACGGGATTAAGTGTAGCTTTCGATATGCCAACTATCATGGGCTACGACTCCGACCACCCACGGGCCTATGGGGAGGTGGGCAGGGTAGGTGTTGCTGTCGACTCCCTCCAGGACATGGAAACCTTATTTAAGGATATCCCTTTGGATCAAGTCAGCACCTCTATGACTACCAATGCTCCTGCGGCTATTTTATGGTCAATGTATCTTGTTACAGCGGAGAAGCAGGGAGTTCCTGCCCACAAACTCACGGGAACTATCCAAAACGATATCTTAAAAGAATACATTGCTCAAAAATCCTGGATTTTCCCACCGGAACCTTCTCTCCGCCTGATCACGGATAGTTTCGCCTTTGCCCGGGATCATGTTCCCAAGTGGAACACGATCAGTATCAGCGGCTATCATATTCGGGAGGCCGGCGCAACGGCTCTTCAGGAGTTAGCCTTTACCCTGGCGGATGGCTTCGCCTATGTGGAAGCAGGGATCAAGGCCGGTCTGGATGTGGATGATTTTGCACCGCGGCTTTCCTTCTTCTTTAATTCACACACTGACTTTTTTGAAGAAATCGCTAAATATCGCGCCGCCCGCCGGATTTGGGCAAGGCATATGAAAGAAAACTATGGCGCGAAAAAAGAGGAAAGCCTGCTGCTCCGTTTTCATACACAGACTGCCGGGTGCTCACTGACGGCACAGCAGCCTGAGAATAATATCATTCGCACAGCCTATCAGGCCATGTCTGCGGTGCTGGGAGGAACTCAGTCCCTGCATACGAATTCTATGGATGAAGTTCTGGCCTTACCTTCGGAAAAAGCCGTGCAGATCGCTTTACGGACCCAGCAAATTCTGGCCTATGAGACAGGTATCGTCAATACCATTGATCCCCTGGCCGGCTCCTACTTCGTAGAGGCTTTAACCCGGCAAATGGAAGAAGGGGCTGAAGAATACTTCCGTAAAATTGAAGAACGGGGCGGAGTCCTTGCCGCAATCCATCAGAACTTTTTCCAGCAGGAAATTGCCGATGCAGCTTATCGCTATCAAAAAGAAATCGAAGGGAAAGACCGCATTATCGTTGGGGTCAACGGATTCCAAACTGAAGAGGCTCTGGAAATCGACCTTTTAAAAATTGATCCTGAAATCGAAAGAAACCAGGCTCAACGTGTTAAAGAACTGAGAGCCACCCGGGATAATTTACACGTCCAAAACACCCTCGCTGCCTTAAAAGCAACCGCCCTGAGTTCAGATAATCTTATCCCGAAAATTATTGATGCCGTTCGGGCTTACGCTACCGAAGGGGAAATCGTCGCTGTCCTCAAAGAGGTTTTTGGGGAATACAGGGAACAATCTGTATTTTAAACTTTAAACATAAGGGAGGGTTAGACAATGGGGTTAGACAGGGAACAAGCGCGCATTCGTGTTTTGGTGGGCAAACCGGGTTTAGACGGCCATGATCGGGGTGCCAAAGTCATCGCCCGGGCTTTACGTGACGGGGGCATGGAAGTCATCTATTCAGGACTGCATCAAACTCCTGAACAAATTGTCCAAGCAGCGATTCAAGAGGATGTGGATGTGATCGGGCTCAGTATCTTATCCGGTTCCCATATGACTGTCTTTCCAAGGGTCAGAGAACTGCTTGGAGAACAGAATGCTGAAGATATCATTGTCATGGGCGGGGGAACCCTGCCTGAAGAAGATATTAAAGCCTTAATTGAAGAGGGATGCGCAGAAGCGCTTTTTACTCCGGGCACACCGACAACCGATATCATTCAATGGATCAAGGATAGAGTTGAGCAAAAACAAGGCTAATCATTGCTAAAACCGTCCCGAAAGCGGACGCATTGTGCACACAAATGCCTGCTTTCGGGACAATTGTTTTTTACTTTTCCATGGCTTTCTTACCTCATATTTCTCAACGGGTAAGGTTAAAAAAATTTCTTCCCGGGGATTTAATCCTTAAACCCTGTGACACCAGGCGTCTTTATCGTTCACATCCTTTGGCCATTTGTTAGCAAAGCGAAAGATTTGGCACAATTGTTGCAAGATAATTCAGAATATTAAAAATAAAAAGGTAAAGCAAGGTACTAGAGGAGGGAGCTTAAACGATACAATATTCCCTGCTTAACAAACCATGCTCCAGAAAGGAGGAAGCCCAATGAAAAAGATCATGGTCATCGGTGCAGGACAAATGGGTGGTGGCATAGCACAGGTCGCCGCCCAAGCGGGTTATTCCGTTATTCTCAATGATCTTAAAGAGGAGTTTGTGACCCGCGGGCTGAGTGTGATTGAGAAAAACCTGAGACGCAATGTGGAAAAGGGAAAGCTTGAAGCCACAGAATCTGCAGCAACTTTAGGGCGCATTACCCAATCCACCGCTTTGCAGGATGCAGCCTCGGCTGACCTGGTTATTGAGGCAGCCGTAGAAAATATGGTGATCAAGAGTCAGCTGTTTACCCAACTGGATGAGATTTGTCCGGAGCATACCATTCTGGCGACGAATACATCCTCTCTCCCCATAACGGAGATTGCTGCCTTTACTAAACGTCCTGACCGGGTTATCGGTATGCACTTTATGAATCCGGTTCCGGTGATGAAGCTGGTGGAAGTCATTCGCGGCCTGGCCACCAGCGACGAAGTCTATAAAACCATTGAAGCCTTAAGTCAGGAAATGGGAAAAACCCCTGTAGAGGTCAATGATGCCCCTGGATTTGTAGCCAACCGCATCTTAGTCCCCATGATCAATGAGGCGGTTTATACCCTTTATGAAGGGATTGCCACGGTTGAAGATATTGATCAGGTGATGAAACTGGGGATGAATCATCCCATGGGCCCCTTAGCTTTGGCAGATTTAATCGGGTTGGATACGGTGCTGTCCATCTCCGAAATTCTTCATGAAGGACTGGGGGACAAATATCGTCCCTGCCCGCTTCTGCGCAAATATGTTAAAGCCGGCTGGTACGGAAGAAAATCCGGTCGTGGTTTTTACCAATACTAATTTTACCAATATTAATAAAGAGACGATCTTAGTCACGGGGGAGGAGCCAAGATGTCAGAAAAAGTGGTTCAAAAACTTGAACACACCAGAAAAAACTATTACAAAGACGCTGAAATCGCCGCTTACGGTGAAAGAAAGCCGGATTACTCAACCCTGGGAAGAAAAATTGAGAATACTTATGCCAGGCAGCGCCAGGTCGTCTGTGTGGAAGCCTGCCGGACACCCTATGGCAAGTCGCTGGGGGCCCTGCTGGAATACGATGCGGCTCAATTGGGAGCACTGGCTATTAAAGAAGTTCTCCGGCGAACCAAGGGAAAAGTCGCCCCAGGTGAAGTGGATTATGTGATCATGGGTCATGTCGTCCAGGCGGGCAGCGGTCAGGTCTCCAGCCGCCAGGCCACTCTTTTGGCAGGATTGCCGGAACATGTCCCTTCCATTACGGTCAATAAAGTATGCTCCTCCGGTGTCAAAACCATTGACCTGGGGGCGCAAATGATTGCCTTAGGCAGGGCGGAAATCGTCATTGCCGGTGGGCAGGAGAGCATGAGCAATATTCCTTTCTCACTGCCGGACATGCGCAGAGGCAGGAAGATGGGGCTTCCCACTATTGACTGTGTTGATCTGATGGTCAAGGACGGACTTTGGGATTCCTTCTATGAGCGCCATATGGCCATTCACGGTTCCGAAGTGGCCGATGAATTCGGCTACAGCCGGGAGGAGCAGGACGAATGGGCCCTCCATTCACAGCTCGCCGCCTCGGCAGCGATTGCCGCCGGGAAGCTTGATGCTGAAATCTTTCCGGTGGCCGTTAAAACGGGCAAAGAAACCCTGGAAAAAGATGAAGGCCCCCGTGCCAATACTACCCTGGAAGGCTTGGCTAAGCTTGGCCCCGTTTTTGATCACATCAGTGCTGTAACCGGGAAGCCTGGCAGCGTAACCGCCGGCAATGCCCCGGGAACAAACGACGGCGGGGATGTCTGTCTCCTGATGAGCCGGGCGAAAGCCGATGAACTCGGCCTCAAACCGCTTTTCTCCATTGTGGACTATGCCGAAGTCTCCCAGCCCACCAAGGATATTGCTACCGTTCCCGGGCTTTCCATCAAGAAGGTCTTAGAACAAAATAAGCTGACCCTTGAGGATATAAAGCTCATCGAAATCAATGAAGCCTTTGCTGCGGTCGCCCTGGTGAGTGCCCGCACGATTCTGGGCATGACCAAGGAACAAATGTATGAAAAAGTCAATGTTAACGGCGGGGCCATTGCCTATGGTCATCCCATTGGAGCGACCGGAGCCAGAATTGTCATGACCTTAGCCTATGAGCTCAAGCGCCGGGGGGGCGGTTATGGAGTATGTGGTATCTGTGCAGGGCACGCCCAGGGCGATGCCATGCTCATCTATGTGGAGCCTGATTGATATCAAAAAGGATAAATTAAGGAGTGGATGGGACTGTGAATTTTGAACTGAGCGGTGAAACATTGATGATCAGAGACATGGTCAGAAAATTTGCCCAAAACCAACTGGCACCGCTGGCCCCGGAATTGGACAAATCCCATGAGTTTCCCATGGCTACATGGAACAAAATGAGAGAACTTGGCCTTACAGGCTTTCCCATTCCTGAAGAATGGGGGGGCGGCGGCGGTTCTTACCTGGATTTTGCCATTATCGTGGAAGAACTGGCCAAAGCCTGCGCATCGACAGCGGTGATTACCAGTGTCCACACCGGTTTAGGCTGTATGAGCATGTACCTCTATGGCAGCCAGCAGTTAAAAGAAAAATACCTGGAGCGATTGGCTACAGGGGAGATTATCGGAGCTTATGCCCTGACCGAGCCTAACGCCGGCTCAGATGCCGGGGCGCTCCGCTGCAAAGCTGAAGACCGGGGGGATCATTTCCTGGTCAATGGCGGCAAGATATTCATCACCAATGGCACGGTGGCCACGACTTTCTGTACTTTTGTCAAGACCGATCCTACCCAGCCGAAAGGGAAGGGGATCACTTGCTTGCTGATCGAAAAAGATCTGCCCGGATTTACCATCAGCAAACCTGTCGAGAAGATGGGCATGCATGGCTCACCTACTGTAGAGCTTATTTTTGAAAATGTCAAAGTCCCCAAAGAAAATGTCCTTGGGGAGATCAATAACGGATTTGCCGTGGCCATGGGGCTGCTGGCCGGGGGACGGATCACCATTGGGGCTCAGGGTCTGGGAATTGCTGAAGGCGCCCTTGACTACACCATCAATTATATCAAAGAGCGACAGCAGTTTGATAAACCCCTGGCTGCCAATCAAGGGGTTCAATTCATGATCGCCGACATGGCCACGAAAATCGAAGCGGCGCAAATGCTCATCTACCGGGCAGCCTGGCTCAAAGATCATCAACTGCCCCATAACAAAGAAGCATCCATGGCGAAGCTTTTTGCTACCGACGTGGCCATGGAAGTCACCACGAATTGTGTGCAGTTATTAGGGGGTTATGGTTATTGTTCCGAATACCCGGTGGAGCGCATGATGCGGGATGCTAAGATCACCCAAATCTATGAAGGCTCCAATCAGATTCAGCGTATGATCATCGGACGTGAAGTCATTGGGCGTTTTTAAAGACTAGGACTGTATTGGTTAGGAAGATATTGGTTACGCATCTGTTGGTCAGGAAGATTTTGATTAAGCAGATATGAATAAAGCAGATATAGATAAAGGAGGTTTAACTCTATGGCAAGACCGCAAAATGTTAGTTTAACGGAAGCCATCGGCCAAATCAAGGATGGCGATATGCTGACCTTTGGTGGCTTTACAGTCTGGCGTCGCCCCATGGCCGCCATTTACGAGATCATCCGTCAGCAGAAAAGAAATCTGCATTTGGTTGAAGTCAACGGCGGAACCCATGATGATATGCTGGTGGGAGCAGGCTGTGTCGGGGTATGGGAATCCTGCTGGAGCGGGCATGAGCTCTATGGCAAATTAGGCGGCAATCTGGCCCGCAAGATCGAAAATAAGGAAATTCTCTATGAAGACTGGTCCCATATTCATGCTTTATACCGCTTAGCCGCTGCGGCCAAGGGAGTTCCTTTCCTGCCCACCTATTCAGCCATAGGCTGTGATATGCTCAATCCTGAGAATGATAACCTGGGCAAAGCAGGGCTCCGGGACGGGTCCAACCGCCATATCGGCAAACATAAATTTGTCACTTATAAAGAGCCCTTTACGGATTCCGAAATCACCCTGATTCCGGCGGCCAGCCCTGATTGGTGCCTTACCCATGTTCAGATGGTGGGGGAAGAGGGAACAGTTCGGGTGGATGGCTTAAGATTCAGCGACGAGGAAGCCATCAAAGCCTCTAAACACAATATCATTATCGCCGAGCAAGTCGTTCCTGAGGAGTATCTGCGGCGTGAACCAACCCGCAATATGCTTCCCGGCTATTTCGTGGATTATATCGTCGAATTGCCCTGGGGTGCTCACCCCACCGGCTTATACGGTGCCTATGAGCCTGATGGTCCTTTTATCAATCACTTCTTTAAGTCCACCCGTACCCAGGAAGGCTTCGACCAATGGGCTGAAGAGTGGATCTTCGGGGTTAAAGATTTCGAGGAATATTTAAGCAAGCTGGGGATGACACGTCTGGAAAACCTGCGGGCCAACCCTGCTTTGGGGTATTCTTCAAAATTAAAAAGGGGGTAAGGGCATGGAAAGCAAGAAAGAACATTCAAAGATCGGAGAATTTAAGCCCATGGATCTCCTGGCCTGTGCAGCCGCCCGGGAGGTCAGGGATGGTGAGGTTGTTTTTGCCGGCACAGGGCTGCCCATGCTGGCCATTATGTTAGCTCAAAAAACTCAAGCGCCTACGGCGGTTTGTATCTATGAATCCGGTTCAATCGATGGCCGCCCCATTGATTTACCCACTTCCGTAGCCGATGCCCGCTGCAGCTATCAAGCCGCTGTGGCCGACGGCCTGATGGATGCCTTCAGTCAGCTTCAATCAGGGAGAATCGACCTTGCTTACCTGGGGGGAGCCGAGGTCGATATGTACGGGAATGTCAACACAACCTTCATGGGCGGTCCCACAGGCAAACGCCTCACCGGCAGCGGGGGGAATACGGATATCCATTCCTTAGCCAGAAGAAGTGTGTTGATTATGCCCCAGATCAATCAAAAACGCCGCTTTGTGGAAAAGGTCAGCTATATTACTTCACCCGGATGGAAGTTTCCCCATGGGCCCAATAGAGAGTGGGTCCCCAAGCAAGAAGTATATGGCGCCGCATTCAGAGGCGGGCCGGCAGCCGTTATCTCCGATATGGGGATTTATCGCTTCGATGAACAGGGCGAGATGTATCTCGATACCGTTCATCCCGGCTTTTCAGCGGAGGATTGCCGGGATAACTGCTGTTTTGACCTGAATATCTCTAAAGTCAGGGGCGAGACACCCACTCCGACTTATGAGGAGCTGGAACTCCTTCACAAAGTGATTGACCCCGAAGGGATTATTATGAAGTAAAGACAAAAGACGGACTATCGGCGTAAAGCTGATAGCCCGTCTTTTGTCTTTGTCTTTAAAGAGGTAGGACAAAATAGCGTTTTAGATCATAATTATATCCCCCGTTAATATAAATTCTGTTGGGAAGACATTCTGTAAGGAGTTTCTTCCTGTTTTTACATAGGTATAGAAAGTTCAAAGCTCATAAATTATAATGAGGAGGGGAGAATAGCTTATGCTCTTCTCAAGTTTTTTGTAAAGGATGATTCGTTTGTCAAAGTTATATGCTATCTATACTCTAACCGGTAATGAGGAAAGATTCCTGGGACAGGCCTATTTAACGGCAAAAGACCTGGAAGCCATTGAAGAAAGCTTTACCGGGACGCCTGAATCGGAACACTATATCGCTCTTACCGATGGTGATCAGGTTAACGTTAATGCCATTGACTCAATCGAAGAGATTACTGACGACGGGGAAGAATAAGGCTTAACAAGTGCACAGGTCGATTGACCGCACTGGGTTAGGTAAAACTTAAAAGTGATAAAAGCCTGAGAGATGCATAAGTATCTTTCAGTTTTTTTATTTTTAGAAAGTTTGCATTAATGCGGTGTTGTTATGCGGTGTTGTTATTAAGTGAAATTATGTCGCACTAAAACCTTGAATCCCAATAATGGAGTAGTGTGAACTATGCTTACCTGAATTTAATATGATCCGCCGCACGCCTAAGCTGTTCATCGAGGACCTTGGCATAAATTCTGGTCGTCCTGGGGTCGCTGTGACCAAGAGCATCCTGAACGATGGCCAGATTTTCTGTTTCCCGGAGCAGGAGGGTGGCAAAGGTCGAGCGCAATTTATGAGCACTATAGCCCTCTGTATTGTGGCCAAAGTTTTGCAGAATGGCCATATACTTTTTGATCAGATCCTGGATGGCCCGCTTGCTCATGCGGTTGCCCTGGATAGAGAGGAATAAGGCCTCGGTATGCTGGAGCATATAGCGGGGCCGTTCATTCTTAATATAATCCTGGATGGCTGTGGCGACTTCGGTGTTAAAATAGATATTGGTTTCTTTATTTCCTTTGCGAATTACGGCAAAACAACCTTTATTAAAGTCGATGCTTTGTAAATTCAGGCCATATAACTCACTTAAACGTAAACCCGTACCTATGAAGGTCAGGAAGATGGCATAATCCCTTTTCTCAGTATAGAGATGGTATTTAAGCTGGCCTTCACTTAAGCCGGTGCCGGTCTCAATAATGTCCACCAAATCGGCAATCTGTTCCGGCTCAAGGGCTTTGGGGGCTTTCTGATTCTGAGAGATGGGATTGAGTTTTATGGTGATATCCTTTAAGATCAGGTCTTCCCGCAATAAATAGCGGTAAAAGGACTTGATAGCAGCTTGTTTGCGGGCTAAGGCTCTTACTCCGTTTTTCCTTTGGGTTCTGGCCCAGTTTAAATAGGCTTCAACATCGGTATGTTGAATTTGCTGAAGGTGTCCGATTGTCAAGGAAGAAGGGGAGGGAGGAAAACCCGGCTTATAGTCACAAATAAATTTCAAAAAGAGAAAGAGTTCCTGGGCATAGGCTTTCTGAGTATGGGGGGACCTGTTGATTACCCCCAAATGATTGATATATGTAAAAGCATAAGAGGGTAGAGGAATATCAAAAATATCTGCCATGCTGATTCATCTCCAATTAATCTTGATAACTTTACCTTTGTAATTCTTATTTGTAATTCATATTTTAGAGGATAAAGGATGCAAAATCAACTCTGTATTAAAACGATATTTAGCGCATAGTTAATTTTGACACAGTCACCTGATGTACGATTACAAAAATACTGCTAGTATGGATTGGGCAATTATGTTAATATGTAATAAATGGGAGGAATGGATCATGGATAAACTTGATTTAATCCTTGAAAGAATAAATTCAATAGATACGTCTTTAAAGGCTGAAATCAAATCTCTGGACGAAAAACTGACATCAAAGATGACCTCCATGGAGACTCATATGACATCCATGGACCAAAGAATGACCTCCATGGAGACTCATATGACATCCATGGACCAAAGAATGACCTCCATGGAGACTCGTATGACATCTATGGACCAAAGAATGACCTCCATGGAGGCTCGTATGACATCGACGGAGGACCGAATAACCTCAATGGATAGAGCCTTACGAGCAGAAATGAAATCCTTAAATGATAAGGTAGATCATGTTGCTCAGATGCAGAAACTTACCTGGGAAGCTGTAAAGGATCTGGATAAGGAAGTAATCAGACATAGCGATGAACTTCGGGCTATCGACAGCAAGGTTAAAGCTTTGTAACTATAATACATAGCCGGCCAGAGATCTCTGGCCGGCTATTTCTTTTATATTATTTTACTTTACATAATATCTATTCCTGGACATGTTGACCAGAAATGGATATGTAATATCTTAAAATAGGACTCATTTGATTTTTTCCCTTCTTTTTTTGTTTGGATGGTGGTGTCTGGTAATGTGGTCCAGGTTAAACGGATAGCGCGTGGTGTCTAATCCTCATCTCGAAAGATGGAATGGGGGAAGTGGTGTTAATCCCGAAATATCGACGGCCACCGAATTGATTTCTGGAGGATAGTTCATGTCTTTAATGTCAAATGTTGTAACTCGCTTAGAACTTAAAACGGTACATGTTTACAACTTTGAACAAGCAGGGGTTCAGGAACTTGTTATTTATGACGATTTTGACACGTATCGCTCAGATGGTCAATTTCGTAAGAAGACTCCTGGCCGGGTAGGGAAGAACTCAGATGAGGTATCTGCACGTGATCGCGGTATAGCTATTGCTAGAGCAAAAAAAACGCTCCGGAGAGTTGCATTACATAATCAGCTGACTAGGCTTATGACTCTTACTACTCAAGAGAATATTGGTGATTTTGAGAGGCTTGACGGCCTTTTTAAAAAATTCATTTTTGGTCTACGTGACCATTATCCTGATTTTAAATACATTGGCGTTCGTGAACGCCAGAAGAGGGGGGCGGTGCATTATCATCTACTGATTAATCGGTACATACCACAGGCGGTAGCTCACAAGCTCTGGGTTAGCCTGGTCAAGAAGGGTACTGCTGATTTTCGCTTCGTGGAAGGACTTCAGGCCATTAACTACTGCCTGAAGTACCTTGGTAAATCCATGGAAGATCCCTTCGTGACAAAGAAGGGCCACAATGCAAAGTCTTATCTTTGCAGCACATCCCTGGACCGGGATTTCAAGAAGTCCAGGAAGGTAATCCATTTTTACATGCAATGTCTCCAAGACTACTTTGCGTACGAAGACTTCCTCCGGTCGCTTCCGTTGTCCCAGGACAATGTGTTCTTTGATAAAATTTCCACATTTGATGTGGCGGGCGAAACAAAAGAGTGTCGCTCAATTCTGCTTAAAACGGGATGAAGGGAGGTGTTCGCTCTGTATCGTTTAGATTTGGAGGATGGTAAGTACACCATTCTCCTTCAGGAAGGTCTAGGTAAATTTTCTTTTGAGGCTCTTCGCCATGGGAAGTCATGGAGAGATTTGGTCGGTGACAACTTGGTCTTTGCTCTTGTTAGTCGTATTCGTGAATTGGAAGCTACTTTGAATGATGCGTGTGAAGAGATTAAGGAATTAGAAGGTTCTTTGGATGATGCGTACTACGAAGAACCCTCGTGT
Organism: Desulfitobacterium hafniense DCB-2; assembly: GCF_000021925.1. Lineage (NCBI taxonomy): Bacteria > Bacillati > Bacillota > Clostridia > Eubacteriales > Desulfitobacteriaceae > Desulfitobacterium > Desulfitobacterium hafniense. The sequence continues at coordinate 2,908,056 of NC_011830.1, forward strand.
TCAGATGAATTCGATGAAAGAATTCGTTGTAATGAAGATGATAAATAATTGAAAGGTGGTAATTAAAAATGGCAATGGTAACGTATGGTTCGGTCACTGGTCGCGTTGTAGGTAAGGTGGAAGGGGATTATAAGGGCAAACCTAATGTGACTTTTCAGCTTCTTCAGCAAAAGGGGAACCGTGCTGGTTTTGCTCAGGTTCGTATCTTAAATGATGGCCGCGAATTACCCAAGGAAGGGGAAGATGTGACCTTCTCCGGTGTTCTCTATGGTTATCAAGGTGGTGTCCTTGTCCTCGTGGATTAAGGCGGTGTGAGCTTTGCGGTATAAAATAATTTTATTGACACTCCTTTTTATGTTGGTGACTCCTGGTGTTTTTGCGGCAGATTATCCTGATTTTAGTTCTGTGTTGTCCCAGCATAATGAGTACCCCCTTAAGGGATTGATCATGACTAAAGTTAGCAATGATTATACTTTCAGTGTTATTGAGGGGCCAGGCACTATAGTAGTACAGGATATATACACAGATCAATACGGTAATATGAGGCTTTCTCTTTATAGTACGAATGGTAATCTCCAATTGACTCAGTATATCAATACAGGTGGTGGATGGAATTTTAGTTCCTGCACCGGACTTGTTAGTGGCTGGGTTAAAAGCCTTGCTTTATATAATGAAGGCATTCAAAGTGTATTGTTTTCAACTTTTGATCTTACTGATGGTGTCGATTCGATTCCTGTTGGCGAGATGGGAACAATCGAGGACGGACAGTATGTCCCTCCTAATGTCCCTGTTATCGGAGAGGGCGTAACATTTATAAGTCCATCTTCTGGCTATAAAGATACTCCCTCTACCTGGCAGTTTCGCGTCATGTATAATATGCCTGTTGATTTATCAGCAGAGAAGGAAGATATAGCCCTCCAGGTCCTTGGTGGCCAGGAGGGTACTGGCCGGGTCATCTCTCATGATTTTAACTTCGAGATGGACTCTACAGGCCAGCGATGGGCGCGGGGCATCGTTACCTTTGAGCGCGGCGTGAAAATAGGGGTAAATACCATAAGCTTCAACGTCTCATACAAATACAAGACTCTAGCCAATCATCTTACTGTAGAGCGCTTTACAGGTATCGTTGATGAAGACGGTGATGGTATCGACGATCGAACAGGGCAGCCCATCCAGCCCCCAGAACCGGAGCCTCCGGTCGATGAAACTCCCCAGCGTGATGACTATGAGGATGGTGTCCTTGGGAGTATCAGCTATTCTCTCGATTACGTCAAGCATTATATCACGGCTCCGTTCCGGTTCATTGGCGAATCCCTTTCCGGTTTTGTTGAATGGCTTCAGACCTCCTCCGGTTGGGTTGCCTCCGTGAGTGGATTCTTCGGAGCAATTTTCGCTTTCCTTCCCGCAGAACTTTCCTCTGCTCTCATCATGCTCTTTATGGTTGTTGTGGTCTTTACTGTTATGCGCGTGATGAGGGGGTGAGGATGTGCTGCAGGCTCTGGAAATCATCTTCAATGGTGTATGGGACATCTTGTCTAACACCATCCCTGTCAGTTCTACAATATCTTTCACCCTCTGGCAATACTTCCTTTTTATCCTTATCGTTATTGTGCTTATTCGTCAACTCTTCGGCCGGGGAGGTGAGTAGATGCAAATCGTTGATGTTGTCATCAGCCTCGTTGGTACACCTCCAGAGGGCTTTGAGGCCACAGCCTATAAAACTGCTTGCATCTTGTTGTTGGTCTTCTATTGCTTTATCTTCGCGGTTATTTTGCAATTCCAAAGGGCATTTCGAAGGAGGGGAAAATCATGACCGATGCTATAGCGCTCATTATCTCACTCCTGACGGATATCCTAGACCTCATGCCTAATACTCCGTTTATTTATCTCTATGCGTTAGCCATTGTCCTGGTTATCCTCGAAGAAGTCCTTTACTGGGTCACTGGTTCCTGGCTCCGCAGGCGGTAAATTATATTCCAGATGGGGAGGAGGTGAACTTGATGGAAGCTATTATGACCTCGGTTGAGGCTGTTGTGTCTACTGTTACAGGTACTGTTACGACTATTGTTGGCGTTATTGTTGCTCAGCCTCTACTGCTCATTCCGGTTGGTATTGGTCTTCTCGGGGCCGGAGTTGGTCTTGTCAAACGTTTTATTTAATTCCGGTGGGGGAAAGGCTTGCTTTCCCCCTTTATTATATCTAGGGAGTGATTTATTTTGGGCTTTGTTTTGGTCCTGGTCGCTATTCTCGCTTTTCTTTTTTGGGTGTCTGCCCCGCCGGAACCGAATGGTGTCGTGCTGTATTTCGCTAACATCGGCACCGGGAAGACAACGTACCTGTCAAAACTTGTCCAGGCGGAGCTAAAGCGTATGGATAAGGGTAAGAGCAAGTATAGGTATATCGTATCCAATGCTGTTATCTCTGGCGTGATTTATGAGCCTAATTTCAGGGCATTGCTCAAGCGCGCTGCCATGGCTGATACTCTGCTCCTGATTGATGAGGGGAGCATTGAATATAACAATCGCAAGATGAATCTTACGGAGCATGAAATCAGATACTTGAAGCTGATTCGTCATTATAAATCGACCATTATTGTCGTGAGTCAAAGCCATGATGATGTAGACGTCACTCTCCGCCGGCTTTACACGCAAATCTATCTTTTGCGGTATTTGCCTTTCTTTACGCTCATCCAGCCCATAAAAAAGAAAGTGGGTATTGATGAAGTCACCAAACAAATTATTGATGAGTACCAATTCCGCTGGCCGTTTTCCTGGAGGGTTTTCCTCCGGCCGCTTTATTTCAAGTATTTTGACTCCTGGTGGGTCCCGCCTGATATCGAAATCATAGATTTCGAGCTAGAGGAGTTCAAGGCTAAGCTCAGGCCCCGCTATAAACGAGAGCGTAAGTGGTTTGGTTTGGTTAAAGGCAAGGAGCTCCAAGAGGAGCTATCAGGAGGGGGTGGGGGGTCCCCCGACGTGTCGGGGGGGCACACATCCCCGGATGCAATAAAAACCTTTTATTCGTTTTATCCTAAGTCTTTGATTCGAAAAATCTTAAGAAGAGCTAATGAAAATGATGCTTAAATACTGTCATAATGCTAGCTTGTAAGTTGACAACATGCTAGCATTATGATATACTTAATTCATGAGAAAGGAGTTGTTTTTCATGGAAGAACTTAAGGGATTACCACCGGAAATGCAGGAAAGGATTACTTCGTATGTTCGTCATAATGAGGAACTGGGGGTATCATCTAAGCTTCTGAAGGTTGTTAGTTATAAGTTTCTAAGTGAAGTATTTTTCTTTGAAAATGGTTTGTTATGCCGATTCTTACAGTATTCTGGTGATTCTTCTGTTTCTTTTGATTGTTTTTCTCTTGACAATTTGCGTAATATGGTTGCATTGCTGGATGGGGAGTTGCTTCAGCGTGATTAATTGCTGGCATTATGCTATAATGTGTGTAAAATGTTTCTGGAGGTGTCTTCTATGGCTACTTTGCCACGTATTACTGTTTCTATCTCCAAGGAGGATCAGGATGTCTTGAATAAGGTCGTTGAACGTCTTGGTTTGAGTTCTCCAGGTCAACTCCTGCGGATGCTCTGCTCTGGTGATGCGGACCGTATAGAGTGGATTTGTAAGGGTTTTAAGGATGCTCACAAATTGTTCTAAGGGGGTTATCATGCATTTTAAAGCTGAGACTGTAGAGCAGTTTAAGGTTTTGAGGTTTATAGAGGAAATTTTTGATATTACATGCATTTCTGTAAAACTTAAAGATAGATATTCAGTTGAAGTTATAGATATGGTTGGGGGTTCTATTTGTTTTGTTTATAAGGATGGAGAGATAATTGAATTGTATCCTTGTGGGAATTAGTGTAATATAAAGTTCAGGAGGGATAGGCATTGGATAAAGCTGATTTAATTTTAGAGAGACTAACGGCAATGGACAGGGCTTTTCGTTCGGAAATGAAAACTTTAAATGATAAAATCGATCGCGTTTCTGATGAAGTTAAGCAGGTTTCTAGGATGCAAAAACTCACATGGGAAGCTGTTAAAGATTTGGACAAAGAAGTTGTTAGGCATGATGATGAAATTAACAAAATTAAAGCTTTGTAATGCAATACATATTCGGCCTGGTAATCCCAGGTCGATTTTTTTATTGTTCGGGTTTTTGTTGCCAGGCTCGCTCCCATCGGCGGTGATCCTGCTCCTGGGATAAGTGCTGCCGTGGTCTTTTTGCTGTGTTTTCCGAATTAAATTCTTCTTTTTGCTTTCAACGTTCGTACACCTTCAGGGGGCCGGGGGAAGTCCCCCGGAAATGAGCGACAGCGAATTGTAGCCGCGCGGTGTTTTGTAGACCTTTGCCAGCCCCTGTCCCGGCGTAAACAGGTTTCTGACTGTGTTCATGGATGGAGTGGGGGAGGTCGTTTTTAATCGCCGACATTGCCTTTCCCTTTGGTGATCCATTCGTAGACTCAAGTAGAGGTTTTTGCTTGGTTGAGAGCGCGCATAGCGTGATTGGCTTGTCGGCTCCGACGTTCCCCGGCCCCAGGTAATACTTACTACTTCACTTGTAACTTATATAATAATTAGTTCTTAGCATCGCCTAACCCTACCAAGCCATAAGCTAGCCTCACTTGATTCTCCCGGCCGGGAGAGGGGAGAGAGTGTTCCTCGTAACCAAGGACCTCATAGTGCCGACAAAGGAATTTTGACCGTAGTGCAACGAAGGGAAACATTCCGGCAGAGCTTCCCCGGGAATGGCAGGCGGCGACACAGGGGCCGCAGACGGAAAAGGAATACCCCGATATGCGCGCGCATGTCCCGGCTGGGTAGCCCGAAGGGCGTAGGGCAACCTAAAAGGAATACCTGTGATTGGTAGGGACTGCGCGCGCATAAACTCCGGATAAGGCCTAAAAGAAAAAGAGCACTACTCTGTATTAAAACGATATTTAGTGCAGAGTTTATTTTTTTTTTTTTTTTTTGTTGTAAGATATTGGGTTTTTATCAGGTGATTAGTAATGTTTTGAAAGAAAAACAGAAAAAATAAAAAAGTTACTTGTCAATTGGCCAATAATTGTTTATATTTGTATTAATCCTATAATAGATATTCCCTGTAGAGTTGTGCTAAATTTTTAGTGCAAGGGGGAATATTTTCATGGCCAGACCTGAGAAAAATCTTAACGAAAATTTGATTCTTGATCTTTATAAGCAAGGATATACTTCACGAGAAATAGCTAAGCAGGTTGGGGTTTCACCAACTACTGTAATGAATCGTATTCGTAAATATGGAACTGTTAGTGTGAGTTTTAGCGTGAAAAGGGATTTCATTCAGAATTAGTATACCCCTCCACGGGTATGCTGACAGCTTTACATAATATCTATTATAGGACCCAAAATAAAAAAAGAAAGACCCTTCCCTTAGCTGAGTTCCTGTCTGTCATTTGGGAAGGTCTTTAAATAAGCATAAATAAGCTATTGAGCTCAGAGTTAACTAATTGTCTTCGTTTTTAATTCTAAACGTTTTAACGGGATGTTTCGTTCTAATATCTTCAGTGTTGATTATAATTTCCTCGATTTCAATGCCCGCAAAGTCAGCTGTAGATTCTATACACTGACAGCAATTATCACAGGTTTTTTCGCTGTTTAATTCACAGCGGTCGCATTCACCGCATTCAGTACAGAGTCGATTCTCAAGGACACAAGATTCACCGTATTGTTTCATGATTCAGCACTCCCATGTTTAATAAACTGACCCTAGTCAGCTTAGACTACGGTACAAAAAATCCTGGTATATTATAAAACGCATCCGGACTGCTTAAAATATTTTTTAAGGCCGACCGTGTTCGTATCTTAGCCATTCCTTGGTCCAATAACTCAACAGTATCCGTATAACGCTGCTTACTGCCTAATAGGACCAATAAAAGGTCGCCGTCCTCACTTGTGATATATGTTACAAGGCACTGGCCGGCTTCGGTTGTGGTCCCTGTTTTAAGCCCTTGATCTCCCGGATAAATACCTAAAAGTTGATTCGTATTGGAGATTTCCCGGACCTGCTTCCAACCGTTGGCATCGGTCCATTCTACCGATGCCTTTTTTTGATTGATATAATCCATGAGCACAGGGGTTTCCGTTACCTTTGCAGCAATAATGGCTAAATCTTTGGCAGTAGTATATTGATCTTCTGCCGGCATACCATCGGCTGTTTTAAACTGACTATCCTGACAACCGAGTTCAGCGGCATAACTATTCATGGCCTGAATAAACTGCTCCTTAGTGCCATAAGCTGCCACAGCTAAGGCATTGGCGGCGTCATTGGCACTGTATACATACATTGCCGTAAACAAGTCCTTGACAAGGATCTTATCCCCAGGCTTAAAGCCAAGAACAGAGCCTTCCACCTTAACTTCCTCTCCTAAGGTAATGAGCTCATCCGCTTGCAGCTTTTCATGAACAAGAAGCCCGGTTAAAAGTTTTACCGTGCTGGCAGGCGCCCGGTGTGTATCCCCGTTTTTCTCCAGAAGCCTCTCCCCTGTTTGTAAATTAAGCATAAGATAGCTGGAGTCTTCAGGAGGCGTAAATTGATTAGCATCCACTTGACTCTGGGATGTCTTGGTCAGGTTGAGGTTGCTCTTTCCGGCACCTTTGTCAAGAGATGCCCCTTTATCCGGGTTCTCTTGACCGTTTAAGAGATTAGAACTTAGAGTATGAAGGGTACTCGCTAAACCCGTTCGATCCAACAAACCTGGAAAAAAGGTTAAAACGATTGCCGCTGTCGCAATCATCGTTAAAAACGTAAGGAAAACTCTTTTCCTTGATTTTTTACTCATATCTTGCCTTCTTTATAAGATGATAAGATGTACTGGACAATATCGACCTCTCTATATAATAATGAATTTTAACCCTAAGGGCAAGACCATCATGAAATTACCAACCAATTGGCAATTTGGTTGGTAATAGGGTTGTTCTGCTTCTAACTCTGACTTTGCTGCCAGATATATAGGAACGGATAAGGATTCACCCACTCGCCATTAGGAAGTTCAATACCAAAGTGCAGATGATCCGGAGTTGTCAGAGCATCCCCCGTATGGCCCAATGTCCCCAAAAAATCCCCTTTCCTAACCTCTTGGCCTTCCCGGAGTTGAGGGTTTATAGCCTTTAGATGAGCATAGTAATAATAGTTGCCATCTTCTCCCCTAACCCCTACCCGTTCTCCGCCAAGGCGGTTCCAACCCAGCTTCTCAACTTTGCCGTTGCCAGCACTGATAATGGGAATGCCTTCTGCGCCAAAAATGTCCGTTCCCTCATGTCTGCGTGCTCCACCCTCCCGATCTGCCCCAAAGGTATCCATGTACCAGACCTGACCCATCACCGGAAAAGCAAAACGGCCCGGCTCATAAAAGGGATAAGTTAAAAGAATCTGCCGCCTCTCAAGGATTTGTCGAACAACATCTTCACTGATTTGGATTTCCTTGTTTTTCCAAACAATGTCTTGAAGCCCTATGCCCTGTTGGAGCTGTTGGATGAGGTAATGCTCTGCATCTATTTCAACGGTGCTTCGTACAGCTATTAAATCCGCCCAAGCCTCAGGAGAAATCCCCTCCCCTTCTTTCTGACATTGCAGCACAAGTTCAGCAGACAGATTCGTGAGATAAGGATAGATATCAGCAGAGATCTTGGGGGGCTTATGGATGCCCTTCCAGGCAACTGCGCTGATCAGAATGACCACAAGCAGCTTCAGGAACAAAGTCCAGTGCTTTTGTCTCGGTTTAAGGCCTTTGCGCGTCCTCATTCATCTCTCCCCTCTCTACAATGCATAATATGGGGGGAAAGGTCGGATTAGAAGTATAACTAAGGCTGATTCTTTAAGATCGGAGTATAAATCACTTGACCGGTTTGTATGGTAGTATCTGTGAGCTGATTGTATTCCATAATTTTAAGAACAAGCGTACGGGTATCGATTTGCAGGCCGGAGTTCTCAGCCAAGGACCAAAGAGTGTCCCCGGATTGAACGATTTGCGGCTGGAAAGCAAGGTCCTCTACCCTGCTGTTTGCCTGGCTCCAGTCCCAGAAGAACCAGCCCATACTGCCAAAGACCATGAGGAAAAGCAGCATATAAGAACACAGCTGCCTTTGCAGTTGTTTCATTCGATAATTCCGATAGCTTCTATAATGGCCTCTGTAGTTCCGGACGGAAGAAGAACAAGCACTCATATTAATCCCCCTCTATGTTCCTGTTAAAACTAAATAAATACGAACATAAGTTCTTGAAAACAGTATAAAGGAGACCAGGAAGATTCGTCAATACTTTTTCGAACATTTGTTTGCACAGAAGAATATTTAATGCTAAAATAGGTTTAGAACATATGAAAGGGGGAAATTGGGTGTATCCAGATTTATCACAGAGACAGACCGATATCTTGGAGTATATTAAACGGGTTATTCGAGAAAAGGGTTATCCCCCCTCTGTCCGCGAAATAGGCGACGCCGTTGGCTTGATGTCCAGTTCCACTGTTCACGGGCATTTGCAGACCATTGAGGAAAAGGGGTACATACGTCGCGATCCCACCAAACCTCGAGCCATTGAGATATTAGACAGTTCCAGTGATGCTAATGAGAAAAAGACTGTTTTTGTCCCCATCATTGGCAAAGTAACCGCCGGGCAGCCTATTTTAGCCCAGGAGAATATCGAAGATACGTTCCCGCTTCCTGTTGATGTGGTTAACTCAGACACAGTGTTCATGCTGAGAGTCAAAGGCGAAAGTATGATTGATGCGGGAATTATGGATGGGGATCTTATTTTAGTACGCCAGCAAAAAGTAGCCCGTAATGGCGAGATCGTCGTGGCCATGATTGATGAAGAAGCTACGGTAAAACGGTTCTACAAGGAAAAAACACTGATTCGCCTGCAACCTGAAAACCCTTATATGGAGCCTATCTACTCTCAGGATGTCACTATCTTGGGCAAAGTTATTGGGGTATTTCGTATTTTACACTGATTTATAAACTACAGGGACAGCAAAAGCAGACCTCCATTCCACACTGATGTGGGTGGATGTCTGCTTTTTTATTATGAAAGTACAATGACAGGCAGGATTTTTATGGTAGAATGGATCTATTAAATTTATATTTGTGCGGAGCGAACTTTGCAATGGCAGCAAGGGAACTGTGAGGTTAAGAAATCATGATAGACAAAAAAATCATCATACAATTTACGACGCTGACATTTTGCATAGCCTATCTTGTATCAGGCGCTTTGATTGCACTTGGGCAATTCGGATATTCGGTTCACAATTGGGTTCACTCGTTACAGCAATTTGGGATGAATATTCCTTTTGCAATCTATATTTTGTCGCCTGCTATTGCTTCATATATCGTTCTCAAGAAAAATAACAAAATAGCAGATTTTAAGGAATGGTTGAAAACTGTTTTTTACGCCAAAAATAACATCTCTCTCTATTTGTTCGTTGTTGCAGGGCTTGCACTCTATTTTTTGATACATATTGCAGTTTCAGGCCCCACGGCAATGGTGCTGCCATTTTATACGTTCTTCCTTTCCCTGCCTGGTAATCTTATTATCGGCGGCTTGGAGGAAGCTGGCTGGATGTACGTATTGCAGCCTGAGCTTGACAAAAAATATGGCTTTGTTCTATCTTCTCTTTTTGTTGGCATCATTTGGATTTTATGGCATATCCCTCTCTTCTTCATTCCGGGGACGAATCATGGCGAGGGCCTCATTAACTTTTGGATGTTTGCAGTTCAACTCATGGCCTTTCGGTTTTTCAACGGGGCAATCTACAAAATATCAGGAAAAGGCCGTGTGTTTATGTGCGTATTATTCCACACCATGTTCAATGCGGTATCTCCCCTCTTTGGCACCATGACGATGACTTGGGCGGGAACAATTGCCGCAAATACTGTGATTGTTCTTGTTTCAATGGTAACCGTTGTGATATACGACCAAAAGAGCAGGCGAATGGTATAAAAATAACCCTGAACTCCGCTGACTAAACGGCTTTCAGGGCTGTATACCGATATACTAACGGGATATTTTCCGGGAACGGCTGTCTCTAAAGCGTTGGAAGCCCAGTTCGATCAAGCGGGTGATCAATTCGGTGTAAGGGATGCCGCTAGCTTCCCAAAGCTTAGGGTACATGGAGATCTGAGTGAACCCCGGCATGGTATTGATTTCGTTGATGTAGATCTGACCGCCCTCCGTGACGAAGAAATCCACCCGGCTTAAGCCGCAGGCTTCGACGGCTTTGAAGGCGGCAACAGCCTTTTCCTGCAAACTCCTGACGACCTCGGGAGCCAAAGGAGCGGGAATCACCAGCTGAGAGCCGGTGTCGATGTACTTGGCTTCATAATCATAAAAATCCTTGGCGGGAAGAATCTCTCCCGGGATACTGGCTTGGGCATCCTCATTGCCCAGGACACTCAACTCAATTTCGCGTCCCACGATATTTTGCTCTACGACCAGTTTGCGATCGTACTCCGCAGCAAGCTGGAGGGCTTGGATGAGCTCCTCCCTGTTCCGTGCTTTGGAAATGCCTACACTGGAGCCTAAATTGGCAGGCTTGACAAAACAAGGATAACCCAAAGAGTGTTCGATATTATCCAGCAGTTGCTCCATCGGTTTCTGGAGCATGGTTCTAAGTACGGTGATATAAGGGGCTTGGGGCAGGCCCGCTTCGGTAAAAACTGCTTTCATACGGTCTTTATCCATACCCAGAGCGGAGCCGAGAACTCCGGAGCCGGCGTAAGGAATATTGGCCATTTCAAACAAGCCCTGAATGGTCCCATCCTCTCCGAAGGGTCCGTGAAGAACGGGGAAAATCAAAGCAAACTTCCCATCTTGAGGAAGGGAACTGCCGTCTAAAGCGATAAAGCGGGGGTTCGTAGGATCGTGGGCAAGAATGACAGGAATACCCTCCAGCGCGGGGTCCTGCTGCCATTGTTCAGGACGTATTCCCCAGTGCCATTGGCCGTTTTTGGCAATGCCAATCGTCTCTATCTCATATTTTTCTTGATCGATGGCCTTAAGTACAGAACTGGCAGAGTTCAGGGAAACCTCATGTTCTCCGGATTGACCTCCGAAGAGAATAATAATCTTTTGCCGTGTCATTGGCGTACCCATCCTCTCTATTCTATTTTAGAAAATAGCCCAGAAAACCTGAAAACAGTGCTTAGGTGTGTACGGATGTACATAAAGCTGCACAAGCCAAGCAACAGGTTTACTCTATACTATATGCACAGGGGTGAAAAGGCTGCCACAATCAATCGATTGTTCCAATATGGTTAAGCGGCCAATAACGAAATAACGTCATCCCGGAGATGTTTTCAATCGGCAGAAAACCCCATTCCCGGGAATCGGCACTGCTGTTGCGATTATCTCCCATAACAAAAACGGAACCTTCCGGAACGACCAAAGGCTCAAGATTTTTAATTTGAGGCTCCATAACGTAAGGCTCTTCCACTTCCTGGCCATTGATATAGGTCTTATGATCCTTGATCTCAATGGTATCTCCCGGCAAAGCAATCAAACGTTTGATAAAATCGTCGGAAGAGTGGGCGCTGGAAGGCGGATGAAAAACAATAATATCCCCTCGTTCAAAATCACCAAAATGCTTAAAAAAGAACTTATCGACAATAATCCGGTCCTGGAGCTGAATCGTCGGCAGCATAGAGCCGGTGGGGACTAATCTGGCCTCCAGCACAAAGGTGCGAATGACCCAGGACAAGGCAAAGGCAATAATCACAATCTCGATGACTTCAATAATAGTTTTAAACATACTCTTCGCTTTTACTTTGATATCTTGTTCGTTGATATCCTGTTCGTTTCCCATGGTGTGCACCTCACTTTAGTAATCCCTGTTCCCAAAGTTTTTGAGCCGCTAATAGATTCCCAAACTTAATATAATTCATGGAAACCCCACCCTGCTGATAAGCAATAAAGGGGTCACGCATGGGGCCGTCCGCGGAGAATTCGCTGGTCGCACCTTGGATAAAGGTTCCCCCGGCCATAATGACTTCATCTTCATACCCCGGCATTCCCGACGGAATGGGCAGGACATGGCTGTCAACAGGCGAACCCTTCTGGAAGCCCTGACAAAAAGCAATCATCGCCTCCCGGGAATTGAGTTTAACAGCTTGAATCAGATCCGTCCGCAGGGCATCGGGAAGAGGATTGACTTCGAACCCTAAGGCCTGCCAAAAGGCAGCGGAAAAAATCGCTCCCCGAATCGCCTCACTTACGGTCAAAGGACTGAAGAACAGTCCTTGGAAGAACTGGAGCTGCCAGCTGAGGGTCGCTCCCACCTCGCCGCCAATCCCCGGAGCAGTTAAGCGGCAGGCGGCTTTCTCAACAAGCTCTTGTCTGCCGGCAATATATCCTCCTGTGGGAGCTAAACTTCCCCCCAGGTTTTTAATCAGGGATCCCGCCATGAGGTCGGCTCCCACATCCCCGGGTTCACATTTTTCCACAAGCTCACCGTAACAATTATCCACAAAAATAATCAGATGAGGAAAATGCTCCCGGACATAAGCCACAAAGGCGGCGATTTGCTCCATAGGAAGGGAATTGCGCCAGGCATAGCCCCGGGAACGCTGAAGAATAAGCATTTTTGTGTTGGGCTTTATCCCTTGACTTACCAGAGAATGCTGAATAGTTCCTTCTTCACTGAGAGGAACCGAGTCATAAGATACCCCAAAATCCTTAAGGCTCCCCTGCCCTGTTCCCCGGATGCCAATCACCTCTTCCAGAGTATCATAAGGATCTCCCGTAACGGAAATAAAATGATCACCAGGCCGGAGAACACCGAATAAAGCTGTGGCAATGGCATGGGTTCCCGATACAAATTGTCCCCGCACCAAAGCGGCTTCCGTGCCCAGGATGCGGGCCATCACCCGGTCCAGAGTTTCTCTGCCGCTGTCCCCCAGGCCATAGCCTGTGGTGCCCTGTAAATGATAGGTGCTTACCCTTTCTTCCTGAAAGGCTGCCAAGACTTTGGCATGATTGTATTCGGCAATATCAAGAATAGGCTTTTCCTGCAGCGTTAAAAGCTGCTCGGCCTGATTTTTCGCCTCGAGAATTTTGCTGGGCAGATGATCCAAAAACAATGATGAAACCTCCTCGCTGTATCCATCTTCCTTTACCTCCCACTCCACTGCCTTGCCGACTGAAGTCTGTCACTGCATTAGAGAAGTTCAAGAACTTTATTCCAGACAGGAGTCAGTGAAGTGTTGGCAATAAGGGACATCGGTATGGGATGAGACAGCTCCTGAGCCAAGCGGCTTAAATCAGAAGGATGATCCAGCTGATCGATTTTATTCAGTAAGGTAAGACGTGGTTTATGATGGCACTCCAGCTGCTCCAGAATCTTATGAACCGTATCGGCGCGCTCCAGAGCTCTGGGGTGGCTGGCATCCAGGACATGAATTAAAACATCGGCATTCTGCACCTCTTCCAGAGTAGCGAGAAAGGCGTGGAGAAGTTGATGAGGCAATTTCTGAATAAAACCTACCGTATCACTAAGCAATATCTCCGTCCTTTGATCGAGGCGTATCCCGCGCACGATGGGATCAAGGGTGGCAAAGAGCTTGTCCTCTCCCTTAACACTCTCCCCCTTGGAACGGGTCTGCTCCATGGCTTTTTGCAAAAAGGTGGTCTTCCCCGCATTGGTATAACCGACTAAAGCGATGAGGGGGATGCCGCTTTTTTCTCTTTGCCGCCGCTGGGTCGTACGGGTTTTGCGGATTTCACCCAGTTCATTTTCCAAGAGATTAATTTTCTTTCTTACCCGCCGCTTATCCATTTCCAGTTTGGATTCTCCGGGGCCGCGGGTTCCCACTCCCCCGCCCAGCCGGGAAAGGCTGAGTCCCTGACCGGTTAAACGGGGCAGCAGATGCTTAAGCTGGGCCAATTCCACCTGAAGCTTACCTTCTCTTGATTTGGCCCGCTGGGCAAAAATATCCAGGATCAACGTAGTGCGGTCCAGCACCTTAACCCCGGTAGCCTGCTCCAAAGTCCGCAGTTGCACAGGTAACAGCTCATCATCACAGATCAGAACATTGGCGCCGCTGTTTTGCAAGTGTTGGGTCATCTCCTGGAGTTTGCCCTTGCCCAGGTAACTCACCGGGCTCCCGTACCGTTTGGGCTGAAGAAGCTGCCCCACTACCTCAACACCTGAAGAGTGAGCAAGTTCAGTCAGTTCGGTCAGCAGCTCAAGCCCTAATTCCTCTTCCTCCAAAGCGACCAGAAAAGCTTTCTCCTGTTCCGAGACCTTGAGGCTTGGGCTGGCAGGGCGCGAGCGATAATCGTTGACTGCCCCGTCGTAAGAAAAATTCACAAATTCCTTAGGGTTTAGGGCCAGGATTTGATAGTCTGAATCTCCTGAAAAGGCGATTTCAACTCCGGTAATCTGCCCATTGCTGACCCCGATACTGCTCATGCTTTCCAGCCCGGCAGAACTCAGGGCGCTCAGATCCATAGGACTGAGCTGAGGATTGCCGCTGGGATGGGTATGGAGACAGCGCAAACGCCCCGCTTGCCGGGCTGGCAGAGGGGGCAGTTTAACTGCTGCATGCTGTCCGATGGCCACAGCAATGACCATTCCCGAGCGATTGATATAAAGAGCAATTTCTTTATTCCAAAGGCTGGTCAGACGACAGATTCCCATTAATAAATCATCATGGATAAGCTCCGGACGATCCGTCCGGAGCGAAGTCAAATCCTTGAGTTCTTTGAGCTGGGTTCCGCGGATCCCAGAGATATCACCCAAAATATCCATTTGAACCTCCGCTGTATATGTCACTGTCCAGTAAGGACTCGGCTTCTTTCATTTCAAGTCATCGTCATCCAGATTTAAATCACAGGGCAGAATCCCCATGAGTTCTTCCCGGGATGAGGTGGGTTTGGCATAGAGCCGTACGGCTTGTTTGCGAATAGCTTTCTCAACCATATTGCGCACTAAACGGGCATTGCCTGCATACGGATGGGAATTCAGCACTCCCTGCAGCATAAACCGGAAAACATCACGGGCTTCAGCGGTGAACTGATATTGGCGTGTTTTGAGCATGGAATCGCCGATACTCAGCAGCTCTTCAATGGAATAGTCGGGAAAATCAATATGGATGGGAAAGCGGGATCTTAAGCCGGGATTGGTTTGTAAAAACCATTCCATCTCGTGTTTATAACCGGCCAGGATCAGAATAAGATCAGTCTTATGATCCTCCATAGCCTTCACCAAGGCATCGATGGCTTCCTTGCCAAAATCCTTTTCCCCGCCCCGGGCTAAAGAATAGGCTTCGTCGATAAAGAGAATCCCTCCCAAAGCCTTTTTAACCATATCCCGGGTCTTTTGCGCCGTGTGACCTATGTATTCCCCCACTAAGTCCGCTCTCTCACACTCAATAATATGCCCTTTTTGCAGAACTTCCATTTCTTTAAAAAGTCTGCCGATTAAACGGGCCACCGTGGTTTTGCCTGTTCCCGGATTGCCCCGGAAAATCATATGGAGAACCAAGGGCTCCGCCACTAATTTTTCCCGTGTCCGTCTCTTTTGAATCTCTATGTAAGCCTGAATCTCGTGGATGAGACGTTTGACTGTGCTTAAGCCCACGAGGGCATTGAGTTCAGCGATAATCTCAGCCATGGTACCGTTTTCCGATGAATGATGAGCTGCCTTGCGTCCACGGGATAATTCAGAAGATGAATCCACGATGGCCGCATTTCTCTCAGTCCGTGGTGTTTGGACGATCGGAGCCTGATTCTTTTCACTCGGAAAGGTAATGCGTATTCCCATAAGATGTGACACCTCCCGTCTTTACTACTATACGCAGCAAGACGGGAAAGGTGTCTTAATTATTAGCTCATTTTGCGCTGTTGGAAGCCAGGGATTTGGCATAGCGGACACGGGCATTTTTGTCGAGGTGCTTTTTCCGCAAGCGAACGCTCTTCGGTGTGATCTCCACCAACTCATCATCATCAATATATTCCAGGGCCTGCTCCAAGGTAAAGACTTTGGCTTTCTCCAAACGAAGGGCTTCCTCAGAGTTGCTGGCACGCATATTGGTGACATGTTTTTTTCTGGCCACATTGACTTCGATGTCCTGTTCCCGGTTGCTTTCCCCCACAATCATGCCTTCATAAATCTTGGTACCGGGGTCAATAAAGATGATGCCCCGTTCTTGAGCGGAATGCAGCCCATAGGTTGTCGCCTCGCCGGTCTCAAACGCGATCAAAACCCCCCGGCTTCTGCCCGGTATTTCGCCTTTATAGGGCTCATAACCGTGGAAAACATGGCTCATGATCCCTTCGCCCCGGGTTTCGGTCAGGAAATCCCCCCGAAAGCCGATCAGCCCCCGGGCGGGAACTTTGAATTCTACCCGTATCTGGGTCTGGGAAATATGGGCCATATTGATCATTTCCGCTTTCCGTTTCCCCAGCAATTCAATGACTGTACCCATAGCGGTTTCCGGAATATCACAGATAAGATACTCAATCGGTTCACATTTCTCCCCGTCAATCATCTTATAGATAACCTCGGGCTTGGAAACCTGAAGCTCATAGCCTTCCCGGCGCATATTCTCAATTAGAATGGATAAATGGAGCTCTCCCCGGCCGGATACTTTAAAGGAATCCGCCGAATCCGTTTCTTCCACACGAAGGCTCACATTGGTCTCGATCTCCTTGAATAAGCGCTCCCTTAATTTGCGGGAGGTCACAAATTCCCCTTCCAGTCCGGCAAAAGGGCTGTTGTTAACAATAAAATTCATATTCAAAGTGGGTTCATCCACTTCAATCACCGGCAGAGCTTCCGGATTATTGGCATCGGCTACGGTTTCCCCGATATTGGCAGTGGTCAAGCCGGTGAGGGCCACGATTTCGCCGGCCTCTGCCTCGGGCACATCGATACGTTTCAACCCTTCATAGGTATAGACTTTGCCGATTTTGGCCCGCTCCAAAACACCATCCCGTTTGATCAGGGCGATATTCTCTCCTTGGCGGACCTTGCCCCGGACAATGCGCCCGATCACAATCTTGCCTACATAGTCGTCATAATCAAGGGTGGTAACCAGGAGCTGCAGAGGGGCTTCCACATCCACACTGGGCGCGGGAATATGCTCCAGCACCACACTGAAAAGAGGCTCCAGGCTATCGGTAAGCTGGTCGGGATCCAGTCCGGCCAACCCATCCCGGGCCGAAGCGTAGACCACGGGGAAATCCAGTTGCTCCTCATCGGCACCTAATTCGATAAATAAATCCAGGACCTCGTCCACCACTTCAGCAGGACGGGCATCAGGACGGTCAATCTTATTAATCACAACGATGGGAACAAGCTTCAGCTCTAAAGCTTTTCTTAACACAAAGCGTGTTTGGGGCATGGGCCCTTCAAAGGAATCCACAATCAGGAGCACCCCGTTCACCATCTTCAAGACCCGTTCCACTTCACCGCCAAAATCGGCGTGACCCGGTGTATCCACAATATTGATTTTTGTATCCAACCAATTGACCGCTGTATTCTTGGAGAGAATGGTAATCCCTCTCTCCCGTTCCAGGTCATTGGAGTCCATAACCCGCTCCATAACATTTTGATTGGCGCGGAAGGTTCCGCTTTGTCTGAGCATTGCATCGACTAGGGTTGTTTTGCCGTGGTCAACGTGAGCGATGATGGCGATATTACGAATATTCATTGATTTCATTAAGAATTTCCCTTTCATGAGTAAATTACACTATTCTTAAATATACCATGCCTTTATTATCTCTACAATAAATTATTTTTAGTTATATTTTCCGCGTTAGGGTGAAGTTAAATGAAAAAAGGTCTGAAAGCTCGGGGCTCTGGGCCGAGTCTCCAGGATTTTGCTTTACTACCGGTCGCTCAATAAGCTGCGCGGACAAAACTAACGCTCAAGCCCTCCGCTCCGTCGGGTACCCGGCCAAATCGCTCCTGCTCAATGGCCGGTTGGAAACGTCCTGTTTCCAACCCGACTCCGCTGCATGCTTTTCGCGAAGTTTTGTTTCCGCTCGCTTAAATTCGCTTCTTGCCGTAAAGCAAAATCCTTGGGCTGCTTTGCGGGTTTGAGCATGTGGGGCGTTGTGGGAGATGTCGGGGAAGATCGCCTAGCCTGAGCCGCTTTTTCCGTCTTTACCGACGCCGCTTAAGCGGCAAGGTCGGCTGCCCTGAGAAAGGCTATGGGGGCTAAGAAAAGCCCTGAAGCTAAACCCATGAAGTCCCAACAAGAGGCCCAGATCCCCAGAGAAAAACTGAAAGAGACCCGCAAGACGTAGCTTTACGCACAAAAGCGAACGGATTTAGCGGAGGAGCGGTCAGGTGAATGAGGCTTTCTTAACGTAGCGGAGCCACGGTTCACTTGCAGAAAGCAACGGGGTTTGGCGTGAGCTGTTAAGAAAGCGAGTGAGCCAGCCCCGGAGCTATGGAGTTCGCGTTGTGCGTAAAGCTACGCGACCCGGACAACGTTTTGTCCCCCAACGGGTGCCGCTTAACCTGCCAGCAAACCTGACACACGAAAAAAGCCTGATGGGAATCAGGCTTTACTGATGCGATGACCTTATTCTTAACGCTCCTCTGTCGAGGACTGCGAAGCAGCAACTAAATTAATGGGACGAAGCGGCATTACAGTGGAAATGGCGTGCTTATAGACCATTTGCTGTTTACCTTCGAATTCAATGACCACTGTAAAATTATCAAATCCGCGGACCAGACCTTTTAATTGAAAGCCATTCACTAAGTAAATCGTGACCGGCATATTCTCTTTTCGGACTTGGTTTAAAAAGGTATCCTGTAAATTGATGGGCGCTTTATTCATTTTTTTCCCTCCACCACCATCTATTTCTATTTTCCTATTCTACACGACTTTCCATTCCACTGCAAGTGCCAATCAAAGATTCAAGAATATTTGTCAAATTCCCACTGTAAGTATCATACCAAACCACTCGCGGGTCCCTGCGGAACCAAGTGAGCTGACGTTTGGCGAAATGCCGGGTATCCCTTTGAAAAATTCTCATCATCTCCGGAAGGGTTACCTTACCATAAAGATAGAGTAAAGCGTGCCGGTAACCAATGCTTTGCAAAGGCTTAAGTTTTGGGGAATAGCCTTCTTTAATTAAATTGTGGGTTTCCTCAATCAGCCCCGCGGCCACCATCTGTTCACAACGGCGATTGATCCGCTCATAAATGATTTCCCTTGGTGCGGTAAGTCCCACATAGAGAAGCGAAGGTGGCAAAGGCGGATAATTCATGTCTTGATTGCCGCGGATTTCGGAAAAGGGCTTACCGGTTAATTGGCACATTTCCAGGGCCCGGATAATCCGGACCGTATCATTGGGATGGAGACGCTGGGCACTGAGAGGATCCCTTTTGGCCAGCTCCCGGTGCAGAGCCTCTTTCCCTTGTTCAGAGAGAAAGGCGGTCCAGAAGCTGCGGATAGACTCTGAGCCGTGCTCGGCAAATTGGAAAGGGTCGATTAAAGAGCGGATGTAAAGACCTGTCCCGCCGACAACAATCGGCACCTTGCCCCGGCTTTGGATATTCTGAATAGATTGATTGGCCAAAGTCTGGAACTGAGCCACTGTGAATGGTTCAGCCGGATCCAAAGCGTCCAGCAGATAATGGGGTACATTGCCTTGTTCGGCCAACGTTGGCTTGGCTGACCCGATATCCAGTTTACGATAGACCTGAACGGAGTCCCCGGAGATAATCTCACCCTGGAGAGCTTGGGCAAGGGCAACCCCAAGAGCTGTCTTGCCTACGGCTGTAGGTCCTACAATGATGATCAAGGGTTTCATGAACCGGCTCCTTCTTTGTGGATTATCCCATAGTCTACATGACTATAGTTCCCCCCTTCTTGAATCTCAAACCCTAAGCGGCTGAATTCCCGGCTTGCTTTCCGCTCTTTCAGCACCACCCGTCTTTTGGCTACACGGCAGGCTTCGGCAACAGTTTCACCCTGCAGGGAGCAGGAGTTGGCTACCTCATGCAGAGGGCGGATGGAGGCGCTTTTTTCCCGGGTGTGGCGAAACATGGGGTCAAAGTAAACCACATCGGCGAAGGCTGCAGGATAGCCGGCCAGCAGCTCAAGATGGTCTCCCCACAGAACCTCAATGCGCTGTGCCGCTTCAGCCAAGACCTGCCAGGCTTTGGCCTTGTCCGGGTTTTGGACACGGGGACAATCCCCTTGAGCCAGGGTCCTTAACCCATCTTTCACCAGAGCTGCTAAAATAGGCGAATGTTCTATGCCGATAACCTTGCCCTGAGCCCCGACTTGAACAGCAGCTACCAAGGCATCCGTTCCCAAACCGAATGTGGCATCCAAAAAGACATCCCCTGCCCGGAGGTCAACGGCCTCCAGAAAACGATCCCCTTCTCCTCTAATGATTTGCATAACCCGCAGCAAGGCCATACTGGGATGAAAGTGCAAAGGATGGTCCCCTGTTTCCAGATAGATTCCTTTGCGGGTAATGTGGAGGATCGGATAAGGCGGCTCCTCAACCGCCCCGGCCAGGGACTTCGGGGAGGAAGTCAGTAAGGTAATGCCGGGTTGTTCAGAAAACCAAAGAAATTTTTTCTGTAAATCCGGATCCCTGGGATGGGTGATGTTAACGATGACTGTTGCGTGGTTCATTGGCTGCTGCTCCTAACTACGATAAAAGCGGTGTTCCAGCTCTTCTTTAGTGAGTTGAATCATGGTGGGCCGGCCATGGGGACAGGTATAGGGATTCAGAGTCTTACTCAATTGAACAATCAGCTGCTCCATTTCAAACAGGGTCAGGTTCTCTTTGGCCTTAATGGATGCTTTGCAGGCCAACATATAGATCCACTCCTCCAACAATTTATCCATAGTGGGGGGAATGTGGTTGAGCATGACCTGGTCGAGAAAGTCCCGCAGAAGCTGCTCCCCCTGGTAAGGGCCGCTATAGGCCGGGATGCCGCGCAGGAGATAGGTTCGGGTCCCAAAGTGCTCAAGGATGAACCCCATCTCGTTGAGCAGCAGAAAATGCTCCAGCAAAGCCTCTTCTTCCCCAGGTGTAAATTCCATGGTCAGAGGAATCAAGAGCATTTGGCTGTTGCCGGGATTGTTTTGGTGCTCTGCCAGCAGGCGTTCATAATTAATGCGCTCATGGGCGGCATGCTGGTCGAAGATGACAAGCTGCTCCCCATCCGTTGCCATTATATAGGTATTAAAAACCTGCCCGATGGGCCGCAAGGCCAAAAGAGGACTTTGCTCCTTGATTTTATCAGTGATTTCGGTAATTTCATTGCTTTCATGGTTCTCTTCGGCAACGGATAGCTCCAACTCAGCGGTTGACCCTGCCCCCACCTCTTCTTCAGCCAAAGGAGCATCAGCTCTCCCCAAAGTATCAGCCCCTGAAATATCGGTTCCCGAAATATTCGCTCCTAAAAAAGCATCCGACTCCAAGGAAAGATCAGGTTCTAACCTATCAGCTTTCAGAGGGGTGACTTGAAAAGGTTCCTGAGACTCAAGAAAGAGTTTCTGCTCATTAACCGGCGGCCTTTCCTGGGGGTTTAAGTCCTTGATGAGGAACTTTGCTGTCTCAGCAAACTCATGTGCATTAAGTTTATGACCTGCCTTAAATTCATTGCCGGCATTTAACTCACGATCTCTTTGCGAAGCAGAAAGCCCATTTGCAGGCCCCAAGGGAGAGTAACTGGAGTGTTTATAAGGTATGGGGATAGTTTTGCCCTGAGACAGGCTGTGAGGGCTTTTAGGAGCAAAATTGAGGGCGCCCTGAACAGGTCTGTCAACCTTGTCAGCGCCGGGGAGAGATTCTTTAGGGGATGGAGTGTTCTTGACCTTGACAAAGGGGGCGATGGGACGGGCTTGGAGAAGGGTCCTGCGAACTCCCTCGGCAATAAACTCCATAAGTTCTTTCTCTTTGTGAAAGCGGATTTCCATTTTGGTAGGATGAACATTGACATCGTATTCATGGGGCGGGATATGCAGTTTCAGGATGGTGATGGGATAAAGCTTAGCAGGGATCAAGGTATGATACCCTTCGGAAATGGCACGGCTGATGCTGTTGGAACGAATAATCCGCTCATTGACGATCAAGGTCTCCCCTTGTTTGGTGGAACGAACCAGATCCGGCGGACTGATATAACCCTCCAGCCGCCAATCCCCCAGGGAGCAGGACAGGGGCAGGAGACGGCGGGCCGTGGCCTGGCCAAGGACAGCCCCGATGCTCTCCAGCAGATTTCCTTTGCCCGGAGTCTGCAGGACAAGGAC
This sequence comes from Desulfitobacterium hafniense DCB-2, assembly GCF_000021925.1. NCBI lineage: Bacteria > Bacillati > Bacillota > Clostridia > Eubacteriales > Desulfitobacteriaceae > Desulfitobacterium > Desulfitobacterium hafniense. Next base: position 2,930,319 of record NC_011830.1, read on the forward strand.
TTTCGGATGCTTCAGGGTAAAGGAAACATCAGGCCGGGCCAAAGAAAGCCGCCCGATGACATCGGAGATTTGACCAAATTCCGTGTTTTTGGATTTCAGGAATTTCCGCCGGGCAGGCGTATTATAAAACAGATCATCGACGGTAATGGTGGTTCCCGGCGGACAGCCGGTTTCGGAGAACTCCAGCTGCTCTCCCCCCTGAATCCGCAAAACCCGCCCGGAAATTTCCTCAGGGGGGCGGCTGATGATCTCCAGCCTGGAGACGGAGGCAATGCTGGGTAAAGCTTCCCCGCGAAAGCCCAGGGTGCGTAAACGGTTCAAATCATCAATGGTCCGGATTTTGCTGGTGGCATGACGGAGGACGGTCAGGGGCAGATCCTCGGCAGATATTCCCTGGCCGTTATCCTGGACCCTGATCCTTTCCACCCCGCTTCCCTCAATGATCACTTCGATTTGAGTAGCCTGGGCATCCAGAGCGTTTTCAATCAGCTCCTTAACCACGGAAACAGGGCGCTCCACCACTTCGCCGGCGGCGATTTGATTGGCGGCTTGTATATCAAGGATGTGGATTTTAGCGGTCAAAAATGAGTTACCCCCTTATCCAGATGCCAGAGTTCAACCTTATTGTGCTGTTGATCCTGGAGTAATACAGATGTTTTGCGCCCGATCAGATGCTCCCATAAATCATATCCCGCCTGGGTGCATTGCTCACAAGCCGCAAAAGGAATCCGCACTAAAGCGAAAGTATTGCCGGTTACAGTATGCTGGCTTTCAATGAGCACCGTTCCCCCGCAATGGTTGCACTGGCGGATCCAGTCCTTACGCCCCTCCTGGAAGCCTTCCGTATCATAATATACGGAATGAGGAATGTAAACCCATTTTCCTTCGGGAAGGAAGCTGTCGGCGCGGATGTTCCAGTCTGGTTTGGCCCGGCGGTATTGCTCTTTCAGCTCTTTAAGGAAGCCCCGGAAGGCATTGGAGCCGCTGTGGGGATGACGGGGCTTTTGAGGCTCGATAACTCCCTGATAATCTTCTCCCGCCAAGGCCAGGACAATGGCCAGATTCACATAAGGCAGGGCTCCTTCAATGGAGTAGCCCCCCTCCAGGACGGCTAAGTCCGGATTGAGCAGCTCGGTGATTCGTCCATAGCCCCGGGCTGTCACACTCATGGAAGCTAAGGGATCCGTGAAGTGGTTGTCCTGACCGGCCGAATTAATGATCAGATCCGGTTGGAAGTCATAAATCCGGGGAAGAACCCAGTTTTCCAGGACATGATGAAGATCTTCATCTCCCGTACCGGGAGGCAGAGGAATATCCAAGGTGGTCTCCCAGGCATTGGGTCCCCCTTTCTCGTAGATAAAGCCGCTGCCGGGATAGAGAGTCCGTCCGTCCTGATGAATGGAGACAAAGAGGACATTAGGATCATGATAAAAGATATCCTGGGTGCCGTCCCCGTGATGAACATCCGTATCCACGATGGCCACTTTTTTTATCCCATGGAAGGTGCGGAGATGATTGATCAGGATCGCTTCGTTGTTCAGGGTGCAGAACCCCCGATTGCCTAAAACCGTAGCCCCGGAGTGGTGTCCCGGCGGGCGCACCAGGGCAAAGCCATTGTGGATCTCCTTTTTGGCCCAGGCCTCGCCCAGAACCAGAGAGCTTCCGGCAGCGATCAAATGGGCATCCAAATCATGGCTTTCCGGAGCGGGGAAAATCCCTTGGGTGCGCTGGACATCTTTTAGCGAAGCAAGACCTGGAGCATAGTGTTTGATCTGAGGTAAATCCATAACCCCTTCTTCAAACAATTGTTCCTGGGTATAAAGAAGTCTTTCTTCCCGTTCCGGGTGGGTATCTCCTAAAGACCAGTCAAACGCAGGGAAAAACAATAATCCTGTCTGCTTCATACCTCAAGCCTCCCAACCACTCCCGGGGGTACCACCACAGAACCCCGGATTATTTGACCAACGGTTGCGTAACCTTTAACAACTGGGAAAAAATCAAAAGGTTGAGTCTTAAACTCCAGTTCATGGAGATTTAAGCCAATGGTGCGGGCCCGCTCCCGGGCAATCTCCTGCAGGAATTCCTGAACCTCCTTATGAGGGCGTTTGGAACCCAGCCATTCCCTTTGTTCTCCGAATTCCTCAATCCGGTAAGAGCGGATCGTGGTATCCAAATGCAGGGTGCAGGATAGGGTCGGCCGGGCTAAGGCCGCACCGATGGCATTGGAGACATCGGCATGCTGGGTAAAACGCACAGGCAGGTGGACTTTATCCTCCAGGGAAGGTGCAATACCCCGGGCGCTGCCCCCGCTGACCCAGATATAGAAGTCCTTGGCACTATGAGGATGAAGAACCTCCCACACCTTATAGGCGGGTTCCTCCTGCCATTCTTTATGCAGGAGCGAAAAAGCATTGGCTACCTCTTCCGCAAACTTCTCCAGTATTTTTAGGGCTAATCCCTGAATGGCCTGGGGATTCCGGGCCTCAGGGGGCAGCAGGGATGCTAAACCTTCTTCAGCACGGGCATAATTCCCATGCTCCACCCGTTTTAAATAGCGCATGGCATCGGTGGGGGTTGGGTATCCCCCTCCCAAACAATAGGCCGGTCCCTGGCGATAGGGAGCGAGGGTAAAGCCTTCCGGCACATCAGGTGCAGGCAGCACGGCAGAATCTCCGCCTACAGGGATGGAGCGGGTGGCTAAAGTGGGAATCAAGGTCAGAAAGGGACCAATCTGAGCACCCCGGGCACTGAGAAGTGGTTCTCCCGATAGGATCAGGCCGATATCTGTGGTGGTGCCGCCGATATCAACCACCACAAAAGACTGCTGAGGATCCGTTTGGGCCAGGGCGCCAATGACACTGGCGGCAGGGCCGGAATTGATGGATTCCACCGGACGGAGCTGATCGATAGGCAAAATGCCTCCATCTGCTTTCAAGACGGTAATCCCGGCTTGGGAACCATTTTTCGCCACAGCCTGGTGCAATTGGGAGGAGAAGGTTTTATAGAGATTTTTGCTGGCGGTATTGAGATAGGTGGTGAGACTGCGGCGGTAAAAATTAGCATGCCCCCATTCGCAGCCTAAAGCAATGTCCAGCTGAGGATATTTTTTGCTCAAAAACTGAGCCAAAGCATCTTCCAGAATCCGATTCCGGTGGGAAAACTTACTGACAATGGCCGCCTGGGGGACGGCTTCAAAATCCAGCTGGTTGCAAAGCCGCCGCCACTCCAGCTCATCCGGGGGAGATACTTCCCGGCCCCGATAGTCGATTTCACCCATAAGGGCATGATAAGGCACCGGCCAGGGCAGAGCATCCAGCCTCATCCCGGAACCGGGAAAGAGAAACAGCTCAATGGGGGGTAATTTGTTTTCCAGAATGGCATTGGTCACCAAAGTAGTACTGACTGTAATCTGCTCAACAGGCTGTTTAAAGACATCGAGATGTTCCAGAGCATGGAGCAGGGTGTCCAATAAATTATCGTGTTGAGTGGGGACTTTCGTTTTTTTGATCAGGTTGTTTTTGTGAATAAGTACCCCATCAGTAAACGTCCCGCCGACGTCAATTCCAACTTGGTATGACATAATTGCCCTCCTCAATTCACATTATTGTCCGGGCCGTGCAGTTTTACGCTCATCACGTTCCCCTCCACGTCCCATCGTTGCCATGAGTTCTCTCTCCTCTACCTACACCCACACTTATATTTTTTATGAACCTGTTTTTTTATGAACCTTCTAAGTCTAATTATGAACTACTAAATCTAAATAGAATCCGCCGTTTTAATCCGTTCTTTTAAATCGAACAGGTAATCCAAGGCCTGCCTGGGAGTCAAATCCTCCACAGAAAGCTCGCTGACTTCCTGCAACAGGGGGTCCAGGGGCTGAACTTCGAACAAGGACAGTTGGGTTGCCTTCTCCTTATTTAGCAAATGCTCCTGGCGGTTTTCCTTGGCGGAGGATTCCAGCTCATGCAGAATGATTTTGGCCCTGTGCAGCAGATTGGCAGGCAAACCGGCCAGCTTTGCCACTTGAATGCCATAACTGCGATCGGCACGGCCGGGGATAATCTTATGCAGGAAAACAATCTCTTCCCCATGTTCCCTAACCCCGACATGAAGATTGAAGATACCGGCATGGGTTTCCTCCAAATCGGTCAGTTCATGATAATGGGTAGCAAAGAGAGTTTTGGGTTTGTTCTCCTGACCGGCTAAGTACTCAGCCACCGCCCAGGCAATGCTGAGGCCGTCGTAGGTGGCTGTCCCCCGTCCCACTTCATCGAGAATGATCAGGCTATGGGGTGTGACATGGCGCAGAATATGGGCCACTTCATACATCTCCACCATAAAGGTGCTTTGTCCTGAGGCCAGATCATCGGAAGCCCCCACCCGGGTAAAGATATGATCAGCGATGGGAATGGTGGCTTGCTGTGCAGGTACAAAGCTGCCAATCTGGGCCATCAGGACGATCAGGGCTACCTGCCGCATGTAGGTGGATTTACCGGCCATGTTGGGGCCGGTGATCAAGGCCAGATGTTTATCCTCAGTCAGGATGGTATCGTTGGGGACAAAGGAAGTGTCCTGAAGCATGGATTCCACCACAGGATGCCGCCCCTCGATGATAGTGAGCCCCCCTTCTCCCTTCATCACAGGACGGGAATAATGATGGCGCACAGCGGCTTCCGCCAGGCTGGCATAGACGTCGATTTCAGCCAGAGCATGGGCGGCTTCTAAAATCCTAGCGGCCTGCCCGCGAACTGTTTCCCGGAGTTCGAGAAAGAGCTGATACTCCAGCTGTGTGACTTTCTCTTCGGCGCCCAGGATTTTTTGTTCATATTCCTTCAATTCCGGGGTGATAAAACGCTCAGCATTGGCTAAGGTTTGTTTGCGAATATATTCAGCAGGTATCAGGTGGGAATTGGCATGTGTCACTTCGATATAATACCCAAATACTTTATTATATCCAACCTTAAGGGAGCGAATTCCTGTCCGGTCCTTTTCCATACTTTCCAATTTGGCTACCCAGGCTTTCCCCCCGGAGGATATGCTGCGCAATTCGTCGATTTCCTCTGAATAACCGGCTTTCAGCAGGTTTCCGTCCTTCAGGGAGATGGGGGCTTCCGGATTAATAGCTTGCTCTAAGGTCACAGCCAAAGGATCCAGACCTTCCAAGGCCGGAATAAAGGCTTGCAGGGATGCCGACTTGCCTTCCGCCAGCAAAGCCCGGAGTTGGGGCAGCACGCCTAAGGTCTGAGCTAAGGATAATAAGTCCCGGGCATTGGCGGTACCATAGGAAACCTTGCCCATGAGGCGCTCCAGATCAAACACTTTATTGAAGAGCTGGATAAGGTCCCCCCGTAAAAAGCTATCCTCAACCAAGGCCTCCACATAATCCAAGCGCTTTTCAATCTCCTCTTTAAGGAGCAAAGGCTGCTCGATCCAGCGTCTGAGCAGGCGGCCGCCGAAGGCGGTTTTGGTGAAGTCCAGAACGGATAATAAAGTTCCTTTTTTCCCTTGGCCGCGAATGGACTCGGTAAGCTCCAGATTTCTGCGGGTCCAGGGATCAAGGAGCATCCAGTGCTCAGGACGGTAGGCATTGATCTTCAGAATATGGGAGGGATCGATACCGGGTGAGGTTTCCAGGATATATTGCCAAAGCCCATTGGCGGCTTTCATAGCCGTCGGAAATTCCTGAAATAACTCGGTTTGTTCCGTAAAGCGCTGTTCCAGCAAGGTGTGTTGATAGGTTTTCTTTTCCCGCTGAGTAAGATAATAGGGCCGCCAGTGCTTTGCTTTGAGGAGTTCCGCCGGGAGCAGCAATTCGGAAGGACGAATCCGGGAAAGCTCGGTGGTTAAGATATCTATGGATTCAGTCTGAAAAACCGTAAACTCCCCTGTGGAAACATCCACAAAGGCCAATCCCCAGTCCTGATCATGATAGACCGCGGCTAAAAAATTATTGGCTTGCTCCACTAAGGAATCCGTCATAGTACCGGGAGAAATGATTCGGATAATCTCTCTTCTGACGATCCCTTTAGTGGCTTGAGGATCCTCCACTTGCTCGCATAAGGCCACTTTATAACCGGCAGAAACCAGCTTGAGCAGATAGCCATCTACAGCATGGTGGGGAACACCGCACATGGGAATCCTCTCCCCGCCTCCGGAATCACGGCCGGTTAAGGCAATTTCCAGAACAGGGGCGGCGGTCCGGGCATCCTCGCCAAACATTTCATAGAAGTCTCCCAGGCGGAAGAAGAGAATGGCGTCAGGGGCTTGAGATTTTATGGATTTGTATTGTTGCATCATCGGTGTGGTCATGGTTGGTGACTCCTTAGCGGTAGAATGTCTTGGCAAGGTTATTTATGAAAGCGGGGTCTCCAGGATTTTGATTTACATCGGTCGCTTAATAAGCTGCGCGGACAAAACTAACGCTCAAGCCCACCGCTCCGTCGGGACGCCGGCCAAATCGCTCCTCGAAAGCACTGCTTTCGCACTTGTTATCAATGGCCGGTTGGAAACGTCCTGTTTCCAACTCGACTCCGCTGCGGGCTTTTCGCGAAGTTTTGTTTCCGCTCGCTTAAAGTCGCTTCCTTCTTGTAAATCAAAATCCTTGGGCTGCTTTTCAGGTTTTTGCATGCAGAGCGTTGTAAGGTTGTAAGATTCCGGGAAATGTGGGGGAGTTGACTGGTCTAAGCTGCTTTTTCCGTCTTTACCGGCGCCGCTTGCGGCGGCAGGGCCGGCTAACTCCTGAGAAAGGCTATGCGGGCTAAGTGCAAGAAGGGCTCTGAAGCTAAACCCAAGAGCCCTCAAAAAAGGCAATTGGAACCCCAAAGGAAAACCTAAAGAGACCCACAAGACGTAGCTTTACGTACAAAAGCCGTGAACTCCGGAGAAGAAACCTTCCGGTGACGAAACCATCCAGTGAATGGTTTCGCCCAAGCCGCAATACCATAGAGGAAAGCTTAGCGGCGCAGGTAGGTTTTAGGATTCACGCCCGAAGGTGTCGGATTTAGCGGAGGGGCGGTCAGGTCAACGAGGCTTTCTTAACGTAGCGAAGCCACGGTTCACATCAGGTATTACCCTGAGGTTTGGCGTACGAAAGTGTCCGGTGGACAGTTTCGCTCAAGGCGGCACACCCCAAAGAATACTTATCCGCCGCAGATGCTGTTAAGAAAGCGGGTTGACCAGCCCAGGAGCTATGGAGTACGCGTTGTGCGTAAAGCTACGCGACCCGGACAGCTCTTTTAACCTTCTGCCAATGCTACCGGTGCTGCCACTGCCGATGCCCCCTGAGCGGCATGACCCCCAGGCGTATATTCTAAAGGGAAGAGTGTACACTCTTCCCTTGCTGCGCCCAATCTAAATAAAGTGATCTCCACTCATTTCTATTGTATCGCGAGTTTATGAACAGCTTCCCCCGCATCCTGAACAACCTGTGTCACAGGAGCAGCCTCCGCCATTGGGGTCATTGGCAATTGCTTGAGCCAAAACACCATTGATGGTGTCCAGCATCTTTGTGAATTGCTCTTGAGCCTGCAGATAGGCAGCAATGGGAGGATAACCTTCCACTTTCGCTTCCATGGCATCAATGGCCTGCTGTACTTCATCAGTCAACTCTTGACCCTGGGCCTGGAGCTCATACACTCGCTGTTGCTCATTTTGAAAATCAGCAATGATTTGCTGAGCTTGTTCGTCAGCCATCATAGCTTCTTCCGTGCTGCGCAAATTTTGTAATTCCACACTTTTGGCTATAGCTGCAGCTAGGACTTCGGCTTTTTCCATAATTTCCGCCGTCATTACAACACCTCCATCTTCGATTGATTCTACACGTTTTTCTTGATTCCTGCTTTGAGCCTTCAATTATTATTTATCACTGAAAGAAGTCTCGTTCAATGCCTGTCTGCGCGGCATTCTCCAAACAGCGTCCAGGAATTGGCATCCTGAATCAGCACCTGAACCAAGGTGCCAATTAATTGGGCTTCCCCGGGAAAGACCACCAGCTCATAACCCCGGGTTCGCCCGGTAAGACGATCAGGATTGGATTTGCTCGGCCCTTCCACGAGAACTTCGCAGGTTTTGCCGATCATTTCCTGCCGCCAGGCCAGGCTTTGGGCATTCTGAACCGTGATCAGCTGCTGCAGGCGGCGTTTCTTGATGTCCAGAGGAATTTGCTCCGCCATTTGGGCTGCCGGCGTACCGGAGCGTTTGGAATACATAAAGGTAAAGGCTTGGCTGTATTTTACCTGTCGAATTAAAGCCAGGGTTTGCTCAAAATCCTCTTCCGTCTCCCCGGGAAAACCAACAATGATATCCGTCGTTAAACTGACTTGGGGAATGATGGCCTTAATTTGAGCAATCCGGCTTAAATAGTATTCCCGGGTGTATTTACGATTCATACCTTTGAGAATTTCATCACTGCCGGCCTGAAAAGGCAGATGAATATGCTCGCAAAGATGGGTGCCTGCAGCGATGGTTTCAATCAATTTATCGGATAGATCTTTAGGATGGGAGGTCATAAACCGCACTCTCCACAATCCGTCAATGCTATCCACATCCTTGAGCAAATCGGCAAAATCATAAGCTCTGTCCAGGTCCTGGCCATAGGAGTTTACATTCTGGCCAAGCAAGGTCACTTCCCTGCAGCCTGTCTCGACCAAGGCCCTGATCTCCGCCAGGATCTCTTCCGGCTGACGGCTGCGCTCCCGGCCGCGGACATGGGGGACAATACAATAGGTGCAGAAGTTATTGCAGCCATAACTGATATTGACATAGGCTTTAAGCTTGCCTTTGGCTGCCAGAAGAACCGATTCCTGGGTTTCCCGCGGCTTTTCCCAGACCTCAGCCACTTTCCCCTTTTCCTCAGCTTCCTCCAGGAGACGCTGAAACTCATGGATATTATGGGTTCCTGCCCAGATATCCACATGGGGGGCTCTTTTTCTAAGCCGTTCTAAAGCGCCCGGCTGCTGAACCATACATCCTGAAATGGCGATTTTCAATTGAGGATTGGCTTCTTTCAAATGCTTGAGCTCGCCGATTTTACCCAGGATTTTATTTTCTGCGCTTTCGCGAACACAACAGGTATTCACAATGATGAGGTCGGCCTGTTCCAGCTCCTGAGAGCGGACATATCCTTTTTGGCTGGATATCTCGGTCAAGGTATCGGCATCACGCTCCGACATTTGACACCCATAGGCTAAGGTGACGACCTTCTTAGGGACTTTCGTGATTGACATACTTATCGTCTCACTCCTGAAAAGTAGTATTCTTCATAAAGGATAACATACTTCAATAAAGGCCGCCAGTCAAGGACTACTGTGAAAGGTTTTTAAACATTGATGAAAGCTGCTCGGGTGGGGTTTTTACGAATTTTTCAAGTTTCTTTTTGGTGTAGAAGGTGATTTATTTGGGTATCTTAATTAGGGAGGTGATAAGAATGGCTAATCCAAAAGTTTTGTGCAATGTGGTGGAGTGCAAGTATAATGAAGCTGCCAAAGAATGTCATGCCGGAGAAATTCAAGTAACCAAGCATCATGCCGAGGTTCGCACTACTGAAGCGACCGACTGCGGTACATTCGAATTAGGTGACGGAAGAGAAAAAGTTTAAGCATGTGATAAGGGAACCGGAAAATCCGGTTCCCTTTAGTAATTTTTTAAATAAAGTCGTCTGCCCACGGGGTGGGATTAAGAGTTCACTTGGCGGAATTCCCCATGCTGAGTGATGTTCTGAATTTCTTCCAGAACAAGCTCCTTGACCCTGGGCAATACTGCTTGAATCTCAGGAGTCAATTCCAATCCCATCTCCAGGCTCTTCGGCTGAACACCAAAGATGAGGGTTTTGGGCGCATTCCCCAGGATATTAGCCATAGCCAATACTTCCAGAATCCCCACTTGATGAAAGGAAACCTCAAACTGAGAGGGCATAACCCGAATATCTTCCGGCTCAAACCGGAAAATTGCGCCAGGTTCATCCTTGGCATTCAAGGCATCGACGATGATGAGATAGTCTACTTCTTTAATAAGATGGACCAATTCAAGTCCTGCGGTTCCGCCTTCCAGAAGTTCGACATGATCCGGCAGAGTCTCCTGGGCTAATAGGGTGAGGAACTGAACCCCGAGTCCTTCATCGGAAAGAAGCACATTCCCTACTCCCATGACCATAATCTTTGGTTGCAGCATGGTGTTTGACCCTTTCTAAAACCTTTGTCTTTTCTACAATAATACGCGGCTCAGGCTGCACCGTCAAGGGCAGGGTTAAGAACGGGCTGTGGTCGCCTTATCAGAAGGCGGGACCTTATCTTTCTTACGGGTTTTGCCGAAAAACATATACCAGAATTGATCCACGGCTTCCGTGAATACCATGTAGACATGAACTGCAATAATCGCAATGAACAGCCAGGTAATCACATAGTGGAAGCCACGAATAGCTGCCAGACCGCCCAGGGTGGCTTCTAAGCCGGGAAAGACCATGGGCAGATAAAGAATTGCCCCCGTAAGGATTTGCAGCACAGCCAGAATAGGCAGACCGATATAAGCAAGCTTCTGCAGAGGATTATAGGGATTGGGGTTAACAGGATGGTCCTTTTGCAGGAACAAGTAATACTTAATCTGGGGAATGAACGTCTTAATATCATAGGAATCAAGCAGAAACTTCCGGTAATCCCGCTGTTTGGTGAAAAAAGAGATATAGAAGCGCACGATACCGGTGAAAATTAAACTAAACATAAAGATAAAGTGGATATTGCGGACAAGATTCATGGGCATTCCCTGATAGGGAGAATGAATCATCATGCCGGTAATAATCAAGGCTATGAAATTGATCAGATTAATCCAATGGGTAATCCGGTGAGACAACGGATGATCGGCTGGATTCGCCATAGTTTTCCCTCGCTTTCTATTCCATTTCTATTGATCCCTTCATCAATCCTCTTGAGCCGTCCACTGAAAGATCAGTTGACTTTGAATTTGCGGATTTCATTGGTTTGGGGATCAATAAGATGAATAGCACAAGCCAGGCAAGGGTCATAGGAACGGATAACCCGCACAATATTAATCGGATTGTTCTCATCAGGAATAGGCACACCGATCAGAGCTTTTTCAAGGGGGCCATAATTTCCCTGGGCGTCTTTAGGTGAGAAATTCCAAGTGGTAGGAACGACCATCTGATAGTTTTCGGTAACATGATCCTTGATTTTGATCCAGTGGCCTAAAGCGCCGCGGGGAACTTCCGTCAACCCAATGCCTTGCCCTGTTGCCGGCGGATTCCAGTGCTCGGTATCATGAATTCTCAGGCCTTTGCCCATTTCTGCTTCCAGCTGGTTAACCCAATTAATCATTTCTTTAGCCAGGATGACCGTTTCAAAAGCACGGGCGGCGTGACGGGCCACAGCACCTGGTTTAATATTGTATTTGGCAATGATATCCATCAGCCCTTGAGGCTGCATAACCAGCATACGGGCTAAGGGGCCAACCTCAATAGGTTTCCCGTCATAGCGGGGAGCTTTAACAAAGGAATAGGCATCTTTTTTGGCCAGATCGGGAACCGTATCCGAATCATAGGGATGATCCCCCTTCGGATTATCCTTATACCAAGCATGAGTTACTCCTTCGGTAATCTTGCTTTGATCGACAGGCATCACATTGCTGAGGTTGCCGTCCAAGACAATTCCCTGCTTAAAGAGAAAATCTTTACCTTCATCATCCAGGCCAAATCCGCCGTAAGCAAGGAAGTTGCCATAGCCGCCGCCGACTCCGGCTTGAGCAAGGGGCAGTAAGGGGCCGGTTCCAAAGGTCAGCACATCCTGCAAATAGATATTCTCGAGATAATCGATTTGCTCCAGCAGCATGGAACGGAATTGCTCCACCACTTCAATATTGGGCAGCATGGTTACGCCGCCTGCTACGATAGACGATTGGTGAGGCTGTTTGCCGGCGAACAAAGCTGACATCTTTTTGGCTTTGGCCTGCATATTTAAAGCGTGCAGATAGTGGGAAACAGCGAGAGTAACAAGTTCAGGATCATTGACACAAAACGCATCGGGTTCATAGCGTGGTGTCAGTGGAGCTGTATCCCCAGCCGCAATCAGCTTGCTGATTTTGTCTTTAACACGCAAAAGGCCGGGATCTTGTCCTTGATATTTTGCTACCGCCGTAATATCCAAATAATCCAAGGCGCTTAAATGATAAAAATGCAGCGGATGGTCATGAAGCCACATGGCACCGATCATCAGATTGCGGATCAGCCGGCCCCCCGTAGGGACTTTTGCGCCAAAGGCCTGATCCAAGGCCAAGGAAGATGCCCATCCGTGGGAGCCCGCACATACACCACAGGTTCTTTCCGTGACATAGGTGGCATCCCGGGGATCCCTTCCTCTTAACAGGGGTTCAAAGCCGCGATACATAGTACCGATTGATTTCGCATCCGTAACCACACCATTGGTAACTTCTACTTCTACTTTTAAGTGACCCTCGATTCGAGTCACGGGATCAATAACTACTTTACCCATCTCTTAGTCCTCCTTCTTCTGCTCCGAGTCGTTATTTTTTAGTCTGCCGCTGGCAACTGTGGCGATCAGGTGTGCACCAAGCCCTACGACAGTTGCCCCACCCACAACTTTGCCAACGGTATCGGCATGAATCTGACCGAGTCCAGGCAAGGAGAAGTTTTCTTGTTTGGCGTAAAGAGGACTGAATTGGCCATAGAAACCGGATTCTGAACATCCGGAACAAGGAGAACCGGCGTTGATGCAGAAATTCGCATTATCATTCCACCAGACTTGAGCACAGTCGGTATAGGTTTTTGGTCCTTTGCACCCTTTGAGGAGCAGGCAATAATCCTTTTGAGCAGGATCATTCCAATCGGACAAGAAATTTCCGGCTTCAAACTGACCACGGCGGGGACAGTTGTCATGAAGCAGCTTGCCGTAGTAAATCAGGGGGCGGGCTTGCTCATCAAGTTCAGGAACAGCGCTAAAGGTCAGATAATAAACAATGGTGCCAATCAGAGTATTGGGTTTGACTGGGCAGCAGGGAAGATTAATCACAGGAGTCGCTATATTGTGCTTTTGCAAAAGCTCTCTGACGCCAATGGGCTTAATATCACATGCACCAGGGATCCCAGCCCCGTCGGTGGCGCAGCTTCCAACCGCTATAACCGCCTGGGCTTTGGCAGCAGCTTCCAGTACTGTTTCCCGGAAAGGTTTCCCTCCCACCATACAGTACGAATCGGTTGCTTCCGATGCCGGAACGGAACCTTCCACCACAAGCACAAACTTCTCATCGAGAGTATCCTGATAAGCTTGTTCTGCTACATGACCGGATGCGGCCATAATGGTTTCATGGTATCGAATGGAAAGAGTATCAAGTACTAATGATTCGATACTGGGATTAAGCGTCGCCAGTAAGGATTCACTGCAGCCAGTACATTCCATACCATGCAGCCAAATGACAGGGGGTTTTTCCATTGCTGCTTCCACAGCTTTTGCCGCTTGCGGAGCCAGGACTTCAGGCAGGCCAAGAGCTGCAGTTGTGGCGGCCATGAGCTTCATGAAGTCACGACGACTGATTCCACGGGCTTGAAGAAAATCTGATTTTCCCATTACAATACCTCCATATACCCCTTGTAGACCTCTGAATCTGTAGGGTTTCTAATCTATAAAAATCTATATTCGTTACCACCACATAAAATCCTGCAAAGTTTGCTATAATTTTTCAGTAGCGTTGCATTAAATTAAGATGGTTACTGTCAAGGGAAAATTCGCCTCAGGTCTCCTTCAATTATTTATCATAATTGGTGTATACAACCATCCGAGTTTACTCCCCTCAGTCCAAAGAAAGACCAGGCAACAGATAGCCCTTTTCCACATTTTTACACATATTATCTCACAGAATCACAGGGTCATATATCAAGTCATTTAACCATCCTGTGTCTTCCTCAGTGATGATGTAATGCTCTGTCATTTGGTAGATCTTTTCATGGTTAATCCTTTTGGCAGCTTTCCTTCTTCGTCGTCGGAGTTTTTCTAAAAACTCCTCATAGCTCTCAAAGAGACAGGTAATCAGTAGTCTTTGCAAGGTGAGCAAGTCTCTTGGATATTCCACTTCAAGTTTAAGCAGCATTAAAGAACAATAAGTCATCAGTGCTAATAGAATTTGGTTGGTTACTGCGGTTTCGCTTGTACCGTAAAAGTGTTTAATTTGAGCGTGCTGCTTGAGCCATTTAAAGAACAATTCAATCTGCCAGCGATAACGATAGATCTCACCCAGTTCTTCGGCACTTAGTTCAAAATCATTGGTCAAGATCGTAAAGGGTTCGTTGATGGTATCATCTATGGTCACTTCCCGGAGGGTATGCTTCATTTTTCGGGAACCTGTTCCTAGGATGATATCCACGTCTTCCTCGATAATCCCATCTTCTTCTACGGGACGCTCAACGCCTGTAAACTCCATGATTGCGTTGTTTTTGAGACGAGTAACAAAGCGTATCCCTTTTTCGCAGTAATCATCAAATAGCTCGTAGTCCACATAACCTCGATCAAAAATATTGAGGGCATCCTTATCTTCAACAATAAGTTCATCCAGCTTCTTGCGATCGGCTATTTTGGCTGGGGTAATGACCACTTCATCGGGTAGAGCTATTCCATCAAAGCTTAAGCGTAGATGTATTTTTACACCGGCTTTGCTCTTTCTGAACACGGCCCAGGGATAACGGGAAAGGCATAGGCTGATAGTCGATGCGTCAATCATGTACAATTTACCGAGTTGCTGCCGAATCTTCCCATACCCTTGCTTTTGAGCTACTTTGTGTAAAGTGCGCCTAAAGAGCATTTCCGAAACCTTAGTAGGCAAAGTCTTTAACCTTCGAGAAATCTGACTGTGACTAATGCTCTTTAAACCGATGGCTTGACCAAGATTGTCACTTAGAACGCTCGTACTGATCTTTCGTAAAGCTCTGTATTCTTGAAGTTGTGCGTTACTAATGAGGAGAGTGAGTTGATTTGTCTTTAGTTTTTGGGTCCTGCGATCGAGGTCTGGGACCTGCTGATGGATATCTTTCCATAAATCTTTTGAAAAAAGCGGCTGAAAGGCTTGCATAAATGTGGAATGCGTAGTATCCTTGTCCTGCATTTTAAATCTCCTTATAATTTGAGATTTGGGCAAGGACTACCCTATCTCTTATTATAAGGATTTTTTATGTGTATTTACAGTGATAATCAGGAATATACGCTGATTTCGGGTCTATTTGCTTAAATTTAGCTAAATTTGAGCTTTGACATTTTTGTTGTTAGCTTTATGCAACGCTACTGATAATTTTTAGATTTTTCAGACTATGTTAAAATATTCACGAAAATTTGCAAGTTCTTTCACGAACATTTCTAAATATCGCCTGCCTTTTTTGTTAACAAAAAATGAGAGTATCTCATTTTTTGAAATACTCTCATCGGCGCTGGCATCTGTTAGGATCCTGAATTCTGTCTTGCCGCAGTTTAGCCCGCTCTCTTCTCCGTTCCGCATGTTTTCTTTGCTGTACTGCTCCGTAAAGTATAACCCCGCTGACCATAAGTCCCAAACCGGTGAATAAAGCATAGGATTTTTTTTCAACGGCGGCTTCAGTTATGATATTCCGATCCGCGGCTAAAGGAACGACTCTTAAGCATTCTTCATCTTCCCACACCTCAAGGCGGGTAAGGACTTGTCCCTCCGCAACTTCTGCCAATTCCCCATCTATAGGCAGAATGTTGATCCGCGGCTGAGGCAAGGTGTTATCCTTTTTTTGCGTAATCCACAGGGCTTGATCGATGAGGAGATTAACCGGCTGGCCTTGAATTTCCAGCTGACCCAAGGAGTCCCCTACCCCTTTATAGAGCGTGTTCTCAAACTGTTCAAATCCATAGTCCAATAAAGCCTGCATATCTGTGTAGATTTCCCGGCCGGGAGATTTGAGAATCACTCCAATCACATCACGACCATCCCGGGATGCCGAGGCGACTAAACAGTTCTGGGCGACGGAAGTATATCCCGTCTTCATCCCTGTAATCGTATCATCACGCCAAAGGAGCTTATTTTCATTGATCATTTCGATGGGTACATTTTCTTTTGCCCTGGGGATAACATGGGACTTGGTTTTTATGTAATCCCTGAACACTGGATTGGCATAAGCGGCTTGAGCAATGCGGGCCAGATCATGAGCTGTGATTAAATGTCCTTCTTCATTCAAGCCGCTGGGATTTTTAAAGGTGGTATTTTTTAACCCCAGGTCTGCGGCCCTCTGATTCATTAAGCTGACAAAAGCGGCGGTATTGCCGCTGATATGCTCGGCGATGGCTACTGCGGCATCATTGGCTGAATTGAGCAGGAGTGCGTAGAGCATATCCTCCAGAGAAAGCTGCTCCCCGGGTTCCAAATAAATCCGTGTCCCATAAACTGTGTTATAATCCAGCATAGTTTCGCTGG
Organism: Desulfitobacterium hafniense DCB-2; assembly: GCF_000021925.1. NCBI lineage: Bacteria > Bacillati > Bacillota > Clostridia > Eubacteriales > Desulfitobacteriaceae > Desulfitobacterium > Desulfitobacterium hafniense. The sequence continues at coordinate 2,946,759 of NC_011830.1, forward strand.
CAGTAACGATATCCTCCGGATTCCCCAATTCTATCCCTAAAAGCCCTGTCATGATTTTGGTCGTACTGGCAGGAGCCATAAGCTGATCACCGTTTTTACTATACAATGTCTGTCCTGATTGCACATCGATCAGGTAGGCGGCTTCCCCGCTGATTTCCGGAGGGGCTGCTGTTTGTGTTTCAGGCGCCGCTGTCAGAGCCGGGACAAAGATGAAAAAATATAATAATAAGGTGATGAGAGCAATTATGCGTTTCAATGATGTTCCCCCTATTAGCGTTGGTAGAATAATGCGATAGTACCAGGACCGGTATGGCTTCCTACCACACAACCTATGTCACTAATGATAACATCCTTGACAGGTACTTTCATTTTAATTTCCTCAGCCAGCGCTCTGGCTTCCTCCGGGCACGCCGCCTGAGAAATACCGATCTCCTGCTCTTCAGGATGACGGATTTCTTCCTGAATCAATTCAACCAATTTGCGCAGAGCAGCTTTCCGGGAACGCACTTTGGTCAGAGGCTCGATGCGGCCCTCGGCAGTAATATTGAGAATAGGCTTAACATCCAGTAAGCCGCCGATGAAACCGGCCGTCTTGCTGACCCGGCCGCCTTTGACGAGGTAATCCAAAGTATCGGGAGTAAAAACATACCGCATTTGCCGGCGCACCTGGAAAATCTCTGCTTCAGCTTCTTCCCAGGAATTAGCTTCTTTCACAAGCCGATTGGCCGCCAGAGCCAATAGCCCGTAACCTAAGGATGCCCCTAAACTATCGATAACATGTATCTTTTCCGGCTGAGAACACATCTCGCGCACCATCTGGGCCGTGCTGAAGGTGGAACTCAAGCCTGACGAAAGATGAATGGCCACCACTTCATGCCCCTGGGCAAGGATTGCCTCATAGGCATCTTTGAGCGTCCCCGGATTCGGCTGCGATGTTTTCGGCAGTTCCTTGAACTCAGAAAACCGAGGATAAAACCCAGCAGGGAAAATATCGACCCCTTCAGAATAGGTCTTTCCTTCTATGCTAACAGGCATGGGGACGACCACAATGCCTTCTTTTTGGCTTAAGTCGCTTGGCAAATCACAGGAACTGTCGACAAGGACTATATAACTCATATCTTTACCTCCTTTTGTACTAAGTAAATATTATTCGTGAAAATTAAGGGCTTTTCCTGCTTTGTATCTTATACTTTGCTAATACTTTATTATACAAAAAAGCCCACATTTACGTGGGCTTATCCTATTTTATGCACAATATTCCATTTTAAATACTCACTAGACAATTAATTCCTGGACCATCAGATGATTATCCAAAGGAGTAATGAGATGTGTCGAAATAAACTGTGAGAGCTCATGTTTCTTAACCAAACGATAATTGATTTCTTCCGCTTCTATCCATGTGACCAGAAACATGGAAATCCCTCCTTGCTTATCAGCACATTGTATTGTGTATACATAATACCATAATTCTTTAACTATTTCAATAACCTTACCCTGAGCGGAGAGAATTTCCTGGCCTTTTTCTAACCAGGCGGCTCAATTAAAAAGGGAGCATCGTCACTACTTATACTGAAGTAGTTGGCGACACCCCCAACCAAGCGGTAGATGGAATTAAACCTGCGCTCCTGCCTCTGCCTTTTCGCTCTCTTTGTTTTCATTGACAATCTCTTCGAATTCTTTCCAGATGGGATAATTCCGGGCATCAGTGCTTCTTCCTGTGCGATCCACAAAGACATGAATCGTTGTTCCCTCGGCTAACAAGGTGTCATCTCTAAGCACTTTGTAGGTAAAAGTGAGTTTGCGCGAGGAAAAGCTTTCCAGGCTTGTTTCAATGACCAGCTGATCATCATAGAGTGCCGGGCGGCGATAACGACAGCCGGCATCAACCACCGCAACGGCCAGACCTTGTTCTTCAAAGGTGGTATAGGCTAATCCGGCATTGCGCAGCAGTTCGGCCCGGCCTATCTCAAACCAGATGAAATAATTGGAATGATAGACGACGCCCATTTGGTCTGTTTCGGCATAACGGACTCGTACCGGAGTCTGATGGGTTAAAAACATAACACGTCCTCCTTAATACCCTCTATTTTTATCTTTAATTGGGTTTACAACGCTTAGGGGCTTTTCTGAGTTTTTTCAGAACAGCCTTTCTCATCCTGGCTGGGATGTGATGTAAACAAAAAGCGCCACCATGGCGCTTTTTGTTTGCCGTAAAAATAACATTCTATGTTTTTTATTTTAGCATAGAATGCTACTTTTGTTCAGAGTTTTTTCAGGATTATGAAAATACTATTTTTAGTTAATAGCAACAGCTTCAAAAGTAATGACATCTTTAACATTTGATGGATACTGTCCAAATTTATAATCTGAAGAAATCACTATATCTTTAAACCCCGTGCTTTCAAGTATCAATTTAAATTCTTCCAGTCCATACCATCGTAACGGAAAGCGCTCTAATTCAGTTTGAATAAGCACTCCCTCACGCCATTTTTCATACCTGTTGTGAGAAACAGTATATTGATTTATATAGTCAACTTCCACGACTTTACTTTCTAAAGTAATTAGATCACCATTAGAACAGACCCATGTTCTTGTAGAAACCGTACCTGTAGAAAAATCTGTCTGCATTAATATATCAATAATTAATCGTCCTCCGGTACATAAATGCTTATGGAAATTCTGCAATGCCCTTATTGAGTCCGCTCTTTGGTGCAGCAGCAGGAACGTTCCCGCTGGAACTATAATTGCATCATATCTCGTATCCTGTATAAAAGATTCCATCTTCGCTTCAAAAAGCTTAGGATTAAGACCCTTTTTTCTGCAATTGTCACGGCATATATTCAGCATGTCTTTCGAACTGTCAAATCCATCTACTTTAAATCCTTTTTCTAAAAGTGGAACCAGCACACGGCCAGTTCCAGTTGCAGGCTCAAGAATATGCCCCCTGCACAAGTTTAATCTATCAATGTAAAATTCCACATCTCTAAAAGAATGATCTATGGGTTTATCTATATCATATACCTCTGAAGATAATCTGCCATAATAACTTAACATATTTTAGCGCCTTTCGTTCTTTGTTTATTCTAAACTTTTTACTTTATTCCACTTCTAATGGGAATATAAATATCCATAACGGTATCTTTTCTGTGATGACAGCGTTCATCGTAGAATTCAAAATCAATTTTACTTTCATCGTAAATATACTCACTACCTTTAAACCAATCTTCAAAAATATATTTCCATGTCCTTGCAATAATCTCTGCAAACTCTATTTGTTTTTTGTCATTTGAAGTATCCACAGGAACCGTTGTAAAAACTGCATACTCGGCCTCCGGAACCTCTACTGTCAGCATATCTTCCTCTACCTTTGAAAAGTCATCAACAATTACACCTAAAAGATATATTACTCAACTTTCGCACCCCAGTTGAGGGAATAGAGCCTTGATATAACTGGGTAATGCAGCAATCCACTTTTGTAATTGACTGAGTGATTCGTTATTCTCTGGTTTATTGGGTAGTAGATTAAGAACAAACGTCATTAACTGACGTAGTGCTGTTTTCAAGTCTAAATCCATAACCTCATCAGCAAAAAGATAAAAGAGTCCCCCAAGAGAGCGTTCATCATTGTTTTCTCTTCGTTCCCACTCCAGGATGAGGTAACGGGTAAAGACTATGGTTGTGTGACTAACCATCATATCGAAGGATCGGCCCTGAAATTCAGTTCCTAGCTTCAAATGCGATTTGGCCATTTTGAAAAACGTTTCGATACTCCAACGCATCCCGTAAATTCTTACGACTTCAGTAGTTTCTAAGGAAAGATCGGTGGTTAAGATCGCTAACCACTCTCTTCGGTTGTTTCGATTCTGGACGAAAACAACTTTTAAAGCTAAGCCTGAAGGGGTATGAACACGCACTGAACCCAGTATTTCTGCTTTCGGGTTCTTTGGGACTCTCGCGTAGAGCTCTCGTAAACTGAGTGATTTTCCTTCAAAGAGATAACGCTGCTTAAGTTCTTTAACCATTCCAATAACGTGAAGCTCCTTATCCCTTAGCTTTTGCAAAAGTGGAGCATGGGTAAACCAACTATCCATTAGGACGTAATCCGCTGAGAATCCGGCTTTGAGAGCTCGTTCAAGCATTTGAACCACGGTGTCCGGTTTAGGGCTCATCGCTTCCAGGCGACGCTTATAGCCTACGGAGCGTTTGTCTAAGTCCTCTCTCATTTCACAAAGACGATTTTTAGCTTTTGCAGAACTCATCAATGTAAAATCAAGGGGTGCGAAGCTGAACCCGTCAGACCAGCCCAAGGTTAGTAAGGTGTAACCGCGAACAAAGCGGCCCGAAACATGGTCAAACACTCGGGCTAAGAGTTCAACTTTCTTGCTTCGTTCGCGCTCCATTACAGAATCATCTACGATAAAAACACGGATACGCTGCGCAGAGGTGAGCTTTTCAAAGCGTCCGACCATCTTGAGGCTGAGTAACTGGTAAAAACGCCTCCAGTTATACCGAGAGTCATTGAGAAACCGATAAACAACATCTTTACCTGGAAGAGATTCTGCCCGGCTTCCTTCTAACAGCCGAAACAGATTTCGACCTTGAAAAACGAGTTGGAAAATGATTTGGAAGACAACGAAGCTTGAAACCCCATAGGACTTGCGGATCCCAGCGGCTCGAAGCAGCTGACTAAGCTTAAGGGAAGAAAAAATTAAAGAAAGCTGATTTTGATGCTGTTCAGGCAGAGAGTTGTGTTGTAACATGGAGATACGCACCTTTCTGTTTTGGAAATTATGGTTGTTTGGTCACTTCCATTTTACCAATTCGAAAGGTGTTTTTCTGTCAATGAACAAAATATTTTTAGCCTAATCCAGTAGTAGACTGAGTTTGAACAGATTTTCGCGCTGCGAAAGTTGAGATATATTACATTTCCATCTTCAGATAACGGAACACACAAGCCCACTTCACCATGTTCAGCCGGATTTAAAATTTTGTACATTTTGCTTTCTAAATTTTTACCTTCATAATTGCTCCAGTAAGATGCAATATCTTTTGTATAAGTAACCCCGGTAATATTGGTTTTGATTCCATAACCGGCAACTTTAAATGCAGGTCTTTTAACCATAACAGGCTTCATAATATAGCCGCCAATTTCAAATGTTGTTTTTGTATCAGCATATTGAGGCATCCGCATCATATACTGTGTGGGACTATAACCATAAGCTTTACGAAAAGCTTTAGCAAATCCGCTGGGTGTTTCAAATCCATAATCAAAAGCAATATCAATAATTTTTCTGCCCTTGAATAATTCTGTTGCTGCTAAAGCTAACCTGCGTCCTCGTATGTATTCCATAACAGATATACCCTTACATAGACTAAAAACTCTGCAAAAATGGTAAAGAGAATACCCTGATTGATTAGCGATTTCTTCAATAGTAATATCTTCTTTTATATGGTTTTCAATGAATTCAATACATTTTTCAATTTCTTTCCTATAATTCAATGCCCAGCACCTGTGCCTTTCTCCCATAGGATTGCTTTATTATAACAGTAATATATAAAAGAAGCTGTTCCCGTTTTGCTAAGTATGAATACCCAACGATTTATTCCAGAATTGGGTAAAAAAATAGACACCTCATTTTTGAAGTGTCTACCTTTTACATATTAGTTCGATTTTTACACTATTTTTACGGTAAATAGTTAAGAGGATTGACTGTATCGCCATTAATGATCACTTCAAAGTGCAAATGAGGTCCTGTTGAACGGCCGGTTGAGCCCACAAGGCCTATGGACTCCCCTTTGCTTATTTGTTGTCCATTGGAAACGCTTACTTTGGAGGCGTGGGCATAACGGGTAGCCACACCATTGCCATGATCGATAAGAATCATATTGCCATAGCCGCCGCTCCAGCCCACCGAGGATACTGTGCCGCCGGCTGCAGCCACAAAAGGCTGTCCTGTATCGCCGCCAATATCCAAACCGGTATGAAAACTTCCCCAGCGGTAGCCGTAATAGGAATTAAGCCCTCCTCTGAGAGGCCAACCCAAGCCGCTGACTTTGCCGCTTCCCCGGGAAAGGGCCACATTGGCCGATGCGTAGGTGGGTCCTTTGGCAATAACTTGAGTCACCGGCTGTTGGATGATTTTTTCTTCCAACACTACTTTTTCTATGTTCTTGCCGTTTTCCTGAACATAGGAATAGGTGACTTTTTTGCTGCCATCGCTTCCCTCCTGGCGAACCACTGAAGAACCGCTGGGCAAACTATAATCGGTTTTCGATTCAACATCAAAGGGAATCGTCTCGGTACCGGTATAGATTCCCTTACTTACTACGGTGAGATAAGGGGTCACTTTGACCAAGTTTATTTTTTCACCAACCTGAAGAGTCTTATCTTCATCCATACCCGGGTTCCCGGCCAATACTTCCTTGGTCAGCATATCGTTTTTGCGGGCGATTAGCCACCAGGAGTCATTGGGTTGAACCACATACTCTGTTCTGGCTTCATGTCCTTTCCTTAAGGTTTCCAGAACCATCTCCGGCGAACTAAATTCCGCCTGCTGCACTTCCACAGGCTGAGAAGAAATCAGTTCTTTGAATTCTACGGAAGTGATGGTATTATTCTCACTGGGTTTGGCATAGATTTCTTGATAAGCTTGGAGAATCTTCTGGAAATCGTCTTCACTGGGCAGGATTGCTATAGGAGCATCTTCGATAGAAAATTGCACTCCTTCAAAATATGTACTTATTAAATTGTTCAGCTTAGCTTCTGTTACAGAGTTCTCCTGAAGAGTCCCTTTCCTGATCCGCGTGTCCTGGAACTCGATTTGATCATGAGTCTTTGCAACAAGATCTGAGGAATCCCCTTGGGAAACAAGGATGGAATCCACCAATTGTTTGCCTGCGTCCGGGGATGCTACATACCCAATTTCCTGACCATTAAGCATCAGTGCGGCTGCCGTGGTTGTCTGGCTGTAATAAAGGCCGCCACCTAATACTACCATCAGTCCCATCACCCCAAGGACGATTTTGGGAAATTCCCAAGCTACCTTTGACTCAGAAAACCTTCCCAACACCTTAGTCAGGTTCTCTTTTATGCTCTGACTAATACCGTCTAAGCCCCCTTTCCAATTGGACAAGTCTCATTAAATATTATATCATAGAATCGCCACGATTAAAGAAAATTATCTTGCCCTTGGCTGAGGGTTGAAAAGAAAAAGGAGTTACAACCATGGAAATCAATACTCTTATTGAGCGCATTAATGAGCTTTCACGGAAGCAGAGAACAATTGGCTTGGAAGAATGGGAAAAAGCTGAGCAGGAAGCTCTTCGGCAGGAATATCTGGGCTTTATTCGCGGCCAGGTCATTGATAGTCTCAGTCAGGTAAAGGTTGAAAAATCCTAAGCGGACCGGATTGTTTTTTCTCGCCGGCGTATGATAAATCCTCAAGCAAGCATACTAATTCTAAACACATGATTATGCTTTCTTGAGGAGGGATTGTCTTTGCCGGAACGAGTCATGAAATATGGTGGAGTAAAATTTCGTAATCTTGTGCCTCCAGTCAAAATCAACCGCTTTGTTAATCAGCTGGCTCCCGATCAAAAGGACTCACTCTTTGAAATCGCCGGGGAATTGAGCGATGCAGGGATGATTGAAATACTGAATGAACGCACACAAAGCACCATCGATCAGGATACCGTGGATACCCAGACTCCCAATGCCGGAGTCAACACTGAAGAAGTGCAGGAAAGCAATCGACATCTATAGTAACCGACATCTATCCAACAGGAAGCCTTTCCAGATCAACGATGCTCCCTCCAGGTCAGCTGTTTGACAAAGCAGCGGCCTTGAGGGAGCATTTGTATAGATTGCCTGATTTGAGTTGTAGATTACCTGGTTTGAGTTGCTGCGACCTGACTAGATAATACTGACGGTGCCCTCATAGACCACACCTGCCAAAGCATCCACAGTCAGCACTTGCCCATCCTTAACCTTCATCAGCACATCGGCGGCACCGACAATAGCCGGAATGCCATAGTTTAAGGCGGCTATCGCCCCATGGGAGGTGAGTCCCCCTTCTTCCACCAGAATTGCCCCGGCTTTGGCGATTAAGGGGATCAGCTCTTTATCGGTATAAGGCGCTACCAGGATATCTCCTTTTTGGAAAAGCTCCAAAGCAGCCGAAGTGGCTATCCGTGCCGTTCCGGAATAAGCTTTGCGGCCAATCCCCGTTCCTTTCGCGATCACATCCCCGATGACCTGAACTTTGATGATATTGGTGGTCCCTACTTTACCAACGGGAACCCCTGCGGTAATGACAACCACATCACCGGTCTTGATCAGGTGATGGGAAATCGCTTCATTCACAGAAACAGATAAAAGCTGATCCGTGCCTAAGCTCTCGGGAATCAGCAAAGGATAAATTCCCCAGGTCAAAGAGAGTTGGCGGGCTACATGAACAAAAGGTGTGGCAGCAATAATCAGGGAGGTGGGACGGTACTTGGAGATCATGCGGGCCGTCAACCCGGAATGAGTAGGAGTAAGAATAGCGGCCGCCTCCAGATCTCTGGCTACGGTATAGCTGGCATGACTGATGGCTTCGGCAATATTGATATGGGGGTCATAAATCTTCCGCGGTTCATAATGTTTTTCGATCTGCAGAGCTATCTTATTCATCATCTCCACAGCTTCTACCGGATACTGTCCGGCAGCCGTCTCCCCGGAAAGCATGATGGCATCGGTACCGTCTAAAATGGCATTAGCCACATCACTGGCTTCCGCCCGGGTCGGCCGCGGGTTGCGGATCATGGAATCCAGCATCTGTGTAGCCACGATGACGGGTTTACCCAGATGATGGCATTTTTCAATCATGTCCTTTTGATGAATGGGGACCTCTTCTACAGGCACCTCCACTCCCAGATCCCCGCGGGCTACCATCAGACCGTCGGCAACCTCCAGGATCTCATCTAAATGCTCGATACCTTCGCGGTTTTCAATCTTAGCGATAATCTTGACATTGGCCCCTTCTTCCTCAACCAAACGCCTTACGGCCAAAATATCGGCAGCCTTGCGGGCAAAAGAAGCAGCAATAAAGTCGATTCCTTCCCTTAAGCCAAAGATGATATCATCACGATCTTTTTCCGTAATCGCCGGCAGCTGAATCGGAACACCTGGCACATTGACCCCTTTTTTCGATTTAAGAACTCCGCCATTTTGGATTTTGGTGATGATCTTTCCTTCCTCACTGGCAATGACTTCAAGGTCGATGAGACCATCATCAAGAAGGATATGCGTACCCTGATGAACCTCCTGCCAAAGCTGAAGGTAGGTTATACCCACCCGCTCTGCGGACCCCAGAGTCGATAGATCGGTATCAAGAATAAAGGTATCACCGCTGTTTAATTGAACTCCCTCCTCCGGAACCGTTCCCGTTCTGATTTCCGGGCCTTTGGTATCCAGAAGAACCCCTAAATGAACACCGAGTTTCTGTGCTTCTTCTCTTAAGGTTCGTATCCGCTTGCCATGCTCACCATGGGTTCCATGAGAGAAATTTAAACGGGCTACATTCATGCCGGCCTTAAGTAATTGGCGAATCTTCTCATTGGATTCACTGGACGGTCCGATGGTACATACTATTTTGGTGCGGCGCATAGATTACCTCCGTCGTTTATTTTGTAGAATGTTAGAAATCTGCTATAAAAAACCATACATTGAAAGTTTACTATTCTTTTCCACAAAAAGATAGAGGCTTCTTATAGTCCTTGGCCGGCGATGTATTCCACCAAGTCCACAATCCGATTGGAGTATCCCCACTCGTTGTCATACCAGGCCAGGACCTTGACCATGCGCTCTCCCAGCATCAGCGTAGACAACCCGTCAACAATGGCACTGTGAGGGTTGCCATTAAAGTCGTGGGAAACTAAAGGCAGCTCGGAATAAGCCAGGTAGCCTTTGAGGCTTCCCTCGGCGGCTTCCCTAAGTTTTTGATTTACTTCTTCTTTGGTGGTGGAACGGCTTAAATTAGCCACAAAATCAATAAGCGAGACATTAGGGGTAGGAACCCTCACCGCTAATCCTTTGAGCTTGCCCTTTAAGTCGGGAAGCACCAGTTCCACCGCCTTGGTTGCTCCTGTGGTCGTAGGAATCATCGATTCGTAGGCCGCCCGGGCCCGCCGCCAATCCTTATGCTCCAAATCCAGAATCCGCTGGTCATTGGTCACCGAATGGGTGGTGGTCATCATGCCCTGCTCGATCCCAAATTCTTCGAGTAAAACCTTGGCTAGGGGGGCCAAACCATTGGTGGTACAGGAGGCATTGGAGAGGATATGGTGCTCAGCGGGGTTATAGAGATGTTCGTTTACCCCCATCACAATCGTGATATCTTCGTGTTTTCCCGGAGCGGAAATGATCACCTTTTTCGCTCCGGCCTGGAGATGCAACGCCGCCTGCTCCCGCTTGGTAAAGCGCCCCGTAGCTTCAATCACCAGATCTACCCCCAGCTCCCGCCAGGGAAGTTTCCCAGGATCTTTTTCCGCCAAAAAAGCCACCTTTTGGTCCAAAACTTCAAGGGTGTTTTCCTTGACCTCAACATCATAAGGCAGGATATCATGAATTGAATCATACTTGAATAAATGACCTAACAGATCCGGACTCCCCAGATCATTAACAGCAACAATGTCCAGGGAACTTTTTCGTTCCAGGATTGCCCGCATGGAAAGCCGACCGATTCGCCCAAAGCCGTTAATTGCAATTCGCACACTCATTCAGGAAAACCCTCCTTAAAATCAACCTTATTAGCTTATGATTTGGCCAGATATTGGGATGTTTATGCTTCATATCCAAGTTATAGTTCCCCGGCAGGGTAAAAAAATTGCACAGCCTGTTGCTCTGCATTAAAGTCTTCTCCCCTTATTTATAGAATACCTGATAAAGTGTTTATGGTCCAGACTTTATGAATAATTTTCCATGATCGATTTTAAAATAGAACGGCGTTTCTCATCGATAGCCTCAAAATCCATGGCTGGGATATAATATTCTTCAAGTTGATCATGGAGGGTTTTGGCCCTTTGCGAGTGGGATTGGGCCCGCAGTATGCTCTCCTCTACCCTGTTCCGGCACGAGTCAATAAAATCCAGGGTGCCGTTGAGCCCTGCTCTATGGAGCCCACTGTCCAAGTCAAGGGAATGAAGGGTACCGCTGAATTCCGGATGATAGGGATAATGCTCTGAAGAAATAACCAGGGCAGTATGCAGCTCAGGGATCAGGAGCAGATCGATCTTATCCGGCTCAAGGGCATTATGATAGATTTCCAGATCATAATTGAGAACTTTAGCCTCCTCGGCCAGGCGTGCCAAAAGGGTCGATTTTCCCGTTCCCGCCTGCCCCTTTAAGGAGTACAGAGAATCCATGCCTTGAATAAGGCTGTCAATATGTTGGGTTCTGCCTTGGGGAGTATGAGCCCAGGCAAATAAATGACGGGTTTTGCCGGTGCCTTTGCTTGATGGAGTTTTAAAAAGCTCCTGCTTCGTTTTAAGGTAGATTTGATTGATCGTTTGCCAATCCTGATCGGGCTTAATATAGAATTCCCATTCATCCATGGCGTTTTTGGCATCCTTCAGGGCAAAATAAGCGCTTTCAAAGCAGCGGCTGATCTCCTGACTGCAAACAATAATCTCTTTTTTGTAAGGCCGGATCAAGGATTCATCCCAGTATTCGCCCAGATTAATGATTTCGTCAACCGCACCGGGGATCTTGGGGTCCACCACATGGGGAGCAGTACCGTCCAGTAAAGCAATCCCCAACTCTGGAATAACAATACCGTCTATGGACTGATTATCGGAGGAACAACAATGATACTCCAGATCAAAACCTGCTTTGAGCATTTCTTCCCCAATTTTTTTCATGAAGGTTGATTTCCCCACACCTGGGCCACCCTTGATCACATAGATATGCCGGGCGGTAGCGTCCGCCAGGTAATGATAATAGGAGTAAAAACCAAGATAAGTAACACCACCGGGGAACATTTTTCTAATGACTGGATTCTTGGCCATAAGGACTCCCCTTTCCATGCTTTATTCCTGCAACACTAAGTATATTCAGGAGCAGGGGCAAGAGTGACGAAAATCCCTGTCGAATGATAAAAAAGAGGGAACAGTTGGACTGTCCCCCCATGGTTTACGGATGCCTGTATCCTTTGTAGTCGTAGATGTTCCGCTCTTTTTGCTTATCATACTCCTGATAATGGGGGTCTCTCACGGTAACAGGAGATTTTGGACGTGAGACTTTTTTATGTTTTCCCATGCCGTAATCAGCCCTTTCTACGCTATAGTTTGAGCACCCATGATTTATTCTGAGTTAATTTGCTGATCAATATGCAGTTATCTGAAGTTAAAGATTAATCTCATTAATGATGATGATGGTGATCATGGTCATGACCGTGACCGTGGTGATCGTGGTCATGACTATGGTTGCAGACAGCATTGGTGGAGACAAAGGTCCCTGCCGCATAGGCTTGAGCTGCTTCCAAAGCCGGGCCATTGGCTCCTCTTAACACCTCTATTCCGGCATTTTCCAAGCCGGTGATGGCTCCGGGGCCAATCCCGCCACAGATGACAGTTTCCACTCCTTTAGACTTGAGAAGCTGGGCGATTCCTTCATGCTGATGTTGGAAATCAGCCGTATCAATCCGTTCCTGACCGGACACCTTACCCTCTTCAATGAGGAAAAGGGTAAAGGCCTGACTGCGGCCAAAATGAGCATTAACCTTCTCCCCTTCGGTAGGGATGGCAATTTTTTTGTTCATGAAATTCTACCTGCCTTTCCATATGTATATGTGAGATAACCCCTCAATAGTTTAAGCGTTTCAGAGTACCAGAGGATGTCAAGCTTATCCTAACTCCCCTATTTATAATTGTCAATCTTTGATAAAGCGTGTAAAATTCTAGTAAAGTCTGGAAGGGAGGATTCATGATGTGGGAATCTCCTCGGGAATTAATGAATGCTTTGGAACAGGAAGGTTATATCCTTGATCAGGATAAAGGGACCACTTTATTTTTGGCCCTGGCCCTTCACAAGCCCTGTCTTATTGAAGGACCGGCGGGAGTCGGCAAAACTCAGCTGGCCCTGGCTCTGGCCCGCAGCACCGGCCGCAGACTGATTCGCCTCCAGTGCTATGAAGGGCTGGATTTAAATAAAGCCCTTTATGAATGGGATTATGCCAAACAATTACTGCGTCTGCAGGTGGGAATCTCCGGCTGGGAAGAGATTAAGGAGAATATTTATGGACCGGAGTTTTTATTGGCCAGGCCTTTGCTGCAAACTGTGCTTGCGGAAGAGCCCGTTATTCTTTTAATTGATGAACTGGACAAAAGCGATGAAGAATTTGAAAGCTTTTTGCTGGAGCTGCTTGCCGAATTTCAAGTCACCATTCCGGAAGTAGGAACCTTTAAAGCCCAAAATTCTCCTATCGTCCTTTTAACCAGCAACAACACCCGGGATCTTTCCGAAGCCTTAAGAAGACGGTGTGTTCATCTGCTCTTAGCTTATCCCGATGTGGAACAGGAAATGAGGATTCTTGCCCAACGGTGTCCGGAAGTTGCCGCAGCCTTAATTCAGGATGTCTGTGAATTTGTGGCCAAAATCCGCAAGATCCCTTTGCGCAAATTGCCCAGTGTCTCCGAAAGCATGGACTTTGCCCGGGCTCTCCATATTCTGCGCCAGGACTCCCTCGATATGCAGCAATTGGAAGGTACCCTATCCATACTTTTAAAATATCCCAGTGATTTGGCAAAACTTGAGGATCGTTTAAAAGCCTGGCAGCAGGAAGCTGCCAGAAGAACTCAGGCTTAAGGCGGGGTGCAGCCATGAAAGAATTAACGATCAACGGCTGGCAGCTGCTGAAGCTTATCTCGGCACTGCGTTCGGTGGGCATCCATATCACCCTGGATGAGATTCAGGATGCTTTAAAGGCCTTAACCCGGTACCCGGACCTGGCGCCTAAGCTCGTGCTTAAATCTCTCTTCATCCATCGCCAGGAGGATCAGCAGCTTTTTGACATGGTCTATGAACTCCTGGCCCCAGCTCCATCCTCTCCGGATTCAGAGCCTACCGCTCCTGGGCAATGTACAGGCTCAGACCAAGGGGAGGCTGGGGATGGCTCCCACCAGGGCATCGGTACCGGGCAAGGAGGAATCACCCTGCACCTTAAATCAGCGGGAGAGTCCTCTCCAGCCCGGTCCATTTCCTTTCAAATGCCGGATCTCCACTATTTGATGGGACTTAAGGGGTTCCCCAGTACCATCGAGGAAGAAGAAACTAAGGAATTTGATTTGGGAAAGCAGGCCAGATTCATCCTGGGACAGTCAGGGTTTCTGACTTGGTCCAATTCTTTGGAGCTGGCTAGAGAGCGGGGGGAAGTCCCGGAAGACCAGTGGCAGAAATTCGAAGCTTATCAGGACTTCTGGCAGCGCCGGATTCACCAGGTCCTTTGGCAGGAACGTTTATCCGAGCAGAATCGCTGGGACAGCTTCCGTGAAATAAATTGGCGCTTTAAGCCCCTGAATTCATTTACCGCCGCTGAAGAAGGGATGGTCCAGCAAGCCCTCCGGCAAATGGGCAACCAATTGGCCGTTCACCGGGGCTTGCGGAAAAAAAAGGCCTCCCGGGGCAGGCTGCGCCTCTCCTCTTTGCTCCAAGAAATGGTGCGGGGGAATGGCGCTGTCTTTCGCTTCGAGTATGAAACTCCCGCCTTAAAGCATCCCGAGCTCATTGTCTTATGCGATGTATCCAACTCTGTGGCTCCCTTCTCTCAATTCCTTCTCTACTTATGCCAACGTATGAAATCCCGCTTTCGTAAAGTGCGGCTTTACCTTTTCATCGATGGCATCTGGGATATCACCCATGAAGAATGGCTGGCAAGCGGCGACTCCATGGCCGAGATCCGTTCCTGGGGCCGTAAGCATTCTTCCGGCTTTACCGATTATGGCAAGGTATTTAAAGACTTTGCCCGGGATGTCCTGCCTTCACTTTCTACCCGGGGAACCCTGTTGATTATGGGAGATGGCCGCAACAATTTCCGCCCTGCCCAAGCAGACTATCTGCAGGAGATCCAAGGGAAGATTAAGCATGTCTTCTGGCTGAACCCCTTGGCTGAAAAGGATTGGACTTTGCCGGACAATCTTATGGACGAGTACAGAAACTATTGCACCCGGGTTTTTCCCTGCCGGAACCTCAGTGATCTATGGCAGATCTCTAAAAAAGTCTTCTCCTGAAGAAGCGGCGCCAGCTCTTTTATCAACGGTCCATTGCTCAGCCAAATTGCCAACAGGTTGGTAATTTGGCTGAGCAAAGGTTGTAAAAAAGGGAGCCTCGCCAACTGCTTTAAATTACCTAAAGCCGTTGGGCGAGGCTCCCTTACCTTGCACTATCAGAAAGTATAAGGGCAACCAGCGACTTCGCCTCCTTCGTAAGTATGCGTTTAAGGCACGGCGAAGCCGGGTTTTTTTTAACGCTTATTTGCCGAAGGGACAGTGAGGATAGGTACATTCCGGACACTCCAGGCACAAGCCGCCATGACCGTATTTGGCAATTTCCAGGCGGGTAAGCCGCTCACCGGCCAGAATGCGGGTGGCCACCAGGTCAAAGACCGTTTTTCTTGAGTACATGACACATCCGGGCAATCCCAGAATCGGGATATCATCCAGGTAAGCCAGCAACAGCATGGCTCCGGGAAGAACAGGAGTGCCATAAGTGATCAACTCTCCCCCCAGACCTTTGATGGCTGTAGGGGTTAAATCATCGGGATCCACGGACATGCCGCCGGTGACCAGGACCATTTCCGCGCCTTGTTCGATATGCTCGCGGATGCGTTCCTGAATCATCTCCACATCATCGTCGGCGAAGGTTTGCCCCAGCAGGACAGAACCCCATTCAGCCACTTTTCTTTGCAGAACCGGTCCGAATTTATCCTGGATACGGCCATGGTATACTTCACTTCCCGTGGTCACCACCCCAACCTTTTTGGATTGCAGGGGGCGGATTTGCAGAATGGGTTCCTCGAAGCGGCGGGCGATTCCTTCCGCTTCGATCACGACATTTTCATCAATCATCAAAGGAACCACTCTGGTCCCGGCTATCTTCTGCCCTTTCTTCACCGGGCGGTGATTATGAAGGGTGGCAAGAATAATATATTCCAAAGAATTAAGGGCGTAGATCCCTTCTTCCGAAGCATAGATTAAACCATCCTCTTCAGCAATCAGATTGACCTTTCCCTCTTTCGTTTCACTGAAAGAAAGCCCCGGACCGGCCACAGCCTTGGCCAGGCGCTCCGCCGCTTCATCTTCGTGAATAAGACCCGGAGTCTGATCCCAGACAAAAATATGCTCTTTTCCCATACTAAGCAGGGTGGGAATATCCTCTTCTTTGATCACATGACCCTTTCTAAAGCGGGCGTCTTTTGTTTTTCCTGGAATAATTTGTGTCAGATCGTGCATAAGCACCGATCCAATCGCATCCTGTACTTTAATCTTCTGCATAGGGGTTCCTCCTTTTCTTTACGGAAGGCATGTTCATTTCTAAGCATACCCTGGTTTCAGATATTTCTGAAACGGCCAAAATTCCGTAGATAGCGTCAGACTTGCTTCAGTCAGTAGGAAATATGGCTCGGCCATTCCCTATTATAAACCATAAGCAGCAATCAGGGAATGTCTCACTGCTCAAGAAAATAGTTTTTTCTACTTTTAAAGGGTTTCTGCCAAGGAATAGAGAATTTTCTTCATAATAAACTTCTATGATAGTTTATGAGAGGAAGAGAAGTATGGCTAGTAATATCACCGGGTTTGAACTATTTAAAAGCAATCCTAACTGGCAGGAACTGCCCGATTCATTTTGGGAGTTTTGTTCTGCTCATGGACGGGTTCGCCATTATGCAGCAAAGCAATTCCTTTTCTTTTTCGGAGAAGAAAGCAACTCAGTTTATTTTTTGCTCAAAGGCCGCATTCAAATCCTGCTTATGAGTGAATTTACCGAAAAAATTTTCCGGATTCTGCAGCCGCCCGCATTTTTTCCGGAAGTTGTTTTAGATAGTAAAACTTATCCTTATGCAGCCCTCACTGCTGAAGCCTCCGATGTTTTCGTTTTGGATCGCAAAGCACTGGTCCAGTATTTTAAGGAAAATCCTTCCACCCTTCTGCCTTTTTATCAAAACATGGCTTTGGATCTCCGCAGAGCCTACCGGCAAATCAAAAACATCGCTCTGGGGGATGCTCGTTCCCGGCTGGGGGCCAAACTCTTTGCCCTGGCTCATGTCCACGGCCAGGAGACCCCTGAGGGAATTCTGATCACTGTTCCTCTGACCGCTACCGAGCTGGCGGGAATGTGCAGCTTAGCGCGGGAATCCGTGAGCCGCATCTTAAGCGAATTGCGGGATTTAGGAATACTTAAAATGGAGAAAAAACAAATCACCATCAGCGATTTAGAGCAACTGAGGAGCTGGATTCACGAACGCCAAAACTCTTTGTAAAACCTTACAGGTGCGGTCGGCGGTCCAGAAAATGAGTAAGCCTTTCCTGAGGCAGGCCATTGTCTATATAGTCTTCAAGGATGCGGCCAATGATCCGGGGAAGTTCAGAAGTCTGGAGCTTTTCCCTGGACAATCGCGCCAATTGGGGATGCCTTCCCAGGCGTCCGCCGAGATGAAGAGTCCATCCCGATTCCCCGGGGAGGATTTTATCTGTGGGGCAGGAACGGACACAATCCCCGCAGCCAATGCACTTCGTCGGCTCAAATTCCAGCTCTCCCTGCCAGGATAAGGCACCTTCCTGACAAGAACGGCAGCAGGCCTGGCAGCCCGTACACCCCGCCTCCGTAAGCTTAGGCATAAGAAAACCGGTCAGACCGATATCTTTGATTTGGGGCTGGGAACAAGCGTTAGGACAACCGGCTATGCTGATCTTCGGTAAATGATGATAATGAATCACCGGAAACTTTTGCTTCAAATGGGATAATAAATCCAGATTCTTGAGCATCTGCTCTAACTGTTGGTGTAATAAAGACCAGTCCTGAGCAGATTTACCGCAGTTTCTCCGGCAGTGCTCCAGGACAAAGCCAGGATGATCGATCATTATGCCTCCTCCATTGCTCATCATTTGAACTTATTGTACCATCCCCAGACTCTGGTGTTGTGTTTTGGGTCACACTTCTCAAGTTCACAGCGGCAAATAAAAAGCATAGCCATTTGACTATGCTTAAAATGTCATTTGGGGTTGCTAAGCTTTACTCGCTTCTGTCTGCTGAGGGATATGCCTGCCTTTCCTCTCCGAAATCAATAACCCTGTTAATGTCAGTACAATTCCCAATACTGAAACTCCGGTAATTTCCTCACGCAGCACAATAACGGCAGTAATAACGGTTATGACAGGAACCAGATAAATATAAACGCTGGTTTTGACTGCGCCCAATAGTTTCACCGCCGAGTTCCAGGTCACAAAGCAAAGCGCCGATGCCCCCAACCCTAAAAACAGAATATTGAATAGGTTATTTGGTCGTGTTAATTCAGTTATGTCCGGATTGAACCCCAATATGCATAAAGCGGGTATCATAAACACCAACCCATAGAAGAAAATTCTCCGTGTTGCCTGAATGGTGTTGTAGTGAAACCCGCTTATTTTCTTGGTCAGCACAGAATAGGCGGCCCATACCACGGCAGCTAAAACAGCCAGTATATCTCCCAAGGGATTCAGTTGCAGGTTGTTGCTTCCGTTAAAGCTGATCAGGATAATCCCGACAACAGCAACACTAAAACCTATAAAAAACCGCACCCTCAATTTCTCAGTATCTAAAAACAGATGAGCAAACAAAGCGGTAAAAAAAGGTGAGATTGCGACAATTACCCCTACATTGGAGGCGAAAGTATAGGTTAATGCTATATTTTCAAGCAGGAAATACAGGGTAACCCCGCATAAACCGGCGGCGGCAAAATATAGATCCTGCTTTCTTTCCCTGATCCTGAGCCTGTGAGGATAAGCGAGGAGCAAGATAAGAAAACCAATCGCAAACCTTAAGAAAAGTATTTCCACAGGCGTTATGGATTCTAAAAGCAACTTGGTGGATATAAAGGTTGTACCCCAAATAAAAATCGTCATAAATGCCAGCAAATGTCCTTGAAGCTCTTTTCTTGTGTCCATGAAACCCCTTTCCATTCAAAAAAAATCAGCTTTGAGAATCCTTAAAAATGCTCCTGTATTGTTTTGGGGTTAGCCCGATAAACTTTTTGAAAAAGTTAGAAAAATGGCTTTGATCAGTAAACCCGGTCTGCAATGCCACGTCAATGGGCAACACCCCCCCTCTCCAGCATTTTCTTTGCTTTATCAATCCGTATCGTTTCCAAATAGCTATAGGGAGAGATGCCTTTTTGCTTTGTAAAGGAACGAAGCAGATAGTATTTGCTCAGCCCGGTCAAATTGCCTAAGTCGGCCAGGGTGATAGTTTCCATGTAGTGTTTTTCTAAGAATTCACAGATAGCCCGTGCTTCCGCGCTTTGTTCTGCAGTTGCAGTCGTTGCTGCCTGCTCTGTATACTCTTCTATGAGCTGCTCTAAAAGGAAAAAGAATAGTTCTTCTTTCCTGAAATCTTTTTCTTCCTCCATAAGCATTTGGTGCAGCTCCCGGAGTATAGTAACCAACTCGCTATGAAAAACGACTTGAGAGGTAAAATAAGGCAAATACTCTTCCCCTTTTATTTCCAAGACCGCCTTGCTCATAATTTCCGGCTGGATATTGATACAGCGATAATCCAATGTTTTGCCGTCAATTTGTTCGCAAATATGATTGTCGCGGGGATTGAAGATCAGAAGATCACCCGGCTCAATGGTATATTCCTTATTTTTGCAGGATAAAAACCGCTGACCTTTTTCAATAAACCCAATCACATAATACTCATGAAAATGGTTGGGAAACTTCTGCATAATCCCTTGAAAATGATAGGCTTCAACCTTTAATTCCGGGTCATATTTTACGATTCTCATTTCCTGTTTCATGAAACTTATCCTCCCTTCCCGGTTATCTGCTATTTAGCATACCACAGGCGGTACTGGAGTTCTTGTATGATATTGCCCTTTACCTTTCATCCCGCCAGCAGCACCAGGAATCCTTTAAAAGCAAAAGCCGGACTCCCTCCTAAGCAGCAGTGGGAATCCGGCTTTTACGTTTTCTCTGATCCATGATAAACGACGCTACATGATGAACAGGGAATCACGGTTGAACCTACAGTTCAGCAGGTCCTTCCAAAAGAGCCAGCAGCAATTGAGCCGCTCCCTCGATATCCCCTTGATCCACCATTTCCGAGGGACTGTGAATATAGCGGGTGGGAATGGAGACGACCCCGGAAGGGATCCCTCCTTTGGTGAGATGGATGGCCCCGGAATCTGTACCGCCAAATTCGAGAACCTCCCATTGATAAGGGATGTGATGCTGTTCAGCGGTTTGCGCCATCCAGGACTTGATCTTGGGATGGGTAATCATGGAGCGGTCAAATACCTTGATCGCCACCCCCTGGCCCAGCTTCACATCCATAGGGTGGGACTTGGGAGTGTCCCCTGTTCCGGTAACATCCACCGCCAGGGCTAAATCGGGTTCCAGGGCAAAGGCTGCCGTTTGGGCACCGCGAACTCCCACCTCTTCCTGTACTGTAAAGACAAAATACACTTCATGCTGGGTTTGCAGGCGTTTCAGCACTTCAATAGCGATAAAGCAGCCCACCCTGTCATCCAGAGCTTTGGCAGTCAGGCGCTTGGCTTGTTTGTGGAAGCTTCCCACAAAGACAGCGCTTTCTCCCACCTGCACCTTAGCTTTGCTTTCCTCTAAGGAGGTGGCTCCGATATCAATATAGAGCTTATTCAGCTTTAAATCGGTGGGTTTTTCAAGCTTCTCGACACCAATGGTGCCCATGAGCCCGTTTTGAAACTGAACGCGGCGGTGGGGCAACCCCTGAATCGAGACACCGCCCAGGGGGGCAAAACGCAAAAAACCCTTTTCATCAATATGGGTGATCATCACTCCGATTTCATCGGCATGGGCGGCGATCATAATTTTTTTGCCTGTTCCCCGGCGTACCGCCATAAGATTTCCCAAGGCATCTGTGTTTATCTCATCGCAGTAGGGGCGGATTTCTTCAGCAATCAGCGAATTTACATTGCCTTCAACACCCGATGGACCAAAACATTGGGTTAATCGTTCCAAAAGTGTATAATCCAAAGGTTTGTGATCGTATGGCATGGAATGTCCTCCTTTAATCTCATTCAGCGGAAAGAAAATTCATGGGGAATCGCCTTTAAGATACCATCCACTAAATTCAGGGTATGCTCAATATCCTTTTCAGCCAGGACAGAGGCTGTGGAATGAATATACCGGCAAGGGACACTGAGGGCGATAGTGGGAATGCCTTCACGGCTCAGATGAATTCTGCCGGCGTCATTTCCCCCGCTGTGCCCTCTGCGCAGCTGGTAAGGGATGCCCATCTTTTCGGCAAGATCGATGACCTGCCGGAGCAGCTGCGGCTGATATAGAGTGGCGTTATCCAGCATGGAGAGGGCGGGACCTTTGCCCGGTTCAGTAACCCACTCCCCTTCTTCCACTTCCATCATCTGGGCGGACACAGTCCCTTCTAGGACAATCGCAAAGTCCGGCTGGACGTGGTAAGCGGCTACCGTCGCCCCCCGGAGCCCTACTTCTTCCTGTACGGTGAAAGCACCGATCAGATTAAGGGCATAATCCCGTTTTAACAGCTGGGCCAGTATGGCGCAGCCCACCCGATCATCAAAGGCTTTGCCCTTTAAATAGCCTTGGCCCAGCTTTTCCATCTCTGTAAAGAAATAGGCATAATCCCCGATCTTCACATGTTTTTCTGCTTCTTCTTTCGATTTGGCGCCGATGTCAATATACAATTGCTCGATGGTCAAAGCCTGCTCCCGCTCTTTAGGTTTCTGGAGATGAATGGCTTTGGCACCGATCACTCCCGTCAGGGCGTTGATCTTCAGAGGTTTAGAGACCAGGATCCGCGGATCGATACCCCCTACAGGTTGAAATTTCAGAAAACCATCTGCAGTGATGGCGGTGATCATCAGGGCCACTTCATCCATATGGGCGGCGATCATCACCTTGGGAGCGGAAAGGGGGGGATTTTTTTGGACGATGAGGTTGCCTATTTTATCCGTGCTCAGGGAATGCACGCAAGGTTCCAGCTCCGCGGCCAGGGCCTGGCGTATTTCCTTTTCCGCTCCCGAGGTGCCATTAAGCTCCGACAATATCTTTAGTAGCATACTCTTCCCTCCAAATCTTCAGGAAGTCCGGCGATAAAATAGGCCAGCAGTTTTCCGGTCAGGATCACATCCTGCATATCAATGGTTTCCACAGAGGTATGCATATAGCGTAAAGGTATGGACACTAAGCCCGTGGGCACACCGGCTTGTGTCACCTGAATAGCCCAGGCATCTGTGCCGCTGCGTCCCGGAACGGGATGGTTTTGATAAGGGATACGGGCTTCTTTGGCCGCCTTAACCAATTCTTCATAGACGAAGGGATGGATATTGGGCCCCAGGGCAATGGCCGGACCTTTCCCCAACTCTTTTTCTACTTGCCCTTTGGTATCCGGAGTGCTGGCATGGGTGACATCGATAGCGATGGCCAAATCCGGATTTAAGCTATAGGCACTGGTGGTTGCCCCTCTATAGCCAACCTCTTCCTGAGTGGTGCTGACGGCAATGACATCATGAGCATGCTGCAGCCTTTGCAGTTCTTCCAGACATATTTTCATAACGACCACTCCTGCCCGGTCATCAAAGGACTTGCCGGCCAGGACATGATTCAGTAATTCCAAAGTATTGCGCCGCAGGGTAATGATATCCCCCACCTGAATGACCTCCTTGATCTGCTCAAAAGTCATTCCCACATCGATCCCCATCTGTTCTGCTTTCACGGCTTTTTCTTCACCTGCGGTCATTAAATGGGGCGGAGTGGAGCCGATGACCCCCAGGACAGGCTTTCTGCCATGGACGATGACTTCCTGGGAAAGCAGGGTACGCTGATCCACACCCCCTACTGGGGTAAAACGCAGGAAGCCGCTGGGTTCGATCCCTTTGACCATGAGGCCTATTTCATCCATATGGGCGGCCAGCATGATTTTATAGCGCCCCTGGGTCCCCTTTTTGTGGGCATAAATATTGCCCAAGGCATCCTGGCCGACCTGATCGGCTAAGGGGGTGAACGCTGCCAGGACCAAGGGAGCAAGAGTTTCCTCATATCCTGATACACCGGAATTTTCCGAGAGTTGTTTTAGAAATTCCTTCGCGCTGGATAATTGCGCGTTATTCAATGGGCTCAGCCTCCTATCTTGCCTATGTAGTCGTCGCATATGTAAGGGCAGACTTATGCTTTCTACTGCTGCTTGCCTGCTGGAGAAAGCATGAAAGCTAAGTCTCCAGGATTTTGATTTACACCGGTCGCTCCATAAGCTGCGCGGACAAAACTAACGCTCAAGCCCTCCGCTCCGTCGGGTGCCCGGCCAAATCGCTCCTGCTCAATGGCCGGTTGGAAACGTCCTGTTTCCAACCCGACTCCGCTGCAGGCTTTTCGCGAAGTTTTGTTTCCGCTCGCTTAAAGTCGCTTCCCTTGTGTAAATCAAAATCCTTGGGCTGCTTTTCTGGCTTGCATGCAGGGCGTTGTAAGGTGGTAAGATTGCAGGAAATGTGGGGCAAGTGACTGACCCAAGCTGCTTTTTCCGTCTTTACCGGCGCCGCTTGGGGCGGCAGGGCCGGCTCTTTGGGAAAGGCCCTGAAGATCCCCAAAGTTGACTCCAGTAATTCCCCATAGAAAGCTTTAAGCCTCAGGACCCTAAAGAAAAACGAAAAGAGACCCGAAAGACGTAGCTTTACGTACAAAAGCGGACGGATTTAGCGGAGGGGCGGTCAGGTGAACGAGGCTTTCTTAACGTAGCGGAGCCACGGTTCACATGCAGAAAACAGCGGGGTTTGGCGGGAGCTGTTAAGAAAGCGAGTGAGCCAGCCCCGGAGCTATGGAGTACGCGTTGTGCGTAAAGCTACGCGACCCAGATCGGATCTTCGCCCCAGACAAGCTTTTACTCCCCTGCCAGATTGAGAATAGCCTGAGCATACACCTTGCACGCCAGAATCAGGCTGTCAATGGCCATATATTCATCCGGGCAATGAATAACCTCCGGTTCCCCGGGAAGCAAGGGCCCGAACGCCACTCCCTGGGGCAATACTTTAGCATAGGTACCGCCGCCAATCGCAAAAGCATACCCTTCCAGACCGGTTACATCGGAGTAGGCTTTCAGTAAAGAAGTTACCAAAGGACTGTCCTTGGGGACATGGTGGGCTTTCTGATGGGTAAGGACTTTCATTTCCAAGCCGATCTCCTGCCCGCATGCTTCCACAGGTTTAAGGATCTGATCACCCTGGAAAGTGACAGGATATCTTATATCAATAACAAAACGAAGCCCCTGAGGGTTAAGATCCATAATGCCTAAGTTTAAGCTCAGCTTTCCTGAGGGTTCATCGGCAAAAGCAATATTAAAGCCTTCCCCAAAAAATCCTGTTCCCGGCCGGTTGTTTAACCAAGTGATGAGTTCAGCCTCCTCTTGGCTCAAATCCAGGCCGGCGAGAAATTGCAGAGCATAGAGTACGGCATTCTTACCTTTTTGGGGCAGGCTGCCATGGGCCCCCACTCCTTTAAAGATCAGGACCAGACCCTCCTCTTCTGCTCCGGAAAGGGACTCCAGATCTCCTGTGACCCCTTCGGGGAAAGTGTACTGGGAAAGCTTCCGGGCAAGCTCTTCCCGGGTAAACCCTTTCAGCACAACCTGGCAGGAATCGGGAACCACATTGGCCCGTTCTCCTCCCTGGATCCTGATCAGGTGAGGCAAGGGGTTGAATTGCTTGCTCAATTCCAGGTGAAAGATACCTTTCTCAGCATGGATTAAGGGAAATTCTGCATCGGGGGCAAATCCGAGGACAGGAATATCTTCTTTCGTTTTGTAATAGTCCATATCCTCCCATCCTGATTCCTCGTCGGTGCCCAGGATCAGGCGGATTTTTTTCTTAAGGGGGATGTTGCCATCTTTAAGGGCTTTCATAGCAAAGAGAGCTGCCAGAGTCGGTCCTTTATCGTCGAGAGCCCCCCGGCCATATATTCTGCCCTCCTTAATGGTTCCGCTATAAGGCGGGACAGACCAGCCATCACCTTCGGGAACCACATCCAAATGCCCCAGGATGCCCAGGAGTTCCCCGCTGCCCATCTCAATTTGACCGGCATAACCATCAATATTTTTAACCTCAAATCCTAACTGTTCGCCAAGACTCAAGGTCCATTCCAGACAATCCCTGATCCCAGGCCCAAAGGGAGCACCTGGGGAAACATGGTCCATATCTTTGACACTTTTAAATTGGACGCAGTCCTGGACGGCCTTAATCAATTCATCTCTAAGGCCGTCAATATGTTGGTTCAGATTTTCATCATGCATAGTCATTTCCTCCACTTCATTGAATCATGCAAACTTCATCTTATGCTAGGATACCCCTTTTAACCAAGAAATTATAGTAAAGTTTAAGGATTGGGCGGCGGCTCTGCCTCTGAGCCTTGCTGCAAAATTTCCTCCAAAGTAGCAAATTCCACATTGATCACGGTACCCGCATTAACCACTTTACCCGGCTGAGGGTTTTGTCCGCGGACCAGGCCGGTTCCAGAGAAATGAAAATGAAGCTCCGCTGCCGCCAGTTTTTCCCCGGCCTGCCGCATGGTTAACCCGGTTAGATCGGGAACAACGCTCTCACCCTTCAAAGGTGTTCGTTCCGGAACGACCTCCCCCGGTGCCGGACGCTCAAAGCTTGTTTCCGGGATCTCACTCACTTCACTTGGGGTCTCACCGGACACAGGAATGCCATAATATTGGAGTGTCCCTTCGATAATCGTTTTAGCAACAGGCCCCGCTAAAGTTCCCCCCTGATGGCTTTCTCCCTGAGGGGTATCGATGAGAATCAAGAGCGCGATCTTCGGATTATCGGCCGGAGCATAGGCTGCGAAAGAAGCAATAAAATCCGTTTTGGAATAGCCTTTGGTATCCGGATCCACTTTTTGGGCGGTTCCTGTTTTACCGGCGACCCGGATACCGGGGATTTTGGCTGCTGCGCCGGTGCCTTCATTGACCACCGCTTCGAGAATAGCCGTCATTTGTTCTGCTGTGGCTTTGGAGATAACCTGGCGGACCGGTTCCGGCTTCTTTTCTTGAACCGTTCCGTCTGGAAAGGTGATTTTGTCAACGATATAGGGCTTGTAGAGGGTTCCCCCATTGGCAACGCTGGAGATGGCTGTCAACAGCTGCAGGGGAGTAACCAGGTTGGCCTGCCCGAAGGACATGGTGGCCATATCGATATCCCGGGCCTGGTCCTGAGGCACCAGGAGAGCGCTATCTTCCCCGATAATATCGATCCCCGTCCGGCTGCCGAAGCCAAAGGCTTTTAAGTAAGTATAAAAGGTCTCTTTGCCTAAATTCATCCCCACTTGAGACAGGACCACATTGGAGGACAGCATCATGCCCTCGGTAAAGGTCACTTTACCATGGGGCCGGAAATCGGAATCCCAGTTGGTTATGTAGCGGGGGCCAATTTGAATGTAACCCGGATCTTCGAAGAGATCATCCGGCTGGACCGTTCCCTCTTCCAAGGCAGCGGCGCCTGTGATGATTTTGAAAGTGGAACCGGGTTCATAAGACATACTGATGGTTAAATTGCGGCGTTCTTCGGGATCCGTGGTTGAATAATCATTGGGATTGTAGGTAGGCCGCGACCCCATTCCCAAAATCCTTCCGGTCATGGGATCCATAGCTAAAATGGCGATATGCTTGCCCTGGGTCGTCTCCAAAAGCTGATCCAATTGCTGCTCAATAAGATATTGGATCGTGGCGTCCAAAGTAAGCCGGAGATCAGCTCCTCTCATAGCCGGCTCATTGAGCTGCGAGGGATTGAGGAGAGACTGCTGTGAGGAATAGCCCGGGGTGCCATAGAGTTCCTTGTTATAAAAGGCTTCCAACCCTTCCGCACCATTCCCGTCCAAGGTCACGATCCCTAATACGGAGGCGGCCAGTCTATCCATAGGGTAAACACGTTTCTGCTGATCGCTGAAGCCAATGCCCGGCAGTTTAAGGGCCTTGATCTGATCCGCTTTTTCCAGCTCCACATGGTTGGCAATATTTACCCAAGCCAGGTCTCTATTAAGTTTTTCCAGAATAACTTCTTGCTCTATCGACAGGATTTCACTAAGTTTGGCGGCAATCTCTTCTTTGGTCCACTTGGTTTGTTTGCTCTCTATAAGTTCATTGATTGCCCGTGGATCTCCATAAACCTCTTTGACAGGTATGCTTTGCGCCAAAACATTGCCTTGGGCGTCCAGAATTTTTCCCCGTTCAGGCAGCAGGCTGGCACTGCTGGTTCTTCTTTCGATCCCCTTGGCTTTGAGCTCGGCGGCGTCAATGACCTGAAGCATAAATAACCGGCCGACGATGACCGTCGCCATAAGAACCAAGACCAGATAAAGAACTTTTTCCCGAGCAAAGTAGCTGCGTTTCATAACCCTTCCCACCGTCTCTAACCTATTTTCATGCAAACACTATTATATCACTCTTTACTGAGAGTTAAGAGATTATTTAGCAAAGAAAGCCCATGTTTTCTTAACTATCGATGGTTTTGTAAGGACCACCTTGCTAAGAAACCATGAGCTTTGTCATTATTTTGTCCTTTATCAATCATTGCATACCGATCATTGCTGTGTTATTTCATGGAAATTAACCAAGTAAAAAGCATGCCGGTCACCAAACCGCCCAGATGAGCATAGACATCGATTCCGGTTTGAAAAAAGCCCAGGCCTAAATTGATCAAAACAACGACAGCCAGACTTTTGCCAAAACCTGATTTCCAGAGAAAGGGCTTGCGGCGGGAATACACCACCAAAGCGCCCAAAATGCCGAAAATGGCTCCGGAAGCCCCAGCCGAAATGGCATCCGTAAAGAAGAAGCTGGCCACCGAACCCAGGATGCCGCTGAGAATATAAACCGTGATATAGCGAACCCGTCCCAGCAATTCTTCGGCGATAGCTCCTAAGGCCCAGAGAGCATAAAGATTGAAGGCGAGATGAAGAAAACCAATATGGAGGAACATGCTGGTAAATAACCGCCAATATTCACCCTGGATAATCAGAGCATTGACTTTAGCCCCAAATAAAATAAGAACTCCGGTCCGGGTTGAGCCTCCGGCTAAGGTCATCAGGCCAAAGACAATCAGGTTAATGGCGATGAGCGTGTAAGTAAGATAGGGAGGTCCTTGGCCGCTCCGGGCAGAGGGTGTGGATTCTGAAGTCTCATACACTGAGGCTGATGAGGAAGAATTGACTTCAAGATAGGATAATACCCTATTTAAATGCTCTCGTTTGGCTGTGGCCGGAGCAGCAAAAATAGAACCCGTCTGCAGGTCAATAAACCAGGCTTGGATGCTTTTTAAGGCAGGTTGCTTTAAATCCTGGGAAGACAAACCTTCCGGACATAAGATAATCGCTTCCCAGTGCTTTATAGAAGCATCTGCAGCGAATGAACCCTGGGGTCCTTCCAAGGGAGCACCTTTCCTTAAGAAAGAAAAAAGCAGCCCATTTTCCCCTTTACGGGCCATAATCCACTGATTCCCATCCTTTTCAATGGACCAGAGATCCTCATGAAGCCCTTGAATAATGCGCTCGAGGATAACAAGCCCCTCCTTTACCAAAATTTAAGGTCTTTCTCTATGTTGATCTTATTTTATAGGGATGACGGGGGGTTTGTCAAAATAGTAGAGGAGCAGCGGAAATTCCGCTGCCCCCCTCTTTATACCCACTAAAAATTATCAAGCTTTGCTCAGCCGTTCTTCCAGGAGACTCCGAAACCGCCCCGTGGATAATCCCATTGAATATTGCCATGGGGGCAGGCTACACGGCAGGTACCGCATTCCAAACAGCCTTCATAGCCGACAGCAATGCGATTCTCTTCTTCATCCCAGTCATAGACATGGGCCGGGCAAATAAAGGTGCATACTTTGTCTTTGCACTTTAAACAAAGTTCGCCGTTGCTGATTTTGATGTGATTTAATTTGTCTGTGTTAAAGCGCACCAAATACAATTTATCATCTAATTTCATTTCAGTGCCCTCCAAGCATTAAACATATCTTTGACAAGTCCGGTCTTGGTCCGCTTCTTAAACATCATATCCATAATATTGCTGAACACTTGTGCCTTGGGTGTGCCATCTGCTGTGAAGTACATCCGGGCTGCCTGGTTGAGGATTTCCGGATATTGGCCCAGCAGGTGGGGATTGGACTCGATGAAAGGCATGAGCTTTCTGAACTTGTAGAGGTCTTTGATCACAAACGAGTCACGGAGACGGCTCTCATAGACACTCATACCATGGGCGCTGAGATCTCCGGATTGAATGGCCTCAGCAGCTACTTTTCCGGCAATTTTACCGGAAATCATCGCTAAGTTGGAGCCTTCACGGTTCAAGCCGTTAACGAACATGGCTGTGTCACCGACGACCATAACCCCTTGCCGATAAAGCTTGGGTATAGCATTGTAACCGCCTTCCGGGATCAGGTGAGCCAAGTATTCCTTGGTTTCCCCACCCTGCAGCAATCGTTTGACATAAGGTTTGGCCTTTAGGTTTTCCAGGAGATCATTAGGGGACCAGCCTTTTTCAGACATGGAGTGAACCATGGCCCCCACCCCAATGGAAAGAGAGTTTTTGTTGGTATAGATGAAGGATGTTCCCATCATGCCATCTGTCGAATCACCGAAAAGTTCGATGGTTGCCCCTTCATGAGGCTCCAGGCAGAAACGGTCTTCGATTTTCTCAGGAGGAAGTTCAATAATTTCTTTAACGACCACGGCCATATTCTCAGGGCGCAGAGGCTTAGCCAGTCCAGCCTTGCAGGCCAGGAAATTATTCGCCCCTTCCGCTAAGATGACCACTTGCGCTCCCAGGTCTCCTTCAGCACGACCGGTGCGAACGCCGACCACATCATCGCCGTGATAGAGGAGATCCTCAACCAACGTCTCCGTGATGATCATAACTCCGGCCTTGACCGCTTGATCGGCCAGCCAGCGGTCAAATTTTACTCTCAATACGGTGTGGGCATTGTAAGGCGGTTGTCCCCAGGCCGGATCGCGATAACCGGCGGAGAGTATCTCGTCTTTGCTTAAGAAAGCATAGCGCTGCTCAATAACCGGTCTTTCCAGCGGAGCTTCCTTCCAAAAATCAGGTACGACTTCATTGGTAGCCTCAGTATAGAGTACCCCACCCATGACATTTTTAGTACCGGGATAGTCTCCCCGTTCAATAACAGCAGTCTTCATGCCGGCTTGTGCAGCACTAATGGCAGCAGATAGGCCGGCTGGACCGCCGCCAACGACGATTACATCAAACTTTTCCATGTTGGCCCTCCTTATTTCGCCAAGCCGTGCTGTAGGCGTTTCTTAAACTCAGCTGTTAAAGCTGGTACGACCTCATTAAGATCTCCCACGATGCCGTAGGTTGCAACACGGAAGATTGCCGCGTCGGGATCGTTATTGATCGCAATAATGCTGTCGGATGTTTCCATTCCTACCAAATGCTGGATGGCTCCGGAGATACCAATGGCAATATAGAGCTTGGGCCGGACGGTTACACCTGTTTGACCGACTTGCCGGTCATGGGTAATCCAGCCTGCTTCTACGGCGCCACGGGTTCCTGCCAGGGTCGCGCCCAGGACTTCGGCTAATTCTTCCGCCAGAACCATGTTTTTCTTAGAACCAAGACCTAAGCCGACTGCCACAAGGATTTCGGCTTTGTCTAAGAAGATACTTTTGGCATCCCCTTTTATAAAATCGACGATTTTGGTCAGCACTTGATCTTCCGTCATGCCCAGTTCTTCGCGAACCACTTCCCCTGTGCGTCCTTCGACCCGTTCAGGCATAGCCATAACCCGGGGACGGACCGTAGCCATTTGGGGACGGCGGGTTTTACAAAGAATCGTCGCCATGATATTGCCGCCAAAAGCGGGACGGGTTTGCAGCAACAGCTTGGAATCAGGATCGATGCTCAAGACGGTGCAATCGGCGGTTAAGCCTGTTTGCATCTTGGTGGCCACCACGGGGAACATATCACGGCCCATGGCCGTAGCACCCATGAGGATAATCTCCGGCTGATACCTGCGCACCAGATCGGCAACCGCTTCAGCATAGGGCTGTGTCCGATAATCCTTGAGAACGGGATCATCCACCACATAGACTTTTTCCGCTCCATGAGCAAAGGCTTCCGGAATCACGGCTTCCACATCATGCCCAACCAGAACACCGGCTAATTCACAACCAATATCATTGGCCAGCTTGCGTCCTTCGCCCAAAAGTTCCCAGGAAACAGGGGCTACTTCGCCACGGTTATATTCGATGACGACCCATACCCCGCTCCAAACGTCGCCGCCGGGAACCGGCGCTGCTTTCTTCTCCACCTTTGCCCCAGGTGCTGCTGGAGATGGTTCAGTGGAGGTTTGTTTGGGTTCCTCGGCACTTTTTCCGGCTCCCTCAGGCAAAGAGAGGATATTGCTGGGACAAACGCTTACACAGTCTCCGCATTCGGTACATTTTCCGGCATCGACGACTACGCCGCTATCCCCTAATTCTAAGGCCTCAGAGGGGCATTCCCCCACGCAGAGTCCACAACTAATACAACCAGGTCCAATAATAACTGCCATTACCGATTGCCTCCCTTCGCAGCGGGATTAACCATGATAATATTATGCTGGAACATTTTCTCTACCACTTGAGCTGCTACACCTTGAGGATCCTTGGTGCCATCGAATGTTTCTCCACCGGAGCGGGCCGGCGGGGCAAAAATCTTATTCACGCTGGTGGGGGATCCCTTAAGTCCCATTTGAGTCACATCGAACTCAAAGGACTTGGAGTCGATCATCTCCGGCTCATAAGAAGCAGCCTTCATCATGTTGGGCAAGGATGCATAACGCAGATCATTAAGCTCCTTTTCAACAGTGAGCAGGGCCGGTAATTTAGCCTGCACCACTTCTTTACCTGTTTCCAGCTTGCGCTGAACGGTTATGGTGTCTTTATTAATATCGGTAACCTTAATAACATAAGTCAATTGCGGAAAACCCAAACGGCTGGCAATGCCGGGGCCTGTCTGAGCAGTATCCCCGTCGATAGCTTCTTTACCGGCCAATACCAAATCGACAGGATCTGTTTCATTGATTTTGAGGATGGCTTGAGTGATAATGTAAGCTGTTGCCAACGAATCTGAACCACCGAAGGCCCGATCGCTTAACAGAATAGCGCGATCCGCCCCAAAGGACATGGCTTTCCGGAGTGCTTCTTTCGCTTGGGGAGGACCCATTGTGACAATAGTAACTTTCCCACCCATTTTCTCTTTAAGACGGATTGCCTCTTCAAGGGCATGGGCATCATATGGATTAATAATAGACGGTACCCCTTCACGCATTAGCGTGTTCGTTTTGGGGTCAATCCGAACTTCAGATGAGTCCGGAACTTGTTTTAGACAAACTACGAAATGCAAAAAACTCCCTCCTCTAACCCTTTTTGCTTATAAAGATATACATAATCCCACATGTACAGCATAGTACAACAGGAGAAAAAAGACAAGTTATTTAATTAACAGAATATAATAAAAATTTACTTAATTACTGAAGAGCAAATATTCCAAATAAAAACAAAGATAATTATATCACAAAGGAAATAAAAACCCTAACTATTTTTAGTAATTTTTGAATATAAGAAGATAGGGGTGCAGGGTTTTTCTAGGATTGGGCAGAATACTATTAGGCAGCAATTTCAAGTGTAAAGGGGGTATGGGATTGAGACGAACAGCACGGATCATGTTGGTATTACTGGGCATAGGATTAATTCTTTTTATTGCACTCAGCGGCCTGTTCGAAGATTATTTATGGTACTCCGACCTGGGGTACAGTCAACTTTTCTGGACCCCCTTAATCAGCAAAGGAATCATTCAAATTATCAATGGGACCATTCTCTTTACGTTCATAGCGGGCACTCTTTTTTCCATACGTCACGCAATTTTGACTTTCGTCAATGAACGGTTACGCAAGCGCCTCCGTTTGGTTCATGAAATGGACCGTCCTCTTTATCACTTAAGCCAGCGCAAAATGACTCTTTGGCTCATTATCATTTCCGTCCTGATCAGCTTTGGGGTCAGTTTTGTTACCGGTTTCACCGGTTGGCTTGAGGTCCTGACTTTTTTGAATGCCACTCCTTTTGGGCAGGGAGATCCTATCTTCTTTAAAGACTTAGGCTTTTATGTGTTTCAATTACCTTTTTTCATTACCATTTATAATGCTTTTTTCGGACCGCTTTTTTTTCTCACCTTTTTTACGATAGTGTTCTATAGTTTTGCCGGAGTTATTCATTTTCAATCCTTGCTTATTTGGAAGAAACAGGCCATTGAGATCAATTCTGCTGCACGGCGCCATCTTGCTCTGCTTATTACGGTGCTTTTTCTCTTCAAAGGATTTGGCTGCTATTTCGATACCTTCCGCCTGCTGTATTCTCAGCATGGCTTAGTCTTAGGTGCCGGCTACGCAGAGCTCCATGCCACTTTGCCGGCCTTAAAAGCCTTGATGGTTTTATGTGCCTTAGGCGTTATCGGAGGGGGCTTAGCCTTTTTTAAAGACGAAGTGCGTTTGCTGACCCTCCCTATTCTGGCGATTTTTATCAGCATTCCCCTTCTTTCCGGTCTCGGACCGATGGTCCTTCAATCTCTGGTGGTCATTCCCAATGAATTGGAGAAAGAAACACCCTATATCCAAAACGAAATCGCTTTAACCCGCTTTGCTTATGGCCTTGATCAAATCAGCGAAGAAGACTATCAGGCCGACCAGCCTCTGACTTCGGAAACTCTCCAGAAAGAGCTGCCGACTTTGAATAATGTCCGCCTTAATGACCCTCACCCCCTGCTCCGAACCTATACGCAGAAACAGGGCATCCGGCCTTATTACAAATTCTATAATATCGATATGGATCGCTATCGGATCAATGGGGAATATCGGCAAGTCATGCTTGCTCCCCGTGAGTTCTCTTATCAGGATTTAGAAAAAACGGCTCAAACCTTCGTTAATTTACGCTTCAAATACACCCATGGCTTTGGTGTGGTGGCCTCCTTTGCCAATGCGGTCACACCGGAAGGGCTTCCCGCCTTTACTATTAAAGATGTGCCGCCGACTACGGACTACCAGGAGCTTCAAATCAGTCAGCCCCGCATTTATTTCGGAGAAATGACCCATGACTGGGTTGTGGTCAATACGGATTTAAAAGAATTCGATTATCCGGAAGGCAAAGTCAATGCGGAAACACGCTATGAAGGCAAATCGGGCATTAAACTGACTCCCTTCAACCGGCTTATGCTTTCCATAAAGCATGGCACCTTGCGTTTCTATTTAGCCAATGAGATCAATTCCCAAAGCCGCATCCTCCTTCATCGCAATATCATGGACCGTGTGGAAAAGCTGGCGCCCTTTCTGCAATATGATGATAACCCCTACTTGGTTGTTGATGAAGGACGGCTCAAATGGATTATTGATGCCTATACTGTTTCCAAGACCTTTCCTTATTCCAGCATGTACCCCGAACGGGAACTCAATTATATCCGCAACTCAGTGAAAGTCGTCGTGGATGCTTATGATGGCACGGTTGACTTCTTTGCTGTGGATGCCCAGGATCCCATCTTACAGACCTATTGCAAAATATTCCCTGGGGTTTTTAAAGATTTATCCGCCATGCCTGACACTCTCCAGACACACCTTCGCTATCCGGAGACCCTTTTTAAGATTCAGAGCACCATGCTGAAAAATTTTCACATGACGGATCCTACGGTATTCTATAACAAGGAAGACACCTGGGATATTGCCAAAGAACTCTTTGGTTCCGAGCCTCAGAATATTGCCCCTTATTACAGCGTAATGCGGCTCCCTGACAGCGAACAGCCCGAGTCGGTCCTGATGATTCCTTTTACTCCCTCATCCAACGCCAACAATATTCGCAATAATATGGTTGCCTGGCTGGCGGCCCGCATGGATGGTGAACATTACGGAGAACTGAAACTCTATAAAGTCCCGAAAAATACGGAAGTGGACGGCCCTCTGCAGGTTGAATCACGAATTGACCAGGCTCCTGAAATCTCAAGACAGCTGGCTTTATGGGATCAAAAGGGCTCCAGTGTCATTCGCGGCGATCTTGTGGTCCTTCCCCTGGCAGGCAATTTTTTATATGTTGAGCCGATTTATTTGCAATCCGAAAAAGCCGGCAGCATTCCGGAAATGAAACGGGTTATTGTGGCTTATGGGGATAAAATTGTGATGAGCGAGACCTTCGAAGAAGCCCTTGCCCAACTCTTTGGGGTTCGTTTAAAGCTCTCTCCTCCTCCTCCGGCTAACGTATCCGCCTTAGCAGTTTCCCCTATGAACGCCGAACTGAAACCAGAAGAGACTGAAGAGACAACTGAAGAGACTGAAGAACCCATCGACCCGCAGGAGGATACTCAGGCTCTCTTAAAGCAAATCGAACAGATACGGGAGATGCTGAATCAGTTGGAGCAGCAATTCAAAAAGATAACCGGAGACTCTGTGGATGTGGAAGGCGGCAAAAAAGCCGATGAAGATGTTCATGATGTTCAAACCGATCCTGAGGGCTCTGTGAGCTCAGAGCAGTCGAAAACCAACCCATGATTGCCAAAGGCGGAAGATGTTATTCTTCCGCCTTTTAGCTTATTGCAGAGGATGCAGTTTTACTTTGGTGGACATCCCTACCCGTGTAACTTGAATGACTTCCACACCATCGGAAGAGATATAGTTTTCTTCCCCGTCAAGCTTTACTTCTTTATCGCTGCCTTCCTTGATAATATAGGCAGTCAAATCGTTATAGACAATGATTTCACCATTGGCCCCGATAATAACATCTTTGGCATCATCGTAAGGTATGGACCCTTCCCAAACGGTTTTGAATTTCAGGCTTTTTTCTTCGGAATTTTCCTCACCGCTGCGGATGTTTACCAACTTGCCATCTTTAATATTCCCCAGGTAAAGCATGCCTTCCCGGTTGCCTAAAATCACATCATCAGCATCATCAGACACCACTTCCCTGTTCCATCCCTGTAAACCAATAATTCGCTCTGATTTCCCGGAAGTGCTTTTCGCATACAGGGTGCCGAACTTATCCGAAGCGGCCATTTGGGTGATGACTTCCCCTGCCTGGTTTAAGGTGCGGACATTTTTCATAATATCGATTTCCATCAGCTGAAACTTCCCATTGTTCTCAATGGCAAGGTAGAGCAGGTTGGTAAAGGTGGATACCACCATCTGCTTGATCTGTCCAACCGCAGGGAAACTATCAATGCTGCGGTTATACCGATCATCGGGTGCCGTCTCCTCTTCATCGCTGGGAGGCAGCTCCAAAGTATAAACCTCAGTGATTTGCGGATTGTTATAGCGGACTTCTGTGCGGGTCTTGGGGGTCTTTTTAACGGGAGGCGCCTGATTGGGATCCTCCACGGCATCGGGCTCAGCAGTGTTATTGCTGCCGGTGCTTCCTTGCTCCGTGGGCTCCTCTTCGACAGGAACGACCACCGTCGTGGTAGGATTGGGGTTCCTGCGGGCATAGAAGTAAACAAGGGTGTCACGGTCCGGGAGCCATTGATAATAGATCGGCCCCATATCATATTCACTCTCCCCTTGGGGAGACTTCTCAAAGACAACTTTTTCTTGTTGCAGATTATAGACCTTGAGTACACCATTCTCCTGATAAGCTAAATAATCTTTGCCATAAGAGAGCTGAAGGTTCTCCAGATTCGTACCCGGTATCTCTGTTTCCAAACTCTTAACGACAATGGGTTGAGCATTAACCGGCGCCATGATCCCTTCAACTTTATAATTAAGAAAATAGTAAAAAGCAAACTGCAGCATTAATGAAACCATAATCCAACTGGTTATTGTTCTGAGCAGAGCGCGCGTTTTTCGTTTCACGAATCCACCCCCTTCATTCTTTCCCACATTAAGGCGTCACCACAAATCCGGTGGGGATATAGCGTTCGCCAAAAATATTCCAGAGCTTATTAATGATCTTGCCGTTATAGACCATCTCCGAAGAGGAGCCGCCATCCAGATTAACCGCTTCTACGGCGTCATACTCCAAAAAGACATTCATCATATCTCTTAAGGTTGCTCCGATACTCCAGGTGGGCTGGCGTCCATCGATCACTACAAAAATAATGGTCCCGTCTGCGCGCTGTCCGATTCCGGTACGGGGGGCAATCCCCCAGCCGCCGTCCCCGGAGACAGCAGGCTTGCCATTTTTAACCAGGGGAGGGTAAAAACTTACTCCTTCCTGGATGTTCTTTTCTTTGACTTGATTAACATCCATAGGCCCAATAATCAGTTTGCCCTCGGCATCAATCCCGATAAAATCAACCACTTTATTCCCTGCATTGTTGTGGACGACTTCCCCATTCTGAACAGTGATTCCATCAGGAAAGGCGCCATTGCCTGAGCCATCGGGATCATAGAAGCCTCCGGCGTTGATACCCGCAATGGCCCCAGCATGTTTCACCATATCCGAAAGCCGCTCCCCAGCAACGCCGATTTCCTGAGTAACAGCTAACTTAACCCGCTTAGGATCGCTGATCAGCATAACTTTTCCTTTAAAATTCTTACCTTGTATATCCTCAATGACAATACCGGAAGAAGTATCCTCAACATCGGTTTGTCTGTCAATATTCCCGCCCACTTGGTTACCGTGATCATCATAAGTGTGCATAATCTCACTGATTTTTTCCTCGGAAAGAAAGAAGCGCACCACCTGAGGGTGACGTGATGTTTCTACAGCACCTACCGCCATAACTTTTAAAGCTTCAAAGGGTCCCCAAAACAGCACAAAGGGCACGAGGCAACCGGCAAAGATGATATTAAAAACCAGAAATGCGACAATCATTTTCCAACGGACCCTGCGCTTTTTCTTCATCATGCGCCCTGATCACTCCTTAATTGTGTTCTTTTTCATTACTATCTTTCAGCATCGATTATTTTATCATATTGGGGCAGAGTGTAAAGAAAATAAATTACACTTCTCGACAGTGAAAGAAAACCCGGCTTCGCCGAGTTTTATCTCCACGTATCGCAAAAAGGCGAAGTCCTTGGTTGCCCTTGTGCACCATGAAATTTCCTTCTGAACAGCTAAAAACAAGCCGCAGTTTCAATGCGGCTTAAGTAGAATGCTTATCCTAATGGTAACCTAAACACGATTAGTATAGCAAATGCTCACTATGGGTTCAACTCTCTCAATATTAATTATTTATTAACGACCCCTTTAATTTGGATAAGTTTCCAATTTGTACGTGAGGTTGGCAACTTTATCGATCATATTGGCCACGCTGCAATATTTCTCCATGGATAATTGAATGGCCCTAAGCAGTTTTTCCTGGGGTAGGTTACTGCCCCAGAATTTAAATGTCAATTCAACATCGGTAAAAATACGGGGGTGCTCTGCCGCCCGCTCTCCTACTACCGAGATTTCCAACCGTTCATAGGTAATCCGCATTTTCTCCAGGATCGTAACGATATCCATGCCGCTGCACCCTGCCACGGCCATCAGCACAAGCTCCATAGGGCTGGAGCCGTATCCTGAGCCCCCTGTGGTTACACTGCTGTCTATTTGTGTCTTTAGCTTGGACTGACCTTCTCCTTCGAAGTGCATTCCTTTAATATGAGTTACCGTGACTTGCATTGAACGACCTCCTTCTTTATAGACATGTAACTGCGCGAACGCCTCAAAGTAAAAATATGCCAATAATTTTTGCCTTTAAGTTACACAAGTATGTCACATTTACCGCTTAAAAGTAATTGTGTCATACTGAAAAAGATGTTAAACTATCACATGGACATATGAATTTAGATTAAAGGAGTGCGGTAAGTTGACAATTCGAATTGGGATTAATGGATTTGGTCGAATTGGACGAAACGTTTTTCGAGCGGCTTTTGGAAGAGAAAACATTGAAATCGTTGCAGT
Source organism: Desulfitobacterium hafniense DCB-2 (assembly GCF_000021925.1). Lineage (NCBI taxonomy): Bacteria > Bacillati > Bacillota > Clostridia > Eubacteriales > Desulfitobacteriaceae > Desulfitobacterium > Desulfitobacterium hafniense. The sequence goes on from NC_011830.1 coordinate 2,985,909, forward strand.
GAATAATCGATCGACAGGTGAGATTTTACCTCATCTCTTAAAATACGATTCCGTACATGGTATCTTCCCTGCTCAGATCCAGCACACTGAAGATGGCTTCACTGTGGATGGACAACTGGTTAAAGTAGTTTCCCACACAGATCCCGGAGATATTCCTTGGGGTGAATTAGGTGTGGACATTGTCATTGAATCCAGCGGCAAATTCAATAATGGGCCGGCCTGTCAAAAACACCTCAACAATGGGGCGCGCAAAGTTATTATTTCTGCTCCCGCCAAAGAAGAAGACATTACCCTTGTCATGGGCGTCAATGAAGAAATCTATGATCCGCAAAAACACCATATCATATCCAATGCCTCATGTACAACCAATTGTCTGGCTCCTGTAGCCAAAGTGATTCACAAAAACTTCGGACTCAAACGGGGATTAATGACCACTGTTCATTCTTACACCAATGACCAGCAAATTTTGGATCAATCTCACAAAGATTTGCGCCGGGCCCGGGCGGCGGGACTTTCCATCATCCCCACCACTACAGGAGCGGCGAGGGCTGTAGCCCTTGTACTGCCTGAGCTTAAGGGAAAACTCAACGGTTTTTCCATGCGTGTCCCTACACCCAATGTCTCTGTGATTGATTTAGTCGCCGAAATTGAGAAGAATACCACGATTGAAGAACTCAACGGAGTCTTGCGCCACGCCAGCGAAAATAAACTGAAGGGAATCCTGGACTACACCGATCTTCCCCTCGTTTCCAGCGATTTCAATGGCAGCTCCGCCTCATCCATCGTCGATGGTCTGTCCACCATGGTTATGGAGGATAACCTTATTAAGGTCATCTCTTGGTATGATAATGAATGGGGTTATTCCTGCCGTGTCGTCGACCTTGTCGAATATGTCAGTCGCCAGATCTAGAAAAAGAGCCGTCAGGCTCTTTTTTTAACTCTTTTTACCCTTTGGAATTATTATTTAGCCAGGGATTTCATGACTTCCTGCCGCAGTTCATCCTGTTCCTCCTGGTTTGACTCCTCCTCACCCTGAGCAAAAGCTGAAGAACTCTCCCACTCTTCTTCCCCTAAGCGCAGAGGAAAAACAAGGACAATTAAGGCTATCCCACCTATGGTTAAAGCAGCATACTGAAGCGAGAGCAGGAAAAAGAGCAGCGGAACCTGCTGGGCAGGAGTCCCCACAGCATAACTGTATTTTGTTAGGGAATTCCAGTCCACTCCCGAACGCTCCCACAGAGGAAAGCCGTAATAATCCACTGTATTCATTAATTTCTGACCGAGTTCAGCGTAAGGTGCCTGAGAAGAAAGATAAACAAAACCTTTGTCAGTGTAAATCTTGTCTAATTCCACGGATTCACCGGTGAAAGCTTCCTTGGTATAGGTTCGTTCAATCCGCAGGACATCATCCGGATGAATATTCACATTGCCTTTTTCCGTTATTACTGTATAGAGTTCACGATCGATGAGCTCAATATTGAGTACTTTTACATCCAAATAATTTACTCCTATTGAAGTCAAAACAGTTAGGAATAGACAAAAAATTATGATCAAGCTGGATAGACGTTCCCGCCCGAGCTTATTATCCTGTACCATGAAGCAATACACTTCCTTTAATATTTTTAAGATATCGTCACAGGCTCAATTCTACACTAATTTCGCGGAGCGAACAAATTACGGAGAGCCAAAAAACCTGCCAAAACGCCTTAGAATTGCCATCACATCCTCTGAGGAGAGATTAAAGGATTGATTCTGTCCCGTTCTCGGTTTTGGGACCGGTTTCGCCCCTGTAGTCTCCGGCGGGACGACGCAGCGCACCAAGATAACAGCCAATAGGGCCAGGATAAGAAAGGGCAATGCCCCTCTTAAGCCCGGAAAACTCAAGATCGGTACATAAACAAGCAGGGTTGGCGTGTACACCTCATTTGCATAATCCACAGATATAAAAATAGCTGCATAAACCGGACTATCGGGGGGCAGCTCCGTGGGAAAGGCAAGTGCGCCGGTTCCGTTGGTGGTGTTATTAAAAGCGGCTCCCTGATTGGATGGTGCAGCTTTCTGCCTGGTGCCTAAATATTGAATTAAATTCTGCAGTTCCTCGATAGGTATCTGGAGCTTTTGTCCTCTGGCCAGATCAAGAACAGGCAATTTCTCGAGATGAAAAATATGTTTTGCCAAAAGCAAGAGAATTTGGGAGCCCAGGAGAACCCAAGAAGCCTGAAACAAGCGACTGATAATGAGAGGTTGAACAAATGACAAGACAGGGCTCCCCGGCATAGCGCTGATACGGGTTAGAAGGGCAAATCCCGCAATAATATTTTGCAGCCCACCATCTTGCGGCGTATCGCATTGATCAGAAATTAGAAATTCATGGAAATTCATTTAGTCACCCTCTCCCCTCTTTAGCAATATATGGTAATTGCTATTGTCCTGTTCGGAAATTTGGCAGCCGGAGATGGTTTTTCTGCAGGAATATACTTCTATGCCTATTATGTCCCATTAGAGAAGAAATAGAAAAAGAGGTACAAATTTTTTGCACCTCAACAATTTTTTTATAGTATCATATTAGAAGTTGTTATCATGTTCGATATCATTATCATGTGCGATACTTATACCATTCTCGATACTAATATCATAATTGATATTAGCATCACATCCGATATCAATATTGCATTTAATAATTCATTATCTTATTTCGCAGCGTTAGGCGCTTTTACAGTGGAATCTACATTAAAGAAAAAACTGGCCTCAGTGGCTTGGGTAATGCCCCCTTCTGCATTGGGCTTAATTCTCAGGGTGATTTTGTGCTGTCCGGCAGTGGCGCTTTTACCGGCAGCATCCCCTAATGCTTTAATATCCCGGAAGGCTACTCTTGCCGTAGCGCCTGGATCAAGCGAGGGCAGTGTGCCAATTTTGCTGACTTTCTGCGCGTTATCTCCTACTAATGACACTTCCAGCTCAACAGGTATATTCGCCATCTTCCCGCTTGTTGTATTTTGAACCGTGGCAATGAGGTCAAATTTGTTGGCATTGATCACTTGGCTGGACTTAATTGTGACGGTTCCATAAGTTAAATCCTGGGTAAAAGAACCGGGTTCGACGGCAACTCCCAGCATCTTTACTTCTGGGACAGGCCCATTTGCACTTACTTGTGCCGTTTTCCAGAGGGTTACTCCAGCAATCCCGATTAAGCAGACTAACAAAGCACTTAAAATCAACGTAAAGTATTTGCGATTAATCGCAATAATTTTGGCCATTTCAGGCACCTCCATTCGGATTCTTCTCTATGAAAAAGTATGCATGTCCTGAAGAAGACATGCATACTTTCTTTAACTTATTTATTATTTTTTTCGTTCTTTTTCTCTATCCTGATATTGGCGCAGCCGAATATCCTGTTCAACATGCATTCTGAAGATCCGGCAGGATTGAATGAGCCGCGAAGTGGTTCGCGCCCCCAAATGCTCTTCCATCTCCTCTAAAGACAAATTGGAAGTGATCACCGTCGGCAGCTGCTGGTTCAAACGATAATTAATAATAGAATAAAGACGATTGCGAGTCCAGTCGGTGTAATTATGGGCCCCCAGATCATCCAAAATGAGAATAGGAATTTCCCGGGCCGTATCCAAAAGATCCAATTCATTCTCATCGGTTTTATAGGTGGCGCGCAATTGGTCCAAAAGGTCCGGAACAACCAGGAAAAGGACTTGATGCTCCTGTTCCATTAAGGCATTGGCAATGGCTGCCGCCAGAAAGGTTTTCCCGGCCCCCACCGGCCCGATCAGGATCAAACCTAAGCCATGATAATCGTCGAGGCAACGGGCCACAAACTCCTTTGAAGCATGCAAGGCCGTTAAGGCTCCCTCCAGATAACTCCGGTCCTGGGGATTGGCTTGGCTCAGATAATACTCCTGTCTGAAGGCCTCAAAACGGCAATTAAGCAAGCCACGGGCCATGCGCGCGTGGCGGAACAGGTTCTCCATCCGTTTTTGCCGCATACAGGCACAGGGTCGCGCCGATTCCCCATCGAAAATTATCCCCCGGTCTTCACAGAGGGGGCAGTTTACAGACGGCTTGAGCTGGCTATGAGCTGCCGGCGACTCAGATTGTTCCCGTTTATGTTTAAGTTCGTCAAGATAACTCTCTTGCATAATATGTTTAACGGATTTCATGGGCGCTCTCTCCCCTTTCATTACTCAATCATGGCCATAAGCTTAGGAAAGGTAAAAATCCTCATACTTACCCGGAGATACTTTCCGGGCCGGCTGTTGCTGTGGAGTCTTTTTCCCTCGGGATTTCTCATGCTTTGCTTGGAAATAGGCATCATCGGCCTCAACCTCATGCAGAGTTCTTAATCCTTTCTTTTCCCACTCTCTCAAAATGGAGTCAATATAGCGGAAGTTGCGAATGCCGGCCATGACGCCGCGCTTAAAGGCGGCCAGAATGAGTTCTTCAGAGAATTTTGAGGCAATCCAGGTCTCGATGACCTCGCACTCTATCGAAGTCAGAGGGCGGCCTAATTCTTGTTCAAAGGTTTTGATGATCTGGCCGATGGTAGTGTTGGGAGAGGATAAGCTTTCCTGCTGGTTAAAACGTTCTTTTTGCTGACTCTGTTCGGCCTCATAGCGCTTCACTTGCTCAATGGCCCATCGTTCTGATAATTCATCGATAAGGCCGACAAAGCTGTAGGACATGGTAGATTTCCCCGCTGCAGAATCCCATTGCTGCTCAAGAGAAAGATAATTGCGTGCCATTAAATGAGCTATCATCTCCTCCACCCGGGTCACATCAAGATTCATGCGCTGAGCTAAAAGCTGGGAAGAGGGATAAGGATTACTCTCGATTTCTCCCATAATTTGAATAATCAATAAGGCCTCGATATGGCTGATCTCCAGTTCAGAATAGTGATTCAGAAAATACTTAGGCACTCCTACTGTACCGGAAAAGAAAAGAGCTTGTACAAAGCTCCCAAAAACATTGGCTCTAGGCACGAAATTCACTCCTCAAGCGATTAATATAACCTATTACTACGAATTATCGAAACTTCTTCCTGATATTTGCCCTATTTAAGACAATAAGGCTGATGAGCGCGAAAAGATATAGGTAAATAATACCATTACCTGCAAAATTATGAAGGACTCCATTGACTCTTTGGCGTATATATAATTATACAATTTTTAGGAGGTCGATATCAATATGGAGCAAAGAAAAGAACTTGTTCATATCATTAATCAATCCGGTGCTCACCCCGCCTGGGGTTTAAAGCACTGCAACCGGGTCTACCTTCTGGCCAAAGAACTGTCCCAGCATCTGGACCTTGATGATGACATCCTCTTTTTTTCAGCCATGCTTCATGATACGGGAAGATATCCCGTCTATGCCTTAGCCAATGTGGACCATTCTCTTCGTTCCAAAGGGGTTGCCGCCAATATACTGCAGCGGATGGCCTTTCCCAGCGATAAACTGCCCATTGTCCTGGAAGCTGTCGAATCTCACATGTACTATTCCGAGCCGGGCCGCAGCGACGAAGCCGTTTATCTAAGGGATTCGGATATTCTGGATAACCTGGGCAATATCGGTATCACCCGTCTATTCAGCTTGATCGGCCAGGATGAGTTGATCCGTACACCTGAAGATGCCTTGGAGCGGGCCAGAACCTTTGCTGAAGCCTTACCTAATAAGGTCTATACGAAAACGGGAAAACGGCTGGCAGTAAAACGCCGAGAGGAGATCTTAAGATTCCTCTCCGGCATCAGGAAACAAACTGCTGAGTTTGTGAATTTATAGGCTGCTTATCGCCCTACTTCTTTTTCTTGTTGTCCATATCGTCCAGCCAGCGGGTGATGGTATCGATAACAGCTAAGGTATGCTCCAGATTATTCGACCGCCTTCCGTTATCCACCAGAACCTTTAAACGATGGCGAAGCCGCTGCATTGCCCTATTAATCTGAGCCTGAGTAATCTTAGCCTGACCGGATTTTCCCCTGCTTAAGGTCGGAAGCTGAGCTACTTCTGCTCCGCCATGAGCCATAGCCTGCCTGGTTTCTGAGGCTTGTTGGGCTTCCGCCTCGATGACCTGCAGCCAGGGTTTTGACGGCGGATAGGGGATAACTTCCCTGTTCTTAATTTCCAATACTTCGCCCAACTGGGGAATCCAGGGGATTTTCCCAAACTTCTCTTGAATCTTCTGGGCAAAGGTTTTTTGGACATCAGGTTCACCGTGGACTAAGATAATATTTTCGGCATCCTCACCCAGACAGGACAACCATTCCAGGAGCTGGGGCTGATCGGCATGGGCTGATAGACCTTCCATGCGGCGGATATTGGCGCGCACAGCCACCTTTTCCCCATGAATGGTTACCTCTTTGGCTCCTTCAATAATTCTCCGCCCCAACGTTCCCTGGGCTTGGTAGCCGACAAATAAAACGGTGGCATTTTCCCGCCATAGGTTATATTTGAGATGATACTTAATCCGCCCGGCGTCAGCCATACCGCTGGCGGCAATGATGATGGCGCCGCCCTGAATAGAGTTGATGGCCATGGAATCTTCGCTGGTTAAGCTATAATGAACATTGGGCATCAATAAGGGGTGCTCACCCCTTTGGATCATATCCAAAGTCTCCTGATCGAAATTCTGAGGATTTTCCTGAAAAATCTTGGTCGCGGCGATGGCCAAGGGACTATCCACATAAATAGGCATCACCGGAATCTCGTTTTCAGTCTGCAGTTTACGTATATAAAACAAAAGGTCTTGCGTACGTTCGATAGCAAAAGCCGGGATGACAAGGTTTCCCCCTGCTTGGTGAGCCTCGCGAATGATTTCGGCTAAATGCTGAATGCGATTGGCCCTGTTCTCATGCTGGCGATCCCCATAAGTTGTTTCGACAATGACAATGTCTCCGCCGCAAATAATCCGGGGATTCTCAATAAAGGGCTGCTCGGAATTCCCCACATCCCCGGAGAACACAAGGGTCTTCTCCAGTTCACCTTCCTTGACTGTCATTTGGACAAATGCCGAACCCAGGATATGGCCCGCATCGTGAAAGGTAAAGCTGATCTCCGGAGAAAGCTGAGTGCTTTGATCATATTGAGCCGGTGTGAAGAATTTAAGGGAATCCTGAGCATCTTGGGCAGTATAAATGGGGGTTAGCAAATCCTGACTGGCCCGTTTCAGCTTGCGGTTTTTGCGCTCAACTTCCATCTCTTGAATATGACCGCTGTCCGGGAGCATCACCGAACACAATTTTATGGTTTCCGGGGTGGCATAAATTTTTCCCTGAAACCCATATTTGATAAGCTTCGGAATTAAGCCCGAATGATCCGTATGAGCGTGGGTCAGGATCACGGCATTAAGTTCCGCGGGATTATAGGGAAAATCACCATAATTCAGCTCTTTCAAGGCTTTTGAGCCTTGAAAAAGTCCACAATCGATCAGGACTCGATAGCCTTCGGATTCAACCAGATAAGATGATCCGGTGACGACTTGAGCGGCTCCATAGAAATATAGTTTCATGAAATCCTCCTGTTTTAAAGCAAGCATTCACCCCGATCGCGTTTGCAGAGCTGACTTTGCTTTATGAACGTTCAATCCGGAGCTTAATCCAGTTGAACAAGTTTAAGTTTCACTGCTTTGAGCGCAGCTTGGGTGCGATCCTCCACCGCCAGTTTGCGAAAAATACTGGAAAGATGATTTTTGACGGTTTTTTCACTGATGAATAAGGCCTGTCCAATCTCACGATTGGATGACCCCTTAACCACATAAGTTAGGATTTGCAGTTCTCTGTCACTTAATCCACAGGTATCCCTGTTCTGGGTAGGATGAACAAGCTGCCCCAGCAATTTACCGGTGACTGCAGGTGAAAGAATCGGCTGGCCCGAATGGACTTTGCGAATGGAATCGATCAAGGTCTTGGGATCCACATCTTTCAACAGATAGCCTGCAACCCCCAATTGAAGAACCTGAAATACTTTTTCATCGGAATCATCCACAGTCAGCACCAGAATGCCAATCGTCTCGTTTTCACGGCGAATGACACGACAGGCTTCCAAACCATTTACCCCAGGCATATTTAAATCCATTAATAAAATATCAAAATCCAAGGTGCGTGAAACATTAATCGCACCTTGGCCGTCTCCTACTTCACAGACAACTTGGATTCCTTCTTCAAATTCAAGAATTCGTCTTAATCCCTCACGAAGGAGCGGATGATCATCTGCGATAACGACTCTTATCATTCCCATCCCTCCTCATAATTCGGCACAATGAGCTTCACCGTAGTCCCTTTCTTAGGAATTGAGGTAAGGATTATTTGGCCATTGAACATCTCAATTCTCTCTTTCATCCCTACCAGCCCAAAGTGGTCACCGGGATTGGCAAATGCCTCCTCCACATTGAATCCGATCCCCCGATCCGTGATTTGAATCTGAATTTGGCATTCCTCATACTCGATAAGGACCCTGGCCCAATCAGCACGGGCATGCTTGGCGATATTTGTCAATCCCTCCTGAAGGGAACGGAATAAGGCTACCTCCACTGCCGGCAATAAACGTCTCTCTTTGCCGATCACTTTAAAATCACAGGTCAAATGATAGGTTTCCTGAAATGTCATGAGATACTTTTCCAGGGCAGAAATAAACCCATGATTGTCCAGCGCAATGGGGCGCAGGTCAAAAATAATCCGTCGAATATCCTGCAGATTTGAACGGACCAATCCTTTAAGATCCGTGATCTCTGCCCGCACTCGAGTTGGATCCAGTGCGAGCAGTTTTTCAGCAATTTCTAAGCGTAAAACAATATTGGCCAGATTTTGAGCCGGTCCATCATGAATCTCCCGGGCAACCCGACGTCGTTCTTCATCTTGAGCCCTGATGATCTTTTGGGCAATTTCCTGCCGGTGTTCGGGATTATTGTTTTGACTCAGTTCAGAAATTCCACCATGCAAAAGATTGATCGCCATGGTTACCTGATTGAGTAAGTTTTCGGCTCGCTCGATAGTCTTCTCCATCTGGATCAGAGAACGTTCGATTTCATCCCGCCGTGCCCGCAATTGCATCTCCTTGGATTGCATAAGTTGAAGCTGAACCTGGACATCCTTCGTTTCAGTATAAGATTTTATCATCTCTTGCTCAGAATGATTGCCAAATTCTCTGCTTACTTCCATTAAGCGTTGACGGAGCCGGCGCTCTAATTTTTGGTATTTATCCACCTCGGCAATGGTATAGACAATTTCTTCCTTGAGCTGAGCCAGCTCTTGAATAAGCCGCTGGGTTTCTGCACGTGTCGTTTCTGCTATGTAGAAAATCTCTTCTTTGCTTGTCTCAATAGCTTTTAAAGTGTTGCTCATTATGAGACCCAATCGGTCTGCCACTCTCGTCCCTCTCTTCACCACAATACTCTTGGTAGTATTCGACATGATTTCTGTAATCTCCTACTAATTTTGAGCAAAATTGGTGCTGAAATTCAATCTTTTAACGCAGTACGCGTCGAATTTCCCGTTCTAAACGCCGCGGGTACATTAAATCCTCCTGACTACAAGCAAAGACCTTATAGCCTTGTTTTTTCATTTTTACATTTATCTCTTTTGTAAGGCCGTCTTCTAAAGACGGGTCATCCTCTGATATCACCCGAATGAGTATATTATCTATTTTAGCAAAAAAGCTATATTCATCAACCGAGACATTCCATTGAATCGCTGCATCTCCACAGAGATGCTTGAGAACTTGAGCAAGAGCTTTACCGCTCTGAGGAATTTCCTGGGGCGCGGCTGCAGGTTTGACTGGCGGCTCAATCACAGCCCGATTATTTTTCTTTTTATTGGCATTGAAGCGAAATGGATCCCTGACCGGCGGCACACCATGACTTTTCACTTTTACCGGTTCATTTTCTTTTGGCAGGGCGGTCAAAACACTCAGAGACGGCACAGCTTCCTCGTGAACCTCATCTTTTGAGTCAGGTTCAAGGTTTTCCAGAGGTTGGGTATAGACCGAAGTATATTCATCAATGACACTATGAGATTCCAGCAAGAGCTGCTTTAAGGACTCGTCAATAAGTTCATGAAGGGATTTGGCGATAGGATCTGTCAGGGGTTCGCCGATCACTTCGTCGATTGCATCATCGATACCTTTGTCCATTTCGTCCGGGCCCGGGGCTGGGGCTGGGGCTGGGGCTGGGCTTGGGTTTGAGTTTGGACTAAAGCCAAGCTCATTTGAACCTGATTTATTTTTAATATCCTCACTCAATTCTTGATCCAGAGGTTCCTGCTTCATAAGCTCTTTCTTCTCATCAACCTCGGTGTAAGTGGGAGGGGGTTCTGTATTCGTCGCCGGTCCCTTGTTAAGAGGCTCTTTAGGGCTCAGAGTTTGTGGTGAATCCGTAGTTTTCAACACATGCTGCTTAAGTGAAAAAAAGGAATCCAATTCCTTCGTTTGTGCTCCCCCGCCATTAAGGGGCACCTTGGAGCTGGGCACAGTGATACCTTCCGCCTGACTGCCCAGGACCCTTAAATGAGCCAGCGGCTGGGGAAAATACTCCTGTTCCTGCATTTCTACGTTTTGTAGTCCTGCACTGATCATATCATTCATAAGCCGGTAAAAATCAGGAAAATTCTCTATGACCCGATGGTCCGGTAATCTCTGTTCCACCAATTGGCGAATCCCATCCATGAGCACTTCTTTCGGTAGATCGAGCATCTCCTGAAATGATGATGCGATTTTTTCAATGGCCTGCCTGCCTTGATGAAATTCACCATCAGCTTCGTTTCCCGATAACAGATTCACAGTAAGTAATTTTTCCACGAATAAGTCGATCCATTCGCGAATTTCTTGATCCTCTTTGAAAAAGGCTTCCAAGATTGTCCACCTCCGCATACATCTTTTCCATGATAGCTATGCGGTTTGGCGGCAGAGTATGTCTGATTTTTGGCCGGAAAAACAGCTACTTTATGCAGATTCTCTTAGGCAGGTGTCTCCAGGATTTTGATTTTACACCGGTCGCTCCATAAGCTGCGCGGACAAAACTAACGCAAAAAGCCCACCGCTCCGTCGGGTACCCGGCCAAATCGCTCCTGCTCAATGGCCGGTTGGAAACGTCCTGTTTCCAACCCGACTCCGCTGCAGGCTTTTCGCGAAGTTTTGTTTCCGCTCGCTTAAAGTCGCTTCCCTTGTGTAAAATCAAAATCCTTGGGCTGCTTTGCAGGTCAAAATAAGTAGAGCGTTGTGGAAAATGCAGGGCAAGTCGCCTGATCTAAGCCGCTTTTTCCGTCTTTACCGGCGCCGCTTGCGGCGGCATGGCCGGCTATCTCAGGGAATGATTCTGAAGGCGGCCTCAAAAATACTCAAAGGCTTCCTAAACGCAGTGCTAAAAGAGACCTGTAAGACGTAGCTTTACGCATAAAAGGGAACGGCTTTAGCGAAGGAGCGTTAGGGGCAACAAGGCTTTCTTAACTTAGCGGAGCCACCGGTTCACATCAGGTATTACCCTGAGGTTTGGCGGAGCTGTTGAGAAGGCGAGTTGACCAGCTCTGGAGCTATAGAGTGACCGTTGTGCGTAGAGCTACGCGACCCGGACAACGCCCTTCATCTAGCGTGATACCGCCATACCACATGAAAGCCAGCCAGCGCACACAAAAAGGAGAGCCCTGCTCACCTTAAACGTGAGAGGGCTCTCCCAGGCGTGCCGTTGACGGCATCATAATTGAAGCACAGACTCTTCCTACCGCTGGCGGAAAACCTTCAGGTAAGAATCAGCATAGATGCTCTTATTTAAGAGGATTTGACCGGTTGCAGCTACGTCAACCAAATCGTCATCGTTGGCATCCATAATCGCCGCATCGAGGCCGGCAGCCATAGCCATGGCCAGATAGGTGCGATTGATCAGATGGCGGTCCGGAGATTTCTGGGACACGTTGGAAAGGCCCAGAACGGTTTTCGGGGCTGGGTTGGACAGGGTTTTGACCATTCTGATGGCTTCCAAAACCTCAGGTGCGTGCTCTTGGGCAACATTACAAGGCAGGATCAGGGGGTCAATATAGAGTTCATCGGTAGGTAAGCCGAATTCATCCGCTGCAGCCACCAATTCCATGGCGAAAACAATACGGTTTTCGGCATCTTTGGGAATCCCTACTTTATCCATGGTCAAACCGATTAACGATGCATTATATTGGACAGCCATGGGGAAAACCCGCTCAATCTTGTCACGCTCGGCAGGAACTGAATTGATCATGCCAGGGCGTTTGAGATGCTTTAAACCGGCTTCAATGGCATCATAGTTCGTGGAATCCAGGCACAGAGGCAGGTTGGAGACTTCTTGAATAACCTTAACCATCCACTCATAGGCTTCAGGACGCTCCTCTTTGGGAACTGCCGGACCGGAGTTAACGTCAAGGTAATGGGCTCCGCCTTCTTCCTGTTTCAATGCCCAATGTTGAAGGGGCTTGGCATCCTTATTGCGAAGAGCGTCTCCGATATCCTTAAACATTCCATTAATCCGTTCACCAATAATAATCAATTGAGCCACATCCTTTCATATTTAAGAGATAATCCCTGTCGGCCGGATAGATCGACACTTCCGATTAGGCATTCATCTCCATGAGATCAGCTATATTCTGTTGAACAAGTTTAACGGCTGCAGGGTTTCTCATTAAGAGAATGCTGGCACCGACTTGCAAAAGCCCGGCCGCTGTTAAAGCTTCCCAGAGGATTGCTCTATCGTTCAGATCTCCCCAGCCTGGGAACTCTTCTTCAGCGGCATTGGCTTCTTTAGCACGGTTTGCTTCATAACCTACTGTACAAATCATCGGCATAGACAGCATCTTATCATTGGCTAAGGATCCTAACCGTGCCCGTTCCATGATCGAGTAAGCATACTCAATACCATACCCCAAACCGCCGATCATAGGGTCAATCACGATACGGTTCAGGGGCAGGCCCATTTCCGAGATTAAGATATTCAGCTGCTTGCAAATGTTAATGTCCAGCGGTGAACGGGCGATAAGATTATGCTTATGCACCATGGCGGCTGCGGTAATGGATTTGTAATTATCTTGTTCAGCGATACCGATTAAAAGATTCTCACCTGAAGTAGCTTCGGCGACTGCAGCCAATACTTCATTATCCTTTTCCGGATCTTCGCACCCAGCAACGATTAAAGGAACACCAACCGCGGCTAAGACATCCTTCACCACTTTAGCGCATTCTTCAGGGCTGCGATTCTCACCTTCCGGATTAGCTCCGATCAGTTTGAGATAGATCATATCGGCATTGTATTCTTCAACGCATTTCTTGGCCCAAGCTACAGGATCATTGATCACATCACCATATTGACTTTTGACAATATCGTTCCATGCGGGAGGAACATCGGTGACTTCCAGGGCGATAGCGGCACGATTCTCCACTTTTCCTTCAAAATGAAGAAACGGCAGGGTGGAGTCTCCACCTACTTTAACAACAGAAGTACGGGTGCCACCTTCCGCAGCGGTTGCACCGATAACTACTTCTCCAACTTTACTTTGGTATCTTTCTTTGACGAGGGCTACGGCCATTTGAACCTCTCTCCTCTCTAGTTTCATTTAAAGGCTTTTTTCATAATCTTTTCTACTGCTTGAACGGCAAGGGAGTCATCCGGCAAAGTATAGAGCGGACGCCCCTCCAAGTCATGGGTCACTACCATAGGATCAAGGGGAATATCGCCGATCAATTGCAGACCGGTTTTTTCAATCTCTCCTGATAAAGAATCCAGGCTTCCCTCTGTGGTTTTCGTCACTACCAGGTACACCTCATCGACCGCAGAGCGCAACCCTTTAATCAGTTCGTAGACTCTCCCCGCCGAACGAATCCCTCGTGCGGAAGAATCACTGATGACGAACATCACGTCCACACGGGGAATGGTTCTCCTGCTGATATGCTCAAGACCCGCTTCGGTATCCACTGTCACATAATCATAATTGTCGCCCAGGGTCTCCAGATACTTTCTGAGCAGGTCGTTGGGATAGCAATAACAGCCGGGACCCTGGGGCCCTCCCATAACCAGTAAATCAATATCCTGAGACTCAATGAGGCTTTGTTGGAGTTTGTATTCCACAAAGACATCCTTGGGCATCCCTGTGGGAATGGCCTTGGGATTCTTCGTATCTTCGAGAAGTTCGGAAATCGTTGCTGTGACCTCGAGGCCAAGAGCTTCATTCAAGTTGGCATTGGGGTCTGCATCCACCGCTAGAATGGATTTACTCTGCAATCCTTTGACCATTTGACGCAGTAAAAGAGCTGTGAAGGTTGTTTTGCCTACTCCTCCTTTACCTGCAACTGCAACATATTTTGTCATGATTCTTCCCTCCAATGCTTCCTAAAATGTTCCTTCTACAGAAGGAAATAACGATAAATCAGTATGGGGCAGGAACAAGGCCGATACAAACTCATCCATAAAAGTGGTGCCAATGGACAGTTCAATATAGGTCATCTTGCGGGCAAGATCGGCAGCCTCGTTCCAAGCCTTCTGCGAAAGCAAGGCAAGACGTGCCCCTTTAACAGAAGAATTGCCTATGAACTCAAACTTTTCCTGAGGCAGGTCGGGAAGCAGGCCTATTTCTACCGAATCGTGAACATTGAGGTAATTGCCGAAGCCGCCCCCAATGACGATTCGCTCGATCATATCAATTTCCAGGGCCACTGTTTGCAGCAATGAACGAATCCCTGCATAGATCGCCCCTTTAGCCCGAATCAGATTCTTCACATCATTTTCGGAAATGACAATGTCCTTATCTCCCCCTGCCTGATGGGCCCAAGCCAAAACAAACTCTTTATCATCCTCGGTGGCACGAATCCGCGCCGATTGGGAAGGATGTTCCAATTGGAAGTTTCCGGCACGATCGATAATTCCTGCCTTGCGCAGCTTGGCCAGGCAATCCACTAATCCCGAGCCGCAGATGCCAACAGGAGCAATCTTGCCGACCACTTTCAGCTTGACATCAAGGCTTTCCGGATCAATGTCCACCCGCTCAATAGCACCGGGCATAGCTCTCATGCCAAAGAGAATTCCTCCTCCTTCAAAACACGGTCCGGCCGAGCAGGCACAAGAAACAAGCCAATCCTTATTCCCCAGCACTATCTCCCCATTGGTTCCGATATCGATAAATAAAATAATCTCATCGGAGTTGGCCATATCTGTGGCTAAAGCACCGGAAACGATATCTCCGCCCACATAACTGGCCACTGAAGGATAGGTATGAATGAGTGCCTCAGGAAGAAGTCTAAGCCCTATTTCCCGCGCTGATACCGCCGGTGTGGAATTGACGGTTGGGATGTAGGGTTCTAAGCGAATATAACGGGGGTTGATGCCTAAGAAGAGCTGCGACATGGTCGTATTGCCGGCGATCACCGCACTGGCTATATCCTGGCTGGTCAGGCTTTGCCGCTCAAGTATTCCATCAATAAGGGCATTGACGGTATCCACTACGGCTTTTTGAATCTCAGCCATGTTCTCCTTACTATCAACCGCATAGACAATCCGCGAAATGACATCATCCCCAAATTGGGCTTGCTTATTGTAGGAGCCTTGTTTATCCACGATTTCTCCGCTATCCAGATCGACCAAGTAGACAACCACGGTGGTGGTACCCACATCAATTGCCAAACCATAGCACGGGCGGTCATTGGCAGGCTCCACATGGAGCACAGTGTACCCTAATTCTAAATCCGTTAAAATAACGGATAGGTCCCAATGTGCCTGACGCAAGGTTTCCGGCAAAGTTTGCAATACGGATAAGGGAATGGTCAAAGGTTTATCGGATTGAAGCACCCGCTTTAACTCAAGGGACAAACGAGCCCAGTCGCCGGCATTATCCGTTAGGGTAGGTTCAGAGCAACGAATATTGACCTTGCGGGCCAGGGGATGATACCCATAATAAGTTAACAGATCTTTACTGGTTTCTGTGAGCAGCGCTGCATTGGCATTCTCAAGAAGAACCTGATGTGCTTGTAGGCGTGATTCCGGTGGGACCTCAACGGTCAGATCCCCTTCAACAAAGGTGTGGCAGCTTAAACGCACCCCACGGCTCAGTTGTTCCGGAGATAAATTTCCCGTTCTTTCACTTTTGGCTTCACCGGATATCACCGTAACTTTACAGGCACCACAGGTACCTTTGCCGCCGCAGCTGGATTTTATAAAAATACCTGCCTGAGAAGCTGCTTTGAGCAGGGAGGTTCCTTTTTCCACCTCAATCACTTGCTGATCCGGCATAAATTTAACCTGGTATTTCTCCATGGTGTCCTCCTCCCCCCTCCATGCCGTTGCAACCTTACATTGCCCGTGTAAAGGAAACAATACCGCTGGATTCGCGGGGTCCGACGATGACTTTCCAGCCGGAAATCTCCTGTAATTTTCCGGAGATAACAGCCACATAGCCGGGAATGATCAAATTGCGATGGTTTACTTTATCCCCTACACCGCTCTTGGCCAAGATGTCCGCGATCTTTTCCGGTTCAAATTTGCCTGCTGCATAAGCTGTAAGCACAGAAGTACCATCTGTATCGATGGGGAGAATATAGCTGGGAATCTTGCTGGCTTCCACTTCTCCCTCAACGCTGTAATAGGTTAAGGAGAAGTTCGTCGTAATATAAATCGGTGAATTCTCGTTGACTTCACCCACTGTATGCAAAATAGGCTCCACCTGAATGGGCTTTTGCGGATCTGTATACAGATTCTGACGAAGTGCCATCAGGGGCAGGATATGAGCCTTAGCCGATGCCTTTAAGACAATGGCACTGGCATATTTGGCCACATAAACCGAGGCTTCCGTGATTTCGGCCAGCGGTTCTGTTTTGCTGGTGAAAGCAATCACCGGATAGCCGAAGGGTCTGAATTTCTTTTTAATCGCCAGGCGGCGGCAATGAGTCAGATTAGCAAGAGTCTGGCTCGGTGTCCGGGCGCCCGGATCGAGGACAAATTCTTTATAGCCAAGTTTTTGAGCATTTTCCACTAAGGCAGCTAAAGCATCCAAACCATCCGCCTTGATGATAACGGGAACATTATGCTCTTTTGCTAAGTTGACAACCGCCTCATAATTGGCTTCGGTAGCCGAGCCGATCAGAGGTTTGCGGCCGGCAACTCCAGGTAAAGCGGCTTTCAGAGCATCGGCGTTGTCGCTTAAAAGCAGCAAAGAACGCTCAGTTCCTGCGGCCACTTGAGCGACTACTTTAGCAAATTGCTCCGGGGAGCCGGAGGCCTCGATCACAGCCACTCCGTCGATGGTATAATGCAATCCCACCCGATCAAATTCCAAGCCTTCTATTTCCTGAAGCTTCCCTTGAACTTCTTCATCGGATAACGTATCGGCAATCTCAATCAGCAAGGTGGTAGGATGATAAAAGGTTTTATCGTGACGGAAAAGAACCGTTTCATCTCCTAAAACCGAGCCGTTGCCGAATTTGATAGCCTTAATCGGTGGTGCCGATGCGGAATCCAGGGCTTCCCGAGCTTCATCGGTAACATAAGGGCAAGCATCCAAGGATCCTTTACCGGAAGCCAATGCCATCGCGAAAGCGAGACAGGTAGGAGTACCGCACTCACCGCAGTTCTTCTTGGGGAGTTGTTTATAAATTTCTAAGCCTGTTAAAGCCATAACAGTGACCCCTTTCCATCATTACTTTTTCTCACCGGAGACAGAGCATAATGCTCTGTCTCCAACATTTATCTTACATTAATGGGTCCAGACTGAAGCATGGGTGTCCATTTTCTTCGAGGAAGGGAATGATCTCTTCCACCGTCGTGCCGACGCTCTCATCGGCAATCTTATCGATAAAGTCTTCGCCTAAACCTTCGTCAATCGAACGGGCTACAAGATCTTCTTTTAAGAACTCCTTCAGCTCTTTAGGCATCCAGACAATCCGCGAGATGCCGCCGTCAGCCGGAATAAACTTCCTGCTGATAATATAGCTGCGGCCGATTCCCATAAAGCCTGGTGTCTGCAAGCCGCCGCCAACCGTTCCGGCCAGGGTCGAGAAGGTCATGCCGCAAGGCGTCATGCCACTATGCTCACGGGTAGTGATCATCAGGCCGTTGGCCTCAGGAACAATGGCCATAATCGCCTCGAAGCAACCGCAGGATGTCATGGGGCGGTCCATCAAGGTATAGAGATTGACTTCTTCAAGGGTATTATTGGAAGAAGGCCGCAGATAATCATTGACGCTCTGCCACATTCCCTTGACTTCATCAATAGCCAGACCCTTAGGAATAGGCTGGTTCGGGCCGGTTGGGGTGATTTCGAAGGCTGCTTTGGCATCAAGCCAGCTGACAGCACCGCAGAGACCAACCCGTTCCGGGCTGACAATGCAGACATGATTAGGAGCAAAGGACTGACAGAGGAGGCAGGAATAGAATTCTTCCACATTCTCGTCGGTCAGGCTCTTCAAGCGGGCATCCCGTGCCCGATAACGCTCCCGGGCCTTGACCAGATTTTCCTCGACGGCTTGTTGATCCGTATAGATGGTAACCTGTACCCGGTCGACAATAGCCGGGAATTCCTGCTTGAATTTAGCCAGCAGCAATTCACCGATATGCTTCATTAGGAAGCCTTTGGCCCGGGCATCCTTGGAAATACGCACCCAGCAAAGATCACGCTGAGCGACGTGCCAGACTCCTTCACCATAGTTGGTAAAGTAGTGGATCCGGCGCTCCAGAACCCCTTCAAAGTCCTCCTGCATTTTACGGCCATAGATATCCACCTTGATTCCCAGCGGGAGCCGGCTTCCTTCCGGTACCGTATCGATCTCCGGTCCAATGACGGTTACCTGACCGTCCACAACCTCATCAGGTCCCACCATGCTTACCAGCTCGAAGGCAGTAGTTCTGCCGCCGCCAAACTCCACATAGGTATCCCCTTTGCGGATGGTTTCCCCTTCAAAGGCCGGTCCGAAGTTGACCGGAATGGGAATCTCGATATTGGTCAGCTTAATTCCCCGCACCTCAAGGGCCAGAGGCACGATCTTTTCATAATCAGGCTCGGAGAGATACCAGTCTGGAATCTGCATATCTTCGCCCAGTTCCTGGTCTGTCAGTACAGGGAAGCCCATGAAAATGGCTCCCATCTCAGCGGCCACTTTAACATCATCCAGCTCTCCGAGATGGAGCACAAAAGCCCGTACCCGGCGATGCTGATAATCACGATGCTGCTCTCTTTGTCCGGCGGGAATTCCCCCGAAGGCCAGGCCGGCCCGGAAGGCATAATTCACCGCATGGATAACTTGAGTAAAGTTTCCTAAGGGGAAGGCAATATAATCTTCACCGATCTTCACGTTTTCTTCCAATAGCTGCTCGATGACTTCATCACAGAGGAAGAGCATGAAGCCTTTGCCCATCAGGTTATCGACGATTTTCTTGGCCGACGGGGAATCTTTAGCCCGGCCTAAGATAACGGCGACACCTGGGATAGTCCAGTCCACCATCTTGATGCCATGCTTACGCACAATAGGGTCACCCAGGAAACCGGTCCAAGGGGCTACCTTGGGCTCGTCGTTGCGCAAATAGTGGAGAATTTCAATAATCTCCGCAGCATAGAGGACGGATTCCCCCCAGAGGCGGGCATTCTCAAAGGTCAATTCCGTTTTGACCTGATTCCGCACGCGGTTAAGAAGCGGTACAAGCTCACCAAGTGTGGTTACCTTATCCCCGGAGAGGCAGGTAATAACCGGAAGGTGGTAAGCGGTGTCCGGATAGCCAACCGTTTGTTGGGGACCATAGTCTTTAAGGGCACGGTTTAAAAGAATCTCCGCATAGCTCATAGCCGTAATCGTGCCATCGTAAGCCTTACGAAGTAATTTTTTAGGCTCTTTTGAGGGATCCTTGATCGCATCAGCGTAAATTTGCTCCATGGACATAATCACTTCCTCCTTTCCTTACCACCCTTGAGCAATGGCTGTATCAAATTTTTCAGCGGTTTGCTTATGAATCTTCAGCTTCCAGCTTCTGTATTCAAGGGCATTTAAGATCTTTTGTGCTGCAATCTTCTCATCCACTTCGAAAATAAAGTTGCCGCCGAAGACATCATGGGCAATTTGGGTTGCAATGCCATAGATGAGATCGCTGCCCTCCAGATAAGGCATGGTGCCTACATGAGTCGGAATGCCCATGGAGACGCAGTAGGAACCGATAGCTACCGCTTTTTCATGCATTGCTTCAGGTGCAGAGGCAGCAAAGGGAACCTTAGGTGTATCGACACCCAGTTCTTTGGCCATAGCTTGAACCAGATCCATACCGCGGCTGTTATCCACACAAGATCCGAGGTGGAATACCAAAGGTAATTTAGTGGACAATTGAGGATTAGCTTCTTCAAGCTGTCTGATAAAGCTCTTCAGGCCTTCTCCGGCATATTCTTCCACAGCTTCCGAATTCATTAGGCCCATCTTGGCAAAGGCTCCGGCCGAGCAGCCTGTGGCTACCACAAAGACATCATTCTTCACCAGTTCCTTGAGAATGGCGACATGGGATTCATCCTGCTGACGTTTCAGGTTGTTGCAGCCGGCCATCTGAACAACACCCTTGATCTGTCCACTCAGAATAGCATCGGTCAGAACAGAGAAGGGGCGCTCAGGATTGATCTTGCCGAAAATATCGGTCAAGGCTTCGATACTGAATCCTGCCACAAGGGAGTTGCGCGTCTTGGAGAGAGCGATCTTTTTAGGATCTCTTCTCTTGTAAGCTTCAATGGCTATTCTCACTAATTTTTTAGCGTCTTCCATGGCAGTTTCTGAATTAAACGCTAAATGTTGCGCACCGGGAACCTTCATAATGGCTTCCGTGGTGATCATCTTGGTATGGTAGCAATCGCACAATTGGGTGAGGGATGGATAAATACATTGAATGTCAACAACCATGGCATCAAGGACACCGGTCAAAATGGCCATTTCCTGAGAGGCGGATGATGTGGCCAGATAGACCCCTTCACGCATCAGGAGTTCGTTACCGGTACAACAGATACCGACGATATTGACCCCTTCTGCTCCTGCTTTTTGAGCTTCTGCCTTTAACTCACGGGCAGCCCCTACCACCATTTCGGAAAGAACAGGGTTATGTCCATGAACGGCGATGTTGACCATCTTCTCTTCAATAACTCCCAGGTTCGCTTCAGAAACAATGGGCTCCGGAATCCCAAACAAAACGTCACTGAGGTTGGTGCCGATATATTCCCCCACTAAGTCGGCGAGGGAGCCTTTTAAGCCACCGAAAATTATATTAACAGGATCGGCATCCACCCCTTGAGCGGTCTGCGCCATAAGTTCCGTTACAGTACCGTCAATATTGCGCGGCATAATATTCGTATTTAAAAACTTGTTATGACGCTGCTCAATCAGGAAAGAGTCAAGGAATGCTGCCGGACGATCTTTATATCTGCCGAAATCTTCATAAGCTAATTCGGTTACGTCACCAAGAATCTCCATATTATCTCTGTTTAAGGTCTCGATTCCCAGTTTTTCGGCTAGTTTATGAAGTTTTTCCGGGGACTTAATTTCATAGTCTTTAGTCTTTCCTTCCACAAGTTCATGGGCAGTGTGCAGCACATGTCTGGCATGCTCGGAGTGAGACGCTGCTCCTCCTGCGATCATACGAACAAGGTTTCTGGAGACAATGGTATAGGCGGTTGCACCGCAAATACCTCTGCTGGCCGGTCCATCCTCCGCTTTGACCCGGCAGGGTCCGGCAAGACAAATACGACAGCAGATACCTTTATACCCGAAGCCGCATTGGGGCTGCTGGGCAACAAAGCGATCAAATACTGTCTCAAGTTTGTTTTCCTGCGCAACTTTTAGCATCTCTATGGTGCCTGGATCTGTTGTGCGCAATGGATTTTTGGGTTCCACCACACGGGGCGCGTTGGAAGGCCGTGAGGTGTGTGTCAAATCCCGATATCTTGGCATTGTTTAACCTCCTCTTTTTGACCTGTAGATTTCCACCATGCAACTGTGCTCACCTTTAGGTTTTAGATGTCCCTCCCCTCCATTAGTTTTCTATAGACAGATTCTAATTGGGAACCTGGAGCACCCTTGGGAAAAGAAGAATTATCCGTATGAATAGACATATCGAGTAATTCCTCGCTAAAAGGAATCAAGCCGAGCAACTCATCTTCCGTAAATTGTGCTTTGAGAAAATCCTCGTCTTTGCTGGAGCGGATTTTGTTGCCGATGACGGAGACTTTAGGAATTCCCAATTCTTGGGCAAGCTTCTGAATGACCCGGACAGTATGAGCGCTCACTGTGCTGGCCTCTGTGACAATGACTAAAACATCAACTCCCTGGGCAGTTCCTCGGGTAAGCTGTTCGATGCCGGCACCCATATCCAAAATGACGGTATCCTGTTCAGAGAGAATTAAGGAGTTGACCAAAGCATGCAAAAAACTGTTCTCTTTGCAATAGCAGGCTGTACCTCCCCCTTTGACATTGCCCATGCGGAAAAAGCGGATGGGACCCACTTGAACGGAGTAATCATCCAAAATGTCATCCACTTGGGGGTTCAAGGGATAAAAGGCACCGCTTCCGCCCATGCGTTGTTCGATGAGTTCTTTCATATCAACAATGGGACGCAAACGGTTCAAAGCATCCTCTGCAATACCTAAGACTGTTCCTAAGCTGGCGTCCGGATCAGCATCAACAGCCAGGACTCTCATCCCCTGTTCGGACAGGTAATGGGCCAAATTAGCTGCAAATGTTGTCTTGCCGACCCCGCCTTTGCCTGAAATCGCAATCTTCATTGACTTCATCTCCTATTTCATCTACTTCTGTGCATAGTTTCACAATAATTTTTCCTACTACATGTTCCCACTATATGACTGTTGTTAATTTAAATATGATACAACAACTGTATAGAGTGTATTCTTCGTAATTTACTGAATTCCTTCAAAAATTCAGAAAATTTTATTAAATGGATTAGTTATTTTTTTAACAAATATTTTTAAATTGTGAAATAAAGCTCTAATGATTATAGTATTCCCTATATTTCCAATAACTCCTTCTCAAAATATAGAAATAATTAAAATTTAAATATTCAGAAATCCGCAATATATACAAAGTCTCAGCCCAAGGGCGGGCTGAGACTAATCACTGTCCATTCTAAAGTACGCAGAAAGCCATGGCTCAGGGATTTTCCGACGGCCCCCGCTGCTGTTCCGGTTCTAAAACATTGGTTGCCCATTCGATATCATCTAAAGATGTCAGAGGTATCTCCTCATCATAAAAATCACCGGATTGTGCAGGAGCAAAGGGTTCACAGGGTCTTGCCGGAGATTGAACCTGAAAAAACAAGCGGCGCGGGATTTTAAGCATGGGTTAACACCTCCACAAAAGGTTCCTGCCTCTATCTTCCCACCAATTATTCTGCCTATACTTGACTTAAAGTATTGGCAATATACAGTCAATTTCCATTCAATTCAATCAGTTCACCCTTGAGCATTGCCAACAACCTCATTCAAGATCAGTGCGGCCAGGGGTGAAAAACCAGCCCGACTGCCCCCGGGCCTACATGAGTAGCAATAACAGGACCTGCCTCAAAAATCCGGATATCCTGACCCTGGTATTTCTGGGACAGTTCTTCGGCTATGCTGACCGCTTCAGCTTCGGCGCCAACATGCATCACGGCAATCCGGTGGGGCTTTTGCGAAGCTAAGGCTCGTTCAAGCTCTTTATAAACTCTTTGCAAGGCCCGGTTTTTTGAACGAACTTTATCAAAGACATCAATAATACCTTCAGTATTAAAGTAGAGAATAGGCTTTATTTGCAGCAAGGTGCCGAAAAGGGCTGAAGCCCCCCCAATTCTCCCTCCCCGGTGCAGGTATTCCAATGTGTCGACAATGAAATAAAGCTCACAGAGGGGGCGCAATGTTTCCAGCTTTCCCAAAATCTCCTGAGCATTAAGCCCTTCCCTGGCCCAATCAGCAGCCGCCCAGGTCAGCAAACCTAATCCTAAAGCTGAAGAACCTGAATCAAAAATATGGATATGCGGGTTTTCCAGCAAATCTTTGGCCATAATGGCCGAGGCATAAGTACCGCTGATCTTTTCGGACAGATGAATACTTATAATCTCCTCATAGCCTTCAGCCAGCACTGCCTTGTAGACTTCTAAAAAGGCGCCTACCGAAGGCTGGGAGGTCGTTGAGGAACCGGAGAGCTGCTCCAGTTTACCAAAGAAATCTCTGTTGGTTAAATCGATTTCCGGAAAGGTTTCATCACCAATGTTCACATTCAGGGTGACGACACGAATATCATGTTCCTCAATTATATCGTTTGTTAAATATCCCGTGGAATCCATAATGATTGCGGTTTTTTTCAATGCTTCTCCCCCGCTCTTTATCTATTTTATTCGGAAACGTATCGCTCTTTTCCGCTGTCTGAATTTAAGTATATCGGAAAACGTACATCCTATCAACTCAAGCAGGAAGCAAGTAAGCAAATAATAACGGCATCACGAAGAGATGAGCCGTCAGCCTCGCCGAAAAAAAAGAGCGGATCCTGAGGATGGAAAGCAATCCAGTGCAAAGAAAACCCGGCAGCTCATTATCAAAGAATAAGCTGCCGGAACTTTTTAAATTATTCCTTTATTAACCCTGCGGATACCAGAAAGTCATGAGCGACAACATCTTCTTTCATGCCCTGGTCATCCACTTTAGCATTTAGTTCTTGCATGTCCGCCTCGTTGATTTGTCCGGCAAGTTTATTCAGAATCTCTTCCAGTTCCGGGTATTGGTCAAGGGTGTCCTGGCGAACTAAAGGCAGACAATCATAGGGTGGAAAGAATTCCCGGTCGTCCTCCAAAATGACCAAATCGAAGACTTTAATCTGGCCGTCGGTGGCATAAGCATCGACCACATCAACCTCACCCTCGACCAGAGAGCGGAACATGATGCCATGGTCCATACCTTTGACTTCCTTGAAGTTCATATTGTATGTGTCTTGAAGCCCCGGGTAGCCATCCGGCCGATCTTTGAATTCAAATTCACAGCCCAGAACCAACTGTTCCGATACTCCAACCAAATCGCTGTAGGTTTTCAGATTATATTTTTGCGCTGTCTCTTTAGTCACTGCCAGAGTATAAGTATTGTTGAAACCCAGCGACCCCAAAGCCTTTAGATTATCTTCAGCCGTTAACTCCAAGGTTTTGGCCATAGTTTCCTCCGATGTTCCGGTTGCTTCCTGATAATAGTTGGCTACAATAGTTCCGGTGTAATCAGGGTACATCTGGATGTCATTGTTCTCCAAAGCCGTCCAGGCTACATTGGAGCCGCCAAGATTAACTTTTCTGTCCACGGTTAGATCCGTATGTGCTTCCACCAGGTCAGCCATCATATGAGCAATAATAATGTTCTCCGTAAAGTTTTTCGAGCCGACTGTGATGCTTTCGCCACTCTTTGCCGCACTGCTGCTGCAGCCCACTAAAGCAAGCATCAACACACCAACCAAACTCCACATCATAAGGTTCTTTTTCATCATCATAGTCACCTTTCCTTTCTCTTCATACTCTTCGGTAGTTTGCGAAGTGTCCACTCCGCATCAAGTCCCCCCTACACCTTCAGCCCCCTTGGTGTGGTTGTTTTTTCCAGCCTGCCCAGCAGCCAATCAAGCAGCAGGGCCAATAACGCCGCCGGAAAAGCTCCAATCAGCACCAGGGCATCCAGGTTTCTGGATATACCAATAAAGATGAAATCCCCCAGACCGCCGGCACCGATAAAAGCCGCCAGGGTAGCTGTACCAACGTTAATGACGGTAGCGGTGCGGATCCCGGCCATCATGACACTCAGGGCAAGGGGCAGCTGGACTTTAGTAAGGATCTGCCAATCTGTCATCCCCATGCCTTTAGCCGCTTCGATGGTCGCTTTATCTACATCCTTAATACCGGTAAAGGTGTTGCGGATAATGGGCAACAAGGAGTACAGGAACAAGGCCGCCACCGCTGTTTTGATACCGATCCCGAAAAGAGGAATCATAAAACCCAGCAAAGCCAGACCTGGGATAGTCTGAAGAATACCGGCTACGCCCAGAACAGGCCCTTCCAAGGCTTTGACACGGGTAATCAGAATACCAAGGGGAACACCAATGGTAATGGCAATCAGCATGGAAATGAAGACCAACTCAATGTGCTGAAGCAAAGCCGCTGTTAAGTCAGGCCAACGCATTTCCAACTGAAGTATAATCTGGGTCCATAAAGACTCATTTCTCATCTGCACCCTCCCCTTCACCGGACCACTGGTTGGCAAAAAAACTTAACAGTGAACCGCGGGTCACTGCGCCGACAACTTTTTGCAGCTCATTGACCACGGGTATAATGCCATAGGCAGCCGTGTTGATCATTTGCAGGGCATCCTTGGCTGTAGCTGTATTGGCGAGAACCCTGTCCACCGGTTGGACGATTTCGGCTAAAGTCTGAATCATTTCTTTTTTAGCATGCAATTCATAGCTGGGTATAATCCCCAACAACTTTCCTTTTTCATCGCAGACAATCAAGGTATCGGTCTTGCGCTGACGCATAAAGCTGATGGCGACAACCGGCGTCTTGGAGGGGAGAATGATGGCCGGGTTGTCACGCATGATATCGGTAATGGGAATATAATCCGGGTTTTGGTAGATTCTGTTCTTGCCAATAAATTCCTCAACAAAGCCATGGGCAGGATTGCTCAGCAATTGGTCGGGGGTGTCCAGCTGCAACAGCTCGCCATCCCGTAAAACAGCGATACGATCGCCAAGCTTGAGGGCTTCATCCATGTCATGGGTAACAAAAACAATGGTTTTATGCATTTCCGACTGAATGCGCAGCAATTCATCCTGAAGCTGCTCCCGGGTCATGGGATCCAGTGCCCCAAAAGGCTCATCCATGAGAATAATATCGGGATTGGCTGCCAGGGCCCTGGCCACCCCCACCCGCTGCTGCTGCCCACCGGAAAGCTCCCGGGGATAGCGTTTGGCAAATACTCCGGCGTCCAGCCCCACTACATCCATCAGATAAGCAACGCGTTCTTTGAGCTTCGACTCCGGCCATTTTTTCAGCCTCGGTATCAGGGCTATGTTATTTTCAATGGTATAGTGCGGAAACAAACCTACCTGCTGAATGACATAGCCGATATTGCGGCGGAGAGGCACCGGGTCAATGCTGTCGATATCCTGCCCGTCAATGGTGATTTTTCCCCCTGTATGAGGAATCAGGCGGTTAATCATTTTCATCGTCGTTGTCTTTCCGCAGCCGCTGGGGCCGATGAGTACCATCAGTTCGCCGCTGTTTATCTCGAAATTAAGTGATTTCACGGCTTCGGTACCATCATCGTATTTTTTACTGACATTTTCGAATTTGATCATATACGCTCAAACCTCCTCCTAGAAAATTTTAACATGATCAAGGGCAGATGACAACTTATAAAACTCTAGTAAGTTGTCATCTGCCCTTGATTCGTTCTCTTTTTCATATACCACGCCCCGTAAAAAACCCCCCGGACCATTGTCCGAAGGAGTATCAAATACGGTATTATTCTTTATTAAATGCATGATGTCTACGAAAATTTTATTAACATTTAATTTAGCGCTTAGCTTTGATAACCTTGACAGCTTGTGAGCATTTTGTTATATTATAAAGCGTTCGGTAAAAACGGGGTGTGGCTCAGTTTGGTAGAGCGCTGCGTTCGGGACGCAGAGGCCGCAGGTTCAAATCCTGTCACCCCGACCACTACATAGGCGAATAGAGAGTCCTTCGGGGCTCTTTTTTCTTTACGAGTTTAGATTACTTACAACACGAGATATTGATTACGGATAAACCTATAGGATTACATATTGCCCGCGATTGGATTATTAAATGTTTTTAATTGCGGAATAGTATGGATTAGTATTATCAGTCGATTCGACGCTTTTGGGGGGAATTTTCAAAAAATATATGTCACCAAACGCCCCTTCAATTCGTGTTAGTGGTGTAAGGAGGTGAGAGCATGAACCGCATATCCCGATCAGCGGAAGAAATCGAGAGCGTTATCAGAGAGTACAGCGATATGCTCTACAGAATCTGTTTGGTAATGCTTGGCTCACAGCAGAATGCTGAAGATGCTCTGCAGGATATTTTTGTGAAATATATTTCAAAGGCACCGGTTTTCACCGGGGCGGAACATCAGAAAGCCTGGCTGATCCGCGTGGCTGCAAATGTCTGCAAAGACATGCGCAGGTTTAATTTCCGTCATAAGCACATGAACATTGAGAGATTGTCGGAGTTCTGCAAATCTGAGGAAGACTCAGGTATATTGGAGGCAGTCTTCTCGCTGCCCGCACAGTACAGAATGGTTTTGTTTCTGCATTATGTCGAAGGCTATGATGTGGGCAGTATCGCGCATATGGCAGATATTTCGCCTGCAGCGGTGAAAAAACGTCTTCAGCGCGGCAGGGAAAAATTAAAGCTCAAATACACAGAGGAGGATTTCGGATATGAAAAAACACCAGTTAAGACAAGCATTTAGCGGCATACATATCACAGCTGAACTACAGCAGCGCCTGATTGAGAATTGCACCCGTTCAGCGGCTGCGGAAGCCAAAGCCAAAGCTTATCGGCTCCCCAGAAGATGGCTCGCTCTGGCAGCGTCACTGACCCTATTTGTGGCATGTTTCTCTCAAACCACATATGGAAGTTCGTTCTATGAGAAATTTGTCGGCGTGGTTTTGGGCGGGCACACATACTACTTAACCGGCCCGGTTCCGGCGAATGATGTTCCTGATCCCAGCTTAATGAAGGACTCAAGCGAAGAAAACCACACCGACAGCCGCCGCCCCGGGTTCACTGACTTGGCCGAAGCGCAAGCGTATCTCGACTTTGAACTGAAACTCCCTACCTACCTTCCCGAAGGCTATCAGCTTGACAGGATCAGCCTGTATACCACCAATAACGATGCCATCAGCGGAGAGTATGCCGACATTTTCTTTACCAAAGGCAAGCGGCTTATCTATCTCCAGACAAGGCTCATGAACGAAAAAACAAGCTTTGCAACGGAACTGGGCAATATGAAGCTGACCGAAATCAATGGATACAGTGCGCTGCAGGGAAGAAAGAATTTAGATGTTGATATCAATGGCGTGATGTATATGTTCAGCGCATCGAAAGCCGATGTAGGCGCCGATGAACTGATAAAGATGGTGGAATCAATCGACTGATTTCAGCGAATCTAAATTTCCACTACGAATGGCCACCGAATGTTCATAGGGCAAATCAGGCTGACATAGCGTCAGCCTATTTTTGTTGCGATACGCAAGGAATACCGGATATGGTATAATTTAAACATAACGACACTATCCTATCAATATCACGGGAGGCAAAGCCATGTTGCAGGGAAAAAAGACCTTTCTCCGTCCGCTGGAGCTTGATGATATCCCCATTTTTTATCAATGGTATAACAACCAAAACCTTAATTATTGGGCGAATGCCGCCTGGCCTTTGAGCACAATGCTTAGCGAAGAGGAAATCGAAGAACGCTTTTTCACCCCCCAGAAAGACGGCAGCCGCTATCTCATTCTCAATGAAGAGCAAAAGCCCATCGGAACCGTAGGCTATCGGGATGTCAATCTCCCCGCCCGCTCGGCGGTACTGTTCATCGTTATTGGTGAAAGCGATTATTGGAACCGTGGCTATGGCACGGACGCTTTGAAAGTGTTGATCGACTATCTTTTCTATCAGTGGAATTTTCATCGCCTGAGCCTCGATTTATGGGACGGGAATCTGCGTGCTTTAAAAGCCTATGAGAAACTGGGTTTTAAGGTTGAAGGCAGATTAAGGCAGGCGCGCTTTGTCTTAGGTGAGTATCGCGATGGGATCCTCATGGGCTTGCTGCGGGATGAATATCTGGAGCACCATCCCCCTCATCCTCCTCAAGGGATCTAAATTTTCTTAAAGGGTTGAATTCATCAATAAGTTAGAGTATTATATATAAGTAATTGAATACCTCTGGGGATTGGTGAAATTCCATACCGGCGGTCAAGCCCGCGAGCCATTATGGCAGATCTGGTGTAATTCCAGAGCCGACAGTAAAGTCTGGATGAGAAGAGGAAATTAAAGTGCTGATGCGCTTTTTATTTGCTATGGTTTTTAGGCCCCAGAGAATGAACTCTGGGGTTTTTTATAGTGTTTTTATGGGAAACTAAGCAAAACTAACTCAAAGAGATGGGAAACGGCGGCGATCACATGGAACTTGACAATCATTACATGTCCCGGGCCCTGGAATTGGCAGCCTTGGCTATGGGCAGAACCAGTCCCAATCCCCTGGTGGGATGTGTCATCGTTAAGGATGGCGCTATTGTCGGTGAAGGATATCATCAGAAAGCCGGCACTCCCCATGCCGAAGTTCACGCTCTGCAGGCAGCCGGAGAACATGCCCGGGGAGCCACAGCCTATGTTACTTTAGAGCCTTGTTCTCATTTCGGGAAAACCCCTCCCTGTGCCGACGCACTGATTAAAGCCGGAATCCAACGCGTTGTCGTGGCTATGGTGGATCCCAATCCCTTAGTGGGCGGACAAGGGATCACCCGCTTGCGGGCAGCCGGCATTCAGGTTGATGTGGGGCTTAAAGAAAAGGAAGCCAGGACCTTAAACAAGGGCTTTCTAAAGGCCATGCAGACCGGCCTTCCCTTTGTCCTCTACAAATCGGCTTTAACCCTTGATGGTAAAATAGCGACGGAGTCAGGTGACTCCAAATGGGTTACCAATGAAGCCTCCCGTGCCTATGTCCACCGGCTGCGCGATCACTTCGATGTGATTATGGTGGGCAGTGAAACCGTGCGCCAGGATAATCCTGCTTTGAATTGCCGGATTGACGAAGGCCGTGATCCGGTGCGCTTGATCGTGGATGGAACATTGCAAATTCCTCTGCAGGCCGCCGTACTTGCTTCCTCCTGTACCGCCCCCTGTCTCATCGCCACCACGGCCTCCGCTCCTTTGGATAAGCTGAAGGCCTTGCGGGCTCTGGAGAATGTAGAGGTTTGGCAGTATGATTCCCCCCGTTATGTTCCTTTAAAAGACCTGCTGGGAGATTTAGTCAAACGGGGTTGGAACTCTGTATTGCTGGAGGGCGGCGGCGGGCTGGCCGGCTCCCTGCTCCGCGAGCAGCTTATCGATGAGGTGGAGTTTATCTATGCGCCCAAGCTCATCGGAGGCAAAGGTCCTTCCCCCCTGACCGGACTTGAGCTTCCTTTGATGGCACAGGCGATTCCTTTAGAATTTCTGGAGATCGACGGAGGAACCGGGGATCTCCGGGTACGGGCCAAAGTAAATTATGCCGATTAAGTAGTCATCCGATTAAGCAGTCATCCGATTAAACAGTCAAAAGAGGTGAGTGAACATGTTTACCGGTATCATCGAAGAGTTAGGCAAGGTAACGGATCTGAAGGTTCTGCCCGATTCCGCTCAATTGACCCTGGAAGGAACTAAAGTGCTTGAAAGCACCCAAATCGGGGACAGCATCGCTGTCAACGGCATCTGCCTCACGGTGGTGAAAATGCAGGGAAATTTATTTACCGTGGATGTCATGGCCGAAACTTTACATAAAACCAACCTCAAGGAATGCAGCCGGGGAACGCAGGTCAACCTGGAGCGGGCTCTGCAGCTCTCCACCCGATTGGGCGGCCATCTGGTAAGCGGTCATGTGGACGGAGTGGGCACCATTCAAAAGATCACCCCGGTGGGAATTGCCCGGGTCTTTACCATCAAAGCCACTCCGGAACTTTTAAACTATGTCTTGCCCAAAGGCTCCATCGCCATTGACGGCATTTCTCTTACCGTGGTGGAGCTCCTTCCTCAGGCTTTTACCGTATCCCTGATCCCCCATACCCGCCAAGAAACTACCTTAGGCTTTAAAGGCGTGGGCGATGTGGTTAATCTGGAAACCGACCTGATCGGAAAGTATGTGGCACGGTTCATGGAGAAAAAAGAAGCCCCCCGAAAGGATTTATCCATGAGTTTCTTAGCCGAAAACGGCTTTATCTAGATTAGATTTTAGACAGGAGTGATCAACATGGAATTTCGCTTTAATACGATTGAAGAAGCCATCGAAGACATCCGCCAAGGCAAAATTATTGTCGTCGTGGATGACGAGGAAAGAGAAAACGAAGGGGATCTGCTGATGGCCGCAGAGAAAGCAACCCCTGAGGCGATCAATTTTATGGCCACCCATGGCCGGGGTTTAATCTGTGTCCCCATGACCGCCGAGCGCATTCAAGCCTTAAATCTTGAACCCATGGTAACCCACAATACGGATCCCCATGGAACCGCCTTTACCGTGAGTGTGGATGGCTGCGACTGCACTACGGGAATCTCCGCTTTTGAGCGGGCCAATACGGTAAAAGTCCTCCTTGATCCTCACAGCCGCCCCGAGAATCTCCGCCGTCCCGGACATATCTTCCCTCTCAAAGCCCGGGAAGGAGGGGTCCTGGTCCGCGCCGGTCATACAGAAGGCGCCGTTGATCTTGCCCGCTTGGCAGGCTTTCAACCGGCAGGGGTCATTTGCGAAATCTTGAAAGACGACGGCACCATGGCAAGGGTTCCCGACCTCATGGAATTCGTTAAAAAACACGATCTCAAAATGGTTACCATTAAAGATCTCATTCATTTCCGACGCCAAAAAGAAAAATTAGTGGAACGGGTGGTCGGTATTGAACTCCCTACAGACTTTGGGGACTTCAAAGCAGTGGGCTATCGGAGTTTATTGGATGGACAAGAGCATATTGCCCTGGTCAAGGGGGATGTGGACGATGGTGAGCCGGTGCTGGTAAGGGTCCACTCAGAATGCCTGACCGGAGATGTTTTTCATTCCCGCCGCTGTGACTGCGGCGAGCAGCTTTCTGCCGCTCTGGAAAGCATTCAAAAAGAAGGCCGGGGAGTCTTGCTCTATATGCGCCAGGAAGGCCGGGGCATTGGGCTGCTCAATAAGTTGAAGGCCTATAAATTGCAGGAAGAAGGCAAAGATACTGTGGAAGCTAATCTTGCCTTGGGTTTCCCTGCCGACCTCAGGGATTACGGCGTAGGAGCTCAGATTCTGGTGGACTTAGGCATCCGCAAGGTACGGCTGATGACCAATAACCCCCGCAAAATCGTCGGTTTGGAAGGCTATGGCCTGGAGATTCAGGAGCGCGTTTCCATGGAAATGCCGGTTAAGCCTGAAAACCAGCATTATCTCCACACCAAGAAAATTAAATTGGGTCATTACCTGCCCGGCGTTCGTTAGTATTTAGAAAATGCTTACACTTTAAGCATACTTGTGATTCACGATGATTAGAAAGGATGAAGAACTATGATGACTTATGA
Organism: Desulfitobacterium hafniense DCB-2; assembly: GCF_000021925.1. Classification (NCBI taxonomy): domain Bacteria; kingdom Bacillati; phylum Bacillota; class Clostridia; order Eubacteriales; family Desulfitobacteriaceae; genus Desulfitobacterium; species Desulfitobacterium hafniense. Next base: position 3,019,192 of record NC_011830.1, read on the forward strand.
AGGTAAACTGATTGCTGAAGGATTAAAATTCGGGATTGTCGCCGCTCGTTTCAACGAATTTATCACCAACAAACTGGTGGGAGGCGCCCTTGACGCCCTCCTCCGTCATGGTGTTGCGGAAAGCGATATTGAAATCGCCTGGGTTCCCGGAGCCTTTGAAATCCCTTTAGTTGCCCAAAAGATGGCCGAAACCAAAAAATACGATGCCATTATCTGCCTGGGAGCCGTTATTCGCGGTGCCACACCCCATTTTGACTTTGTCAGTGCCGAGGTGAGCAAAGGGGTGGCCCATGTCGGTTTAGAAACCAAACTGCCCGTTGTTTTCGGCGTCTTAACCACAGATACCATCGAACAAGCCATTGAACGGGCCGGAACAAAAGCCGGCAACAAAGGCTTCGATTCTGCCATCACCGCCATTGAAACCGTTAATCTGTTAAAAATGATTCAATAAATAAAACCTTCGATAAATAAAAACCTTTGATAATTCGGGATAAAATTGGATAGTTGTCCATAATATGTGCCTTGTCAAAGCAGGTTTATTTTCTTAGACTAAAGACTGAGTCTATATCTTTGATAAGGAGATGTGCGCATGACTTCATCTAATACCCTTTTGGCAGACATCGATACTCAGCTTGAAGCCGCGCGCTCTGGCAATCAGGATTCCTTGAACTGGCTTATTCAATATTATGAACCGGAAATCCGCAAAATTGCCTATAAGTATTTTCTCAATCGAGCCGAATATGATGACTTGCTCCAGGAAGGCCGGATTGCCATATACAAAGCCATCGTATCCTACGATCCCAGCTCTGAGATTCCTTTCCTGCATTTTCTCCGCATGGTGATTAAGCGCAAGCTCATTGACAGCTTACGCGCTCATAACCGGCAGAAACACCTCAATCTCAATGAAGCTTATTCCTTGAATAATGTTTTAGCTGACGATAAGACCGATTCCTTTATCAGCTTTGTGGCCACCCATGATGATCCTGAGAAAAAGGTGATCGCATCAGACGAAACCCGCCTTTTTTTACAGGGACTTATGAACGGTTTTTCGGAATTAGAGCTCAAAGTGTTTCGCTATCATTACCTTATCGGCATGAAGCAGCGGGAAATCACCCAATACCTTGGTGTAAGTTCTAAGTCTTTGGATAATACCATCCAAAGAATACGGCGTAAAGTGATCGCCTATCGCGACCGCGAAGCAGTCGGTTGATAAATCCAGATCATTAAGAAATCCCCGGAAATGAACCAACGAACATTTCCGGGGATTTCTTCTTGCTTTATTGCTTATTTTATTCAGCGATCACATTCAACATCGGGGTCCGGGGCTTCATCCGGAGCATTTTCCGCTCCCTCGGCAGCAAGAATCTCCTTGGCATGCTTAAGACAATCCTCAGGCACATAGATCTCGACCCCATTAACAATACCATAGGCCGCCTTCAGATTTCCCAGCCCAGGATAGGCCTTTTGAGCGGGAATATGCCCCTGCTCAAGCAGACCGATCACGATATCCGCTTCTACTTCCGTCGTGACATTGGTCAGAAAAACCCACCTGTTCATTCTTTCTTAACTCCCTTTTGCCAATACTATCTGCCACAACATGGTGCCAACTCTAGTTTATAGTGTTCCCGGGCAGGATGCAAGCACCTTATTCCGACTTTTTAAACAGAAGCTGGCCCTGAGGATCAAGGTCGACCAGGACATGATCCCCTTCGTGAAGGATTCCCTGCAGGATTTTCATGGCCAAAGGATTTTGGAGGTTTTGCTGGATCACCCTTTTCAGGGGTCTTGCTCCATAGATCGGATCATAACCTTGTTGAATGATTTTATTTAAGGCTCCCTGGGAGAGCTCCAGAGTCATTTTGCGGGGAGCCAGATAATCACGCAGCTTGTTGATCTGTATCTGCACGATGGAACCAATATGCTCCTGACCAAGAGGGTGGAAAACGATGATTTCATCCAACCGGTTCAAAAACTCCGGCCGGAAATGCAGCCTGAGTTCCTCGGTAACCCGGGAACGCAACACTTCCTGGGCCGCTCCTGAGGCCGTCAATTCCTGAATCAAGGGGCTGGCGATATTACTGGTCAGAATGACCACTGTATTCTTAAAATTAACCACCCGTCCCTGCCCGTCGGTTAAGCGGCCGTCATCGAGGAGCTGCAGCAACACATTAAAGACATCCCCATGAGCTTTTTCCACTTCATCAAAGAGGACCACACTATAGGGTTTGCGCCTTACTGCTTCCGTGAGCTGGCCTCCCTCTTCATAGCCTACGTACCCCGGAGGAGCGCCGATCAGGCGGGAAACGGTATGCTTCTCCATATATTCGGACATGTCGATGCGCACGATCCCCTGGTCATCATCAAAGAGAAATTCAGCCAAGGCTTTGGCCAACTCCGTCTTCCCTACCCCTGTGGGGCCGAGAAACAGGAACGAACCTAAGGGCCGGTTGGGGTCCTGCAGGCCGGCCCGGGATCTGCGGACAGCATCGGCTACCGCTTTCACAGCCTCCTCCTGCCCGATCACCCGCTGATGGATGCGCGCTTCCATATGGACCAGTTTATCCATTTCGCTTTCCAAAAGTTTAGCAACAGGAACCTGGGTCCATTTGGCCACTACTTCAGCAATGTCCTCTTCCCCTACTTCCTGCTTGAGCAAGGTGTTCTTCCGGTTGCGAAGCTGCTCTTCCAAAGCGTTGAGCTCCTTCTCCAGCTTTGGCAATATGCCATATTGCAGCTCGGCCGCCTTGTTATAATCAAAGGCCTGCTGGGCTTGTTCCATCTTAAGGCGGTTCTGATCGATGTCTTCCTTGAGGGAGTTGATTCTGGTCAGAACTTCTCTTTCCCCTTGCAGCTGGGCTTCCAGGGCACTGCGTTCTTCTTTGAGGTTAGCCAGATCTTCCTCAATCTTTTCCAGGCGTTCCTTGCTGCCTTCGTCTTTTTCCTTCTTTAAGGCCTCCCGCTCAATCTCCAACTGCAGAATCCGGCGCTTGATCTGATCCAATTCATAGGGGTCACTGGTGATCTCCATACGCATGCGGGCAGCGGCCTCATCAATGAGGTCGATGGCTTTATCCGGCAGGAAACGATCGCTGATATAGCGGTCAGAAAGAACTGCGGCGGCGATAATCGCTCCATCGGTAATTCTTACGCCATGATGGGTTTCATAGCGTTCTTTGAGCCCCCGCAAAATGGAGATGGTATCCTCAACACTGGGAGCTCCCACCGTAACCGGCTGAAAGCGCCGTTCCAGAGCGGCATCCTTTTCAATATACTTGCGGTATTCATCCAGGGTTGTGGCTCCCACCATATGCAGCTCACCCCGGGCCAGCATGGGTTTAAGCATATTGCCGGCATCCATGGCCCCTTCTGCTGCCCCTGCTCCCACCACCGTGTGCAGTTCATCGATAAACAGGATAATATCTTCCCGTTCCTGAACTTCCTTAAGCACCGCTTTAAGCCGTTCCTCAAATTCTCCCCGGTATTTCGCTCCGGCGATCAAGGAACCCATATCCAAGGCAATGATCTTCTTATCTTTCACCGATTCGGGAACATCACCGCGGACGATCCGCTGGGCCAGACCTTCGACAATGGCCGTTTTTCCCACACCGGGCTCTCCGATGAGAACAGGGTTGTTCTTGGTCTTGCGGGAAAGAATCTGAATGACGCGGCGAATTTCTTCGTCCCGGCCGATGACCGGATCCAGCTTTCCCCGGCGGGCTTGTTCGACAAGATTGCGTCCATATTGTTCAAGGGCCCGGAAGGTTCCTTCCGGTGTCTGGCTCGTCACCCGCTGAGTCCCTCTCACCACACGCAAAGCCTGCAGAAGCTTCTCGCGATTCAGACCCTCTTGCTTTAAGATTTTCTCCGCTGGGCCCCCGCCTTGGCTGAGGATCGCCAGCAAAAGATGTTCGGTGCTTACATAGTCATCCTTAAAGGTCTCCATCTCATCGTGAGCCGAGACCAGCACGGTCCGCAGCCGGGGGGAAATGGTCAGTTGAACATTAGCTCCCATCATGCGCGGGAGGCGGTTGACCTCCTGGCGTACTTTTTGAACCAAAGCCCCCACCGGGATATCAAGCTTGGTCAGGACTTGGGGAACGACCCCCTCTCCCTGTTCCAGGAGAGCTAAAAGCAAGTGCTCAGGCTCCACTTGGCTGTTGCCATTACGCTCCGCCATCGTTTGCGTTTGAATAATGGCCTCCTGAGATTTTTGGGTAAAGCGGTTCGTATCAAAAGACATGGCAATCCCTCCTTGATCAATGCCTAACTAGTTTTGGTAAAATTTTATAGTTCTATTATAGATCCTTTTATCCGGAAAGGTCAATATTGGTCAGAGATAATTCTGATGTTTTTTGACCTTTATATGTTGAAAAACCCCCTAAGCCTAACAGCCCAGAGGGTAAAAAGATTTCTTAATGCTTAATGCTTAATGCTTAATCCTTAATCAGTTCCAGCAAATCCTTTTTCACAGCTTCCAAGGTGGTGGGGAGTTCTTGTGGATTAACACCCCTGATATTGAAGTAAAACTTAATTTTCGGCTCTGTTCCCGAAGGCCGGGCCATCACAAACCCTCCGCCCTGGAAGGAATAGCGAATCACATTGGATTGGGGAAGAGCAAGCTCATAACTATGGAAGGGAGCAATCATCCTTCTTCCTTTTCTCAGTTCATAATCGTCAATGCAGGCGACGGCAATCCCACCGAAGGACTTGACATCGGTCTCACGGAGTTTAACCATCATCTTCTCCATTTGCTCTTTTCCTGCTTTGCCTTCTAAAGTAATGGAGATCTGATCGTCAATAAAATAACCGTACTTGCCGTAAATATCCTCCAGAACCTCCAGCAGGGAACGGCCTTCTTTTTCCTGATAGTAGAGAGCGGCTTCCGCCAGCAGGAGCGAAGCGATCACCGCGTCCTTATCCCGCACAAAATGCCCGGCTAAATAGCCATAGCTCTCTTCAAAGCCGAACTGGAAATCTCCGCTGCCCTGAACTTCCATTTCCTGCTCTTTCTCGGCAATGAATTTAAAGCCGGTGAGGACATTTTCCACCCGGGCTCCCAAGTCTTTGACCAGGAGATCCGCCAGATCGGTGGAGGCAATGGTCTTGATGACGACGGCTTGCTCAGGCAGAATACCCAGCCTCTTCTTTTGGGTGAGCAGATAATAGCTCAGAAGGGTCCCCACCTGATTCCCGGTGAGCTGCCGGTAATCACCCTGAGGGGTGCGCAGAGCCATGCCCAAACGGTCTGCATCAGGATCGGTGGCGATGAGCATCTGGGCGTTTCTGGCTTTGCCATAACTTCTGGCCAGATCAAAGGTGGAAGGGATTTCAGGATTAGGGTAAGGAACTGTTGTAAACTCCGGATCCGGTTTCTCCTGTTCAGGAACCGTAAATACGGAATAGCCCATCTCGGTGAGGATTCTGTTGACCAGCACATTCCCCGCCCCATGCAAGGGAGTATAGACGATAGACAGATTGCTTCCCTTGGCCTGGGAAAGTTCCGGATACAAGGCCAGTTCTTTGACCTTGCTCAGATAAACTGCATCGATCTCTTCCCCAATCTCAACTAAAAGTCCCTTGTCCCGGGCTTCTGCCTCCTCAAGGGGGAGGATATCATCCCAAGCCTGATGAGCTTTGATATGAGCCAGAATCCGGTCCCCACGATCCGGCGGAACCTGGCCGCCGTCCTCCCAATACACCTTATAGCCATTATACTCCTTGGGGTTATGGCTGGCGGTAATCACCAGGCCTGCCTGAGCCTTGAGGTGGCGGACCGCGAAAGAAAGCTCCGGCGTGGGGCGCAGATCATCAAACAGATAAGCTTTAATGCCGTTGCCGGCCAGCACTAAAGCGGCCTCTTTGGCAAAGCGATCGGAAAAGCGGCGGGAATCGTAGGCAATCACCACACCCCGGTTCTTCCCCGCTTCTCCCCCTTCCAGGATTAAGTCCGCCAAGCCTTGAGTTGCCTTGCGGATAACATAGATATTCATGCGGTTGGTGCCGGCACCGAGCACCCCCCGCAATCCTCCGGTGCCAAATTCCAAATCCGTATAGAAGCGGTCCTCGATCTCTTTCTCATCGTTAATAGCGGCCACTTCCGAGCGGGTATCCTCATCAAAGTAGGGGCTGGTCAGCCAAAATCGGTAACGTTCTTGAATCATCGGCTTCTCTCCTCTCTAAGGTGCAAAAGAAGCTCACAGAGCAATCTGTAAGCTTATCTTACTTGGAAACATAACTCTTATCTTTTAAATACTGCCTTCGAGTCTGGGATAGACCAACAGTCCCACGAGGCCCGGCCCTGTATGCACACCTAAAGCGGGGCTGATCTGGCCAAAAAACACTTCTTTCACGTTGGGGTGCTCCCGGGCTACTTTTTCTAAATCCCGGGCTTCTTTTTCTGAACCGCCATGGACAATGGCCACACTGGCGATACTCTCCTTCAAATGGTCCAGAAGCACTTGTTTTAAGCGTTTCAAAGACTGCTCCCGTCCCCGAACCTTAGCAAACGTAAAATATTTGCCTTCTTCATTAATCGAGATAATTGGCTTAAGGCTCAGCAATTCGCCAATGGTACCGGCGACATAGCCGATCCTGCCGCCTTTTTTCAAATACTCTAAAGTAGAGAGCACATAATAGCCCTTGATTTGCTCAACAGCCTTCTTGGCTGAAGCCACCACATGTTCAAAGTCCACAGTACGCCGGCTTTCCCGGGCAGCCTCAATGACCGTCATGCCCAGGCCCATCGAGAGGGTCTTGGTATCCACAACTTCAATGATCATGTCTTTAAATTCCTGGGCGATCAGCGAGACAGCCTGATAGGTGCCACTGAGTCCGCTGGATAGATGCAAAGACAGAATATGGGTCACCTTCTGTTCCCGCAAGCGGTTAAAGACCGCCTGAATCTCAGCGGGAGAGGGCAAGGATGTTTTGGGAACCTCCTGTTCCAAAGAATCATAAACCTCCTGGGGCGAGATATCGACCCGATCCCGGTACTCGCGGTCACGATAAATTATATGTAAAGGTACGACTTCAATGCCATATTCTTCAATAAGCTCCGGCTCTAAATCACAAGCACTGTCCGTGACGATGGCAATTTTGGTTTCCCGGGAATTAATTGGCTCCGCCATACGCAAATATCCTTTCTATTCTATATTTTTAACGGGATAATGTACTAATCCATCCTAAGGCAAGTATAGCACAGTCCTCCCATTATTTTTAGATCAAGTTTCACAATTTAATCACATTCATTTTACAGCTGAGCAAGAATTAAGGCTTTCTCACGAACTTCCTGGAGAGCTGCAGGATGCTGCTCAATATCCCCGCTCTGATCAATCCCCTTATAGGCACAACTCCCATAATATTTGACATCCAAGACATGATACAGATTCTTTACAGCCCGCTCGGCGCAGGCAAAAACATCCGGGAATTGAGTCCCTGCCGTTGAGAGAAAAAGGCCGTAACGGGGCAATCGTTCCGGATCGGTGATTACGGGTTGTTTAAAGACATATTTTAAAGCCCAAAAGGTCTGCATGCGATCAATCACTGCTTTGGTTTGAGCGTTAATTCCCATAAAAAACACAGGCGCTGCCACAATGATCCGGTCAGCGGCTACAAGTCGTTCCTGAAGATATTGAATATCATCGTTTTGAACACACCGGCCGGTTTTCGAACAGGCATTGCATCCTAAACACGGTGAGTATTGCAGATCGCGGATATTAATGATCTCGGTGGAATAGCCCGCTTCAGCCAAGGCATTCATAGCTGTTTTTAATAAACGATCCGTGTTTCCGTTGCGCCGCGGACTCCCAGCGATACCTAAGATATGTGGTTTCAATAAAAGTCACCCCATTATTCACATTATTATGTCTGTATTATACATGAAATGCCATAAATAGTAAAAGCGAGTTGCCTACTCGATGAGGAACTCGCTTTACCTGGGTGCACAGAAACTATCTAGGTTAGACATCGTTTGTTGGGTGACCGACAAATTACCAGATCCTTTCTATGAATTCAATTGGCTTGCTGCCCATTACTGTGATTTGCAGCTGATTTTTGAATTAGGACCCTTAATGGATTCCAATCCAATCGAAGCTAGTATCGCTTCAATCACAAGCTTTTCATTATCGCTCATTAAACTCCCCCCTTCTACTTCTATTTCTCAATCATAACAAATTTATCATTTTTTGGCAATAGGTAAATACAGGATCTCCTTTTGCCCATCTTTCACCCTCACTTTTTCAGTATATGCGCTCTTTTGATGATTATGTCAGCAAAGATAATTTTACTTTTATTCTATGTTGGCAGACTGGATAGGGTGCATAGGATAGAGCATTTCATATTGTATATCGCTGGGGTTTACTCCCTGTCGGCTCAGATAGGCGGTCAGCCAGTCCTTAGGCTGATTGGTCAGGACAAACTCCCCTTGGCTAAGGCTTAGAACGGAGCTTATCAGCTTCTCCGCCTGTTCCCAGGCCATGGTCCAGGCATCCAACACCACATGGCTTTCCTGGGGCATCAGTATTCCAGCCGTTCCTTCCGCATTCAGCCAAGCTCTCAGTGCCGCATAGCGCCTGAGATACCCCTCCTGCCTCTGCCAGGGAGGGTGAAAACCGGCTTCATGTCTTGCCTGAAAGTAATCGGACAGGTTCGCTTGCCGCAAAGAGCACCCCCGGCCCGGATTGGCGCAGGCCAAAGGAATCCCGTCATGGTACCGGTAAACATAAAGGTCCCGTTTTTTTTGAAAACCAATCCCTTCATAGCTCTTAGCGGCATGATTGTGACTTAAAACTTCAAGCTGAATCCCCTTTAATTGCAGGGACTCCGCTCTTGCCAGTTGATCCTCTAAAAGGGGGCGAAACAGCTGCCGCCCCCTAAACTCCGGATCGATACAAGTTCCCGCAATCCAGCCCATCTGGTCTTCCAGGGCTAAAAGAGCAAAGCCGAGAATCCGCTGGGAATCTCTCAAGGCTGTGGAATGGGACAAGTCAATCCGGCACTTCTCCAACCAGGCTTGCATTTGTGCTGCTGAATAGCGGACTTCGTAAGCATAGCCCTGCCAGCAACGATTCCAGGCCAGAGTGAGTTCTTCAATGCCGACATCCGCCAGATGTGAATAGTAAAACATGAAAGGCAGGCTCCTTATCCCAACTATAGTTTAGGGGTGAGAACAGAGGGATTAACGCAGTGTGGCGGCCGCTGCCCCTGCAAATATGCAAGCAAATTCTGAGCAGCCAGCCGCGCCATTTCCCGACGGGTTTTAACGGTTGCGCTGCCGATATGGGGAAGGGCCACACAGTTCGTCAGAGTCAGCAAGGGATGATCGGTGGGCAAAGGTTCCTGCTCAAAGACATCAAGGCCGGCTGCATAAATCTTCTGCTGGGCTAAAGCTTCATAGAGATCTTCTTCATTCACTATGCCTCCCCGGGCCGTATTGATCAGTATCGAGGTAGGCTTCATGAGCTCCAATTCCCTTTTGCCGATCAGATTGCGGGTCTCGGGAGTATAGGGGGTCAAAATACAGACAAAATCCGCTTCCTGCAATAATTCGTCCAGTGAACGGTATTCAATCCCCAGGCTTTCTTCCAGCTCCGGCTTGGGGGTCCGGTTATAATAGATGATCTTCATATCAAAGCCTTTCGCTCGCTTGACCAAGGCCTCGCCGATTCTCCCCATGCCCACTATCCCTAACGTGGCGCCAAAAATATCCTGACCGGCTAAAAGCATGGGGGACCATGTCTTCCAGTGACCTTGACGAAGATATTGGGACGACTCCTCCATACGCCGGGCGGTCATCATCAGCAAGGCAAAGGTAAGATCCGCCGTCGTTTCCGTCAGCACTCCCGGGGTGTTCGTCACCAGAATATTGCGCTGTGTTGCCGCTTCGATATCGATATTATTGTAGCCCACCGCCATATTGCTGACTACTTTAAGATTCTTGCCTAAGTCCAGTAAAGAAGCGTCTATAGTCTCTGTCAGCAGACAGTATAATCCATCAACCTCGCGGATTTCCTGCTCCAAAACAGAGCGCGGAATGGGAGTGTCTTCCTCAGGCCAAACTTTAACCTCACAAACTTCTTCTATTAATGTAAGTATATCTTCTGGAATTTTGCGTGTAATAAAAACTCTTGGCTTCAAGATTATCCCCCGCTTCATAGTAATTTCCCTTGCTACTGGTTTTAGATTACCATAATCAAGATCAAAATCAAAGAGCGTCCCCACAGGGACGCTCAGGAGAAGCATTGATTAGAAGATTACACCAAGAGCAATCAGGATAAGAATTGCAATAGCGATGATCCCGACACCGGCATAACCGCCGAATCCGCCGCCACCGCCGCAGGCGCCACCGTATCCGTACATAAACGTAATCCCCCTTTCCTGACAAGTGTATTTATATCGCTCAACTTAGAATACGATGCCCATAGCAATGAGCAGAAGAATAATTACAACAACAATAGCGATTCCAGCGAGATAGTTTGGTCCGCAACCGTCTAAACCTGCACCTAATGCCATATTATTTCCCTCCTGTATCTTTAGGCTTTGGAATGTTTTTCCTAGTCTAAATTATGTTGCAGGACGCCAAGGTGTTACTATATTTTGGTATTAATGGCAACTATCCTCATGAAAAAAGCAAATAAAAAACCTTTGATCGCTTGATCAAAGGTTTCGAGTAAATTATAATCCCGCAAAGCTCCTCCAACGAAGAAGATTTCCCTGGGTAAAATATTAACTGAGATAGTGAACCGAAACGATGTTGGGCAAACTAACTAAGGATTGAACACATGAGCCTGTTACTCTGGAAAGGTTCTTCGGATTCCCACAAAGCGAAAACGTCCAAAAAGCTAAAAATCAAGGTTAAGGATTCAAGTTCTTTAACACCATAAGGATAGACAACTCGAAATGGGTAACCTGTAAACTCTTAAACCGACTTGGAGGAGCTCTGCGAGAAACTTGACTGAATCTTTTCTTCACTTTTATAATATAAGGGTTAATAGAAAAAGTCAATACCTAAAGCCATGTAAATAGTGGAAAATTCAAAATTCAAAAAGATCAGAGATAAGAGTTTACTGATCAGTTGGAGGAATGATGATGAAAGCACAATTCACCTTAACCCCCAGTGAATCAAAGCGGCTGATTGCCAAAGGAGTAAAAGCTCTACCCATTCTCCGGAAAGCACTGCAAAACCATACGATCATTCTGGCCGGAGGAACTACCAATGGGTTTCTTGTGGAAGAACTGCTCAATGAAACCCTTGCAGAAAAAACTCGTTACACTGTAGGCTTAATCGCCGACGGCAAAACCGGAGAAAGCAAAGAAGAGCAGCGCATCCCTCCCTTTATTATTGCTAAAGGCAAGGCCCTTGATCGCTCGCTCCATTGGAAAGATTTTCTTCCCCAGCTGGAACCGGGAGATGTGTTCATTAAGGGAGGCAATGCTCTGGATTCCACCGGATTGGCAGCAGTATTGGTCTCCAATTCCATGGCCGGTACCATTGGCGCGGCTTTAGGCCCCCTCTATGCCCGAGGTGTCCGGTTGGTCGTTCCCATCGGCCTTGAAAAATTGATCCCCGATGTCCGTGAAGCTGTTGAGTTTATGGCTTCTGCTCCCGCGGACACCGCCCTGGGTGCTAAAACCGGCCTCGTCCCTATGCTGGGAGCGACCGTCGTTACTGAAATCACCGCCCTCGAAACCCTTTATCAAGTTACGGCCAAATGCATCGGGGCCGGCGGTGTTGCCGGCTCTGAAGGGGCGGTCACCTTGGTTATCGAGGGTGAAGCTGCTGAAGTAGAGAGCGCTCTGTCCCTTATCCAATCCTGCAAAGGAGAGCCGCCCGTTCGTTAAGTACGGCAGTGTCCTCTGTCAAGATTTTGAACAATAGCGCCTATACTGGGCGCACCAAGAAAAGGCCTTCGAAAAACTTCGAAGGTCTTTTCGAATTGAACACTTCAGGCAAATCATAAATCATCAGTCGAAAAACTATTTGCATCCAACTCCTCTGTTCTCCTATGAACACCCACGGGGTCTCTGGATGTGAATTGATTGGCTATCGCCAAGAATGTTTGGTTACTGATACACATGCAAAATAGCTTTAGATACAAACTCGGCAAGCCCCGGTGACTTTTTGTCCAATGCTTCTTTGTGAATCGAATACGCCTGTCCGATTTTACGAAAAACTGTATCATCGCAGGGAATCCACATATTCAGCAACTCACTATAAGCAGCAACCGCCTTTTTGGCCGCTGAACTCTCCGGGCCATCCCTCATGGCTTCGCGAAACTTTAGCATGACATCCCCGCAAAGAGAAATGAGCTCAGCAAAATCCAAATTCATTATATTCGAGGCGTTTTTTACAAGAGATGCACGGCCCGGTAAGATGCCGCTTTTCACTAACGGAAGAAAAAATTTGCTTTCCATTAACCCTCGGATTTCGTTGGCATAGGTTTTCTTCATGGTTTCAAGTCTATTTCTATCAAAATCTCTTAGCATGGAAATATCGAACTCGTCATTCAATATTCTGTCAACTGACAGGATCATTTTTTGTAACGCAGATTGTTTGGCCAAGAGAATTTGCTTATGCTGCCGCATGATCTCTTTTTCCATTTCCTTGGGGCTTTCCAGCAGCAGCCGAATGTCGTCAAGGGAAAGGCCCAGTTCTTTATAAAAGAGAATGCTCCATAAGCGGCGCAAACTCTCCTCATCATATTGGCGGTAGCCCGATTCTTTCACCGCACTGGGCGGCAACAAGCCGATTTCATCATAATATTGCAAGGTGCGGCGGCTTACGCCGGAGAGCTTACTCACTTCATTGACAGTTTTCATTGCCTTTTCTCCTTGCTCAGGATTTTTTCAAAAAACCTTGACTCGAACGCAACGTTACAGTTTATGCTCTCATTATAAGTAAAAGAGGGCGCTTTGTAAATTAAAGAACACTGGGCATAAGCGCCTGAACAAAATAGGGAGGGTTTATTGATGATGGGTAAGAGTGGAAAGGCTCCGGAACTTGAGCCGATTCCCAAGAATATCATGAACATTGCTTGGATTTTAGTGCTTGGGGCAATTATGCCACTGCTTGATTCAACAATGGTCAACATTGCGATCAATCACTTGAGTCATGATTTCAGTATCGGACTTGATTTAATTCAATGGGTCATTACGGGTTATGTGTTAGCCATGGCAATTTCCGTACCGCTTGCCGGTTGGATGGTTCAACGGTTCAACGGCAAATGGTTAATGATTGGTGCCAATATCTTATTTTTAGCCGCTTCGATTGCTTCGGGATTCAGCTGGAGTATCCATTCATTGATTATTTTCCGGGTTGTTCAAGGTTTCAGTGCCGGCTTTATTATGACCTTGGTGACTACCTTGTGTGTCGAAACCGCTGGAAGGGAGCGAATGGGACGTTTGATGTCAACCATTGGTATTCCAACGGTCTTGGGCCCAATCCTGGGTCCGGTTATTGGAGCCGTGATTGTCCAATTCTTGTCATGGCGTTATATTTTCTTTGTCAATATTCCCCTCGGTATTCTGGCCATCACGTTGATGATTTGGAAGCTGCCTGACTTCACGCCGGCAAACATAAAAGCCAAATTCGACTTCATCGGTATCATTTTATTGGGCACTGCCTCTGCTGCCTTGATTTATGGAATTACTAAAGCAGCGAAAAGTGCTACATTTAACAACAGCACGACTATCGCTTATGGAGTCGCCGGAATCGCCATTTTAGCCATCTACATGATTTACGCTGCTCTCAAAAAGGATCAAGCCATTCTCCCCTTGCACTTGTTTAGGTTGAAAAATTTCAGTGCTGTCATGGTTGGCTTGTTCCTGGCGGGGATTGCCACCAACGGCCCAATGTTGTTATTGCCTTTGTTTTTCCAAAACATTAAGGGCTTCTCCGTTTTGAACACCGGCTTGATTTTGATTCCGCAAGGTATCGGTATGCTGATTGCTCGCCCCTTGATTGGTAAGCTAACTGACAAATGGGGTGCGCGTAATGTTGTCTTGGTCAGTTTGGCTTTGACCATCGTTGGCACGATTCCCTTTATATTCATCAATGAGGCATCTTCACTCTTTGTTGTCAGTCTTGTCTTATTTGTGCGCGGTGTGGGGATCGGCGGCGTCACTATTCCCATGATGACTGATGCCTACACAGGTATGGTCAAACAAGAAATCGCCCAAGCCAGTGTCGGAACCCGGCTCATGCAAAATATCGGTGGTGCGTTTGGTTCAGCAGTAATGGCCACGGCCGTCAGCCTTTCAATCCAAGGTAAAACGCCAACGATCCCACTCATGACCACTGCTTACCACGATGGTTTCATGTTAGCTTTAGTTCTTAGTTTGGTATTAGTCATTCCAAGTTTGTTTTTAACGAACAAGACAGCTAAGCAATAGTCTATTCAAATGAAATATCAACATCAGTATCCGACAATATATGGATGATATGAAATAGATATCTATAATAAAACTTGGTCTTTGGGCAGTTCGCTTTTCTGCTGCAAATGCTCTTGCGATGTACTTCACCCGTGCGTACTGGCCGAAATTTTCCAAGATATCAAAAGCATCTTTCTGCTATGAGTCTTAACTATAGAATTATCTGAACAAATTTCATATAACCTTTTTCAGATGCTTGCGGGCGGGCACCTGTTTTTGTGTTGCCCTAAAACATTTAGTAATTGTTAAAGTCATAAATCAGTGCCTCTGCAAGCACGAGTTTTAGCTTTACAGAGGCACTGTGAGTTCTTAACTTAATGACATTGACCATAAGGGAGCATATCACTAAGGCAGCCCCTTAAATATAGCAACTCACTAAATGAAGATAGTTACACTGCTGTAGGGAAAAGATTTATCAGGATTTTCACATTCACCTATTTTCATCACTTTAGTAAAAACTCCCGTAAAGCGCTGCCACATATGCATCATGAATCTAGTTAGCCGGAATTGTAGTTTTTCTCCAAATCATCCTCCTGTATTTTAAATACATACAATGTAGCATGGATATTCAAGTTTATTCTAGTACATTTACTTTGATTGCTTGTTCTTTCTGCCAACTTTCCTTTGCAGGCAGAATTTCGTAATTGACAGCTTTTCCTACAATTTCTTCAAAATCCAAGTGATGGTTTTTTTCGCTGTGAAAAAATATATCATTTGGATTTCTTGAAATGAACCCATAGTACTGTCCGTAACGATCTATACTAATTTTTACAACTTGCCCGACTGGTAATAGGGCTACTGTCTCACTATTAGATTTGGTGAGCTTTTCAATGACAAAATCTGTGAATTCCCGACTATCTTTTATTGCAAACTTATAGGCAGTGCCCTTTTCTTTTATCCACGATTCGCGTAATTCAACGAATTTATCTATTGCGGCTTTGAATTTCTTATCGCTATCTGCGCTATTTATTGCGTTAAGTGCATCATTAGCGTATTTATCGATATCTTTTTCACGATTAATGTCTTTTGCTTTTCCGGCATTCTGCAAATAAAAAATAAATAAAATTTGCATCTTAAAATTTTTAAATTCTCGTTGCGTACTATTGTTACGACGCATATAAGCCTCAAGCCTATTGAGAGAAAGGGCAGAGACATAGTACGGCAGCAAAGACTGAGAATCGACAAAGATTCTATTCTCATACAGTTTTAGTAACTTATTCTCATGAATATGCCCGTTATGAGGCTCGGACAAAAATGTACTAACGAAGCCCTGAATCAATTGTTTAAAAACAGTTTTTTTGTACGGCGGTATATTAGGATGTTGCTTTGAGCGTCGTTCATAAAATAAAGTAACCGAGCCACTTGAATCTTTCATTGATTCGAAAAAGTCTTCAAGATTCTTATGGAAAGGTTTTGTTATCTCAAACGCTTCGTCATATACAATGTTTTGACGGTTTGTCCCCTTAACTATCCCGTTTGTAAGACTATCGACCTGTGTCGCAATTATTTTTACAAAAATAACGGCTTCGCTGATATCAACGCCATTTTTCATTGCTACATACAGAGAGTTGCATGTCTGGCATCCGTTTACAACTTGCGGGGATTCGAGCAAAATCCTGCCATTCGCAGAAGTAGCGGTTTTGCATACAATCGTTACTCCATTATTGTAAAGTGAAAAATTCTGCGGTTCATTTTTTAGCGTTTCCGAAATATCCAAATTAACATAAGTATCCCCTTGATAATCGCGCACATTATCATCAAACAGGTTAGACCTAAACAGCCCATCTTTCGTGGTTAGAATTTTCATAAATTCATCCGCAGTAGCAACTGCAATAAGAAAGTTAGAAACGTCTTTTATCTCGGCTGGCGGCAAACTGCCTATGCACTTTAAATTAACAGATAAACTATTATCATTTTCGTCGCTTATGTTTTTCAAGGATGAAGCATCGATGTAATATACATATACTTTTTCGTATGAATTAAAGAGTGCTATATCCTGCTTGAACCGTTCACCAACAGATGTAATGTTCGCATCATCGCACCAAGTACCCATTGAAACATAATATGTTCTCACGGTAGGTTGACTCTTCCAACAGGCAATCACATCGTCACTGAATAAAAATTTCTTAATATCCAGCCAACGCTTAACATCTTCATTGGAAGGAGCATACTGTTTTTCGTCAAGGAAATCTTTCACACCATTTAAAAACTTTAGGATTGCAGTCTGCTCAAACTTTTCCTTATGCTTTGATTGTATAAAGATGAATTCAATTTCTACGTTTTTGTTGTATTCAAGGATAGATTTAATGTCGTCAATTGATGACACAAAACGTCCGTCAATCTTTACGCATACTCCGTCAATACCTGTATCATTAGCTCCTCCAATACAAACATCGTCAAGCAAATCAGCATTGGCACTGAAAGCCGCCTGATTATGCATTTTCAATATTGTAAGATTAACGAATTTTTCGAATAGAATGTCATCACTATCAGCCAGTTGATAGGAAGTTTTAAATTTGTCGAGCTTCGCTTGTATAATCGGTTGCAGTTTCATTATGATTCCCCCTTGCCGGTTTGTATTTGTACAATATCGAATACGTCGCATTGAAGCACCTTGCAGATTTTTACGAGGACGTCAATTTGGATGTTCCGCGAATTTTTTTGATATGGAGGTTAACTATTTCATCAACTGTGCCCCCCAGTACTTTTTGTATGATCTCATACATCTTATTTGCTTTCAGAGATGATCAGATTGCCGTTAGACTACCCATGATCTCATCTTCTGTGAGTTATAAAGCATTCACGAAGGTTGTTTTTATTTTCGCTTAATGCAATTTGAGCAACAAAATTTAATGTTGCCTCTAAATATTAATCTTATTTACATTATCTCATTTACATTATAGTGCATCTTTTCGGAATATTCTACATATTATTATATTTAAAGGTCTTCTTAAAATGTTTTAGGTATTAATGCCATTCTCGCCGCTGTCCACTTTTACCCACGTCAAAAAATACGCCAGCAAACATCCAGCCAAGATGACTTTATATCATCCTTGTATAAGTTTTTATCTGAAGCTCCAGGCTGCGAGCTGCGCCGATCCATACGTGCTCATTCGGCAATAGGCGGCAACCCTAAGCTTTATATTCTCTTTAGGTATAGTGGGGATAATCCTGACAGTTTTCATCTACATTCCTTTATCATCTAATGTAAGGTAGAGTAATCCCATTAATATTTTGCAAAAGAAAAGACGTGAAAGCATCATCCTTTCACGTCAAAGCATATTTCAACAACAATCCTGCGCCCCCGCTTATATCAAGCGTTTTGACGTTGCAGCAGAATTATGGTCTCTACATGAACTAAAATCGGGGACACATCCACTGTTCTGCTGCCATCATCGCTAAAATAGTGTTTTACATGTTGGTCTCTATGTTCTCTGAGCTCATGGATCACTTTCGGCTTTTTTGACGCTGCAAGGTCAGGTGGAGCTCCTTTTCCTCCGGATATTGGCGACTGATCTTTAATTGGTGCTCCCCATGCGGCTTGCGGCAGCACTAAACTATCCTAATCACCTATAAATAAGCACAATTTCAATGCGGTGCTACTTCATCAGCGGACGATATACCAAAAAGTAAAATAACCAAACGATTCCCAGCCGCTTAGCTTGGAAACCGTTTGGTCAAATTGATCAGGGAAAGAACTTATGCATTGGGGATAATGAAAACCTGACCAGGGAAAATCAGATCGGGGTTAGTGAGATTGTTGGCAAGGATAATCGCTTGCATCGTCGTGCCGAATTGCTGAGCTATCTTATAAACGCTGTCCCCTTTTCTGACAACATAGGTGACCGGTTCCGGTGCCGGCGGCGGACAAGGCGGGGGGCAAGGGGGCGGACAGGGCGGCACGCAGCAATGATGAGGGTTGTGGTGCATACCATGCATACTTTCCTGTCCATAACAGGATTGATAAGGCTGGCCGGCATCCATTGTCACTTGGCCAGGGCAACAATTAGGATCTAAAGTGGCAAAGCCCCCCTGAGGAAAATATTGATTCTGGCCCATATATCCATTTTGCATGTTCATCGGATGATTCATAAGATTTCCTCCTCTATTTATACAAACATTTAAACACATAGTTATTTGGGTTCTAATTAAAGCCCATTCTTCCTGACACTTTTCTAATAGCAATATATGGAATCACAGGAATAATGAGTATGTACCTTCAATTTTTTTATTTTTGCTTGAAACATGCCCCCAAGGGCACGATATACCATAGAATGGTAATAAAATGAAGGCTTTCAGGTGTATATAACAGCTGTATATAACACTATGATATTTTCAAAACAATTCTATAAAAGAGGATTGACATTCATTCAATAAAACTATAAGATAATAAAAAATAGAATAGTTGTAGAATAGTAGTACAGTAGGTGTGAGGCATAAGTGCACCCCTGCGGAGGTGTATTTTTTATTGCCTAAATAAGAGGAGGTTTGTAGGAAAATGAAAAAAGGTAGTTTAAGAAGAATGTTGGGAATTGGTTTAAGTCTTGTCTTGGCACTGGGTCTGGCCGGATGTGGCGGTACTGCGCCAAGCACTAGTGAAACCCCTCAGGGAACAGGGCAAGGTTCTTCTGAAGAGAAACAAGTGAAGATTGGGATTATCCAGATTGTCGAGCATCCTGCTTTAGACGCTGCTCGGCAGGGCTTTTTGGATACCTTGAAGGCTAATGGCTATGAAGAAGGCAAGAATTTGAAATTAGTATATCAAAACGCTCAAAACGATCAATCCATGCTCAATTCGATCGCTCAACAGTTTGCCACCAGTGATCTCGATCTTATTCTGGCTATTGCTACTCCTTCAGCACAAGCTATGGCCAGCGCCACCGATGAGATCCCCATTTTGATTACAGCCGTTACCGATCCTGTGGAAGCAAAACTGGTTGACAGTATGGATAAGCCGGGCGGCAACATATCCGGTACAACAGATATGAACCCCATTAAAGAACAATTGGACCTTTTGAAAAAGCTGGTTCCCGATGCTAAGACCGTTGGGGTAATCTATAACGCCGCTGAGGTTAACTCTGAAGTTCAAGTGCGCATTGTCAAGGAAGAAGCCCCTGCCCTGGGTCTGGAAATTGTTGAAGCCACCGTATCTTCCAGTGCCGACGTTCTGCAGGCAGCCCAATCCTTGATCGGAAAAGTCAACGCTATTTACGTTCCTACCGATAATATGGTGGTATCTGCCGCTCAATCCGTCGTTCAAGTGGCCAACGAAAATAAGATTCCCCTCATTTCCGGGGAAAGCAGCGTTGTCGATGCCGGCGGACTGGGAACCATTGGTATCAACTACACGAACTTAGGGGCACAGACCGGTGAAATGGCTCTCCGCATCCTTGATGGGGCTAAGCCTGCCGATATGCCTGTGGAAGGTCAGAAAAACTTCGATATCGTCTTAAATCAAGAAGCGATTGACTTGCTCGGAATCGAAGTCCCTGCCGACATTAAGAGCAAAGCTACCATTAAATAATCTAAATTAAACTATAGAGATAAAATATTGAGGTGTGTTAATAATGTTCTCCCTAAAAATTGTAGTAGGAACTCTGGAACTCGGGCTGATGTATGCAATCATGGTCCTGGGAGTCTATCTAACCTTTAGAGTACTGAATTATGCGGACTTGTCTGTGGAGGGCAGCTTCACTTTAGGAGCTGCCACCGCAGCCACTCTTATCTTTCAAGGCTATAATCCCTGGTTGGCCACAGCCATTGCCTTTTTTGTCGGCTGTATCGCCGGGATCTTCACCGGCATCTTTCACACCAAATTTAAAATCACCGCTCTCCTGTCCGGAATTTTAACCATGACCGCTTTATGGTCTATCAATTTGCGCGTTATGGGCAAAGCCAATATCTCTTTGCTCAAAACACGGACTATTTTTACTGATTTTAAAAATTTTCCCGGTATGAATCAATATGGAACCCTGATCTTGGGCCTTATAACGATTATTATCCTCGGTATCCTGATCTACCTCTTCCTTAATACCGAAATCGGTTTGGCCTTGCGGGCTACCGGTGATAATGAACTGATGATCCGGAGTTTAGGGGTAAATACCGATGTGATGAAAATTCTCGGTTTGGGCTTATCCAATGGTTTGGTCGCTTTCTCCGGCAGCTTTGTCGCTCAACACCAACAATTTGCCGATGCCAGCATGGGAGTCGGTATGATTGTGGCCGGACTGGCTTCCGTCATTATCGGTGAGGTTCTGGTGGGAACCTCCTCTATTGGTCGGACCATACTTGCCGTGATCTGTGGCGGCATTATCTACCGGACTATTATCGCTATCGTCCTCCGACTCGGCTTGGAGCCCACTGATTTAAAGCTTCTCACCGCTGTCATTGTTCTGATCGCCCTCGTCTCGCCCAGTTTAAAATCGAAATTCTCCGCGTTTAATGGCGGCATTTTGAGGAAGGGGGATTCCTATGCTAACAGTTCAGAATCTAACTAAGGTCTTCAATAAAGGCACCATCAACGAGAAAAAAGCCCTTGACAGTCTTTCACTTGAGCTCGCCCCTGGAGATTTTGTCACTGTCATTGGTTCCAATGGTGCAGGCAAATCTTCCCTGATGAACGCTATTGCCGGGGTGTTTATCCCCGATAATGGAGAAATTTCTATTGATGGCACCCCCATTACCAAATGGGCCTCCTATAAACGGTCGGGATTGATCAGCCGGGTATTCCAGGATCCTTTGTCAGGCACCGCCGCCTCGATGACTATTGAAGAAAATTTGGTTATGGCTTTGCGCCGGGGCGAGTCCCGCCGTCTGCGCTGGGCCTTAAATGTCAATAAACGGGATTATTTTCGCAATGAGCTATCCAAGCTGGGATTAGGACTTGAAGGGCGTTTAACCACAAAAGTTAAACTCTTATCCGGGGGACAACGTCAGGCCTTAACTTTGCTTATGGCTACCCTTCAAAATCCTAAACTCTTATTGCTGGATGAGCATACTGCGGCGCTGGATCCCAAAACTGCCGAAAAAGTAATGGAGCTTACCTGCAAAGTGGCACAAAGCTCCAAACTAACAACCTTAATGATCACTCATAATCTTGAACAAGCTCTTGCTGTAGGCAATCGGACGATTATGATGCATGAAGGCCGAATTATTCTTGATATCCGCGGCGTTGAACGCCAGAATATGACCATTGGCAGATTGCTGGATATGTTTGAAAAAGCCAGTGGGGTTCATATGAATAATGACCGGATGATGCTGGCCGGAACTCGTTAATGAGGATGGCAAGCTTTCTGGTGCTAACACACCTCTTTCCCGATGATGCGTGGGGACACGCGTTGTCGGGATTTTTTATTGGGGCTTTTGAAAGTTCAGTCTCCAGGGAATCTCCAGGATTTTGCTTTACAGCGGTCGCTCCATAAGCTGCGCGGACAAAACTAACGCGAAAAGCCCGCTGCTCCGAAAGGTGCCCGGCCAAATCGCTCCTGCTCAATGGCCGGTTGGAAACGTCCTGTTTCCAACCTTTCTCCGCGTGTGCCACGCATGATGATTAACTTGGCGGTGAAAGTCCGCTATGGGGGTATGTAGCGACCAACCATTAGCTTAAGGCAAGGGTGTCCATCGTGAGATGGAATCTGAAGGAAGCCAGCGGCAAAGTTCCGGCCTGAGGGACACAAACAGCATCAGGCGCGAAACGTGGGGTGAGACTGCGCGACAAGTCGAAGCCCAAAAGCTACACGGACACGTCAGCGTAAATGGTGCGGGTAGATGGAATGAAAGTGAATCATCTTACCGTGGGAGGCCTCACGGACGGGCGGAAACAGAGTAAGAAGCCCGGTTGAAATAAGATTTATCGTGAGGAGTCAGCAGAAGCCATAGTACAGAGGTGAAAAGACACCAAAGGAAGGGCTGAACCAAAGGAGGTGTGGGTCAATGAAAGTTACTGAAGATGGCGATTTAAACCACAGACAACTTCGAAACGAAGGCGAGCTGCAAAGGATATCTGCGGAACAGAGAGAGGATGCAGACGCGTGCGTGCCACTGAAGATGATTGAAACCGACAACACCAACACCAACGAGCCGAACGAAGAACTATTCGAGCAAATCCTGAGTTCCGAAAATCTGAACCAAGCCTACCGGCAGGTGAAGAAGAACAAAGGAGCCGGTGGAATCGACGGCATGCAGGTGGATGAACTTCTACCCTACCTGAGAGACCACAAGGATGAACTCCTGGAGTCTCTTCGAGAAGGAACCTATCGTCCAACCCCCGTAAGAAGGGTAGAAATACCCAAAGAAAACGGAAAGACCAGAAAGTTGGGAATCCCCACTGTAGTAGACCGGCTTATTCAACAGGCCATAGCCCAAATTCTGAGTCCTATCTTCGAAAAACAATTCTCAGAGAGTAGTTTCGGGTTCCGGCCCAACCGGAGTGCTCATGATGTGCTGAAGAAAAGCCAAAGCTATATTACAGCAGGGTACAAATACGTAGTGGACATGGATTTGGAGAAATACTTCGACACCGTCAACCAAAGCAAGCTCATCCAAATCCTATCGGAGAGAATCAAAGATGGGCGGGTCATATCGCTCATCCACAAATACCTCAGAGCAGGGATCATGGTCGAAGGAATGTTCGAAGAAAGTCCAGAGGGAGTGCCCCAAGGGGGCCCCTTAAGCCCACTGCTGGGAAACATCATGTTGAATGAATGTGACCATGAACTGGAAAAGCGAGGCCACCGCTTCGTAAGGTATGCAGATGACCTCATGATCTTCTGCAGAAGCAGAAAAGCGGCCCAACGAACGATGGAGCATATCGTGCCTTACATCGAGAAGAAACTATTTCTAAAGGTCAACCGAGAGAAAAGCAAGGTCACGCATGTCAACTATGTGAAATACCTTGGATATAGCTTTTACATCTATCGAGGAGAAGGCCGACTGAGAATCCATCCCCAAAGCATCAGAAAACTCAAGGACAAAATCCGGGAAGTCACAGGGCGAAGTAACGGGATGGGAATCGAAGAAAGGAAAACCAAGCTGAACCAAGTGGTCAGAGGATGGACGAATTACTTTAAGCTGGCAGACGCAAAGAGTCAGCTGAAAGAGATAGACGAATGGATGAGAAGCCGGATACGAATGGTAGCCTGGAAACAGTGGAAACGAATTCGAAGCCGCTATGACTACTTAAAGAAGGCAGGCGTAAGCAAAGAAAAAGCGTGGATGTGGGCAAACACAAGAAAAGGATATTGGCGAACAGCTCATAGTCCAATACTGAGGATTGCTTTACCCAACAAACGATTCGAACAAGCTGGATATCTCAGTTTTACGGGATGTTATTCTGCAAAGTAAGGTGTAAACTTTGGAAGCGCCGTATACCGAACGGTACGTACGGTGCTGTGGGAGGTCGGCTGGCCAAATAATGGTCAGCCTCCTACCCGATTGCGTGCTTTTCGCGAAGTTTTGTTTCCGCTCGCTTAAATTCGCTCCCTTTCGTAAAGCAAAATCCTTGGGCTGCTTCTTGGGGTTTTGCATGCAAGACTCTGAAGGATCTGCAGGGGAATTTCGTATGATGACCTGAGCCGCCTTTTCCGTCTTTACCGACGCCGCTTGAGGCGGCAAGGTCGGCGCTCCTCTGGAAAAGGCTCTGAGGAAGGGCTCCGAGAAAACCTGAACTGCCCCCAGAAATGCCTCACAAACGGCTCCAGCCTCCAAAGAAAACCGAAAGAGACCCACAAAGCGTAGCTTTACGTACAAAAGGGAACGGCTTTAGCGGAGGGGCGGTCGGGTGAACAAAGCATTCTTAACATAGACGAGCCACTGGTTTACATCAGGTATTACCCGGAGGTTTGGCTCCGAAAGTGTCCAGTGGACAGTTTCGCTCAAGGCGGCATTCCCCAAAGTGTACTCATCCGCCGCAGATGCTGTTAAGAATGCGAGTGAACCAGCCGTGGAGCTATAGAGTACGTGAGATCCGATGAAGAAAGCCTCCAGTGGAGGGTTTCAGGAGCTCACGCCCGAAGGTACGTTGTGCGTAAAGCTACGCCCCCCGTCACTCTCTGCTGAAGCTACACTATAACCACCGACTCCAGAGCAGCTTGAACAGCCTCTCTCTGCATAACAAACTCACGATTAAGGGAGGTTGCATAGATGATGCATTCCCGGACAGGGACCTTGAGCAGCCTTTCCACCGCCAGGGCATACAGCCCCAGCTGGAGTCCGTAGCGCTGGGTTAAAACCAGCTCCGGGTCGGGCACCCCTGCTAAATTATCAGTCTTAAAATCCATAACCTGGGCCTCATGCTCCTGATGAGAGAGCAGCACTGCATCGATGATGCCCTGTACAAGCACCGGTTCTTTTTGGGCCCTGAGACGCAAGGAGAGGGTAAAGGGAACTTCTCTCCGCACTTCTTCAGCTTCCCAGAGACGTTTGCCGCTGGTGGAGTCCAGCAGATTCTTTAGCTGGGAAACGGATACCGCTCCCCCCTGCTCTGCACTGAGAATCTCCCGCCGGATCAAGGAGTCGATATGCTCTTGAAGCATGCTTTCGCGGACTTCCTGAGCCAGCTCCTCCCAAGTATCCCGCCATAGGGCCAAGGGTAAATGCTGAATGGCGGCATGCACTGCTGTGCCTCGTTCCGCAGGCGTCAATTCCTTCCGGGACACAATGAATTGAGGGCGCAGAAAACTGGGCGCGGACAAGGCGGACGGAGATGAAGATGAGGATGAAGATGGAGACGAGTATTCATTATCCATGTACCATAATGACTGCCGTTTCAATTCACTGACACTGGTCTTAGCGGATTGATTGACCCCTTCAGGGTAAGGATACTGCCAGTTAAGCTGCCGGAAAACTTCCTCCTGTAAATTTTTAGTATCCAAGTCCGCCGTTTCAGGCGTTTGGGCTTCAAGGTTTTTCTTATCCTCAGAGGTTTTCGTTTCTTCAGAGTTTTTTGTTTCTCCAGGGATTTCCGTTTTTCCCGAGGCTTCCGTTTCTCCGGGAATTTCCGTTTCCTCAGAAGCTTCTCTTTCTCCAAGGGTTTCTTGATCTGGGAGAATGATTTCATCTTGAGAGCTGGTTGCCTCTTGAACAGGTCCCTTGCCGGCGATCTGATCATGAAGGATCACTTTCCACTGGGATGAGCTATCAGGAAGTTCACTGGCTGTGGGGAAAGAGCCGAGTTTGAACAAATCCTCAGGATGACGTACTAAAGCCGGCCCGAGCCAATCCAGGTAGGTCTTGGCCCCCCGCAGCTGACCGTCGGGAAAGGCCGTGTCGGGGCAGGACAGGGCTAAGCTCCGCCATTTGTTGATAGCCTCCGCAAGCTTATGCTGATGCCCAAAGAGGAAGAGACGCTCCTTGCCCCGGGTAAGGGCTACATAAAGGATCCGCAGCTCTTCGGCAAGGGCTTCCTGCCATAGACGCTCTTTCACGGCATATTGAATAACAGATGGGTAACGAACCTGATTCTCTATATCTATTAAAGGAATGCCCACCCCTAAGTGTGAGTGAAGCAAGAGCTGACTGCTGAGGCTGCGGGTATTAAATTTCTTCCCTAACCCGGCTATGAAGACGACCGGGAATTCCAGCCCTTTACTGGAATGCACGGTTATGAAGCGGACCACGTTCTCTTTTTCCCCCACTATGCTGGCATTGCCCAGATCCTTGCCCTGGCTTTGAAATTTCTCCAGGAAACGCAGGAAACGGAATAAGCCCCGATAATTTGTCGCTTCGTAACGGCAGGCCCGATCATAGAGAACTCGTAAATTCGCTTGACGTTGTGCACCGGCAGGCAAGGTTCCTACATAAGCCAGATATCCGGTATCTTCGTAGAGATGCCACAGCAAATCGGCCAGAGAGGTCCGCCGGGAACGGTGCCGCCACTCCTGCAGCTTGGGGAAAAAGGCATCCACCTTCTCTTTGATCTCGGGTGATGTCTCCAGGATATGCCTGACTTTAACCTCCAGTTGCGGTAAGCTCTCCCAGTGCTTGCCTAAAATCTCCCTGATTTCTGAGTAAAATTCATGCCCCTCTTCTTGTCGGTGAGCATCACCTGCCCAAAAGGTCAGGACCAGGGTTTCGTAAAAATCTCCTTGGGGAAGCAGCGAGCGCAATTTCCCTAACTCCGTTCCATTCATCCCTACCAGAGGAGAACGGAGCACTGCCGCAAAGGGAATATCCAGACGTGGGTTATCGATGATTTTGAGCAAGGATAAGACTGTGTCCACCTCATTGGTTCCAAAGTAACCGCTGTTGGTTTCTGCATAGACAGGGATTCCCGCCTTCTGGAACTCTTCGGCATACACAGAGGCTACCGAGGCCAGGGAGCGCATAAGAATCACGATATCCGCATACTGTACCGGCCGATAATCGCCCAGTTCCTTATCATGAATCTGAAATTCCCTCTCCAGAACCATTTTTTGAATGCGGGCTGCCACTAAACGGGCTTCAATACGGGCTGTTTCCGCCTCTTCCAGTGATGATTCATCATCGCCTGATTCCGGCTCCCGATTCTGCTCAAATTCCTCACCCTCACCCTTAGCCGGTGAATCCACTTCCGTGGCTGCATCTTCAGCTCCTCTTTTCTGACCCAGGGAAAGATCGATGGCCTTAGGATCAAATAAATGAACTTCAATGGGGCCTTCAGCGGTTCTAAGCTCCCCATCGGAGACAAATTTAGCTCCCGGTCTCAGGGCAGCCTGCTCATCATAGACGATCTCCCCTGCTCCCTCCGTCATGATCTGATAGAAAAGATAATTGATCCCTTGGATCACTTCAGGGCGGCTGCGGAAATTTTGGTTGAGGTCAATGACCAAATTAGGGGCAGCTCCCCCCCCTTCCTGATAATGAGGAAACTCCCCATACTTGCGCAGAAAAAGTCCGGGATCGGCCATCCGGAAACGATAAATGCTCTGCTTGACATCCCCTACCATGAACAGATTGGCCTTCCCCTCCTCTTGACGGGAAACCAGCTGCAAAATACGCTCCTGAACGGGATTGATGTCCTGATATTCATCCACCAGAACTTCCGCATAGTAGGCCTGGAGTTTTAAGGCAATTTCCGTAGGCTGTTTATCCTTGGCCAGGAGCTGTAAGGCATAGTGTTCCAGATCGGAAAAATCCACGCAATTCCTTTGCCGCTTGGCTTTTTGATACTCCCGGGCAAAGTGTTGGGTGACCTGAGCCAGAGTGCCGACCAATTCCCCCATCTTGTTCAGGAACGGGAGCTGATCGGTCAGGGGTACTGAAAACACCGTATTCTTGATTTCTTCCAGCTTCTTTTTGGCCTCATCACGGGCTTTTTTACTTTCTTCCCGCAAGCGCTTGCTGTTTTCCTCATCAATCAAGGAGTCCGGCAGATTTTTTTTGCTTCCCCGGGGGAGGCCGGGAAAGGCTGCCGCTGACTTAAAGGCCGTCTCGATGTCACTCCAAGTCCCCTTCTCCGCCATTTCCCGCAGAAAACCCAACCTGGATTGATCGTCTTCCAGAACAGGCAGATAATGAACAGGACCTCCCGGCAACTCGGCCAGCCGATAGGCCCGCTCCAGGAGGATAAGACCTTCCTCCACTTTATCCCGAACCCCCTGCCGGACCACCTGCCCCCAGGGGCTTTCCATCAGGTCATCAAGGCTGTGCCAATCATACGCTGCCGGCAGGTGTTCCAGCCACTCCCCAGGATGGACCTGGCTCATGGCAAATTCGTGAAGCCTAAGAATGGAGGCCATCAAAGGCTGATCATCACGATCGGTGCCGAAGGCATCGACCAGGCTTTGAAAGGCCGGTGTCTCCTCCCCGTAATACGCTTCAAACAAATCTTCAAGAGTATCCTGGCGAAGCAGGTCCGCTTCCGCTTCATCGGCTACGCGAAAAGCCGGGTCCAGCTCAATAAGGTAAAAATACTGACGAATCAGTTCCATACAAAATGAGTGCAGGGTGGTGATACTGGCCCGATAAAGCAAGGCCCTCTGTTGCAGGAGGTGTTCCACCTGAGCAGGCTCCGCCGCC
This sequence comes from Desulfitobacterium hafniense DCB-2, assembly GCF_000021925.1. Classification (NCBI taxonomy): domain Bacteria; kingdom Bacillati; phylum Bacillota; class Clostridia; order Eubacteriales; family Desulfitobacteriaceae; genus Desulfitobacterium; species Desulfitobacterium hafniense. The sequence continues at coordinate 3,047,614 of NC_011830.1, forward strand.
CCAAAGAGCGCTTCATCCAGAGCTTTCCCGATGCGTTCCCGCATTTCTGCGGCGGCCGCTTTCGTAAAGGTCACCACCAGAAACCGATCCACATCCACTTGCTCATCCACATCCGTAATCTGCTTGAAGAGCCTTTGGACAAGAACTGCGGTCTTACCCGAACCGGCAGCCGCCGCTACGAGAAGCTGCCCCTTCAAGTCAATGGCCGCCTGCTGGGCCGGGGTCCATTTGGGATTATTCATGGCCGTCATCCTCCTTTCCAGCGCCTGCTTCATCTTCTCCTAACCAGATCAGCTCCTGACCCCTGGGGCTATTTCCCCCATCCTTCTGGAGCGCCCGGCGGCTGGTTTCCCCAGGAACAGAGGTGGGAGGGTGCTGCTCAGGGTACTGCTCGGAGTCCTGGCTTTGCACACGCTGCCAAAATTCTTCATCCTGGATGACCGGCAAATTCCGATAGTTATTCTCAGGCAGATAGGGATCAAAATGACATAATGGTTTGTAAGAGCAGAATTGGCAGGCTGTATGCTTGCCCTGCCGATAGGGAGTGATGGAAATGTCACCCTCCAGGAGGGCCTCGCCGCTGCACCGCAGGAAATGCTGAAGATGCTTCCTGAGGAGAGCAAACTGCTCTTCCGTAAGAATCGGCGAACCTTTTTTGAATTCTCCGCTCTTCGTGAGTTTAATGCCCAGCAAGCTGGAATTCTCCAGATCCCGATCCATGGCCAGCAGGACCTGACGGTCGGCCAGCAAATAGCCCTTGACTTTAACGGCTTTAATGCGATCCTTTTCCAACTGCTCAGGATAGAGCAGTGTTTTGGATTTGAGTTGAGGTTCAAGAACCGGGAAATATAAAAATCCGGCGGGGTGGATCGTTGAATCCTCAGAATCCTCGGAGCCCTCTGAACCCTCAGAGCCCTTTGAGCCCTCCGCCAGACCGGAGGAGGATACTAAAATCTGGGCCCCCTGCAAGGCTGCATCAAGATAGGCCAAGAGCTGCAAATCCAGTCCATGATAGATCTGATTTAAGCTGACATGAGCTTCCCGGGATTTATAATCAAAGATTCTTAAGTAGATTTCATGGCCGAGAACGGCCCCGTCAATGCGGTCAATCTGACCCCTGAGCAGAAGGGAGTTGCCCCCGCTTAAGGGTACTTCCAAGGGCGGCAGTGCCTCCTGGGGACCGAATTTCACCTCTAATTCCATGGGCAGAAACACTCCCTGCCGGGCATGTTCTCCCAGGACACGGACCGCATGATGAACGGTCCGCTTCAGCTTATGGGTTAAGTAGCGGTAACGGGCATTGCTCAAGAGAATTTTATTCTGCAATTGCAGGGCGATCGGCTCGGCTGTCTCATTCACCAGCTGCCAGGACTGCTCCTTGCTGAGCTCTCCCCAATCAAGCCCTCTCTCTCTCAGGGCAATGGCATAATCATGGAGGACGGCATGAAAGAATTGTCCCATATCCGGCGGCGAAAGGCGGTAGTTGGAGCGTTCTTTCAGCTTAAGCCCATATTGGGCAAAGTGGGCAAAGGGGCAGCGGGCGAAGAGTTCCAGGCGGGAAACACTGGTGACCAGGCGTTTGCCGTAGAGCTGCCTGGCCAAAGGCTGGGGCAGCTTCCCTTCCTCGTTTTGATCCCGGAGCCCTTTTTCCAGCAGCTGCACTTGGGGAAAGGCTGCCGTTTGGCTGAGAAACCACAACCGTATGGCTTGCCATAGGGGTGAAAGAGAGCTGCCTTGGCGGAGCTTCTGCAGGTGCAAAGCATAAGCCGGCAACAGAGCGTAGGGATGAGGGAGGGCCCCTGGTTCTTCCTCATCGAGGCTGAGATATTTTTCCGGCAACCCGGGAAAAATCATCTTCAGCCGATGGATCACCGGAGACACCGTTAACCCTCTGCCCTCTTCATCGGTAAGAGGATAACTGATATAGAGCTGCTCCCGGGCACGTGTGAGGGCAGTATAGATAAAGTATTGCTCCTCATACACCTGCACCTTACCCTTGGGGGCCAGCATAATCCCTTTGCTCTCCAGGCGGAGCCGCTCCAATTCATCAAAAACCCCTTCATCAGAGGGCTTTCCCGGCAGGATTCCGTCATTGGCTCCCAACAAAAAGAGCACGGCTGTTTCCGGGTTGCGGGAACGGTCCAGTGAACCGACCAGAACCTGATCGTAGCCGGGAGGAATTAAGCCCAGCTGCAAATTCTCCAGGCCGGAAGTAAGGATCATGGCGAAGTCGGACAGGTCCATGACTTCCTCTCCTAAGCCTGCCACCAGCTCATCCAGCACCTGGATCACGGCATCCCAAATCTGGTTTTGCAATTGGGCCTCAGCTAGATCCCCCCGGCTGTGGGCTGCCTCCGCCCACTCCTGAAGATGTTCGGGAACCTTGAGGCGGATGAGAAGCTCATAGATCGCCTCCGTGATCTGGGCGACGGTGACCGAGGGGCCGCCGGCTTCCGGATGGGGGCGGATGGCCTGATCAAAAGGGCTGAACAGATCATAGATGATCTGCCGGGTTTCGTTAAGGCCTGCCGTTTCTTCCTTGTGGTTGGGATCAGGGTAATAGCTCCAGGAGCGGTTGCCCTTCCAGGCGCTGCCGTGGATTCCATAAGCAAGGCAGTAGTTTTCCAAACGGTCGATCCGATCTTTAGAACAAGGGAAAAAATCAGTTTTCAAACAGCGGAAGAGGGGCTCATAGGCCCAATCTTTTTGCACCGTTTCAATCGCCGATAAAAGCAGCTCCAACAAAGGATGATGAATAACCGGGCGTTTATGGTCCAGGAAGTAAGGAATCTCATGAGCATTAAAAACCTGCTCGATGATCCCCTGATAGCCCGGTAAATCGCGGGTTACGACGCTGCAATCCCGCCATGTTCTGCCCTCTTCCCTGGCCAGGCGCCGCAGCTCCCGTGCCACTCCCTCCACCTCAGCTCTTTTATTGGCGGCGGGAAACAGGGCGATGCCCAGAGGATCGGGAGCTGTGGAGTCATCTCCCCCGGGAAAGGTCTGAGTGGGATAGGCATTATAGAATCGTTCCAGATGCTTAAGGCCGGCCTTCTCAAAGCGATGGGTTTCCGTAAGGAAAACATGGCTGATCGAGGCTTTAGCCTCCCGGGCTAAATCCACAAGCCCTTGATAGGTCTGCCTGGGCTCATAAAAAAGCTCCTCACCAGGTTTAAAGCGGGGAGTTCCTGCTTTGAGCAGCTCAGGATCAAGGGGCAAGGAAACCGTTATCTCGGCAGCCGTTCCCAGCATGGCTTGAATAACATAAAGCTCTTGAGGGGTAAATCCTTTAAACCCATCCACCCAGATTTTTGCCCCCTGCAGAAAGGGTGCCTGAGAGATTTTCCCGGCCACCAGGTTCAGCTCGTCATCTGGATCCCGGGCCGCCGTCCCTAGAGACTTATTCAACTCCTCATAGAGAAAGGCTAATTCATGGGTCTTTTGCAGCAGCAATTCATCAGCATCCTCAATTCCCCTCAGCTGGTCCGGGGTGATCCGGTAAATCTTGAATTCCGCAATGGCCTGGGCTAAGAGGTCGGCCATGCCGGGACGGGTAGCGGAACGGGCAAACACCCGCAAATCGGAACGATGGTTTAAAAGCAGCCGGCGCAGGAGCATTCGTTTGCCCACTTCGCCAATCACTGCCTTTCCTCCCCCGCCCACTTCGGAAAAAACCCGCCAGCCCAAGCGACGAAAGCTCAGAACCTGAGCTCTGAGAATTCCACCGGATTGAGGATCATGAGCCAGGCTCATCTCCATTTGATGGGTAGCTTGTTCGGGAACGAGCAGAATAAGCGGTAAGCCCTCAGGATGCTCCTGGCTTTCCTTATGTATTTCCTGCCGACAAAGTGTGCTTTTTCCCGTACCGGCCCGCCCCACTATAAAACGCATACTCACCTCAAGGTGCTCCTCTCTCGATTGATCTATCGGGGACGCTCTAAAAACTATCCCTTCTCTATGTATAAAAAAAGCTCAGGCCAAATAAGATGTACTAAAACCTTTCCGGGAGGATTAATGTGAAAAAAATCATCCCTTGGGCAATCCTCATCTTTTTGGTCTGTCTGGTCTTTTATCCGCAACCAAGCCGGTTAGCAGATACGACGATTCCCAACATGAACCCTCATGTCCTGAATAAAGAAATCAGCCTCCAACTACCCGCCACCACCCAAATTGCGGAGCATTGGCTGGAGGATCGCCAGCAACTGCACTACAGCGCTTATTTAAATGATGAACCGTTGGGATTGCGAGGCTATATTCAATTATGGCAGATCGATGATCTTGAGTATTATCTTCAGAAAAGCAAGGAAATGAGCACCTTTGATTTCTATACTTTCTCCCTTGATGCCACCCATATCGGGGATTTTAAAGGGATTCTGAATAGTTGGGGAGCCTCCTTCGGACAAGCGGCCAAACTGTCCGGCAAGGAATACTGGCTGTATACGCCCAATCAAAAGGTGCTGAGAATCGCCTTCCTCACCAATGATACTTCTTTTAATGAGGAGCAATTGAAAGTCATGGGAACTATCCTCTCCTCCCTCAGTTGGCTGGGGGAACCCACGAATGCTGAAACTCTTATTGAAATTACGGGAGAGCATCCCTAAGCTAAGGAGTGGCCATTATGATCAAAAAGGCAAGAAAAATGCTAACCTGGGCAGGGCTTATGCTGGTTATGGGATTCCTTCTGGCGGGGTGCGGCGCTACCCCACCGGCCACTGCCTCCGGTGACCTGACCCCTAAGCAGGCTGCCGAGCTTATTTACCATGATTTAGTCTTTCATGATGTTGGTGTCGAAAAGGTAACTGTAACCCAATGCCTTTTTGAGGACATCAATACGGCTGTGGTGGATGTGACCTATTCCACCCATGACGGCAAAAACATCTCACAAAAAGCAACCTTAATCAAATTAAATGGCCAATGGCAAATAGACGGCCATGATCATTGAATTGAGCGAACCCTATCTCCACTACTCCAGGGCGAATCCTTGCCCGACCACCTCTGTGGCTGTCTGCACGATAATAAACGACTGCGGATCTTCCTCCCGGACGATTCGCTTTAAATGTCCCAGCTCAGATATACCGACCACACAGATAATAACATTTTTCTCCGCTGCAGAATAGCCGCCTTGTCCATGCAGGAAGGTCACGCCTCTTCCTAATTCCTGGAGAATGCGCTGAATCAATTGATCCGATTGATTGGAGATAATGGTTACAGATTTGGCAGGAAGACCACTGGATATGACATCCACCGTCTTGCTGAAGGTGAACATGGATACTAAGGTATAAAGGGCCATTTTAGGGCCCAAAATAGCCCAGGAAGCGATAATCACCAAAGCATTGATGACCAGCATCGTCGTGCCCATAGCCCAGCCAAACCGGCGCTGGATAACTTTAGCGATGATATCTGTTCCCCCCAGACTGCCGCCTAAACGGAACACAAAGCCTGAACCCACCCCTCCCAGGACACCGCCATAAAGTGCGCTCAGAAAGACATCGTTTAATGCCAAAGGCTGAATTCCTTGGAAAAAATCCAAAGCTAAGGAATAGATGATGATGCCAAAAAAGGTTTTAGCGACAAAAATTCGGTTGACTTCTTTCCAACCCAGAGCAAACAAGGGAAGATTGAGGACGAAGTTGACAATGCCGATGGGTAAGCCTAAAGTGTAGAACAAAAGCAAAGCGATGCCGCCGATGCCGCCTCCGCCAAGGCCGGCCTGCACGATAAACCCCTGAACACTGTAGGCCACCATGCTCGCCCCTAAAGCGATGCCGATAAATTTGCCAATCCTCTTGATCACGTCCCACGGTTTCAAGCAAAGTACCTCCCTATTCCACAATAACGCTCCCTCACTGTAAGGTGTCATGTGTTCCTTAGAATAACCCTTTTTGCCTATAATAACACTATATTCCCCCGAAGTTAATAAGGGAAGCGCTTATTTCAAGTGTTAGAGCCCATTTTTATGGTAAAGAAAACCCGGCTTCGCCGTGCCTTAAACGCATGCTGGCAAATGAGGTGAAGTCGCTGGTTGCACTTATGCTGGAGGAAAGTATGCAACGAAGTTATACTTTCTGACAGTGAAATAAAAAGCAGAAGCCCCGGCCAGCAATGTGAACCGGGTTTCTGCTTTCAGACAGAAAAGTTTGAACAATGGCTATTACAACTGATAAACCCTCAACTCACTATACTATATGCCTGCGTCCGGCGAAGTGTGATACGACCATCCTCTCTAAAACAAAAAGCTTACGCACCTATACGTAAGCTCTTTACATTGATCCATGTTATTTGGGGCGTCTGACTTTCTTAACTGTCTTATACACTCCAAAGAGAACCGCGCCTCCCAGAAGGTAAGGCAAGGCATAAGCGATGCCGACCACAAGGTAGTTGATACCGTTCCAGGTTGAGCTGATGGTTTTCAGAACAGCATCCTGGGCAGCCTGCCAGGTATTGGCCCAGGCAACAGGCCGCCAGGGCTCATCCACACTGACAGGGTTGGGGGTGTTCTGAAAGTTGATGCTTACTGTGGAATAGGCAACCTGATGATCCCAAAGTTTGACTTGTCCCTGCAATTGTTCGATCTGCATCCGTGTACTGCTTAAATAGCTCTCGATATGCAGGATCTCATCCACAGTTTTGGCCTCTTTAAGAATCTCTAGATAGCGTGTTTCCTGAGCCTGTAAATTCCTCAGTTTTGACTGGGTATCATAGTATTCATTGGTAACATCCAGAGAATCGGTGGAGTTATTCAAAACCTTGCCGTACTCTTCCAGGCGGCCCTTGAAACCCTCCAGCTGCTGGGATGGGATCTTAAAGGTGGCGTAAGCAGAACTGTTGTTTTGATAGCTGCTTTCTGATGAATTCACCACATATCCCCCCAGGCTTGTGATCTCCTCAGTAACCCGGGCGAGAGCCTGGGAGACATCCTCAACCTGGATGCTGGCATTCAGAGTATAGGTGATTTTCTTGGCCAGGTCGTCAGCGGCCGGAGGAGCCTGGGGTTCGGGGATGGGCATAATAGGGGCGTTTTGGGTGCTTGGGGCACTTTGGGGGCTTTCCTTAAGCGCTCCCCTTTCCTCCGCCGCCATATCCGACATACCGATCATAACCTCAGGCGCTCCGCCTGCCCCATAGCTCTCCGGGGCTCTTTTTTGAGCCGATTCTTTGGGGGCCGCCATACTGATATTTTCCCGGCTCCCTGAATCCTGTGGCGCGGTGTTTGCCGAGGAGTTTGACGTAAAGCCTGCCCCAAATCCTTTGGGGAAATCCTTAAGGCTTTCCATGCCAATCCCGATAAAGGCGAACATAACTACCGCCGCCACCGGCAAAGCCAGCTTCCATTGCCATCTCCACCAAAAAGATTTCAGCCTTCTCTGGGCTCTGCCTCCCCATGACTCCTTGGGCGGGAGATCGGGAATGAGAATATTCCGCGGTGATTCACCGACGGCAGCAGCATTCAGCTCCTCCACGCGAATCTTCTCCAGAGTAAGCTGTTTAATCCGTTCTTTTTGCTCTGAATCAGGGCGAGTTTCATGAAAGAAAAGCTTCATCTTCTCTAAATCGCCCTCCTGCTCCCATAAGTTATATGCATCCTTTTTCATCATCGAATTCCCCCTGCATTCTCCAACTCGTAATACTTCCGGAAGCTCTTCTTTGCTCGATACAGGAGACTATCCACAGCTTGCTGGGTTATGCCCAGAATCTGAGCTACTTCGATGGCACTGAATCCTTCAATAAGCCTGAGTTGTATCACTGCCACTTGTTGTTCAGAAAGCTTGGCCAGTGTTTCGCTTACGCTCAGCACGGTCAATAAATGGTCACTATGATCATCTGTCGCCTGGGTAGATTTTATTTCCTCACTTAACGATACTATTTGCATCCCTTTCCCCTTGCGGGTTCGGTAGAAGTCGGCAATATGATGATAAGCGATGCGGAGCGCCCAGGATTTCAGGGTACTTTTCCCCTCAAAATTAGGCAATGCTCGCCAGATTTTAGTAATCACTTCAGCGGTTACATCCTCAACATCACTTTGCGGTACCCGCAAACGTACAAAACGGTAAAGAATAGGAAAAAGCTCTTCATAAATCTCATCAAAGGAGTCCGCTTGCACTATGAGGAAACCTCCTCTCTCTTTCTGATTAATTTAGACGCTGGTAAGTTTGAATATCTGACGATATTCTCTCTTTCTATTCCCCACTAAAAGAAAGAAATCCTGCCTATAAGACAGAATTCCAGCAATGGTCTGTAACAGATGCTGCAGACCACTAGAGCAAAGGTGAAAGAAGACGGGCTAAAGCGATTTGCAAAGACAACAGCGGAGTTCTGCTTTGCAGATCCTGCTGGGTTATCTGCAGGCTGTCCTGAAGATCCTGCTCTTGGTCGCGAACCAGCTTCTCTGCAAAATCAGAGCCGAAGATCACCGCACTTAGTTCGAAGTCTATTTGAAAACTCCGTATGTCAAAATTGGCGGAGCCCACCACACCTATCTCTTGATCAACTGTTAATACCTTGCTGTGCAGGATCCCCTTTTGGTAGCGATAGATCTCCACACCCGACGGGATCAAATCGCGGAAATAGGAGGATGAGGCCAGATAAGGAAGCTTATGATCAGGTTTTCCCTGAAGGATGATTTTGACGGCTACCCCTCTGGAGGCCGCGGTTTTCAGGGCCATGATCATACTTTCATCCGGTATAAAGTAAGGGGTCGTCACCACGATCTCCTTTTGCGCTGTGCTTAACATCGTGAAGAAGAGTTCCTTGATGGATTCATAGTGGGAATCCGGTCCCCCGCCAATAATTTGGACCAGCATTTCCCCATCCTCCCGCTCCTTGGGAAAATAACGAGGGTCCCTATGGATTTCCCCTGTGAGATAATACCAATCATTGAAAAAAGTCTCCTGAATGGTGTGCACACTGGTCCCTTCCAGGCGCAGATGGGTGTCCCGCCAAAATCCGTACTTAGCGCTTCGGGACAAGTATTCATCCCCAATATTGATGCCGCCCAGATAGCCAATCCTGCCGTCAATAACCACCAGTTTGCGATGATTGCGATAGTTCAGGGTCAAGAAGGCCCGGGGAAAACGCAGGGGCAAAAACCACTGCAGCTCTATTCCGGCAGCTCTCAGCTCCCTGAGAAAATTCTTAGCGAGGCTGCGGCTGCCCAGCCCGTCAAACATCAAACGTATCTTTATACCCTCACCGGCTTTGCGGATCAGGATCTGCTGAACCCTCCTGCCAATGGCATCGTCATGAAAAATATAATATTCCATATGAATATGATCCTGAGCTTTTTCTAAATCCTCAAGCAGAGCCGCAAATTTTGCGTCTCCGTTGTGGAGAAGGGTAAGGGAATTATTCCGGGATAAAGGCGCAAAAGCCTTTCCTAATAAAAGCCTTGACAGACCTTTAGCGTCTATGGACTCCTGGATATAGATCTCATTTTCAGAGAAGGCCTGCTTTTGCTGATGCGCTAAAGCGGGCAATTGCTCCCCGGGCATATGTTTGGATCGGAATAAGCTTTTTTTAAGCGGGGTGCAGCCGAAAACCAGGTAGATCATCATCCCCAGCAGAGGATTGAGGGCCAGAAAAGACAGCCAGGCGGCGGTCTTTTCCGGATTCTTCTTTTCTAAGCAAATTATAAGCAGCGCCAGTGAAAGGGCTAACAGGGCTGAACCGATCATAAGTTTTATCAATTTAATCACCTTGTCCTGACACCGTTTCTTTCATTTGGTATGACAATAGTATGACAAAAAAAAGCAGCTTCAATGCGAAGCTGCTTTTTAAAGCTTAATCCTTCTTTCTCCCATAAGCAATATAGCCAAAAATCATAGCACAGATCACGAGGATACCGGGATGAATCTTGGTCATAAATAAGATGGCCAGGGCTACTACGGCTACGGCCCAGGTACTGCGGTATTTTTTCGGGAAGGCCTTTTTGCCCAGATCATAGGCCGACTGGGCGATTAAAACCACCACGACCGGTCTTACAGCGGTGAGCGCGGCACTTAACGCCGGCGTATGGGAGTATCTTATCAATAGATCTCCCAAAATCACAATCACAAAGGTGGAAAGGAGGGTTCCCAAAAGTCCTGCCAAAGCACCGGGCCAGCCGGCAACCTTATATCCCATATAGCTTGCCAGCTTGGTGGCAATAGGACCCGGCAAGGAGTTGCCAATGGCCAGGGCATCGGCGAATTCCTCATCGGTCAGCCATTTATAGCGGGTAACCGCCTCCCGCTGAATTAAGGGGATCATGGCCGGACCTCCGCCAAAACCTAAATTGGTGGCACGGGCACAGCCAATAAACACTTCCCATAACTTTTTTATCATGTCATCACCTCAATATCCTTACTGAAAGACCAAAAGTCCAAAGACCATGGATAGGATAATTACAATTCCCGGGTGCAGCTTCAACTTATAAAGGCAGATCATGGCCGCACCGGCTATGACCCAGCTCCACATGCTTGGAAAGGCGCTTAAGCCCATATCGAAAGCTGTCTTGGCCACCAGAACCGCCACCAGAGGGCGAACCCCGGTTAAGGCCCCTTTAAGTACAGGAGAATTATTATGCTTCATCAAAAAGCCTGTTAAAGCAATGACCAGAATAGAGGTAAGAGCCAAGGTGCCCAGCAAGGCTGCCAATACTCCCGGCCATCCCGCCACATGGTAACCTACATACCCGGATAAAAGGGCGGCGATAGGGCCTGGCAAGGAAGTTGCAATAGCCAAACCTTCCGAGAACTGCTCCAAGGTCATCCAACCATGATTGATCACTTCTGCCTGAATCAGCGGAATGATGGCCGGACCACCACCAAAGGCCAAATTGCTGGCGCGGAAAAACGCCAGAAAGATATCCAGTAGTTGTTCCAACGATTTCATCTCCTCATCCTGAAAACCTTTCACATGGTTATCATTATAACAAAGTCCCACTCAATTGAGAACATCAAAAAGGAAAAAGGGCTGTTGTACAAATGAACCCTAAAGTTCCTTGATACAACAGCCTCTTCTGGTCGCCTTATCCGGTTTTGACCTTATCTTTGCATTACTTTTCCGTTACTTACCAAAACCTTACTGAACAGGGTACATGCCGTGAGAATGCATATAGTTAAAGATTTCTTCACCATGTTCCTGCTCTTCTTTTTGAATATGATTGAGAATTTGCCTGAGATTGGTGTCCTGGAATTCAAAAATTGAAGTATCATAGGTTCCAGAGACATATTTTTCAGTGGCCAGCATATCGCTGAGCATATTAAAATCTTTTTGGCTGTAGCTATTGCTCCCTTGAGACTGCATCCCGGACAATCCCTGACTGCCGGATTGTCCTTGCATACCCTGAGCCTGTTGTCCTTGGGACTGCTGCCCCTGACCTTGATTCATGGACGGAATCTGACCGGTCATGATCTGGCTGATGGTATTATAGTGCTGCTGTTCACGGGAAGCAAGGTTCTGGAACATTTGACTGAGATTTGAACATTCGGCTTCCTTGGCATATTTACTATATTTTTCGACACATAATTCTTCGTGACCTTTTAAGTCTTTAAGAAGCATTTGCTCCTTTTGACTGAGTTGAACTTGCATGAAGACACCTCCCTAAAATATTAACCCTAGTGTTGACCAATAACCGGAAACTATGTATTTCCCGGGAGAATTATTTAGCATTGAACGTTTTGCACCGAAACTTTTCTCTTGCTCCCACGTACTTTAGAGTAGAGAAACAAAATTATGGATTACGGGAGGGGGATATTAATATGGAAAAGCGCCTTTACCGCTCAGGAAGGGAAAAGATGTTGGCCGGGGTATGCGGTGGTTTGGGTGAGTATTTTGATGTGGACCCGACCCTGATTAGGCTGGCGGTTGTTATTGCCATCTTTGGTGCAGGTATGGGCTTCTTTGCCTACCTGATTGCCTGGATTGTTATACCCAAGAATCCCGATCATAGATACTTAAACCCATGATTCGGTTTCGAATGCCCTCTTGATGCAAACATTCAAGAGGGCATTTCTTTTTGGCAAACTCCATCTGAAGTTAAGAATCACTTTGCTGCAAATGGGTTAAATTAAGGATGCGATCTTAAAGTTAAGGAATAGTTGAATCGGGAGGAATACGATGTACAGAATGTCGGAGGAACAACAACAAAAAGTCTTTACCAATTTTAAGAAAGTCATCGATAAACAAAACGCCGGACTTATCAATAAAGAACTCTACTATCATCTCAACCTGAACTGCAACTTTGTGGCTCATTTTAATCTGCAGGGATTTCGCGAAGCTTACTCCGGCGAAAACTTCCGGGAATTCGTGGATTACTTTAATCCTGCTTCCCCCTCCAGCCAGTGGCTGGAAGCACCTGAAATCAGTGCCGATTTTATTCCCCTCAATCAGGCCATGGTGGACTACGCATCCCCAAACCATTGAGTCATGCTGCGTGACCACCCTTCATTTTCGTTTGCGATAGAGAATGACGGCGATGTGATATGAAATGAATTGAATAATACAACTTACCAGTATGCTGCCAAGAATCAAAACTCCTTTATGGGATTGCATATAACCGCAAAAAGGACAATTCCAGGTTCGGCTTTCTCCCAAGCGTGCCCATTGGCATTGACGAGCTTATAAGAACGCGTTTTTGAACATCTACTGAAGTTTCACTTACCGGAGAGCGGTGAAGCTCCTTAAACTCCACCCAGGGAACTTCAATATGAAGATCAAGGCGGTCAAGCAAGGGGCCGGATATCCAGCCGCGGTAATGACTGATTTGCTATGGCGTATAGGTGCAGGTCCGCGCCGAATCCCCGTTCCAGCCGCAGAGACAGTGGTGTAAGAGGACGGGGGTTAGTCACTCCCTCCTACTCGATTTTTGATTAATCTTTTGTACCTATCGCAGTAATAGCAGCAACATATAAAGGGAAGATAAAAAACATGCCAAGTATTATAAAAGCAACTCCCCCAAGTGGTTCGTCCCCGGGATAAGTAATAGGTACTAAATGTGCAAATAGAAGAACAAGAATAATATAATACGGAATCCAAAGAACTGTCAAAAAGTATCTAAATTTTCCTGTATCCAAGTATTTAGTTGTTATTGAATAAAAAATAATAGTCAAAACTATAAAAATTACACAACCTAATAATACATTTGTTTTAACATTAAACCAAGATAACATTCTGTGTAATCGATATGAGTTTAGGAGTAATTCTGTCTCGATAAACAAAAGTAGCGCATATAGAAATGCGAAAAAGTTAATTTTAATTATTAGCAACATAATCCACCTTTTACAATAAAATGAAAATGAGGTAATATAATTACAGTACAGTTATATTATTACTCAAGAGGAGGAGAATGTAAATGAAAAAAATCCCAAAATTATTTATTCTCATGGTTTTAGGTATTTTTCTTTTTAGTAGTGTTGCAGTAGCTGCCCCGACCACACAGGTTCATACAGATGAACAATTTACCCAAGAATCCAATGTGTATACTCAAAATGAATTGACAGAAATCAGAGAAATACATGCTAAGGCTATAAAAGAAGACTTTGTTATTTTAAACCCAGATGGAACCATTACTCTCAATACAGACGCTGCTACGCTCGAGGTTGATGTGAACATATTTACTGAATATGCTCAAAGTATAGAAAATCTTAACGATTTAATTAAACTTGGAGTAGTATCCATTAGTAATGAGTTTGAGGTAACGGCCAAGACTCAAGATGAAGTCACAAAGATAATTGTTGAGCGAGATACGCAATTATTAAAAAGTGGCATATATAGTGGTAATAGATTTGATCCACAACCCAATAATCTGATTGTGCAATCATCTCCTGATGTCCCCACATTATATGCCTTTTCAATAGCTACAACAAACAAGAGAACACTTACAGATTACTATAACACTCAATTGATTTATAATCCTTACGGTGCTCTCTCTGCCACAACTGGATTTTTTGTTGCCAAAGTTCAACCAAAGGGGCCATGGGACTATAAATCAGTTCCAGGTTATACACCTTATTATAAAGAATGGTGGGCAGTTCAAAGATATGGTACTTCAGTAAAAACAAGCGAATGGTTTGGTAATTATAATTATGGCTTTACTGGAAAAGTTATATTTCCGTTGAGTGTATTGCTCGATGCCGGTGATGCAGTCAGTATTTTAACTGGTCACGGCTTTGATGATGCACAGGATAAAGCAGATATAACACAAGGTTATAATGAGAATCCGTCATAATTGCAAACGTATAATAAGCAAGGCGGCCATCCGATCTATAATCACTTCCGTGACACAACACGATATCAGAGGTCATTAAAGAAGGTAATAATGCAAAGTAAAAAGCAACTCCGTCTAAAGACAGAGTTGCTTTTTACTTTGCAAAGGAAGTGCCCACCGGCAGCCTGAGGATCAATAACCTTTGCCTGCCCCTTGTTGAAGCAGAAACATTTTGTAATACAGGCCTTTTTGAGCGAGGAGTTCGTTATGATTGCCTCGCTCGACTATTTGTCCCTGATGCAAAACAAGGATAAGATCGGCATCCTGTATGGTGGAAAGCCGATGAGCAATAGCGATGGTACTGCGCCCTTGGCGCATTTTGTTTAAGGCGGTTTGAATAGCCTCCTCTGTCTCTGTATCCACACTGGCGGTGGCTTCATCGAGAATAAGAATTTTAGGTTCTCCGGCAATGGTGCGGGCAAAGCAGATAAGCTGCCGTTGACCACTGGAGAGTGTGGAGCCCCTTTCACTGACAGGTTCCTGATATCCCTGCCCCAGCTTGGTAATGAATTGATCAGCCTCCACAAATTCTGCCGCCGCCTTGACCTCTCTCTCCCCGACCGCAGGTCGGTTCAGGGCAATATTGTTGGCAATATCTCCGACAAAGAGGAAAGGATCCTGAGCGACAAGACCAATCTGGGTACGCAGCTCCTCCTGGGAAAAGTCATGCAAGGATATACCATCAATCAAGATTTCCCCTTGATTAACCGGGTAAAATTTCATTAAGAGATTGGAAATCGTGCTTTTCCCGCTGCCGGTATGGCCGACTAAAGCTACCGTCTCCCCAGGGTGAACCGTAAAGGAGATGTTTTTTAAGACTTCAGTGACACCATCATAGGAAAAACTGACATTGCGAAATTCAATCTCACCTTTTTCGATACCAGGAGCAGGAGGATCACCGGCTTCCTGAACAGCATTCAGGCCAAGGGCTGTGGTGGTTCGCCCGTCATCCAGCACTTCAAAGACCCTTTCCGCGGCGATAATCGCCTGCTGAAGCTGAGAAAGGCGCATTAAGATCATATTCACCGGGTCGATAAAACGATCCAGATAATTGATAAAGGCATAGAGCACTCCCACTTCCACCGGACCAATGATGGATTCCAGACCAAAGAAACCCAGAACCAAAATCAGCGCCAGGGTATAGAGCAGATCCACGGCCGGGCGCATCAGGGTGCTTTCCAGTTTAATATTGGCAATGGCCGCACCGTAATACTTCTCGTTAATACCGGCAAATTTCTTTTGAAAGGTTTCTTCCTGTCTCATGATTTGGATGATATTCATGCCTTGGATGGACTCATTGAGTATAGCATTCAACCTGCCCAGCTCCGCCCGGGAGATCCTGTATATCTTGGAGCTGATCCTGCGGTAGATTTGCATCAAAACAACGATGACGGGGAGCAGCACCAGGCAGAAGGCCGCTAACCGCACATCCAGGCT
This sequence comes from Desulfitobacterium hafniense DCB-2, assembly GCF_000021925.1. Taxonomy (NCBI): domain Bacteria; kingdom Bacillati; phylum Bacillota; class Clostridia; order Eubacteriales; family Desulfitobacteriaceae; genus Desulfitobacterium; species Desulfitobacterium hafniense. The sequence goes on from NC_011830.1 coordinate 3,063,296, forward strand.
GAACATGGCAATAAATATGCCCAGCAGAAAGACAATGTTCTGAACATAGGTTGAGAGCACGCCGATATAAAGTTCCTTAATCGCCTCCGTATCATTGGTGACCCTGGAGACTAAAGCTCCCGCCGGAGTCCGGTCAAAGACACTCATGGCCAAATACTGAACCTTAGTGAAAATATCCACCCTGATTTGTTGAATAACCAGCAAGGCGATTTTATTGAAACGAACCAATTGGTGATATTGAAGGAAAGAAGCTAAGATGACCAGCAGCAGATACCCGCCGCCCAGGATTGTTAAAGCCAGAGGTTCCAGACGTCCAGGGGTCAGGTAATCATCCAAAAAGATCTTGATCAGTACAGGTCCGGCTACATCGGCCGCGGTACCCGCAACGAGCAAGGCAAAGGCAAAAGCCAGGGGTTTAAGATGGGGTTTTAAATAGGCAAGGAGCCTGAGGATGGTCCCGCCCTGTCCGCTGAGACCGGCTTTATGTTCCAACTCTTCGGAGATAAGGGTGCTCATGCCAGTCCGCCTCCCTCTTCGATCAAACTTTCCAGTTGCTGAGCCTGATAGGTTTCAGCATACCAGCCCTGATGCTCCATTAATTCGGCATGGCTGCCCCGCTCTATTATTTCTCCATTCTGAAGGACCAAAATCAAATCGGCATGCTCAACCGCACTGAGGCGGTGGGCCGAGATCAAGGTGGTTTTTTGACTGCGGTTGCCCTTAAGCTCCAGGAGGATTTGTTTTTCCGTCTTGGCATCCACAGCCGATAAAGAGTCATCAAGAATCAATATTTTTGGATCGAGCAGCAAAGCTCGGGCAATGGAAATCCGCTGTTTTTGCCCTCCTGATAAGGTGACTCCCCGATCCCCGACCAGGGTCCCATAGGCCGCTTCAAACCGCTGGATATCTTCATGAATACAAGCTGTTTTAGCAGCCTTCTCAATTTCCGAGAGCTGGGCCTGGGGTTTCCCCAAAGCAATATTTTCGGCCAGGGTGGTGGAAAAAAGAAAGTGTTCCTGGGGGACATAACCAAAGATTCCCCGCAAGCTATCCAAAGGGATCTCCTCAATAGAGACACCGCCAATACGAATTTCTCCTGTCATTCCCGCAAACTCACGAAGGAGGACCCGGAAAAGGGTGGTTTTGCCGCTGCCGGTCTTGCCCACGATGCCCAGGGTCTGCCCTTCTTTAAGGGTGAAATGGATCCTTTTCAGCTCGGGCTTGGTCTGACCGGGATAGGTAAATTGCTCAAGAGCGCAGTAAATATCCCCCTTAACACTTTGCCTAAGCTCTGCCCTGCTTCCGTCAGGGGCTCCCTGTAGGGAAACCTGATCCTGAACCTCGGACTCCACCCCCAGCAAAGCCTGCACCCGATCATAGGAAGCTCTGCCCCGTTCCATAATATTGAACAGCCAGCCAAAGGCCAGCATCGGCCAAATAAACTGTCCCAGATAAAGGGTGAATTGAGTAAGCTGGCCCAGGGTCAGCCGGAGATGGATCACTTCATAGGCGCCAAAGGAAACGGCCAGAAAAAAGGATAGTCCCACAATCAGCATAATCGACGGATCATAGAGGGAATCCACCACAGCCACCGCCTGATTCTTTTTGACTACATCATCGGACAGCCTGCGGAAGGACTCAATCTCCACTTCTTCCTGACCAAAGGCTTTCACGACACGTACTCCGGAGATATTTTCCTGAACCTTATCATTAAGATCGCCGAAAGCCTCCTGAGCCTTGAAGAAACGCTCATGAAGCAATGTGCCGTAATAACTGGAGACCCAGGCCATAACCGGCATAGGCAGCAAAGTAATGAGGGTCAATTTCCAGCTTAGGAAAGCGGCCATGGAGAAGACGACAAAACCGCCTGTGACCAGGGAGTCCACCAAGGTAAGTACCCCCATCCCGGCAGTGGTTTCAATGGCTTGAATATCATTGGTAGCATGGGCCATCAAATCCCCGGTCCGGTACTTTTGATAAAAGCTGGGTGACATACGGGTAAAATGCTTAAAAAGCTGTTGGCGCAGCAACCGGCTTAAGCGGGCCGCCGCTCCGAAAATCAGGATACGCCAGCTGTAGCGAAGGATGTAGGATAAAATACCCAGGCCGCAGAGGATCAAGAGCCAAGGCCAAAGGATTTCCGGGGTTAAGGTCCGGTTGGTTACTCCATCCACGACCCTGCCGACAATATAGGGCGGGCAAAGATTGATGGCTGCTAGGACGATGAGCAGCATAATTCCGGTAATATAACTCAATTTTTCCTTCTTAAAAAACCACATTAAATCTATAAATAAACGCATAGGCCACCCCATTCGAAAAAAAATCAACGCTTTTGCCCTTTAGAGAACATACGAAAACATAATAGCATAGTTTGGAAATAAGTCCTACAGATTAATGCATATAAAAACACCTGCCGTCCATAAGCAGGTGTTTTTCCATTGTTCGCGTGCACTTAAAAAAGTGCGTCTCAATGTCAGCTCGTGTCTCAGTTTACTCTCCGGGGAGAATTTTGTCAAGAATATAATTCTCAGCAACCTTTAAGTCCGCTCTTTGGAATGGCCTTGACCGATCTTGTCATTGTCGTGAGCAGCAAAGGGAGGAATTTTATCTCCCGGGTTCAGATCCTTCTTGCGTATAACCTCGACGGCATTTTTCTTTTCTTTGGGCTTGGACATACAACTCCTCCTTTTCCGCTTTTAGTTTTACTATCCTCTATAGAATACCCTGAGAAGAAAAAAATAATATCCGGACAATTTCTTTTGCTTTCTTCCCCGTTTAGTTATAAAGTAGTGGTAAATAAAGTGAATTGGAGGTTTTTTTTATGGCATTGCCCCCTTTCTTAAAACCCCTGGCAGGATATGATCCCACCTTCGCCCAAGAAATCGGCAACATAGCTGCTCTCGCTTTTCAGGAGAACAGCCTTGATGAGAAGACCAGGACTTTAATCGCTCTGGCCCTTGATACCGTCTTAGGAGCCTCGGCAGGAGTGGCCAGCCTGGCCAATCAAGCCCGCCAGTTAGGAATCTCGGAGCAGGAAATCGCCGACACATTGCGCCTGGCCTACTTTACTGCCGGTTGTTCCGTCTTAACAACATCTTTCGCTGCCTTCGAGAAAAAGGAGTAGCTTCTTGACTGATTTGCTTAATCTTTGGCCATTGGGGATGGCTTATCTGATCATCAACGCCATTGGCTTTTTGCTGATGGGATGGGATAAAAACCAGGCCCGCAACAGGGGCCGGCGCATTCCGGAAAAGTGGTTCTTTATCCTGGCTTTTCTGGGCGGGGCTCTGGGAGCTTGGCTGGGCATGCAGATTTTCCGGCACAAAACCAGGCACACTACCTTTGTATTGGGAATCCCCCTGCTTTTGGTCTGGAATGTATTGGTGATGTATGTGCTGGGGCAGCACCTTTCTCTTTAGGGCATGAATTAATGAGCATGAATTAGCCAAAGGCGTCCTCCCTTCACTATAATAGTGGGGGCAGGACGCCTTTATTAGTGATTATACAGGATAGCCTTTAAAGTCTTTTCTCATTTTGTCACAGGAAAGTATCATTCCGTATTCCTGAACGGTAAAGGTTTCTGTCCTGCTAAAACCATGAGACAGATAAAATCGTATGGCACGCTGATTGGAGGATAATACTTCCAGAATACAAAACTCACATCCCTGCTTCAGCATTTCTTCCTCTATCCTCTGATAAAATGAATGGCCCAGGCCGAGACTGATATACTCCGGCAGCAAATAAAAGGCATGCCATTCCGCATAGATATCTTTCCCCTCATGGACGATGCTGAACACGGTGCTGCCAATGATCTTTCCCTCAGATTCCGCGATGAGGCAAATATCTCCTTTGCCCGCACTCTCCTCTAGAATGGGCAGCCAATGATCGGCTTCCAGCGAAGACAAATACGCCCTGTCCATCAGCCCGTCGTAGGCTGATACGTAACTGATCATGATCTGTTCACTGATTTTCTCCATCTCATCCGCTGCAGGCACACGATAGCTTATATTCATTTTCTACCCCAATCATCCTTTGTCAATCCACTTATTCCTTAGGGCCGCCGGAAACACCCGGATTTTCCTGCAGGAACTGCTTGGATTCTTCCAAAGGCTGCAAATCGTTCTTCTTAATGCTCAGCTCGTAACTGCTTCTCATCCGCTTGGATGCCCAGCGCATTTCCGTGGCCACCACAGCCACTTCCATGGTGGCCCGCAGAAAGTACACGCCGCTGAAATGCTTTTGCCACTGATCCATCCTTAGATCAAACTCATTCCAAAAATCCTGATCAAGGGTTTGCAGCGGCGTGGCCGGAACATAGGTAAAGCTGAGGTACAAACTATCCCGCAGTGCTCCCAGGATCCCTTTGCCAACCAGGATATAATCCAAAAGATTTTGGAATTCCTTGCTTATTCCCTGACCCATTTGGGGAGGAGAATCAGGGGCCTGGCGCCGTTTCACTCTTTGACGGGTCATTTCTTCGATGTTTTCCCCACGCTCGATAAATCCCCGGCACAGCTCCAGAAGCCGCTCCATAAGCTGCATTTTGTCTTTGGAGCTGAATTCCTCCCGGGCGTGTTCGTAAAGCTCTGTCACTTCTTCCAACTGCTTTTCCAGCAAGGTTGGTTTTACCTTTTCATAGCTGTTGAAGGATGTCGAATCCACATAATGCTTAAGGCTGTCCAAAAAGAACTCCGATGAGTCATAGACAAGGGCATATAATTTTTTGCGGAAATTCTTTTTATAGCGGGGCGGAGCAAGCACCCGATTGATGGTAAGAGCTACCACCAAGCCAATAAAAATGCACAAAGCCCGGGAAATAGCATGTTCCAGGAATTGGTCGGGAGGAGCATCCAGGATGAAGATGATGGATACGATCCCTAAATTCACACCATGCCACCCCATACGGTTGGAAGCGGCGATCATTAGGATAACAACCAAGCCGATGATATAAGGGTTGCTTCCCACGGTCAGCCCCACCGCAATAGCCAGTACCACAGCTACAATATTAACAGCGATCTGTTCCCAGGCGTTAGAAAGGGCTTTGCTCACGGAAGGCTGCATATTGATGACCACCGTAATGGCGGCAAAGCTGGCCGGCCCCACTGAAGCTATCTGGCAGATTAATATGGCAATGGTTACTCCCAGTCCGGTCTTAAGAATTCTTGGACCAAACCAAGTTTTAAGCTTAGAAAACAGGGAAAATCCCCCTTCCCTCAATTTGTGTAACTAGAGTATAGATCCGAACCCATACTTTGGCAAGTTAAGAAATCCGACAGAAAAGGGCCTGAATTCAAGCTTTTATCTCTAAACTCTGAGGATGGATTTGGGGGCATGGGTAAGAAAACGGGCCCCCTTTTCTCCTTCAATAACGAGGGTATCCTCTACACCCACGGCCCCTTCCCCGGGAAAGATAAATTTGGGTTCGACAGCTATGGTCATTCCCGGAGCCAGGATCTCCTGAGCGCCTTTGCTGATGGTCGGAAGTTCATCCAACTCCAGCCCCACCCCATGGCCGATGAAGCGGACCCGATTCTGCCCATACCCCATAAAATTCCCGGCATATGGAGTCTCTCTTTCCACCCAGTCCACTAGTTCGGCATAGACATCCCCGGTTTTGCGCCCGGGGATAAGAGCCAGGCGGGCCCGCTCCTGAATTTCACAGCTGAGCTGATAGGCTTCCGCCATTTTTTGCGAAGGCTCCCCGATCACCAGCATTCTGGTGGCGTCCGCCTGATACCCTTCCTGGGCAATAACTAAATCCATCATGACCATATCCCCGGCCTGAATAGGGGAATGGGAAGGCCCCAGGGGATGGGCATAAGATGCGCCCAGGCCGGTAACCGGCCCATCGAAGTAGCCGGAAATTGCCCCTTGGGGTCCAGCCACCACCCCGCCGAAATGAAATTCAAAGCCAAAGGCCCGGGTGCGCAGCATGGTTTCATGCCCCAGCGTTCTCGCCTTAGCCTCCAGCAGACCTTCCAGCTCAATTTCAGTCATGCCGGGACGGAGCACTGTAGAAGCATACTCTAAGAGCTGGGCATAGACCCGTCCATTTTCTTCAAGCCTGGCGATCTCCTCTGCAGATTTCACAGCCCGGAAAAGCCGCAGCGGATAGGAAATATCCATCAGCTTTGTTTGGCTGAAGAGCTTTTCATAGCGAAGATAGTTGGCGACAGGCAAAACATCATACTCCAGCCCCATCACCTTGGGAAGGGGATGCCCATGTTCCATGATCAGTTCAGGCAGTTTAGACATGCCGGTCAGTGGAAAAGCCTCCCAAGGGGATTCAGCCAAAACTCTTTCCATATTCCGATAAACCAGCAGCAGCGGCTTCCCTGTCCGGGGTATATAGAGATGGAGGTTTTGGGCCGTCCCCGTAAAATAGAGGGTATCTGCCCGCTGCACCAAAAGTGCCCCTTCTATTTCCTGTTGCGCCAGGATAGCTTGAAATCCTTTAAGGCGGCGTTCATATTCAGATTTTGAAAACATCCCATCACCCTCCTATAAGAAAATAAACCCAGGTCGTGCCCTGGGTTAGTATTCTATAGAATGTTTACTATTTCCTCTCTAAACCAAGAGGTTCTAAGCTGCTCTTCCTTACCGCCCCTGGAATTCAGTCTGGCTTTTCTCGAGAAAGGCTTTAAAGCCCGCCTTGCGGTCTTCAGTATGGAAGGCCAAAGCAAAAACCTCGGCTTCATAATCTTGTCCACTGATCAGATCCATATTGGCCCCTTTATAAATGGCGCTTTTGGTTAATTGTATGGCGACGGGAGCTTTGGCGGCGATCTTCCTGGCCATAGCCAGAGCTTGTTCCTGAAGCTCTTCTTTGGGATAAACCCGGTTAACCAGACCCATGCGGAAGGCCTCCTGAGCATCAAACAGCTCGGCTGTGAGGAGAATTTCACTGGCCCGTCCGCTGCCTACCAAGCGGGGAAGCCGTTGGGTGCCGCCAAAGCCTGCCGGTATACCCAGGTTTACTTCCGGCTGCCCGAAGCGGGCCTTCTCACTGGCCAGGCGAATATCGCAAGCCATCGCCAATTCCAGACCTCCACCCAGGGCAAAACCATTGATGGCGGCAATGACCGGTTGGGGCAGGCTTTCAATCTGATTCATCAGCTTTTGGCCTAATTGGCTGAACGTCCTTGCTTCCAGCGGGGTTTTCATGTTCATTTCGGCGATATCGGCACCGGCTACAAAGGCCTTTTCACCGCTTCCCGTCAGAATCACGACCCGTACCGAGGAATTATTAGCCAAATCCTCAACAACCTGGCTGAGCTCCTGCAAGGTCAGCGTATTCAGCGCGTTTAAGGCTTTGGGGCGATCGATCGTCACCAGGGCAATCTGCTCCTGATAATCAACCAGGATATTCGAATACGTCATAGTTCTCCCCCTATCTCTCTACAATCAGGCTGACGCCCTGACCGCCGCCGATGCATAAGGTGGCCAGCCCCCGCTGTCCGTCCCGTCGTTTCAATTCATGAAGAAGGGTGACCAGAACGCGGGTGCCGGAAGCACCGATGGGGTGCCCCAAGGCGATGGCACCGCCGTTGACATTGGTCTTTTCCACATCCAGTCCCAGCTCCCGGGTAACGATAGCGGCCTGGGCGGCAAAGGCTTCATTGGCCTCCACCAGGTCAATATCGGCAATAGTCAGTCCGGCTTTGGCCAAGGCTTTTCGTGTCGCAGGGATCGGTCCGGTCCCCATGATCAGAGGATCCACCCCGGCAGAAGCCCAGGAAGTGATTTTGGCCAGGACTGCTAATCCCAATTCTTCAGCCTTCTCTTTGGACATGACCACCACTGCGGCAGCCCCGTCATTGATCCCTGAAGCGTTGCCCGCAGTCACCGTACCCTCTTTCTTAAAGGCCGGCCGCAGCTTGGTCAAAGTATCGGCAGTGGTGCCGAAACGGGGAAACTCATCCTGACTGAACACCAGAGGCTCTCCTCTTTTTTGGGGAATTTCCACAGCGACAATCTCTTCATCGAATAATCCGGATTGGATCGCGGCCTCGGCCCGGTTTTGACTGCGCAGCGCCAAAGCATCCTGATCCTCCCGGGAAATCTGGAACTGCTCAGCGATATTCTCGGCGGTCAATCCCATGTGAATATTATGGAAAGCATCGGTTAACCCATCCATGATCATGGTATCCACCAGGCTGTCATTGCCCATCCGATAGCCTTTTCTTGCTTTAGGGAGAGCATAAGCCGATGAGGACATGCACTCCATGCCGCCGGCCACAATAATATCCGCATCACCGGCCAGGATGGCCTGGGCTCCACAGATTACCGATTTAAGTCCGGAACCGCAGACCTTATTCAGGGTCCAGGCGGGCACTTCTTGAGGAATTCCTGCTTTAATTGCTGCTTGTCGGGCAGGGTTTTGACCTGCCGCAGCACTGAGTACATTCCCCATAATGACTTCTTCCACTTGTGCAGGCAGGATTCCGGCCCGTTTGATCGCTTCCTTGATCACGATAGCTCCCAGTTCGGCTCCTGTAAAGTTCTCTAAAGCTCCCCCAAAGGACCCCAGGGGTGTACGGACAGCACTGACAATCACTACTTCTCTCATGACGTTCCTCCTCAAGGTAATGACACCTAAATTTTGGTTCTACTTTCTGACAGTGTTAAGCAAGCTTAGCGGTTCTTCTCCAGATACCCATTTTTTCTGCATCTTTAATCAGATTATCGCGGAAATCGGGGTGAGCGATGGAGATCAAAGCTTCGGCACGTTCCCAGGTGGACTTCCCTTTCAAATTGACAATGCCGTGCTCAGTCACCACATAATTAACCATGGCGCGATGGGTTGTGACGATAGCACCAGGAGTTAAGATAGGATTAATCCGCGATCTTATCTCGCCATTTTTCGCTTTGTAGGTGGACTCCAGGCAGATAAAGGATTTACCGCCTTGGGAATGGTAGGCGCCTAAAGTAAAATCCACCTGTCCGCCTGTGCCGCTGATTTGACGGGTGCCAGAAGATTCTGAACATACTTGGCCGAATAAATCGACTTCGACGCAATTATTGATGGCGATAACCTTATCATTCTTGGCGATGATCCAAGGATTGTTCACATAGTCTACAGGGTAAATCGCGCAGCTGGGGTTGTTATGAAGAAAATCATAAGTTTTCTGAGTTCCCATGGAAAAAGTATAGGTTAGTTTATATCTGTCAATCTGTTTGCGGGCACCGGTAACACGTCCGGCTTCCACCATTTCCACAAAGGCTTCCGTCATCATCTCGGTATGGACACCTAAATCTTTAAGGTCGGATTGAGCAATAATCTTACCCATAGCATTAGGCATACCGCCAATACCCAGCTGAATGCAGCTTCCATCCACAAGTTCAGGCATAATAAATCCGGCAATTCTGTTATCCAACTCAGTAGGGGGAACGGGTTGAATCTGGGGCAGATCCCATTCTGTTTCCACGATATAATCCACTTCAGAAATATGCAGGGCCTCTTCCAGACCGCCCAGGCAACGGGGTATTTTCGGGTTCACCTCGAAAATAATGATTTTTGCTTTTTCCAACATGGCTTTGGTATGAGAAACCTGGGGTCCGAAGTTGAAAAAGCCTTTTTCATCCATGGGCGCCACCGGAATCATGGCTACGTCCACCTCAAGAAAACGCCGGTAATAGCTGGGCAGTTCATTATAGATGATCGGGCTGTACCAGCAAAGCCCCTGATCGTGCAATTTACGGTCTAAACCGCTGAAATGCCAGTTATTATAAACGAAATGCCTGGCCTCCGGATCAACCTTGACCACCTCAGGCATCCTCACCGCCGTGACCGCCCGAATCTTTACATCCTCAAGCTCATCCTTGCGAGCTGCCAAAGCTTTATCCAAGACAACGGGCTGACCGGTAAAGGAGCCATAATCCACCCAATCCCCTGATTTAACCACACTCACAGCTTTTTCCGGCGTAGTCAGCTTCTTTTGATACTCTTCAATTATACTATTCAAATTCAGCCCCTCCTTATTCTCCCTTAGACAACCAACTGGTTGGTTGTTTAAACGCTCCTCCACCCTAATCCAAAATTCTCTATAATTAACGAATGATAACAATAATGGCCTTACATTTTTTTAGCATTTCCAACAGGTGCAGCGGTTTTTTCTTTGACCCAAGGCTTCGTGAGAGGAAGTATCGTTTTACCGTAAGTGGTATTGAGAATTAAGGCCGCCGAGAGATACATGGCCAAAATTCCCGCAAAAAGCAGAGCGTAAGCAGCAAAAGGTTTGAAGGAAGGACTGAGAACTCCCAAATCGAGGAAAGCAACCTGGACAACGGCGATATCAATCAGAATAACGATCATGGTTAAGACACTTGTCGATTTGAAGTAAGCCGGAGTCCAGAGCACCAGACAAAAGGAAAGAACGATCCAAGCCCAGCCGTCAATGCGGGTATCCAAGGGTATTGACCATTGTTGCGCCGCAGCAAAATACTTAACAAAAAACTCCAATCCTCCGACCAGCATAAAGAATGCTGAAAAATAAAGGAAAACGTTGCCGCCAAGAATCTGGCCTTCTTTTAACTCAATAGCACCAACAATGACCTGCGTAATAAAACCACCGATCAGCCAGCACCCCAGCAGAGGCATGGCCCCCGCTGTAACCCTGCCGCTCAGCAAAGCGAAAAAAGTAAAGCACGCAACCCCTAAAGCGACCAGACCTGCAGGCGAAGGATTTGCCCATCCTCCATTATTATTGGACATAATATAATCTCCCCTCTTACTTTTTTGACCTGTTGTCCGTCAAAAAACGCTTTGACGCCCGGTCAATTATTCCGATATTCTTTCGACAAGGATCTCTGCAATATCCAATACCTTCACACTCTCCACGGCTTCACGGGCAGCTATGCCGTCGCTGATCATGGTTAAGCAGAACGGGCATCCCGTGCTCACCACTTCTGCGCCTGCCGCCATGGCCTCGTCCGTGCGCATCTCATTGATACGTTGGCCCTGATGTTCTTCCAGCCACATTCTTCCGCCGCCGGCACCGCAGCAAAAACTCTTCTCATGATGACGGGACATTTCGGTAATCCGGAAACCGGCAGCTTGCAGCAAGGTTCTGGGTTCTGTGTAAATCGTGTTATAGCGGCCCAGATAACAGGAGTCGTGATAGGTAACGGATTGACTGTTTCCCCCCCTTTCCGAACCACTGCCTGCTTTATGAAGCTTTAATCTACCGGCGGCTAATAGTTCGTTTAAATATTCGGTATGGTGGAGCACCCGGTAATTCCCGCCAAACTCAGGATATTCGTTCTTAAGGGTATTAAAACAGTGAGGACATTGAGTAACGATGGTTTTTACCCCGTAGCCATTCATCGTCTCAATATTTTCCTGAGCCAAGGCCTGAAAAAGATATTCATTTCCCAGGCGGCGGGCTGAGTCTCCACAACATTTCTCCTCACTGCCTAAAATAGCAAAATTAACTTGTGCGGCCTTCAGGAGCTTCACCAAGGCTGCCGAGACCTTCTGATTCCGTGCATCAAAGGATCCTGAACAACCTGGAAAGTAAAGAATTTCAGCATCTGGATTTTCTTCTATAGTCGAACATCCTACACTTTGCAAAAAGTCCCCCCGTGAAGACCAGCCGATTCCCCAGGGATTGCTGTTGTTCTCCATATTGCGGAAAGCCAGCTGAGCCTCAGCGGGAAAACGCGATTCCATAAGCACCAGATTACGGCGCATATCAATGGTTTTATCCACATGCTCAACAAAGATCGGACATTGTTCTTCACAGGAACGGCAGGTGGTACAGTCCCAAAGATCATCTTCGGCAATCACATCACCGATGAGAGAGCGCAAGCCCAACTCTTCTTCACTGGGAACTTGGGCCCCAGTGTCAGCTTCAGCCGCAGCCGCCACCTCATTTCCGGAGCCGGCCACGGCAAGGGCCGGATTGGCCGCCCGGTAGGTTTTCAGTGCCTGACCCATCTCTTCCAGATAAGCGCCCATATCCTGAATCACCTTTTTGGGGTTAAGGTGTTTGCCGCTTAAATAAGCCGGACAGTTATCCTGGCATCTACCGCAGCGCAAACAGGCATCCGTATTAAAAAGGGTCTTCCAGCTGAACTCACCCAGCTTGCTTTTGCCATAAGTCTCCAGGCTCTCATCCTCAAAATCGATATTCTCCGGGATGCCGATGGGGCCATGATGCCGCAAAAACTGATTGGCAGGGGCCAAAAGGATATGGGAAAGCTTGGAGTAAGGAAAATACCCAAAAAAGACCATCACTAAAATGAAATGGAACCACCAGAGAAAGGCATGAATTCCTTCCAGGGTTGAATTGCTCAAGCCCTTGAAAAGGGGTGCCATGGCATAGCCGATGAAGGCATACATGCCCCAGGGATCTTCAACTGCCGCCATACGCACAGCCTGAATGACAAAACCGGTGACCAGGATCGTAAGGATAAGGGCTAAAACAAAGGCGTCATCCTTTTTATTATCGAGGCGATCCGGACGCTGACCATAACGCCGCCAAATCGCCATCAGACAGCCGATAATGGCTAACAGTCCAAAGGCATTGGCGGTTACCTTAATAAAGATATAGAGCCCGCCTTTAAACATATTGATCCCTAAGTCAGCCTGCAAGGCTACAATCATCGTGGCAAAGAACAGCAGGGCAAACCCCCAGAACATCAAAAGGTGCATGATTCCCGGAAAAGCATCTTTTAAGATTCTTTTATGTCCTAAGCCATAAAGAAGGACATCTCCGATTCTTTTGCCGATATTCTGCCTGCGGTTCTCAGGCCGTCCTATCTGCCACAGCTGATAACGCTGATAAAAACCATAGCAGAAAAAACCGAGAGCTATGACCAGCATAGGGTAAATCAGCCAGTGATATTCAATATTCCAATAAAGCTCCCGTGTCGCCATATCCCTATTCCCCTTTCCTAATCCCAGACCTATTTCCCGGAGCGTTCCCTTTGCTCCTTGATCATGGGGGGTGCTGCCCCAGGGCAGCCCCCCTTCTCCAAACAGGACCCTCTTTTGTTTACAGCGGTGAACTCCCGCATCCACGTTGCCTTAAAAGGGTGCATCCTATCCGTTCACTAATTTCTTAAATTCTTCCGTAAGAAGGGGGACGACCTCAAACAAATCCCCCACGATACCATAGTCGGCCACATTGAAAATAGGCGCTTCAGGGTCTTTATTGACGGCAATGATGACCTTGGATGCTCCCATCCCGGCGATGTGCTGAATCGCGCCGCTGATCCCGCAGGCAATATACAAGGTCGGGGCCACAATGCTCCCGGTCTGTCCTACCTGAAACTGGTTGTCTATCCACCCGGAATCCACGGCCGCCCGGGAAGCTCCTACCGCTCCCCCCACCACATCGGCTAACTCTTCAAGAAGAGCGAAGTTCTCCTTCCCCTTCATGCCCCGGCCGCCGGAGATCACAAAATCTGCTTCAGTCAGCGCCGGACGGCTGGTCACCAAATAGGCCACATCTTTGACAATGACTTTAAGATCTTCCGGGTCGATGGTCACCGCTGCTTCGATGACCTCGGCTTGTCTGGCTGGATCCGGCTCCGCCACTGGGAAGGATTTAGCTCTTACCGTGGCCAGGCTGGGCCTGCTCACGATTTCCACAAAGCTGTAAGCGCTGCCCGTATAGACAGGCCGTTTATAAAGAAGGAACTTTTCCGGATCCACTTCAATATCGATAACGTCTGATGCAAGGCCGACTCCTAAGCGTTGGGCCAGGCGGGGAGCCAAATCTTTGCCCACTGCCGTGTGGCCTAACAGGAAGGCTTGGGGTTCTTTTTCCTGAATGAGCTTAGCCAGTGCGGAAGTATAGGCCCCGGTCGTATACTGGGCCAACTGGGGGGAGTTCAGTAAGAAGACCTGATCAGCTCCATAACCGGCGGCTTCCTGTGCTAAGCCGGCGATGCCGTCACCGGCGATCACCGCCGCCAGAGGTTCTCCCGTCTGGTCGGCAATTTTTCGCCCCTGACTTAATATTTCCAAGGATATTTTGCGAACTTTCCCTTCAGCTTGTTCGACAAATACCCATATTCCCTTAGGCATATAACTCACTCCTAACTGTGTTCATTACTGATTAGAGAACTTTAGCTTCTTCGCGGAGGATTCGTGCTAATTCATGGGTGGCTTCTGCCGCTTCACCGGGAAGTATTCTTCCTCCTTGTCTGGGGGTGGGCAAAGTATATTGGGTAACCTTGGCCTGCAGCGCCAAGCCGGAGGCATCCAGCCCGATGTCACTCAGTTTGAGAGGTGTCAGGGGCTTTTTCTTCGCTTTCATAATGCCGGCTACGGATGGATAACGCACCTCATTGATGCCCTGAACTACGGTGATCACAGCCGGAAGTGCGACCTCCAGTGTTGCCAGACCGCCGTCGATGACCCGCAGGGCTGTGGCCTGAGTGCCATTAATGTCCAGCTTGGTGACACTGCTGATGGAAGGAAGCCCCAGCTTCTCAGACATGCGTACGGCTACCTGGGCTGAGCCATGATCGGTGTCCATCACTCCTGCTAAAATGATGTCGTAAGGGATGGTCTCGATGGTTTTGGCGAGGATGGCGGCAGCTATGCCTTCATCCACTTCCCCCAGAGCAGGGTCGTTAATGTGAATCGCTTTATCGGCGCCCATAGCCAGAGCACTGCGGATGGTCGCGGTGGCCTGATCCCCGCCCAGGGTAATAACGGTTACTTCACCGCCGAATTTCTCTTTCATGCGGAGCGCTTCTTCAATAGCGTATTCGTCCAAAGGATTGATCACCAGGGTAACACCGTTGGCATCTATTTTTCCTTCACTGTTCAAAACTATTTTAGCTTCTGTATCAATCGTTTGCTTAACGCATACCACAATGTTCATAGGGTATCCTCCTACTCTATTTAAGACCTACTCTTTTAAGATATGGCTGCCGATGACGATACGCTGTACTTCACTGGTGCCTTCATAAATCTCTGTGATCTTGGCATCCCGCATCATCCGCTCTACGGGATACTCACGGGTATATCCATAGCCGCCGTGCATTTGGACCGCCTGGGTGGTCACCCACATGGCTGTCTCTGAGGCATGAAGCTTAGCCATAGCTGAAGCTTTGGAGACAGGTTTATGCTGGGTGGCCAGATAAGCCGCTTGATAAACCAATAACCGGGCTGCTTCGATCTGGGTGGCCATATCTGCCAGCTTAAATTGGTTGGCTTGGAATTGTGCGATGGGCTGGCCGAATTGAACTCTTTCTTTAGCATATTTCCTGGCTTGCTCATAAGCCCCTTGGGCGATGCCCAAAGCTTGGGAGGCAATGCCGATTCTGCCGAAGTCCAGAGTGACCATGGCAATCTTAAATCCTTGTCCTTCCTGACCTAAGAGGTTTTCTCCCGGGACCCTGACATTATCAAAGACCAATTCATAGGTGGCCGAAGAGCGGATCCCCATCTTTTTTTCCTTCTTGCCAAAGCTAAAGCCCGGCATACCCTTTTCCAGAATAAAGGCGGCGATGCCCTTATTCCCTTTGCTCTTATCCATCTGGGCCGTGACCACGTAAGTATCGGCTTCATAGGCGTTGGTGATAAAAATTTTGGTGCCATTGATGATATAATCATCCCCATCCTTAACTGCGGTGGTCCGGGTTCCGGAAGCATCGGAGCCGGCCATTGGCTCCGTTAAGCCAAATGCTCCCATCTTTTCGCCGCTGGCCAGAGGAACGAGATATTTTTGTTTTTGTTCTTCCGTACCAAAGAGGTAAATGGGATTTGCACATAAACTGGAATGAGCGGACACAGTCACCCCGACTGAGGCATCCACCCGTGATAATTCCTCAACCGCGATGGCATAGGATAAATAGTCGGCCTCCACACCGCCGTATTTCTCGGGAAAGGTGATCCCCGCCAGGCCCAGTTCCGCCAGTTTATTCCATATCTCACGGGGAAATTCTTCTTTTTCATCCCGCTCTTCGGCGCCTGCCGCACACTCATTCTCGGCAAAATCCCGCACCATTTTCCTCATCATCACATGGTCTTCACTCAACTCAAAAATCATACGTTTTCGTCTCCCCTCATTTTTTCTGAATATCTCTAACCTTTCATTGAATAGGTGTAGAAACCTTAATAAGTGTAGAAACCTCTGCCCGTTTTTCTGCCCAGCCAGCCTGCCTTGACATATTTTCTCAACAGGGGGCAGGGCCGGTATTTATCGCCAAGCCCTTCATGGAGCACATCACAAATGGCCAGGACCGTATCTAAACCGATCAGATCCGCCAGAGCCAAAGGACCCATGGGATGATTGGCTCCCAGCTTCATGACATTGTCGATAGCTTCCGGTTTGGCAATGCCCTCGTTAAGGGTCCATATGGCTTCGTTAATCATCGGAATCAGAATCCGGTTGGCGACGAAGCCCGGGGCATCATTGACTTCCACCGGGGTTTTCCCCATGGCCACACTCAGGTTCTCGATCTCGGTATACACTTCATCACTGGTTGCCAGGCCGCGGATGATCTCCACAAGCTTCATCACCGGCACCGGATTCATAAAATGCATCCCGATCACTTTGTCCGGGCGCTTGGTGCAGGCGCCGATTTCCGTAATCGGCAATGAGGACGTATTGGAAGCCAAGATGGTATGTTCAGGGCAAACCCTATCCAAAGTTTGGAAAATATCATGTTTAATCGCCATGTTTTCAACTGCCGCTTCGATGACTAAATCAGCCAGAACCCCATCCTGAAGAGAAACACTGGCCTGAAGCTGCCCGAGGATCTTGGACTTTTCTTCAGCGGTGAGTTTGCCTTTTTCCACACTGCGGTCCAGATTCTTCTCAATTCCTTTCAGACCACGGGCTACATATTCCTCCTTGATATCATTTAAGATGACCGTGTACCCTGCCTGAGCCGCTACTTGGGCAATTCCGGAGCCCATTTGCCCCGCTCCGATGATCATAATCGTTTTCATAACGTTCTCCTCTCCATGTCATAATTTTTGTTTCTTAAATGTTTAGCAATAACAATCCGCTGAATCTGGTTGGTGCCTTCATAGATTTGAGTGATTTTGGCATCCCGCAGATAGCGTTCGATGGGATATTCCCGGGTGTAGCCGTAGCCCCCGAAGATCTGCATGGCATCATTGGTCACTTTGACCGCCATTTCACTGGCGAATAATTTGGCCATGGAAGCCTCTTTACTATAGGGCACCCCCTCCACCCGCCTGACGGCCGCCTGATAGACCAATAAGCGGGCTGCCTCCAGTTGGGCGGCCATATCCGCAAGCATGAATTGGATGCCTTGGAAATTCATAATCTCCTGCTTGAATTGAACCCTTTCCTGAGCATAGGCCAGGGCAGCCTCAAAAGCTGCCTGGGCAATCCCTACCGCCTGGGCCCCAATCCCGATCCGGCCATCGTCAAGCAAGGCCATGGCAATTTTAAACCCTTGCCCCTCTTCTCCTAATCTGTTCTCCACAGGAACCACCATATCCTCAAAAATCAATTCACGGGTCGATGAACCGTGGAGTCCCATTTTCTTTTCTTTCTTGCCGATGATAAGACCGGGAGTATCGGCATCGACAAGAAAAGCCGTAATTCCCCGGGAACCCTTGGTGCGGTCGGTGGAAGCCAGAACTGTATAGATTCCGGCATAGCCGGTGTTGGAGATAAAGCGTTTGCTGCCGTTGATCACATAGTGGTCGCCGCGGCGCTTGGCGGTGGTGACTAAACTGGAGGCATCGGACCCGGAGTTCGGTTCCGTGAGGGCAAAGGCTCCCAGCATCTCTCCTTTGGCAAGCTTCGGCAAATACTTCTGTTTTTGTTCTTCATTGCCAAAATAATATATCGGAAAGGTGCCAAGGGTGGTGTGAACAGCCATAATGACGGCCGTGGAGGCACAGCCCCGGGCGATCTCCTCAAGGGCTAAGGTATAGGAGGTAAAATCGGAGCCGGCCCCTCCATACTCCTCCGGAATAGGGATCCCCAGCAGTCCCAGTTCTCGCATCTTATGTACCAAGGCCAAAGGAAACTCATGGGTCTCATCGGTATGAGCCGCCTGGGGAATGACCTCTTCTTCCACAAAATCTCTGACCATTTTTCGCATCATCTTTTGATCTTCGGTAAGATTAAAGTTCAATGAAGGTGACCTCCTTGCCGACAGTCTCTTTGGGCAGCCGCACAACTATGGGAATATTATAAATTATCTGTTTATTATGCAAATAACGTGCCAATGTGCGTCAAGTTTTAACCTCATCTCCGGAAAGCCTTGAATTCATTCAGGTATTTTCGAAATTTTTAAAATATTTCATCTATTTGTACATGTGAACGCAAAGTTCATATGTCTTTAAAAGCGGACAACATTTTGTCTTTAAATCAGCGAGAAATTAAAAAAAGGCTGGAATTCCAACCTTTTAACTCCCTATGTCTATTAAAAAGGACACTGTCTCCAAAAAACTACAGTGACTCAAAATCGAGACATCTGTCAATTACCCTTGAATATTGTACTTAGCCAGCTTTTTATAGAGCACGGAGCGGTGAATGCCCAGGATTCGGGCAGCCTGTACCTTGTTGCCCTGAACGCGGCGGAGAGTCTTATCAAGGATCTCACGTTCTGCGGCTTGTAAAGCATACTCCAGGGTTTGTTCCGCACCTAAGGTTATGGTTTCCATAACTCCCGGCAAAGCCAAATGCTTGGGCAAAATCCAGGCTTCATCACAAATGACGATGGCCCGTTCCAGGATATTCTCCAGTTCACGAATATTGCCCGGCCAGTCATAAGCACACAAGTGGGTAATGCTTTCCGGTCTCACCCCCTGGATGTCCGTACCCAGTCGCTTATTGATTTTTTCAATAAGTCCTCTGGCAATAAAGCCGATGTCCTCTTTGCGTTCTCTTAAAGGGGGCAGATCGATGGTCAGAACATTGAGACGGTAATAAAGATCAAGGCGGAATTTATGCTCCATCACCATTTTGTGCAGATCCCTGTTCGTGGCGGCAATAATCCGCACATCCACTTTGATGGGTTCTGTCCCCCCCAAACGCTCAAGTTCACGTTCCTGCAGCACCCGCAGCAGTTTAGCCTGCATACCCAGAGACATATCCCCGATCTCATCAAGAAAGATCGTCCCTTTGTCCGCAAGTTCAAATTTACCGGGCTTGCCGCCTTTGCGGGCCCCCGTAAACGCACCTTCATCATAACCAAAAAGTTCTGATTCCAGCAGGTCTTCCGGCAATGCCGCACAATTCACTTTGATATAAGGTCCGTTGCTGCGAATACTTGATTTATGAATAGCATGGGAAAAGACTTCTTTCCCTGTACCGCTTTCACCCAGGATCAGAATGGTGGAGGTTGTTTGGGAGGCACGATGTGCTAAGGATTTGGCTTTTTTCATTCTGGGACTTTCCCCGATAATATCATCAAAAACGAATTGGGAGGAATGGAATTTGCCCAACTCTTCTTTATAGTAAGCGAGGTTTTCTTCCAAGCGCATGACTTTTTTGGCAAACATTTTGGCGATTTCCATGTTTTTGAAAAGAGTCTTGGCCAAGGCCCCCACGACTTTGCCTTCCCGTTCAATGGGGACTCGCATGATGATAAAATCACGCCCCTTAAGATGCCAGGTCTCGCCGAATTGGGCTTTCCCTGATTTCAAGGTCTGAGGCAGACTGGAATTAGGGCTGATATCATTAATCTTTTTGCCGATCACATCCTGCACTTTGACCCCGATGACATCCAAAAAGAATTGGTTCATCAGGACAATATTCTCTTGATCATCGATGACGACCATGCCTTCATAAGAATTCTCGACCACCGCCTCCAGTGTGGCCATCAGCTTTTCGTTGGAATTCAGACGATGGCTTACCTCTTCCAGTTCGGTAATATCTTTAAACACGGCTACTGCGCCCAGAACCTTGTGCCCCAGGATGATGGGCAGGAAGTCTGCCTTGGTGTTAAGCTCACCGTAGCTCATAGGGATGCCCCGCAGTTCTTCACCTGTTGCCAGCGCTTTAAAGGTTAAGGAGTCCGGAAAAAAGTTTTTGATCGGTTTGCCGAGGACTTCTTCAGCATGAAAGCCCAGCAATTTTTCCGCGGAAGGGTTAAAGAAAACGATGCGCCCCTGAGCATCAATAGCCACCACGGCATTATGAACAGCTTCGATGGTTTGGCTGATATAAAAATCCAGGTCGTTCAGCAGTTGGTACAACAGGAACAGATTATCATGAAATTTGAATTCACCTTGATACTCGCCTTTGCTGTCAACCACAAAGGCGGTGGGCCATCCTTCGGTAATCAAGACATTGAAATTAAAAAGCAGGCTGTTCTCCTCCGGAAGTAGCCACTCCACCGGCCGTATATAGGATGTAATCGGCGCCTTGGGAGCAAACTTCCCCTGGCTTAAACTTTCCATAATATCGGCAGTCCCTAAAACACCCAGAAATTTTTTCTCTTTGCTTACTACCGGCAGATGAGTTCGTTCCTCTTTTAAAATGATCTGCAGAGCATCAGCCAATAAGGTCTCTTCATCAAGATAAAGGGAGGAGAGAATCAATTCCTGGCTGTCCAGCAAAGAAAGACCACTCGAAATAAAGCCATTCATGTTTGTCTCATCTCACTAACCTTCTGTAATATTTAGAAAGAGTTATCATGCAAATTATATACTATTCCTAATTTTCTGTATTCGATCGCTAAATCCTGCTTTTCCTTAAATTAATTATTGGAAATGGGAAAGAAGAATCCCGCTGCCGCCCACGGCAGCGGAAATTCTTCTATTCTCCCTTCACCTGGCTTGTTCCGCTACGGCTCGAGAGGATCGTATAAATCCTCCGTCACCGTATCCGTTATTTTGATATCCTTTATTCCAACCAGCTCTCCGCTGGCCGTGATAAAAGCGTTTTTCGCCAGGATAGTATTCATTACGTCCTGCACTACTTCTTTTGTCAGACCCTGCTTAGGGTTGGAGAGCGTAATACCCGCCGCTTTACCCCCGCTGGTCCGGAAAGATAATTTTATTATCCGGTTCGTAGAAATTGGCAATCTATTCACCCCCTTCCTGAAATCCCTCCCCAGGTACCCTTTCCCAGGGCCCTTACTCCTCTTCAAGGAGCTGTGAGTTCCTGCTTACGGTGATATCCACTACCTGATCCGCCACTAAACTGAACAACGCCGTGGCGATTTCGTGGAGATCCTCATCCGTAACCGTAGACTTCAATCCGGGGATACTTTTCTTTCTAATCACCGGACTGCCGGAAGGCGTGATCCCGGTCTCACATTTCACAGTCAGAGTTGATGTCAGGGGAATGGCAAGAACTGCCATCCTCCTCACCCCCTTTCTTGCCGTATTGACGACAGGAGCTTGTTTCGCCTGTCCCTTCCAGTCTATGCACCCGATTATCCAATGGTTCCCAAAGTCCTCATAAAGTGGTGGTAATTTTCTTTATTTTTAAATTGGTAGTGATGGCAGGCGGATACACCTTCAGCCTCTTGGTCATATTTTCCATCATCTTATAGGCCGTCTCCCGGTATTCTTCCTTCAGTTGGGGATCGGTGTCCGCTAAACCGGCAAGGGTCTTCAAAAGCCCTTCGTAGGCGTTGAGCATATTGTCCCGGTGAATGGTGAATTGAACATCGGCAATTTTCCGGGCGGAGGGGCTCTCTTCTTTGGCCACGGCCGGCTCCTTTGGCTGCGGGACGACTTTTTCCGGGCGGGCCTCATCTTTTTGCTTGTAGTCCGACACTTCCTGCTCCAGGCCGGCATTCCGGGTGGTTAATTCAGTGATCCTGCTGTCTTTGTCCGCCACTTCTTTTTCGAGCTCAGACTTTTCCCCGATAGCCCGGTCCCTTTCTTCCCGGGCCTGATCTCTTTCCTGGACAGCCTGCTGAAGTTCCACTTTGCTCATGCCGGCCACATCATGTTCCGCCATAAATTGCTCCCGCTCCTCTTCCGGAAGTCCCAGCAGGATAAGGGCCTGCGTATAAGTCAAATTACCAACCGATTGGCAATTTTCATCGCTCTCACTTGAGGTGAGCAGCCTAGGCCCATATTCTCCGTGTAGGCGCATAAGGTTCCCGGCTGTGCTTCGGGAATAGCTCACCGACTCCGCCAGCCATTTCAGCCATTCCCCATGAGGCAGCAGGGCCTTGGCCTCCTTCAGGCGCTTGCCGATCTCCACGGCGCTGACCAGCAGAATTTTACATGTGTGTTGTCTTATAATCAGAATTTCCGCAGCGATATTTGAGGTCGTGCGTTCAGTATTGATCGGATTCATGGTGGTTACCCATCCTTTTTGATGCTTTTCTATAAACTATGTGGTCAAGTTTATAAACGTGAGGATTTGTACACAAAAAAGCCGTTGTCAGCAGACAACAGCTGACAACGGCTTAAAAAGCAAATTAGAGGTCTCCACGATATTCAGCTTTTCAGAATCATCCCGAAGCCATTCCGATTCCTCCCGCCACCATCAATTGCCCCAGTGGCTTTAGTCCCTAAATTCAAGCAATTTAGATGGCTTTATGCGCAGCACGTTCGCAATATTGAACAATACTTCCAATGACATCGTTGTTATCATATTGGGAGCTTCTATCTCGCCAAGATAAGAACGGCTCATCCCGGCTTTTTCCGCAAGTTGGTCTTGAGTCATGCCCTCCCTCTTGCGATAATAGGCAATATTCAATCCAAGAGCTATATATTTATCTCTGTTTTCAAGGGCAATTTTTGTACTTCTGGCCATATGCAATCACCTCAATAAAAGTTTATCGTGCAATGTAGCCTATATACATAAGCTGATTAACTACTATTGACAACTAATAGATAACAATATATAATTAACAGCAAACATATGAACAATATAACGTTCTAAAGGATAGTGATTGTCGTGCCAAACTATAAAGAGATGTATCGTATTCTTTTCCAAGAAACCACAAAAGCAATTACAGCACTTCAAAAAGCACAGCAACTAGCAGAAGAACTGTATATCGCTTACGATATTACGGATAATCTCATTGTTATAGGTAAAGAAGCAGACGATACAAGTGAAGAAGAAACGCATCCCCTGCAAGATTAAATACCTTGTAGGGGATGCTCAATTTAATCCATATTAACCCAAATCCGAACCCTTCGCCAACAGAAATAACCTGTCGTGAACAGTTCAGATTATGTGCGTTTATGTCAATCAATCGTTAAGTGATTCAACCTTAAAAATAACAGGGCGGATACCATCTGTGCAGCATAATATCTGCAGACCATCTTTTTTATTCCAAGGAACATAAGAAGCACCCGCTGACAACGCGTTTACGCCACGATAAATATCAATCCAGGCCCAGGGGCAAAAATTCAGAGGCATTTCAGCACCTCCATCATAGATGAATTCATCACCTACATTTAAAAGCAAACACGGTCCTACCGCAGCACCATCTGTCAGATATTCATCAGCAAATTCAGGATAAAATTCTTTTCTTATAACTGAAATCTTTACTTTTTTCACACGTACTCTCCTTTTGTCCTATGAGCATGCTGTTCCTGCCATTATGTCACATTCTTATACTCTTCGCTGGTTATATTGCTCAACATTCAACACATATTTCCGAAGCTTTTCTATGCCAGTCATTGCCAACTCACCGGCATAATTCAGCTCCAGTTTAGCTAAAATTTTTTCCGAGTAAGTATTTTGGGGGTTAACGGCTGCGGCTATACATTCTAATTTCAGTACGGAAAAACCATAATCCAATACGGCTTTTGCCGCTTCGTAACCGTAGCCCTTATTCCATGAATTTGGGCACAGCCCATATAATAACTCGTTTTCACCCATAACATCACAATACCTAATTCCACAATACCCGATATACATAGTGCTCTCTTTTTCTATAACAGTAAATTCAGAGTTTTGGCCGGAATCCACCCACTCCTCTTGAAACATCTTATATCTTTCTTCATAGGTGTAAGGAGTAATGCCACCTGTATACATCGTCGCCATAGGATCGTTTTTCATCAGCCAATACTCAGCAAAATCTTCTATCATTGGTTTCCTCAGGATTAATCGTTCTGTTTCTATATACATGGCTAACCCCACCTAATATAGATTCTATTTCTAAATATTTCGAGGCAAAATAAGTACCCTTGAATTCAGATTTCTTGACGCATTCTCTCCAAGAATTTTTCTGCCGCTTTCGAAAACACCTGATATTTCTTCCAGACAATATTTAAATGCGCTTCTACCCGTGGCTCCAGTGGCTTAAAAGAAAGACCGCTGGAGCTGGTTGTGTTCACCAGTTTATCCAAACACAGTGCCCTGCTCCGGCAGAATCGGGCACACAGGAACCACCGCCCGCAGAGCAGGATACGCAAACAGAAAGCAATGCCATGCCAAGCTTAGCCCTTCGCATTGGCGACAAAAACTTTAGGGCAACCTTATATGACAACGATTCGACACGGTCGCTGCTGAAGAAGCTACCCTTGACCTTGACCATGGATGAACTGAACGGGAACGAAAAATTCTACTTTTTCTCAGAGAAACTTCCTTCCGCCAGTGAACGTGTAGGGAGTATCAAGACCGGTGATTTGATGCTCTACGGCTCCGACTGCCTGGTGCTATTTTATGAAAGTTTTCCCACTTCGTACAGCTACACAAGGCTTGGCACCGTTGACGATGTGACCGGATTGGCCAATGCTCTGGGGAGCGGCAGTGTTGAAGTGACTTTTAGCATTAACTAAGTAATACAGCCCGCCTGTAGCCTTCCTTTTGATCGGCCACAGGCAGGCATTGCTCTATGAAGCGTTGGAAAGGAATGGGCATATTCATGAAAAAGAAACTATTAGCGCTGCTGATTGCATTCTCTATGCCGGCAATTTTCCTTTTCACAGGCTGTGAACTTGATAAATTTCTAAGGTTCCACTACTATAATCGACTATCTCTGTCGGCTTATATGTACTATCTGAGTCTATGAAACCACGTGACCATTCAAAAACATTTTCAGAATTAGACTCGCTTTTAATATATACCCTGCAGGTATCACCGCTAAATCCTGCACAATGACTATCTTCATTTTGTGTTACAAGCGTAAAGTTTATTGGTGCACTGACTCCTTTAAATGAAAATATCAAATCCTCATAAGCTTCTGCAATCAAATATGTCTGAGTTGGATTTGTATCTGAAAGTTCAAAAGAGATACTTTCTAATAACACAACATCTTTCCTTATTGGACTATCATTAACAAATGATATTGGCGTTGGTAATTCTTGGCTTTCGTTTTCTAATGCCATTTCAACAGCATCACTACTAACCGCAAATGCAACACCTGTACTTAATGTCAATAACAAAATAGCGCAGGCTATGATTACCCCAACTCGCTTTTTGCCTGCATCCATAATTGAAGAAATCCGTTCTTTCATTCCTTTTTTGCCTCCATAAAAACTGGTAGAAAGTGCGGTTTTCACTTTTGATTGATATTGAACCACACCGATAATTGCTTCGCTATACTGCTGGCGCATATCTGCATCTATACTGTGTACCACCTCGGCATCACAGGACATTTCGCATACTGCATCAATCGCCTTTGCCATCAGATATACAAGGGGGTTAAACCAGTGAATCGCTTTTGCAGACAGCACTAAGCACCTATACCATAGGTCTTTGCGCTTGTAATGAACAAGCTCATGATTGAGAATTAACCGAAGCTCATTCTTTGGAAACTTCGTGGTCGGCAGCAGTATTTTGGGTTGGAAAAATCCTATTAGCATAGGAGTGCCAATACTTAAACACTGATCAAGGTTAATTTGCTTTGATATACCTAACTCTGCCTTTAGGTTTTGGAACAGGCTCAATATCTGTTCGTCTGTAATTGTTTCGCACCAGCGCTTTGTCATCTTCATAAAACGATAGTGCTTTACCGTGTGATAGACAAGAAAAGCTATCATTCCGGCCAGCCACACCGCCGCCGCAATTTGCCACCATGACAATAAAATATGAGATACGTCCGAGGATGACAAAGCGCTTTCAACCGGGCCTGCGATCTGTGTTCTGTTGCCTATTTGAATAGTAGGTGTCGCTGTTTCAGTAGGAATTATCTTGACAAAGGGATTGTCAAACTGGGGCCGGAAAGGGATAATCAATCCAATCACAATAATCAACCATGCGTAATACCGCCCCTTAGCGGAATACCGCTTTGCCAGCAATGGCGTAACCGCCATATAAAACAAAGCAATGGCCGACATGGTAATTGAACAGGTTAGAAGCGTGACGATAAAACTTTGCACACTAACCCCTCCGTTTCTTTGCCCATTGGAGCAATTCGTCAATATCCTCGTCAGTTACCGCCTTACCTTCGTATAGTGTATGAACAAGGTCAAGAAACGAATTGTCATGGTACTGCTTCATAAAATTACTTGTTTCAAACTTCAAATAGTCCTCTTTGCTGACCAAAGGATAATAGGTTCGTTCTTTTCCGTTTTTCTCCGTGCGTAAAAAGCCACGGTCTACCAGCCGGAGCAACATGGAAATAGCAGTTTGCACTTTCCACTCTTTTTCATTACCAAGCTGCTCCATAATCATATTGGCTGTAATGGGCGGTTCGTTCGCCCAAATTACCTTCATGATGTCAAACTCCGCGTCCGGTAGTTTTTTCATCGTGCTCATGATATCGCCTCCTTTTAGACAATTGCCTATATTTAAATTATACACTTGCCTAAAATGGATGTCAAGCGTGCCGAAAAATTGCCGCATCCTCTCCTATAATAAGTGACGAATGAAATCAATACTTCCTTATCCTTAGGACCTTCGATAAAGATTTTACAGCCGTCTTAGACAATGAAAACAATCTGATTGCTGGAATGGCTGCTAATGGAGTGCTCCCCAATCTCTTTCAATTGGACTTTCTTTTACCTTTCTAATGAATGCAATATGGAGGAAACGCCTGCAAAAATCAGCGCAGCAATCGGCAAAACCACCCAAGTAATCCCCCAATTGTTGGTAAGAAAGCTCCACCCAAGATAGAACGCCACAACAATCGGCCAATAGACTCCCGCAAATTTTGAGACTCTTTTCGCACGCACCTGCTCTTTCGGCTCGAATTCCCCTTCACGCAACAGCTGATCATAACCGCCTTTGATCGTACCCACGGTGATAAAAAGATATACTGCGACGGAAACAACCGCCAGTAGCAGAGCTGTAAAGCAAGAAAGAGTCATGTTCGAAGCCCTGAATATGCCGGCGACAATAAGCGGGATGGGGCATAAAATACAGAGAACAACACCAAGCGCCGTGCGTTGAACATGTGTTTTTTCAAAAGCCGCCCTTTTTTCCTTTATAATGCCCGACAAACCGTATTCAAGCTCAAAATTGCCATTTTCCAGGTATTCAAAGCGTTCCATCTTCGCACTGCTGATAATGAAGATGGCGACAGCTCCTGCGACCATCAAGAATACCGTCATAATGCCTATGCCGGAGGCAGCTCTTTCAGTTATGGCGATACCCGCCCTCGAGACTGCGGACAACACAATAAGCAAAACCGGAGAGAGAATACACAGTATAGCGCCCAATGCGATCCGGCTTCCATAGTTGGCATTGTTTTTTAAAAAATCGTTCATTTCCTGCAGAGAAACGCGTATATAATTTTCCGTCTCATCTGCACCGGAATACACTGCTGTTTCAAAATCATCTTTTAACAGGTAGTCGGTCGTTACTCCGAAAAGCCTCGCCAGCTCCAGTATCCGATTGATATCCGGTATTGCGGCGGCGCTTTCCCATTTGGATATAGACTGCCTTGATACGTTCATTTTCTCAGCCAATTCTTCCTGAGACCAGCCGTTGCTTTTACGCAATGACAAAATCTTTTCCGCCAAAATCATTTTGAGTTCCTCCTATTCAGCAAATACCATTTGCTATATTGCAGGAAAATCATAACAAAGCCCCTGGTTACATGCTATCAATAGGACTTGGAAATTCCGCAACCATTAGTTGCACTCCGCTAAATAAGGGCTGTTGACCTGTATTATAATCCATGAGGAACAAAGAAATCGGCAAATTTTATATCGGAATTTGCCAATTTCTTTGAAAAGCCCTGAATGCCCAGGTGAAGAAGGACATAGTGGTATCTATAGAGAAAGTAATTACTACACTTCTGATCCAATCGCTTGGGCATATGGTCCATGGACAGGTTGATGTTCACTGTGGCTATTTATTTTTGTTTTAGGAGGGCCTATGGGAAAGAGAGTTTTCTTTTATTTACTCTATGCAGTCTTTTTTATTATCCTTATCCAGTTGGGAATAACCTATAGCTTCGAACTGAAGTCTTTCACCAGTAAAACCTATAATCCGTATCCCGCATGGACTTTTAACATCGCTCTGTCGGTATTAATCGGCTTGCTGCTTGGACTTCCGGAATTTATCCGGAGATATAAGAAACCCGGGAAATGGAGAATCCAATGGGAGAGATTGCTCATTGTCGGGCTTCCGGCCCTGTTCTTTACGTTTTCTCTTTTTATATTTTTTTCATCTCTGGGGAAATATCTGTCTTTGATCCTAAGGCCTTGGGCTTTTGAAAGCTACGGCGTAATCATCTGCGGCATACTCTTCGGCTACACGATGATCATGTCCATGGATAAGAAGGGAGAATCTCCTGCTTCGCTCAAGGGATCGCCAAATCAAGAACATGAAGAAGACAGCTAAATCTTATAACATGTGGCCGAGTTCACAAAATTGAGATTCCAAGTGTTGTTCACAATTAAACCTGAGCTATTGAAATTCACCGCTTAACCGGTTCATATTCTATATGTGATTTTTCATCCGTCGCTTCCAGCCCCATGGGCCAATGCAAAAACATATTGATAGATCGCCTTCCAGGCTTCGTCACAGAAATCAGCTGGTTTTGCATAATCAGCATAAAAAACTTGTCCCGTTTCATGTATGTTCATCATTTCTATACCGCTTACTGCTTGAGCTGTTGCGGAAATTTTACGTTGTCATCAGGTCAGGATAGGTACCTGGGTTAGAGCTAATCAAGCCATTGAATAAACGCCGTTTTATCATTTTTATTATATCCGGCCTGTTCATAAAATTTTAACTCTAATAACCCAATTAAGTCCTTTTCATCTGCTTCTCTTATCTCCATGTACAACACCTCACTAAGGTACCTATTCCTAATGCCGGAAAAAGATTTCTGCTATTGACCCGATATGCATTCTCGAATGTTTCTCAGCAGCTTCCAGACATTATCTCCGTAATTGCTCACCAGCGTAATCACAACATTTGCACTTGGTTCATAGGCAGAAATAAAGCTCACACCAGGATCACGGCCTTGAAAATATGGGCTATGACCGTTGTTCCCCCTCGGTTCCAACCAGATTCCATAACCATAGTATCCTGCTTCTATATTCCCATTATGGCAGCGTAACATTTCCAGAGTTGTTTTCCGGGTCATCAGCTTATACGACCAAAGCGCACCCCAGAATCTTCCGATATCACCTACTGTTGTAAACGCGCCACCTGCACCGGTCCCTTTAACATCTACGCTGTATATATTGGTACGGAATCGGTTCCTTTCTCCATCAAAAATGTAGTTATTGGCGCACTTTGCGGGAAGAGAATCCAGCTCATAATAGCCGGTAGAATCCATTGCGCAAGGGTTAAAGACATTCAGATGAAGGTAGCTGTCAAATGGTTTATTGGTCACAGCTTCAATCATCATTGCCAGCACGACAAATCCTGTATTATTGTATTGAAACTTTGTGCCGCGAGGATACATCATTGGTTTGTCAAGAAACAGCGGCAACACATCCGAATTCGTTCGAATTCTGTAATTGGGAAAGTCTTTCCACAAATCCCCGTACTCGCTCATTACACTTTCGTCGAAGTAATCTGGAATACCGGATGTGTGCATAAGCAATTGCTCAATAGTAATGTTTGTATCAATCTTATGCCAATCCAAGGGAAGAATGTCGCCGAGTGTATCTTGAAGGCGCAATTTTCCGCTTTCAATCAGCTGGAGTATTGAAACGGCGACAAAAACCTTTCCTGCGGAAGCAGTCGCAAATTTTGTTTCAAGCGTATTGGGAATTCGATTTGGAAAATCCGAGTAGCCATATGCCTCTGCAAATATAATTTGTTTATTATTTGAAATTTGGATGCAGCCCCGAAAGCCTTGATCGATCAAAATATGTTTGATACGGTTAATATCCATAGTCTACTTCTCCACCATCAGAAATTTCAGTAGTCGATAAGTCTATCATAGCACACTTTTCCACATAAAAAGGTGGCAAGAAAACTCCACTCAAGCCGCTCATTTTGAAAATAAAGCAGGACCATGTCTGTTCCTGCTTCACTCAATTTAATTCACCAGTCCTTCATAGCTTCGCTTGCCATAGATAATCCAAAAGAACAAGATAGCTTTCCACGATCAGGCAGCGATAGCCTTTAGCCCTTAACGTTACATCCCGTACTAATGGGCATCGCTCAGGCATTTTCGTAAAGCCATACATATGTTTACTCACTAAAAACAACCTTATTCCTTCCGGTGCTTTTGGCTAAATACAGATAATTATCAGCTCTTGTTATTAAATCCTTTTTATTGACATTAGGGGTCGAACAGTATGCTGCGCCAATGCTGACTGTCAGGTTGCCACCCGGCTGTTTATCCTGAAACCTGAAATCATAATCCTCCACAGCCTTTCTGATCTTTTCCGCAGCTATTTCAAACCCTTTCTCTGAGGTATGGCAGCAAATAACGGCAAACTCTTCTCCGCCGTATCTGCATAATATATCAGTCGGATATAATACCCCTTTAACAACCGTAACGATTGTCTGTAAAAGCTCATCCCCCGCCAGATGCCCATTATTATCATTATAATTTTTAAAATAGTCTATATCAAACATGATCAACCCAAAATTATTGACACTTTTTTCTGATTCCAGGCCGTATGCCTGCAGCCTGTTCACGAGGTCAATCTCCTGCTGTAATCTTTCATCAAAAAAATATCTATTATAAGACTGAGTCAGCCAATCCCGGGTTGCCAGACTCTGCAGCCTCTCATTGAGCTGCATAACCTCCTTCAGATTATTTTTATGCTCAGTAATATTCTTTTTTAAAATGATAGTTCCTATGGGATTGCCGCTGACATAAATGGGTGTGATCTCCACCCTATAATAGACAATAGCTTCATTCCTGGGCTTGGAGATTTCAAAGCTCACTTTTTTATGCTCACGAACAGCTTCGTCCAAAAAGCCCTTGAACCTCTTAACATCAAGATCACTATAATTCTTTTTGATTATTGCCATAATGTCGACTTTCCTGGCTACCCCGCTAAAATCGCTTACAAAAGCTTGGTTGTAATCAATGATTTCAAAATCCTCATCAATCACCACGTAGCTGTCAGAAATCAAATCAACAACCGTTTGCAAGGCGATGGGTATTACGTTCAGAAAATCAAACTTAACCGTGGCTATGACAAAAAAGCTGATCGTCACGGCAAAGGCAATATTTTCGATTGCCGTTGACCAATCAAAGATCTTAAATGTGCTGATCGCGTCCATGATCAGCGCAATCATAATGCCAATACATATTAACGAGGATTGTTTGGAGAAAACTCCATAGTTCTTTATGGAAAAAATCACAAGATAGGCCAAGCCAATCCCTATACACAGATAGGAATATATGGTATGTATCGTAAAATAGATACCAAAATTTTGCTTGGAGGGTATCAGGCTAAAGACAGTATAAAACAAGTGATGACTCTGATTGGTAAGCAGCACCCCAATAGAGATGACTGGGACAACAAACAGCAACCCATGCTTCCATGTGAATTTTATTTTGGTTCGGGCAAATATTAACCCGGTAAATAATATGGAAATTGATACAAGAATCGTACCCAAAAAGTACAGCCGCTCGCATATTGCCAGTATCCATGGGACATTGTCAAACGTCATATACAATAGTACTGCGATATTCCATAGGAGAATACTGGCCGTCATACTTAAAACAGCATAATGAATTTGCTTTTTCCGCGTTCTTTTGGCGATTAACAACAAGAAATATAATATCACCAAGGTGGATAAAACCAGCAGCATATTAATGATACTGACATTGTCCAAAGTATACATCCTCCTCATAGATGATCCGGAATGACACTTTGTATCATTTTTTTTCAGTCTAACATAGGGCTATCAAGTGTTCAATGTAAAAAACCAACTAATGATTAGCCTCCTACCCGATTCGTCGGCTCACTTGACTGCCAATATCCTAAAGAAAGCATCCCCGATCGGAGATGCTTTCCCTATATGATCATTCAGCTTAGTTCTTAACACTTTCAATGGGAAAGGTGACCCGCCAACGACCCTCGACTTTCAGACCAGAAGTAACAAAGTCGCCATACAAGGTATAGCCCCCGATTTCATCTTGGGGAAGATCAAAAACGTAATTGCCATAATCAATTCGTCCTGGTTGTTCGTATTGATTGGAAAAAGCGAAGCTATAATTGTGATCAACTCTGTTCCCGTTGCCATCTTTTAAATAGAAAAAGCCGTGATTGTCGTTGTCCAATGGTTCTTTTACGGCTGTTTGAACATGAAGTTTACCCTCAATATAACCTATACCGGTTAGACTAATGCCCTCTACTGAAAACTCGCTCCTAGGGGCTGATGGCGTAAGTGCAATTGGTTTTTGATCACCGCCCACAAACTTTTGGTAATCTAACCCGCCTCCGCCATTAGATGAAACTCTTTGTGTGCTTTCAGCGACATCAACGTCGGAAAGAGCAATCGGCACCAAGATGTCCTTATAATTTTTTTTATGACTTAAAAATTCACGCACAGAAAAGGTTATTTTATCGCCCACAATATTTTGGTTGCCCCATTCTTCAATCGTGATTAAAAAGGTTGCTGTTTTTGTGCCGGCATCATAGTCCACACGCTCACAGTGTGCAGCACTGTCAAAGGGACGGTTTATCGAATAGCTGTCGAACAAATCGATGGTTGCGTCAACACGATTTTGCTCTGTTAAATCCTGCATGGTAATATACACTTCGGCAATGTTGTCATGAATGTATGCTGAAACTACCTCCATTTTAATTCCATTGTCCTCATCAGATTTTTGCACAGTCATAAACAACTGTGCAACCTGTGGGGAAACCAAATACATCAGCTGATATATGGGCTCAACATTGGCAGCTAACACAGGCATTGCCAGTGAAAGACAAAGGCCGATTGATACAAGAGCCACTGCCGGCTTGCGCAATGAATTAAGGGGCTTTTGGCGGCTGCGTGCTTTATCGCGGGTTGTTTGAATTGCTGAATCAACCAGGGTTTCATCCGGTTTGATTTGGCTAAAGAGATTTTTATAATTTTCTCTAAACATAATCGTCCTCCTTAATAACTGCTTTTAATGCTGCTCTTGCTCTTGTCAGCTGAGTGCGAACCGTAGAGTTTTTCCTATTCAATGCTTTGCTTATTTCTTCAATGGACATATCCTCATAATAAAACAAGTAGATAACCCCTCGATATTTGGGCGGCAACTTTTGCAGCTCATAGTATAAGTCCATAGCTTCTTTGGTTTCAAATGCAATATCATCGTCGATTGGCTGAACATTTTTGAACCACGAGCTGCTCCAAAAGCTTTTGGAACAGTTTATGGTTACTCGTATGAACCATGCCTTACGATGTTCTTCCTCATGAAACACAGGCTTTTTTTTGATAAAGCGAAGGAACACCTCCTGGAAAATTTCATCTGCATCGTGCCGTGTTCCCATGCGAGCAAAAGCGAGGCGGTATACCAGATCAGAATACTGCTTAATAATTTTTTCTTCGCAATCGTCCGCACGCAGTGATTGTTTTTCCACTTCATAAGCCTCCCTTCACTACTAACACTTTCGATATATGCAAAAAGCTACAATGAAATCGAAAAAAATTTAGCGTGCTCATGAGCACGCTAAAGGGCAGATTGTATTGTAAACTTTCAGATTTACAGGAATATCGTGATTTTCTATAACAACGCAAAATGGGCACTCTCGATCATTGATTTCATTTCACATAAGCAAAAAGGGTGTCCGGCGGGGTCAAGCATAACTCTCCAATTATTAGAAAATTGCTCATCTGCGATTGTTGCTCCACAATGGATTGCATATTGAACTGCTTTTTCTAAATCATTAACGGCGAAGTCTATATGTGCCATTTGCTGTTGAGCTTCAGGCTTTTCCGGCCACACAGGCGGTTTATACTCAGGATTCCGTTGAAACAATATACCGGGATATGCTCCCTGATTGGTTCCTGGAGCGTATACACATGCCCAATCTTCATCGATAAACATTATTTCCCACTTGAGCAACGCTCCATAAAATTTTGCTAATTCATGGGGGTCTTTGCAATCCACTGTAAATGAGTACATTTTGATTTTCAATTCTTCATCATCCATAACGCTAATACCTCCCAATAAATAATCTACACCTTAACCTCCTATTTACCTGCATGATGCAATATCTTTAAATCCATAATATCACATTTTAATGTAAAAAAAGGCATACCATCCACGCGGAATGATATGTCTTTTTGAAGCAATAGTGGGAAAAAAAGTTCTTCACATAGCAAGGACAAAGATAAATCATTAAACATTGGCATCTGTTGCAAAAGCCTCTGAACCCATTGGTGAAATTGTGACATAAAGGCGCAAGACATCTTCGCCGATGTTTATAACCTGCAAGCTTTCCTGCCCATCAACCTGCATTAACTCGCCCACCTGCAACGAGGTCTCATTGCCATCCGTGACAACCTTGGCATTACCCTCCATGACCTGCAGGAAAAGGGTTGATTCCAGATGGGTGTGTCCCGGCAGTATTTCCCCTTTTGCAATGTTTAGAACAAAGGCAATGACATTATCGCTTTTGAAAAGCATCCGCTTGGCGATTTTTCCTTGGGGCTCATGAAAATAATCATTGAAAATAAACTTATTCATAGATAAACCCTCCTTTAATTTAAACCTAAATTTTAATATACCCCTATTTTGGATATAATAACTAGTTTCCCAAGCTAAAAAGCCATAACCCCAGAAGATCAAAGCTTAAATGTTTGGAAAACCATAAAAGGTATCCCAGTGGGAACTATCTGATAACGATATTCTTGATGTGCCATGTTAAACTGTGATCTTCCTAACCCGAAGAACATAAAATAGATTACAAAGATCGTATAGAGATCAATAGGGCTACCTTAATTTTCTTGCCTGATAATAAATTTTTTGAAATCATTCTTTCTGATCAAATTGTAAATTCTCTTCATCTGACTGCCGATTATGCTCGTCCGGCTTATACACCATATAACTTGCCGAATTTATCGTTGAGATACTCTATAAAGTATTTTGCACTCAGTTCCTCACCCGTAATTTTCTTGATTAATTCCGTCGGCTTTAATGTTGCACCATACTGATGAACATTTTCCTTTAACCATTTCGTAATAGACAAAAAGTCTCCGCTGTAGATTTTTTGATTCCAATCTGGAATTTCCTCTTTCAGCTTATTGAAAATTTGGGCCCCATACAAGTTTCCGAGTGCATAGGTTGGAAAATACCCAAAATCACCGCCGGACCAATGAACGTCCTGCAATACTCCGTCCGCATCGTTTTCCGGTTCCACACCCAGATACTCTTTATATTTTTCATTCCAAAGCCTCGGAACGTCATCAATGTCAATATCACTGTTTATCAGGAGCTTTTCCATTTCATAGCGAATGATGATATGAAGACTATAAGTCAATTCATCTGCGTCAATCCGAATTAAAGATGGCTCCACGCAGTTGACGGCCCGGTAAAACGATATAAAGTCCACCCCTTCGAGGTCTTGATAGGTTTTTTGAAATTTCGGATAAAAATAGCTCCAAAACTCCATGCTTTTCCCAAGGATATTTTCATAAAACCGGGATTGCGATTCGTGCATACCCATTGATGCGCCTGAACCTAAAGAAGTTCCCTCAAGTTCGTCCGGAATATTTTGTTCATAGATTCCATGGCCGCCCTCGTGAATCATAGAGAAGATTGCAGGCCTGAAATCCGAGGTATCGTATTTTGTGGTTATCCTGACATCCTTATTCCCAAAGTTCGTCGTAAACGGGTGCTCAGAGATATCGATTCTTCCTCTTTTTTCGTAATCATAACCGATCTGGCCTAAAATGGTTTCCCCTAGCTTTCTCTGGCTTTCAACCGAGTAATTTCCTTTTAAAAAAGCATCATCCGTTTTGACATTCGAGTTTTTAATTCTTTGCAGTAAATAAACGAGGGATTCTCTCAACTCTCCAAATACTGCATCAAGCCTTTCTGTTGTCATTCCGGGCTCATAAATATCTAAAAGACCATCATACTTATTGCCGGCAAAACCCCAGTATTCCGAGAACTTTTTATTATAAGCGATAATCTTAGCAAGGTGCGGCTTGAAAATCGAAAAGTCCTTTTTCTTTTTCGCTTCCTCCCACGCACTTTGGGAGAGCGCCTTATCAATTTCATATTGAACGTATTCCGCTTCCGGTATTTTCGTTGCGTTGTTATAATCTTTCGTTATATTTTCTATTATGGCTTTGGTTAAATCGTCTAAATCATTAATTCCATTAAAATAATCGATAAACTCTTTCATTTTTTCCGATGTAGTAAGCTTGTAACTCTCCCCTGTTAAGTATCCAATCATTTCGCTTCTGTATTCAATTGCCTCTTTGGGCATATTAACAACGCTATCCCAATGCAATAATGAAATAGAACTGCTCAGATACTCTACTTTTTTAAGATATTCTTTCAATTCTTCAATTTCCACAATTGCTTTTTTATTCATTTTGATCTCCTTTATTCATGCTGCCCTTTTTGCCACGCCAAGCAAGCTTGGGCAAAAAGGTGGCTGGGCCGGCCCGCGTTCATGGCGAGCCGGTTATCCACAATGATATATGCCCGCTTCTGCGCTTCGGTCAGTCTGGGATTTACACCTTTTCGGGTGATGGCGATAAAGCAAAGTGGTGTCACCTCATCTCCGACCTCTTTCATCCCGTGGTTCTCCGCAGCTCTTGGTTCACTCTCTTAATATTTTCTGCATTGCTTTACCTTTAGCCAACTCGTCAATTAGTTTATCTAAATATCGGACTTGCCGCATTAATTCATCTTCTATCTCTTCCACCCGATATCCACAAATCACTCCTTTGATGAGTGAAGCATTGGGATTAATACGAGGTGCTTGTTTGAAGAAGGTTTCCAGATCCACTTCATCAGTTATTTGCTGTTGCAATGACTGTTCATCATAACCGGTAAGCCAAAAGATGATTTCATTTACTTCTTTTTGTGTTCTTCCTTTTTTCTCTGCTTTTTGTAGATAGAGCGGATAGATGCTGGAAAAAGACATTGTATAAATTCGCGGTTTCTCCATTGGGGAATTCTCCTTTACTTTTTATCAAGAACAATGACACATTATCCAAATACTGGACACTAACTATGAGAGACCTTCATCAACCTATCCTCCAATTGAGCAAGAACCAAAGGCCATGCTTGTTCATGCCTATCCCTCGATTCTTCATCTGAAAACCCTGCATGATTTAATCGTAATATTGTTCCACCCTCAACCTCTTTTAATTCCACAGTCACAACTGTTTCAGCACCTTTGGTTCCCTCAGCACCTGTTAGCCATGTAAGTTCAACCAGTTGGCCGAGCATAAGCCTAAGAAAACGGCCATAGTGAGGATGACGGTTCCCCTCATAGGCTGTTTCAAAGTAAAAAACAGTGTTAACTTCACCTTTCATCAGGACTGAATCCGGCTCTGCGAACCAGAGGTCAAACTGTTCAGTCCAGGCGCGGTATAATATATCGGGTGGAAATGACATCGCCCTCTCTACAGAAAGATTAAATGGCCGCAATGATAAATCAGGTATACAGATTGGTATTGTTTGTTCCACAAGTCAATCTCCTTTTATCGTTTATCTTGCCAATAACGCATTACCTACTATTATGCTACAAATATAAATAGTCCGAATGTGGCTATCAAATCACACAAGCCTATTCTCACAGTATCATGTATGTAAGATATCGATCTCTATCCGCAGTATTATAATATATCCAAATAAGTTTTATGTTGGGGGGCAGGAAAAGCGAGATTAATTCTTTGCCAATCTTCCTCATGGATCGAGATATCGTAAACCTGGGCATTATCCTTGACATGGTCGGGTTGAGAAGCCTTGGGTATGGCCATAACATTCTCCTGCCCCAAGACAAAGCAAAGGAGTATCTGCTCCACAGTCAGGCCATAGTTTTGGGCAATCTCCTGAACTACTGGGTTTTGGGCTATTCTTTGCCGTGTGCTCAGATTATGAGCCATGGGGCAGTAAGCCATCATCGGCAGCCGGTGCGCTTTGAGCCATGGCTGCAAATCATATTCAGTCCCCCGGGAATTTAAGTGGTAGAGCACTTGATTCGTTGAGCACCGATCCCCTCCGGGTGTTTGCCAAAGCTCTTCCATATCCTCCGTATCAAAATTGGACACGCCCCAATGCTTGATCTTTCCTTGAGCCACTAACTCGTTCATGCACTCCACAGTCTCTTCAAGGGGGATATTTCCCCGCCAGTGGAGCAGATACAGATCAAGATAGTCCAGGCCAAGACGCCTTAAAGAAGCCTCACAGCTTTTGAAGATCGTCTTGCGCCCGGCATGATGAGGATAGACTTTCGAGACGATATGGAGGGTTTCCCGAGGATAAGGCTTGATCGCTTCTCCCACTAATTCCTCCGCCGCTCCCTCTCCATACATCTCAGCCGTATCGATCAGGGTCATTCCGTACTCGATTCCCATGGCCAGAGCTTTAACCTCTTGCTGCCATAGCCGGCTTTTCTCCCCCATATACCAGGTCCCCTGGCCGAGTTTGGGCAGTTTGGTTCCATCGGGCAGAAGGACTTCCCGGAGGATCTTTTTCTGATTCATTCTCTCTACCTTCCTTTCCTCCCTTAAACGTCTTTAATCTTTTCGCCAATCCAT
The DNA here is from genome assembly GCF_000021925.1 of Desulfitobacterium hafniense DCB-2. NCBI lineage: Bacteria > Bacillati > Bacillota > Clostridia > Eubacteriales > Desulfitobacteriaceae > Desulfitobacterium > Desulfitobacterium hafniense. The sequence continues at coordinate 3,102,202 of NC_011830.1, forward strand.
TCTTTCATATCCTGAAGAATCATCAGATCTTCTTCCTGAACCTGAAGTGATTCCAAGGCAAGAAGCAATTCACTACTATTCAGAGTCCGGTTAAGAAATGAAGCACTGATCTCCTGGATGAGGTGTGCATTCATAGCATCAGAATAGATGGTTGAGCCAATAATCTTGCCTTGGCGCAGAGTAAAGCCTAATTCTATCCCTCCCCAGGGAAAACGGGTCTCCAGGACAAGGTCAAATTGGGGCGTCTTACCGTAGCGCCAATCCCAGGAAGCGTATTTTTCATAAAGTCCGCCCAGGTCATAATCCGTATCCTTTATACGCAGAGGCTCCGGACAGGCACCATAGAGGCTTTGAAAGCTTGCCATCAGAGTTCCCTTCATCTCCTCAATGGACAAATCCGGTAAATAATTGCGGAGGTTGGTGATCCGGGATTGAACCGACTGTACTCCCTTGGCCGCCATTTTTTCCTTGGATACCTGAAGGTATTTCCCCACTTTTTCCCCGTCCACATGAACAAGAACCGTACCGTGGTGGTATGCTTTATCTTTTTCAAAATAGAAAGCATTCCCCGAAAACTTCTTTCCCTCCACAGTCAGATCATTGCGGCCGGTAAATTCGGCTTGAATTCCTAAACTGTTTACTCCCCCTAAGATAACCTGGAGCTGTTTGTGCAAATCATAAAGCTCCCGATCCATAATAAAGGTAAAATTGAGATTGCCTAAATCATGAAAAACCGCCCCGCCCCCGGAAAGACGACGGGCCAGTTTTCCTCCATCTTCTTCAAGAAGGGTACAGCGGCATTCCTGCCAGGGATTTTGATTTCTTCCGATAACTACGGTGTTTTGATTTTGCCATAGATAAAGGAGAATCTGATCTTTCTCCACCTTATGTAAAAGGAATTCTTCCAAGGCCAGATTGTGCCAGGGATCAAATGAATCAGACAGCACAATTTTAGTTTTTACCGGGCAAGACATGGGGACCCCCCTCCTTATCGATTAGTATTACCTGAAATAACCCTCTATTTTCCTCGTGACAGATAGTCCTTCATCACTTCCTCAGGGACGAGACTGCCGCCGGTCGCCCAAATCAGATGGGTTCCCTTTTTCAATCCCTCTTCAAGCCGGTGCTCCCTGATATATTGAAGGCCTTCCTTACACAGCAGGAGCCGGGCCGGACCGGCCATTCCTGCCAAAGCCGAAGGCTCGCATTGTATCCCCTCTGCATGATCAAGAGCCTGCAGCAAGCGGAAAAGTTCTGCATCCTCCACGGTGAAGGCCCCGCTCAGCAAGCCTGCCATGATCTTGCCTACGAAGCGGGAAGCTCTGCCTACGGCCAACCCATCGGCTTCGGTCTTGTTATCCAGCCCAATATCCTGAACAGCGATGCCATCATGAAGCCCTGTCGCTAATCCCAACACCATACAGGGAGAATGAGTCGGCTCGGCAAAGAAACAATGAACATGCTCCTGGAACACCTGCTTTAAGCCAAAGGTCACTCCCCCCGGTCCCCCTCCCACCCCACAGGGCAGGTAAACAAAAAGAGGGTGGTCGGCATCAACCTTGCGGTTCAATTTTTCTAATTGCTCCTTAAGCCTCAGTCCTGCTACAGCATAGCCTAAAAACAGATCCCGGGAATTTTCATCGTCAATAAAGTGACAGCGGGAATCACCTTCAGCCTGCCTGCGGCCTTCTTCCACAGCCTTACTATAGTCGGAGGTGTATTCAATCACCTCCACTCCCTTGGAGCGCAAAAGTGCTTTTTTCCACCCTTTGGCATCGGCAGACATATGGACAGTGACTTTAAAGCCCAATTCAGCTCCCATCACGCCGATGCTCAACCCGAGATTTCCTGTGGAACCCACAGCAATTTTATAATGAGACAAAACATCTCTGAACGAAGAATCCTTTAACCTGGCATAATCGTCTTCCCTGGTCAATAGGCCCTGTTTAATAAGAGTTTCTTCGGCATGTTTGAGAACTTCATAAATCCCACCCCGCGCCTTGATAGAGCCGGAAATCGGCAGCTGATGATCGCATTTCAGCCAGATATCTCCGGGTATCTGAACGCCATAACGGGATTCCAAATAGCTCTGCATCCTTTTTATAGGGACAATAGGGGACTCGATGAGACCTTGAGCCGGTTGTGTCTCCGGGAAGGCTTTAGCCAGGTAAGGAGCAAAACGCCGCAATCGTTCTTCTGCATCGTGAATATCGGAGAGACTGATTCCGAATTGGGCCTCCTTGAATTCCTTAGTTGCCCGATAATGAGGATTAATCCAGAAAATTTCCCGGGCTGCTCTCAAATCCTGCACCACGGGGGTATGGGGTATAACCTCAGGGCTTTTCCCTGTCATGTCTCGCTTGTTCACCTCATTCCTCCTTTGCTTTGCTTTCCTTTGCTTCCTTCTAGAACATTATATCCCGACTTTATTAATAAAAACAGATCAGGAGCCAGGCCCTAATCTGTTTCACCGCCAATATCTTCCCCACTATTCTTATCACTGATATCGAAAAGGCTTATTGTATTCCAGTTCTTTGACTTTAAAGTGATACCATTGGAAATCTCCCGAATCCAGTTTCCAGATGAGATCCCCTTGGGAAGGAACAATCATCCCCTTAAACCCCTGATGCTCTTGGATGGTACAAGCCCATGTCTCCAGACGGTATTCACCATCAAATTCTCCGTAGCGTTCGGCTTCGAAGCTGAGCACTTCACCCTGCTCATTAAAGGTGAAGATTCCTGAAGCGGTTACCCCTTCATAACTCATGGTTGCTTCAGCAGATGTATCGCTCAGCTCCCGCCACTGAATATAATCATTTAATGCCGCTGCGGGAAACCACATCATCTCAGCAAGATAGCGCAGGAGAGACCCTTGATCGATTTCCTTCCCCTGACCGTCGGCCACAGTGACCAGGGACAGTGCTTTAATCAGCATCTTACCATATCCGTCAACATACTTATCCCGGCCTGATATATGGAGCAAAGGCGCCATTTGAATATCGGTATGCCATATAAACCCAGGTTCGGCCATGCGGAAATACTGCTCAACCTCCCCCTTCATCCAGGGCTGATCGGCCTTTAACCTTAAACTTATCTCCTGTTTTGTCCTTGCGGCTATCACCCGCTCTTTTCCCACAACCTGAGAGTGCAGAAGCCATTTTTGAACAGCAGGGGGAAGTTTCTCTAGATCAGAAAGCTGCACAGTCCCTTGAGCATCTTCTATCCCCTTATAAAATTGGTCAACTTCCTCAGCGACCCTTTGGGCAAACTGAAATTTGGCAATTGTGGTTACAGCGGCACAGACTATAAAAATCATGAGAATTATGGCGAGAATGACCAAAAGAATTTTTCCCACAGGAAATCCCCCTCACTCATTGATATCACTTAGCTATATCACTCCAAGTCAAGTTATACTATTCACATAGCGAGGTGGGGAAAGGATCAGATGACCCTTTCCTACAGCCTTTTACGATTCACTTCATTGAAACCGTGCCATTGAACCTATTCCATAGAACGCTATTCAATTGGGGTTAATCCCTAGCGCTTCGTCTGATAGTGCTCTTTGATCTGCTGAGTGATCTTTTTCCATTTCTTCTTTTCTTCAAGCTGTTCATGAAGATTGGTCTTGCGGGAAATATAGCGGGCTTCCCGCTGCAGCTTCTTAAAGCTTTCATAGCGTTCTTCGCTGAGCATTCCTTCAGCAATAGCCTTTTGCACGGCGCAGCCAGGCTCACTTTCATGCTGACAATCGGAGAAACGGCAGTTCCCGGCATAGGCCGCGATATCTTCAAAAGCTTCACTCAAGCCTTCCCCGCTGCCAAAAAGCTGAATCTCCCGCATGCCTGGAGTATCGATCAACACCCCACCCTGGGGCAGGAGAAAAAGCTCCCGGGAAGTGGTGGTGTGGCGGCCCCGGCTATCTTTTTCCCGGACTTCATAAGTGAGCTGAACATTTTGGCCCAGGAGATAGTTGACCAAGGTGGACTTGCCGGCTCCTGATGAGCCCAGCAAAGCAATGGTCTGCCCCTGCCGGATATAGGGAGCTATGGCACTTACTCCATCTCCTGTAGCACAGCTTATGGGCAAAATATCCACACCGGGGGCGGCATCTTGAACTTGACTGACTTTTTCCTGAACATCATCGCAAAGATCCGTCTTGCTCAAAACAAGCACGGGATTAGCCCCGCTCTCCCAGGCAAGGGTAAGGTAACGTTCAATTCTGCGCACATTGAAATCGAAATTCAACGCATTGACGAGAAACACTGTGTCGATGTTGGTGGCAACAATTTGCTCAGCCGAGGTTTTTCCGGCAGCTTTGCGGGAAAACTTGCTTTTTCTGGGCAGTATGCTCTGAATGATAACATCCTGATCCTCATGATCTTTTATACTCTCTGCCCTGCCTTCCAGAACGACCCAATCTCCTACCGCAGGAAAATCACTGCGCTCCAAAGCGGTATAACGCATTTTTCCGGAAACGACGGCCCAGACCTCGCCAAATTCCGTCCATACTTTAAATCGATCGCGATATTCCGCCGCGACACGGCCTGGATGGAAACCAGACTTTAAATAAGGTTGAAAAAGCTCCTGCCAAGCATCATTCCAACCCAGTTCTTTAAGTTCATATTGACAATTCAAATGGGAATCCTCCTTGACTTCTGAAATGGTCACGGAAGTCCCGTTTTAGGTGAGAGCGTCAGCTAAAAATAGGTCCTTTCGTGACGTTGAAACTTTGCATGGACCCTAAGACAATGACCGACTCTTTATTTACCATAATTCAACACCTCTCCATCTATTAGGCAGGCTTGGCTTCAGGTGGGTTTCAATCCCAGCCGAAGGCCAGCCGCCCTTATCCTCACTGAGGATAAGCTATACTTATTGTACGCTTAATGAGAAATTAATCAAGCTTCCCCAGAGGCCCGGTATGAAAAAAAGCGCCCAAGTTTTTACACTCAGGCGATTAATCCCCAATCTTATCTTTTGTTCAATTCATCTATAGCTTTGCACCAGGTTAAATTCTGCGGTTATAGGCATATTTATTGTAAGCCCGCGGCTTACCCAGCACCTCTGCCCAAATGATCCCTTGGACAAGAGGATTATCAGACACAGCCGGGAAAACCGGCTTTTCCTGTTCTACGGGCTTAGCAGAAGCATACCTTGGTTTCCCTTCAGGCTTCCCAAGGGATTCCTTGGATCCCTCGCTTCCCCACATTCCTTCACTGCCCACACTGCCTTCAACACCGGCGGTTCCTTCCGTTCCCCAAGTCCCTTCCGTAGAAAAGCCCTCAACCCTTTCGCTGCCTTCTCTGCCATAGCTTTGAGGGGTGCTTGGATATCTTGGGGCAGGTGAAGGACGGGAAGGCCGATCGATGGGTTCTTCTTTAGGAAACAATTCCCGCTCCAGCTCTTCAAACATTTCCCGCCAGCCAGACCGGGCAGGCTTGGTCTCCTGACGTGAATAAGGAGTACGGTCGCTCTGCTGTCCCTGAGGCCGGGTAGTGGGTGGGCGTCGGTTTTGCGGTTTTTTCTTATTCGGGCTGAAGATCGTGGATACTGCATAGATGAAAATTATAATCGGTATCCATGAGAATAGATCCATATCATGTCACCACCCTACTTTTTCGGGTTGGAGTCAGTGTTGGAGTTGCTGGAACGAGCAATGTTATCCCGCATACTCGTATCAGCCATAATGTTTTGCATAGTGTAATAATCCATAACTCCCAGTTTGCCTTCTTTTAATGCTTCCGCTAAAGCTCTGGGCACTTCGGATTCAGCTTCAACAACTTTGGCACGCATTTCCTGAACATAGGCAATCATTTCCTGTTCTTTGGCTACCGCCATAGCACGGCGCTCTTCAGCTTTGGCCTGGGCAATGCGTTTATCTGCCTCCGCTTGGTCTGTTTGCAGTTGGGCACCGATATTCTTACCCACATCCACATCGGCAATATCAATGGAGAGAATCTCAAAGGCCGTTCCTGAGTCTAAGCCTTTAGCCAAAACCGTACGGGATACCATGTCCGGGTTTTCCAGGACTTTCTCATGAGACAGGGATGAACCAATACTGGTGACAATACCTTCTCCGACACGGGCGATAATGGTTTCCTCTCCTGCCCCACCGACGAGACGATCGATATTGGCACGCACAGTTACCCGGGCTTTGACACGAAGCTCAATTCCATTCTTAGCCACAGCGGAGACAACGGGCGTTTCAATGACTTTCGGATTAACGGACATTTGCACCGCTTCCAATACATCACGGCCCGCCAAATCGATAGCGGCTGCTCTTTCAAATTGAAGAGGAATGGCTGCACGTTCTGCTGCAATCAAAGCATTGACGACTCTGTCTACATTACCGCCGGCCAGATAATGGGCTTCCAGCTGGGCCGTAGTCACACGTAAGCCCGCTTTATGAGCTTTAATCAAAGGATTGACGATCCGGGAAGGTGTAACACGTCTTAACCGCATTCCAACCAAGGTAAAAATCCCTACATTAACACCTGCAGCCAAAGCTGAGATCCAGAGACCTACCGGAATAAATGTAAATACAACACTGATGAGAATTAAAGCTAACGCTAAAAGAATAATTGGCATTAAAACTTCGATTGGCATATTCATTCGCCCAAAAAGGGCTCCACCTCCATTTATTATAATCTACTAAGACATTTGCCGGACCACAACCCGTGTCCCTTCTACAGCAATAACCTTGACACGGCTGTGAGTGTCGATGAAACCTCCTTCCGTAACAACATCCAATCTCTTGCCGTCAAAATCCGCTGTTCCGGCTGGACGCAAAGGGCTGATAGCCACTCCTTCGCAACCGACATAACTCTCCAGATCCACGGTGGGGGCAACATAACCTTCTCGATTGGATTGCTTGGCATTTAAGGAAAACCTCTGCCAGAACCGCCGGGTGCGGGGAAAGCGAAAACTCAAAGCCACAAGGATTCCCAGGATGAGCAGCATTGTGCAGACGTAGGCTACTCCATGCAAAGCCGATTCTGCCGTCAGGAAAATTCCTGCCGATAAAAGCACCAGTCCTGCTATGCCCAGAATTCCACCAGGAATAAAAATCTCCAAAAACAAAAAAGATAAACCTAAAATAACCAGCGCCACAACTCCACCTGTCACCATAAATTCTTCCCTCCTCTCATCTTATCCATGTATCTATGCTTGTTTATCAGGACTCTTCTCCTGGAGTGCCGGCCCGGGAAATATTCTTCAGCCATTGCTGAGCTATCTGTTTATAGAGGTTTGCCCTGGCCAAAAGATCTAAAATAACCAGAGTCGCTGCTACTTTGTCTTTGTCATCTTCGCTAAGATCTTCACCAGCAAGAATCTGATTGACTTCCTTAGGCAATTGCTCAAGAGAGGTGACCCAATCCTTTTGCGAGAGATCAAAGATCTCGCTGTAATACCTATAGAGCTTGGCGGGATTAATACGATCATCGCTGTTATCTTCAAGATTCAAGTTGACAAAGCTCAATAATTGGGATGCTTCTTCAAGGGATAGAATATTTCTTAAATCGTTGATCAGAAGAATATTGGCAACCTGCTCCCGGGTATATTTCTTCTTCTGTGGATTAGGCAGGTACTTCCTCTTCACCCAATTCTGGATATGGGTGTTATTAATATCATTCTGGGCAACCCGGTGTGCCACTTCCACTACCTGAGAAAGCATCATCGAATCCAGTTCCAGATAAGGCAAAGCTTTCTTTTTCGGTTCAAAATGATTGGCTATTTCCATAATCTCCTTAAGATGATTCATAAATTGATCACCTCCTTTTCTATATTTACCTTCAACAATCCTGTCCAGCGCTGCCAGTGCCAGGGCAAGACAACTACACTATCAATATTAACTCATTTAACTATTATGTTTAACTCATTTAGCAATCTCATTAACTATATTATAAGTTCATTATGACCATATGTCAATAGTCTTTCGAACTCTTTTCGGAATAATTTTCTTCACCTTCACCGGCTTTGAGTTCACTTCCTTAAGGAGGATATGCTATAATCTTTCATTAGAGGTAATTTATGTCCACGAAATTGGAAAGGAGCCAACCAGCATGAATAAACAATTTCTCGATAAATACGCACGCCTTGTCGTTAAAACCGGTATCAATCTCCAACCTAAGCAAATTCTGGTGATTAAGTCGCCTATTGAATGCGCCGAATTCACCCGCAAGATCTCTGAGATCGCTTTTCAGGAAGGTGCGAAAGATGTCGTCATTTTTTGGGGAGATGAGCTCACCTCCAAAATTCGCTATCTCCATGGTCCGGAGGAAATCTTCGATGAATTCCCCGCATGGCAGAAAGCTTTCTTCGTCGACTATGCCCGGCAAGGGGCAGCTTTCCTGAGTATCGCGGCCTCCGATCCGGAACTTATGAAGGAAGTTGATCCCGAACGTATGGTGAGAGCGCAGCGAGCTCACTCCATCGCTTTAAAGGAACACCGGGAGCGCCTCATGAGCAATCAGAACTCCTGGTGCGTGGTTTCCGTACCTACCCAGGCCTGGGCCCAAAAGGTCTTCCCCGCTGCCGGCCCGGAAGCAGCCGTGGAAAAGCTTTGGGAGGCCATCTTTGCATCCGTTCGGGCCGATCAGGACGACCCTGTCCAAGCCTGGGATAAGCACAAAGCAAACCTTAAACGGAGTATGGATTTTATGAATACCCATCGTTTCCGCACCCTGCATTTCAAAAATTCTTTAGGTACGGATTTGTGGGTTGAGCTGCCGGAAGACCATCTTTGGCTTGCCGGTGCAGAGCACACAGCAGAAGGCCTTGAATTTATTGCCAACATGCCCACGGAGGAAGTATTTACCCTTCCCAAAAAGACCGGGGTCAACGGCAAGGCCGTCAGCTCTATGCCCTTAAATCATAACGGCAACCTCATCAAGAATTTTACCCTGACCTTTAAAGATGGCCGGGTCATTGATTACAGTGCCGAAGAAGGATTAGAAAGCTTAAAAGGCCTCATCACCACGGATGAGGGATCTCATTATCTTGGTGAAGTTGCTCTGGTACCTTACGATTCCCCTATTTCCAATGCCAAGATCCTCTTCTACAATACCCTGTTTGATGAAAATGCCGCTTGCCACTTAGCTCTGGGCAAAGCTTATGCCGTCACTCTGAAAAACGGAGATAAGTTAAGCGAAAAAGAATTAGAGGAAGCCGGAGTCAATGATTCTTTGCTTCATGAAGATTTTATGATCGGTACAGCCGATCTGAACATCACCGGAGTTACCGCCGAGGGTCAGGAGATTCCCATCTTTATTCAGGGGAACTTTGCCTTTTAATCACTGAAAAAAGTCTCGTTCAATTAAAACATGTTAAGGAGGCGCTTCCCATTATCCAGGTCGGTAAAATCAATCAGCTCAATGTAGCTAACCTTGCCTCTTTTGGGGTCTATCTCGATGCCGGGACAGGTAACCGCAAAGATAATGTTCTGCTGCCGGGAAATGAATGCCCTGACGACATCAAAGAAGGGGATAATTTAGAGGTATTCATTTACCATGATTCGGAAGACCGCTTGATCGCTACACGCCAAAAGCCCTTAGCCCAAGCGGGAGAACTTGCCTATCTCAACGTTACCGCCAAGACAAAATTTGGCGCTTTCCTGGACTTTGGCCTGGAACGAGGTCTCTTTCTGCCCTTCCGGGAACAAAAATACCCTATAGAAGTGGATAAAAGTTATCTTGTTTACCTTTATTTAGATAAAAGCGGACGCTTATCTTCCACAACGGATATCACTGACTTTCTCAGCTCCGCTTCTCCTTATCAAAAAAGCGACTCCGTTACAGGAACCGTCTACCAGATTCATCCCGACATCGGCGTTTTTGTAGCAGTGGATAATCAATACCTGGGCCTGATTCCCCGTACGGAAAATTATTCAGATCTCAAATGGGGGGACCGGGTCCAGGCTCGTGTGATTCGAGTCCGGGACGACGGAAAACTGGACCTTTCTTCCCGCAATCTCTCCCACCAACAGATGAACGTGGATGCCGAGCTTCTCATCAACGCCATGAATGCCCACGGCGGAATACTTCCCCTCAATGAAAAAGCCAGCCCCGAGGAGATCGAAAAAGTTTTTCACCTGAGCAAAGCCGCCTTTAAACGGGCAGTGGGAACCCTGCTCAAGAGCGGGCGCATCAAAAAGCATGGTGATGAGCTCCGGCTTCCCTGAGCTATGAGCTTTAGATAGCCAAAACAAACAACGGCAGACGCCTGTCCCTTAGAGGATGGTATCTGCCGTTCTCTTATGTCAAAAGCTGGCCTCCAGGATTTTGTTTACACTGATCGCTCAATAAGCTGCGCGGACAAAACTAAAAGGACCCGCAAAGCTACGCCCCCAGCAGAGCCGCCTTTTCATCCTCTGCCGCTCCTTAAATCAAATGAACAACCGCCATAAAGGTCAAAATCATCACTTCCAGCAAAAGCACCGGCTTTAAAATCTTAAAAAGATCGGCTTTGAAATACTCCGCGGTGACAATCAGACAGAGATGGGCCGGTGACAGCATAGCTCCGGCAATCGCCATGATATAAGCGACTGTAGCCGTCTCCAGATTTCCGGGGTAAAACGCCGAAAGGATGGGGAAAATAACGGCCACCGCTCCCTGAGGGGAACCGGTGAGCAAGGCTACGATCAAAGATCCCAGACCCAGCATGACGACAACCGGAATATTTGTCCCCTGAAAAAAGGCAATAAGCTCCTGGACGATTCCGGATACCGTTAAGACATGTTGGAAAAACAAAATGCCCAAAATACCCCAAAGAATCTTCTTTTCAAAGGCTTCCCGAAGCATGGTGACAAGCTGCTGCCTGGTAAAGCCCAGGATGATCACCATACCTGACACGACTATGCCCATGGAAAGAGCGGCACTTAAATCAAAGGCAACCACTAAGATAATATTTACCAGGATGGGACCTACTCCAAGCAGAAAATAATGGAACGGACTCCTGATCTTTAAAGAATCGGCCTGATTTTTGCCGCAATCTAGATCCTTGACTGAATCATTTTGGACAGCAGGCCCACTCTGAAACCCTTTGCCCGTCAGAATAAATACCACCCCAAGGAGTAAGGCAAGCAGAGTATAGCCGATCATATCGGCCACAAAGGTGCCTAAAGGTATGCCTGTAATTTGGCTTGCCAGGAGAACTCCCGGAATAATCGGGTTGCCATACTCCCAAATATGACGAAACCAATAATTGATTGCGCCTTTTTTCTCAGGAGACAGCGAAAATTTCTTGCTTGCCTGCTCTACCATGGGGGCTGAGAAGATCGCTCCTCCCAAAGAAGGAAGCAAGCCCAGGAAGGTGGGCATAAAGGCCAGCAGGACGCGGTCGCTGCGCAGCAAGGGTTTCATGGCGGCCATGAAGCCTTCGATAATGCCGGTGGTCCGCAAAAGGTGTTCCAGGCACATGACAAAATACATGGCAAAGACGACTTCCCAGGTGCCGACCTCCCGCAGGGTCGTCTGAATGGCGGCATCGGCTTTGCCTAAGGTTGGCGATGATATCAGGAATAAGACTATCGACCCGGCCAGCATGGCATGGCCGATTTGGACTTTTTTGCGCAGCAGCCAAACAACCATGGCTAATGTAACACTAATTTTTGCTATGACAAACACAGACTTCAGCGTCCCTTCTTTAGTACCTGTGACACTTAAACCACACCATCATGTTCAGTTTACCAGCCGCCTTTTGTTCTCCAAAACTCGGGACGCAATAAAATGAGCAAAGTAAATAACTCCAAACGGCCGAGCAGCATACAAAGTGACAATATAAATTTACCGAAGAGTGTGATACCCGAATACGTTGTGGTCGGACCTACTAAGCCAAAACCGGGCCCCACATTGCCCAATGAAGCAGCTACCGCACTCATGGCGTCAAAAGGCTCAAGTCCTGTTCCTGCCATAACAATAGTGGCTAAGGCAAAAATCCCTACATAAAGGAAGAAAAACACACTGACCATATTAACAGCGACAGCATCCACAGCTCTCCCATCCAGTTTGATGCTGGATACTGCACGGGGATGCAATCCGCGGGTTAATACGGCCCAAACATGCTTCGAAAGCAACATAATTCGGGATACTTTCATCCCTCCTGTAGTGGAACCGGCGCACCCGCCGACAAACATCAGCGCCAGGAGAGTTAACTTGGTAATGGCAGGCCACTGATTATAATCCGTAGAGGCGAAGCCCGTCCCCGTAACCAGCGAGACCACTTGAAACAAGGCATGCCGCACGGCATAATCAGGCGGTTTATCGTGAGTCAGCCATAATCCTCCCACAATCAGCAAGGTGCTGAACATGATAATCGAAAGATAAGTAATAAACTCCGTATTCTTAAACGGCTTAAAGCTCTTCTTCGTCCAAGCCTCCAAATAAATACGGAAATTCCCCCCGGCAATGATAATAAACAGGATCACCACAAGTTCAATCCCCAGGCTATTATAGTACATCATACTTGTATTTTTGGTGGAAAATCCCCCGGCAGAAATAGTGGAGAAACCATGGTTTATGGCATCAAACAGACTCATGCCCGCCAACATAAGCAGAGCAACAAGGATGACGGTAAAAAAGGCATAGATTTTCCAAATGGTAATTGCTGTGTCGCGAATCCGGGGCATCGTACGCTTGCCCAACGGACCCGGCACTTCCGCATTGAATAAATGCACTGCACCAAAACCCGTACTGGGCAGCAAAATGATGAAGAGGACAATAATCCCTATTCCGCCCAGCCAATGGGTGATACTTCGCCAAAGCAGGATGGATAAGGGCAATGCCTCAACATCATCAATCACACTGGAACCCGTGGTTGTCAACCCGGAGACGGATTCAAACAGAGCATCGATATAAGTGGGCACACTATCCGAGATCCAAAAGGGCAAAGCCCCGAGCAAAGAGGTCAGAAGCCAGGCCCCGCCGACAATGACAAAGCTTTCTCTAATACTCATTTTTTCTTGGGTAGGTTTCCGAAAATAAACCATGGCAGCGCCCAGACAAGCAGTAATCAAGAGGGTCAGTAAAAAAGCCCACGTGCTGTCTTCATTCTTAAATGCCGCCAGGACCAAAGGAACGAACATAGTCAAGGCATATCCCATGAGAAGCCTGCCAACGATCCCTTGCACAAGCGAATAATTCATTCTGTTCTGCTCCCTCGCTTAAGACTCAAGAGGTCAAAACCTCTACCAAACCTTTCCCTTTCCCCAAAATTCAGGACGAAAGATAATGAGCAAAGTAAAAAACTCCAGGCGTCCCAACAGCATACACACTGTGAGTACGATCTTCCCTAAGAGGCTGATACCGGCAAAGGTCGTAGTCGGTCCAACCGTTCCAAACCCCGGGCCCACATTTCCTAAAGTCGCAGCCACCGCACTCATGGCCTCGAAGGGCGATAATCCCGTGCTTGCCGCAACAATGATGCTTGCTCCGGTAAAGGTCACGATATAGAGAAAGAAAAAAATCCCCACCCGGCTTAGATTTTCCGTATCAATAACCTTATCATCGAGTTTTATACTGGAGACAACCCGGGGATGGATCCCCCTCTTCAGCTCTGCCCAAGTGGCTTTAACCAAAAGAATAATGCGGGAAACCTTCATCCCTCCTGAGGTGGAGCCCGCACTCCCACCAATGAACATAAGGAGAAATAGGATGATTTTGGTCATAGAAGGCCACTGATCGAAATCCACGGAAGCATAACCTGTGGTTGTCATAATACTGGCTACTTGAAATAAGGCATGGCGAAAAGCATAGCCCGGCGAATTGCCGGCATTAGACCATAGGCTCCCGGCAATCAGCAAAGTGGCCGCTATAATAATCAACAGATAGACCATCAATTCTGTATTACGAAAGGCCTTCATAGTTTTCTTGCGCCAAACGGTCAAATAAATCACGAAATTTGCACCTGAAAAAATCATAAAAAAAGCAACGATCATTTCGATGGTCAAACTATTGTAATACATAATGCTGGTATTTTTAGTCGAAAAACCGCCCGTGGCAATGGTTGCGAAGGCGTGATTCAGCGCGTCCAGGAAACTCATTCCAGCCATCCAGAGCAGCACAGCGCAGATCGCCGTAAAAATCAAATAGATCTTCCATAAAGCAGCCGCGGTATCACGAATACGCGGCATAACCCGGTCATTCGTGGGACCAGGAACTTCTGCGTTAAAAAGGAGAACCGATCCCATTCCGGTTTTCGGGAGCAATACAATAAAAAGAACGATGATTCCCAATCCACCGACCCAATGGGTTAAGCTCCGCCACAAAAGGATGGATTGAGGTAAAGCCTCCACATCACTGATAACGCTGGCTCCGGTGGTCGTAAGACCTGATACCGTCTCAAACAGAGCATCAATATACGTGGGAACCACATCGGCAAACCAATAAGGCAGGGCTCCTGTGAAGGAGGCGAGAAGCCAAGCCCCGGTGACAGCTGCAAAGGCTTCCCGGACCCCAAATTTCATTTCGGTGAGCTTAAACCGCCTCATAAGAAAAAAACCTGGAATCCCGATAATTATTATTGAAAGTAAGAAGGAATAAACACTCCATTCCCCTAAAACAACGGCCAAGGTCAAAGGAATACACATGGCGCCTGCATAAATAACCAGGAGCTTGCCAAGCAACCCCAGAATGACTGGAAGATTCATCTTATTTACTCTCCAATTTATTCTCAAATAATCGAACAACAGTAGGGACCGTATCCGGCAGGGCAAAGATAATGGCTCTGTCTCCCGGCTTCAGTACCGTCTCACCGTTAGGGATGATGATTTCTTCATCGCGAACGATACTGCCGATCAACGAGTTTTTGGGGAGCTTTGCATCTTTTAATTTTTTATGGGTCACCTGACTTAAAGGCGGGATGATGATTTCCATGGCTTCCGCTTTGGCCCCTTCCAGAAGAGACACAGAGACTACATCGGAGCGGCGGACATAGCGAAGGATCACTCCGGCCGTGAGAATACGGGGGGATAGGACGACATCGACCCCTACTTTTTCCATGAGAGAAATATAATCGGGACGACCCACCCGGACAAAGGTCCGCGGCGCACCCAGATGTTTAGCCAGTAAGGCAATCAGGAGATTGAGCTTATCATCATCGGTCAGGCATAAGACAGCGTCCGCTTCCCCTACCCCTTCTTCAGTCAATAATTCGATATCCGTTCCTTCCCCGCATAAAACCAATCCCTCATCCAAGGATTCCGCCAATTCCTGACAACGCTCCATATCCTTATCGATGATCTTCACGGCTATATCGGACTTTTCCAGGATCATGGCCAAATGACGGCCGATTCTGCCGGCCCCAATAATCAGGACTCTTTCCACCTTCGATTTTCTGACCGTAAAATGATCCTCAATCTTCTTGATTGCGGACACCTCCCCGACAAAGAAAACACAATCATTGGGTAATAGCATATCCGAGCCATGAGGAATCAACATCCGGCCATTTCTTAAGATACCCGCCACCAGGGTATGGGAGGGTAAGGTTAATTGGGTTAAAGACGTGTTAATCAACTTCGAGTCAGAAGGCATTTTTACTTCGATCATCCTTACCCTGTCTCCGGCAAAGTCCTCCACATCCAGAGCGGATGGGGTGAGAAGAATACGTTTTATTTCCAGGGCGGTGACCATCTCAGGATTAATAGTCAGGTCGATCCCCAAAGCTTCATTAAACTTAATCTTATCCTTTTCCGCATACTCCTGATTCCTGACCCGGGCAATGGTCCTTTTAATCCCCACTTGCTTGGCTGCCATACAGGCAATCATATTCACCTCATCCATATCGGTTACGGCAATCATAAGCTCAGCCTTGCGGACTTCAGGGTCCAGCAGCACTCTTGGACTGGCGCCGTTTCCGGAAATCGTCATCACATCCAAAGTATTCTGCACGATAGCCCTGCGTTCTTCATTCTCTTCAATGACAATAACTTCATGATCCTCTTGGGTTAAATACTGAGCCAGGCTGTAACCAACTTTACCGGCTCCGACGATTACCACACGCACTAATATAACCTCCATCACACCAAATCAATAGCTTAGAATTTCCTTTCATATCATCATAGTACAAGGCTCAGGTTCTATCAAGTCCAACCTGCTGCCGAAAACCGTTAAAGAAGAAAAAATATCCAGAAAAGAATGTTTCCTCCCCATAACTCATAAATATAATTGCAAAAAAATTATTTTGGGGGAAGTATGCTGAAGAAGATTAAAAAACCTACCTGGTCAACTTTTTTGGTTTCCGGATCGACGGCAGTTTTCGCCATCATATCCCTGATTAGCGTTTTTATCACCATCAATACCTGGCAGACTCAAAGAGAGGCAGCACGGCCTTACTTTTCCTTCAAAGAATCCCCAAGCATTCAATTGACCCATGATGTCAGTTTTGAATTTAAATTTGTTAACGTAGGCACCCACCCGGCAACGGAACTTACCAGCAAGACCTTGGTTTTTCCTGAAAATTTGCAGGAACAGCCGATTTTAATCGATACTTATAGTGTCGTCAATGATATTCCCAGAGATACCGCCACAAGTCTTCTCTTACATCTCGATCCCAGTCAGTTGTATCCTGCAGCTCCCGATCTGGATGCTTATTATATCGTCATCAGTTTAGATTATCGAGATCCTATACTTAAGGAAACCTATCATCAGATCATCTTTCTCAAATGGCCCGGGGTAAATCATGGACATGTCCAACCCCTGATTCACATGGAAGCAGGTGAAAAAACGCAAGTTATTCAATACATTCAGAACAGAGATCTTCTTTCCCTTCCTTAGAGACCATGCTGAAATTTTGATTTAGGATCCTTTACTGCTTGATTTTTACCCCGCATTTGATTAAGATGTTCATCATGCAGGCGTAATTCTGGCGTAATTTTTAGGAAGGGATCCTGTTTTTATGGAGCAAATCACTACAATAAAGCTAAAAGTTCACCAATTCATCCATATTCTTCTGCCAATTCTGATTTCCCAGGTTGCTTTGTTCTCCATGTCTTTTTTTGACACAGCAATGTCGGGACAAGCCAGCTCCGTCGATCTGGCTGGAGTTGCCATCGGCGCCAGTCTATGGGCACCTGCCAGCACTGGATTAGGCGGGATATTAATTGCGATCACACCTATCGTCGGACATTTATTAGGCGCCAAAAGAAGGAACGAGGTTCCTTACAATGTCCTGCAAGGAATTTATCTGGCTCTGGCCATCGCTTTCCTTTTAATTGTGGCGGGAGCCATGAGCTTGGATGGACTGCTCTCCCTTATGAATCTGGAGCCCCAGGTGCGTTTTATAGCACGAGGCTATCTTCTGGCCATAGCTTTTGGCATTCCTCCCTATTTTGTGCACCAAGTGCTGCGGAGCTTCATTGATGCGTTAGGCTATACACGAATTACCATGCTGATCACTCTCCTATCCCTGCCTATTAATATCTGCCTCAATTATATATTCATCTTTGGCAAATTTGGTCTGCCGGCCTTTGGCGGCATAGGAGCCGGTATAGCCACCTCGATGACGTATTATTGCTTGATGCTCATTGCTTTGTTCATTATTCACCGTCATCCCTATTTCAAAGAATTTGCGCTCTTCAAGCGCCTCCCTCCACTCTCCTGGAAAACCTGGCTGAAACAATTGAAAATCGGCATCCCCATCGGCTTTTCTATTTTCTTCGAGACCGGCATGTTTTGCGCGGTAACCTTGCTTATGAGCCGGTTTAATACTGTAACTATAGCCGCCCATCAAGGCGCCATGAATTTTGCCTCCATGATCTACATGATTCCTTTAAGCTTCTCTATGGCTTTAACGATTCTGGTCGGATTTGAAGTAGGGGCTCGCCGCTATCATGACGCCCGCCAGTATTCCTTGATCGGGTTGGCTTTTTCCTTCTCCATAGCACTTCTCACCGCTCTCCTGCTTTTTCTGTTCAAAGAGCAAGTGGCCTGGCTCTATTCCAAGGAATGGGATGTGATCCTCCTGGCCAAACAGTTTCTCATTTATGCCATCTTCTTTCAGTTTTCCGATGCCCTGGCTACACCCATTCAAGGAATTCTGCGCGGTTATAAGGATGTCAACCTTCCTTTTATCACTTCCCTCATCTCCTATTGGTTCATTGCCCTGCCGATTGGTTACTTTTTGGCGGCCTATACCAGCTTTGGAGCCTTTGGCTTCTGGATTGGCCTGATTTCAGGAATTACTACCAACGCTTGCTGCCTATTGCTTAGGTTAAGGTATATTCTGCGTCGTCAGGTCGCTGTTTAATCCCAAGTGCCCGCGAGCTGATTCTCCAGGATTTTGCTTTACACCGTTCGCTCCATAAGCTGCGCGGACAAAACTAACGCTCAAGCTCTCCGCTCCGAAAGGGTCCCGGCTAAATCGGCTCCTGCCTCATAGCCGGTTGGAAACGTCCTGTTTCCAACCTTTCTCCGCTGCATGCTTTTCGCGAAGTTTTGTTTCCACTCGCTTAAATTCGCTCCCTTGTGTACATCAAAATCCTTGGGCTGCTTTTCGGGTCTGAAGGTTCAGTTAAGCTGCATAGAAGTCCAAACATGCAAAAAGAATCCCCTTGGATTATGGCATTCCATAATCCAAGGGGATTTTCTTTTGCTATCAGATTTCCTGTCGCTCCAGGAAGCTTTGGCCGATTTTACTCGATCACTTCGCCGCTTGCCAGGCGATTTCTTAATTCCCCGATCATATTGGGCACATCGATCTGCATGGGGCAACGCTCCACACAGCGCCCGCAGCGCAGACAGGTATGGATTTGCGGTGCGGTAGCTTCTAATCCTCCGGAGGTAAAGACATTCCAGATGGTGCCGATACCGCCCAGATACGTTTCACCAAAGGTTCCTGCCGTGATTTGGAAGACAGGACATTCATACATGCAGCCTCCACAGCGCAGGCAATGGGATGCTTGTTTGAAGTCATCATCCACAGCCATTTTCTCCCGGCCGTTATCGACGAAGATGACATAAAACTCTTTGGGACCGTGGGCACCGTAAGTGGTCACTTTTTCGATATCCCCGGTTTTGCTTGGCCCGGTGACGATATTGACATAAGAAGGCACACCATACTGGGCATACCGCCAGGTCACTTCAGCGACTTTCATCGCTTCCTGGAAGGTAGGCACCAATTTCTCGGTTCCTACAATCATCAGGTGAACCGGAGGAACCGCTGTTGACAAGCGCACATTGCCTTCATTTTCAATGATCACAAAAGCCCCGGTGTCGGCCGCCACCACATTGGCCGAACTGATGCCCACATCAGCGGTAAAATATTTTTCACGCATAAACTCCCGGACAATGGCCACCTCTTTGGCAATATCAGGTTCCACTTCTTTGCCAAAGAATTGGGTAAAGATTTCCGCCACCTTTTCCCGGGGAACATGAATCGCTGGGGAAAGGATATGCATGGGACGATCTTTTTTCAGCTGCAAAATGAATTCCCCGAGATCCGTTTCCCAAACTTCAATGCCCTCTTCCTCTAAGTACTCCCGGAGATGGAGTTCTTCCCCTAACATGCTTTTGCCCTTAACGACAGTTTTCCCTTTACCAATGATCTCCGCGGCCATCACTAAGGCTTCCTGTTTATCCTTGGCATAGAAGGCTTTCCCTTTATTGCGTTCAACCGCCTCCATAGCCTGAGCAAGAAGTTCCTGCCGCTGAGCGACAGAACGGCGTTTGATCTCCCGCACTTCTTCGGCGAGAGCCGGCGTATGGGGAAAACGCTCCATGGTGCTGTCCGTGGTTTCACGATAGGCTTTTACCGCCCGGGAGATGGCTTTGCGAATATTCTCATCATGCTTGGCACGATCGATCTCTTTGGAGTACTCTTTAAATTCTTTTCTCATCCCACTATCCCCTTATATAAGAATTCGATCAAGTCGGCAATGCCATGTTGGTCCTTTTTAGCTATGGCACCTTGCAAAGAAGATAGACAGTACGGACAAGAGGTTAAGATGAGGTCCGCTCCTGTGTCCTGCAGCTCCCCAACCCGTCTTTCCGCTATAGTATGAGACAGCTCAGGGAACATAAATTTATTGGGACCGCCGCAACAGGTTGTCCAGGCACGGTTGCGCATGGGTTCCTTGAATTCAACCCCCATGGCATCCAGGATCTCCCTTATCTCTTCTGTAACCCCTAAGTCACGGGCAAGCCGGCAGGAATCATGGATGACAACGGATTGCTGTGCAGCTATTTTTGGCAATTTGTGCCTTTGTTCCCATACCAGCTCAACAAAAGTCTTTACTTCAAGATCATGATGAACTCCGAATTTGGGATACATAATTTTTATGACTTCCGCGGCATGAGGAGAAAGGCAAACGATGGTCTTGGCCTGGGTTCCTTTAAGAACTTTAGTGACCTTTTGGGCATAAGCGGCAAAGTCATCCCAATACCCCAGTTCATACAACAAAGCCCCGCTGTAAAGTTCTTCATCCCCTGAATAACATAGATCATAGCCCAAACTTTGCAGAATCCGCGCCGCTTTTAAGGAGACTTGATTAAAGCGCTCCTTATCTGAAGCCAGTACGGAAGCATAGATCTTCTCAGGGGCGATGCCTGTTTTTTCTACAATGTTCCGCACACCCATCAGCATAGAAAATCCGGCGCTGTTGGGATCCATTACGGTCATGGTTTTCACCAGGGAGTCTATATAGGGAAGAAGCTGATACTCACCACCGGTGTAAAAAAGAAGATTCCCAGTCTTAGGTAACTTAAGTTCCTTAGCCCAGGAAGAAACTTCGCTTCCCTTGAGAGCTAAAGGATTTCCGTATTTGACAATATTACCGCGAATTAATTCTAATACAGGTGGCATCTTGCGCTCCACCGTTGTCGGCATTTCAATAGGATTGGTTGCCACTATCATCCACCGCCTTCTCCGCTGATCGTATAATTATAGATTACTTAAAACGAGATGTCCTTGTAAACACAAAGTCTCTATGTATTATGTATTATTACACCATAATTACCTAGAGAATGGATACAAAGAGAATTATACTATAGCTCATTCCCTTTTTTCAACACATAAAGTATAGCTTTATTTTTTAATGTACATCATACTTCCCCAGCGTGGATGGCTCGAATAATGGAGTTGGCTAAAACTCCGGCTCCAAAGCCATTGTCGATGTTAACCACTCCTATTCCGGCTGAACAGCTGTTCAGCATAGCCAGCAAAGCGGCTAACCCTCCGAAACTGGCCCCATAGCCGACACTGGTAGGAACAGCAATCACCGGCTTATCGGTTAACCCGCCCACCACACTGGCCAGGGCCCCTTCCATACCGGCCACAACAATCAGCACCTGAGCCTCATCCAGCCTCTCTTTATTATCGAAAAGCCGGTGAATGCCCGCCACACCGACATCGTATAACCGCTCTACCCCACACCCCATGATCTCCGCCGTTATGGCCGCCTCCTCCGCTACCGGCAAATCCGCTGTCCCCGCACTTAAGACCAGAACTCTCCCTCTCTTGGGAATCGCTTCTTTAACAATGGTGATGACACGGGCCAGCTCGGAATAGGAAGCCTCAGGAATAGCGGCCTGCACCGCTGCATAGACTTCAGGGGTGGCCCGGGTGGCCAGGATATTATGACTACGCTGACCAAGATTCGCTAAAATCTCAATAATATGCTCCTTCGCTTTCCCCTGACAAAAGACGACTTCAGGAAACCCATTGCGCAAAGCCCGGTGATGATCTACTTTGGCAAACCCCAAATCTTCATAAGGCAGATTTTTAAGCTCCAGCAGGGCACTGTCGCAGGATATCTGACCATCCTTTACTCCCTGCAATAATGCTCTCAATTGTTCTTCGTTCATCCCTTACCTCCATGACCAATGATGGTAAATTATAGCACATTTAGGCGGGGATTAAAAATTAAAAAATAGAAGAGACAGCTCATCGTATGAGCCGCCCCTTCTGACATTTCTCCAATCAAGGTTTTAAATTATAACTAATAAATCGCTACCGGCCCATGAGGACCAGCGATAATTTCGATTTTCGTTTCGAAAATATCTGTCAAAACTTCCGGGTCCATCACCTCTTCCACTGTTCCAAAAGCGGCAATTTGCCCATCTTTCATAGCACAAATTCGGTCAGAATATTTGGCGGCGAAATTTATATCATGAAGAACAGTCAAAATTGTTCTGCCGAATTCATTAGCGGCATGCCGCAAATGCTCCATCATTTGCACAGAACGGGCAACATCGAGATTGTTCAGCGGCTCATCCAAAAGCACATATTCAGTCTCCTGACACAAAACCATGGCTACATAGGCCCTTTGCCTTTGACCACCGGAAAGCTCATCTAAATATCTACTTTCCAGATCAGTCAAACCTAAAAAATCGATATATTTAGAAATAATCGCCTCATCCTCTTTCGTTAATCTTCCCTTTGAATAAGGGAAACGTCCAAATCCAACTAATTGTCTGACCGTAAGCCTCGTTACAAAGTGATTTTCTTGTCGTAAAATAGTCAAAACTTTGGCTAAATCTGCTGACTTGGATTCAGAAACATCCATATTGGCCACCTTAATTTGGCCTTCATCCATATCCAAAAGTCTTCCGATCATCAAAAGTGTCGTAGACTTGCCAGCACCATTGGGTCCAATTAATGAAGTAAGACCGGCTTTGGGTATATTAATATGCAAAGGTCCTATTTTCACCTCATCGGTATACACCTTTTTAACCTGATCAATCTTAATCATAACGTTCCCTTCCTTAAAATCACAATTAAAAATGTTATGCCGCCAAACAACTCGATAATAATTGAAACCACGCCTTGAGCATTGAATATATGATACATAAAGAAGTAGGCAGCCGTTATGATCAAAAATCCTATGGCAAGAGCCATGGGAAAAATATATCTGTGATCATAAGTTGGTGCCGCCTGATAACACAAGGTTGCCACTAAAAATCCATAGAAAGTAAGCGGTCCGACCAGAGCCGTGGAAATTGACATCAAAACAGCAACTAATATAAGGGTATAAATGACGCTGAATTGCTGATTAACCCCCAAAGAAGTGCTGGCATTCTTGCCCAGAGACAATACATTTAATTTTTTAGAATAAGCAAGGAGAAGCAGTGACGCAATGATGACAACGGGAATGGCCACAGGAAAGTATCCAGCATCCGCATTATTAACCGAACCAAACAATCTGGTCAATAAAATATCAAATTCAGACGGCGCAAGCAGCCTTCTCATAAAAGATGATAAAGACTTCAGCCCGGTGCCAATAATAACTCCAACCAAAAGCATAAGTTGTAAATTTCCATACTTTCCAGAAAGCAACCAGCCATAAAGTATCAAACACATCAAGACCATAGCCACAACTTGAAATACAAAGGAGCCAACACCATTAAAACCTATAAAGGCACCAGCACCAAAGAAAAATATTGTACTCGTATGAATTGTTGCGTAAAGTGCTTCAAAACCTAAAAGTGAAGGGGTGATAATCCTATTATTCGTAATCGATTGGAAAGCAACCGTCGACAAACTCTGACAGACTGCCGCAATGATCATGGCAACAAGAGCTACCAGCCTTCGTTTAACAACCGGGATAAAAGAAGGGGAATCTACCGGAACCGGATTGTTATAAACCAAAAGTCCATAGCTAGCAAAAATCCCCAAAGCAATCAATGTTATCAGCAAAATCCAATAACGTTTTTCCTCTTTCTTAGAACGAAAAGCCCTGGCTGATCTTTCTTTATTATGAAGGCTAGAGTCGATTTCGCTGTTTTCTTTATGACTATAGACTAATTCGCTCATCTTAGCCTCCTTTGTCTCAATAAAATAGCAATAAACAGGACTGCTCCCACTGTTCCAAGTATCAAAGAGACAGGCACTTCAAAAGGCATGATGATTATTCGAGAAATTATGTCACAAAGTGTTATCGTCCCCATTCCCAACACACATACCCAAGGCAAATTACTTCTAAGATCATCACCTCTGTACATAGAAACAATGTTAGGGACAATTAAACCTAAAAAGGGCAAATTGCCAATAACAGCTGCCACAATGCCAACTGCAAAGGAAATAAGGGCAGTACCCAGAAGAACTATCCTATTATAATTTAAGCCAAGACTTTTTGTAACATCTTCCCCCAGCCCAGCTAAGGTCAATCGATCAGCATAGATGAAAATAAGAACAGTAGCAATAATAATCAGCCATAGGTATTCATACCTGCCAATTTGAACCGGTGCAAATGAACCTACAAACCAGGTTTCAATATTTTGCGTCATATGAAAAACCAGACCAACAAAAGTGGAAACTGCAGAAATAACTGCTCCCAGCATCATCCCAATAATCGGAACAATTAAAGACGAACGCAGTTTAACTCTTCTTAAGAACAAAAAGAAAATCATCGTCCCTACAAAAGAAAAAATGATGGCACCCGTCATTCTCTGCACCAAAGTTGGTGCAGGAAAAAACAAATAAACAAAAACAAGCCCCAAACCCGCCCATTCAATGGTTCCTGTTGTAGTAGGTTCAACCAGACGGTTCTGTGTAACAAGCTGCATTACCAGTCCTGACATGGCCATGGCAGCTCCCGTAAGCATTAGTGCCGCTGTTCTTGGCACACGGGTTATGAAAAACATTTCCCTTCCATCCGCTTGTCCTTTTATGTCATAAACTCCAGTAAACAATGATATAATACCGACAGCAACAACAGCCAGAACCGCCAATGCAAACGGTTTTGTCCATATTTTATTGTGATTATAACGCTGGGGCTGAGAATTCTCAGCCCCAGCCATTTTTTGTATGGTATTCCCCGGCACTATGTTGTACTCCTTTATACTACTTAGTTAAAGCCTTGGCAAGTTCTTCAAATAACTCCAGATAAGTTTGTATTGATTCATTTGTGTAAGTATCTTTTGGCGCATAAACTATCTGCCCTTTAGAAACAGCAGTTGTTTTTTGCAGAGCAGGTGATTTATCGATGACATCCTGAGCCGGAACTGCATCAGTCATCGAAGATACTGCAGCATCACGATCCAGTACAAAAATCCAATCAGGATTACTTTGGGCAATAGCTTCAACAGACACATCATCACCTTGGTGATCTGAAGAGGCACCGTCAATTTTTAATGCCGGAGTCCAGCCAAAAATTTCATACATTGGTCCCCAAACACGTCCGGAATGAGGAGCTGAAAAGCCAATATTTCCACCGGAAACCACAACACTCATCACTGTATCCGTCCCATTATAGGCAGACTTAGCCTCTGCGATAGCTTGATCAAAATCAGCTACCAATTGTTCAGCCTCTTTATTTTTATCGAAAATTTGCCCCAAAGCGATTGTAGAATCCTTAAGTCCATTGACTAAGTTTTCTCCAGGTGCATCCGCTTCTGTAGAAACATCAAAATTAAGATCAATAACAGCTGCATTGGGCACTAGCTTTTTGATATCGTCATAAAATCTGGCAAATCTCTGACCAACAATGACAAGTTCAGGGTCTACAGCTGCTATAATTTCAAGATTTGGTTCACCATGACTGCCAATATCCTGAACTGACTCATCCTTTACATAGGGGGAATCCGCAGGCATTACAGGCTTTGGCACAGCCGCTAATTCAATTCCCCAATCAGATAAAGTTTCAAATGTTCTATTGTCCAAAGCAACCACATTCTTGGGATTTACAGGAACAGTAACGGTTCCATGAACATCAGTGATTTCAACTGTTGAAGCTTCGCTTACTTGATCATTGCCTTGAGGGTTAACCGTTTGATTGCTTGAATTTGTGCAAGCTGTCAGCATCAAAGCAAAAGTTGCTATAATAACAGCTGATTTAAAAAATTTAGATTTTCTCATTCATCTCTCTCCTTTTAATCCAAGGTTTTCTTTACCGGCGTTAATGGGTCAAATTTTCTGGCGAATGGCTCACTTTTTTTCTTGACGTTGGCAATTGCAATTTGGTATATTCAAAGAAATTAGTGATAATAATTATCATTGTCATTAACGCTTGTTTAAGACTATATCATCACTCATCCCTAAAAATCTTAACTAAATTTGTTTTTCCCAGGTGAAGTTATGTACTTTTCTTATTTGAACTAAACGGGTTAAAAGGAGGCGCTCATGGACAAAAAAAGAACTATAAACCCACCGGTTTATAGTCCTCATGTAAAAAAAGCCGTCGATTTTACTTATCAAAACCTCAACGAAGAATTAAGCCTGGAAAGGGTCACCGAGCATCTCAATCTCAACAAATCCTATTTTTGCAAGCTGTTTAAGCACCATATGGGTACGACCTACACCAAATTCGTCAACGAGCTGCGCATTGAACAAGGTAAACAGCTGTTGCTGGAAACTGAATTATCCATTCTCGATATCGCCCTTGCTCTGGGCTACAATAACCCTAATTACTTTATCAAGGCATTTAAACAGCATTTGGGAACCACTCCCCTTAAGTATCGCAAAGAAAGGGAAAGCTAAACTCGAAAACGATAGCCTGCTCCCCAGACGGTTTCAATATATTGGGGCTTGGAAGGGTCTATCTCCGTTTTCTCGCGAATCCGGGCAATATGCACAGTAACCGTTGCCGAATCTCCTAATGATTCCAATCCCCAGATCCGCTCAAAAAGCTCTTCCCTGCCAAAAACCCGGTTGGGGTTTTGCGCTAAATATAACAGCAAGTCAAATTCTTTCTGGGCAAGGTTCACTTCCTGATGGTTAACAAAGACTCGCCGTGAGTCTTTTTCGATTTTCAGCCCCCGGATGGTAATGGATTGGCGCTTTTTGATCCCAGCATTAAAGCGTTCTTTAAGCCGTTCATAATTTTCAATATGGGCTTTGACCCGGGCCACCAGCTCCCCCGGACTGAAGGGCTTCGTGATATAGTCATCAGCTCCCAGGCTTAAGCCTTTGATCTTATCGATCTCCTCTTTTTTGGCTGAGACCAATAAAACGGGAATATCCTTATCCTCTTTCATACTCTTGAGAATTTCCAGTCCATCTAAGCCGGGCAGCATGATGTCGAGAATGATTAAGTCGAATTCATTGTTCTGGATAGCTCTCAACCCTTCTACTCCGTCCGTGGAGAGAGTGACATCAAAACCTGCCACCTCCAGATAATCTCTTTCCAGCTCAGCAATACTGGAGTCATCCTCGACGATTAAAATGCGTTTCATGTTTGGCCCTCCTTGAGTAGTGTCTTCTTGTGTCTTTGGGTAGTGTCTTCCTGTGTCCTTGGGTATTCTCTCCTGAATCCTTGGGTATACTTCCCCTGAATCCTCAGGTATTCTTATGGTGAAAATATCTGGGTCGCGTAGCTTCACCCACAACAGTCACTCCATAGCTCCGGAGCTGGCCAACTCGCCTTCTTAACAGCTACGCCAAACCCCGCTGCTTTCTTACGAAAATAGATTCCTACTTTGCATTGGGTTATTCTTCAGCTGGCTTGTAAAACCTGATAGCCCTTTGCTTGAAGTTGTCTGATGAGACGCTGTTCCTTCTGTCTCTCACGCTCCATCATGTATTCTGTTCCGAGTTCCCTATAGGTTTCTCTCGTCACTAAAATCCGATAGGCAATCCGAAGAATCAGATGGCCCAGAGCCAGTAAAGCCTTCTTTTTACCCATCCGTTTAACCCATCGCCAATAGGTTGCGGATAAACGAGAGTTTTTTACTTTAGAAGCAGCCCATGCGCATTCACATAATACCGCTTTTAACGCTTTGTTTCCTGCGGAAACACTCCCTCTTTTTTTTTACCTGCGCTTTCATTATTGCCGGGTGATACTCCAGCCCAGGAAGACAGCTGACTATCTGTAGGAAAGACAGACATATCTGCCCCCAACTCAGCGATCATGATCGCTGAAGACGTCTGATTTATACCGGGTATTGAGGTTAATAGCTCGACCTCTTGCTGGTATGGAGCCATACATTCACTTATTTTCTGCTCCACGTTAATCAGGCTCTGTTCTAAAAACTTCAAGTGACTCCATGAATATCGAATCATGTCCCGGTGATGGCTCCGCAGTCGATGATTTAAAGCATCCGCTAAACCCGGTATCTTGCTTTTAACCTTACCTTTCACCATCTGGTTAAGCTTTTCTACGGTAATCACTTCTCCATCCATCAGGGACTCCATAATATTGCGTCCTGAAACCCCGAAAATATCGGAAATATAGGTGGTGATCTTGATATTGGCATCCTGCAAAATTTTATGAATGCGGTTTTTCTCTTGGGTTGCATCCTGAAGGAGTTTTTTCCGATATCGGGTTAAGTCTCTCAGATCACGGATTTCCGCCGGTGGTACAAAGCTTCCTTCAATTAATCCGCTTCGAAGAAGTTGGGCAATCCATTCCGCATCTTTGACGTCCGTTTTCCGCCCGGGTAGGTTCTTAATGCGTTGAGCATTGGCCAAACTCAGTTGAAACGACCCTGCCTCAAGAATATTCCAAACCGGTTTCCAATACACTCCGGTACTTTCCATGGCGACATGCGAGCATTTCTCTTCTTCCAACCAATCGGTAAGCGCCAGAAGGTCAGATGTGGTCGTACTAAACGTCCGGATCGTCTTTTTAGGCTTAGATTCCAAGGAACCAAAGAGGATACAGGCTACCACCGTTTCTTGATGAACATCCAGTCCCGCGCAGCATTCCAGAATAGCATCCATTGAAGATCACCTCCTAATAACGTAGGTGAGTGCGTCCAACAACAAGCCTACTTGAAATTTCTTACCCGTGCTCGTGGCACAATCTTCTGTGCTTAAATGTTGTTGGAACCAGTTTCTGCATCGGGGTATCATCCACCATAAAGCAAACGGCTAACAGCACCCACCTTACTATGATTATCTCAGTTTAATGCTGTTAGGAAAAGCCTTCGCCTATTTTCATTCCCCTCTGTGAAATGAAATTTCATAAGTGTTTCTGCATGTTAACCGTGGCTTCGCTATGTTAAGAAGGCTTCGTTGGCCCGGTCGCTCCTCCGCTAAAGCCGTTCCCTTTTGTGGGCAAAGCTACGGCTTGCAGGTCTTTTCAGCTCACATTTTAGGCCTTCTGGCGATCTTTTTGGGATCTCCTCGAGACGAGACCTTCTCAAGATTCTTCCTGTAGCCGCCGGTCATGCCGCCAGCGGCATCGGCGAAAGCTGCCGAAACAGCCTTATCCATCAACGCCTTTCTCAAGCCTAAACCCTGAAGCCCGAGAAGCAGCCCAAGGATTTTGCTTTACAAAAGGGAGCGGATTTAAGCGAGCGGTGTAAAGCAAAATCCTGGAGACTGCCCCCTCAGCTCCGGGGCAGCGAGATCAGCACACTGGTCCCTTTACCCTCCCGGCTGACAGCCCATATCCGGCCTTCATGCCCTTCCACGATCTGTTTGGCGATAGCCAGGCCCAGTCCGCTGCCTTTGATTTCAGTGCGGGCCGTATCCGAGCGATAAAACCGCTCAAAGATCTGAGCCACATCTTTTTTCGGTATCCCCCGGCCATTATCCTTAATTTCGATGATGACGCTGGAATGGGTTTCCCGCAAGGATAGGGTGATGACACCCTCTTCTTTATCCATATACTTACGGGAATTATCGATGATATTCAGAATGACCCGCATCATGCGTTCCCGATCCAGGGGAATTTCCTGAGCTGAGGTAAGCTCAGATTCGAAGAGAATTTTAATCCCGTTTCTCTCCATCTCCGGTTCTATTTCCTGAAGTCCGTCATCTAAAAATTCCCCGATGTTGGTTTTTTCAAAACTAAAGGGAATTTGGTTAAGATCCAGTTTGGCATAGAGCAGCAAGTCGTCGATCATAGTATCCACTTGCTCCGCCTTGCGGTAAATCGTCTTTAAGTATTTTTCTTTCTTTTCCGGAGAATTGGCAATACCGTCCAACAGCCCTTCCACATAGCCTTTAATGGAGGTCACCGGGGTCTTTAAGTCGTGAGAAATACTGGATATGAGCATCTTGCGGTTATCCTCATACTTAAGCTGGGTATGCACAGAATTCTTTAACTGAATACGCATGCGCTCAAGGTCGCGGCATAGTTCCCGCACCTCTTGGTCCCCTTCTTCGACGATTTCATAATCCAAATTGCCTAAAGTGATTTCCATGGCCGCTTTCTGCAGGTTGTTAAGGGGGGTAAGAATTCGCAAAGAAAAATAGTAGGAGGCAATGGAATTGGCGCCGATAAAAGACAAAAGAAATACCAAGCCGCTAAAGATTAAAAAATTCGTCATATCAAAGGAGGCCGGATTGATCGGAACAAGGAGATAGAGGGTAGTTTGCTTCTCCGCTTGCGCCTCGTCACGAGATACATCAAAGGACTGAACAGTGTAAGACTGGGTTCCCAAATCCACCCGGGCACTGCGGAATTGTATCGCCGGTTTCTTCAATTTAACTACATCGATGGCCGTTAAGTTGTGGGAGGAAAAAAGCACCCTTTCCCCTTCCAGCACCACGACTTCACCATCCAGGATATCCATCCGCGCCTGGAGCTCCTTTTGAAAGGAGCTGTCCTTGATTTTCTCAGGATTTTGGCGAAGAACACTATTCTCACGGCCGACTAATTCCATAGTCAGCTGAGCAACCTCCTGAGTATTGTGAATGGCCTGCTCTGTATCCGCCAGCTTGCCGGCAATATAAATATAAGCCATAGCGCTAATAACCGTAATCATCACCGGGAGGATTACGGTTAAAGCATTGGCTGAAATAAGTCGTCCTTTCAGATTCATCCTGTCACCTTAAAATTCTTTTTTGTCAAAAAGATAGTAGGCTCCTGTAAAAAACAGCAGAGCATATCCCAACATCAAGAGGAATTGCCGTATTATCTTCATCAGGGGAAATGAGTTGGCCAACCAAAGATTATACCAATCAAAATAGGATGTCAGAAGAATTCCGGAATATTGAGAAAAAAGCATGCCCAGGCCTTTAAAAAGAATGAAGGCTAAAATCGATACGAAAAAAACCGAAATACCGCTCTTCAGAACATTAGCCAGGAAAACGATGCCTAAGGCCAATACAAATAAAGGAATAAAGCTTACTGTGTAGGAGAGTGTGCTTTGCCATATCCCTTTGAAACTCATCGTACCGCCGTCAAATACAAACCCTGCCAATAAAGAAAAGAGCAGCAAGAGGCCCAGATTGGCTAAGATAAAGATACCGATAGCCGATACTTTCGCTGAAAACAGCTTAAAACGGCTCACAGGCCTTGTCAAGGTTATACGCATGGTATTTTGAGCAAACTCTCCGGAGAAGCTGTCAATGGCTACCAAGGCCGCAAAGAGAGGCAGAAGAGTATTAACAGCCACCGACAGGACCAGCATGGAAAAATCCGCGCTGCCTGCTCCGCGAATACCAAACCCTAAGCGAACCCCTAAGACCAAAAGCTGCCCTACGACAATCACCAGCAAAGAAAGAATAACCGCCACCATTACTTTCTTTTTCTTGCGTAATTTCTCAAGTTCATTGATTAATGCTGCTTGAAACACGGCCATTGCGCTCTACCTCACTCACAAAATAATTCTCCAGGGTGGCGTAATTTTTTAGAATATCTTCAGTGGTCTGAACATTGAGAAGCATCCCGTTATAAATAACGCCAATCTTGTTACAGGTTAATTCCACATCGTGAATTAAATGACTGGAGATAAAAAAAGTGGTCCGCTCCTGTTCGGCCAAATATAAAATCAACTTGCGGATATCGATCATTCCTTCGACATCAAGACCGTTTAAAGGCTCATCAAGAATAACCACTTTAGGCCGGGACAGAATGGCCGCCGAAAGTCCCAGGCGTTGTTTCATACCCAGAGAGAACCGTTTCGGCTTCTCATTCTTATAGCGGAGCATTCCCGTTAATTCCAGGACTTCTTCGATTCGTTGCCCATCCACATCCGGATAAAACCGGGCCAGTTGTCTGAGATTATCGTAAGCGCTGAGATAAGGATAGGTCTCCGGTATTTCAATGATACAGCCCACATGAGCCATTGCTTTTTCATAATCTTCCAGTATACTGTGACCAAATATCTTAACATCACCCCGATCCGGAGCAATCAATCCTGTCATAATTTTCATGGCCGTGGTCTTCCCTGCGCCATTGGGACCAAGAAAACCGAAAATCTCGCCTTCATAAATATCCAGACTGAGATCGTTGATACCACGACCATTCTTATAAAGCTTCGTGAGATTTTGAATCTCAATGACTTTTTCCATATGCTAACCTCCAAATGAAGCCCCTAAAGGAGCTGCCGGAGTCCCACTCCGGCAGCTCAAGCTATTTTGCGCTAATTATTCCAAAACCGGATTAAAGGTTGAGTCATACATCAGGTTCATATTCGAATAATCGTTATTGATATAGAAGTTTATTTTACCCATATAGTTATCAAGGTAAATATGCCCTTCCCTGTTGCTTCCCTCTCCGGCGGAGCCTTCAAAGCTTGCGTCACGCATATCCTCACTTAAGAACTTCGCATTAAAGGTGAAGTCTTCGCTCTTATTGACTGAGCTTACGTAGTCCGCTTTATATACTTCCTGATAGCGGCCGGTGATGCCATTTTGATCAATATTGGTGATCTCCAGGATTCTCTCCCCGGCTTTCACCAGTCGTCCGTCTTTTTCCGTAATGATATCATTCTTAAAGGTCCCCACAAATTTCTGAGGATTGCTCATCACATTGCGATCCTTAATGATATCTTTGACCACTTCCTGGCCGGTAAGATCCGGTTTCGTGACAACAGTAGTATTGATATCTTTAATAGTGCCCAAAACTTCGACAGTCAACTCATGAACCTGACCGTCCGCATCTTTACCGGTTATGGTTGCCTGAGCCAGCAGATTCTGCAACGCTCCTGCTTCATCAATGCTGGCGGAGCCTGTCACTTCCTTCACGGCGATATCTTTGGTCATCCGTGGCCAGCCATTCTCCATTCTGGAATCATGAAATTCTTGCTTGATTGCAAAGGAGGATACGGCATTGATCAAGGTAGGAATCTGCATTTCCGAAAGAGATCCTGACAATTCCTTTGAGCCGTCGGGATTTTCCTTGACAATCACATGATCTTTCAGACTTCCCACGACGGCATCGATGATCCGTTCCACATCTTCAAACTCGTCTTCGGCAAAAGGATTATCAAAGGCCTGAAAATTCCGTCCCTCCGGATATTCCCCCACATAGATCTTGTTGTCACCCTTACTTTTGCGAATCGTGGTGTTATTGTCATTATAATAATAATGATTGAACACCTGGCCTTGGAAGTCCTCAGAAGTATTGGTACTTTCCGTAGCATTCTTGATCCGATCAGTTTTCTCTACCGAGCTTTCGGATTGCAGGACTTTTCCATCAGCTTTAAGTACTGCGGTCATTTCAATAGTATAATTGCTATACTCGCTGCCGGCCTTTTCCGCAGTCATCTTTATGCCATCCTTGAGTTGATCATAGCCGCTTTTGCTGACGATATCGGCAAAGGCTGTGGTGGCAAACAGCAAAGCGCCTATGGTAAAACCGGCAATGATTGCTGTTTTCTTTTTTAATTTCACATTGATTCCTCCTTTTACTTTGTGGAAGCTTCCCTTAGCTTTATTCTAACCTTCGTGTCTTGACTTTTCGTAAACAGATTCTAAATAAAGTATAAACTAACTATTAGCATTAATAAACTTGCTCCATAATAATAAAAGCGAAGCCGGAATGAATCCGGCTAAATGCTGAAACGATATTGGATTACCTTTGCTTTGACTAAAGCTTTATAGAAAATGATCAGCAGCGGCGCCAGGAAGACACCTAAAACTCCCATCACCTTGAAGCCTACCCAAATAGAAATCAAAGTTGATAAAGGACCCAGACCAATTCTTTCCCCGAGAATTTTCGGTTCAATAATCTTGCGCAATACTGTGATCACAATAAAGAGAAGAATCAGACCAAGGCCGCTGAAAATATCCCCCAGAGTAATTAAGACGATTCCCCAGGGAACGAGAACGGAGCCTGTGCCGAGGATGGGTAAAATATCGACAATCACAATCAAAAGCGCCAATACCAAGGCATAACGCATGTCTAAGATCAAGAGCCCCCCGAGGCTCACAATATAGGTGAAGGTGCTCAACACCACTTGAGCCTTTAGAAAGCCAATGGTCGCATTGCGCAAATCCGAGAGCACAGCAATAGCCTTGGGCTTCGACTCCTTCTTGAAATAGGAAAAAAAGCGTTGACTAATATGATGCAGATTCAAATTAATCATATAAAGAGCAATAAAGAAGATGAGTAAGGTAATGAAAAAGATGGGAATAGACGCCGTTATGGATATGGTTTGGGCCCCCCAGGTGGACAGTAAATTGATACTGGATAATTGGTTGGCAAAGCCGGTAATCGTTTGATTGATCTGTGCCACCATCTCAGGGGGCAACACCATGATCAATTCATTGATGCGCTGATTAGCATCATTAAACCAAAACTGGATATTAGGAATATTGCGTTGGATGAACTTGATTAATTCATAAGCCTCACTTGTGATCTTGGTAATCAAGAAATACGCCAGCAGCAGGAAGCCGCCCAGAAACACAAAATAGGAAATATTAGCGGCAACAGGCCGATTGATCTTCGGCCATTTCATGAGCCATTGATTGAAAGGTTCCAAAAGCAGAGCAAACACCAGAGCAAAGATAAAGGGAGCAAAATGAGGCAAAGCATAATAAGCAACCAAGGGAATCAAAATAAAGGCTATGATAACAAGCAGTGTTACCGCTACTTTCTTGGCAAATTCTTTCATGTAAGGCATTCTCTCCTATCTGCGAAAAATGTACTTATCACTCATTTTAGGGTATATGTGCACCTTTTGCAATGAAATAACAAGAAGGTTATAATGTGTTAATATAGTGTTAATAAAGGCAGTCCTGCTTACCTTAAACTAAGGATTTTTTCGTAAAAAGGAGTTATGTATGATCATCGAAACGACTAAGCAAAACCTTTCTCAAATCAGAAACCCGGAGTTCTCCCAGTATGCTCAGATTTATGCCCGGGTCTATGATCATTTTATTGATCAAATCAAGCAAACGGGCATGGCCCTGGATGAAAACCTTGAAAAAGAGACCGCCGCCAAACTGGAAAAAATCAAGCAAATGCAGGGAGTTTTCCGTAACTCTGATAAAAGTATCGTCAACACCTGGATCTCCTCAGCCTGTGAAGCCTGTCAAAAAGGTGTCGGCACAGTGACAATGTATGTCTCCCTGATGTGTCACCGTAACTGTTATTTTTGTTTTAATCCCAATCAGGAGGATTACGAACATTTCACTCATAACAAAAGAGATCTGGTAAGTGAGCTCACTCAACATCTCAAACACGGCCCTAAATTAACTCACTTGGCTTTAACAGGAGGAGAACCCCTGTTGCATAAAAAAGAAATGCTGGATTTTTTCCGTCTGGCTAAGGAAAAATCCCCCAAAACCCATACCCGTCTCTATACATCCGGAGATTTTCTCGACCGGGAAATCCTTCAGGACCTCAAAGACGCCGGTCTCAGTGAAATTCGTTTCAGCATTAAAATGGAAGACCCTGAACGCCTCAAGCAGGAAGTCTATGAGAGGATTGCTTTAAGCAAGGAATTTATCCCCGATGTTATGGTAGAAATGCCTGTTTTGCCGGGAAGCTTTGCCGAAATGAAGGAAGTTCTCCTTGAACTCGACCGCATCGGCATCTCCGGCATTAATCTCTTGGAGTTTTGTTTTCCCTTTAACAATGCCGATGAGTTTATAAAACGGGGTTATAAGGTGAAAAACCCTCCCTTTAAAGTCCTTTACGACTATTGGTATGCCGGCGGGCTGCCCATCTCCCGCAGCGAACTGGAATGCCTGGATTTAATGGCCTTCGCCCTGGAAGAAAAGCTGCAGCTGGGCGTCCACTACTGTTCTTTAGAGAATAAACAAACCGGACAAATCTATCAGCAAAATTACGGACAAAAAGTGTCCTCGCTTATGTTCTTTTCCCCAAGAGACTATTTCTTTAAATCGGCAAAAGTCTTCGGCGAGGATATTTCTAAAGTCAAGAAAATATTCAAAAAGAAAAACGTGACCCAATCTCAATTCAATGCCGATTATAATTATCTGGAATTCCACGTCAGTCAGATCAAGCTCCTCAAGGACCTTGATATTGAAATCGGCATCTCCTCCAATGTCATGGAAGTACGGGAAGATGGCAAGTATCTGCGGGAGTTGAAAATCGATAGAACTTATCCCAAAGACTTTGACCTGTCAAAGGATATCTGACTCGGATAGCCAAAACATTAATGATATAAGCCAAGCATAAAAGGGCTCTTTGAAATTTAACTTTCAAGAGCCCTTTCTCGTCAACAGGTCATAATCCCACATCAGAAACTCGTGAGCTAATAGAGCCATCCCCTGAAAATACTCTGTGTGCGCATTCTGGATCACGCTTAAAGTAAAGTCTAAACTCCACTTTAATAGGTGTTCCTCTAAGAATCTTTGCTGCTCTTTGAACAAATAAAGTGCTTCCTTGACAATTCCTGTCCTTAAATAATAAGACTGACGGCGTATTAATTCAGCCATAAATTCCAGCTCTACGCTGTAATGATCCTCCGGCTCCTTGTGTTTCAGTACATATGCCAAGCCATGGCGGCCATAGAACTCCCGCACCTTCAGGGTGGTAAGGTCAGCGGTTGCTCTTTCCTCAGTGCGGTAAACAGACTCCCAAGGTGGAGCAAGCAGTTGGCAAGGATCAACAAACAGCTTATTATAGTCCTCATTCAATTGTGCTGCCCTGTCTTCCAGATTCCGCTCATCAAGGGAAGCAAACCAAGCTCTTAACAGAGCGAGACCTTGTTGGAAGCCTTCTCTATTGATTTCCAATGGTAAAGACTCAAACAGCTTCTCTTCAATGATAGCTTTAAGCAATTCCACACTGGGCGGGCTGAAAAAACCTAGGTTTATCGTTTGGTACATAAGCTTCCTGACTTCAGGAAAGTGGGATTCTGCAAAGGTTACTCCTATGGTTTCATCAATATCCATATCCACCATATTCTTTACACCTTCTCCCCAGCTTTTATATTCTTTCTTCTCTATCCGGCATTTGAAAATAAATTTCTACATCTATGTTAAAATTAGGGTAATTCCTTCTTATATTGTGTATCCTATCATGCTTTTCTTAACTATTTATAAAAAATTCTTAACGAAATATTAATATTCCCTTATTTTTCCCACTTTTACCACATGTTATCTGAGTTGTATCCTATAATTCCGTAAAAAAGCCCCCTATGACTTCTCATAAGGAGCTTCTAAGAATTACTTATAAAGTTGAGCTTTGGCTTTGTGCGGCTTGGTCTTAGCCTTAACCCCGGTCTTTGTCTTAGCTTTAGCCTCAGTCTTTGTCTTAGCCTCGGGCTTTGCCTTTGCTTTAGTCTCGGTCTTAGTCCCTGCCCCTGCCTTTGTTCTGGTCCTGGTTTGCTGTCCCTTCTCTTCTTTCTCACTGATCACTTTGCCGAAAGACAGTCTCCGCAATGGGATTGATATTTTCAAGCTATTTTCGATCTTATGCAACAAAGGGAGTTCTCTTTGAGTTACCAGTGATACAGCCACCCCACTCTGTCCTGCTCGTCCGGTTCTACCCACCCGGTGCAAGTAAAGTTGGGGCTCCTCCGGAATATCGAGATTAAAGATATGGGTGATATTCTTAATATCAAGACCTCTGGCCGCCAGATCAGAAGCCACTAACAGCTGTGTTTTCCCTGCGCGGAAATCCGCCATGGCTTGACGGCGGTTCTCCTTTTGAGAAGCTCCTGATATAGCCACCGCATCCAAACCATGATAGCTGAGCCTTTCCACCGTTTTCTCAATCTCTTCAGTTTTATTGATAAAGATTAAAGCCCGCCCAGGCTCCAGATGCCGGACCAGCTTACGCAGAAGCTCCAGTTTATCTCGTTGCTCACACATAAAATGCTGATGAATAATCGTCGGCACAACCGTGGCCTTCATCGTTATTCTCTGGACTGCAGGATCCTTAAGAAAGCCGGCAGCCTGCTCTATGGCATCCTGAGATAGAGTCGCCGAAAACAAAAGGATCTGGCTGTCCTTATAGGCCGTCTTTAATACAGCTTTGACTGTCTGGATATTTCTTTCATCAAGCAATTGATCGGCTTCATCAAGCACAATGGTCTTGAGAGATTGAGCCGATATCTTCCTTTTCTGGATAAGCTCCAGAATGCGGCCGGCAGAGCCTACAATAATATGGGGCTTCTCCTTCAGTTTCTCAATTTGCCGCGCGATATTAACATTGCCAATTATGGCTGCGGAAGTAATCGTTGCAGCCAAATGCCGGGATAAATCCTGGATTTGCCGCTGAACCTGCAAGGCCAGTTCATGAGTAGGGGTAAGAACCAATACCTGATTCTCTCGTTTATTCCGGTCGATCTTTTGCAAAACAGGCAGGAGATAGGCTAAGGTCTTCCCCGACCCGGTTTCCGATTGGCCTGCAACATCCCGGTTGTTTAGAATGAGCGGTATGGTGCTCTTTTGGATCTCGGTAGGCTGAACTATCCCCTCTTTCGCGAGGGCTTCCACAAGCTCTGCCTGAATTCCTAATTCTTGAAAGGACTCTGGTCTTTCCATATTATCCATATTCGTTATATCCTCTTCTTTTATTCATTAACCAGGCTTTGCCAAAGGCACTGCCCGTGATGGTAGTATTGTTCATTATAGCCTGTTTTATCGGAAAGCAGTAGTGTGGGTGGCTTTAGGCCAGGGAATACCAAACTTCGCGAAAGGATCGCAACAGAGAAAGGTTGGAAACAGGATGTTTCCAACCAGCCAATCCGCTCCATGAGTTGATCTTGATTCACGGCTAAGTGCCGAAATTCTTGGCAATCACCGATTTAATCGCCATCCAATCCACCTCGGCCGGCAAAGCATCTTTGATCGGCCGCAGCTTTTCCATGCCTACTTGTTGAATGGCGGCCAGGATCAGCTGTTCCTGATCCTCAGGAATAAAGTCGCTCCAGGAGATGGGCTGCCCTTCCTTGAAAGCGCGCAGAAGATGGTCCTGCAGAGTGATCACCTTATAACTTCTAAGCTTGGCAATCTCCTCCAGGGATTTCCCTTCCTGATAGAGCCGATAGGTGATCAGATGACTGGGGATTTTGCTCTCACTTTTCTGAGACTCCTCCAGTCCCGCCGGTTCAGGCTGTAACTCAGGTGCCTTCTCCAGCGGGGGCTTTGCCAGGGTTCTTGCCATGGTCTCAGAGGAATTTATCCCCTGCTTCCCGAAGAATTCCTCAATCCCTTGGAGGAAAATATCCCCGTACTTCTCCAGCTTTTTCTCCCCAACCCCACCCAGGCGCAGGAACTCTGCACGGTTGCGCGGGCAGGATTCGGCCATTTCTCTTAAGGTACTATCGGGAAAAATCATATACGGCGGCAAGCCTTCCTTAGCTGCCGCTTCCCGGCGCAAGCCTCTCAGGTAGTCAAATAAAGTGAGGCTCTCCTCTTCCTGAAGCTTTGCTTTGCGCAGAACCTTTTGCAATACTTGTTCATTTCCTTTCAGGACCGGTGCCGCTTTCCTGCCGCACT
The DNA here is from genome assembly GCF_000021925.1 of Desulfitobacterium hafniense DCB-2. Taxonomy (NCBI): domain Bacteria; kingdom Bacillati; phylum Bacillota; class Clostridia; order Eubacteriales; family Desulfitobacteriaceae; genus Desulfitobacterium; species Desulfitobacterium hafniense. Next base: position 3,141,664 of record NC_011830.1, read on the forward strand.
TAACCACAGGATATTCTCCTGTGGACAAGCGCAAGTAATCTTCGGCAATGAGGTAGTTGATCTGATCTTTAATCTCTTGAATCGTGCGCTTGCTCATCAGCCCGTAAGTACTCAACTGATGGAAGCGAAAGTCCATGATTTTCTTATTGCCGGAACCTTTGAGAACTTCCGCCACCAGGTTAACCCCGAAACGCTCCCCCATGCGCAGGACACAGGAGAGAATCTTCTGAGTATCCACTGTAATATCAACAACATCCCAGTCATCAGTGCAATTGCCGCAGTTCCCGCACTCCGCCGGGATCTCGGTTTCCCCGAAATACTCCAGGATTTCCTTGCGCAAACAACGGGCCGTATGACAATAATCCGCCATGTCCTGAAGTTTTTTATGTTCATTAACCTTCCGCTCCGGGTTAAAGGTGTTATTATCGATCAAATACCGCTGCAGCACCACATCCTGGGGAGCAAAGAGCAGGATGCACTCAGCCGGTTCTCCGTCCCGTCCCGCTCTTCCCGCCTCCTGATAATAAGCCTCCATGTTTTTCGGCATATTGTAATGAATAACAAACCGCACATTGGACTTATCGATCCCCATGCCAAAGGCATTGGTAGCCACCATCAGAGGGGTTTTGTCATATAGAAAAGCTTCCTGAGCTTTTTGCCGGTCCAGGTCGCTCATCCCGGCATGATATTTGCCGACTAAAAGTCCCTTGCCTTTCAGATAAGTTTGCAGCTGATCCACTTCCTTGCGGGTTGCCGCATAAATAATCCCCGACTCGCTGCGATGCTGGAGACAATAGGTGGATATAAAGACCTTTTTATTTTCTCCCTTCAAGGTGGAAAATTTCAGGTTGGGGCGATCAAACCCCGTTACAAACACTTGAGGACTCTCAAGTTTTAAAAGACTCACGATATCTTCTCTGACCTCTTGGGTGGCCGTAGCGGTAAAGGCCCCTATAATGGGACGATGGGGAAGGGATTCTACAAAAGCGCCGATCTTTCGGTAACTGGGACGGAAATCATGTCCCCATTGGGAAACACAATGGGCCTCATCCACAGCCACAAAGGAGATAGTCAAGGATTCCAACAGGGTTAAGAAGCTCTCAGCCTCCAGGCGTTCAGGAGCAATATAAAGGAGCTTATATCTCCCCTGGCGGGCTTTGTTGATCCTCTCCCAGACTTCCTGCATCGACAGAGAACTGTTGATAAAGGTGGCGGGAACACCTGCCTCATGAAGGGAATCCACTTGATCTTTCATCAGGGAGATCAGAGGTGAAATGACCAGGGTAACGCCATCAAAAAGCAGGGCCGGAATTTGGTAGGATAAAGATTTTCCGGCCCCTGTAGGCATAATCGCCACAGTATCTGAGGATTGGAGCAAACTATGAATCACCTTGTCCTGACCTTTGCGGAATTGAGAATAACCGAAATAGCGTTTAAGCAGACTAAGCGCTTGATTCATCATCTTAAGACGTCTCCTCCGGTATTGGCAATTCATCCTTGAGCATCTGACAGATCTCGAAGAGTTTGGTGATATCATTTGTGTAATAGTCCACCCCGGTGTAATCCTTGACAATTTCGTTGACCGGATATCCTCCCACAATGATTTTTACTTGATCGCGCAAACCCGACTCCACCAATAAGTCCACAACCTTTTTTACCGCACTCACGCAAAAGGATAATAAAACACTGATCCCCAAGACTGGGGCTTTTGTTTGATTCACGGCCTGAACAAAGGTTTCCGGAGATACATCCACCCCTAGATCGACGACTTTAAAGCCTGAAGATTTTAACATATAGTGGATAATGTTCTTGCCCAGATCGTGGATATCTCCCTCAATGGTGCCTAGGATAATGGTCATGCCATTGGAGGGAATATCGCTTGTAATCAGTGGTTCCAGAATCACCATGACCTCTTTTAATATTTCCTCAGACATAATGAGATCCGATAGGTAATACTCGCCGTTGCAATAGCGTTTACCCACAACCTCCACTCCCTGCTGGCATAATTCAACCACTTTTAAGGGAGAGACCCCTTTGCTGAGATATTCCTTGACCAGGTTTATGGTTTTTTCTTCATCGAGATCGGCAAGGGCGTTAAGTAATTGGTCATCCAAGATTAATCCCTCCATGATTATCCTTTCTCAGCCACCCATCATAGCCCGTCAATTGATAGCGGTCACCGCGATAGATGGATTTGCTCCACCCTACCGGTTTATTTTCCAGATCATATAGAGTTTCTTCAATCACAAAGACAGGGGCATTGACCCCAATTCCGAGGATTGCTGCTTCCTCGGCAGTGGTCACCGATACCTGCAGTACTTTTTTGGTACTTACAGGCAGAACGTCATTATTGGCCGTTACCAGCCCGGAAAGGGTCGGGTCTTGGAGATTGGACTCCAATATCGGCTTGCTTTTCGAATAAATAGTATACTTTCTCTCATAAGCGAGACGTTCATCCTCAGCAGAGACTACCGTACGAAAATACAAGAGACGGGTTGTGCTGCTATCCAATTGAAAAATCCTCATTAATCTCTCATCAGCCCGAACGATATGAGCGCCTAATAGAGTGGTGCTCAGTTTTAAGCCAAAGTCTTTAATTTCTTGATTGAAATTATTCAACTCAAACACAACATTGTTCAGCTTCGGCGGGGAGACAAAGGTCCCCTTTCCCTGCTGAGCGTGAACCATGCCTGCCGTGATCAACTCTGCAATGGCCCGTCGTACAGTCATCCGGCTAATTTCAAAGCGATTGGCAATCTCTGTCTCCGTAGGCAGAGCTTCACCCGGTTTGAGTTCTCCGTGCAGGATTTGACTTTCGAGAAGCTTGGCCAGCTGATAATAAATAGGGATGACAGAATTTTTATCTATGGACTGTTCTTCATTCATATACGAACACCTTGCTTTAAATTCTGATCTAGGTCTCACTTGGAAAAAGAATGACTATTTGCTTAATCTATTCGGGATTAATTGGCATAAACCCTTTTTATGAACTCATCTTTGTACCCACCACCAAAGATAGAGATAGGCAAAGGCATCCAGCTGTTCCCACTGATCTCTGATGAGGGATTCATCCCCGGAGGGGGGACCATAATCCTTAAGGACCTGCTCCCAGGGGAGACAAGTGCCTGGCGAAATACTAGGAACCTTGTCCTCTTCTGACATACTAAGTCTCCTCTCTTTAGTACTCAGCAACACTTATGTGTACACTCCATACTGGCGTGTGGTTTCTATCAAAGCGATGACATTTTCCACCTTCACATCCGTCTGCATAATCCCGGCTGTATCCATAATAAAGCCACCATCTGCCGCATAATCGTGCAGGAGACCCTTGACATAGTCACTGACCTGGGCGGGTGACCCATAGGCCATCAGGGAATTAGGAACATTGCCGCTGATGCAGAACTTATGGCCAAGTACCGCTTTCGCTTTAGCTATATCCGTCTGATCCACATGAAAAACAATACTGGCTGCAGGCAGTTCAACAATTTTTTCCAAATAGGGGTTCCAGTTTCCTTCAGCGTAAAACATGGTTCGCTTGCCCTGGGCCCAAAGACCCTCGATCACTTTTTTTAGAGGGGGCCAATAAAAGGTATCCCACTCATGAGGGTTCAAGAAGGGATAACTGCCCCGGTGCAGAGGCAGGAAAACAGGCAGCAGGCGCTCTCCTTCTGAAGTCGCCAGGCCGTAATAGATATTATGAGGTACGAGAACCTCCAAAGCAGAGAGAATTTTTTCCGGGCGTTTCCGTAAATCCCTCATAATACCCTTCAGCCCCCGCAGGGTGTCTCCTAAGGTATCAAAGGGCGCCTTGACCATACCCGAGACCCCCAGAGGCATCCCATAATCTTTTGCCCAATGAGCGACTGCCTGTTTATTTCTTTCGTTCACCATCACCATTCCCGCCGCCCCTTTAATCAAGGCAAGATTGGCACGAAAGGAGCCCGGTTCAGAAAATTCACTATGGATCCTGGGTAAAAAAGACTCCAGAATCCATTGAGTCGGATTCGCTATGAAGGCATCATAATCCTCGGCAACCATATATTCTTTTTCCACAAATTGAAACTGTTGATTGGGAGCAAGCTGACGGCCGGCGAATTTTAAGTATTTGGCACCTACCGCATCATGCAGGGTTCCCCACCATAGACTTGGGCCTCCCATGATCACGTCCACATCAAAATCGGCGAGGATTTTGTCCGCCGCTTCAATATTTTTATCCAAATCATAGTAGACTTCCTGAAGCTCTAATCCCGCATATTTGGCCATGAATTCACTCAGTTGCAGACGAATAGGCACTTTATCGGGTTTTTTGCCTGCCATTGCCGTCAGATAACGAGTTAATCGTTCCTGATACAAAGATTCACTGTTCATAATGGTAGTTGCGCTTGCCATAGGCCCTCCTTTAAGAAAAGGCTGTTCTATTATCACGAGTATAAAGAACAGCCTTTTGATTGATAACCTTTTTCGTTTGCTACTTAGCAACTTCCCCAGTCTTCATATTCTCTTTGGCAACAGACAGCATCAATTTGATCCGGTTCAATTGATTGACTTCACTGGCTCCAGGATCATAGTCGATGACGGCAATATTGGCTTTAGGGTAGGAGCGGCGCAGGGAGCGAATCATTCCTTTGCCGATGATATGGTTGGGCAGGCAGCCAAAAGGCTGCAGGCAAGCGATATTCATGACCCCACTGTGGAGGAGCTCCACCATCTCTCCGGTCAGATACCAGCCTTCTCCTGTCTGATTGGCCAAGGAGATATGCTCCTCAGCGCTGCGGGCAATCTCTTCGATGGCAGCGGGAGGGGTGAACCGCCGGCTGGCGGCCAAAGCTTTGCGCATATCCTTACGGTAATACTCCATGACCTTGACTGTCAACATACCATTAAACATAGCTTTAAAACTGCCTGACAAAACGTCAAATTTAATTTTATAGCAATAGGCGCAATAAAGCAGGAAGCCCATTAAATCCGGTTGAGTGACTTCTGCTCCTTCTGCCTCCAGGAGTTCCACCAGATTATTATTAGCCGTAGGATGATATTTGACGAGAATCTCGCCGACGATGCCTACTTTGGGTTTGACCCGGTCCTCATAAATTTCAAGGCTGTCGAAGTCCGCGACGATTTTATAAATATTGGCTTTAATCTCCTTCTTGTCCCCTCGCCTCAAGGCCTCCTGGCATTTCTCCACCCACTGATCATAGAGAGCGTTGGCGGAGCCGGGAACCTTCTCATAGGGGCGGACACGATGAAGGACATTCATCAGCAGATCACCATAGACAATTCCCCAAAGCAGATCGGGAAGCATCTTCGCTGTGATCTTAAAGCCGGGGTTGGCTTCCAGCCCGGAAGCGTTCAAAGAAATAACCGGAACCTGGTCCATACCTGTGTCTTTCAGAGCCTTGCGAATGAAGGCGATATAGTTGGTAGCCCGGCACCCGCCGCCTGTTTGGGAAATGAGCACAGCGGTCCGGTTCAAATCATACTTACCTGATTTCAAAGCTTCCAACAGCTGCCCGACCACGATGATGGTCGGATAACAGGCATCGTTATGAACATGCTTCAATCCTTCATCAATGGCTCCCCGGTCAACTGAAGGGAGAACCTCAATCCTATAGCCCGCCTTTTCAAAGCCAGTTTTTAAGAATTGGAACTGATGGGGCGCCATCTGCGGGGCAATAATCGTGTAGTTTTTCTTCATCTCTTCCGTAAAGATCACCCGGCCTTCCGGATCATAAAGCTTCTCGGGTCTGAAATTGCGCTTATCCCGCTCCTGGACAGCTGCCAGCAAAGAGCGAATGCGGATCCGGGCCGCTCCCAGATTGGTGATCTCATCGATCTTCAGAACTGTATATATTTTACCATAACGCTCTAATATTTCCGAAACTTGATCGGTGGTTACGGCGTCCAGACCGCAGCCAAAGGAGTTTAACTGGATCAGCTCCAAATCGGGTTTAGCGGCGACAAACTGAGCCGCAGCATAGAGCCGGGTATGATACATCCACTGATCCACCACGCGCATAGGGCGCTCCGGGTTCGTCATATGGCGGATAGCGTCTTCAGAAATCACGACCAGGCCAAAGCCTTGCAATAGCTCAGGGATGCCGTGGTGAATCTCGGGATCAATGTGATAGGGCCGCCCAGCCAGGACAATCCCCTTGCTGCCATGAGTCTCCATATAGTGAAGAGCCTCTTCTCCTTTTTGCCGGACATCCTTTTTATAGTTCGCCAATTCCCCATAAGCCTTGTCCATAGCCTGCGCGATTTCCCGTGGCGTTAAACCTTCCCTTTTCGACAATTCCTCGATGAGGCGTTTCCGCATATGCTTAGGACTGTCAATAGGCAAAAAAGGCTGATAAAAGGTAATGTTTTCTTCCTTGAGGATATCCATATTGGCACGGATCGTTTCCGGGTAGGAGGTGACAATCGGGCAGTTGAAATGGTTGTTGGCTTCTGAGTCTTCCTTAACATTAAAGGGAATCGAGGGGTAGAATATTTTCTTAACCCCTTTTTTCACCAAATCCACAATATGACCGTGGACCAGCTTAGCGGGGAAGCATTCCGATTCCGAAGGAATGGTATCCATCCCTGATTCATAAAGGGCTTTAGTCGAACGGCCGGATAGAACCACCCGATAGCCTAATTCCGTAAAAAAGGTGTACCAGAAAGGATAGTCCTCATAAATATTCAGAACCCGGGGAATGCCGATCACCCCGCGCGAGGCTTCCTGGGCGGACAAAGGCTTATAACGAAATACCCTTTGGTATTTATAATCGTACAGGTTAGGAAGTTCCGTCTTAACCTTTTCCTGGCCGGCTCCCCGCTCACAGCGGTTTCCGGAAATGAAATTCTCGCCGTTGGAAAAATGCTTGACCGTAAGCAAGCAGTTATTCCCACATAAGCCGCAGCGTTTCATGGTCGTTTCCGTGGCGAAGGATTCCAGCTGTTCCGCCGGCAACAGCTCTGTTTTATGGCCTAAGTCACAGCGTTCTTTAGCGATCAGCGCTGCTCCAAAAGCTCCCATAATTCCGGCGATATCGGGGCGGACCACTTCCCTGCCCAGCAATTTCTCCAAAGAACGCAGGACGGCCTCGTTATAAAATGTTCCACCCTGAACAACAATTTTTTCACCCAACTCTTCTGTGTTGCGCAAGCGAATAACCTTAAATAAGGCGTTTTTAATCACGGACATGGAGATCCCGGCGGATATATCGCTGACTGTTGCCCCTTCTTTTTGGGCCTGCTTCACTTTGGAATTCATAAATACAGTGCAGCGTGTCCCCAGATCCACCGCGTTTTGAGATTCCAGGCCAATCCGGGCAAATTCCTTAACATCCATATTGAGCGAATTGGCAAAGGTCTCCACGAAGGATCCACACCCGGAAGAGCAGGCCTCATTGAGCATGATGGAATCGATGACTCCATTTTTAATCACCAGGCTTTTCATATCCTGACCGCCGATATCCAGAACAAAATTAACACCGGGCAGGAAAAAATCAGCCGCTTTAGCATGGGCAACCGTCTCGATCTCCCCAATATCCACTTTAAGCGCCGTTTTAATCAGCTGCTCTCCATAGCCTGTTACCGTGGAATTGCGGATAGTGATGCCAGGATTCAATTGGGAATACATCTCTTTCAGAGCACCTATGGTTGATTCCAGGGGGCTGCCCAGGTTGCTGCCATAATAGGAATACAGCAGTCCACCCTCATCATCGATTAAGGCAACCTTGGTGGTGGTCGAGCCGGCATCGATACCCAGATAAGCATGACCTGTATACCCCTGAGGATCTTTACGGTTTACCTTATGGCGTGCATGCCTCTCCCGGAAAGCCTCATATTCTGCTTGATCAGCAAAAAGGGGCTCGGCAATGGCCTTTTCATCCTGAGTGATGCTATTAATATGAGGTGCGTTATCATAAACAGTCTGGGAGGGGAATGCCTGCTCATCCCGAGCTACCAAAGCGGCTCCGATGGCTACAAAGTATTGAGCATCCTCAGGAAAAACAGCATAATCTCCTTCCAGTTTTAACGTCTCGATAAAGCGTTGGCGTAACTCGGACAGGAAGAACAAAGGTCCTCCGAGAAAGGCTACTCTGCCACGAATCGGGCGGCCTTGGGCCAAGGCCGTAATCGTTTGATTGACAACGGCCTGCAGAACCGAAACAGCAACGTCTTCCTTGGCGGCCCCTTCATTCAACAGAGGCTGCACATCCGTTTTGGCAAAAACCCCGCACCGTGAGGCGATGGGATAAATGGTCTTATAATTCTTGGCCAGCTCATTTAACCCTTCCGCATCGACTTGAAGCAAGGAAGCCATTTGATCAATAAAGGCTCCCGTACCACCCGCACAGGTTCCGTTCATTCTTTGTTCAATAGATTCGCCAAAATAGGTGATTTTAGCGTCTTCTCCTCCCAGCTCAATGGCAACGTCAGTCTGAGGGATCATCTTCTTAACCGCCGCAGTTCCGGCAATGACCTCCTGGACGAAGGGAATCCCTAATTTCTTGGCTAAATTAAAACCGCCTGAACCGGCAATCATCATCGTCATAAGTTGTCCATCTAAAATGGGCTTTGCATCTTCTAGCATCGAAAGAACAGTATCTTTGATATTCGAAAAGTGCCTCAAATATTGTTTATAGACAATGCCTTGTTCAGGACTGAGAATAATCATTTTAACAGTCGTAGAGCCCACATCGAGCCCAACATTGAGCACCTTGGTCATCCAATTTCCTCCTATTCAAAACAGTAAAAAATATATATACTTTATATATAATATAACATAATAATGGACAAGATTTAACTTGTCAGAATAATAAATCGCCGCCCAATTTCCATATCCTATGGTATTAAGATCTATTATATCAAAAATATGTTAAAGACAAGGTTTCTTGCAGTTGGACATATCATACTAGTAATATATGTATTGATACGTGATTCAAGACACACATGAAAAATTATTCTACCCCAAAAGGTATATCCGCATATATATTCTACACGAATATAAATTCTCCTTTTGCTGCTATCCATCACGAAATATTCCTCCGTAAATAAAAAAACCAGATAATGCAAATTTAACTGCACTATCTGGCTAATGCTTCACCCTACTTTGTGCTCATGACGATGCTGTCTTTAGCCCTACCTTAATTTTTGCGGCAATTCACACCCAGAGCCGTCCAGGTTCGAATCCCGACGATGCCATCCTGGACAAGTCCTCTGCTCTTTTGGAATGCAATCACTGCCGCTTGAGTTCTGGAACCGAAAATTCCATCAATATTCCCAGGACTAAATCCCTGCGCCTTCAGCAAGGATTGCAGTTCCTTCACAGATGCCCCACGGGATCCCATCCGCAGGGTTGGGCAGTTTTGGGATGGCGGTGGTGGGGGGGTAGTGCAGGTTACTCCCAGTGCTGTCCAGGTCCGAATGCCGACAATGCCATCCGGTGTTAAACCACTGCTTCTTTGGAAAGCAATCACCGCTGCTTCCGTCCTCGGTCCAAAAATCCCATCGGCAGCCCCTGGGTTAAAACCACGGGCTGTGAGCAGCTGTTGCAGCTGAACCACGGAGGGACCCCTTGAGCCTTGGCGCAAGGTTGGGCAATTCTGTGGCGGCGGCGGTGGAGGAGGCGTCATGCAATTGACCCCCAGGGCCGTCCAGGTCCGGACACCTACGATGCCATCCTGTACTAATCCCCGGCTGCCCTGGAAAGCAATCACCGCGGCTTCTGTCCTCGGTCCGAAGATCCCATCAATGGCCCCCGGACTAAAGCCATGGGAGGTGAGCAGCTGTTGCAGCTGAACCACGGAGGGGCCCGTCGCACCTTGACGCAACGTCGGGCAGGGACTGGGTTGCGGAGTCATGCAATTGACTCCAAGAGCCGTCCAGGTCTTGACCCCAACGACCCCATCCTGTACCAAACCACGGCTGCCCTGAAAAGCGACAACTGCTGCATGGGTTCTCGGTCCGAAAATGCCATCAATAGCTCCTGGACTAAAGCCGTGAGATGTAAGAAGCTGTTGTAAATGTACGACCGAGGGACCTTGTGAACCCTGTCTGAGAACGGGACAAGGCTGACCTTGAGCCATCATCTGACCTTCCATGGGCATTTGCGGATGCATTGGATGCATTGGATGCATTGGATGCATGGAGCACGGTTGCGTTGGTACACAAATAACCTGACCTGGGAAAAGGCACATAGGATCAGTGATTTGCGGATTTAACATGAGAAGCTCTTCTACTGTAGTATTGAACATGCAGGCAATGTCCATAAGAGTTTCCCCAGGTTTTACCACATAATTCATAAATACACCCCTTTCCATAGATTTTCCGTATATCCTATGCAAAAGGTACGGGAATGCTATTGGAAATGGGCAGCGGATAGAAAATTACTTAGGTTCCTTTAGGTACAGAGAATCCAGATGGCGATGCAAGCGCTTCAACACCCTTTGAAATTGAAAGGAATGCAGGGTTGAAATATTGATCATTTTCGCCACGAACCCCATTACCCTGCCATGAGGTTCTAAGGCGATGGAATAGCTGACCTTTGTGCCGCCATTTTCCAGCTCCTCAAGGTCCCACCAGCTCTCGCCAATGACGACACCCTGATAGTAGCGGATATCTACCCGGTTCGGAAAGCTTAAGGATATTGTCTCACACCGGAACCATCCTCCTGAAGCCCATACTTCAATCTTGGCATGAAGATGGTCTCTGGACTTTTCCAGAATCCGCACTCGGAATTCTCCTGGCCACCAGCTTCTATAGCCAGGAATATCCGCAAGTAACGGATAAATCATCTGGGGCGGATAAGGATAATCATAAGAATCCTTGGCTTGAATCCTGCTCATTCTTTAGTTGTTCCTTTCTGCCTGTTAACGTCCCCACAGGGATTGGCACATGTTTCACTTTTTTTGGTTTTGCGGCTCAGTAAAAAGAGGGTAACTGCCAGACCAATCCCCAGGAGAAGGAGCCGCACCCCAATTATTTCCACAAAAAACATCGAAATGGTTAAAGAAAGCCATAAACAGGAGATCGATACAGCCTTGGCATGCAGCGTCATCCCTTTATTTTCGTAATAATCTTTAAGATAAGAGCCAAGCCATTTGCTCGCCAACAGTCTCTTATGAAGCCTTGGGGAACTTCGCATATAGCATGCTCCCGCCAATAATAAAAAAGGAGTCGTGGGGACGACAGGCAAAAACACACCGATAATGCCAAGCACTACGCAGAGTGTGCCAATTCCGATCAGCATCATTTTCATCATCTAGCTCACTTCTCTTCCTTCCCCTGGCTCATTATAGGCGATCACTCCCACTCTTTCCAGATCTCCGGTTGATAACCTACCGTTGCTTTCCTGCCATTGCGAACAATCGGGGTCCTATAGAGTTTAGGATGAGTCAGCAAAAGCTCTTCACGCATCTCCAAGCCCCTGATTTGATCGAGATTGAGGGCTTTATAGTCTTTGCCTTCTTTATTGATCAGCTCATTTAAGGCGACAGAGGATTTGACACTCTGCAATTCACCCTTACTTAGAGCTTTTTCATTGAGATCGATAAATTGAAATTTTATGTTCCGCTCTTTGAAATATCGCTCCGCTTTTTTGGTATCAAAACATTTTCGGGTTCCATAAATCTGTATATTCAAAGCTCTTCCTCTCCAATCTTGAACGAAGTGATACCCCGATTCCTCTCAAATCACGCCGCCCCAGGCAGCGCTCCTCCTATAAAATAGCATAACTCAACGGATTTCGTCCATCCTTACCCTTGGAATTCCAAGCATGGGTCTGTTAATAAAGCACGAATGCTGTCAACCAATACCCAAAGTATAGCAAGTGTGTTTAAAAATGAAAAAAGCCTTTCCGGATCATGTTCTTCATTACCCGAAAGGCCTATTCAACGCATCTATGCTCTTTTTAACTCATCCCATTGATGGATGACTCTCAGCATATTATCCTGAAGACTTGAGGCATAAATTGTCTCCAGCCAAGTGAAGTAATTCCTGATGACCGCCTGATCTTCATGACAAAGCTCCATATAAGCGACCAAAGGCATGTATTCAGTGTCATAAAGCAGGGAAGCGACAAAGAGTTCGGCAAAGAACTCACCTCCGTCTTCCGGGTTCATCTGGTAATCGTCAAAAATCTGCTTAACCATATTCGTAAAGCCGGGAGGCATAACCTTGGCATCCTCCGTCAGGGAATAATGCAGAATATGGGCCAAGGCATGGAGAATCGGCAGCAAGAGTTCCTCTTCATTCCGATTGGGTTGAAAAACTCCCAGGCAATGAAGCCGGGGAATGGTCATCAAGGAACCTTCTCTTAATCTTAACCGGAAACCTAATACAGGGACTAAGAGGGGGTTCTTCGTCAGGCTGCTGAAAAATACCGGATACTCTTCTTTGAGAAAGGATAAAGCACAGTTCATCTCTTTGCCCAGAACATCTTTTTTGAGCCCATTGCCCTGCTTCCATGCTGGGGGGCTCTGTTCCGCTAAGGATAATACCTTGAGCAGTTCCAGCACTTCCCCTTCGAAGTTTGCAAAACGAATCGTTTCCGGAAGCCTGCCCAAAGTATAACACACCCAGAAAGTTAAGGAATCTTCAGGAGGGATCATCATATACAAGCAACGGGCCTTGTAATATTTAAATTGGATATCGTCAGCCCGTTGACGCAGATACAAAATGAAATCTTCCAAAGAATGCTTATCCGCATTGGCTAATCCCTCGGTTATCTCCTGAAGAAATTCTATGGCCTCTGCAGGGCTCCTCATGGTTTTTATTTTCAGGGTCTTGCTTTTGGGAAACATCTCCATCACCCCTAATTCAGGTTTATGATAGAGAGTTCGCCATGACAAGCAGATTGTCCTTGGTAAATTTTGTCTATTATTTAAGCTATTGGGGAGATAATGGGGTTTCCTTACTATCATCTTTGTACAAAAAGATCATCGCTTTAAAGAGATCCCCATCCACTTCAATGGTAAAGCTCCCCTTTTGGATTTCAATCAGACTGGTGACAATGGATAAGCCCAACCCGCTTCCCTGGCTGCTTCTGGATTCATCGCCGCGCTTAAAGCGCTCCATCAACTCAGTGGAAGATATATTCAATTCATAGGCTGAGATATTTTTAATAGTTAATCTTATTCCCGGACCCGCATCCTCCAGATCGATATACACTCGTGAGCCTGCCAAGGCATACTTAAAAATATTGGACAAAAGATTTTCAATGGCTCGCCAAAGAAGTCTCCCGTCAGCCTTGACCCACATTCTTTCCCGAGGGTAATTGAATTTAAAATCCAATCCCCGTTCCTGGATTTTCTCATCCACTTCTCCTAAGCCCTGAGTCAGCAGGGATACAATATCTATTCTCTCAAAGGTCACCGGAATATCCCCACTGGAGGCCTTGGCGGCTTCAAAGAGGTCATCGGTCAACACTTTAAGGCGCTGTGATTTTTGCTCGAGAACTTCCACATAGTCTTTGATCTTTTCCGGGTCTTCTTCCGTTTTTAATAAGTCAACATAGGTAATGATGGAGGTTAAGGGAGTGCGGATATCATGGGAAACGTTAGTGATCAATTCTGTTTTTAAGCGTTCGCTTTTAATCTCATTTTCCACGGCCTTATTTAAGCCGTCGGTTATACTGTTGATATCCCCAGCCAGTTGAGCGAACTCTCCCTTGCCCTTGATGTTAATCATCGTCGCCAGATCCCCATCCTTAACCCGCCTGACTCCTTCTTTAATGGCCTTGAATTCCTTGACTTTCTTAAAGGATAACCATATGGCCACACCAATGGTAATGGGGAACATGAAAAAGGTTATGGCAATACATAAAGGGTAGCCAATGACAAGGACAGCCACTTTCACTCCCAGACTGCCGCTGTCATAGATGGCTTTGATACCGGAAAAAAGCTTATGGAAAATCGTATAAACCAGAGTGTGTTTGAGGAGGGTCTTATTCTTAATATGCTTAACCAGGGATAAGACCAGGATCAGCCCCAAGGTTGCTATGGCCAGAGTCATGGGATAGATAAGGGCAGCATTTTGCATTTGATAAAAATTGAAACCCAGTATAAACCAGGAAGAAATCAAGCCTAAACAAAATAAGATATTAAAATCATTGTAGAGACGATCCAGGGTATTGAGATGGACTTCCTGGTCATGTCTTGAGTTTCTTCCCCAGACGATCAGGAGATAGATAAAGGAAGCCATCAGTCCTGCCAGATAAGCTGCTATCTGATAAAGGGCATGATTAGCAACTTCTTTGTCTTCCTGCCACTCGGCAATCCGAGGCTTTAAAAACTCATCCTCAAAACCAATATACAAAACATCCGGATAATCCTGTACATAAGCGTCAGGAGCAATCTGATAAAAACGCGGATTCTCTTTGATCTCCTGGGGATAGACGTTCTGGATAAACCCTTCAAACAGCATATAGGCGGGATAAGAAGTATACTCTTCTTTCGACAACTCTGCCTGATTGGTCAGCTCCAGCTCCCCGGCTTTTAGGAAATAATTCAGCCCCTTATAGCTTGCCAACCGTTGTAAAGTCGTTTGGTAATAATAAAGATCTTCTTGAATCAGACGTTCTTTTTCTTTTGCTATCTCTTCTTTATAAGCTTCCAGGAAAATCTGATAATTTTCCCTGTCGGATAGATTGGGATTATAAATGCCTGGCTGCGTCGGACTGGTAACGCTGGAAGTGGAAGGAGGCTTTTGGGAAGAGCCCTCGTCTACATTTTCCTCGACTACTGCTGAGTTACTGTTCATTGTTGAGTTGCTATTCACTGTTGATCTTCTGTCGCTGTTTACCTGAAACTCCCAATAGAGGCTGTCAATTCTATTTCTAAGTCTATCCTCTGAAACACTTCCTCCGGCTAAAATATTTTCCTCACTCTTATATCTGCTGAGTGACCTTAGGTCGCTGATAATATTATTGCTTTCATTAATGAAGCCTTCGCCCAGATAATAGCTTTTTTCCAAAGCTACCCCAAAGTGGCTGCGATTGATGACATTGAGCACTAAAGTAACGACTTGAGTAAAGCAAAAGATCACCAACACAAAAGCTAAAGCTTTGGCAATCAGTGAATGGCTAAAGCTTCTCGATTTTATATCCAATTCCCCACACCACCTTTAAATATTTAGGCTCCTTCGGGTTGATCTCAATTTTTTCACGGATTTTCCGGATATGGACAGCTACTGTATTTTCCGCACTGAAAGCCGCTTCATTCCAAACGTTCTCGTAAATCTGATCGATGGAAAAGACCCTTCCCGCATTGGCTGTCAGCAGCTTCAAAATTTTATACTGGACAGGGGTCAGCTTAACTTCCTCGCCGTCCACGGTGACGCATTTGCTTTCGTCGTCGATCATCAGCCCCCCGGATTGATAGACATTCGTCTTGGTCTCCAGGCTGCCTAATGTTACATACCTGCGCAGCTGGGATTTGACGCGGGCGATGAGCTCCAGTGGATTGAAGGGTTTGGTAATATAATCGTCCGCACCCATATTCAGGCCCATAATTTTGTCCGTATCTTCGGATTTGGCCGAGAGCATGATCACCGGAATATTCCGTTCTTCTCGAATCTTCATCAAAGCTCTGATCCCATCCATTTGGGGCATCATAATATCCATGATCACCAGATGGACAGTCTGCTCTTCAATAACCTCCAAGGCCTGGAGCCCATTGAAGGCTTTATGGATCGTATAGCCTTCGTGGGCTAAGTAGATTCTTATCGCTTCGACAATTTCCTTATCATCGTCGCATACTAAAATGTTCATGTATGGGACTCCTCTCGCTAATCAATTCATACAAATTATACCACGTCCTTTCTCAGTCTTTAGGACTATGGTAACCCTTAATTCTGATCATTCTGCCGATCTAAATCTTAAGAACTTCTTAAAGTCACTCCAAGTTTTCAGGGTTTTCTGCTTATTCCTTTATTGTGTAATCATTTGCTTAAAATTATCTGTTAATCTCTCGTTGTTCTATATAAATGGAACATGGTACAATAATATCGGCTGGTGCAATGCTAACCATATCAATCAGTACAAACGAATCCCTGTAAAAAACAACGGCCAACCTGAAAAAATGTACAGAGGCACCTTGAATATGACGAAGAGTTAGACTTTAAGGAGTTAGAAAGACAGAAAAGCGTGAGCATCATGGCTTTGAATCTAAATGGGTAGCTCTTAATAAGCAAGATAAACCCGGGAGAGACTCCCGGGTTTATCTTGCTTCAAAAAAACTCATTTCCTTTACAACCGTCGAAGCGGGTTCAGCCCTTCCGCAAAGTCCGGGTGGCATCACACACTTCAACCAACAACATCATGGTGCCCTGAATATTTTTCGGTGATTCCTATAACTCCTTTAGCTGAAGGCAGTTTAAAGGAGTGCCAACTTCCAGTTTCCCGTACTCAGGCAGCCCACAGATGCGGGCATTCTCCTGGGTAGCAAGACAATAAACTTTTTCTTCAGGAATTCCGGCCTCCCTCAGCCAGAGCATTTCATCCAGGAAGGAGCTGCCATGGGGCACTGAATAGGCTCCCGCATCCGTGCCGACGCCTAAACGCACACCAAAATCAGAGGCTTCCTTAATCCGGCTGAGGTGGCCTTTCAATATTTCAGACAAAGTAGCTATTTCCTGCTCAGAATACCTGCCTGTGGGGTATTTCAACAGGTTGCCTATGGGTGCCACCGTAGGGACCCAGGCGATTCCTTGAGCTTTCATCTGTCTTAAGTGCCGGGAAGTCATATAATACCCATGCTCTATGGAATCCACTCCCGCTTCAATCACTCTCGAGATGCCCTCTTCCCCGCTGGCGTGGGCCATCACCAGGATTCCCCTGGCATGAGCGGAGGCAGTCAATTCCTTGAGTTCTTCCACACTCCACTGAACCGTTCCCACCTGCCGGTATTGGCTGAAGGAGATAATCCCAGTGACGACGATTTTAAGCTGGTCTGCACCTTGCCGGAAAAAATCCTCTTTAATCCGGTGCCAGTCCTGCAGGCTTGAGAAGCCCCGTCCCAAAAAGCGTCCATACATGCCCTGCCGGGCTACAGCCTCCCGCACTGAAACTACCCGGGGGCCTTGCCATTCTTCACGTTCCAGGCGCTTCTTGGCGGACCAGGCGAAACCCGGCAAATCACCGCCATCCCGGACGGCAACGACGCCCGACTCTAAATAACGGCGAAGATTGTCCTGGATCACCTTCTCCATCAGAGCCGGGTTATGCCAGTTTTCCAGACATTGATAAAAATCAATACTGTCCAAGGCCAAATGCACATGACTATCGATAAAGCCGGGCATCAGCAAATAAGGCTGCCAGGCAAAATCTTCTTCTCCAGAAGATTTTGAGCGTCCCCTATGGTCAGAATAGGGACAAAGGGAACTCACTCTGCCCTCTTCCCATTTTAATTGAACCGGACCTTTAACTCTGCCTGAATCGGGGGTCCAGTACCCGCCGATTATTGCCGAACCCTGTTCCGGCACCGCCAGGATGGTTTTCTCGCCACTGCAGGAAATGAACATAGCTACTCCTTTTAAAGTTGCTCCTTGCGCCTGGTAATCATGGAAAAGGTCGCAGAGCCGATAGCCACCAGTTTACCATCCTCATCATAGACATTAACCGTCCCCATAAAAAGCCGTTTGCCTTCCTTGACAAGGTGCGCATAAGCATAAATATCTGAGTCTACAACAGGCAGAAGATAATTGACCTTCAACTCCACCGTCACCGCATAGCGATCCGGACCGATCGCTTCATTGACGGCTACCCCCATAGCCGTATCGATCACTGTAGCGATGATGCCGCCATGGACACTGCCATGAGCTTGTTTAAACTTGTCCGTAGTGGTGATCTTAACACCTTTTTTCCCCTGCTCATTGGTAACGATCGTCATACCAAGATATTTCCAGATATTGCTGGAACCTAAAGCTTCTAAGTTTGCCATGGGTTCCTCCTCCACTAAAATTTCCGGTCATCCACCTGCTCAAGCCATTGGTTAATGGTTTCAGCCACAGATTTAAGGCATCCTGCCTGGAAGGGGGAAACCAACTGTCCCAGCTCCACTAAATCCAGGAAGGACAGACTGCCCCCGACTTGGCACAGTCTTAAGTAATCCTGCCAGGCTTCCTGAGCATTCATACGGGATTTCTTCCAGAATTGAAAAGCGCAAATCTGAGCTAAGGTATAATCAATATAATAGAAGGGATTGCCAAAGATATGCCCCTGCTGATGCCAATACCCGCCATTTTCAAGGTACTGGTTGCCCTCATAATTCCGATGGGGAAGGAACTTTCTCTCAATTTCACGCCAGGCTGCTTTTCTCTGGGCAGGAGTGGCGTCAGGGTTCTCATAAACAAAATGCTGGAATTCATCCACGCTCACTCCATAGGGTATAAAGAGCAGGGCTTCACTGAGATGCTGGAAACGATATTTATCCGCTTCTTCTGCGAAGAAAAGCTCCATCCAGGGCCAGGCGAAAAACTCCATGCTCATCGAATGAATTTCGCAGGATTCGTAGGTAGGCCACTGATATTCCGGGAGAGTATGATGACGGCTGGAATAGACTTGGAAGGCGTGACCCGCTTCATGAGTCAGGACATCCACATCACCTGAAGTCCCATTAAAATTGGAAAAAATAAACGGCGCTTGATGCTCGCTGATATAAGTGCAATAGCCACCGCCAGCCTTGCCTTTTTTGGTCACCAGGTCCATAAGCTCATGGCTCACCATATAGTCAAAGAACTCCTCAGTCTCCGCTGATAATTCTCCATACATCTTTCTGCCCTGCTTGATGATCCAGTCCGGTTCCCCATGAGGTTGGGGATTGCCTGAATTAAAGCTGGTTTTTTCATCATAGTAATACAAATTTTCCAAGCCCAGGCGCTGCCGCTGCCGTTCCCGCAAGCGGGAGGTCAGCGGTACGATATCTTCCTGAACCTGCTTGCGGAAATCAGCCACCATCTGTGCATCATAATCGGAACGCAGCATCCGCGCATAGCCCAATCCCACATAATTGGGGTAACCCAGCTTCCGGGCAATCCGTGTCCGAACCTTAACCAGCTGATCATAAATAGTGTCCAAAGTTTCTTCATGTTCTGCAAAAAAAGCATATTTCGCTTCATGGGCTCTTTTCCGCAGGACCGGATCGGTGGATTGCAGAAAAGGTCCTAAACCGGAAAGATTGCGCTCTTCCCCTGCAAAGTAAATCTTGGCTGAAGCAATGAGCTTGGTATATTCGGTGGACAATTTATTCTCCGCCTGTAAGTCCTCAATAATCTCCGGTTTAAAAGTCTTCAGGGTTAATTCCGCGATACGGAAAAGCTGCTTGCCCCATTTTTGTTCTAATTCCCGGCGAAATGAGGAATCCAGCAACACCTGATAAAACTCTGAAATCAATCCCTGGTAGATGGGCAAATTCTCATCAAAAAATTCTTGTTCCCGCTCATAATAGGTATCGTTAGTATCAATAGTTTGGCGTATTGAGGCAATTTGGGACATAGAGTCAAATTTTCCCCGCAAGCTATTGATAGCCATGAGCAGACGATCCTGCTCATGAAAACTTTCTGCCCCTTTAAACTGCTCAAGGAGAGTCTTAAACTCTCCTTTGAGTTTTTCCAGATCAGGACGTGAATAAGGAAAATCTTTGAATTTCATTTTAAAACCCCCAACTAAATAGCCCACCCTATGGCAGGCTCAACACTTTCAGTCTCTTATACCTAAAGCACTCTTAGCTTTCATATCCACATAATCATTGAATTCATTGCCGCTATGGGCCTTGACTTTTTCAAAACTATAAATTCCCCGATACTGATTCATCAGCTTGGCATAAGCTTGGGTAAACTCATTTTTTGCTTTCCATTCTCCCGTAGCCCAAAAAGCGATTCCTGCATAATCGTGAAGAATGCGGATTTTAACCCCAAGCTGTGAGGCTTTTTTTACGGCATAGAGGGCCGCAGCAATCTCACCAGCTACATTGCGCATAGTCGCCGCGGCGGGGTTCTTACCCACATCGGCATCTTCATAGTGAACTTTACCGTCTTTAACAAAAGCATAAGCCCAGGCATACTGACCATTAACGTAACTTCCGTCCGTGTAGACATCATATTCCGTTCTATCGTCTCTTAAGGAGTCATCCTCTGCTTTCAGCGGATCACTCAGTGTTTCCCCTTTGAACCAGGCCTGAGCCTCTTCTAAGGTAGGGAAGGATCTGTAGACCGCTCCGGAAAAACCATAGATGGCCTTCCGGCACTCCTCCCAGGAAGAAAATACTCCCTTATCCCGTCCGGCACGGACAGCGTAAAATTTAGGTTTGTGGATTCCCATGCAAACTATTCCTCATCTGTTATCTTTTTCTACAATGTTACCATAGAGAAGACTTGAGTGGCAATAGATCTTAGTGAGCAGCCTGTTCAAGGTCTGAGGCAATTCTGTCCAGGAGCTTTTTCATCTCCTCTTCCACATTCAAAGCCTCCGTATCGCACCATTCGCTCCAGAAACCTTTCTGATCTGTGAAAATCCGGTAGAGAGGAACCCCCTCTTCAGCCATGACTGCTTTAGCTTCTTCGGGTAAACTGTCGCTGATCTTGGCAGCTAAATCCATCGCCAGACAAAGGGTATCCTTGCCTTGAGATAAGAGCTCGATGGTTTCAAACCCTACCCCAGAGGGCGATTCTTGATCATAAAAGAAGCTCATAATGATGCTTTCCTGATTTTCCGCCATTAAAAATTCCTCCACCTTCCAGGTTTTCTTTAGTTTATCCCTCCGCAGCCCTTTTCACTCAGTTATTTCAACCCAGGCCAAAAGCAGTCTAAGCCAAAAGCACCCTAAGCTAAAAGTTCCAGAGCATAGGTCAGCCCCATGGCAAGAGAACCCACCAAGCCAAAATAGAGAATGCCAAACTGTACCCGCTCCCGCAAAGGAACCTCATAATAGATCGACAGTTCATGCCGATTCTTCCATAGTTTGTAGACTTGGCTCACTCCCAGGATCACGACAATCAAGAGGATGGGGTTAAAGGATGTGATCATAAGGTAAAGCAAGACAGGGATCCCCACCAGCCATAGATAGGGAGAGACCGCGGAGACGATTCGCCCGCCATCCATAGGATGAACAGGAAGCAGGTTGAATATATTGAGAAAAAAGCCCACATAAGCGAGAACCAAAGCCAGTTCATATCCTGTAAGCCAGTAGAACGCCAAGCACAACACCGCAGCCAGACTCCCAAAAAGGGGACCGCCATAAGCGACTTGGGCTTCAGTCACCGCATCTTTGGGATTCTCCTTCATCCCGATCAAGGCGCCCACAAAGGGAATAAATACCGGTCCCGATACAGCTAAGCCAACTCGTTTCGCGGTAAGGTAATGTCCCATTTCATGGACGAAGAGCAGCGCTACAAACCCCAAGGCAAATTTTGCCCCATAAAATACGGCGTAGATCCAGATCGTAGCCACCATGGATACCGCAGTGGTGGCAAATTTACCGAGCTTGAGAAAGACAAAAAGGAACTTCAATTTAGACACTATAAAAAGAATAATAAATTTCCCCTTCGTCAACAAAGGGATGGCGAAGGCTGCCGCCGCCCATAAACCCTTCTTGTTCCCCGGTTTGGATTTTATGTTTTGCTCATCAATAACATAATCATCAGCATGTTCGTCCTGACCAACGATAGTCTCTTCCGCCCCATTGTATACTGAAGAATAGGAAGAATCTTTTTCTCTTCTATTCTCTTGATTCAGCTCGTCGATAGCCCATCCCTCCTCTGACATGTGTTCTTTATTTTATGATGATTCCCAAAAGGCTTTCAATAGTGAAGGAATCCGGCTATTATCCTGCAGCGTATGGATAGCATGCCATTCCTTAGGGAATAGACGTCTGTAAGACAAACGGGCAAACCGTTCATCAATTAAGAGGATTGCTCCCCGATCCTGTTCTGTCCGTATCACTCTCCCACAGGCTTGGAGCACCTTATTCATCCCAGGGTACATATAGGCAAATTCAAACCCTTGCCCATAGCGTTCCTGAAAATGAGCGCGAATTATATCCCGCTCCGTGCCAATCTGGGGCAGCCCCACCCCGATAATTACGGCACCGGACAAACGCTCTCCCGTAAGATCGATTCCTTCCCCAAAGATTCCCCCCAACAGGGCCAATCCCACCAGACTCTCCCGGGGCTCCTCCTGAAACGCTTCTAGGAACTCCTCCCGATCCGCCTCAGTCATCCCCATAGTTTGGGTCAAAACCTTAAATTCGGGATGGGCCTGGAGAAGCCTTTCCCGAACCCGTTCAAGATACTCATATGAAGGAAAATAGACCAGATAATTGCCGGTTTTCCCCTGAACAAGCTGAGTTATCCCCTCGACGATGGGGTCCAGGGATAAAGAGCGCTGGTTGTATTTGGTGGAGATCTGTTTCTGCAGCATCAGGCAAAGGTTCTCGTGAGGAAAAGGAGAAGGCAGCTGCAGCTTATAAGATTCTTTCTCTCCCCCCAAAACCTGAATAAAATACTCCAGAGGGCTTAAGGTGGCCGAAAAGAAAACTGCTGCTCTCCCCTTGTTTAAGACCTGAGCCAGCTGCTGAGAGGGATCAACACAAAAAAGCTTAACACGAACATCCTGCTCCGGGTATTGATAATAGGTAAGGTAATGCTCATCATAACTTTCAGCCGTGTGCAGGAAGGCTTGAATGTTAAAGTACAGCTCCGTTAACTTCTCCTTCCAGGGTGGGGTTTCCTCTTTCTTGAAAAACTTCTCCGCTTCGTTCACTACCCTCTCCAATGAAGAGTACAGGGCTGTGGGGGCGTCTTTTTCCACTTCAAGACCTTGTTTTTTGAGCTTTAAAAAGTTTTTATTGACCGTTTGGAGCCTTTTTCCCAGAACCGGTTCCTGATCCTCCACGAGATTCTTCAAGTGGAGGAATTCCTCCTTGTTTAATTGGGCGGAAAACATTTCCCGGGCCCGCTCCACCAGGTTATGAGCTTCATCGATCAGAAAGGCATAATCCCCGCCTTCGAGAAAAAACCGTTTGAGAAACACTCTTGGATCAAAGACGTAATTATAGTCGCAGATCACCAAATCAGCCCAATTGGTAAGTTCCAGGGAAAATTCAAAGGGACAGACCCCATGATTGCGGGCACAGTTCTCGATCTGCTCCCGATTCCAATGATCCCTCTCAAAAATATCCTCCAGAGCCGGGCCTAACCGGTCATAATATCCTTTGGCATAGCTGCAATCTTCCGGTGTGCATTCACACTCAGGACAAAAGCATACTTTATCCTTAGCCGTAAGAGTGACCCTCTTCAGGGACAGTCCTTGCTGCTGGAGCATGAGGAGAGAGCCTTCTGCTACGGTGCGGGTGATGGTCTTAGCCGTCAGATAAAAGATCGGTGTCTCCAACCCTTCGAGGAGGCATTTTAAAGCCGGAAAAATCGTCCCCAGTGTTTTGCCGATACCTGTAGGAGCTTGCACATAAAGCTTATGCTTTTCTTTTATCGTCTTATAGACCGCCACAACCAGCTCTCGTTGGCCTTTGCGATAAGCAGGATAAGGGAATTCAAGCCGGGAGATGCTTTCATTGCGCTGCTCTGTCCAAGCCGAAAGCCGATGGGCCCAGGTGCAGTACCGTTCCACAAGATCCTTAAAGAAGAACTCCAATTCCTCTCTGCTCAAGGACTTTCGGAATTCTTTAAGTTCATGGGTCTCCAACTGTATATAGGTTAATTGAACCTGCACCTGAGCCAGATCTTCCTGATTTGCCACTATATAAGCATAGCACTGAGCTTGCGCCCAGTGCAAATTGTTATAGGATTCGTCGATCAAGTCCAAATCCAGGGATGTGGATTTTATCTCCTCAATGACAACTCCTGATTCATTTCTGAATATCCCGTCTGCCCGCCCATGAATTTCTAAGCTGAAACCATCCTGATAAGCCGTCGTCCGCAGCGTCACTTCAGGTTGGTAATCTGCTCCCCGCTCCTTTTGCAGGTACTGATGGGCATAGATCCCTTCCGCCATTCTGGATCCACTCATGAAACCCATCCGCAAATCACCCTGACGCAAGACGAACTCGACCAGGGTCCGCACAGAAACCCGTAGTTCTTTGTCCAAGACTCCCTACTCCTGACTATACTAAATCTTTCGTTCCCTGATAAATCAACTTAAACAATTCTTCCAAATCTTCTTCTTCCACACAGGAGAACGCCACCCGGATATCGGACTCACCCAGAGCGATGACACCCACTCCATAGTTATGCAGTAAATGCAGACGCAATTCCTCTGCCTTCACACCTTTAAGCTTCAAGCACATAAAATAGCCGGAGTTAAAAGGATAATAATCCCAAAGGTCCTGGTAATCACCCCGGTTCAAGATCTCTTTGACCTTTAAGGCCCGGCCTTCCATAATCTTGTACTTCTCCGCTTTTTGCTTCTCAAAATCAGGGGATGCCAAAGCATGAAGGACGAAGGTTTGGGCAGGGTGGGAGGCATTGGAGATGGTGCTGCGGATGATGGCCTTGGTTTTATTCTCCAGAACATCGCAAACCACTGAGCTGGCATCCCCAAAGGTGATGAACCCAATCCGGAATCCCCATACATACTCTTCCTTGGTTGGACCATCCACCTTAACGGCCAGAATGCGGGGGTGGATATTGGCAAGCCGTCCAAACAGAGATTCTTTGATGGAATCCTCGTAGAAAAGCCCAAAATAAGCATCATCGACTAAAACCGCCACATTAATTCCCTGCTCCGCCACCTCCAGCAACGCCTCCACAATGGCCTGAGCCTCTTTCTCAACAGGCGTATAACCGGTCGGGTTATTCGGGAAATTAAGCAGCAACACCGCTTTGCCTTGTGCTTTTTGGGCCAGAAGAGCTTCTTTCATCCCTTGGGTATTGAATTCACCGTTCTCCGTGAAAAAGGTGAAATTCCGCATTTCAGCATTTCTGCGGGTTCCAAAAATCATCGTGTAATTGCCCCAGAGTTTATCGGGAAGCACTAATACGTCCTGAGGATTTAAAAAAAGGTCTGCCGCAATACTTAAACCATGGGTTAAAGCGTTGGTCACAATAGGCTGGCTCATGGTCTTGCCCTGCAAAGAAGGATTGTCCTTAAGCAGTTTTTCTCTCCAGACAGCCCTGATTTTGGATTTCCCGGCCGGAGGCGCATAAGTATAGATATCTTGAGGGTTATACTGGGACAAGGTTTCTTGGATAACCGGCAGAAACATGGGCTGCCCTTTTTCCGTAGCCATACCTATTGTGGCATTAAAGCGATAAGCCTTTTCCGTAGCCTCATCTGTCTGGGTCAATATTCCCTTGGGATAGTATAAATTCCTCCCTAAATCTGAAAGCAGTTCGTACACATGGGGGTTTTCTGCTCTTATCTGATCGTTGAGCTCCCTGGCAATATTATGCATGAGTGTTCTTCCTTTCCCATCGGTGAATCCTTAGCCGAATCTAATGCTATATGTTATGCAGCCAAAACCTGTTCTCCTAAAAAATTTATAATTTCTCAAAGATTTAATTATGATTCGCTGCAGGGTCAACAAGTTCCTTCCTTTCGACACGAGTATATAGAATACATGAGCAATACAGCTGTGCAAAAGATAATGACGGCCGCCTTACGGCAACCGTCAACCTTAAAAGAGCTCTTCTTCCGGGCGGATTTCCTTGACCTCAAAATGTGCATGGTCTAAAACCTGAGCCAGCACATCGAGAGGAGTCGTTGCCACTTCACGATACATGCGATGGGTATATAAATGATGGATATTCGGAAGGGCCTGATTGAGGCTTTTGCGGATTTTCTCTCCGGAATCATCGGCATCGACCAACAAATACACCTCTGAATCCTCAAGCTGGGTCGCCCACTCTTCAGTTTTTTCATAACTGATCGTCCCATAACTGCACAGTATCTCAACAGGCTCGGCTAAAACTTCCTGAAGCCGTTCCTTATCGGTTTTTCCTTCAACAATAATAACTTTTGCCACAGCTTTACCCCCAGCTCATTCGTTTGCTGGTCTTTACCTTCGATCTTCAGCATAATTTTTCTTTCATGAAATAGCCTTTACGAACACCCTGGGATTTATGCGTTTGCCGCTAGATGATAATTTTTGAATTTTTCTGAGCTGCCTCAGCGATTCTTTTTTCTTCAGAACCATGAGCCTGCTCACCGGTCTTAACCATCCACCCTTCACTCATCATCCTGGCCATGACTTGGGCGGCATTAATAGCATCATCCAAGGCTGAATGGAGTATGCCAATTTGCTCGATGGAATTTTCTTCAATGGCCTTCTTCAGGGAAATCAAATGGTCCAGGGAACGGTAATGCTTATACTGCTCCGCTAAATCAATATAGTTCTCCCAGACAAAGGGGTACTTTAAACCATACTTTTCACATACATTACCCAGAATCTTACGATCCGCATCTCCCCAAGCCACTACATAGGCTTCCGGATGGGCTAATTTCTGCAGATGCTGAATTGCTTCTTCCAGGAGAATACCTTGATCCACATCTTCCTGACGAATCCCGGTAATCCCATAGCTTTCTTCAGCTAAACGCGGCCAAAAGCGAGGTTTTACAAAGGCATTAAAGGTTTTATCCAATGCCAGTTTGCCGTTAGAATCAAGGACGGTGGCCCCTACTTCGATGATTTCTGGAAACCAGGCTCTGGGTTTGCCGTAACTTTGGGGAACTGAAAACTCAAAATCCACAACTAAAAAGTCCATCTTCCAACCTCCACTCCTCGACCCACTTATGCAGGTCATCTTAACTCTAAGTATATCGGAAACTTGTTTTAGGTGAAAGCATGTTCACCTGATGCTTAGTCGACTTATCCGCCACCCACTTCATTTATTTTTTCAATTCGTGTTAATACCGAGGGGTGGGTATAGCTGAACCATTCGATAAACCCAGGCGGGGATAAATCGGAACGGTTCTTCAAAGCCAGATTCATCTGCAATTGAATCGCTCCTTGAGGGTTCCCGGTCAGCAAGACAGAGGTCTGATCCGCTTCGATCTCCATTTGACGGGAGATGGAGTTTTGCAGAGGAGCACTCACAAAGCTCACCAATACTACAAATAATAGAAAAACCGCCCACACCAAAGGGGGTACATGATGTCTGGACATTTCCCGCCGGAGAACCAGGTACGCTCCTCCCCAGACTAAGAAGCTTCCCAAAGTCCCTAAAAAGAGTCCCCGGGCAATATGTCCTTTTTGCCAGTGAGCCATTTCATGAGCAATAACCGCTTTTACTTCCTCCAGAGGGTATTGATTAAGAAGATTATCATAGAGGACGATCCGTTTTGTCTCCCCGACTCCGGCAAAATAAGCATTAGCCTTCGTCGTCCTGATACTGGCGTCCATCACAAGCATCTCATCGATAGCTAAATCAGCCTTATTGGCCAGCTCATTGACCATGGAGATAATTTCCGGGTTGGCCACAGGTTGAAAGTGATTGAATAAAGGTGCCACAAGAACAGGCCAAAGCAGGCTTTGTATAACCAACCAAAGGGAAAAAAGCAGGCCACAGATCAGCCACCAGGTTTTAGGCCAGAGCCGAAAGGCCAAAAACAGTAAACAAACGCCTACTCCACCCATCACCAGGTCCAGCAGGGACTCTTTAAGAAAATCCCCCCACCAGGACAGGAAGGTTTGCGTAGAAAAACCCCAAAGCTGCTGCCAATAAAAGCCGCTGAAAAAAGTAAAAGGCAGGCTGACAAGGGTAAGCAGCAGCCAAATCATGAGATAAAAAGCAAGGTATCCTAACCATTTACGCCCTCGGGCCCACTGTTCGCAAGCCCGGGAAAGCCTGCTTCCCCGTCCCGAGGCCAGAATCCAAATTAAGCATAGGACCTGGAACATGAAGTTCAGAATATAGGAAATTCTTATCCCCTTGCTGTAATCCCGGCCTTGCTGGATTTGTTCCATGCCAAAAAGCTGGACAGCCTCAGGTCGTATCGAACCTGGAAAAAGGGCATACCATAAGTAAACGAGACTAAACAGAAGGGTTAAGGCAATCAGGGGGATCCATATCATCGTGCTCCGGGTTTTCAAAAACTAACCCCTCCTTGAGATTTAAACTAGAATGCAAAGAATGGCATCCATAAAGATATACTTTTAATATATGTATTCTCGTCTCAATTTATGGCTTCCTTACAAATTCTGTCTTAGCACAAAATAAAGACCACTCAGCATCAGTATAACACCCAATACCCGGGAGAAGTCCAGAGGGGTTCTCCTCACTCCCAGCAGACCGAAATGATCAATGGTTAACCCTACCAGAATCTGACCGACAACAGCGGCGGTCAGAGTTCCCGCTACCCCTATTCTTTGCACCGACAAAATGGAGCATGTAACACCAATGGCACCCAGTGCTCCGCCAATGAGCCATGGTTTTGGAACATGGGTGACTTGACTGAGATTACCCTTGCCCAAAAACAATACCGCCAAGGACAGACAGAGCAAGCCTACTGCAAAAGAGATCAGTGCTCCTTCAATTCCACCGATTCGTTTTCCTAAAGCTCCATTAATAGGGGTCTGAATCCCCATCACCATCCCGCCGCAAAGGGCAACCAAAACAAATAGTCCTTTCATGAACACTCCTCTTCCTTCTATCAGCTTGAATCATTCATTACCCAATGGTTTTATTATACCGTAAATCCTCAAGAAATGACTCTCTTATATAGCAAAAAGCTCGCCTATGGATAAGGCAAGCTTTTTGGCAGTAAAGAAGAGAAGAGTCTCTCTTTTCTTAACTCATTTTAGGGTAGAACGTTTGACATTCTGTTTCTTCTGCTGTGTGGGAAACCTCATTGCGAATCTCAACTTGGTCAGCATGGCAGTATCGCTGGTCGTTATAGGTACAGTTCACCGCATTGCAATGAACCTTAGGGTCCATGATCGGCTCCGCTGATACCGCCTGCTTTAAGCTTCCGCTGTAATTCATATTTCCCAGCGAAGAGACAAAGTTACCAAGGCTTTTCGAGCTGAAGGTTCCGCAGAACGTAGCATCTCCACCCGTGGTCTCCCCTCCCTGCACCTCGATCTCCTCAGCAGAACACAGATGACTACGGTTATACACGCAATTGACGGCATCACATTTTAACTGAACGCTCATAATCCTTACTCCTTCCTAATATCGATCTGTAATGAATTATCCTTAGTATTACCTGTCTCTTGCTCTTTATCCCTAAATACAACAAACAAAAAGGAAGACTCCTTTTAAGAGCCTTCCTTTTGATCAGTTAACATTTTTAACGATTAAGAATCAACCAAAGCGTTCTTCAAATTCATCCATTGTCAAGAGGATTTGGCGGGGCTTACTGCCTTCATATCCTCCCACTACCCCATGCTCCTCGAGCAAATCAATCAAACGGGCAGCCCGGGCATAGCCCAATTTTAATTTTCTTTGCAAATAGGAAACGGAAGCCATACCTGTAGTAATGATCAGATGGCCTGCCTCCATAAAAAGCTCATCATCCGGTCCGACACCTTCACTTTTTCCCGAAGAGCCCGCGTTCAAAAATCCTTCCGGATCCAGATACTCAGGTGATCCCTGGGACTTCCAGTGTGTTATCACTTTCTGAACTTCATCATCGGCAACCATACAGCCTTGAACCCGCATGGGCTTATTCATACCTTGGGGCGAATAGAGCATATCTCCTCTTCCCAAGAGTTTTTCGGCTCCGGTAGAATCAAGGATGGTTCTGGAGTCGATCTGTGAACTTACGGCAAAGGAAATCCGGCTGGGAATATTAGCCTTAATCACCCCGGTGATAACATCCACTGAAGGTCTTTGGGTGGCGATGACCAAATGGATTCCGGCAGCTCTGGCCATCTGTGCCAGGCGGCAAATGGCTTCTTCCACCTCATCGGCTGCTACCATCATTAAATCCGCCAATTCATCAATAATAACCACAATCCAAGGCATAGCCGGGGCAAGAGGCTCAGCTTTGGCCCCGCTTTCCTGCCCAGCCTCCGCCGCCTTCATTTGATTATACCGTTCAATATCCCGTACACCGGAAGCGGCAAACAATTCATAGCGGGTTTCCATTTCCTTGACCACCCATTTCAGGGCGGCAGAGGCTTTTTTAGGGTCTGTCACCACAGGGGCCAAAAGGTGGGGAATTCCATTATAAAGACTCAATTCCACCATTTTAGGATCCACCATCAGAAATTTGACCTCATCGGGACGGGTATTAAAGAGCAGTGAATTGATGATAGCGGTAATACATACGCTCTTTCCTGAACCCGTGGCTCCGGCTACCAGCAAATGAGGCATCTTAGCTAAATTAGCCACAATGGATTGATTGCCGATATCTTTCCCTAAAGCAATGCGCAGCTTAGCTGACCCTTCCTTAAATTCCGGTGTCTCCAGAACTTCGCGGAAAGGCACAGCTCTGGGGTGCTTATTGGGCACTTCGATGCCAATAGCGGATTTGCCGGGAATCGGCGCTTCAATGCGCACGTCCCGGGCAGCTAACCCCAAAGCAATATCATCTGCTAAATTGACAATGCGGCTGATCTTCACCCCAGGAGCAGGCGCCAGCTCATAGCGAGTGATCACCGGCCCCCGGGCCACGCGGATGACCTTAGCCTGAACCCCGAAATCTTCCAACACCTTCTCCAGATGTTTTTGGGTATCCTGGTCATGAACCACTGTGACCTGAGGAAGCGGATCCAGTAATGCAAAGGAAGGCAAACTCCAAGCCTTGGCCTTCTTCAACGCCTCCGTGGTCTTTAGCTTAGGTTCAATAGCCTTATCTTCTTCATTCTCCCCATGAAAATTAACTGCGTTGCCTTCCAGATTGATTGCAGGCACTTGTTCTTCAATCTTCTGCTCAAATTGTGGGACAAGATCTTCCTGGATTCTAGGTTCTTCTCTTGAAATAAGTTCTTCTCTTATAATAGGTTCTTCTTCTGAAAGGAGAGAGGCCTCAGAAAGGGTCGCTTCTTCATAAGCAGGGGCTTTTGCCAAGGGTTCGAAATCAATTTTTTTCACGCTTTCTTTCTTGACCAGGCTGGGGGCAATACTGCGCACCAAATCCATCTTTTCCTGCAGCACTTTGGGGTTTTCCTTTTTGTGAGCCGCTTCGCTCCATGGCTCTTCCCGGGAAGGTTCCGAATTATAGGCAGGAGTCTGCAGGGGCTTGCCCAGTAAAGCTGCACGTTCTTCGGTGGAAATCCCTTGGGGCATTCTCCGCTCGTTCTTTAGCAACTGGGCCACTTGTCCCGGATAGCGATCAGGCTCCAAGCCGGTAATGTCCGGTTTTTCCCACTGGCGTTTACTGGGCAAAGCAGGCTCAATATTCCTTATTTCTTCCTCTATTTCGGAACTTACCTCATCAAAATAACTCGAGAATCCCTGCAGTGTTGTCAGGCGTGTACCAATGGGTTTAAAGGAAATATCTTTACCTTCTGTGAAATATGTATCGAAATCCCGGCCCAGGTCATCAAGCTCTGTCAAAGGCTCCATGGGCTTCATCTCTAAATCTGTGGAGAAATATTCTTTAAATCCTTTTAAGGGAACAAGCTTCCCTTTTGGCAGCTCCATACCTTGAGGAAAGAAAGTTTCCTCCCCGCGCTCTTCCTGAAGATTTGTCCTTTTCACCTTTTCCCTGGTTTTACCCCGGGGATAAGACTGTTTTCCCTTTGGCCTGGCTCCCTGCTTCCGCCCCCAAAGAGCCGATACCCATACACCAATGGCCAACACAAAAAAGACCAAGGGGGCAAGCCAAACCTTTTCTCCAAGAGGATATTTCATCAAATTATAAAGCCCCTTACCGACTGCAGTGAAACCTAATTCCCCCAGCAGGGCTAAGAATCCTAATATTGCCAATACTATAGCAACCACTTGCCGAACAGGCAGGGTTTTTCTTTTCCTTTTCGACACAGTCCCACCTCCACCACCTCTAATTATCCTTTATGTCTAAAGTATAGTCAAAGAGTTTTTTCGTTCGGCTAAAAACTCCTGACATATGTATAAAAAAACACAGACTCTTCCACGCCGGAAAGCCTGTGCTCCTTATATCTATTCAATACTCCAATACTATACCTTGCGAGTTCCTGCTTCCAAAAGTATAAAATCTCTCCTCAGTAATCTTACCATCCGGGCAAATGCAAACTTCCCCGGTATAGAGAAAATCTTCTTTATCCCAATATCTAAGGTCAACAAACTGTACCTTGGTTTCCGGGCTATCTGTACGGACCACATGAAAATAGGGTGTAAACCGGTTAAAAATATCCGCTAATTCGCCTTCCAAAGCATTATTAATTAGTGGATCTTCCGAATCCCATTGGGGCAACACTTTAAGGATTTTGGCATGCTTCTTCTTCATAACACCAAAGCTTACCGTATCCTTCTCGTAGAGTAAGAATGCCCAGCTAAAAGGGCGATACATGGCAGGCAGGACTTTTACCTGGCCACGGGGTACAACAAAAGTTTCCTCAAGTCGTTGCCGAGTCTTATAACGATCCATTTCCCTTATAAAAAGATAGATGAGTGCAACAGCAAAGGTTGTTAAGCTTGAATACAATCCAAATTCCGGCCGCGTGAATGAAACAATAAAGGAAGAAAAGAACAAGACAAAAATCACCGGTTCAGTTACCATGGCCATATTCACCGTGAACTTCTTCTTATAAAAAGGCCATAAAAGCTGAGCACCATAAGAATTCAATAAATCAGCAATTCCATGAGACAGAGTTCCTATCAACGTCCAAAATACAACAACTAACCAGGAACTGGTGGGAAAAGTATAATGAACAAGCGTGCCTAAACCTAATGCCATTCCTCCCAAAGCCAGGAATGAGTGGCTGGCTCCCCGGTGTTTCAATAAATAATTAAGTCTGCCTTTGAGATGGGTGACGATATCCAAATCAGGAACCATTGCTCCCAATGTGCAACCTATGAAAATTGGATCATTGAGTTGGATCGGGTGCCCCGAAAGATTAGCCAACGCAGCACCGATTAAGCCATGAGTAATTGGATCGATGTTTAACACCCCCAAAGGATTTTATTAGCCTGCTTGCCATTTTTTTTACGAACGAATTCATTATATCATATCTAAAATACATTTTGGGTTTCCTCATTATAGGAAATTTTTATTTTTCGTAACTTTTTTGCCAATCTCAGCTAGGTCAAAAATTACCCCAGTGCCATCCCGAAAAAATTCAGAACAGCACCGGGGAATATTCCTGCACTATGTTTTCGCAATGAAGTAATGAAGCCATGAAGCATTGCCCAACTGCTGTAAGATTCCATTTATTTGCTGGAGTGGGCGGCCACTTTAATCGAGCTATTGATGCTCTTGATCCCCTCCACATGCTGTCCCATGGATTCAGCCCATCTTCGATCTTCATCGGAATAGACCTCACCTGTCATATAAGCTATGCCATCCTGAACAAAGGCCCGCACAAGTTGAGATGTCATGCCATGCTGCCCCAGCTTGCGTACGAGTTGTTCCGTCATATAGAGATCCTCACCTTGAGAACGATGACGGGAGAAGATCTCGCTGACCACAGCTTTAACCCCTGGTACTTGATAGGCTGTATCCACTGCCCATTCCATCTCCTCTTGGGTATTAACCATTCCCGTAAGCGTAATCAGACCATTGCGAGCCGATGTTTTGATTTCATGGGCATTCACCCATGGAGAAGCTACTAGGGCATTTTCAACACGGTTAACAAGGGTGGCATCGTCCACAGCCTTTTCCAGGAAATCAATTTCACTACGAACTTCTTTTACCCCTCTAACCTGAGAAGCAATTCGTTTCGCCAGCCGCTCACTGCTTTGCGTCTCCAGATGTCCAAGCAAAGTCACAATCCCTTTGCTTGCCCGGCACCCTAAATGCATGATCTCTTCAAAATTAGATTGAGCAAAACGCTCAACCACTTGCTTTTCAATATCTTTATCGGTGATTTTTCCGTCGTTGGCAACCGTCAGAGAATTATCCAGCTCTTTTACACCGTCGATGCGGCCAATTCTTTGCCCGATAAAGTCTTTTTCAGCAAGACTATCCACTGTCCCCCATAGGGAAACTTTATCCCCTTTGACTTCAATATGGATTCCTTGGCCTGATTCCCCAAAGTGAGTTTGGATAAGAATTTTTATGTCTTCATGAACATCCTGTTCCGGTCGTGATTTTTGCATTCTTTTGTCCCTCCAGCTCAAAAACTAACCTTAGTTTCTCACTGAAAGGGCTTTTTTATCCTTAAGTAAATAAATCAACCCAGTCTTTCTGGCTTTCTAAAAATCAAGCTTAAGAAAAGTCTGCAGTTCACGACTGCATTGTTCCGGAACCTCAATCTCTCCCAGTTTAACCGGTCCGAATAAACCATGAAAATCGCTGCCACCGGTCGTCAGGATAGCTTTATCCTGAGCTATAGTTTTATAGTTTTGAATCAAGGCTTCCCGTTGCTCCCAATAACCATAATAGACCTCCAAACCCATGGGGAGATAGGATAAAAGCTCACCCACCATACGATCGTCCCGTAACAACCCGGGATGGGCCAACACAGGGACACCACCGCATGTGTAGATCAAATCAACAGCTTCTTCAAAAGGATGTTCCAAAAATGGCAAGTAGGCAATACCGTAAGGCTGGAAAAGTTTCGCTATCACAGGCCACTGGATAGTGCCGTTCTCATGTTCATGAAGAGCCCGCATAATATGGCCTTTGCTTACCGCTCCTTCAGGATTAGCAATTTTCTCCACCTCCGCCCATTTCAGGGTGAATCCATCCTTCTGTAACCTTTTGACCATTTCAAAAGCCAAATAGGTTCGCTGCTGCCGAAGTTCCTTTAGCCGTGATTGGAGATCTGAATGCATCATCGCCGCATAAGAAAAATAACCGAGCAAATGGACTTCCTTACCTTTGAAAGCTGTGATCAGCTCAACGCCGGGGATAATATTCAAATTATGCTTTTGGCCTAATTCCATGGCTTCCGGGACGCCGTTGGTGGTCTCATGATCGGTCAAAGCCAAAACACGAACCCCCCGTTCGGCAGCCTCCTGGATAACTCCAGCCACTGAAAGAGAACCGTCCGACTCTATTGTATGAATGTGTAAATCGATAGCCGTTGGAGCCACCTCCCCTACTCTCAAAGGATATTATGATTCTTTCTTTTTTATTAATCAAAAATCCTGCTTTCTAAAAAGCATAATAAAAGGGACGGCTTCTCTAAATAAGAAGTCTGTCCCCCTTGATGTTCTAATATAACTGCCTGTGGCTCATGAGCAAATATTTCATCACTGTTTACCGTAATTTAATGTTTTGCTTATCTACGCAGCACGGATCCGGCACGAAATCCGGTATGCTTGCCGTGATCGATAACAATCTGGCCATTGATCAAAACGTAGTCGATCCCTTCCGGATACCGGGCAGGATTCGTGAAATCCCCTTTATCAATAATCGTGTCCCGATCGAAGATGCAAATATCGGCAAAGTACCCTTCCCGCAGCAAACCTCTCTCCTTCAACCCAAAGACTTCTGCCGGTTTACCTGTCATCTTGCGGACAGCTTCTTCCAGAGAGAGTGCCTTTTGTTCGCGGACATATTTACCCAACACACGTGGGAACGACCCGTAGACACGGGGATGGGGTTTACCGCCCAGCAAGCCATCTGTGCAGACATTCTGCTCAGGCATAGTCATGAAACGGATAACATGCTCTTCTTTCCCATAATAATCATACATGCCAACAGCATTTTCTTCCTCGTAAAGAAGATCAAATACGGCATCGTAGGGATCCTTGCCGCGCAGCTCTCCAATCTGGACAAGATTCAGACCAATGACATCTTCGTTCTTTTTATTTTTAACACTGGTTACATAGATGCCGTCCAGACCTGCAAAATCAACAAAGTTATCCCACCCGGGAATACCATGTTCAATATCATGGATCATCTTAGTGCGCAATTCCGGATCTTCCAGACGCTTAAGCAGTTTGTCCGTACCGCCGTCATGGGCCCAAGGAGGAAGGATGACTCCCAGCATGGTGCTGCCGGCAACATAAGGGTACTGGTCAAATGATACCTGGATACCTTCAGCCCTTGCTTCCTTGAGGAGTTCAATCTGACGATCGATCTTGCTCCAGTTGGGCTTTCCACAAACTTTAAAATGCGACCAATGCACCTTAATGCCGCTTTGTCTGCCGATTTCGATAACTTCCTTCATTGAGTTTATGATATCATCCGCTTCACTGCGCTGATGAACGACAAATACTCCATCATATTCTGCTGCTACTTTGCATATCTCAACCACCTCGTTCATCCCGGAATAAGCGCAGGGCATATAAATCAAACCGGTAGAAACTCCAAAAGCACCGGATTCCATTTCCCGTCGGGTAATCTCTCTCATCTTTTGAATTTCTTCTTCGGTTGGCTCTCTATTATCCAACCCCATGGCCTTCATACGGATATTTCCATGGGGTACCAGATAGCACGCATTAAGACCGGGGCGTGCCTCTTCAATTGCCTGCAGATAGTCTTCAGTTGTCGCCAAGTCTTCCCAATGGATATCGTCACTGTCTCCGTCCAATCCAGCAAGGTTCTTACGCCAGGACTGAATATATTGTTGAGGTAGCGGAACCAAAGAAATACCGTCCTGCCCCAATACCTCCGTTGTGATACCCTGCATAACCTTCGGCAGAACTTCCGGATCGGTCAGAATCTGTATATCTGAATGACTATGAGTATCAATAAAACCTGGGGCGATAACATGCCCTTCTACATCGATGACCCGATCGGCCTCAACATCGCCAAGATTTCCGATACTCATAATCTTGTCATTTTCGATAAGTAGATCGCCATAATAGCCGGGAGCAGCACTGCCATCAACAATAAAACCGTTTTTCAGTAAAGTTTTCATAGTCAGACCCTCCATTTCACTGTGTACAACACTGTCAGACCATTGATATAGGGGCCGGACTTAAGATCAGAAGACTTCAGTCACAGCCCCAACCGGGTTCTTTGCTAATCAAGACGATGTCATCAATTATTGAATATCTTCATTAAATTCGATAACCTGCCCGATTTTTTGATCATGTTTCTTCATTGTAAAATTCTTCATCAGGACAACGTAGACAACCGGAGCCACAAGCAGACCGATGAAAAATGCATAGGTACTGCTGATGAAGCTCAATCCGAAACCGGCCACCAAAGCAATTACTGCACTCATATTGAATCCGTTATTATACTGATACTGCCCGCCAGCAGTGTATAAATCCTGAACATTGAGCTTGCATTTTCTGATAATGAAATAGTCGGCCAGCAAAATTCCCATCACCGGTCCAAGCATTGTGGAGATATAGACCTGCATATCAACAAGGAATGTACCGGAGTTTTGAATTTTCCACGGTTGCATGGCTACTGCAATCACACCGCAAATAATTGACGCCACTTTAAAGTTAAGCTTGGGAAAAATGCTGATGAGAACATAGGAAGGGGGCATCAGATTACCGACAGTGTTTGTAGACCATTGAGCAAATACCACAGCGATTAACGCCAGAATCAAGCCGAAATTGCTGTCAAAGAGCTTCACACAGATTGCGTTCAAATCCCATTCACCCGTCGTGATTCCTGCTGCCATACCAATCAGCATGCAAATTACGCCGATCACCATCAGACCGAAAAACTGACCGATTAAAGCACGCTTGTTACGGGCCAGTAAACCTTTTTTCTCATAGTTGGGTACATGCTCGATCTGGCGAGCCAAGTCGGAACCATTCAGGGCCATGGTGATCCAGCCCCCGGCGATACCGGAAATAGCATAAATGACAGACATGTTGCCGTTACCCTTTGTGGCCATAATATCGGTAACAGTGACACCGTAGGCATTTCCGATGGCGATAGCAATGGCCACAAAAAGAATGGCCAGTGCCGGAATGGCGATCCAGTCAAATTTCGCCATCGCCTTTAGACCGTACATAGCATTAACCACCTGAAATACGGCAAAGGCAATGATCATTAAGGTTAAATTGCTAAAGCCGAAAAGAATTTCCAT
Source organism: Desulfitobacterium hafniense DCB-2 (assembly GCF_000021925.1). Taxonomy (NCBI): domain Bacteria; kingdom Bacillati; phylum Bacillota; class Clostridia; order Eubacteriales; family Desulfitobacteriaceae; genus Desulfitobacterium; species Desulfitobacterium hafniense. The sequence continues at coordinate 3,179,634 of NC_011830.1, forward strand.
AATATAGTTTAAAGCAGCCGCACCGACCCAAGTTTGAAAACCGAACCAATACAGAGCCGGAACCGCACGCAGCAGACCGGCAATGGATGAACCTTTGTAACCAAAGGGCGCGCGGGCATATACTGCAAAAGGTACGCCATAAAGGGTCCCGATATCCCCAATCAGTGCTGTTAGGGCAGTCACTATACCGTAACCGATAAGAATCACAAAAACCATCGTCCAAGCACTGAGACCATCGCCATTGTTATAATACTGTGCGCCAAGGGAGAAAGCTACTACGTTAATCGTCATACCTGCCCAAAGAATAAAGTAGTCCGCTAATGACATTGTTCTTTCAGACTTACCTGCTGGCATTAATTCAGGGCTTCTTAAAGAAGCCGAGCGGTTTGGAGAATTCATACACTATTCCCTCCATAAAATTGTATTAAATGACGATTTGCTATAATTTAATCAAGACCAAATCTCTCCAGATATTTTGAATCGATTTTTCGTTTAATAAATTGACCGGCACCTTTTTCTCCTCTAAATTCACCGTTTTCTACAATGACTTTCCCCCGGGCGATCGTCATAATAGGGTAACCCTTTACCTTGAAGCCTTCATGCAAGCAATAACTGATATTGTTGTGGAGAATATCCTTAGATAGAGTTACCTCCTGAGCCATATCCACAATAACCAGATCCGCATCAGACCCAGGGGCGATGATACCTTTCTGTGGGTAGCAGCCATAGATCTTAGCAACATTGGTGCTGGTCAGGGCACAAACCTGGTTGATCGTCAGGCGTCCTTTCCCTGCTCCCTCAGAAAGAAGAATCGGCAAGCGAACCTCCAATCCGGACATGCCATTGACTACCTTGGTGAAATCCTGAATATACTTGCCGTTTTCGTCTTTTTCAAGAAAGGCTGCTTTTTCATTAGTGTCAAACGTGCAGTCGTCAGAGCCGGTGACGGATATTGTACCATCCTGCAGCCCCTGCCATAAGTCTTCAGCATCCTGGGGCGTGCGCAGCGGAGGAGAGCATAGGTATAAATACCCCTCTTCCTTTTCATAATTATCATCGAACAAGGTAAGATAGTGGGGACCGGTCTCCACATAGATGGGAAATCCTGATTCATGGGCACGGCGGGCAACATCCAACGCTTCTTTATGGGTTGTATGGACCACCATAACGGGGCAGTCCACATACTCCGCAAGTCTGCATGCCCGTTCAAAGGCTGCTGCTTCGCACTTCTGAGGCTTGGTCTTTGCGAAGTTAACCCAACTCAGATCGCCGATTTTCTTTACTTTTTCGATGGCATCTTCCGCCATGGTATTGTCCTCACAGTGGAGCATGGGCAGACCGCCCACTTCCTTTGCTTTTTCAAAGACTTTGAGCATGGTCTCCTCATCGATCATGACCCCTTCCTTTTTGTAGGTCATAAACATTTTAAAGGTCGGTACGCCGTACTCGGCCAGTTGGGGGATTTCTTCCACCAGCTCGGGAGGAGACTTGACAAACTTTCCGTGGACACTAAAGTCTATGGCAGATTCCTCCATCTCCGCCCTGCGTTCTTTGACAGCTTCCAAAACGGATTTTCCCGGAAAAACATTGGCAAAATCCATAAACATGGTTACCCCGCCGAAAGCACCGCTGACGCTCTGTTGATAGAAGGTATTGGCGCCTAAACATCCTTGAAAAGGGGCCATGCAGTGCATGTGGGCTTCGATCACACCAGGCATAACATACTTTCCTGTCGCATCAATGGTTCGAATTCCTTCAGCGGCTTCATAAAACCCAAGACCGACAATTTTGTCATCTTTTATGGCTACATCACATATTGTGCTGGATGACGGGGAAACAACGGTTCCGTTCTTAATGATAAGATCGTACATAATTTTCTCCCTTCTCTTTGCGATGACGTTGGTTTAAGACACTTTTTCAAACCGTATAAAAGATTCGGCAAAATGCATTCATCACATGTCAAGCAAGCCCTTACTGATGGACATATAGGCGCTGACAGCACCATACAGCTGTTCAAGCTCGATATACTCGTCGGTAATATGGGCCAGATGTTCCCATGAGGGACCTAAACCGATGGTGCGAATCTTTGCTTCCCCTGCATAATGGCTTCCGTTAGTGCAAAATTGCCAAGTAGAAATTTGCGAACTGAAGTTATTTTTTTGCAATTCCTGATAAGCCGCCTGCACAAAATCATCACCCTCGTTATACAGCCAGGCAGGGAAGAATCTTTCCCCTTCGATGACTGCCCCTGTATAACATTTTTCGGAACCCCACGCATAGGAAACTTTCGCCTCCAGCTCAGGGTCATTTTCCTGCAGCTTCTTGATCAGATCCTGAATAGGAGCCAGCACGCTTTCTTTCGTTTCATCGACAAGAGTGCGGCGATCATAGGTAGCCCGGCAGTATTGAGGTACTACCGACGCTCCGGGATAGGGGGATGACTTTATATCTGTCAACTCTAAAATTCCTTTGCCGAGCACAGGATGATTGTTGACCGGCAATCCTTTTATCCCTTCTATAATCTGCATCATCTTATAAACGGCGTTGACACCTTTTTCGGGATTGGAAGAATGAGCGGGGCGGCCAAAGGTTTCCACGACAATTTCGGCACGACCTCTCTGGCCAATCCGCAGATCCAGATGTGAAGGCTCACAAATAACCACAATATCAGGTTGAACTATTTCGCTGATGGAGCGGGCGGCAACACCTTCGAAGCACTCTTCGTGACAGCTTCCCGCCACATATATTTCACCGGCAAAATCACGGTTGGTATCTTCGGCGAAAAAGGCCGCTGCACAACAGGCGGCAGATAAACCGCCTTTCATATCTGTGGCTCCCCGGCCATAAATACGGCCGTTCTCAATTTCTGCACCAAAAGGATCATGAGTCCAAACCTTTGGATCGGCAACAGGTACCTCGTCCATGTGGCCCTCATACAAGATTTTTTTGCCGGGTCTGTTACCTTTAATGCAGCCAATGATGTTGCCGTACTTATCCTTTTTTATGGTGTCGAATTGATGCATGCGAAAAAACTTTTCCATAATGTCGACAACATCTTGTTCTTCTCCTGACATGGACTTTGCCCGCATCAGATCACTGCACAGCTCCACAACTTTCCCTTGTCTTTCCGAATTTAACATAAAATCTATTTCCTCCTTTTCACTTTATAATTCAGCAATCGCTTCAATCTCACAAAGAACGCCTTTCGGCAGAGCTCTCACTGCCACACAGCTGCGGGCTGGTTTAGAAACAAAATAGCGGGCATAGACCTCGTTAAAGGCCGCGAAATCATTCATGTCCGTTAAAAAACAGGTGGTTTTTATAACCTTTGAAAAGTCTGAATCAGCTGCTTCCAAAATAGCTCCCACGTTTTTACAGCTTTGCTCTGCTTGTCCGGCAATGCCCGCGGCAACATCACCAGAGGTAGGATCGACAGGAATCTGCCCGGAAGTATAGACAAGATCACCACTGATAAATCCTTGGGAATAGGGACCGATGGCACCCGGTGCTTTTGCTGTTCTGATTTCCTTCATTATCAAATCTCCTTTATCACTGATTACTTGCAGCTGGGATATTTTCCATCCCAAACAATGGCCTGATAATTTTCCTGATCCGTATCTCCTTCGGTACTGAAGAAGAGAACCCGCGAGTTTTCGTTCAACTGAAGCTGATCTTTTATCTCCTTATACAGCGGATTCGTCATGATCTCTGCCACACAGCCAAATGGAGCCGCACCGCTTTCACCTGAAATGACTCTCTCGTCTCCTTGAACAGGATTGCCAAGGATGCGCATTCCCTTTGCTGCGACGTAATCAGGGCAAGATATAAAATGATCTGCATAGTCTTTCAGAACTTCCCAGGCAATGCTGCACGGCTCTCCGCAGGCGAGTCCGGCCATGATGGTGTTCATCTCTCCCGTGACAAAATGCCGCTCCCCATCATCTGCCTGGGCAGTAAGATACAGGCAGTCTGCCTTATTGGGCTCAACAATGGCGATGATCGGGCGTTCTTCACCATACAGTGAAGCGAAGAAACCAGTGACCGCTCCAGCCATAGAACCGACCCCAGCCTGCAAGAAGATGTGGGTTGGTTTTTCCTTTAATTGACCATAAACCTCATAGCCCAAGGTGCCGTATCCTTGCATGATCCAACGGGGAATATCTTCATAGCCTTGCCAGGCCGTATCCTGTACCATAATCCAGCCATTTTCTTCTGCTTTGCGGTTAGCCAAACGGACGGCTTCATCATAATTCAGCTCAGTAATGGATGCCTCAGCTCCCTCAGCCCGGATATTCTCCAGCCGCTCAGGCGCACTCCCCTTTGGCATATAGACGACAGAACGCTGCTTAAGCTGGTTCGCTGTCCAGGCGACACCACGGCCATGATTTCCATCAGTCGCCGTTACAAAGGTCAGTTCACCAAGCTTGCTGCGAACTTCCTCTGAAACCATCTTCTCGTAAGGAAGATCTCGAATATCGGTACCCAGCTTTGAAGCAATATAGTTGCCGATTGCATAGCTCCCCCCCAAAACCTTGAAGGCATTGAGTCCGAAACGATACGATTCATCCTTGACATAGACGGTGCCAAGCCCCAGGGCTTGAGCCGTGTTTTTCAATTCCCGCAGCGGCGTTTTTTGGTAAATGGGAAAGCTGACATGAAAGCTATGGACCTTTTCAGCTTCCTCCAAATTCAAAAATGTCAGATCGCTTGCCTTTTGTTTATCACGCTGAAATGAAATAATTTTAATCTCTTCTTTCACCAGAGATCCTCCTTTCATATGACCACTTAGGGTCAGTCTTTAAATATTAACCACAACAATACAATTGCAATTTTCGTGCCAATCACATTATTGTCTTGAATCATTAATAAAAAAATGCAACATATCAGAAATGTTGCATTTTACTCAATATTTTTGAACAAATTTATCTAGGCTCAATTCAGCATACACACTTTCCATTATTCTCATTTCAATAATTTTCTCAATGTGAGAATAACAGAATTATCAATTTGAGAATTGTTCTAGTTTACGATATAAAGTTGCAAGACTAATACCGAGACTTTTCGCCGCCTCTTTTTTCCCTTGAGTATTCATACCGTGAAGACGCAGAGCTTTTGCTATTTCTCGTTGTTCAACCTCCTGCAGGGGTATTACCTTTTCCTCAGAACCGTGCTTTTTTTCTTTTTCATAAGAGCTATCCGCCTGAATTATGACAGTATGTTCATTAACCAAAAAATCCTTGGGTAATGTTTCTAACCCCAGAACATCCTGATCATTGCACATATTCACCATATATTCCACTGTGTTTTCCAATTCCCGAACATTGCCGTACCATGGATACTCCAGCAAGGCGCGCATCGCTGCCGGTGAAATTTCACGCTCCGGCTTGCCAAGCCTTACCGCATACCGTTGGGCAAATAAGTTGGCAAGAACGGGAATATCCTCAAGACGGTGGCGAAGGGGCAGAATCTTCACAGGAATCACGTTCAGTCTATAATACAGATCTTCGCGGAATTTGCCATTGGCAATCATGGTTCGGATATCTTTATTTGTAGCGGCAATGACACGCACATCGATGGAAATCAAGTGATTGGAACCGATACGGGTGATTTTACGTTCCTGAAGAACACGTAGAAGCTTGGCCTGCAAATACAGGGGCATATCGCCGATCTCATCCAGAAAGATGATCCCCTGATTAGCCAGTTCAAATTTTCCTACCCGGCCGTTAGGATCGGCTCCTGTAAAAGCCCCTTTTACATAACCGAATAATTCAGCTTCCAGCAGACTCTCAGGAATAGCCGCACAATTCACCGCTACAAATTGCTGTTCTTTACGATCACCGGCACGCCAAATAGCGGTAGCCACAACCTCCTTGCCGGTACCGCTTTCTCCAGTGATAAGCACTGTTGAAGTGCTGTTCGCTATTTTTCCAATTTGGGTACGAAGGGCTATCGTCTCTTGACTATTGCCTACAACTATACCTTCACTCACCGCAGCAGTCATGGCGTACAATTTTTTATTCAGATCACGGGTTGGGGTAAACGATAGAAGCTCGGCATAAGAGTCATCCGCTTTGAGCAAAGAATTAATTTGGCCAAGAATACGAAATGTCTTTGCTCCGACATTCAACATATATTCTGTCTTCCCGTTAAGCTTATCCCCGGTTGGAGACAACATAATCCGCATACCTTCGAGAGTGTTCAACATCAGCTGCTGCTTGGCGGCCCGATTGGCCATGGTGATGGTATGCTTGCGGCTGACAATGAGAACCCCTTCTTCCATATTATTAATAGCAAAAGCAAGCGTTGACAGCATTGACTCCTTTTCCTTGCGATCGATCTGTTCGATCGCTTTAGCCGCAATAAAATTAGCGATCTGCTCAATCAACCCAAGATATGTCTCTTCATCCGCCAGGATCGCATTGCGTTGCTGGGCATTGGAACCCACCAATCCGATCACACCTATAATTTGATCACTGGCCCAGATCGGCATAGCAATCTCTATTTCTTCAGCACAGCTGTCCCGCTTGGGACAATTGTTACAGATCAATTCATGACCTGGAGAGTAAATAACCTGAAGCCGGCCTTCTTTTATAACATGACTATAGGCATATCCCTCTGCGGACATATCCTCGTTTACATGATCAGCAAACATACCGGTACCGGCTACCCGAAATAATTCCGTATCCACAACCTCTACGTCCACTCTTGATATCTTTGCCATAATCTCTGTATATTTTTTGACTGTCTCTTGGATTTCGAGTAAAACACTTGCCATTTCATTCCTCCGGCGTCAGTATAATTTCATTGAATTATTATCCAGGCTGAATGTCGGGAATCCATGCAAAGCTTTTCCCATGACAAAATCGCTCCACATCTGCAGTATACTGCAGATGTGGAGCCAACACAACCTGTCTTCTCAATTAGTCCTCTCACTTAAAAGAGCTGAAATTATATTCAATGAGTCTTTCAAGAGTATTGATCGAAGGACGTTCCTGCACTCTTTCCCGCACAAAACTCTGCGACAGGATTACAGCCTTCATATGTTACGGTTCTTGGCTCTATGACATATCTTAATAAATAGGGAAGTGATGATTATGGCAAATGAAAATGTTGATTTAACCCTAACCTATGAAGAAAGAGCAGGGGATTTACTCTTTCTTCTCGGCACGATCTTGGCTTTTATATCGAACTATCAAGAAGAACAAGCACTTCTCACCGAGAACGTTTCAATGGTTAAACCAAAAGATATTGATTCTGCCATGTCCATCACAGCTGCAAGCTGGCTTTTCTTTCTCGCCAGCATCCTTTTCACCCATGTGGCGATTGTCCGCTTAGAAGAACTGGGATCAACCGCCAACTTAAAAACCTCTCTTGTGTTGACCAGAGGCACAAAACTCGCCGTAATCGGTAATTTACTAAAGAGTGCTGGTTTTGGCATAGCAGCGATTGCTTACCAGCTTAAACTATTCTATTACAAATACGAATTTTAAGGGGCTATTCATGAACTAATCGTGTATCTGCTTCTTCAATTTGCTTTTCAATAAGTAAAAAACGGATAGTGAATCCGGTGTTCAACTACATCACCAGAAACACTATCCGCTTAGAAAAATGGCTCTGCTTCATTTCAGAACCGCTCTTGCCGTTTCGGTACGATTCGCTCCGGCATAGTAGCTATTCCCACTATCATTTGTCCCTTGTACCCCAACCCAGTGCTTCTGGGCAGCTTGATACTTGTTTGAGCTGTTTTTATGAACCATCGGGCATCCCAGCTTCTGGCTCAAGATAAGGGCTGCTCCCACATCCCCATCAGCATAGATAACAAGATTATCCACCATATCCTCCTCTCCTTTCAAATCCTTAGATTTTAAATCTTTAAACAGTTGCTCCCAGGGAAACTTCGCTCCTGGATCGTTCGGCCGATTTACACTGTCTGTGCGATAATGACCGATGATGTGGTCACTGTCCGGTTTAATTGCCGGAAACTTGGCCAGGAGCTGACCGTGAAGCCATAACGTAGACTGATACTGAGCATCGGTTAGCCCCTCCCCTTCTAAAGCCTCATGCTCAATGCCAATAGTATACAGGTTCGGATTTTTTCCATTATACAACTTCCAGTTCGGTTTATTGACAAGGCCGGCGTGCCACGCAGTATCCTCGTCTTTGACAAGCTGCAGGATTCGTCCATCCTTGAGTACGAGATAGTGACTGCTTGCCTGGGAGGCAGGATTCTGCATCCATGAGAGGCACCCCGGATATCGTCCTGCTGTGATGTGATTTATGATGGCAAAGACTTGATTACCACTTCTCCCCTGACGATAGTTCGGTGTGCCCACCCATTCGATTTTCATGCTTACTCTCCTTTCTGCTCAAGGCGATCAATCCTCTTATGAGCCTGTTTAGATGACTCCTCAACCCGGGTAAGACGTTCACCCATGGTATCCATGCGCTGCCCCTGGGCACGCTGCTCTATGCGGATATCATCTACCCCGCGCTTAAGGTACTCCATGTCGGTACGGATGGCTGTGTTGATTTCAGCGTCTATTCTGACTTCTCTTTTCGCTTCCTTTGCCCTTGCCGACCACCCTAAGATAATTCCGGACAGAGCTGCTACAATCCCAATGAGGGCTGTTATAATTGTAAAATCCAAATGCTATCACCTCTCGCTATACTATATTTATATAGACATGTCGTTATAATGGTGACTGACCCACTCCCCAGCTACCCCACTTCCCGCAAATTTCCGGCATAGGATTTTGGGCACAAAAACAGAGTGTGCCCTGATAAATGCCCACTTTTCGGCATCATTAAGCCAAAGCAGGAAATAAAATTTTTCCCTCGAATACTTGAACATTGCAATTCAGAAAGGAGATATTAAACATTATGGGAATATTTAGCGGGATGATGGGCAATGCCTCAGAGATTGACACCAAAGAAATTGAAAGCGAAGTAGGTCCTTTACTTTATGACTCAGAACAGATAACAAAGGCTTTTAAACTCATCAGAGATTTAATCGTGTTTACCAACAGCAGGTTGATTCTCGTGGACAAACAAGGCATCACCGGTAAAAAGATTGAGTATCACTCTATACCTTTCAGAAGTATCACGCACTTTGCTGTAGAGACAGCCGGTCACCTCGATCTCGACGCAGAATTAAAAATCTGGATTTCTGGCAATTCATCACCTATCACCAAGGAGTTTAAAAAAGACAAAAACATATTTGAAGTTCAGAAGGCTCTGGCCAACTCTATCGCCAGGTAATGTCTTTACGCAGCCGTTATGGCTGCTTAAAAAGAGGAGCACCTTTCTTCTCGTTGAAGGAAAACAATTACTTAATTACTTAAAGGAGGTAGCTCTCTCTTATAATTTCGCTGCCTCAGAACTTATACTCGTATAAGGAACTTATCGCGGCAGCGGAAAAATAGTAACGGTAAATCCTGACAATAAAAAAAGAACCCCGGCTCTAACTGCCAGGGTGTCTGCTCCTGCTGAAAAGAGACTTATGACTATATCCAATAATAAAATCATCCACTCACCATACTATATGCCTCTGACCGGGGATGTGTGACAAACACTCCCGGGAAAGGCGCTTTTTATAGTTCAACTAAATTTAATTTAAATCATCTACCGCATCAGTAAAGGCGTCCATATACTGTTCAAGCTTTCCTGTATCGAAAGAATTACTGGCATCATTTGCGACAGGCGGAGTACCTTTAATTTGATCATATAGACTATCTATCTCTGGGGATAACCTTCCCCATATTGATTTTATTTGAGAGTATTGTTCCTCGGCCAATCCGCCGATAAAACTATCATAATCTGCCTTTTTCTTCATTGTAGCATCGAGTTGTTCTAAGGTGAATTCAATATCAAGCGTCTGTCCTGTGCTGCTTTTTCCTCTTGCTATGTAGTGTTGGATGTCAACAAATCCTTCATTCCAAACTTTTCCTATCAACCAATTGCTTATCTCTTGTAGTTTATCTGTGTCACTGTTTCCGCTGTTTTCGTTGTTCCCATTCATGCTGTCCGAAAAACTAACTAATCCACCTGTTAGAGCGTCAGCTAATGCGTCGTCCCCTACAATTCTCCATCCTTCTTCGCTTTTAGAAAGATTAATGTCCACTGTTTTCGTTACGGTTTTAGTTTCGCTACTTACCAGGTTTGTGAATATTTCAAAAGACTTTTCATTTAATTGTTCTTCATTTAATCCACTGAAGGCAAGGGAAAAGAGCTGGGAGATAAACTCAGCCATTACGTTGCTCATATCCAGGTTGGTAATTTCAGTTTTGACAACAGCAGTTTTTTCTTCTTCTGATGACTCTAAAATCTTATATTCAATGTTTTTTAAAATCGCCTTGGACATCTCTTCCGACTTCTTTTCATCTTCAGTATCCGGGGTTCCTGTACTGCCCGCATTAACAATCTCATTATAATCAATGTACTTGGATGCTGCTTCGATGTCGGCGGCCTTAATCGCGTTAAGTGCCTTTTCTACAGATTGTTCTGCTGTCTCACCCTTTTTAGCCGTTACACCTTCTCCACCACACGCTGCAAGGGATAGAACTAAAGGAATAAGTAAAAATAGGAATAAGAATTTTTTCATTTATGCACCTCCATACTGCATATGGTAGCATATCCTAATTATGGAGCACAATACTTATTTTTCTATACCTTTAGGCTCTCCGCCAAATACCGCATTCAACATCTTCTTCTGCCAAGCTCAACGAGATATCAAGTATGCCTGAGAACTCTACTATCTTCCTACTGCGCCAGCTAAAAGTGAACAAGAAAATAATGCCGAAGAGCGCGGAACGCAGTGGGAAGATAGCGGAGCAGTATTTACAGCTTGAAACAGGAAACAGGTCAATGCGGTATGGGCCTCCTATTGGTGGAGAGGGTGGATTAGAAAAACCCGCCACTCACGGCGGGTTTTCCCATAAACAAAATAAAATCAGATGTTCCACTTTTGTTCTACCTAATTTTTATTATTTCGAATCTCGAAAAACAAAAAATCCCTGCAAACCTTGCAGAGAGCGGATTTCATATTGGCAGGGGATGCAGGAGTTGAACCCACACTAACGGTTTTGGAGACCGCTGTTCTACCATTAAACTAATCCCCTAAGTCACTTTATCAACTAGCGACAAATGAAATTATACTTGAAGGCAGGAAAAGTGTCAAGCTTAAGTTCTTAAAATATTTATAAGGGATCAAATTATAAAGGCTTAAAACTACGGACTACTTAAAAAGCTCTCACCAACTCGGTTGAGAGCTTTTGGGCGGCCCCTTTATGGCCAGTACAAATCTTTGAACCCTTCCATATCTTCACGAATAGCGTCGCCGCGATGATGCTGCTTTGGGGCGGGTTCTGGCTTTTTCTTAGGGTCCCTGCCCTTTGTGCCGAATAATGCCATGGAAAATCCCTCCTTTAGGTATAGGATGAGCAGATTCCCCATAAAGCATACCTTTTTACCCTGGGTTAAACATTATCCTCGAGGGTTTTCAGCTTATTATAGAGAGTAGCTAAGGAGATATTGAGGACACCAGCTGCCCGCTTTTTCCCTTCCACGGAATTGCCATAGCGGTCTAATGCCAAGCGAATCATCCTCTTTTCTAATTCATCAAGGGCCATAGGCTCACGATAATGAATCTCTTCCGTCTTATTGACAATCTCTACCAAACTGGCAAAATCCTTAATATTGAGCATATCTCCTTCCACGGAATCCATCGCCATCTCGATGACATTTCTCAACTCACGGATGTTTCCCGGCCAGTGGTAATCCAATAAAAGCTGCTCTGCCTGAGTCGTTATGCCAATCACATGTTTGCCCAGCTTCCGATTGGCCTTATAGATAAAACTCTGGGCGTAAGTCAAGGCATCTTCTTTATGCATTCTTAAAGGGGGTATTTGGATTTCAATACCACCGAGCAGATGATACAAATCCGGTGAGAACTGCCCATTCTCCACCATAGTTCTTAAATCGCGGTTAGTTGCCGTGATAATCCGAATATCCAGTTCAATCACCTGGGTTCCGTCAACAGGTTGGAACTTCTTCTCCAGAAGGATATGAAGCAATTTATCTTGTAAATAGTCATTAAGCAGCCCTATTTCATCAAGGAACAGAGTTCCCCCACTGGCACATTCCAATTTGCCCAACTTCCGCTCGGAAGCCCTATCCTGGCTTTTCTTCTCGTAACCCAGCAACTCAACTTCAAGAAGGCTTTCCGGTATATTGGCACAATCCACTTTCAAAAAAGGTTTATGGCTGCGCGTGCTGCCACTATGAATGGCATGAGCAAAGAGCTCTTTTCCAGAACCGCTTTCACCCATGATCATAATGGGTGAATGGGTCTCGGCCGAGCGACGCGCCTTATTGCGAATAAAAGCAAAATCCGGGTGGCTCCCTAGAACATCGTCAAAAGTATACGAGCTGGATGCCATCTGATCGACCCGGGTTGTAAGAGCTTGAATCATCTGTTTCGCCGCTTCGATCTCTTCGCCCAGCCTGGAGGTCTCCGTTAGTTGCTGAAACACCACCAGGGCCGCTTCGATATTACCTTCGATGACAATGGGGTATGCATTGGCAATGATTTCGATATCACACTCTTCCATCGTGGAACGATGTGCATAGATTGGTTCATGGGTCCTCAGTACTCTTGCCAGTGCCCCCTCCGGTGAGAGTTCGAAGATGTTCTTACCGATTCGTTCATAAGGAGATATGCCTGTTAAACGGCTGAAATACGGGTTGACATATTGAATGGTTCCGTCTTTGCCTGCGACCTCAATGGCTTCTTGAATCGAATTGTAGAGCACTTTAAGTTCTTCTTCTATGCGCCTACTATCCCTTATCTCCACCCTTTTTGGCTGTTGTCCCACAGTTGAGCCCTCCACTCTTTTTCCCTCAATTTTATATAATATATATTTATATAATTTATACAATAATTTGAATATTCAACGCATTTTGTAAATACCCTTCTTAAAATTAGGAATTTTTTATTAATCTTTAGTTTTAATTAACAAAAAAAAGAAAACAGCCAGGTAACTACCTGACTGTTGATTAAGCGCTATATAACCCTAATTAGCTTCCCTGGGCCGCTTTAAGCTCATTGATAATTCCTTCACTGATTTTAGAAGGTACTTCATCGTATTTTAAGAATCGGATATCGAAGCTGCCTCGCCCTTGGGTCATGGATTTTAAATCAATGGCATAGCGCATCATTTCCGATTGCGGCACATGAGCTTTAATCACCTGGAATCTACCATCGGCCTCCATTCCCAAGACCTTGCCCCGTTTGCCGTTGATATCACCGATAACATCACCCATGTAGGCTTCCGGCACCCTAATCTCAACCTCAGAAATCGGCTCCAGCAAAGTAGGTTTCGCCATTTCTGCCCCTTTACGGAAGGCCATAATGGAAGCCAGCTTAAAGGCCATTTCGGAAGAATCCACACTATGGTATGAGCCATCGGTCAACGTCACCTTGAATCCAGTGACAGGATATCCGGCCAGCACTCCTTCCGCCATAGCTTCTCGAATTCCCTTTTCTACAGCAGGGAAGTATTGTCTGGGTACAGCACCTCCGAATACTTCCTCGGCAAATTCAAACTCGCCGTCCATGAGAGGCTCCATATTGATCCAGACATGCCCATATTGTCCATGACCGCCGCTTTGCTTTTTGTGTTTTCCTTCCACTTTAACCGGCTTTTTAATGGTTTCCCGATAGGGAACCCGGGGAACTTTCATCTCTACGCCAACGCCAAATTTCCGTTGCAGCTTCTCCATCAGGATTTCAACATGCATTTCACCCATACCGTAGAGAATCAATTCTTTGGTTTCCACATTCTTCTCCACACGCATGGTGGGGTCCTCTTCCGCCAAGCGGGCCAGGGCACTCCCCAGTTTATCTTCATCTCCCTTGCTCTTAGGGGCGATGGCTACAGGTAAACGGGGCACAGGTAAATCAATGCCCTCCAATTGCACAGGATTCTCCTTGGCGCATAGGGTATCACCAGTAGCTGCATCCTGAAGTTTAGCTACAACGGCGATATCTCCCGCCGGGACGACCTGAACCGGGTCTTGGTTTTTTCCCCGCAGAATAAAAGGAGTGCTGATCTTTTCTTCTTTTTCTTTTTGAGCATTATACACCATACTGTCCCCTTGGAGCTTTCCTCCATAGACCCTGATAAAACTCATCTTACCAACATAGGGGTCGGCCAGGGTTTTAAAGATCAGGGCGCTTTTCTCTTCTTTAGTTTGGGGAACCGGGGCGTATTGAACAAAGAAGTCGAGCAAATTTCCAATCCCGACATTTTTGAGAGCTGAACCCGCAAGGACCGGAACGGTTAAATCCTTTTCCAAAGCGCTTTTCAAAGCTTGGCGAAGGTCGTCATCGCTTAAAGTTTCGCCATCCAGATATTTTGTCAATATATCGTCATCAGCCTCGGCTACCGCCTCAGCTAATATTTCTCGATAGTGTTCGACATCAGATAGAAGATCTGACGGAATATCCTTAACTGTATATTTCCCACTGGCATTGTTTTCATAGATATACGCCTTTTGCTCGATAATATCTACGACACCCTGAAACTGATCTTCATGACCTATAGGAAGAGTTAAGGGGGCAAAACGCATATTAGGGAAAGCTTCTGTGAGTTGGTTCAGAACCTTTTCAAAATTAGCATTCTCGCGCTCTAACTTATTAATAAAAATAACGCGGGGCAACTTCTGCTCTTCCATCAAGTCAAGGATAAGCTCAGCTTGTACCTCAAGACCTGATACACCGCACAGAACAACGACCCCGCTCTCTGCCACCCGAAGGGCAGACTTAACCTCACCAAAAAAATCAGAATATCCCGGAGTATCAAGGACATTGATTTTACATCCCTGCCATTCAACAGGAACAAGACTCGTACTGATCGAAACCTTGTGTTTAATCTCTTCTGGCAAAGAATCCGACATAGTGTTTCCCTCAGGCACTTTCCCCATACGGGTAACCGCACCTGAGTTAAAGAGACAAGCTTCTGTCAAAGACGTCTTCCCTGCCCCTCCGTGCCCTACAAGGCAAATGTTGCGTAGATTCATAGTGTCATAGGTCTTCAAGACAAATCAACCTCCTTAAAATGTATTAGAAAAGGTCTAACCTTTGACTAATCGTGGAGTTTCTACAGTCTGAAGATGACTCGCCAATGATGTCTCATATACCCCCAAAACAACAGGTTTACGGTTACGAATCATAACTCTTCCCTTAGCCCACACCTGCTCAATCATCAAGTCATCGGACAAGGCCACCAAATCACCGTCAAAGCCTTCCCGAATCATGCCTTTGTTTTTTAATTGTAGAATACGGGCGGGATTGGAAGTAATGGTTCTCAGAGCGGTATCAAGGGGTATGCCGTACCGGAGCACAGCTTCCCGGATATCGCGCCAAAGAACATGAACGGATCCTATGCCCATGCCGACAAGGATTCCAGCCTCGTTAAACTGAGGAAGGCTGCCATTTCCGTCTGAAGTAACCGTCACACGGTCATTCAGCAATCCCTGCTCGTAAAGGGCTTTTAAAACGAAAGGAACCTGTAAATGCGGTTCAAAATCATCGCAACCTGCTGTTAAATCAATTGTGCCACCTGCTTTGAGAAACTCTACTCCCTGCTCTAAGAGCGTTTCCTTTCGATTGATATGAGTTGGCATGAATTGGCTGATCGGAATTTCAGTTTCCTCAATTATTTTTAGAATTGGGGACAAACCTCTCTTCCCTTCACCCAGGTGAATATGAACAACTCCCGCTTTATCTCCTAGCATCCCCCCTACTCGAGCTTCCGCAGCAAGATGCTCCAGCTCAGATTTTTGAGGTTGGGCGGAACGATGGTCAGAAATGGCGATTTCACCCGCCCCTATCACTTTATCGATTAAGACTAAGTCTTTGCGCAAGGTATCAAAGATCATACGATCGGCTTGATAACCGCCGCTATAGACAAAGCACGTTAATCCTTCTTCTTCCAAGGCATTTGCCTTAACCAAGAGCTCTTCCATGGAACGGGAGATAGAATCCGTTCCCAAGCAACCTACCACAGTGGTTATCCCGGCCCGCGTCAGTTGAGAAAGTTGAACCTCAGGAGTTCTGGAGCTGGGCCCCGCTTCTCCTCCTCCTCCGCAGATATGGACATGAGCGTCGATAAAACCGGGAACGAGGTAATGTCCATGAAGGTCATACACCTCACCCTTAGCATAAGGGGGAAGGGACAGGTCATCGCCAAGGGCGGCGATTCGATTCCCTACAAGGAGAAGATCCCGCTCCTGCAGCGGCTCCGGTGCGAATAGTTTGGCATTTTTGATGAGTGTCCACACAGGCAACCCCTCCATTCGGAGGTAGAATGCCCAATTTTTGGAACAGTATTCACTTTACAAAAAATTGTCTTAAATCAACAATAATTAAATATTTCTCCACTAACTATAAAAATCCTTTTCAAATATTCCATAACTTAAAAAACATCCAGGAAACTTGCTTTAGGTGAAAGCATTCCATCTGAAGATTAAGTTATCCTCTGTGTGAATATTCGATATTGACAACCCAATTCCCTACCTTCCTGATCCTTAGAATAAATTGTCATCACTTTCCTTCTTCTGGCATAAAGTTAGTCAGGATAAGTGGGACCAGGGGGTTGGAGAGGAATATGGCCAAAAGAACCTTTATTTATGGGGCTGTCATTCTCTTGGCGGCAAACTTTCTCAATCGGGTTTTGGGTTTTATTTATCAATACTTAATCATGACCCATATTGGCGGAGAGGCCTTTGGACTATTCAATATGGTTTTCCCTATGTATATGTTTGCTTTAGTCTTTACCACTGCGGGCATCCCTTTGGCTGTTTCGAAAATGATCTCCGAAGCAGTATCTTTGCAGAATTATTCCCGTGCCCGCTCCATATTTCGTACTTCCCTTCTTTTATTGACCTGTTCAGGGCTGGTTATTTCCGTGGCTCTCTACATTATTTCGCCTCTCCTGGCAGAGCGTTTCTTTCCCGATCCCCGTGTTCTAAGGCTTTTTTTGATCTGCACACCGGCAATCTTTGTGGTCTCTGTTTCCTCAGCCTTTCGCGGGTATTTTCAGGGCATGCAGAATATGCTTCCCACTGCACTCAGTCAGATCTGTGAACAACTGGTGCGGGTCAGTGTGGGATTTTTCTCGGCTTACACTTTATTGCCCAGAGGGATCGAATGGGCCGCTTCCGGTTTGGCCTTGGGAATGTTGTCGGGAGAAATCATCGGCTTATTTATCATTATTCTTCAGTATAAACTCCAAAAAACAAAAAAGTCCTCCCACCAGAATGAATCCCTACATCCGATTCAAACCATGAAAGAACTTTTCCACTTAGCTTATCCAGTGACGATCGGCAGGCTCTTTTCCAGCGGGTTATCCACGGTGGATGCCATGCTGATACCACAACGGCTGCAACTAGCCGGCTATACAGCCCGTGAAGCCACCACTCTCTTCGGACAACTGGGCGGGGCTGTGTTTACTCTCCTTAATTTTCCCAGTGTCTTCACCTTTGCTTTGGCGACCTCTTTGGTTCCTGCCATTTCCGAAGCGGCCGCCCGAAAGCAATTCCAAACGGTTAAGCTCCGCAGTGCCCAAGCTTTACGGATGACCATTTTCATCGGGGTCCCCAGTTTAGTAATCCTCTTTTTCTTTGCTGAGCCTTTCAGCGCCTTTTTTAAAAGCGAAGGCACCAGCAGCATTCTGCGCATCCTTGCCTTAGGTGGGATCTTTTCCTACCTTCAACAAACCTCTACAGGAATTCTGCAAGGATTAGGCAAGGTCCAGCTCCCGGTGATCCATTCCATTATTTCCGCCGTCATCCGGATACCGATACTTTTCATTTTAACGGCTTCACCTCAGTGGGGGCTTAAAGGAACGGCTGTAGCTTATGTCGTCGGTTTTTTTATCTCCTCGACCCTGAATCTGGCCGCTATCGTCCACTATACAGGGATGCCTGTCGATCTTCGGGAGTTTCTTCTCCACCCGCTCATGGGCGGCATTGGCATGATGTTGGCCTTTCGCCTCTTTCATCCCTTCTTCGCTTTCCATCCCTTAGCCTTTCTCCTGGAGATCATACTGGGAGCGGTTCTTTACTTCGCCATTCTCTTCTTTAACGGCGGTATCAACCGTGACGATCTGCAGAGAATTCCCTGGCTCGGCAAGTTTTTACGCTGAGTCATTCTTCTCCAGGATTTTGCTTTACAGCGGTCGCTCCATAAGCTGCGCGGACAAAACTAACGCGAAAAGCCCTCCGCTTCGTCGGGTTCCCGGCCAAATCGCTCCTGCTCAATGGCCGGTTGGAAACGTCCTGTTTCCAACCCGACTCCGCTGCGTGCTTTTCGCGAAGTTTTGTTTCCGCTCGCTTAAATTCACTCTCTTCCGTAAAGCAAAATCCTTGGGCTGCTTTTCTGGTTTGAGTGAGCGGGGTTTTGTGGGACTGGGTAAGCATGGCTTTGAAGAAGACCTGAGCAGACCCCAGAAATGCCTCGCAAAGAAACCCGCAAGCAGTAGCTTTATGTACAAAAGCCGTGAACTCCGAAGAAGAAACCTTCCGGTGGAAGGTTTTAGGATTCACGCCCGAAGGTGTCGGATTTAGCGGAGAGGCGGTCAGGTCAACGAGGCTTTCTTAACGTAGCGGAGCCACGGTTCACATGCAGAAAACAACGGGGTTTGGCGTACGAAAGTGTCCGGTGGACAGTTTCGCTCAAGGCGGCACTCCCCAAAGCATGCCTATCCGCCGCAGATGCTGTTAAGAAAGCGGGTTAACCAGCCCCGGAGCTATGGAGTACGCGTTGTGCGTAAAGCTACGCGACCCGGAGGATCTTATCTCGTTTCAACCTAACCAGTGCTTAATCCGCTCCCCATACTGCCAATAGGTCAGGAGCGTGGTTAAGCCAAGAACAATAATCAGGATAATCTTATAGATAAAGAACACTTTGATCACCGTTAAAAAAGCTAAAATCAGGGCAAAGACGGCCGGTAAAACCAATATTTTTGTCCAGCGTTTATCCCTTTGCTTAAGCTTTTCCGGGGAGGAAAAAACAAAAAGGAATAAAATGAAGTAAAACAAAAAGGTCCCAATAATCAACTCAGTTTCCTCCCTTAACAATTAAGCTTAAATTCTCCATATTTTCTGTACTATATTTATAATCCCGTCTGTAAAAAATAGAATTGTCTCGATTAAACAGATGAAAGGAGATGGATATCTATGAGTCGCAGAAACCGCTCCGCCGGCATTTTGCCCAAGTCTGTTTTGGACGAGTTTAAAATGGAGGTGGCCTCCGAATTAGGTTTAACCGAACAAATCCAAACCAAGGGATGGGCTAACATGACCTCCCGTGATTGCGGCCATGTAGGCGGCCGCATCGGTGGAAGTATGGTTAAAGCCATGATCCGTCGCGCTGAGGAAAGCTTAAAGAACGACACTCTTTAACACTTCCTCAGCTACCATGGAAAATAGGAGTACAGTGCGCTGTACTCCTATTTATTTGGATTCTCAAGGGATAAGCTCTGTCGTAATTCCTTAAGTTTGATATAATCGGTTAAATCACTGTGCATGGGCGTTATGGATACATAGCCTTCCTGCACAGCATAGAGGTCCGTTTCCTGGTCGACTTCCGGTGATACGGTGCCTGCCTGCCAGTAGTAGTCACGGCCATAGGGAGCTTGCCGATGTTCGAAGACATTCTCATAGACTGCTTTGCCCAGCTTCGTGACACGGACACCTTTCCACTCCTTCTCCGGCAAGGGTGGAATATTGATATTGATTAATCCCGGCCCCAGGCGGAGTTTCGGCAACGATAGGGCCACAAATTGGGCGGCCGGCTTATAGTCGACGGCAGAAAAGGAAGCTAAGGATACTGCTATGGCGGGGACTCCCAAAAGCACCCCTTCCATAGCTGCGGATACTGTCCCCGAATAAAAGACATCGGTCCCCAAATTGGGGCCGTTATTAATTCCGGAGATGACTAAATCAGGTTTGGGAATAATACTGCCTTGTATCGCCAATTTAACACAGTCGGCCGGTTTCCCACTGACCGCATAGCCGGTGCCGCGATCTAACGAGTGCTTCGTAATAAACAAAGGTTCAAACAAAGTGATCGAATGGCCTGTTGCCGATTTTTGACTATCCGGTGCCACAATGAAGACATCGTATCCTGCTTCAGCTAAGGTTGTATAGAGGGTTTGCAGCCCAGGGGCAAAATATCCGTCATCATTTGTCAATAGAATATGCATTGTTCACTCCAATTACTCAACTTCATAGATTGCCATGGTCATGGTATTTTCTTTTTTGCTAAGGCCGAACATCAGATTATGCTCTTTAAGATTTTTATTAAGGAAATCCACCACTTTATATAATTCTGGATTGATCTTAAGCTTTTGAGTACCTATGAGCTCTATTTTTCCCGTTTTTTGATCCATAACTCTCATCCTTTATTTGGTTCCTTCGTTTCCATAGTGATCAATCATTGCTTAATCAACGCAAACCCTTCTGAGCGAGTGATTTCATTGGTTTTAAATATCCCGCGGACTGCAGAGGTTAAGGTCATGGAGCCCGGCTTTTTGACTCCCCGCATGGTCATGCACATATGTTCAGCTTCGATCACCACAAGGACTCCTCGGGCATTGAGCATGCTCATCACCGAATCGGCAATCTGTCCTGTTAATCGTTCTTGAAGTTGAGGACGTTTCGCATACCCTTCCACAACCCGGGCAATTTTTGATAAACCTGTCACTTTGCCTTTACGTGGTATATAAGCTACATGGGCTTTCCCGTAAAAAGGAACCAGATGATGCTCACACATGGAATAAACCGGAATATCCTTAACAATGATCATCTCCTCATGATCTTCAGAAAACTGCACTTTTAAATGCTGACTGGGGTCTTCATGAAGTCCGGCAAAAACCTCCTGATACATCCTGGCCACTCGTTTCGGGGTATCCAATAATCCTTCCCGCCTTGGATCTTCTCCAATGGCTTCCAGAATCATGGTCACTGCTTCCTCTATTTTTTCTAAATCCATGCCCAAATTCTCCACTACTCCTCCCACAAGGACTAATAATCAGAATTATCTCTCTATTGATAGGTGCTTGCCATACATTATACCAGATCGACTCAGCTTCTTCCTAGCAAATCATAACAAAACTTTAAAAAATGGTAAAGTAAAAGACAATGTTTTTCATTTAAAAAAGAAAAAAGGCTTTACGCCTTATAGTTTACGCTAATTGTAAAGCTTTATTATAACAATCTACAGCTGATTCATGATCCGTGAGATGGTCATAAATATTGCCCAGGAGTGCCCATCCCTCAGAATGATCCGGATCGATATTCAATAGTCGGTAGAGTATCTCAATGCCTTGATCCCAATTCCCTTTCTGGGTATGGCATACCGCTAGATTATAGAGGATGACCGGATTGGCTTGGGCTAATTTAAGAGCTTCTTGATAGTATTCTGTTGCTTTCCTTGTCCTTCCCAGGTGAACCAGAGTATAAGCCATATTATTCAGTAGCACGGGATCATTTTGACACAAACCATAGGCCCGCTCCTGCAGTTTGAGCGCTTCCATGGATTCACCTTTATTTTGATAGATGGCCGCAAGATTACACAGGGAATCGTAATGAGCTGGGTCATGCTTTAATACCTGGCGATAAAGTCGGATTGCTTTTTGATGTTCATTGATTTGAGTGTAGCAATAAGCTAAGCGAGCTTTGAGATCCGGATTATATTCATAACGAAGAGCTTTTTCAAAGCTAATGATAGCCTGTGACATCTGTTCCAGTTGAAGATGGATCTCACCTTTCATCTCCCAATACAAAGAGTTGTGGGGTTTCAGCTCACAACATCCCTGAAAACAACGCAAAGCCTCGTGAGGTTCGTTGTGGTAGGCATAAATGGTTCCCAAACGGTAAATATTCTCCACTTTTTTGGGATTAGCCCAGATGGCTTTATTCAAGGCATCCACTGCCCCGCGCCAATCCTCTTTTTCCATGAGGCAATCAGCCTGCAGTTCCAGATATTCAGTGCTTTCCGGTCCATGGATTAAGGCTTTGTCCAGGCATATTAATGCCTCCTGAATCAAACCTTGACCAAAATAGCAGCGAGCCATTAAGTATTGAATTTCTCCTTCCTTGCCAGGATATCTTCCCCAGATGCGCTCCAAATAATCACGCGCTTCCTGATAGGCTTGAAAGTCGATAGCCTGCTTAACGGTTTCCACGAGAGGCTTGTCCGAGTCTTGCTGCAAACGTATTAAACAATGTTCCAAGGAATCACTGTCTTTATTGGTAAATATCCAGGTAGAGTTCTTGAGTCGTGAAAGCCATGAATAGTCACTTGTCGCTTTTTTTGCTGTTGAAAGAGGAAACATAAGGCGTCGCTCCTTTACCTCGTTTTGAGTACATTTCGAGCAACTGGTATATTTTTCCTTCCCCTCATTCCATAAATCATCCGTCAAATAGTGCTTGGAAATTGGTCATTTCCCTTCAAATCCGGCATTGGCAATGATTTATCGTTAAGATCAGCAAAAAAGCACGTCAGTCCAACGTGCTTTTGCATTTATTGCAATATCCATAAAATTTCAGATCATGGTCAACTACTTGATAGCCATTGCGTTTTTCTATCTCAGCTTCCAAAGACTCCAGCAAGTCACCATCAAACTCTGAGACATTTCCGCATTTGATACAAATCAAATGGTGGTGGTGATGCTCATCTTTACGGTTAAACTCATACCGGCTTCGCCCATCGCCAAAATCATTTTTTTGGAGAATGCCTAATTCGGCCAGAAGGTCCAGAGTACGGTAAACCGTAGCCAGCCCAATATCAGGGTAGTTATGCTTAACCATCATAAAGGTATCTTCCGCACTCAGGTGCTGATCCTCATTCTCTAAAAATGCTTTTAAAATCGTTTGCCTTTGAGGGGTCAATTTGTAAGAATGATGACGCAAAAGCTCACATATTTTCTGATACTCATCTTTCCACTCTTCTTGTTTTGCTGCCATAGTCTCCCCCCGTCCTGTCTTCTCTTCAAATTATAGTGTATCCTCGGAATTTTGCCTAGACACAAATTACCATATTAGTCTTAACTTAATGATATTCTTTTAAACTATACACCCAGAATTGAAAAAAAGAAAGCATAATTAACAATAGCCTTGATTAAAAAGTCGTAGAACTTTCCTTACGCTGTAGTTTCCTATGAATTGTCCTGCGGTTGATTCCCAGACGTTCTGCAGCAGCACTGATATTCCCATTGACAGAGTCCAGCACACGTTCAATCATTTTTTGTTCAGCTAAGGCAAGTAATCCAAATTTATGCTCGTTCTCCTCTTCCAGTGTTTCGTCGATAACTTCTTCGGTGATCCTGCTTTGATAAGCTTCTTGTATCTTTACCGACAAATGCTCCGGCAGAAGGGCTGCTCCCCTGCCCAGCATGATGAAGGCATGTTCCATGGCATGCTCCAGCTCCCGCACATTCCCCCGCCATTTATAGGCTGTCAGGGCATTAATGAACCCTTGATCCATTGAGACAGAAGATTTGTCGTATTTTTTTTGTAATCTGCGGCTGAATTCCTCTGCCAACAAAAGAATGTCTTCCTTCCTTTCCCTTAAAGCGGGAAGATTAATCACAAAGGTACTGATGCGATAAAACAAATCCTCGCGAAATAGCCCTTCATCAGCCTGCATCAAGAGATCTGTTTTCGTCGCGGAGATTAAACGAATATCCACGGAAATCTCAGTAGTGCTTCCGACTTTTTGAACTTTGCCGGCGGAAAGCACTCTTAAGAGCTTTATTTGATCTTTCAACGGCATACTTTCAATCTCATCCAGGAACAAAGTGCCCCCGGAAGCTGCTTCGATCTTGCCAATCTTGCCATCCTTCAGAGCTCCGGTAAAGGAGCCTCCCTCATAGCCAAAAAGCTCACTTTCCACCAATTCTCCCGGAATGGCCCCGCAGTTTATGGCCACGAATGGACTGCCGGCACGGTTGCTCGCACTATGAATAGCTTGGGCAAACATTTCCTTCCCAGTTCCGCTTTCACCGTAAATCATCACCGGCACAAGGGTATCGGCAATTTTTTCGGCCGTATCCTTCGCTTTCTGGATGGAAGGGCTGCTTCCTTTAATCTGGTAAAATGTAAATAGGTCATTGTTTCTTTCAACTTTGCCCAGCTGTTTTCCCGATTCACTTTTTTCCACCAATTGAACCAGCTTCAACGTCTGGTTAGTAAAGTCATCTTTTATTTCATAAGAGCTTTGTTCGAGATCTGCCCCTCTGGATTTACTGATTTTTAACAAACGCTTCTTCAGGTCATGTTCAGGGTTTTTCTTTCCGTCTATCTCCAACAAGTCCGCTATTTTTTCATTATAAAATTTGATGATATTCTTTTCTGAAATTAAGGCAACTCCCTGAGGAAGACAATTGATGATTTGCCCTATTTGATTTTCATACCCAAGCATAATCGGTAAATACAGATTGTCATGTAGTTTAGCGATCTGAGAAATCAGATGATAGGCCTGAATACTAAATTCCGGCTTATGAGTAAGCAAACTCAAAGCCCCGATCACTTTATTTTGTTCATTATGAATGGGAGCTGATGCTCCGTGGAGTTCACCAAAAAAATGTTTAATGTAAGCCTGGCGATAATAGAAAGGCTGAAAAATAATGATAGGCTTATCCTCATGCAGGCAAACACAGGAACTGGTCGTTCCTCCTTTTTCTTCGGAACAATCCATAAAGGTCAGGGTGGATTTGCCCAAAAATTGACTGATTCCCTCTTTGGTCTGCAATTTAAATATATAGCCATTCAAATCAAAAATATTAAAAACATTTTTCAAAAAGAATTCATATTTTCTTACCATGGTCTGAAACAACTCTTTTTTCTGGGCACTATCCACGTCCCGATAATCCAAGGTATAAGGAGCGAGTCCATAGGCCCGGCATCTTTGCCAAGAATCGATAAACTCGCGGGGCACAACTGTTGTATCCACTTCTTTTCCTTCCAGAAAACGATTCCTTTCATGACCTACCTTGGCAAAATACTGGGAGTTGATCTTACCGGACTGAATCATTTGTACAAAATCATTCATCTCCATATATTTCCTCCTCTTTCACCTTATCCAGGACTATCATTTTGGGTCGATTAAGAAATGCGCCTCCCTGCAAAAGCATCACTCTAGAATTCTATTATTTAAAATATGTGACAATTAGAACTATCACAAGCGCTGTTGGACTTTTTTTCTCACTTAAATTCTAAAATCAAGGTCCTATTTTACTGTTCGTTGCTTAGCGAAGCCTTGGGAAATCCCGGGTTCCCGTTCCTTTAACCCTATTGGCACAAATATTGCAACCAATTTAGTATGTAATACAAGTTTTATTCATCTTCACTCTTCAATCCTGAGCGTTAGAGCAAAGGAGGTGCTTCAATCATTGTGATTTAATTAACGAATATATTCCTGATTTTAAAGATTCAAAGGAGGTAGGTTAAGATGACTCAGAAAGATAAAAAAGGTATTTCCAGAAGAGACTTTTTGCGCAATACCGGAATACTGGCAGGCAGCGCTGTCGTCGGTTCCACTCTTTTAGCCGGTTGCTCGACACCCACCAATACTGCCAATACTCCCGCTCCGTCCACTTCTGAACCGCAATGGGATTATGAAGCAGACGTTGTCGTCATCGGGGCCGGGGGAGCCGGCCTGCCCGCCGCTGTCAAAGCTCAGGCGGATGGAGCCTCGGTCATAGTCGTTGAAGCCAGTTTCGATATCGGCGGCCATTGTGCAGTCAGCGGCGGCAACCTGCACAGCGGGGCCGGCACAAGCGTACAGAAAAAGCATGGAATTGACGATAGTCCTGATCAATATTACATGGATCATACGACCGATCTTACCCAGGTTTCCCGCTACAATGACCGCGATGTTGTTCGAGCGACCGCCAACTCTATGCCTGAAGCGTTTGAATTTATTCTGGCTAATGGGGTCTTGGTTCTGGATACACCTCCTACCAAAGGTAAGAGCTATCTTGAAGGCGGCACCAGCCCGGAAAGCGTCCCCCGTGATCTCGTAACCGACGTTGAGACCATGGGCTGGGTGAATTATCTGAGCAATACCGGCCCGAAAGATGGTCCCCTGAGACGGGGCATCGGCGTTGTCCGGCCTCTGGAAAAAACCTTACGGGAAAAAGGCGGCCAATTCTTAATGAGCTACCACATGGATAAAATTATCAGGGAAGGTGAACTTACAGGCCGGGCCATCGGAGTTGAATGCAGCTATAATCCCACCACTCTGCCAGGGGAGAGCACACCTTTGAAAAACGCGTATCCCAACGGCAATATCGAAACCACCAAAGCAAACGTCAGAATTAAGGCCAAGAAGGGTATTGTCATCGCTACCGGCGGACATACCAGCAATGTAAATTTCCGTACCATGTTCGACCCTCGCCTTACTATAGAATACGACGGCGTTGCCGGAGATCCCTTCTCCCTTCAAGATGCCAGCGGGGAAATTGCGGCGATGGCCATCGGTGCAGCCCTCGGAACTCTCGCCAATCAGTCTCGGGAGGTTGGCTCGGCCATTACCCAGCCGGCCTTTCTCGCCTGCCAATATGGCTATCGGAACTCCGCTGCGGCTACGCGTCCTACAAGCGTTATCTTTCCTCTGATCAGAGCAACAGGTATCGAATACCGCACCTTCGAGGATGCCATTCTGGTCAATGCGCTAGGCAAGCGGTTCTGGAATGAGGAGGATGCTACTGCCAACAGTTTTGATTATTTTGCAGCTGCCCTGGGAAGTGTTATTATCGATGGCTCTTCCCCCACGGATGCACGCCGTATCGGCGGACCTATCTGGGCCATCTTTGATTCAGAAGCTGTGGCCCGCCGCAAATTAACAGTTGAGCCTCCCTATGTCGATATTGGTGACGGACGTTTCTTTGTGTCCGACACCATCGAAGAGCTGGCCGGAAAGATTGTAAACAAGTATTACGAAGATATCAAAATGGACCCGAAGGTACTGGCGGATACCGTTGCCAGATACAACGGCTTTGTCGATGCTAAAAAAGATGATGACTACGGCAAAAAGGCTCTCGAGCACAAAATCGCCGCCGGTCCCTTCTATGCGGCCTGGGCTACTCCCTGCCTCCATGACACACTGACCGGCCTC
This sequence comes from Desulfitobacterium hafniense DCB-2, assembly GCF_000021925.1. Classification (NCBI taxonomy): domain Bacteria; kingdom Bacillati; phylum Bacillota; class Clostridia; order Eubacteriales; family Desulfitobacteriaceae; genus Desulfitobacterium; species Desulfitobacterium hafniense. The sequence goes on from NC_011830.1 coordinate 3,206,818, forward strand.
AGAGTCAACGGCGATCAACAGGTCATCGATTTGTGGGGCCAACCCATTCCCGGTCTGTTCTGCGGTGGCGAAGCCTCTTCCGGACTGTCGGTTCACGGACTGGGCCGCGTTATTACCCAAGGCTACATCGCCGGCAAAAGCGCAGCCAAGGGCTAGTTTATATACACCATATCGATAACTCCCATGTCAGGTGCACAAATTAAGAAGGAAAGCCCCGGCTTTCCTTCTTAATTTTAGAATTACTTATTAGTCAAGACATCTCCAGATTGAACTCTGTTTTTAATAAAACCACCCATAGGAGTATGGGTAACCATAGGGCGGTGGCGGCGGATAACCATAAAACCCGGGATAAGGGTATCGATAAGATGTGCTTACAGCACCTAGTCCAAATCCCAACCCCAGGCCAACTCCAAAGGGAATGATGCCAAAGGCCATTGTTATCGCCCCTTTCATAAGATTTGGAGTGTTAAAAAACTTCCCTTTCTATTTTATGGCGTTTTCTGGGTTTGTTGCCTAAATAAAAGAGGGACGTGTCTGCACACTCCCTCACTAATGGGCTATTAGGATAATCGGTCTCTGAGAATTTCGACGATTTCTTCAGCGCTCCGTCCTGAAGCATGAACCACAGGCACATGAAACTGGGCTTCCTCCGCCAAAATATCAGTCCCATCCCCTTTGACAACAACTGCACTTATATTCCTTAATGGCTCCTCCTCTAAGGGCATCGTATGAAATCCCGCCGTATGTAATTCTTGAACGACATTGGTAAGGCCGTTTTCTACAGCAATCTTTTTGTACATCATATCAACCTCCTCACCATTATTCTGCCTTGACTTCTGTAATCTATGCTGACGAAATTTGGCAGTTAGAATTCAAAAACATCTTGATAGACTTCTTTATAGTCAGGAGAGATATGAGGCAAATTGATGCTGTACCGTGGGGTTTGATCGGCAAACACCACTTCTATACTGCATTTCACGATACCTTCGGCAGCAATTTTCCACTGTATTGTCCCTTGATGAGGCGGTGTACGCTCCAGAAGCAGAGCGTAGCTGCCATCGCGCTCCTTACCTTCCAAAGCAATCTTTTTGGGCAACTTGGCAATGGGAACGAAGTCAACCATCTCCTGGATTTTAAAAGGCTTTTTACTTTCCAGTTTTATTCTTACTAAGTAGGGATCCCGCCCATATTTCATAGCCATTTTGAAGTTGAGGAGACGCTCGCCGGTGTCGGTGACGGAGACATTGGCCTGCAAGGGGGCTTTTTCAGAGGGTATCGGCAACTCAAGCACTTTTTTGTCTTCCCCAATCTTGGTCTCCTGGGAATCAAGCTCTTTAAGGAGACTCTTGGGGAGGGTGTCGGTACTGGATACTCTGAGTATAACCCTTTCCGATTCCGTCCAGACTTTTTGAACAGTGATCGGCTGAGGGTTGGCTCTACTATAATTTGGAATCAAGCCCGTTCCGAGAACACAGCCAACACCTACCAACAGAGCGGGAATAAGCAGCCGCTTGAGCATTTGCTCCCAAGGTCTTTTTCCTTTTTCTAAGATATATAAGGCCCCTAAAAGAACTGGGATAAAGAGTAGTCCATAGAGGACGATAAATAATACTGGGTAGAGATGAATGGTTTCATAAAAACTGGGCCATTGTTGAGAATTTAAGAGCTCCCAATGGGTCTTATAGATAAAATAAGGCCCTATAAACAATAAGATGATGCTTGGATAATAAAGAAATAGATTAAAACAAAGCAGCCAGAAAAGAAAGGGGAAGGCTAAATCAATTCGATAAAGCCCTAAAATAATGGTGAGCAGGGTTAAGGTCAAGACGCCAATCAGCCAATAAAGTTTGCCTCCTTTGGGCTGGGGTAAGCTTCTTAAAAGTTTCAAAAAGATCAGCAGTGCGCATAACACCAGAATAACCCTCAGCGTTAAGAATACTCCGGGATAGGCCTGCCATAAATAGACTCTGCCTTTGAGTAATTGCCATAACGCTTCGCCGGCGCCACTTAAGAAACTCGCTAGAAAAGCAGCACCGGGAATACCTACGCCGATCAGCACATACTCCTTGAGATTGCCTTGAATAAAGGGTTCCTGGTCACGGAAACTCCGGGAAACAGAGAATACTGTAAAGAAGATAGTGAGGATAAAAAGTATCCTCAGCCCTAAAGTCGGTATGATCACGACGAAGGATCCCAGCTGGAACGGCAAATAATAGGAATCCCAGGTTTTCTGACCGCTACCCGTCACTTCCACAGACTCGATAAGCTTAGGAATGAACTTGCCCACAGTATCCAGGCTTTGTAAAGTGACCCGCTCAATCCGATCCTCAGGCCGATGATAGTACCCCTCCGCGCGGCCGGCAATGCCCAGACCAAGAGCAGGTATGCTTTGATCCAGGAAAGGGCTGAAATCGCTGGCCCCTCCCTGTGAACCTTCTCTGGTCATCACTGCAAAATCCCGGCTGATATGGAAAGGAATTTGTTCCTGACGGGCGAGCGTTACAACCTTATCTACCAATTCCGGGGGTGCTGATGTCTTGCCGGCGATATCAATCTCCAGTGGAGTGCCCACCATGTCCAAATTCAACATCCACTGGATCGCCGATAAATCGCTTTGAGCAGTGAAATACTGTGAACCTACCAAACCATTTTCTTCTGCTCCAAAAAATACGATTTGGTAGCTCTTCTGATGCTTTTCCTGACCTAAGATACGGGCTATTTCCAACAGCACGCCCACCCCGGAAGCGTTATCAATAGCTCCGGGAGTTGAAACATCGGCGCTGTCATAATGAGCCCCCAGAAGAATGGTTTCCGGTGAGGCCCCTGGTAATTCAGCGATAATGTTCTGACTGTTGATCACTTGAATTTTATGCTCGGGTTTAAGAGGATTGGCATTGCCCACAATCTTGCTGAAGGGCTGCTCCCGCACCTTCCATCCATATTGTTCCAGCATATAGTACAGATATTGAGCCGCTTTGGTTTCATTAGGACTTCCGGCCGGCCGGGGACCGATCTTTTCCGATAAATGCAGAATATGTTCATAGGCTTTATCTGCCGAGAAGTCTTTGGACACCTTCCCCGAGGCTGGGGCGCTATTGTAAGCCATAGGCGTCAGCGGCTGAGGTAAATTCAGTGAACAAAATACAAACAGGATTATGACCACTAAGAGAAACCCGTGTTTATTTTTTCTCATCAAGATCCTGCCCCTTTACATTTCTGTGCTTGTGAATGTCTATGTAAAAAAATAAAAATCTATGCCAACCAGATTTTTGGAACAGAGCTCTTTATGTTATAATAGAAGAAAAGTCTGGAGCCAATGAAATAATGTGTACATAGGAGTCGAAGAGCTTATGAGGAAACGGTTTCTCCCGCTTATTCTAATTCTTTGCCTTTTCCTTACAGGATGCTCACTAGATATAAAGAGCCTGTTTGTAAAAGAGGAAGAGGTCCCTCTATCCAACCTTTCTGCTGAAGCCCTGTATTTTGACGGTAAGGCCGCACGGGAAAAAACTAAAGAGCTGATCACCTCAGCCCAGAAATCCATCTATGTAGAGCAAAAGATCTTTTCCGATCCGGAACTTAAGGCCCTGATCATCCAAAAAGCTGCCAGCGGTATCGAAATAAGAATATTGCTTGACCAGTTTGAAACTCCCAATAAAACCACTCTCAATGAATTTAAAAGCAACAATATCTCCGTACAGTATTACCCTGCCCAAAAAGGACAGACCAATGAAGCTAAATTCCTAATCGTGGATTTAAGAGAGGCTATGGTCTATTCTTTCCCATGGACTGAGAAAGGGTTTAATTCTCATAATCTAGCCGTTCATTTATCTGAGCGTTCCGCCTGGAAACTGGCCAGCACCGTGTTTAATCGGGATTGGATTTTTACGACAACCCTATCCCTGGATATCCCTAAAACCACTGAATTAACTGAAGATAATATCTCCGTTCTGGCCAATACCAATATAAAACAGAAACTTCTTGACCAAATTCAAAAGAGCACTACGAATATTTGGATCATTGTTTCCCATGTGACCGATTCAGATATTCTCCAAGCCTTGGTCGATGCCGCGGCCAAAGGGGTGGACATTAAACTCATCGTGGACTCCGGTATTATGCCGAAGAGTTACCAGGGTGATATCGAAAGTCTCCAAGCTGCCGGTGTTCAGATTCGGTATTATGATTCGTCCGCCCATCCTCCTCTTGAGATTAATGTAGGGATTTTCGATCGCCAGACGTTTATCTTTAGCAGTTCCGGATGGGGGTATAAGGCCTTTGTGATGAACCATGAAGTCGCCATTTTGGTTCCCTCTCCCGCGGCCAGCCAGGAGCTCATCGTGAAATTTGACCAGGACTGGTTGAATAGCTCACCCACGCCTCCCGGGCAGGAGCCGGGCTGAAAAACTCACCAGGATCTGATGAAAATTCACAGATATATACGGCTTCCTCAAAAATTGAGGAAGCCGCACCTTTTTTCCAGAAGAAATTACCAGAAAAAACGGATTGAATTTACCTCTTGATCTCATCATAGTTATAGCTAAAGAGAGTTATACATAAAGTGTTCGCGCTTCAATAATACCCATGTAAATTGACTTATATGAGGAGAAAGCATGATGAAGAAATGGACAAGTCTTGTCGCTGCTGCCGCTATCGTTGTTTTGCTTGCCGGTTGTTCCGCAAATGCTAACCCGCCCCAGGCTCCGCAAGATTCCGTTGACCAACAGACACCACAGCCAGTGGAAACGGCTGACAACCCAGTGGTAAACGAAAGCATACCTTTTACCAGTCTGGAAGAACTGAAGGAAATGTATGCGGTTACTAAAAATAATTCTTATCAAGGGGTAGCAGGGGCAAATACTGTTTCAATAAACCCTGAGTTGCAGAAGTTTGTTGATGCTCCTGTACATATCACTCAAGAAGGCTTCGATAGTCTATCTCTTGAAGACCGTAAGCTATACGCCAAGATTTTGTTAAGATATATGGATGTAAATGCAAAGGAGCTTGGACTTTTAACAGACAGTGATGGAATCAAGTTTGAATTGACAGAAATACCAGGATATTGGCTCGTAATGCCAGAAACGCTTGCTGGAAGTGCAGCGTATTATTGGCCCAAAGACAATCATTGGGGACCGGAACCGTTTTCACCGGATACTCCGAAAAGATAGTATTATGAAATGAAGCAGAAATACGACCCTCCCCCTAAAACATCGGGGCGAGGGTCGTATTTTTATAAGCTCTTTAGGAATGCTCTATCAAAACTACAAGTTCTTCAGTAGCCAGAGACTACTCTGGCTATTTTTTTGAGGTAAAACCGCTGGTCGGCTTAATATCATCATCCAAATGAGTGTGATCGGCAAGTAGAATGGGGTAAATGCGGCCATCTTCGTAAAACTCAAAAATATTCACTGCCGTATTATGCTGCCAGGGAACATCGTTCCATTGCTCCACCGGAATCCCCAAGGCTTTCTTAACAATGAGCTGCAGGGTCATGCCATGGGTGACGACACAGAGAGTTTCACCGTCATGAAGCCGGGGCAGTTCCTGCACAAACTGCCAAGCCCGTTCGGAGACCTCCCACATGCTTTCTGCTCCAGGAATCTGTACCTGATGGGGTCCGGTGTCCCACAGGGAAAAAAGCTCTGGATGAAGCTGCCGCAAATCCCACCAATTCTTACCCTCCCATTCTCCGAAGGATAATTCCCGCAAGGCCGGATCGAGGAGAATTTCTTCTATGCCAACTGCCTTGCGGATTTCATCGGCCGTGGCCCGGGCACGGGGCAAGTCGCTGGAATAAATACGGGTGATCCCTTCTTTGCGCAAGCGCTGCCCCACCTTGCGAGCCTGGAGAATCCCCTTTTCTGTAAGCGGAGAATCCATAGCTCCTTGGACGCGGCCTTCAATATTCCAAAGGGTTTCGCCATGCCGGGTAAAGATTAGTTTGACCATTTTGCCCCCTTATGAATTTTTATTTAAGGAATTTTTTAATTAAGTCTAAGACTATTATGACATAATCAGCCTCAAAAATAAAACAATGGTAGGGAAACTCCCTACCATCCCCGCCTTGCCGTAAAACTCCAGGTTTCTGACCCTGCTCTCGCAGGTGGGCACCTAGATAAACGCTTCCACCTTCCCCTACAAGTGGGGCCTGATGTACTGGGCTCATCATATCAGTTCCCTTGTCATAAATAGGATCAAAACCAAGATATTCTACGAACAACGCAGGATTCACATTTATTATATCACTAATACTTTAAAAAACATCATGAAAGAGTTGGAAATTTATCTTTTATACAGCTTGTCTTCAATTTCTGCCATACGATCCTGAAGCAGTGCGATCGTCATTTCCTGCGCTCTTAATCTACGGCGCAGACCATCGATAAGATGTTCCAATTCCTGTACTCTTGACTCACTCGCCAGGGCAGAGGAACCGTTGCCCGAATCGCTGGCTGGAGCAGGAGAGAAATCACTGGTAGACTCGTACATTGGCGGGTCGGGCTCTGGTGCTCCAGGTAATGCCTCAGCCGTTTCAGCTTCCCCTTGCAATAGCTTGAACAGTCCATAGCGAGTATTGCGACCTGGTTTTACTCCAAGCCAGCCTTCCTCAGTTAAAGCCTCAATGGCCCGTTTCATAGTGCTGCTCGCCGCTCCGGTCTCCCGTTGAATTTCCGCAAAGGAGATTTCAAATTCTTTTCCATCATTTCTTTTGGACTGTTTTTCGAAAAACTCCTTAAATCTTTGGTTAGTTTTGTCTCTTAAGGCCAAGAAACCATCTCCCCTGCCTAATAATACCGATAATTCTTATCTTATTATAACCCCTTTTCTAGAAAAATCCAATTATATCAGTAGATTATTTATTCTTTTTCACAATTAGGTCCTATTTTATTCCTTCGCATACTCTATCCAGTTAATGCATAGATTCTATTAGTCGAAGGAGGTATGAGATATGCCCAAATCCTTTCACTTCGGGTTAGTTTTCAAAGGCATTTTGCTTGCAGCCGGGATTGCCCTGTTGATTTCCTTAATTCTTGGTTTAGTACTCACCTTAACCCCGCTTCAAGAATCGTCCCTGGTCTATAACATCATTCTGGGCATGAGTGTGTTTTTGGCAGCGGCCATCACAACCTATCGTGCCGGTATGAAGGGATTGTTTTACGGCATTAGTATCGGAGCCGGCTTTCTACTGCTATTGCTCCTCTTATTCACTGTCTTAAGTCCTGACACACCATCCTGGCTGAATTTTGGCGAGAAGTCCATCATCATCCTGGCAGCCGGCGCAGCAGGCGGAATCATCGGAGTTGTAGCCCGGGGATAGAACTCCTCTTTGTGAACAGTCTTTTTTGAGAATTACCATAATTGACTTTCAAATCCCTCCTTTTAGCGTTAGAATAAAAGTAAGACTAACAAAAGCAATCGGGAGGGAATTTTTATGTGCGTAGAAAAAACCCCTTGGGAACTTGTCATAGACTTTCATGGACATACTTGTCCAGATATAGCTCTCGGTTATCGGATCGCCCAGTTGGCGCAAAGGGAGATGGGAATACGCCCCGCTCCTGACTCGGAATGCCTTGTCAAGGCCTATACCCAATCCTGTGCCCTGGATGCCATACAGGTCTTGAATAAAGCCACCATTGGACGGCATGCTCTGATCATCGAAGAGACTCACCGTTATATGTATCAATTCCACTTTACAGGCACTCAGGACATTCATCAATTTACTGTTTCCCCAGCTGTTCTTGACCACCTGGAGACATTGCGGCACCCTGATCTAAGCCCCCGGGAAAGACAGAATAAGGTCTTGGAAGGAGTCCAATACGTGCTTACCTTAGAGGAATCAGCTTTTTGCCATTATGACAAAATTCCGGGACAACTGAGTAAAATAGTTTAAGTAAAATAACTCAAGTGAAAATAGCTTAAGGAAAGAGGCTGTTGCTTAACGAACGTACCGTTCATTTTGCAACAGCCTCTTCTTTTCCTTGCGCTTAACGAGCATTCAACTTGGAATAAAACTTATCATGCTTCGATGCATCAGGCAGATTAGCGAGCCGGGGTTCTTTACCTTGCGGCTTTTTCACTTGTTCATAGTAACTTGAATGTCTTGATTTACTGGTCCATTTGTCAGAAAGTAAGAAAATAATGAGAGCAGCCAGAGCAACTATGCCCATAATCCATTGAAATAACATAAATGACACCTCCACTATCATTTTATGGTCTAACGTCAGAATGTCAAGAGTAGAAAATCAACCATTCACCGAAAATTACAGACCGTTGAAGGTTTTTTTACTGACAATAGCCTGGCAGTTAGTTATACTAAGTTCAAACACTCCTCTACCCTTTTCCACCCGGGCAATAGCCCCTTCCCCCATCAGAAAGATGAGGGGGTTTTTTTTGCGCTTTTTTATTGTTTATAGGGCACTTGCAACTTGTTCCCAATGAATCTCGATCCGATCCCCCGGTATAAGAGGAGTAGTAAACTCGGCTTCTTGATTATTTCTTTTTAGAGATAGGCGGGCGTTAGCAGGAACATCCTGAGGAATATTAACATAGGGCAGTAATTCTGAAAGCAAAGGCATGGTATCATACCCCTCAACGCTGAGTTCCATACCATCTACTACTTTTTCCTGATCTGAGAGAACCCGGCCCCGAGAGAGTATACGGAAAATTTGCGGAGGATATTCAACCTCTTGCCCATTAACGTAAAACACCATGGGAGTGGGTTTGAGCTGCAAATCCTTGATATAGACTTCTTTGACCAGGATAACAAGATCATCTCCATCCTTGAGCATGCGCTCAAGATCAACTTTTTGCTGATTAATGTAAAATTCTTTATGAATAGGGATAACCTTTTCTTCTCCGTTTATTTTATACCGAATCTCAGATAAACTATACTGTTTATCATTTAAAAAATGCAGCAAATCCTTAAGGGTCTGATTTTGGAACACAGTGATCTTCGCCCCATCCGGAACATCCCCGTCTCTTGTCACAGGACGACCGTTGCAGAAGATTTGGGCGGTAAACACCACGGATTCACCATTCACTTTGATCTTCTTTTCTGGAATGGCTGGAACCAAGTCGGCAAAGGTTGCCTGGGCATTCTCCCCATCCTGTGCCGGTATGAATTGAATTTTATCGCCTGGTTTTAATTCATGGTCTAATTTCACTTCTTCCCCGTTCAGGAAAAACTGAGCAGGTTTACTGAATTGCCCCTTGCTGACTTTAATGTCTCCATTCAGCTCAACAGTTAAAGCTGACCCCGGCCTGCCTACAAGGAGCCTCGGCGTAATTCCAGCCGCCAGCAAAGCATCGGATACTGTGGCTAATTGCAACTCAAAGATCTGCACAGTGAGATCATTGACATGAACGGAAAAATACTGCAGCCCTTCCCCTTCTATCGTGGAAATGCCAATCCCTATAGGGGTAATGGCATCCGGCCCTTTGAGGGATTTTTCACCCGATACCCCTTGGATTCGCTCGCGAACCTGAATCCCTACCCTGTTTCTGGGTAATTCAAGAAGATCGGATAAAGCTTCTGCCAATAATGGTGTCTGACTTCCCCCCCCGATCAGAATAATGGCGTGAGGATTTCCTTGGTTCAGGCGCAGAATTTCATCCGCCAGCTTTTGAGCCAGTTCAAGGACGACCGGTTGGATCTGCTCCAGAACCTCTTCCTTATTGACCGTCGTTTTCATGCCCAGAAAATCCGTAAAGGTCACTTTGGTCTTGGTGTTTAAACTGCGCTTGATTTTTTCCCCTGTTTGAAAGTCCACTAAAAAATGCTGGCAAATTCTCTCCGTAATCTCATCCCCAGCCATGGGCACCATGCCATAGGCAAAAAAGGAACCGGACTTGGTTAAGGCTATATCTGAAGTTCCCGCACCCACATCCACCAGGGCCAGGTTCATACGCCGCATATCCGGCGGTATAGCTGCTCTTCCTGCCGCAATAGGCTCCAAGGTCAGCTCCCGCATTTCCAACCCTACTTTGGAAATCACCCGGGTTAAGCCATCGACCACCGTTCGCGGCAGGAAGGTGGCGATCACCTTAACCTGAGCCTCCTTCCCTCTTTGTCCGCTGAGACTGGAAAGGCTCTGACCTTCCAGGAGGGATTCAATGGTGCTGTAGCCGACACAATGGTAGGGAATGATTTCGTCTTCGGCTTGGACCTCCCGCAATGCTTTTTGAACAGCTTCCATCTCCAAAGCAAAGATATCTTCTCGTTCCCAAATCATGGGGATGAGTTCAGACTTCTGGGCAGTGGCCACAGCCGTCTTCAAAGCCCGGCCGGCTGCCGCCACCGAAACATAGTGCAATTTGCTCTTTATCTTTTCTTCAAGCTCCTCCTTGACCCGTTGCACCGCTTGAGCGACTTCTTCTATGTCATGAATCTGCCCGTCGTACATGGCCCGCTGACGATGCTCTGTTTGGGCTCTGGCTATAATATGATAACCACCGGGAGCTTTTTCCATAATGAGCCCCATTACCAAACGTGTTCCTATATCCAATGCAAATACTTGTTCCACGTTGATCACCTCAAAGGCAAGAATTCTACCTGCGCTTCCTGATTTCCTCTATAGACCGCTGATTTCTTTTGCTCAGATAGCCAATTGATTGGCCAGATCATAGAGAACTTTGTTGAAGGGTTTGCGCTCACCATAAGCCACCTCCAAAGGCAGGGATTGGATTTCCTGGTTGACACAGGCTGTCATCCGATCGGTTTCCCCGGCGCAGAGTATCTCCACTGCTTTCCCGCCCATTTGCGAGGCCAGGACCACATCGAGGGCACTTGGATTGCCGCCCCTTTGGATATGGCCTAAGATGGTGACCCGGGTTTCAAAGCCGGTTCTCTGACGGAGTTCTTCCCCCAGATTCCAAGCACTCATAGCCCCTTCTGCCACCATAATGATACTGTGATGTTTGCCCCGTTGGTGGCCGCGTTCCAATTTCGCGACAATATCATCCAGATCCGGTTCGATTTCCGGCACAAGGATGGATTCTGCACCGCAGGCTACGCCGGATTGCAAGGCGATGTTGCCGCAATCCCGTCCCATGACTTCCACTAAAAAGGTTCGATCATGGGATGTTGCCGTATCCCGGATTTTACTAACCGCTTGAACCACATTATTGACGGCAGTATCAAATCCGATAGTTAAATCCGTGCCGGTAATATCGTTATCAATGGTACCCGGTATACCGACGATGGCTATTCCTTGAGCAGACAAGGTCTGTGCTCCCCGAAAAGAACCATCCCCCCCGATCACAATCAGCGCATCGATACCGCGATAACGCAATTGAGCCGCGGCGTTTTTTTGTCCCTCCGGGGTGAGCATCTCCTGGGAACGTGCGGTCATGAGCATGGTACCGCCCCTATGAATGATATCCGCTACTGCTCCCAGATGCATGGTTATGAATTCCCCATGAATCAGGCCTTCATACCCCTTGCGAATCCCAAAAACCTCAAGTCCATGATAAATTCCCTTGCGAACCACTGCCCGAATGGCCGCATTCATTCCCGGAGCATCCCCCCCGCTGGTAAGAACAGCGATCTTCCTGACGGTATTGGTCATCGTTCTTCCTCCTCATCTTTCCGTTTTTTCATCGTCCGGAGAATTAAAGTACTTCACTAATGACTCAAGCATTTCCCTTAGCTCAGGGTTCTTTTGGACAGCTTCCTGAAACTGCTGATAAGATTTCATGATGCTGCTATGGGATTTATTCAAGGAAGCGCCGATTTCCGGATAAGAAAGCCGGCTAAGGCTGCGTATCCCGTAAATTGCTAACTGTCGGGCTTGCCGAACCTCCGGCGTTCGAGTGGTGCTATAAATAGCTGCCGCGGCAACCCCGGTCAGCTCGGCCACTTTCTGAATAATATTTTGTGGAGAAGGGCGGAGTCCCTCTTGGTATCTGCGTTCCTGGAGATAAAGCAATAAAGCGTCATGGTCGAGGGCACTGTCCGTCCGATTGGCAAATTGGATGAAGCCATTCATAAGGCTTTGAGCTTCTGGAAAATTAGCGGCCTCCTCAGCCATTAATTCTAAAACCAAATCCTCTACAATCAAGAATTTGCCATAAGCCATCTGCCGCAGGTAGTTCAGCATATCCTCCGGAGTGGGCTGCAAAATAGGAACAACCAGGCCTCCCCGCAAACGTGAGCTGAGTTTCTCACCAAGAAACCCCAACTGGGAGGGGTCCCCGCGGAAACCACAGATGATACGGCCATTCCTTTGAAAAAGAGCTTCATAAGTATGATAGAATTCTTCAATGCTGCGGGTCTTTCCTTTTAACACTTCTATATGATCCATGATCAATACCCCAGGGGTACGGAGCCGCAGGCGAAATTGCGACAGGGTTCCTTCTTGTGCCGCAAAAGCATAATTCTTGACAAAGTCCTGGGCGTCTATATAAAGGATAGTTTTTTTCTCCTTTAGCCGTTGGCAGCACTTCACAAGAAGGGTTGATTTCCCGACCCCCTCAGGTCCGTAAAGCAACGTGGAAAAAAAGGCATCATCAGGCTCATAGGCCTTGAAGGTTTTTTCTGCCATCCGATTAAATTCTGATGAGAGCCACATCTTTTTCTCCTCCTACTCCTCAGGATGTCTGCATCGCCGCGGCAAGAACATTTTACAGAAGGAAAAAGAGGGGGTATTCCCTCTCCTTTTCCATGTCATGCTTATGTAGTTCTCTTTAAATAAATTCCACCGTAACTTTCTTCATTTGCTGGTCTTCTACAGGTTTATCCCGATAGTCCCGCTTGACATTGGCAATGCGATCCACTTCCTCAATGCCCTCAATGATCCGACCAAAGGAAGCATATTGACCATCTAAGTGAGGTGAGTCAGCGTGCATAAGGAAAAATTGGGACCCGGCTGAATTGGGATTGGCTGTACGCGCCATAGAAATAACTCCACGCTCATGTTTTAGATTATTGGGAAAGCCATTGGCAGTAAATTCCCCATTAATGCTATAACCGCATCCACCCATACCAGTGCCCTGAGGATCTCCTCCCTGAATCATAAAGCCGGGAATAACCCGATGGAAGATAATTCCGTCATAAAAGCCTTTTTCCACTAAGGAAACAAAATTCTTCACTGTTTCCGGTGCAACATCAGGGTACAGCTCAATTTTAATGGTGCTGCCGCTTTCCATTTCAATAGTTACCACCGGTTTTTTGTCATTTAAATCGTGTTCACTCACTGTGCATCCTCCTAAAAAAAATCACTTCCTTCCTGATTATAACCATTTTTCGCCTCATTTACCACTTCTACATTTTCCTTAAAGGATAATTTGACATCCCCTGTATTTTCAAGTACACTTTCTTATTGAAATATTATATCAATAAGGAGGAACCTATGCGTTCGTTCGTTAAACATTCCCATTGGCTAAAACTATTCCTGATAGCTTCCCTTGTCTTCTTGGCAACAGGATGCTCTGCTGAAAAACCTGTCAGCACCATGAATCAGAAGGTCGTCATTACCAGCATTTCCCCTCTGGCCGATCTGATTAAAAATGTAGGTGGAGAGAGCATCCAGGTGATCAGTTTGGTTCCGACCGGGAGCGATCCCCATACTTACGAACCTACGCCCGAGGCGGTACGCCAGGTGACCGGGGCCAAGCTCTTCTTCGCCAACGGGGTCGGCCAGGAAACTTATTTAGAAAAGCTCATCACCAATTCTCAGAATAAGGATCTGCGCACGGTGATTCTGGCCGATGGATTAGAGATACTGGGCATTGATGACCATGATAGTGACCATGAGGAAGAGAGTGCTCACGACGAAGCTGAAGTCCATAGAGAAGGTGATGGCCATGACCATTCCCAGGGAAACCCTCACCTTTGGCTGGATGTAAAAAATGCCCAACATTATGTAAAATCTATTCGTGATGCCTTGATTGAGACCTATCCCCAGGATCAGGAAATTTTTAAAACCAATGCCGAAAACTATCTGCGGGAACTGGAAGCATTAGATCAGTGGATACAGGAACAAATTCTTACGATTCCCCAGGAGAACCGGGATTTGATCGTCTACCATGATGCCTGGGTCTATTATACAGAGCGGTACGGACTCACTGTCCTGCGGCCGGTGGTTCACGGAGATGAGTCTGAACCTTCGGCAAAGGATTATGCTCAGCTCATCGAATTGATTAAAGAGCATCAGGTCAAGGCTATCTTTGGTGAAGTGGGTTTCAATACCAAGCTTGTTCTGCAACTGGCCCAAGAAACCGGGATTAAGGTCGTGGAAGATCTGTATAATGATACTCTTGGCGTTACGCCGGAAACCGACAGCTATATCGGGATCATGAAGCACAACACCACAGCCATTGTCACAGCGCTTAAGTAATTTCACCTTAGTCATTCCACATCAGCCTAAGCCACCCTACATCAGGAAGAAGGTTTTACAATGTTGGCCGTTGAGTTTGATTCCTTTTCCTATTCACTTCCCCAACGGGATATTTTGTGGGATATCAATCTGCGCATTGCCAGCGGGTCCTGCGTCGGCATCATCGGCCCTAATGGCTCTGGAAAGTCCACCTTGATTAAAAGCATTGTCGGCCTGAATCAGGCCACTAAAGGAAGCGTTAAGGTTTTTGGACAGCCGCCGACTCGGGAATGGCGGCGCAAAATGCAGTTAGGCTATGTCCCACAGTTGAAAACCATGGATAAAGATTTTCCGATTTCGGTCTATGAGGTGGTTCTGTTAGGCCGGACCGGACGGTTAGGTTGGTTTAATCGTCCCCGAGCCGAGGATCATCATCTGGTGGAGCAAGCCCTAAGCAAAGTTAATATGTTGAATCTGAAGGATCGCCCGATTGGCCAGCTTTCCGGAGGCCAGCAGCAAAGAGTCCTGATCGCCCGGGCCCTGGCCACGGAATCCCGTCTGTTGCTATTGGACGAGCCGGCCACAGGGTTGGATATCCCTTCTCAGCAAAGCATTTTTGGCCTGATTGAGGACCTCCACGGCGATGGCATAACTATCCTTACCACTACCCATGATTTAGCGGCCTTGGAGTATCATCATTTTGATTTGATAATTTGCCTCAATCAAACGGTTATCGCTTTTGGTCCTCCTCAGGAGGTTTTGGTCCCGCATATTCTGGAGCGCACTTTCATGGGAAATCAGCTGGGAGGGAATATTCCATATGCATCTACTTATTGAGCCTTTGCAATATGCTTTTATGCAGCGGGCCCTCATCGGCACCATTGCTGTGGCAGTGCTTACGGCAGTCGTAGGAACCTTTGTGATCTTAAGACGTCTGGCCTTTATCGGCGAAGGTTTAGCACATGGTTCTTTAGCGGGGTTAGCTATCGGCTATCTCCTGGGCTGGAATTTATACATCGCCGGCAATATCTATACCATAGGTCTTGCCTTATTTATTGGTGCGCTTCATGAGAAAGCCAAAGTCAGCCTGGACACAGCCATTGGCATTCTCTTTTCCACTTCCATGGCTTTAGGGGTAGCATTAATCAGCTCCTTAAAATTCTATTCAAGCAATTTGACCGGCTATCTTTTCGGTTCGGTATTATCCATCGGTTCTTTTGACTTGATGATCATTGTTGGTTCAACATGTGTGATTCTTGCCATTCTTGCGGTATTCTACAAAGAATTCGTTTATTATGCCTTTGATCCGGAAATGGCCGAAGTGACAGGGTTGCCCCGTGCACGCCTGCATTATGCCATGCTGGCCATGATCGCTGTGACCGTAGTGGTGGCCTCTCAAACCGTTGGCATTATTCTTGTCACCGCACTGCTGACTATACCTGCCGCGTCGGCTTTTCAGTGGACTCATTCCCTGAAGAAATTAGTGCTGCTCTCTGTATTTTTTGGATTAATCAGCGCCATCCTCGGCCTTTATCTCTCTTATTATTTAAATGTGGCTTCCGGAGCCAGTATCGCTCTGACAGCAGCCGTAATCTTTTTACTGAGCTTTCTCTGTTCGCCCAAACGAGTCAGCCTGGGCCGCAGTTTTGGCCGTGTAAAGACCTCAGAGAAAGGGTGAACACAAATGGACTACAATGAGATCATCCAACTCATTCAAGAAAAGGGCTATCGCCTTACTGA
The DNA here is from genome assembly GCF_000021925.1 of Desulfitobacterium hafniense DCB-2. Classification (NCBI taxonomy): domain Bacteria; kingdom Bacillati; phylum Bacillota; class Clostridia; order Eubacteriales; family Desulfitobacteriaceae; genus Desulfitobacterium; species Desulfitobacterium hafniense. The sequence continues at coordinate 3,222,867 of NC_011830.1, forward strand.
CCCACGTAAAAAAGTTATCCGCATCTTAACCAGCCATTCTGAATTTTTAGGTGCTTACGATATTCATAACCTTCTTCAGCAGGAAAATGTTCCTATTGGTGTCGCCTCCATCTATCGTGTGCTTAGTTTGCTCAAAAGCTTAGGTCTACTGAGATCTGAAGAATTCAGTGCCGGCGGCGAAAAATATCGTCTGGAAAGCTTGGCATCTCATCACCATCATTCACACCAGCTGATCTGTTCCCAATGCGGTCGTACTGAAGAATGGATAGGGGAATGCCCCATCTCCAACATCGCCGGGAAGCTTGAGCAAGACAGCGGGTATCAAATCGAGGAGCATTGGCTCAGATTTTTTGGAGTATGCCCGTTTTGCCGCAAAGAATAGAACCTTTTTACCGCCTTTTGCGGCCCTTGCGCTTAAAAAAGAAATAACCTATGCCTGCCAGGATGAGCACACCAATCACTAGATCCAGGCGGTGGAATAATGGCTTAAGTGAGTTCCAGTTAGCGCCCAGCTTTTCTCCGACGATGATTAAGAACATACACCAGGGCAGTGCCCCCAGTACTGTATAGATGGCCATTTTCACGGCACTCATTTTTGCTATACCGGCGGGCAGGGATATGAAGGTTCGTATCACGGGCAGCAGACGTCCCACTAAGACGGTAATTTCCCCATGCCTGCTGAATAAACGCTCAGTCCACTGCAATTCCTTTTCCTTGATAAAAAAATAATGTCCATAACGCTGAATAAAAGGCCGGCCTCCCCGGACACCCACATAATAGGCGACGAGACCGCCAAAAAGATTGCCTAAGGTTGCCGCTAAAGTAGCCGTCCAAAAGTCAAAATGACCTATGTAGACCATATATCCCGTAAAGGGGAGAATGATTTCACTGGGGAGAGGGATACAGGCACTTTCGATGGCCATGGCCAGAAAGACGCCAAAGTAGCCCAGGCTGGAAATCAATTCGACGACGAACTCTCCCAGTGTGGTCAGCAATTGTTCTAACAAGAGGGGTCCTCCTTTCTCCGTAGGTAGAGCTTTCTTTAGGGTCATGCCTCTGAAGCTGTTTTGCGCAAAAGTCCTGGGGAATTTCTCCAGGATTTTGCTTTACAGCGGTCGCTCCATAAGCTGTGCGGACAAAACTACCGCTCAAAGCCCTCCGCTCCGTCGGGTACCCGGCCAAATCGCTCCTGCTCAATGGCCGGTTGGAAACGTCCTGTTTCCAACCCGACTCCGCTGCAGGCTTTTCGCGAAGTTTTGTTTCCGCTCGCTTAAATTCGCTCTCTTCCGTAAAGCAAAATCCTTGGGCTGCTTTGCAGGTGTTTGCATGCAGGCTTTGCGGGATGAGTCGCGACCCAAGCTGTTTTTTCCGTCTTGCCGACGCCGCTGGGGGCGGCAGGGTCGGCGGCCCAAAGGGGGCCCGCAAGCAGTAGCTTTACGTACAAAAGCGGACGGATTTAGCGGAGGGGCGGTCAGGTCAACGAGGCTTTCTTAACATAGCGGAGCCACGGTTCACATCAGGTATTACCCTGAGGTTTGGCGGCGAAAGTGTCCAGTGGACAGTTTCGCTCAAGGCGGCATGCTACAAAGCCTACTTATCCGCCGCAGATGCTGTTAAGAAAGCGAGTTGACCAGCGCCGGAGCTATGGAGTACGCGTTGTGCGTAAAGCTACGCGACCCGAGCCAAGACCTTTTACCCCTCTGCCGCAGATACCCCCGGCGGAAACAGCTTCATTATTGTTCCTCTTTCTGCCTATCCTGAACTTTTGCCATGCTCTTCCGGGAAATACCGCTGCTCGTGCATTCGAAAAGAATCTTTTTGCCATCCACCACAGTTTCCAGATAAACACCTTTGCCCCACAATGTCTGCAGCAGCTGCAAAGTTCTTTCCAGATAAACAATGTCCAAGTCGAGTCCCTCATGACCATGAACAAGATAGAGCCCGCCTTTTCCCTCGTAATCCCCATCCATGACTAAAATACGGGGATGGCCGCCATGGACCAGCTGCTTAACCAGGTTATCGCGCACCTTCTCCCAGGCGGTATCCATGACTTGCCAGTGGGCACCTACCTTACGATAATTAAAGAGGTTGAGTTCCTCAACCAGTTCTTGATTGAGATAATTGCGCACAAAGGAAATGTCATTCTCCATCTCTCGTATTTCAAACAAAGTTTCCCAGTCATAATGCTCAGCAAGATGGTCCCATATCTTAACGCCTAAGTAATAGGGATTGAGCTGCAGCTTTGCAGGCTGTACGACTTGACTGTGCATTACGGCAAAGTCTACCGCCTCGGCGTCAGTGAGGTCCAGTTCTCTCATAATTCGTGAATGCCAAAAGGTGGCCCACCCTTCATTGATGATTTTTGTTTCGATCTGGGGATAAAAGTATAGGGATTCTTCACGGATCATACTCAATATATCCCGCTGCCAATCTTCCAGGCTTGAAGAGTGAGTCATTAAATAAAGCAGCAGGTCTTCTTCCGGTAATCTTTCCTCAGCTTCATCATCAGTTTCTCTATCCCAAAGATCTGCATATTCAGTTAGGTGGACGGAAATTTTCTTTTGCGCTCCGCCTTTTTTGTTGGAGTCTTCGGCAGAGCTTTTTTGAGGCCCTAAATGGGCTCTGAAATCCACATGCTCTTGGATGGCTAATACCGCATCTAAGGTTTGTTCCACCTTATCCCGGCCATGCTCCAGTTCGTAGTCCCGCATGCGCCGGGCATGAGCTTCCATGCGCAGCACCATGTCCTGAGGGGTTCGTCGGAAATAGCGGTTATGCTTAAAAAAATCCACATGAGCATAGACATGGCCTATGACCAGCTTGTTCTGGATTAAGCGATTCCCTTCCAACAGAAACGCATAAGATGGATTCGAGTTGATGACGAGTTCGTAGATCCGGGTGAGATTCAAATCATACTGCATTTTCATACGATAGAAAGCCTTGCCAAAGCTCCAATGTGTGAAACGCACCGGCATCCCATAAGCCCCAAAAGAATAAATCGCTTCAGCCGGGCAGACCTCAAAATGCACTGGATAAAAGTCAAGCCCCAGGCCTCTGGCCACCTTGGCAATTTCTTGAGCATAATAGCTGAGTTCTGTCACCTCATAGTCCATAGACACCTCTCCTGACTTTTTTCATCCTCTGCCGGCGCCGGCACGGCTAAGAAAATACCGTTTTCAGCGCTTCATAAACTTCTTGGCGATCGCGAATCGTGACAAAGCGGAGCTTAGGATCCGTAATACGCTTTAGAGAGGACATGAGGGTGCTGGAGTAGTGGGTTCTGAGAATCTCGCCATAGCCAACTACCTGACTCACGTCCACAAGCTTTTGCATCAGATTCAAGGACCGGGTGTTGTCTGAGCCAATATTATCGCCATCAGTAAAATGAACCGGATAAATATTATAGTGGGCAGGAGGATAATCCCGCCGGATAATTTCTAAAGCCAGTTGATAGACGGAGGAACAACGAGTTCCACCGCTTTCTCCCCGGGTAAAAAACTCCTCTTCCGTGACTTCTTTCGCTTCAGTGTGATGGGCCAAAAAGCGCATTTCCACATTTTCATACTTTTCCCTTAAGAAACGCACCATCCAGAAAAAGAAGGTTCGTGATATATACTTTTCAAACTGACCCATGGACCCTGAGGTATCCATCATAGCCAGGATAACGGCATTGGTTTCATAGTTAGGATGAGTTTCCCAGGTCTTAAAGCGCAAATCCTCAGGAAGTATTTTGAGGTCTTGATCCTTGCCGGCCAAGGCCTGCCGTTTGATGCTTTCGATAAGAGTGCGTTTTTTATCAATATTGGCCATCAGGCCTTTCTTGCGAATATCTTTAAATTCCGGTTTATCATGAGCAATCAAGGGGCGTTTTTTATCATCCAAATTAGGAAGCTGCAATTCCTCAAAAAGAAGTGTAGCCAGATCCTCATAAGTGACTTCAGCCTCATAAATATCGACTCCCGGCTCATCTCCGGCACCCGGACCTTTACCGGCCCCTTGTTTGCGCTGGCTTTCCCGAGCCAGGATATCGCCATCCTGCATTCTTTTGCTTCCTTGGCCTGTGTGCTTTTTCTTGTTGTAATCAAAACGAAAGCGAAACTCTTCTAAGGAGCGCATCGGTATTTTGGTAGCCTTTTTGCCATCACTGAGGATGATGCTTTCATCAACGATTAAATCCCCAAGCTGCTTTTTGATCGCTTCCTGAACTTTCTCTTTGTGCCGGTTTTGATCCAGATAGCCTTTGCGATGTAAGCCCCAATCCTCCCGGCTGACAATAATATCATCACTCATGGTTCATCCTCCTTAACGATTGAGGAGGGAGCCGACATATTTGACGATTTCATTGGCACAAATGGGGCAGTACCCATGAAGCTGAATCAGGCGATCCGTCACTTCATTAATGCGGCGCAATTGCTCCTGGTCCGGATGGGATACTGAAGTCGTCACCTTAATCACATCTTTAAGATCGGCAAATAATTTCTTCTCAATAGCCTCTCTTAACCGCTCATGAGAAGTGTATTGAAAAGCCTTGTTTTTGCGGGCATAGATTGAAATGCGGATCAGTATTTCTTCCCGAAAAGCCTTCTTGGCATTCTCCGATACCCCAATCTGCTCTTCGATACTGCGCATGAGCTGCTCGTCCGGCTCTAGCTCCTCTCCCGTAATCGGGTCGTAAAGCTTGCTGGAGTTACAATAGGCTTCTACGTTATCCAGGTAGTTATTGAGTAAGGATTTAGCCGATTCTTCATAGGCATAAACAAAGGCTTTTTGGACTTCTTTTTTCGCTACTTCATCATATTCCTTGCGGGCAACCGCGATGAGATTGACCAGGTTTTCTCTTTCCTCTTTGGTGATGGAAGTATGTTGGGAAAGGCCATCCTTAAGTGCTCGTAAAATATCCAAGGCATTGATACAGGATTTGTGATCGCGGATGAGAGCTGTTGAGATACGATTAATAACATAGCGGGGGTCAACGCCGCTCATCCCTTCTCCCTGCTCTTCACCCTCAGTCATAATATCTTTAATATCCTTCTGATTAAACCCTTCCACATCTTCCCCATCGTAGAGACGCATTTTCTTGACCAGATCCATACCTTGCTTTTTGGAGGGCTTCAGCCGGGAGATGATGCTGAAGACCGAAGCCGTCCAGAGGCTGTGAGGAGCCAAGTGAATCCCCTTAAGATCGCTTTGCTGGATCAGCTTTTCATAGATTTTAACCTCAGAACTGATTTTCAGGTTATAGGGAACTGGAATCACGATAATCCGGGATTGAAGCGCCTCGTTCTTTTTATTGGCCACAAAGGATTTATATTCGTTTTCATTGGTATGGGCGATAATCAGCTCGTCAGCGGAAATCAAGGCAAACCGCCCTGCTTTAAAATTCCCTTCCTGGGACAGGCTGAGCAGGTTCCAGAGAAATTTTTCATCACTTTTCAGCATCTCCTGAAACTCCATAAGACCTCTATTGGCCTTATTCAATTCACCGTCGAAACGATAGGCTCGGGGATCCGATTCTGAGCCGTATTCGGTGATGGTGGAGAAATCGATGCTTCCCGTCAAATCTGCGATGTCCTGGGATTTAGGATCAGAGGGAGTGAAGGTTCCGATGCCTACCCGCTGTTCTTCGGAGAAAATGATCCGCTTGATCGGTACATCCTCTACACGGCCCTGGAACTCTTCTTCCACTCTCAGCCGGCAGACCGGACAAAGATTGCCTTCGATACGAATTCCGTATTGCTGTTCGAATTCTTCCCGCAGGACTTGGGGAAGCAGATGGAGAGGATCCTCATGCATGGGGCAGCCATCAATAGCGTAAACGGCGCCCTCCTCCGTCCTGGTATAGTCCTCCAGGCCCTTTTTCAGCAAGGTTACAATGGTGGACTTGCCCCCACTGACAGGACCCATGAGCAGAAGAATCCGCTTTCTGACATCCAGTCGTTTCGCTGCCGAATGAAAATACTCTTCTACCAGACGCTCCAAGGTTTTCTCCATGCCAAAGAGTTCTTTATTAAAGAATGCATAATTCTTATGATCATTTTCTTCTTTAATCCCTGCTTTACGAATCATCTCATAGATCCGTGCATGGGCGTGCATGGCAAGCTTGGGGTTCTCAACGATCTTTAACAGATATTCCGTAAAGGTTCCGTTCCATGCCAAGGCAGCTTCTCTATCCCGATAATTTTTAAGCCATTGTATTACTTCCATCGTAGTCCTCCTTTTCGCTATACATCATACCTTACAAGGCTTAATCTAAATATATGCCTTAATTAAAAAGAAGAGACATTAGTTTTCTCCTCCCCTGGCGAAACCTTAGCAAAGGTTCAAAGGGCAAAATAAAAACGCCTGCGGCTTTTCAGCTCCACAAGCGTTAATCACAAACTTATTACAAACTTATGCAAGGAATTTATATTACTACTGCAATCTTGTCAAATCTTTGGCGTCATAAGCATATTCTCCAGAAAAGACGTCTAATTGAACCACGAAATACTCACCGAGTTCATCTTTTTCCAAGCGTACCACGGTTCCCATTTTTGAATTATAGGTTAACACGCGGTCGCCACGTTTAAACTTTGGTAAGCGATCCGGGATGCCCGTCTTAATGGATTCATATTTTGCTGCATACATATGACTTACACCTCCGTTTTATGTGAAAGTAATTTCTTGCTCTTATTCTACCATAGTTTTTATTTTAAATCTAGTCATAATTATAGGTAATTTTCTCAAATTTCCGATAATTAATCAAATAGAATAAAATAAAATAAAAACTGTCCTTTAATACTCTATCCCTTTGCGGGCTTGGATCCCCAGCTCATAAGGATGCTTAATGTCCACCATCTCTGTGACAAGATGAGCTTTCTCTATCAGTTGAGGTGATGCATTGCGGCCTGTCATGATAATCTCTACCTGCTCAGGTTTCTGAGCCAGTAGTTCTATGACCTCCTCTTCGGGAATCAGTTCAAACCAGATGGCATTGATGATTTCATCAAGGATGACGATATCCCATTCCCCGGACAGCATGATCTCCCGGGCTCGCTCCAAACCTGCCCGGGCCTCGCGGCGATCATTTTCCTCAGCTTGTCCTTTAAAGACCCATCCCGGTGAGCCGTATTGCTCAAGCCGGCATTCCGGCTCCAGACGTTTCAATCCCTGCAATTCCCCATAATCCTGACGGCCCTTCATAAACTGAAGGATAAAAACATGATAGCCATGCCCCACCGCTCTCAGAGTCAAGCCTAAGGCAGCTGTTGTCTTTCCTTTATTATTACCGGTATAAATCTGAATTAAACCCTTTTCCAGATTAGCCATAAGTTTACACCTGCCTTGACCATTGTTCCAATTGGGGGTGAATATACGCCACATTGGGGCAGTGAATAAGTTCCGGAAACTTCTCGACGATCTGCTGAGTGAAAGCATAGGTAAAAAGTATCTTCATCGCTGATTTCTCATCGGCAGCCCGCAGTTCCACTTTGTCTGGATAAAAATAATAGCTGGTGTTGCTGTCCCGCCACAAGGTCTCCAGTTCCCCACATTTTATTTTAATGATTCCGAACTGTTCAACTTTAATACTGCCAATGCTTGAAAAAGCCAGGGACATTTGGCCCGTTTCCAATGATACTTGCCCTGATTTATGGCGGCAATGGATGAGATGTTCAATGATCAACCGGGCCGGAATAGAAATTTCTTCGAATATTCTCCGATGGTTCCTGACTTCCTCTGCCCATTCTTCGAAATGATGGACATGAACGGAGCGGACTTTAGAAATCTTCTTCAGCGACTGTTCGATCACCTGATGGATATCTTCCAAGCTTTCCAAAAGGAGCATGTCTTCTAATTTCACAGCAATCCCTCACATATCCTTCTCTTGGCTATATCCATATTCTAACCGAAAAATGGAATCTTTCCTAGTATTCCGGCACAATTTATCAATGTTTCTTCTGACGAACCTTGCGGGAAACTCTTTGTACCGCCCGTTCCAAATCCATGGTCTCATACCCGATGTCCCGGGCAATCTCTATGGATTGCCAATAACATTGCAAGGCATCCAGATATTGCTTGCGGCGCTCATAATATTCGGCTAACCGCTGCACTGCATTCAAGGAATGGGCATGATAACCGGCAATCATCCGTTTGGACTCTTTCCGATAGTATTCACTTTCTTCCTCTTCTCCCAAGGCGTCAAGAAGAAAGGCCAAATATTCATAACACTCACCTAAGCGGAGATCGTCTCCCAGAAGCTCAAAAATGGCGGCAGATTCCAAAAAGTACTTTTTAGCCTGGCCGTACTCTTCCTTTCTGACCATAAGCCTCCCTATGCTTTGTAAACGCAGGGCCAGGCTGAGCTCATGATCGGGGCAGCATTTTATAGATAGCTCAAGGTAGTACTGAGCCTCATCCAGGTCTCCTAAGCCTTGCAGAACTTTTGCCATAAAATAGACCGACTCACTGACGTCTTCCCATAAATTATTTCTCATCTGCAGCACAACCGCCCTTTGCAGTGCTGTTAATGCTTCTTCAAGTCTCTGCAGTTCAAACATCATAAAAGCGTAGTATTGCAGGCTGTTGATCAGCGATACTTCTTCTTTGCTCCCGGCGAAGACTTTACAGGAATGTTGTATACATAGTATGGCCTGGTCTTTATCCTCCAATCGATAATGAACTTCACCAATGAGGATACTTAACTCCCCTTCTCCTTTGGGATAATTAAACTTGTGACACAAATTCATGGCTTTCCTGTAAGTATCCTGAGCTTCCTGCCAACGTTCCAGGGCCGAATAAGCCTGACCCAAATCACTGTACAGCATAGCCAAACGAAGGGGCGGCGACTCAGGAGGATATACTTCAATAGCCCGGCGATAGAAGTGCAGGGCGTTTTCAAAATTGTTTTTTTCCACGGCCACACTGGCTAAACCAGCTAAAGCTTCGGACATTCCTTTATAGTTATTGACCTTTTCACAGATTTGCAGAGCTTCCCGGAATCCTTTCTCCGCGATTTCTGTCTTGCCTTGCTTCACTTGAACCGTCGCCAGTAAACGTAAGGAAAAAGCCTTAACTAAGGGTACATCGAGATGGTGGGCGATCCGCACTGCTCTCTTAAAATAATCTTCCGCTTTCACATAATCTGTTTGGCCCAAATAGGCCGTGCCTTTTTCCATTAGGGTTCGCCAAAATTCCAAGCTGTTATCGTTCATCAGCATCCCCTCCGTATCATAGTCATCATATGCAGAGAGGTGCTTTTTGGCGCGAAAACAAGCCTATAGGCGAATTGTTTAACAATCTAGACAGTAAGGTCGAAATATGTTAATCTAAATTACGTAGGAGGTGTTGTTATGAACGCTTATCGTCCTGCTCCGTCTTCCAATTGGGTTATTGTCCTGAAAATTATTCTTTTGATCCTTGCCCTTTATTTTTCGGCGATACTCCTGAGTCATGTTTTTGGTTGGTTTTTCTCCATCGCTTTTGTAGTCATTCGTATTGCCGTTTATTTTGTCACCAGTATCCTGGTCCTTCATCTTTTTCTTAAGCTCCTGTTTGGCTATGATCTCCTGAGATTTATCCTGGGGACACGATTCAGCCGTTAAGAAATGTTCATACATTAAACTATTAAAAGCACCGGCTGGTGCTTTTTCTTTATCACTGAATAATCTCGATGAATTAGTACAGCCTCTCTTTACATGTTCCGTTCGGACCTTGAATATCTTTTGAAGAGGGAGGGATAATTCATGAAATTTATTGTCTTTAAACGACCGGCTTTGCGCAATGCTATGCTCTGGGCTATCCTCTTATTCGTAGTCCTTGCTTATCGTGAAAATGTTATAGCAGTCTTTTCCAGCAAGCTCAAGCCCATTTACTCAGCAGAAGTTACCACCAGTGAAATTGGCCTGACTTTTGATATCAGCTGGGGAGAAAAAACCCCGGAACCGATTCTGGATATTTTGCAGGAAAAGGGCGTCAAAGCTACCTTCTTTTTATCCAGCCCCTGGGCTGCCAAACATGAAGATCTGGTAAAACGCATGGTGGCGGACGGTCACGAAATTGCTTCCCATGGCAATCGGCATATTGATTTAAACACGTTAAGCCCGGGAGAGATTGAGCGTGAAATTATGAGTGCCCACGAAGTTCTTCAACAGATTACCGGTCAGAAAATCTCCTTGCTGAGACCACCTAACGGGGCTTATGATAATAAACTGATCAGTGTCTCACAACGGCTCGGCTATCAAGTCATTCAATGGAGTGTGGATTCCCTGGATTGGAAACGTCCCGGACCGGAAGCGGTTATCCATAATGTGCTGAATGGTCTTCCTAACGGGCATGGTGCAGGGCCGGGGGATATCATCCTTTTCCATGCCTCAGACTCCGCTCCGGACACGATTAAAGCCCTGCCGGTGGTGATCGATCAGCTGAGAGCCAAAAACTATCAACTGGTCCCTGTCAGCCAATTGCTGAAAAGCGCCACCAAAACCTGGCCGCCGGAAAGCAATCTCCCGCCACTGGAGCAAACAGGGTCCTCTTAAACCACTCTGAATGGCCTCTGATGGGTTAGCGCTTGCCCGTTATGGCTTGCAACGCCCCTTCAGCTTCAATACGCTCCTTGGCCTGTGCCATGGCCTGAGCGGCATCCTTTTTTATGAAACCCGGTAATCCCATTTGAATTGCTCCATCTAAGTACTCTGCCGCCTGAGCAAATTCACCCCGTTCATAGGCTTTAACCCCCGTTAAATACTGGATGCAAGCTTCCCCGTTTTCTTTGGCCTCCAACGCTTTCAGGGTATTCTCATAACCCTCTCGATCCCCGATCACAAGGGCCAGCAGGGCTTTTTTCACTAATACCTGCTCTCCATATGAGGTGGCCTGGACTGGCGAACTCTGGCTGCTTAATTCCTTGGCTTTCCCCCATTGACCTGTGAAAAGAGCTAAGTCATACTCTGTCTCCGAAACCAAAGGATGTGTTGAGGATATCTCTGCCGCCATTTGCCATGATTTCTGAGCCTGTTCCAGTTTTCCCAAGGCCAGATAACTTCTGGACAAGGCAATGTTTTTCAATACCCGGTCCTCTGAGTTTAGGTCTCCCTCACTGATGCTTAATAACGTATTGACCGCCTTCTCATGTTCTTCGCCCTTCCCCCAGAGCATTCCCTGGGCCAGCTTCTGAAGAGCAGGATTGTCAAGGACGGCAATGACCTTCTCAGCCTCGTCGGGCCTATCTTTTAATAAATAAAGCTGAAACAGCCAGAAGCGATGACCATCATCTTCATGGTGCACTAATTCCGGCTCTATTGCCTCATACTCACCCTGATTAAGCTTTAGCCATAGTTCCCCTTCGGCAATGAAGGGGAGCTTTTTTAACCAAGCTGCATTTTTCTCTATCCAGGCCAGCTCCTGAGTAAGAGCGGCAAAATCATAGCGGTCTACCGCACCGCGGTAGGCGCCGACATGTTGGAAATAGGGCAAACCGGCCAAAAGGAGGAGCAAGATCAGTATTCCAGATAGCAGGATTTGCAGAACCCGCTGCTTTCTTTTGTTGCGATGGGGTATTTTCTTCCTCTTTAATGTCCTTTCCATGTAGAAAAGCCCTCCCCTACCACTTCCGGAACATCGGAAATCGACAAAAATGCCTTAGGATCGCGAGTGCGGATAATTTCTTTGATCTGAGACATTTCCGTCCGGCTGATGACACAATAGACCACTTCTTTATCTTCTTTGGAGTAAGCCCCTTTGGCCTGAAAAAGCGTAACGCCCCGATCCAGCTTCTCCATAATATCCTGAGCGATGCCATGGGGGTCTCCAGTGACAACCAGAACGCTTTTAGAGGGGTTCAGACCCTCCTGGACCATGTCGATAACTTTGGTGGCTATAAACATATAAATCATCGCATACATGGCCCGCTCCGGGCCCAGAAAGACAGCGGCCGCTATAAAGATCAAAGCGTCAATGCCCATCAGAACCTGCCCGACACTAAAAGAGGTGGTGCGGCTGAAAAACACAGCCAAAATATCTGTGCCGCCTAAAGAGCCGCGGCTGCGGAAAATAATGCCCATGCCAATGCCACTGACAACACCGGCAAAGATACATGCCAACAGAGGATCAGCGGTAGGATTAGGAATTGCCATAGTTACTTCTAAAGCTAAAGAAAAGGCTGCAACGCCGATGATGCTATACACCAAAAAAACTCGTCCAACCATTTTCCACCCGACGAGAAACAAGGGGATATTTAAGAGAATCACGACTTTACTGACAGGTAAATTGAACAAATAATAAACAATAATCGCGATCCCCGTGACTCCTCCGTCCGCTATCTTATTGGGGATGATCATGGAGTTGATACTGGCAGCTACGATCACCGCTCCTATGATGATGGCCACAATTCTTTTCAAGTGAACCCACGTCACCCGAAGATAATCTTCTCTCCAGCTCAAAAAAATCCCACCCCTCATGAAACTTTTCTTCCTTGACTGTTAAAGCAATATATCTTATGTATTCAAAACATTGATGGCAATCGTTGAGATTATCATCTTATAGTGAGACGAATCCCCTTTGATTATACTCCTGGGTTATGCAATGAAAAAACGCCGCAATCCCTTGCGACGTCATTGTAACATATGGTGCGCCCGGCAGGATTTGAACCTGCGACCTCCGGCCTCGGAAACCGTCACTCTATCCCCTGAGCTACGAGCGCTCGAAAACAACCGCTATATCACTTTACTAAAAGTACTTGGCTTTGTCAAGACATAACTTGAAAGTCTAAAAAAACAAATTACTTTAACACTATGGCCTTTTGGGTGACTGCATAGATTTCCTCGTGTATTTCCTCAATAGACTTCAGCCTGCCTTCAGATACACAATCTATGGTCAGCCAGTTTTCCCGCACCCGGACTTTTTGGGCATTGTCATAAGACTCCTTAAGATAACCCTTATTTTTCTCATGAATGTCCTGACTGGTAACCGAGGATTTGTCGGCACGGCCGGCAATAAACTGGATACTCAGGTCAGGGGGCATATTAAGATAAATAACCAGGTCCGGTTCAGGCAGACCCATTAAGCGATATTCGAAATCTTTCAGCCAATCAAGATAGCTTGCCCAGCCGGCGGGGTCTTTGATTTTAACAGCTTGGTGGATCATATTAGAGGTGGTATATCGATCAGAGAGAATGATCCCCCCCCGGCTGTAAAAATCCCCCCAGAGGGTTTTGTAAGAAGCATAGCGATCCACAGCATAGAACGTAGATGCTGTATAAGGATTTACCCCATTAGGGTCCGTGCCGAACTCTCCTCCCAAATACATGGTGACCAGAGATGAGGAGGGACTGGAATAATTGGGGAACTCCACTTTTTTTACTTGCAGCCCTTCATCTGCGAGGCGCCGCCATAGCTTCCGGGTCTGGGTCGCCTTGCCGCTCCCATCTCCACCTTCAATAATAATGAGTTTACCCATACTCTTACTCCATCCTCCCAGTCATTTGGCACCTTAGCCGAAGGGCCGCCGGAAATCGGCGGCCCCTGCATTTTGGAATATGATTAAAATCAGAGTTCTTTACTCCACGATGTCAGCGTACTGGAAGTACCAGTAGCCATAGGGAGAGTGCCAGGAACCTGTAATTTTAGGGCTTTGCAGATAGAACTCGTTGTAATAAGCCACCGGCACGACAGCAGCATCAGCCATCATATGATCTTCCGCCTGATGCAAGTAACCGGAACGTTTCTCGGGATCAACTTCTGCAGCAGCTTTATCCATCAGCGCATCATATTCAGCGCTCTTATATTTAGCATTGTTGTTGCCATTGGTGCTGTACATCAGATCCAGCATATTGGAAGCATCGTTGTAATCAAACAGCCATCCATCACGGCTGGTTTGATAATCACCGGCACGACGCTGGGGCGTGAAGCTGGCCCACTCCACGATCTCGACATTCACTGTAAGTCCCAATTCCTTCCAGGCCTGCTGGAGATATTGTGCGACCACTTTGTGATAAGCAGAATCGTTAGTGGAATAGGTGATGGCCGGGAATCCTTTACCTTCGGGATAACCTGCCTCAGCCAGGAGTTCCTTAGCTTTGGCCAGGTTGCCTTCATGATCATCGATATTAATATAAGGTTTGCCGCCGTTGGCATTGTCCATGAAGCTGCTGCCATCCCAGTCGGCTACGCCTGTGCCGATGAAATTGGAGGCAGGGGTATAGGTTCCTTGCATCAGGGTATCAGCCACATATTTGCGGTCGATGGCCAAGCTTAAAGCCATACGAACGCGGGGGTCAGAAAACTGGGGCAAGGTATTGTTTAAATCAAGATAATAGGTGCCGAGAAGGGGCTCAATATAGAAGTCATCCTTACCTTGAAGAGAAGGAATCTCCGCAGTGGGCACATCCTTGATCATCATGGCTTCGCCAGTCTTGTAAGCGGCGTAAGAAGCATTAGAATCCTCGATCAGGAGCAGTTTGATGGAATCCAGCTTGATGGAGTCCGGATCGCGGTAATTAGGATTTTTGGTGAAGAGGATATAGGAACTGGGTACCCATTCAGAGATTTGGAAGGGGCCGTTGCCGATATAGGCTTCGGGCTTGGTTGCCCAGGCATCGCCGTTGGCTTCAATGGTAGCCTGTTGTACAGGGCTCAAAGTTGCGAAAGCGGCCAGCTTATCGAAGTAGGCACAGGGGTTGGCCAGCTCAACTACGAAAGTGGTGTCATCAGGTGCGGAAACAGCCAGGGCATCGGGATTGCCGCCGGCAGCTTCGTCAAATCCTTTGACCATGCCCAGTACGGTTTCACCGTAGGGAGCAGCAGTAGCAGGATCGGCTACCCGTTTCCAGCTGTAGACAAAGTCCTTGGCAGTCAGAGGTGATCCATCAGACCACTTCAGTCCTTCACGGAGATAGAAGGTCCAGGTCAGACCATCTTCACTGGTCTCCCACTTCTCAGCGGCGCCAGGAATGATCTTGTTGTCTTTGTCCACATTGAGCAGACAATCAAAGGCAAACAAAAGCATGTTGCCACCATCCACGGCACTGTTCAGTGCGGGATCGAGGGTCTCGGGGTTAGGGCCAATCTGGGCCACAAGCTGTTTTGGCTTTTTGTCGCCGTCAGCTTGGGCAGGGGCGGACGGGTTACCGCAAGCGGTAAGCGTCAGAGCCAGAATCATGGTGACGACCAGTATTAGGGTACTTTTTCTTTTCATGACATTCTTTTCCTCCTTTTTTCTTTTGGATATTTATCATTCACCGTGACATGGGCACGGTAAATAATTTAAAGGACGGAATCATTGCACCCGGTCCAGATGATGGCAGGCGGCAAAGTGACCGGCCGAGACCTCGCGCCATTCCGGTTCCTCGGCGGCACACCGCTGGTCGGCGTAAACGCACCGGGTACGGAAACGGCAGCCGGAGGGGGGATTGACGGGGCTGGGGACATCGCCCTCCAGCACGATGCGCTGAGTGCTGCGGGAAACCTTGGGGTCGGCAATCGGAATCGCCGATATCAAACTGCGGGTATAAGGATGGACGCTGTGAAAGGTCAGTTCATAACTGTCGGCCAGCTCCACCAGCTTTCCCAGATACATAACGCCGATACGGTTAGATATATGCTTGACAACGCTCAAATTATGAGAAATAAACAGATAAGTCAATCCCATACGCTGCTGAAGTTCTTCAAACATATTGACTACCTGAGCCTGAATGGATACGTCCAGCGCCGAAATAGGTTCGTCGCAGACGATAAACTCAGGATTTACAGCCAGAGCACGGGCGATGCCCACCCTTTGGCGTTGTCCGCCGGAAAATTCATGGGGATAGCGGTTGGCATGTTCTGTATTCAGGCCCACCAGGCTTAAAAGCTCCACAATACGGTCCCGGCGTTCCTGAGCATTGGCTGCCAAACGATGAATATCGATGGCCTCCCCCACAATGTCCCCTACAGTCATGCGCGGGTTAAGACTGGCATAGGGATCCTGAAAGACAATCTGCATTTTCCGCCGGTAAGGCAGCATATTCACATGAGTAATATCTTTTCCTGCGTAGAAGATTTTACCCCCGGTGGGTTCATGCAGCCGCAGCAAAGTCCGCCCTGTGGTCGTCTTGCCGCAGCCTGACTCTCCGACAAGACCCAGGGTTTCACCTTTATTGATAGAGAAGGACACATCGTCCACAGCTTTGACAACTTTTTTCTCAAGCAGTTTTTCACTTTTCACCGGAAAATATTGCTTTAAGTGCTGTATTTCCAGCAATTTATTATTATCAATCATGTTGAACCTCCGACTGTCCCTCGAATTTTGCTTTGTCCAGAAGCCAACACGCACTGTAATGTTCTTCGCTAAGCTTGGTATAGGCCGGCATAGTGCTCAGGCAAATTTTCATACATGAACGACAGCGGGGAGCAAACGGGCAACCCGCCGGCGGATTGAGCATGTCCACCGGTAAACCTTCAATCGGCACCAATTGCTTGTGTTCCCGATCATTGATATTGGGCACGCTCTGCAGCAAGCCTTTGGTATATTCATGAGATGGCTGATAGAAAATTTCATCCGCGGTGCCGGATTCAATCACCTTACCGGCATACATAACGGCAATACGGTCACACATACCGGCCACAACACCCAGGTCGTGGGTAATCAGAATAATGGACATCCCCATTTTTTCCTTCAGATTGATCATAAGTTCGATGATCTGGGCTTGAATCGTCACATCCAAAGCGGTCGTCGGTTCATCAGCGATCAACAGCTTGGGCTCACAGGCCAAAGCGATGGCAATCATCACCCGCTGACGCATGCCGCCGGATAATTCATGAGGATATTGCTTTAAGCGTTTTTCCGGTTCGTTAATGCCTACTAACTGCAAAAGTTCCCGGGCACGCTCGTTGGCCTCTTTCTTGGTCTTCTTGGTATGGAGAAGAATGACCTCCCGGATCTGGTTGCCGATGGTATAGACCGGATTGAGACTGGTCATCGGATCCTGGAAAATGATCGATACCTCATTTCCCCTGATCTCACGGAGTTCCCGTTCCGTCATTTTATTAATATGATGTCCGTTGAAATAAAGATCACCGCCGATCAGGCGGCCAGGATGAGCCGTCAGGCCCATGAGACTGTATGAGGTAACCGATTTTCCGGAACCGCTCTCCCCTACAACCCCCAATACTTCGCCTTCACGAACATGCAGGGACACATCATTGAGTGCTTTTACCTCACCTGCAGGGGTAAAGAAGGAGAGCCTCTCGTTGCGTATATCAACTAAATACTCATTCATTATGTTTCTCCTTCCTTAACTCTTCATCTTAGGGTCGAATGCGTCACGCAAGCCATCGCCTAATAGGTTAAAACTAAGAATGATCAGGCTGATCAGCAAAGCCGGCGCCATCAACAGATAAGGATAACTGTTCAGGCCGTTGAGGGCATCACTGGCCAGAGAACCTAAAGAAGGCAAAGGAACAGCAACCCCCAAGCCGAGGAAGCTCAGAAAACTCTCCGTAAAAATAGAAGATGGAATCTGCAGCGTGGTGGTAACAATCAAAGTCCCGATACAGTTGGTGAGAAGATGTTTGCGGATAATGCGGCCTGTACCGGCACCCAAAGCTCTGGCCGCGGTTACATATTCATTCTGCTTAAGGGCCAGCACCTGGCTGCGGACAATCCGCGCCATACCCACCCAATACAGCAGGGCAAACACCAGAAAAATACTGATCAGGTTGGGCCCCACCGTCTGAATCCATCCAAAACCGGGCTTCGTCGCCAGGATGCCCAAGGGATCCCGGATAGCAAAAGAGATCAGAACAATCAGGAGAATATCCGGTACTGTATAAATAATATCGACGATACGCATCATCATGAGATCTACCCAGCCGCCAAAGAAACCGGACACAGCGCCATAAGTCGAACCAATAACCAATATGATAGCGGAAGCGATTAAGCCTACCATTAAGGAGATGCGGCTGCCCACCATCACGCGGACAGCATAATCGCGGCCCAAATTATCTGTTCCCAGAATATGGGGAAACACTTTTTCTCCGGCATCAATGCGCAGTTGTTCCTGAGTGGAGTAGGTCATGGGTTTGAGATATTCAGAGCCCTTGATCTGCTGCTCATATTTATAAGGATAGAAGCTGGGCACGATAAAAGAAAAAAACATAACAACCAGAATGACTGTAAGGCTGATCATAGCCACCTTATTTTTTCTGAGCCGCCGCATGGCATCCTTCCAAAAGCTGACACCGGGGCGCATTTGGGTGAGACTTTGCTTTTCTGCATCGGTTGCAGGCAGAAAATCTTCAACCTTTAATTGTAAGCTAAGCGGATTTTTTTCTGTCATTTTCTGCCCTCCCTACTTGAGTTGGATACGCGGATCAATAAATTTATAAAGAATATCGATCAGTGCATTAATGGTAATAACAAGCGTCGCCAAGAAAATTGTGGTGCCCATAATTACGGTGTAATCACGGTTGACGATGGAGCTGACGAATTGACCGCCTAAACCGGGAATGACGAAAATTTTCTCCACGATGAAACTGCCGGTCAGAGTAAAGGCCAGCATAGGGCCTACATAAGTGATGACAGGCAGGATGGCGTTGCGCAAAGCATGCTTGAAAAGGCTCTTCATCTGAGAAAGACCTTTGGCACGAGCTGTCCGCATGTAATCCTGACCAATCACATCAAGCATGGACGAGCGCATCAGTCGTGTAATGTAGGCGGTCGGATAGAAGGAAAGGGCAAATACGGGAAGGATATAATGAGCCGGTGTTGTAAGACCCATGGTCGGCAATACCCCTAAGTAGACACCGAACACATACATACCTACGGTACAGATAACAAAACTGGGAAAGGCAATGCCGCAGGTAGCGATGACGATGATCAGGTCGTCGAGCCATTTACCGCGATTAAGAGCAGCAATGCTTCCCAGAGGAATTCCAATCGATAGGGCTACAAGTACTGCGATACCGCCCAGCTTGGCTGATACCGGAAACTTGCTGACAATAATATCGCTGACAGTGCGGCCACGTTGTTTTAAACTCAAGCCAAAGTCGCCCTGAGCAGCACTCAGCATGTAGTTTTTGTATTGCACAATCAGCGGCTTGTCCAACCCGAATTTCTCATGAAGTGCGGCCTGAGCTTGCGCACTAATGGACTTTTCTGCAACAAATGGACCACCGGGCACCATGTTCATTAGAAAAAAAGTTATGGTTGCAACCACAAAGATCGTCATCACTGCCAGAATAATTCGCTTAATAACGTATTTAATCATTCACTAATACTCCCTCGCTCTTTTCATAAATCTGAACCCGGTCACCAGTTTTTGCTCACAACATCTAACCCCAATTTTCATATAATTTCAACACAGACGCGTTTCAATTTTAACAATCGAAGTGGACTTTGTCAATTAGCATAGGAAAGCAAAAAACCTTCGCGCAGGCTTATACTAAAGCAAGGACAGCTTTTAAAAAACATTGAAGAACGACACTATTTACGACCGGAACAAGCCTGAGAGCTCTCTTAGCGATGGGCATTCTTCACCGAAAAGCGATGAGCTCTTGCAACTCAGCCAATTATTGGCATCGCTATTATGGCAAGAAGAGCTTTGTCGAAGGCCATGGAAGCCTTGAGAGGGTTGGAAAAAAGCACTCCTATCAATGATTGAATAGGAGTGCTTCGGACAAAAAGCCTTGCTGATTTTAACTTACTTTACTCATAACCCTCAATTTGTCGGCAAGAAGGGCAACAAATTCTGAATTGGTTGGTTTTTGTCGTTCAATATTCATAGAATATCCGAAAATGCGTTTTAGCGTCTCCGTATGTCCCCGCTCCCATGCCAATTCGATGGCATGCCGGATACCTCGCTCCACACGGCTGGGTGCAGTATCATATTTCTTGGCAATGGCCGGATAGAGCTCCTTGGTTACCGCCCCCAATAAAGACACATCTTCGACGACCATGAGAATCGCATCTCTTATGTACTGGTATCCCTTGACATGAGCTGGAATGCCGATTTGATGCATCATATTCGTCACTTCTGCCCCTAAATTAACACTTGTGCCTGCGTTGGTCACAGCATTCACTGCCGAAGTCATCGGAGTCGATGAGGAGGGTGCGCTTTGGGTCAGACTACGGATCCTCTTGCCCAGAATCTCCAGATCAAAAGGCTTCAGAATAAAATAATCTACGCCAAGTATCATGGCCTGATGGGTTAAGGATTCCTGACCAAAGGCGGTAAGCATGATAACCTTGGGCCGTGAAGCCGTCGTCCGTCCGTTTATTCTTTCCAAAACACCTAACCCGTCCAGACTCGGCATAACCAAATCGATGATGACAAGATCCGGTTCCTGAGATTGAATCAGATCCCAAGCCTCGACTCCATTGTACGCTATCCCTATCACCTCGAGGTCATCCTGACTTTGGAGAAAATCCTGTAACATTTGGCACAAATTACGGTTATCGTCAGCGACGACAATTTTGATTTTTCTTCCCATTTTCTTTATCATCCTGCCTTATGGTAATTTTCCGGTCCTTATTATCTTGCTATAATGTCAATTCTCTCTTGTCTTCTGCCGGTGACCTTATTATACGTTAGCTGGGATGTCGAAATCGTAAAAAATAAGTAAACCGCATAATTAACCGATTATTCTTAAAGTCCTTATAATAGGGGGTTTTCTGGATATTAATGTAAATTAAATCTCGTTATTTTATTCCATTTTTCCCCAGAAGGGTCAGTCCCCCATGATTATTCACGAATATGCTAGAAAATTCATATAAAATCCCCTGCGTTGAGATTGCCAAAAAGATACTTATTAAAAAATGATCTGCATGATCATGACATCCAAACATTGCCCAAACTTCGTCCCCACTTCATGATACTTCCCGGCTTCCCAAAAACCATGCTTTTTAGCTAAGGAAATACTCTTTTCATTGGTCGAAGTAATACGGCCTAATAGAGTATGGTAGCCTAATTTTTTCGCCTCCTGACAAAGAACTTTCAGCAGTGCATCTCCCATGGATTGACCGGTCCACTCAGGAGCGATGTAGATGGAAAACTCTCCGCTTTGTTTGTAGGCCGCCCGGGGATGAAAAGGCGACAGACTGCCCCACCCTGTAACCTGTCCCTGGTTTTCCACCACATAGACAGGATAATAAGGGTCTTGATGATTACCAAACCAGACCTCTGCCGCCGCCAAGGAGCGCTCTTCCAGATCAAAGGTTGCAACCGTGTTGAGGACAGCCCAATTATATATTGCATTGATTCGTTCCAAATCCTTAACTTGGGCTTGGCGCAGGATAAATTGTGATGCCATTTTTCTTTCTCATCCTTCCGTAATATGTATAACATCTCCAGAATAAGGGAACATTGAGTGTTGAGTTTAGCAAAGGAGGTCTATTTAATAATGACTGCATCAGTAGATGAAAATTGCATTGGTTGTGGTGCTTGTGCATCCATTTGCCCCGAAATATTTCGCATGAATGACGAGGGGCTTGCTGAAGCGTATGTAAACCCCGTTCCCAGTGAACTGGAGGAATCTGCCCAGGAAGCTGCGGATGGTTGCCCCACAGATGCCATCCACCTTGACTAATACTACTCTATACTATCACAGGGGGGCGTATCACTTCGATACGCCCCCCTGGTATTTTGCTCATATTTATTTATCTGTGGTCTGTTTTAGGCATTCACAACGTCTTGAGCAGCTTCTTGCAACCCTTCCAGGCCTACGCGATCAATAAGCCGGCCCAGGCGCTCCTGAGGCTTGGCATTCTCTTTAAAATACTCCATCACTGCATCAATGACGGGAATGAGCTGATCGGATTGGAGATTCTCCAGAAGCAAATCTCCCCGGCGGGGTTTGACGCCGCCATTTCCGCCCACATAGACATGGTATCCTTTGCTGGTTCCCATGATTCCCAGATCCACATTCATGGAATCCGTACATTTATTGGGGCAGCCGGCAATCCCGATTTTAAACTTTGCAGGCAGGGACATACCATGGTAGCGCTTATCCACTTCCATTCCGATACCCAGGGTTTCCTGGAGACCACGCTTGCAGAAAGTCATACCAGGGCATACTTTGACACTGCGGACACATAGTCCTATAGCATGTCCGGGATCCATCCCCAAATCATCCCAGGCAGCCGGGATAACTTCCGGCTTCAAGCCAACGATAGCAATCCGTTGGGCGGAAGTCACCTTAATTGCGGCGGCATTGTATTTTTCCGCTACATCAGCAATTTTCCGCAATATTTCGGGGGTAGCTACCCCTGCCGGAATATGGGGGGCAATAGCGAAGGTCTTTTTATCCATTTGTAGAATGGCACCCTTGGGTTGAGCTTTAGCTTTGGCAGCTTCAGACATCTCCCCTTGCTCCACTGAATTAACAGCCTCCAGAAGCTTTTCAGGGTCGAGCTTGTGCATTTGAGCAGCATTAAGCAGGGTTTCATTTACCGAAAAAGGACACCCCAGACAATGCAACCCTAATTCCTGCATTGCTTCAACCGTTTTAGGGTTGGCGGCCATGATGTCCTTGAGTTTCATTTCTAATGTAAATTTCATTTTAAACACCTCGATATCCTTTAGCCATGAATTAACATCGGCAGACAATGCACACAAACGTGCTTTTCATCCCCTTGATGTACATAAGTTATAACAGGTGTAAGCTCACTGGTTGTTCCGCAATGTGAGCATTCCCGCTCAATGTTTTCTTTTTTCGTATCGGCCATGTTCATATCCCCCTTTATAATGATGGCTTAAGTCTAACAAAAATTTATTCCTGCTGATGTGACCTACAGCACTCCTAAGTGTGTTTTTTGAAACACGCTCAGGATTTACATCTCAGTTTAAACCGTTCTGAACGGAAATATACTTAGAAAGTATCTAACGCAAATTTATGCTTTCTGACAATAAAAAAACGCGCTCCAAGGCGCGTAAGTTATTGAAGAGCTAGGGACTGAACATCCAGCTTTTGAATTTGAATGATTTTCCAACCTTCAGAGGTGGCTTGGGTTTCCATTACATAAGTCTGCACGATTTTTTCCTTGGCCGGCGAGGTCCATTCTACATTGACCAAAACGCTGTTGGGCTGGGGAGAATCTGCTAATTCCATCTTCTTCAGGCTGATTAGGGGGTTATTTTTAACCTGAGCCTTCCATAATTCAAATTCCTGCTGCCCCAGTGGATTGAGTTCCTTAGCCATGAGCAGCTGTTCTGCCAGCTCCAGTTGTCTCGTGTCCAGATAACCCCAAAAACGCTGTACAGCTGCCTGAGGCGAATCCGCATAGTGGGGTTGGGTCAGAGACACCATAACAGATTGGGGAGATTTCCAGGCAACAATCCCCAGTAAACAAACGAGTGTAATTCCCATGATCCAGACATAACGACTTCTAGCCATGTTTTCCCTCCTTGCTTGTCTTCCTACTCTATTCTATAGGAGGGAACTCTCTTTCATGTCATGTCTTAAGTAATTTTTATTTGACTAATTAAATACCTTGCGGAGGAAGCTGAGTACGAACTCAGGCAGACGGACATAGTAAACCTTCATTCAGATCACCTCTTTCCTTCTTTATTACTTTATGCAATAGGCCACCTGATGGGACTCAAATAATTTGGTAATTTTTCACTGCGTCTTCCAATTGAGCAACCAGTAATTTTTCCTCTTCGCTGCTGGCTGTGAAATAAAGCCGTCCGATAATGGAGCTGATGATTTTTAAGACATCCTCAACAACGAGTTTCTCACTCATAGCTAATTGGGCACTGGTCTCTACTAATGCGATCCCAAATTGATGACCGACCCCTTCTTTCATAGTCCTCATACAGGTTTTTCCCAGCAGTTTCATAACTAAAGAAGCCTCTTGGGCGTCGAGCTGCCGAATAGCATCAATAACGGTTGTTAATCCCTGCACCATTCTTAATCCCACATTGGCCCAATTCACTTGTTGATTATCCATGCTCTTCCCTCCATACAAGTGTTTCCGTGCCATACTATATGCAAAAATCCTTGAATGGGTGAAAAAGGTGAAAAAAAAGGATACAGAGCAATACTCTGTACCCGCATAAGATCAAACACTTTGTCATTGGCTGTACGGACATTAAAACCTGTTATTTCCCCAACTTAGGAACTTTGAACGTGGAGACCATGAGAACGGCCAACACTGCCAGAGCCACAGGAAAAACCAACCAAGGCAGATTTCTGTAAAAAAGGACCATTAAGGCCATCAGCCCGCCGGCAAAGGTAATCGGCACGCCCAAAAAATGGGTGCTGATATTGAGAACATTAAACCGTGCCAAGCGGACTGCTCCGCATAAAGCAAAAGCGGCAGCAAGAAGCATGCCCCAAACTCCCATATGGGTGGCCAGCACGAGCTGATAGGTTAAAATCGCCGGCGCCACGCCAAAGGAGACCACATCGCATAAAGAATCCAGCTCTTTGCCGAAATCTGAACTCACGGAGAGTTTACGGGCTACCTTGCCATCCATACTATCCATAAGCACAGATAAAAGAATAAACCCGGCAGCCATTTTATATCCGCCATTCATCGTCCAGAGCAAGGACAGAAATCCAAAAAATAAATTCCCTAAGGTAAAGAAACTGGGAATCATATCCATCTTAATGGGTTTGCCACTCACACAACGTCACTCTCCCAACATTTACTAACCTGACTTTGCTTCATCTTATCTCCAGCTGATGGGAGAACATCTTACATCTCATCCATGCACCTTGGTAAGGCCCAGGAAGCTTGACTGCAATTATGCTTAAGTGTATCATCTTTTCACAAATTATAAAAGCAGTTCCTTTTGATATTCCTCGTCAAACCACAGATCAATTTTGTCGAGAATTTGCGACCTGCTGGTTCGAATATGAGTTTTGACCGGCAGGGAACTCAAGAAATGTCTCCCATAGCGCTTATGAATGACCCGGCCATCGCATAGAATCACCAGCCCTCGATCCGACTTAGAGCGGATTAAGCGGCCAAAGCCTTGTTTAAACCGAAGTACAGCCTCGGGAAGAAGAAACTCGTAGAAAGGATTTCTCCCTTGTGCTTCAAGATACTCCGACCGTGCTGCAATAAGCGGGCGATTAGGCGGGCCAAAAGGTAATTTTACGAGAATAACACAGGACAAGGCATCTCCAGGGATATCAATACCTTCCCAGAAACTACTGGCCCCCAACAAAACACTCCTGGAGTTGTTGAGAAATGCTTCGAGAATGGCCTGACGTCCTCCGTCTATACCTTGAGCCAGCAGTTCAATTCCTGAGCCTCCCAGGTAGCGGCTTAAAGGCAAGTGAATCTCCCGTAAAAAGCGATGGGAGGTAAAAAGCACCAGGGTTCTCCCCTGCATACGCTCAGTTACCTCAGATATAAAAAGCGCCACTTCCTCTGTATTGAACAAATCGCAATGCTTAACATCCACTAAGTCCTTTACGACCAGAAGCTGCATCTGACGCTCATAATCGAAAGGAGAATCCACCAATAAAGACGGCGTACTTTCATCTAAACCAATTTCCCGCAAAAAGTGCTGAAAGGAATTGGCAATGCTGATGGTCGCGGAAGTCAAAACAGCGCAGTCCAGGGGTGCAAACAGTTTCTCCTTAAGAAGGTTGCTCACATCCACCGGCGAGGTTTTCAGCAGAATCCGATTGCTTTGTTCCAGCCAACTGACCCGGGTAGGCTGATCCACTTGCTGAGCAAGAACGAAACACTCTCGCATCTCTTCAAGATTCCGTATTCGCCCTGAAATCTCATGGGCAAGAGCTGCCGAATCCTCATCATCCTGAGCATCCAGAAGATTAAGCATGGCTTTCAATAAATCCGTTATGATCTTAAGCCGCCCTAACAAATTTTCGATTTGCACGGCGACAGTTGGCCACCAGCTTTCCTGGTGGCAGTGAACCGTTAAGCGATAGGAAAGTTCATTTCCCACTATTTGGGCAAAGGTGGCAAAAAGTTCTTCAGCCTGTTGATAGAGTTCATCACAGGCTTCCGGTAGTTTCTCAAGATAGCCGCGAAAACGTTCCCAAAGAGCCACGGAAAGAAGGCGTTCCCAGACTTGAGCCCTTGCTTTGACATTCCCGTAGAAACTGCCGGCCATAGAACGGCTGAGCAAATTCAGGACCCGGGAAATCTGTTCCAGGCTGATCTCATTGCCTAATTGCTCCAAAGCCGCTTGATGGAGATGGTGGGCCTCGTCTATGATCAATTCATGGTATTCGGGCAGGATATTCTTCTCTGTTTTGATATCCGAAAAGAGGAGAGAGTGATTAACGATGATCAAGTCGGCCTCTTCGGCGCGTTTACGGGACTGCAGCATATAACAGCGATTGGCGTGAGAGCATTTTCCAGGGATGCAGCTCTCTTCCTCGCAATTCAGGCTCCCCCATAGCTTGTTCAGGCTGGGAATTTGGGAGACCTCCTGCCAATCCCCGGTGGTTGTTTCCCTAAGCCACACCATAACGCTGAGCAGCGCCAGCCGTTCACCTGGAGCTAATTCCGCAGTGACGCCCAGGGTAAAAGACCATCTTTTCAAGCATATATAATTTGATTTTCCTTTCAATAAGGCCCCACGGAAAGAAAAGGGCAGGACCTGAGCAAGCAGAGGAAGATCTTTTTTAAAAATCTGCTCCTGTAAAGGAATGGTATGCGTAGCCACCACGACTTTTTTGCCTGTTTTTTTAGACCACCACAGGCCGGGAATTAAATAGGCATAGGATTTCCCTGTACCCGTTCCAGCCTCGATGACGATATGAGTCGAGCCTGTCAAGGACTCACCCACGGCTTTGGCCATCTGCAGCTGGCCAAGACGGCTTTCATAACTTTTAAGTTTATTTTCCAGAATGCCCCCTGAAGAAAAGCAGGATTCAATCCATCCCACGTCTTCTGAGAAGGTTTCTTCCTCCTCTAACTCTTCAAAAAGGCCTAAATCCTGCTCATAAAGCACTAGGTCGGTTCGAATCAGGCGTTCAGGAAATTTTCGCTTGACGGTTTTCTCTAATTCCCGCAAAAAGCCGGCCACCCGTGCGTTACCGGCAAGGGCAAGGGCTCTTTGGTAGAAACCCAAATCCAAAGTCAACCCTTTTTCCCAGCAGGCTTGCAGCAGCTCCCAAGCGGCCCGGGCGTCAAATAATGCCCGGTGGGCCTTTTCCAGGGGCGTCAAACCGAGACTCTTGGTTAAGTCGCCCAGTTTGTATTTGGGCATATTCGGGTAAAGGATGCGGGCAATCTCCAATGTATCCCAGAGAGTGTTTTCAAAATGAATAGTTAAGGCCTGCTCGAGAAACCCTAAATCAAACTCCACATTATGCCCCACGATAATGGCATCCTGGAAGAGATCCAGAATTTTATCACGATAAGCCTGAAGGGAACCGGCTTGCTTTAGTTCCTCCGGAGAGATACCCGTCAGTCGTAAAATCCGCTCCGGAACTTGCCTCCGGGGTGAGATTAAAACGCTGAAAGCCTCCGCTTCCTCCCCCTCTTCAATGCACAGGGCAGCAAATTCTATGATTTCATCGTTATAGATATCAAATCCGGTGGTTTCAATATCAATAACTACTATTTTTCCTTTAATCATTAGTGAGCCCCTTTCTGAAAGTCATTTTACACATATTTGCCCAGGGAATCAATGCAGGACTTCAAAAAAAGGGTTTAGCTTTTTTAAAGCGAATTAATAGTAATTGACATTAATGCAGTGTTCAGGAGGAAATAAACTTGATTAAGTTGCGCAGGATATCTTCACTGATGTGCCTTATTCTGCTGCTCTTTATTTTGAGCGGCTGCGCCGATAGACCTTTTTTAACTAAAGAGGGCACTTACAGCATCGTCTCCGTTTCTGCAGAGGATACTATACAAAGAACACCCATAGAATTAACCTGGAATTCGAATATCGCTGTCATGCAAAAACTTCTCCTCGAAGCCTCCTTTGTTTTAAGCGATCTCCATTCCATTCCTGAAGCAGAGCCCGGTGAAGCCTTGGCCCAAGGTGACCTTGCATCAGCCCCACCTCAACAGTCGGAAGACGCTCTTGTTCTATCTGAAGAAAGAGCCACTATTACTGCCGATGCCTTAGAACCGGCAAAGGACCCGCCCGCGAGCAAAGAGGATGGCCAAGCTACCCCAAATGTCAGCGATGGCGGAGCTGCAGATGAAACTCCAGGCAGCCTGCCCGGCGAACCTACCGGGACCGTCCTTTTGGAAGCAACCTTTCCTGAGGTAAAGCCCTTTGAGCTTCTCATTGATAATGAGCTCAAGACTCTACATATATCGTCTATTCAGATTGAGGTCATAGGTAATCATCCCAGTCGGGTCCTATTGAACCAAAGCATCGTCCTGCAAGGAATTGCTAATCCGAATCTCCAATCCGCTTTTGAAGAATATTTAAAGATGCAGCAGAAAACCGAACAAATACCTGGCAACGCCCAGGTTAAAACTCATTCGGCCCACTGAAAAACAAGAAGCTCGCTTGACAGCGGCTTCTTGTTGTCTTTATAGATCATTTAAATCACTTATCAAGGGTTGGCTTTAACCGGACTGGGAAAATGGCGGCAGAATCGATTGAAACCAAAGACATACATGGCTAATTTTTCTGGTCGCAAATGCATCCACTCTGACAGGTTCATTTCTTCACCGAAACGATTCCGCAGCACCCCGTCACTTTGTATCCAGCCGCTAGGGCCATCTTCATGTAATCTGACTTCCCAGATCGTTTTATTTTCCTGACATTGCACTGACGAAATATGAAGCCCGCATCGAGCATGGTAAATTTCAATGAGCTTGACAATTAACGTCATCAAAGGGTCAACGTGATGTTCCGTATCAAGGGGAGTGATTTGAATCTCTTCCTTTATTTGTCTTGCTAATTCCTCAAGGCCTTTTTCCTTGCGGTACCGTTGTTCAAGGGGTATATTCAAGTTTTTTGTATATAAAGATCCCGAGCGCAAATCAAAATGGAGGGGGTCGTGTGCCTGGAGATTGACAATCAGCCGACTTCCATCCACTTGAATTTGTCCCGGTACACTTGACAGAAGCTGGTGAGCGATTTGGTAGGCAAGAATATGGGCAGATACTTCCCGCTCATCACGCTGTGTACAGCTTTGGCATTCTTTTACAGGATTGACCACTAAAGCTACCCTCAAATCTAAACACCTCCATAGTTTCTCTCTTGAGTCTATCCCTATTATACACAAATCGTAAAGAAAAATCCTCACAATATTTTAAATTTTTTAATAATTCACTACAAAATTTTTGTGCTTTCTAGCCCTGTGAGGATAAAACTCTATCGTCCCTGATAGGTATAAGAAAAGGAGATCCTGCTCTATCTCCTTTTCTGCCTTCAACCTTTTGCTTACATCATTCTTTTAATATCTCTCATCAATGACATCAAACATCTGCGGGGTAGCCTGCTTAAAGGCTTTGTTTTCGCCAACTCCGGCCGCCCAATTTTCGTATGCGTTGAGATCATCCCATTTGGTCATCACCATAATCTCATTGGAATTGGTTTGTTCGTTGATGCTGGCGTATTTAAATCCGCCCACCTGCTCTAACGTGTCCAGACCGCTGCGAATATCCGATAATAACCGGTCACGATCGGGTGCATCAAAAGTATGAACGATAGTAAGCATGCTGGTACCTCCCCTGAACAACCATTTATTTGTTTTTTATTTTATCCCAACCCTTCATCAATCATGCAATAATTATGAACGCTTCACTTTTTTTCCGTGTCTTACATAGACTATACTGCAAGGCTTTTCGATCATGGTGAAGAAAATTCTTACAGTCATCGTTTTTTGCTTCTTAAAGTGCTATACTTGAATTGTGAATCGCATCAATGTGTGACAAGGAGGATCCTGATGAAGTTAGTTTATTTAAAAACAGACTTCCCGAACGGTCGATCCCATATCCTCATGCGCAATACTGAGTCCCCCATCCCCGAATTGAATCATTTTGTACTGGTACTTACCAATCGGGGAACCCTTTGGGTTGATGTTTTTTGGCCATATGATGATGAATCTGAGCGCTATACCCGCCGTATTTCCGAACAGCAATTTTGGCAGATATTCCGGGAGTGGCGTCTTAACGGAGTCCAACTTGGAGATACGGAGCAAGTGGCTGCCGTCTTGGCCAAGCGACAA
This sequence comes from Desulfitobacterium hafniense DCB-2, assembly GCF_000021925.1. NCBI lineage: Bacteria > Bacillati > Bacillota > Clostridia > Eubacteriales > Desulfitobacteriaceae > Desulfitobacterium > Desulfitobacterium hafniense. The sequence goes on from NC_011830.1 coordinate 3,252,939, forward strand.
TTAAACCTTAAAAAACAGCAGGTCGATGCCTAATCAATTGTTGCATTATATCGTTTTTTGTCTTTTTCAAAAGACTATGCTAATTTTCAACTCATGAATATAAGGGCATACAATCAGAATTACGAACTGATTGTATGCCCTTATACGCATCTTCCTCAACTCTTTGTACGATCGTTGGCAAGTTTATCCAGACGGTAAACAAACGCTAAAAGCTCAGCCACAACTTGGTAGAGTTGTGGAGGAATTTCTTCCCCATATTCTACTCTCATGAGGGTTTCCACAAGAACCTCATCCTTTTGGATGGGGATTCCATATTCAATGGCTTGTTCAATAATTTTGCGAGCAACTTCTCCAGTGCCTTTAGCAACCACTTTAGGTGCACCGCTTTGATCATAGGCCAGAGCAGCGGCTTTCTCTCTCATACTTGATAATCCACCCCCTCACGCAGTTCTCCTTTAAGAAAACGATGGAATTCATCGGCTGTCTCAAGCGGTCCCACCGTGATAGGATGCAGGCTCATTCCCATCTGATTAAAAATTTCACGGGTGTGGGCAAAATTTTCTTCGACCAAAGACTGCAAACGCTCCGGATTATCGCTAAACACCTTAAGGGTTAGTTGAGCTTCATAGATCCATCCTTCCAAGCCCAGTTCACCTAAAGTGGGGGTCTCGGCACGAAGGGCCAGGCGGCAATGATCCAAGTCCAGTTTGTTACCTTTCCGAGAGGCCTTAATGGCTAAGGTCTGATTATAGAGTTCTCCTTCAGATTGAAGAGGGATTTCCATAAGATAAAAGGGAGCTTCGGAATTCCCACCCTGCAAGAGGATCTGCTGTCCGGTTAAGCGATCAAGAAGATTAGTGGCAAGAGATTTCTCATCACCATTGCCACCACCTCTTGTAAGTAAGGAGAGAAGAATTCCTTTAAGACTCCTCTTAAGCTCCGCCTGTAAATTGCTCTTTTCAGGATCCTTAGAGCTATCTAAATTCTTAAGCCTGCGCTCATAGTCTAAACCCAGCCCCCGAAAGAGGAGAAAGAGCTGCATAAAACCATCTTTGCTTAAACTGGACCATTGTGGGACAGTGTTGTTTACAAAGGAAGCAATGAGTTCTTTGCTTGTAAGGCCTATTCTCTCAGCATCAGAATCATTTTGAACACTACCTGGGGCATTCAGGTTTTTACCTTCGCTTAACTGTACGACCTTTGCCTCATTGAGTACGGGGGAACTCTTTCCATCACTAAGCACTGGTGCGCCCTTCCCATCGTTGGCTACCGGCGCGCCCTTCCCATCGCTGAGTATAGGTGTGCCTTTTCCATCACTGGGTACCGGTGTACCCTTCCCATCACTGGGTACCGGCGCACCCTTCCCATCGCCGGGTGCCGGTGTACTCTTTCCATCACCGGGTGCCGATGCGCCCTTCCCATCACTGGGTACCGGTGTACCCTTCCCATCACTGGGTACCGGCGTACCCTTCCCATCACTGGGTACCGGCGTACCCTTCCCATCACTGGGTACCGGTGTACCCTTCCCATCACTGGGTACCGGCGTACCCTTCCCATCACTGGGTACCGGCGTACCCTTCCCATCACTGGGTACCGGCGTACCCTTCCCATCACTGGGTACCGGTGTACCCTTCCCATCACTGGGTACCGGTGTACCCTTCCCATCACTGGGTACCGGTGTACCCTTCCCATCACTGGGTACCGGCGTACCCTTCCCATCACTGGGTACCGGCGTACCCTTCCCATCACTGGGTACCGGCGTACCCTTCCCATCACTGGGTACCGGCGTACCCTTGCCATCACTGGGTACCGGTGTACCCTTCCCATCACTGGGTACCGGCGTACCCTTGCCATCACTGGGTACCGGCGTACCCTTGCCATCACTGGGTACCGGCGTACCCTTCCCATCACTGGGTACCGGCGTACCCTTCCCATCACTGGGTACCGGCGTACCCTTGCCATCACTGGGTACCGGCGCACCCTTGCCATCATTGGGCACCGGCGTGCCCTTCCCATCGCTGGGTACCGGCGTGCCCTTCCCATCGCTGGGTACCGGTACACCCTTCCCATCGCTAGGTACCGACGTGCCCTTCCCATCACTGAGGATTTGCCGTAACAAATTCGATAGTGAATTCTCTTTGTTTTGTCCAAACTCAATATACAAACGCTCTATTCCTTGAGGATCTAATAAAGCGGCTTTATCTCCAATAGTGCTTTTATCCCGTGCAAGTACAATACCACTTGCATCGATCCTTTGTACTGTTGCCAAAAACTTCTCTCCAGGCTGAGCAGAGGTCTCCAGCAAAGCCGGGATAACCTGTCCTCCGATGCGAATCTGGGCTTTTCCGCTGGGATCTCTATGGATTACTTCGATAAGAAATCTCTGACCAGGTTGAATACCTTGATTTTTCAGTGGTAGATTGATTGACCCTAGACCTTGCAGTTCCACGAATTATCCCACTCCCCAATGAATTACTCTTTCCCGACGTTGAATTTCATTACCCCCTAGGTATTATATCGGAAACTTGCAGGCATTGGCTTAGCCCATCATTTCATCTGACTGAAGAATAAATATGCCGGGCTTTGATAATTTTTCCCTCAATCCAAATCATCCCCATAGAATACTGAGCCTGCCTTCGTTTATCTGTGGGCGAGCCAGGATTAAACAAGAGGATCTCTCCTTGCTTTCCCTGGTAAGGAATATGACTGTGTCCAAAAATTATCAGATCCACTTTATCCTGATCAAAGGTCCGCAAAGCCCTCTCGGGAGTCGAACGCCCCGGCCCATAAGCGCCATGGGTCACTCCGATCCTAATCTCTCCACAGGTGATGATCTTGTGGTGGGGTAAGTGTGCTAACTCCCATCCATCACAATTACCCTGAACTGCTTCCAAAGGAGCAATCTGCCCCAAATCGCTCAGAAGGCTTGGATAGCCCACATCTCCGGCGTGAATAATGAGGTCGGCGACCTCACATTGTTCCCATACCCACTTCGGCAAGGTCTGGCCACCCCTTAAATGGGTATCAGACAAAACTGCTATTCTCATGACCTTCATCCTTTCGATAACGCCTTAGCCAAAAAACTATCCCACCCATAAACAGTAAGGTAATGGTTCCACTGATGATAAAGGTCATCCTCGCTCCCCATAAATCGGATAATGTCCCAGCGTAAAGGCTTCCTATGGGAATCATACCTCCAAAAACCAGATTATAAACACTCATGACTCTTCCCCGATATTGACTGTCCACTGTAATCTGGATCAATGAATTGGCTGAAGCTGAAAAAACAATCATGGACCAACCAAGAAAAGCTAAGAAAAAGGCACTAAAAAAATAGGTGTTCTGCAATCCTACAACCACATTAAACATTCCCAATCCAAAGGCTCCCACCAAAAGCAAACGAGGTTGCGGGCCTTCTGCACTTCTGATCGCCACGGTTAAAGCGCCGATCAGAGCGCCCAATCCCAAAGCGCTCATCAGAAGCCCATAGCCCAGGGCCTCTGCCTGCAAATCAATTTTGGCCAGAACAGGGACCAGTACATTAAAATTCATGGCGATAGTGCTCAGAAAACCCATCATCATCATGACGATCAGAATGGAGGGAGTTTTTCTTATATAGCTCAAACCATTGAGGATATCTTTCCTCAAGGTTTCTTTTTTAGGAGTGATCTTTTCCTGATGAGGAATAGCCGGAACAAAAATTAAAATTGCCAAAACACCAATAAAGCTCAAGCCATTAATCAAAAAACACCACATGGGTCCCCAGATTCCCATAATCACTCCGGCTATGGCAGGGCCAACTAAACGGGCACCATTAAAGATCGCCGAATTGAGGGCGATGGCATTGGCTAAATGCTCTCTTCCTACCAATTCAATAATAAAGGATTGGCGGGTGGGGACATCTACAGTGTTGGTCACACCCAGAATGAAGGCCATCACAAGAAGCATCCAATAGCGAAGGGAACCCGAACCTACTAAAAAAGCTAAGGCAAAGGCTAGGATCATCATCACAGTCTGGGTGGCAATCAATACTTTGCGTTTCGGCAAGTGATCGATCCAAGCTCCGGCTTGCAGAGAGAACAGCATGGTCGGTACAAACTGCATAGCGGCCACCAACCCGAGCAAAAACGGCGAATTTGTCAGCTGCAGGACCAACCAGGCCTGGCCGATATTTTGGGTCCATGTCCCAATAAGCGAAATAATCTGTCCACCCCAAAACCACCGAAACGGGGAATGACTGAGTGCTGGAAAAGCCCGGTATAAAGAATTATTCTTATGTAAGCTTGCCATGTCGAACCTCGGTTATCCTTAATTATATTTCAATCAAATAAAAAGCATCGCCACAGATGCCCAAGGAGCCTTTTCAGAAAAGATATCTTTAACAAAAATTATAACATAATTTAAGGTGATACAGAAAACAATAACATTTAACTGTACTTATACTTGCTGACAGTGAGAAAAAGGCGCAGCTTTTAGCCCGCCTTGGAGGGAAATCTAGTGATAATATCTGCCTATGGACTGTTGTTTTTTAATCGCTTTACGCACTTCATTGGCGACCTTCCAGGTTTCTTGATATTGGGGAGTGATTAAGCTTAATTTTCCTGTATGTTTATCGATCAGGATATCGACTCCGGGCTTTCTTCCCTCTGTCGCTTCACCGGGATGCAAAATATCAATCCCTATTTTGTTTTCATCATATTCCGGAGGGATTAAATAGTTAAGCACCTCTTCAGTGGCATCGATCAGCTCTATTACTTGTTCTTGAGGATATCCCTCTCTAAGTAAAATATCCCTTACTTGAGAAAGAGGGTGATCGAGAGTAAGCAGCATCTGGGCCCGTTGTACCAAATTATAGTCGATTTCCACGACGCCACCTCTTTTCATTTTTCTTTACAATTTCATTTTCCCCTTCAGATCAGTTTGAAATACGAACTACTTCTTGTCGAACTTGGTGAAGATGACCATTTCCATCAAAATTTAATTTTGGAGGTTTGCATGAACAAATTTTTATCGCTACCGGCCGTTATCGCCGCTATTTCCGGCATTACAATGGCCATTCAAGGCACTTTGAATTCTCAACTTTATCAAAAAACTTCGATTTTAGCCGCCACTTTGGTTGTACATATCATTGGAACCGTGATTGCACTGATTGCCGTAATGGTCGCCAGAGTCCCCCTCTTAGAGTATAATTGGTTATCTATTCCTTGGTATCTTTATCTTGGCGGAGTTCTTAGTGTAGTGATTGTCGGCTTGGTCGCCCTAAGCATTCCCAAGATTGGCGTATGCAATGCGACCACAGCGATCATCATCGGCCAGGTAGGAGCCGCACTCATCATCGATCATCTGGGGCTTTTCGGCGCCGAACGTCTCGCCTGGAATCCTTGGCAACTCCTTGGGTTATTGTTCTTTGCCGCCGGCGCAAAGCTCCTCTTTAGTTAAGCCACCCTTTAAATAATCCACCCTATGGCGTCGCCAGGCTCTCATCCTGCTTTCGCCCGTGTCTCAATAGCTGCCATATTGGTAACGATCTGGTAGATTTCATTGGTTACGGTAAACTTCCGGATCTGACCGTTGGCAGCTAAAATGAGCGTATTTTTTCCTTCTCCTGTTTGATCACGTTCAATTAAGCGCAAAAGAAAAGCATACCCCTCGCTGTTCACAGAAAACTGTTTAAAATCTCCATCTGCCACAAAAAGCACCCAATAGCCGGTGGCGACCTCATTGCCGAGATAAAGGGATGTGGGCGAAGAACCATACGTATTCCCCGCCGAATAGAGATAGTTGGAGGTTGTATTCGTGTAAGGATCTATGGAATAGGGATCATCCGCAACATATCCGTCATAACCGGGATCATAGGTTCCGACGGTTGTATCCGCCAATTTGCTCACGGGATCGGTAAGGCGTGAATAAACATCACTGAAAAAATTGGGAAAAAGAATAAACGCTCCTACGCCAATAATGAGTACCCAAAAGGCCAAAGCCTGTATATCCTGCCATAGTTCATTCCGCGGAGGCCGCCCCCAAGAATTCGGCATATGTACCCCTCCTTTTCTTATCCATGACCTTATCACTACTAATTATACGAACGAACAAGGTCCGATATGTTTGTCCCCGAGGGGGATGGGTCATTAAAGTTAGCTTGCATTACCGGCCATCTCCGACTAGAATAATACCGAGGTGTTCAAATATGGAGATACTTCGGGAAAAACTTAGCTTACTGCCGGATAAACCGGGTGTCTATCTGATGAAAGATGCATCCGGCCAAATTATCTATGTAGGAAAAGCGAAGGTTCTCAAAAACAGAGTCCGCTCCTACTTTACGGGATCCCATAATGGCAAAACCCAGCTGATGATCAGCCTGATTGCGGATTTTGAAACGATAATTACCGATTCCGAGGTAGAGGCATTACTCCTAGAGTGCAATCTGATTAAAAAACATAACCCCAAATATAATATTTTATTGCGGGATGATAAAACTTATCCTTTTATAACCATTACCGATGAAGCACATCCGCGGATTCTCGTAACACGACAAGTCAAAAAAGGGGCGGGAAAATACTATGGTCCCTACCCTAATGCTACAGCGGCTAAAGAAGCGGCCCGACTGCTCAACCGCCTCTTCCCTTTTCGCAAATGCCGGCAGATCCCCAACAAACCCTGTCTCTATTACCATCTTGGGCAATGCTTAGGCCCCTGTCAGGTAGACGTCCCCAAAGAAGCCTATGACAAAATCCGTAAAGAAGCGGCCGCTTTCCTTAAAGGAGACCAGGGAGCCATTCTTAAAGCCCTGGAGAAAAAAATGAAAGAGGCCTCGGAAAATCTGGAATTCGAAAGAGCCAAAGAATACCGGGACCTGATGGAGGATCTCAAAAAAGTTGGGGAAAAGCAGAACATCACCTTAAACGACTTCGTCGATCGGGATGTGGTGGGCTATGCCTATACTCAAGATCAACTTTGTATTCAGATCTTTTATTTGCGCCAGGGCAAACTGCTCTCCCGGGATAATTTCATTTTCCCTTATTACGAGGAACCGGAAGAAGCTTTTGTCTCTTTTCTGGCTCAGTTCTACACAGAGAGTTCTGCTCTTCCTCAAGAAATCCTCCTCCCTCCCCTGGATATCAGTGTGTTAACAAAGCTCTTCCCCATGGTCGTGCCGCAAAAAGGTCAAAAGCGGGATCTGGTGCAAATGGCCATGGAAAATGCTCAAACCACTTTACACGAACAGATTTCCATCGAAATACGGAACTTGACGGAATGCACCCAAGCTTTGGCGGAAATCGGCAACGCCTTAGGCATCCCTTCCCTCCGTACCATCGAGTCCTTTGATATTTCCAATATTGCCGGTACCCATAGTGTAGCAGGAATGATTCAGTTTCTTGATGGCAAACCTAATCGTAGTCAGTATCGCAAATTCAAGATTCAACCCATGCCGAATATGGATGATACGGCCTCCATGCACCAGGTGATTGAGCGCCGTTATGCCCGACTCCAGCAAGAAAACCTGCCGCTCCCGGATCTGATCCTGGTGGATGGAGGCAAGGGACAGATCCATGCCGCCCTGGCTGCTCTCCACAGCTTAAACGCTGCGATTCCTGTTGCCGGCATGGTCAAAAACGACAAGCACCAGACTTCGGCGTTAATCGACGCTATGGACCGCATTCACTCCTTGGATCGCCGTTCCGCCGGTTTTCGCTTGCTGGAACGGATTCAAAACGAGGTCCATCGCTTCGCTATTACCTTTCATAGACAGCAAAGGGCTAAAAGCATGACCCTTTCTGAATTGGACGGCATAGCAGGGGTCGGTCCCAAGCGCAGACAACAGCTCCTTAAGTTTTTTAAATCCATAGATAGTATCCGCCAGGCCACCCTTGAGGAACTGCAGCAATCCGGCCTTCCTGCCCCGGCAGCTGCGGCGGTCTATCAACATTTCAACTCTCATAAGGAGGAAAACCATGATTCTTAATTACCGTGTTGAACTCTGCCGCCAATGCTATTATAAGCGGATGAAACAATGTGCCAAGACGGACCTCTATATCCACAACCGGACATTGGCGGAGCTCGGCGGGGAATGCAAGAGCTATCTGCCGGTGCCCTGGCTGCCTTATTGACGATTAAAGCCAAATTACCAACCGGTTGGTAATTTGCTTCCGATCCGAAAAGATGGTCATAGCCTAATTTAGCAGACGGAAACAGAGCTGGGAGAGCTAAAAAGGAGTATCACTCACTGCTTTAAAAAAGCAATGAGGCGATACTCCTTCAGTATATTCCCCATTATGTTCCTTTGTCCCTATTGACAAGCCTATGAATTAGAAAACTCTCCTGGCTCCAAGGTAACGACCAGCATAATAACTGTCCGATAAGCCGGTGATCTTAATACCGCTTCTGGCGGCATGAATAAAGTTCTCTTCTCCTATATAGATTCCCACGTGGGACGCTCCGCTATCGTAAGTGGCGAAGAAGACCAAATCACCGATCTGAAGCTCGTCTTTGCTGACTGCTGTTCCTATTCCATATTGAGCATATGAGGTTCGGGGCAAGTCAATTCCTGAACCTTTAAATACATATTGAGTAAAACCGGAGCAATCAAAGCCATTCGTAGTCGTCCCGCCAAACACATAGGGGGTACCGATCAGCTTTTGGGCATTGTCGCTGATTTCTTCGACTTTGGAACTACCGCCACGGGAGATCTCCTGAACAGGAGCAGCCGCAGCTTGTCGCAAAGCCCGCTCTTGGGAAAGCTTTTCGATGTCCATCGCTGCCATCGTTTCTTCAGGGGTAGACACGATATCTTCCTGAGCCTCTTCTGTAAATTGCTGTGATTCCCTCTGACTATCCGTATCGGCAGCTACAGATACCGAAGCGTAAGCTAAGGCCATTGCTGCTGCTTCAGGTTGCCGGATCACATCCTTTTTTTCTGCTTGAACCTCAGGGGAGAGTACCGTATCGGCAACAGTTTGAGTTTGAGCCTGCTGAGTCTGAAATAATGAAGCGTTCCTTAAGAGAATAGATTCGGAGCTTGTCACAGGCACTGCGGCACTTCCAGGCCCATAGATGCCCGGGAGGCTGCTTACCAATAAGGTGCCGGATAACACCACACTGGCCACCCATCCCCTTTTAGAGGAAGAGTCCATGAATTTTCCACCTTTCGTCGCTTACGAGGTTAGTTGACGGATTCGGGCAAAAAGGTGCAAGCCCTACGCATGACTGCGATTCACCCCAAAAGATTATCCCCCGTTCCAGACACACGGTCCGGATTCAGCCCACATTTCTTATGCATTGTAGTATTCGCGAAAAATGCCTTTAATCCTTCACACAATTAATTATAAAAGTGATATATTTTGGAAATTTATTCTATTAATATCAGACTATTCACTCATTGGCTTTCTGTGCCTAAAGAAAGTAAGATAAAAGTAAAAACACCTCTCTCACGAGAGGTGCTGCTCTTTGAACCTTAGGACACCAACGAATAAATATTGCGCCATAGGTCAAGTAGGTTTTCCCACTGAGCTCCTGCAGTTTCCTGACAGGCGGTTTCCCTTTTCCCTCAGCCCAGAATGTCACCATTTCCAGCACTTGATCGCCACTAAGAACGCACTTTAATCCTCGTTGGTTTTCGCTCTAGAAGTTTTCCTTCACGCTCCGTGACGGTCTAGCCTCTTTTGCAGAAAAGAATTTCAGGCAAACTTAAGCTCATCGGCCAATGAACAGAAGTTCCTTCAGCCCTCCCAACTTCTCCACCTCAAGGCAGGCTACACTGCACTAAGTTCCTTCCTAATGCAGGTTCATACCCCAAGCCGTAACCAAAAGCAGCCACGAACTTAGGCCTCCACGGAAGAGGGTATCGCCCGCATGCCATTGCAGATCCCCCTCATCCTTAACTCCCAGCAGCAACCCTCGACTGGGCGTCGAAAGCCACCACCAGGAACTTCATCGGTATGCCCTTAGCGGATTCTTAGGCCCGCCTTCGACAGTCATTTTACGCACTAGAATAGCGCACCCTAGTTCAAAGAAGATTACATCGCTTATTGTACACCGAAACGAACAATTTTTAAAACGACCTTTGCCTATTCATATTCTCGATTGCCTTTGATAATGAATGAAAAAAAGCAACAAATTCAAAAAAGAGAGCTTTGCGCTCTCTTTTTGGCTTATTAAAACAATACCGGCAAAATCAATGGTGTTTATCAAACTGATTTGGCTTCAGATGCGGGTTTTCCGTCAGAAAAAATTTTTCGCAACATCACTTCGATACTTCCGGGCAAATCCCGTGCTGCTTGTTGAATCTGAACAGAACGCCAGTGGATTTCCTCCAATAAAACCTGAGTTCGCGGTGCGGAAATATAGGCTTGAGGCTGTTCTGGAGCAAACAAGCCTTTAGCTGCCATAAGTAAAATGAAGATGATTAAAATACGTCCCAACCAGCGCAATGGATATACTTCCTTTCCTCAAAAAAGATATATCCATAGTTTAACCAGCTTAGCCTTTTTTAAGCCTCATTTTTTCCAACTCAGACCAAAAATTCTCAGAATACAAAAAGAGCGGTTCAAAAAGCGCCCGTGCGGTCTGGGTGTGGATATGCTCATGGTAGTGACGAATCCTTTCACGGTAAAAGGATTCACAGGAATCCGGCCCAAAAAAAGGTTTTCCTTCTTTCCCCAACCAGACAAAAAGCCTGGCAATCCCCATAGGACCTACAAAATCCAATTTATCGGCATCATAAAGAATCTTTGCTTCCAACGTTTCCGGTTCATAGCCTTCCCGTGAGTGGGAAAGGACAGCTGCTTTAACAGCTTCAATAGTGTCTTCCGGGTATCCGCATTTATGCAGGATGCCACCGGCCAAGGCCGCACCGCTCTCAGCATGGGTTTTCGATAGGGTTCCGGAGCGGCCAATATCATGAAGAATAGCTGCCAGCTCCACAATCAATAGATCGGCACCCTCCTGTATCCCAATCTGCTTGCCCCATGCTCTGACCCGGAGAGCATGTTCCAGATCATGAGCCTGATCTTTACGGCCATAAATTCCCTGCACAGCGTTAATTACCTGGCTTAGAGGGTCTTGATTCGTTTCCGGCAAGGCAATCCCCCCGTTCGGAATTTGCGAACAAAATCTTTTCAAAATGATCGATACTGCTTTGGGAAAGGTTTTTACCATAGCGTACCGTAAGCATATTGGCCGGATGGGAACATATCTCCTCATCATCCGTCTCCCTTATGTGCAAACCTGCGCTTGACATAAGACGATCCATTACTTCACGGTACTCCCAAACCCGCAGCCCCGTCCTTTCCAAGTCCCAGTGCCAATAATACTCTGTAGCTATGACGACATGATTCTCCATAGCGGGATCAGAAAAAGCGACTTGCAGCAGTTTTTTCCCCACCCCAAGTCCCCGGACTTTTGGGGAAACCTCGATGGCCCCTAATTCCAAAAGTTCCGGAGGGCCTTTAGCCCACCGTTCAAAACAATCCGGGGGATGAAAGGTTACATAGCCCATAATATCATTCTCGATTCGGGCAATAATGATGCGGCCATCAGGAATTTCACTGATTTCAATCAAGGCTTCTTTTTGGCGCTTCGGAGGGCGGAATGCCCTCAAATCATCGTCAAAACTCAATTGACTTAAGCTCTCTGCCGTAACCGGCCCTTCAACAATAAGCTCCCCCTTGTGGGTCGGAAAGGTCTGTTTCACCCTGTATCCTCCTTACGCAACCTTGGTATGGTTGGTTATGGATTAAGATTATACCGCTTAAGCTTATTGTACAGTGTTGCTAAGGAAATGTTAAGAGCTCTTGCCGCTCTTTTCTTGCCTTCCAGTGTAAATCCATAGCGCTCCAAAGCACTTCGTAAAAGGATTTCCTCCATTCGCTCCAAAGGCATTACCCCGTGGCTGAAGCCATCTTCTTTGGATATTCCCAAATTGTCGCTAAGATGACGCTGGGAGATATGGGATTCGTTGGACAGGTGCATGGCTCTGTTGATAATTTGCTTTAGTTCATCCACATTCCCCGGCCACCGATAAGCTAAAAGAATTTCTTCTGCTTGTGGAGTCAGCCCCTGGATAGACTTTCTTAATTTCAAATTAAATACTCCGATATAATGCCGGACTAGGGGAAGGATATCTTCTTTTCTTTGCCGTAGGGGGGGAACAGCAATCTCCCATTGACTGCCATAATCATAGAGATCGGGATCAAAGGCCTTTTCCATTCTCATTAAATGAATATTTTGGGATGAACTCAGAAATGCTCTGATTTTTCTCTTTTCTATCTTTTCAAGAGCTTTATAGAGCTGATTCTGTTTGCCAAGGCTGAGGGTTGCCACTTCACGAAAATAGATACTGCCTCCCTCATAACGGTCCAGTTGCTTGCACTCAAAACCGGGAGCAAGTAGTTCGTGAATCATGTCCTCGTCCTTAATGCAATCCACCACAAGCAAGGGCTGCCGGGAGTGTTTACTCTCTTTATGCAGAAAGCCGGCTAAAAGTAGTTTACCCGTGCTGACCTCACCCTGAAACATAACCGGGGCATTTTCTTTAGCAGCTTTTCGACATCCCTCAACGGCCTGTCGCAGCCCTTTGCTCTCTCCGATGATATCCTGACTCAAGGAACGAACGAGAAACATCGGCATATCTATCCCCCCTACAATCACCCAAGACTTATCTGATGCTAATACAATGTATTGTTTCTATTGTATACTATAACAGAATAGAACAAAAGCTATTTTTCACTCTTTTACAATGTTTTTAAACAACAAAAAGGTCCTCATGACTGTTGATCATCAGGACCTGAATATTGAATTGTTTTAAAAGGCTCTTCTTAACTATGCTGCCAACTGGCGAGGTAGCTTTTTTGTTCCTCAGACAATTGATCGATGCTTAAACCTAAGGTTTTTAATTTTAACTCGGCCACTCGCATATCCATTTCCGTGGGGACGGAGTAAACTTTAGGCTCCAGGGGGGTTTTTGCTGTAGCAAGATAATGCAAGGCCAAGGCTTGCAAAGCAAAGGTCATGTCCATAACTTCGGCGGGATGACCGTCTCCTGCCGCCAAATTGACCAAGCGTCCTTCTGCCAGGAGGTAGATCTTCCGCCCATCCTGAAGCAGATATTCTTCAATATTGCGGCGAACCTCATGACAACTTTGGGCCATAGCCGCCAACTGGACTTTATTGACCTCCACATCGAAGTGACCGGCATTGGCGAGGATTGCTCCATCCTTCATGACTTGGAAGTGCTCACCTGAGATGACATTCTTATTTCCCGTTACTGTGACGAAGAAATCGCCTAAGGGAGCGGCAGCCAACATGGGCATCACTTCGAAGCCATCCATCCAAGCTTCATTGGCTTTAATCGGATTGACTTCACAGATAATCACCCGGGCACCTAAGCCTTTGGCCCGTAAAGCCACACCTTTGCCACACCAGCCATAGCCCACTACGCAAATCGTCTTGCCGGCCACCACCAGATTCGTGGTGCGCATGATCCCATCCCAGACCGATTGGCCTGTGCCATAGCGATTGTCAAAAAGGTATTTCATCTCAGCATCATTGACCGCCATCATGGGGAAGGCCAATTCACCGTTTTTCTCCATGGCGCGCAGTCTGAGGATGCCTGTCGTGGTCTCTTCAGCACCTCCCAGGACCTTAGGCAGCAGCTCCCGGCGCTCCTTGTGCAGGGTGGATACCAAATCTCCCCCATCATCAATAATATAATCCGGCTCAAAATCCAAAGCCTTGTGCAGGTGCTGATGGTACTCTTCATCGGTAGCACCATACCAGGCATGGGCATGGACACCGCCGGCTACCAAAGCAGCCACCACATCATCCTGGGTGGATAAAGGGTTGCTGGCCGCCACAGTAACTTCAGCTCCGCCCGCTTGAACCACTTTCGCCAGATAAGCTGTCTTGGCTTCTAAATGCAGGCAAATGGTCACTTTCTTGCCTTGAAAAGGCTGGGTTTTCTCAAACTCTTCTCTTAAGGTGTTGAGAACCGGCATATGGGCCTGCACCCAATCGATTTTTAATTGTCCTTGCGGTGCCAATCCGATGTCCCGAATCGTTGATTCCATATTATCCTGGCTAAGCCAGGTCACCCCCTCTTTCAATTTTAATTTTACCTTTTCTTTTTTCTGCTTTTACTTTTGCTTTTCCTGTATAACTTCAGCCAAATTCTTGGCAATTTGCGTAAAGCCAGCGGATTCATAATCCTCTATCTTGCCTAGATCCGACATGGTGGCCAAGACCGGATCAATGGGTAATTGACCAAGATAGGGAATCTCATTTTGAGCAGCTTCTGCTTCCCCATGGGGTTTTCCGAAAATCTCAATCCGCTCCTCACACTGAGGGCAGGCAACATAGGCCATATTTTCCACCAAGCCATATATCGTTGCATCGTATTTCTTGACCATATTGATGGCCTTGCGAACAATCATCCCCGCCAGCTGCTGAGGGCTGGTTACGATGACCACACCGGATACGGGCAAGGATTGCATGACAGTAATGGGGACATCTCCCGTTCCTGGCGGCAAATCGATGAGCAGATAATCCAGCTCTCCCCAAACGACATCTGTCCAGAACTGCTGTACCAGCTGGGTAATGATGGAACCACGCCAGATCACCGGATCGTCTTCGTTAGGAATCATGAGATTGAGGGACATCACTTTAATTCTATGAGAGGTTTCACCAGGAATAACCCCTACCTCATTCATATTGGCCTTATCCCTCAGTCCGAAAATTCTCGGAATGCTGGGTCCGGTTATATCCGCGTCTAAAATACCCACTTTAAAGCCTTGGCGCATTAAACTCACCGCCAGCATGGAGGTAACGGAGGATTTCCCCACGCCCCCTTTGCCGCTCATGACCGCGATGACATTTTTGATATTGCTAGCTTGTTGGGCTTTGGTTTTCTCCGGTTGTGTAGAAGGGCAGCTTCCTGTAGTACAGGAACTTGCCGATGGGCAGGAGCCGCAGGCGTCACTCATGATCTTTTCTTCCTTTCTTTCTGAGAATCAGCGTGTAAGGCTGAGTTCTTTTATAGCATAGATTTTAGGGCGGGTGTTTGTGCCTAATGGGGCGGCATCGGCAGAGGACGGGAAGCAGTTGCTTGTTTGTCTAATCTGTCCGATTTGTCCGGGTCGCCCGGGTCGCGTAGCTTTACGCACAACGCTCACTCCATAGCTCCAGGGCTGGTCAACTCGCTTTCTTAACAGCTACGCCAAACCTCAGGGTAATACCTGATGTGAACCGTGGCTCCGCTACGTTAAGAAAGTCTCGTTGACCTGACCGCCCCTCCGCTAAATCCGTTTCGCTTTTGTGCGCAAAACTACTGCTTGCGGGGACTTTTAGCTTTCCCTTTGGAGCCCCAGTGCCTGGACTCTTTGCGAGGCTTTGCAAGGCATTTCCAGGATCAGCTCGAGCCTTCTTCAGAGCCTTACAGATCGCCGACCCTGCCGCCCAAGCGGCGTCGGTAAAGACGGAAAAGGCGGCTTGAATAGAGCCACTTACTCCACATATCCTACAACGCCCTGCTCAGCTAAACCCGAAAAACGGCCCAAGGATTTTGATTTACACAAGGGAAGCGAATTTAAGCGAGCGGAAACAAAACTTCGCGAAAAGCACGCTGCGGAGAAAGGTTGGAAACAGGACGTTTCCAACCCGCCATTGAGCAGGAGCGATTTGGCGGGGCACCTTTCGGAGCGGGGGGCTTTTCGCGTTAGTTTTGTCCGCGCAGCTTATGGAGCGACCAGTGTAAATCAAAATCCTGGAGAATTCCGGATGACCCCGGAGAATCCTCGAGAACCCCTACCTTGGAGACTCAGCTTAAAGCAACCCCTCCAACCGATCCAACAGGCTCGTAAAGACCTGCAAGGCCTCCCTTACCGGCACCGGCGTCTCCATATCCACACCGGCTTCACGCAACAACTCAATCGGATAGTCGGAGCTGCCGCTGGATAGGAATCTAAGGTAACGCTCCACTGCCGGTTCCCCTTCGTCGAGAATTTTCCTCGCTAAGGCTGTGGCTGCCGAGAACCCTGTAGCGTATTTGTAAACGTAGAAAGCATTGTAAAAATGAGGGATTCTGGCCCATTCAATAGCAATTTGCGGGTCCATCACCACATCCGGTCCGTAGTAGTCCTCATTGAGCTTAAGATAAGTGCTGGATAACAATTCCGCAGTGAGGGCCTCCCCTTGTTCCACCAGAGCATGGGTTTTCTTTTCAAATTCCGCAAACATGGTCTGACGGAAAACAGTGCCTCTGAACTGCTCCAGATAATGATTCAGCAAATAGGCCAATAATTTGGGATCTTCCGTGGTTTTGAGCAAGTGGTCCATCACCAAAGCTTCATTGAGGGTAGAAGCCACTTCAGCCACAAAGATCTTGTAACCGGCATAGATATGAGGCTGAGTGCGGTTGGAAAAATAGGTATGGAGGGAATGCCCCATCTCATGAGCAATCGTAAACATCGAATCTAAAGTATCCTGATGATTGAGCAGCACATAAGGATGGGAACGGTAGGTCCCCCAGGAATAGGCACCGCTGGTTTTGCCCTGGTTTTCATAGACATCAATCCAGTGGGAAGTGAATCCTTCTTCCAAAACCTTGCCATAGTCGGAGCCTAAAGGTTTAAGCCCCTCCCGGCACATCGCCACGGCTTCCTGATAAGGAATCGTCATCTTGACCTCTGAGACAATGGGAACATAAATATCATACATATGTAGTTCGTCCAGCCCCAAGGCCTTCTTTCTCAGCTTGACATAACGATGCATTTCCGGTAAAAACTCACGGACGGTATCGATCAAGGCATCATAGACTCCTAAAGGAACTTTATCATCATGTAAGGAAGCCTCAATAGCCGAAGGGTAACGCCTGGCCCTGGCAAAAAAAACATCCCCTTTAATATTGGAGTTCAGGATGGCTGCCCAGGTATTAATTTGTTTTTGGTAGGTGCCATAAAGGGTTTCAAAAGCCTCTTGCCGCACCCTTCGGTTTTCGCTTTCCATGAACTGAATATAGTTTCCTTTGGTGAGCTCGACTTCCTCATCCTGCTCATTCTTAATACTGGGAAATTTAAGATCGGCATTATTGGCCATGCCAAAGATGGTGCTGGGGCCTTCAGCTATCTCGCCCATTTCAGCCAATAACTTTTCCTCTTGAGAGCTTAGTACATGTTCACGTTTACGCAAAATATCTTCTAAGGCGTGGTCATAAAGGGCCATTTTTTCATTCGCTTGGCGAAATTCCTGGAGCCTTCCTTCCGGCAAAGCGAGAATTTCCGGAACTACAAAAGCTAAAGCACTCCCCACCCGGACAGAAAGAGCACCGGCCCGATCCGTCAAAGCCTGATAATGAGCATTCCGGTTGTCTTCATCCCGGCGCATCCGTGCATAGGTGTAGATTTCACCTACACTTTGCCCCACTTCATCCATCCAGTCAAAGCAGGTTAACAAAGCCTCGGCACTATCCCCCAAATGCCCCTGGAATGATTCAGCCCGTTCCAAAAGCTTTTCGGCTTTAAGAAATTCCTCTTCCCAAGCTTGATCACTGGGGAAAATATCCTCAAGATGCCATTTATATTGCTCAGGGATTTCTGAACGTGTTTTTAGTTTAGCTTGTTCCATAAGCATTCCCTCCTTATTGACTTACCCTAATGCTTATTATACACAGGATGGGGAAAATTTAGCAAAATTAATGACCTATAAAAAGTGAAACAGGCAGCGTACGTTCCACTGCCTGTTTCTGCCACCTCGTCCACCTTATCTCCCAGGAAGGTTCCCCAACCTTCCAAACATTATTTTAACTTGCTTGTAAGGTTTCTGCAAGTTTAAAGTGTACAAATATCTAAAAATCAAGAATTTACTAAGTTTTGCTTTTCAATTGCACCAGTTCTTGATATAATTGTTAAAATCGAATTTCCAAATCAACGAACAACGATGAAAGAGAGCATCTGTTAGCCCAGACCTTCAGGGAACTAAAGTCGGAGACTGAAAGCTTTAGTGGTTGCTGGTAACAGAGATTCACTCTGGAGTTGCATTCCTGAACTCAAAGTAGGGAATGCCGGCCGCTTCCGTTAAGAGCCTTGATTCATTCCAGGATCATGTGAGTGGCTGTTGTACATACAGCAAAAAGGGTGGTACCGCGTGACTTAACTCGTCCCTTATTTGGGGGTGAGGTAAGTCTTTTTTTATTTACAATGAGAGCAAGACGAGGAGGATAAGATGATGAACATTGGCTATTTAGGACCGAAAGGCAGCTTTTCTGAAGAAGCGCTTCAACTCTTTTTAACGACTCAATCCGATTTATTGGAACCGCCGCTGAACCTTATTCCCTTTACGACGATTCCCAAACTATTAATAGCCTGCCAAAACCTGGAGATCGAAGGGGCCTTTGTCCCTCTGGAAAATTCCACCGAAGGCCAGGTGGGAGTAACCATGGATATGTTGGGCCAGACGGAAAGTCTGTATATTATGAGAGAATTTATATTCCCCGTGGATCAATGCCTGATCACCGCTCAGCCCCTTCATTTAGCGCAAATAAAACAGGTCTATTCCCATGAGCAGGCCTTGGGACAGTGCCGTGATTTTCTGGAAACTCATCTGGCTCAGGCAGAACAACACTCTTCTCCCAGCACTGCTGAAGCAGTTACGAAAATAGCCCAGAATCCCGATCAGCCTTGGGCTGCTATCGGACCCCGGCGTGCCGCCGAAATCTATAATTTACACTGTAAATCGGAAAAAATTCAGGACTCCATGCTCAATGCCACCCGTTTTATTTTCGTAGGGCATCATCTTGCCGAAATGAATGAAGAGGATAAAACATCCCTTTTAATCATTACCGGAGATACCCCCGGCGCCTTAGCCCATGCCCTTCAGGAATTTGCCCTGCGCAATATTAACTTAAGCCGTATTGAATCCCGCCCTTCCAAGAAAAAGCTGGGAGAGTATGTGTTCTTTGTGGATATTGATGGGTATGTCTTCTCCCCATCGATCCAGGAGGCTTTATGGGCACTGAAAGACAAAGGAGTCAGCACTAAACTACTAGGCTCCTATCCTAAGGCAAAGCTTTCGGCCAAGGAATAGCCCGGTTAATGCAGAACCTTCTTCGCCCAGAATCCCCCGCGGAAATTCTTCGGTTCCTCAAAAATGACAAAGGCATTTGAGCACAGGCTGTCGATCCTGTTTAACAGCTCTTTCTGGCGGTTGCGCTTGGCCAACACCATCATGACCATACGCGGCCCGGTTTTTCCTTCCCCCAGCCAGCTCGTCACCCCAAAGCCGGCGTCCCTCAGTTCCCCTGCCAGCCCCTGGTATTCGCATTCCACGATGACCTGTGCCATAATATAGCCGAGAGCCAACCGTTCTTCGATTCGGCTGCCGAGATAGACCCCCACGCCATAACCACAGCAATAAGCCGCAATATTCCAATAGCTGTCAAGGTTGTCCAGGATAATAGAAAGTCCCATGATATAGATGAAGACTTCCAGCACAGACAACAGCGAAGCATAGACCCGCATACCTTTAATCATTAAAATAAAGCGGATGGTCGTTAAGGTCACATAAGTTATATTAATAGTAATGATGATTAAAACAAACTGTAGAATTGAACCCATGCTATCACCACTTTCTCCCTTGTCAAGATTTTTCTCCTCTGCCAAATTTCATTGTTCGGCATGAACAGGTTATCTCCTTTTTTCTGAAAACTTTTTCTTCATAGAGAAAGTAAAAAGGGCTTATCTGGTGATAAACCCCGAAAATGCCAACAAGCAGTCGGATATATCCTATCTGTGCAATAGCCTATCTATTGGGTATATAAACCTTCTGGATGAGTTCCGGAATCTCCTCAGGTTGTACCGGCTCCAAACCGAAAGTCTCTTTATCCTCTAACCCCTGGAGACCTTTGGGTATGCTCCAGCCGGTAATCTCCCTCAGCTTCCGCAAATTCGCCCATTCATCATCTTCTAAGGCATCTGCATCAATGCCCTCTAAGACGGTTTTGGCAAATTTAAAGGGACTGGCTGTTGAGGCGATCATGGTAAAGGTGTTGTCTCCTGATTCCCGAAGATAATCTTGATATACTTTCACCGCTACGGCTGTATGGGGATCCAGAACATAGGCATGCTCTTTATATACGGATTGTATGACCGCCAGCACATCCGCCTCACCGGCCCATCCGGCAATGACTGCTTTCCTGGCCTTGGCTAAAGTATCCGAATCCACAGTAAATTCGCCAAGGGCCTGCAGGTCGTCATACCACTTTCCTACCTTTGACCCATCCCTCCCGGAAACTTCGTAAAGGAAGCGCTCAAAATTACTGGATATTAAAATATCCATCGAAGGAGAAGAGGTCACGAAAAAAGGACGCTTGCGGTTATACACTCCTTGGCTGAAGAAATCTGTCAGCACATTATTCTCATTGGAGGCACAAATGAGTTGATGAATAGGCAATCCCATTTCCTTGGCATAATAAGCGGCAAGAATGTTGCCGAAGTTCCCTGTGGGTACCACCACATTCATTTTTTCTCCGGGACGAATTCGTTGCGATTCCACCCCTTGTAAATAAGCCCAATAGTAATAGATGATTTGCGGCAAAAGCCTTCCCCAGTTAATAGAGTTTGCCGAAGAAAAGGCAATGCCCTGTTCTTTAAATTTTTCTCTTAAGTCAGGATTGCCAAAAATCTCTTTCACAGCGGACTGACACTGATCGAAATTACCGACGACGGGAACTACTTTAGTGTTGACCCCATCAGTTGTGGTCATTTGCTGCTCCTGAACAGTGCTCACTCCATGTTCAGGATAAAAGACCATGATCTCTGTACCCTCAACATTTTTAAATCCCTCCAGGGCGGCCTTTCCCGTATCTCCTGACGTAGCGACCAAAATCAGCACCTTGTCGGTGTGAGTGAGAACCTGCATGCTTTCTCCCAAAAGATGGGGCAAAGCCTGCAAGGCCATATCTTTGAAGGCGGCAGTAGGACCATGCCATAGCTCCAGTATTCCCATATCTCCCACATTCACCAGGGGAGCCGGATTATCCGAATCGAAAACTCCATCCGTGTATATTTTTGAAGTCTCAACACATTTCTCCTCCGGAAAATCGGGTAGATAGCGTTTAAAAATCAATTGGGCCAGTTCTGGATAGGAAATGCCGCGAACTTCCTCCCAGTGAATTTGCGGAAGTTCTTTCGGAACAAATAACCCCCCTACCGGAACCATGCCCAAGGCAATCGCTTCTTTTCCAGTTTGATCAGGGAAATTCCCTCTCGTGCTTTCGTACAACATGCATTCACTCCCCAAGACATTATCCGAATTGTATTCGCCAGAGATGGATATTTTTCCTTCTCCAGTATACCATATCTTTTTAAAATCATTCTCAAAAGTAACAGGAAGGAAGGATTCCTCTGTAGAATTAACCTTAAGACAGACTCTAAAGAAAAGAGGTGCCCCAATGAGCGTCATGGAAACGACCCATCGTCAATATCGTCAGACCCTTATTTTTGGCTTGATTAGGATTGTGGAGGAGCTTTTTCCTCAGGAGGAAATAAAGATTCAATACTCCATTTTGGATGGTATTTATTGCGAGTTAGAGAACTCACCTCTTTCGCCTCGGGAAGTAGCGCAAATCGAGGAAAAACTCCATCACTGGTTGGAGTCTAAGCCGAAGATCATGTCCTGTGCGGAAGAAGATGGCTTCTTTCACACGAAGGTCAATCATATCTTCGTCAAGTCTCTTTATCCCGCTATGCATCCGGCAGATACCTATTATCCTTTTACCCTCATCTTCTATCATCCCGGCTTTATTTTGCTCTTTTCCAATCCTGAGCATCCCTGCGAGCTGCCCAATTTTGTACCACCGGAAAAATTAGCCGCTACTTTCCTGGAGTCCCAGCGTTGGGTGGAAAACCTACATTTGGATAAGGTGGGTTCTATTAACCTTAATATCCGGAAAGGCAAGACCACAGAATTAATCTCTTTAGCCGAAGCCTTGCATGAGAAAAAAATTTCCTTAATCGCTGATCGCATTCTCGAACAGCGAAGGAACCTCCGCATTATTCTCATTTCCGGTCCCTCTTCCTCCGGGAAAACCACCTTTGCCCAACGTCTGTCCACACAGCTTCAGGTTAATGGCATCCGCCCTATTGCTTTGTCGTTGGATAATTATTTCTGCGATCGGGAACACACGCCTCTTGATGAGTATGGACAATATGACTTTGAAGCTCTCGAGGCTCTCGATCTCCCCTTGCTGAACCAGCATGTCAAGGCCTTAATCCATGGCGAGGAGATTGAGTGCCCTATTTTCGATTTTGTGGCAGGCCGTCGTCAACCCGAGGGTATACGCATGAAATTAGAGCCTGATGAAATATTGGTCATGGAGGGTATTCATGCCCTCAACCCCCGGCTTTTGCCTTCCCTGGAGCGCTCCCATCTCTTCAAAATCTATATCAGCGCTCTTTTTCAACCCAATATCGATACTCATAATCGTATCTCCACAACGGACGTACGCCTGATTCGCCGCCTGGTTCGTGATGACAAATATCGTGGCATCAACCCGGAAAAAACCCTCAATCAATGGTCCAGCGTGCGGCGGGGGGAAAACAACAATATATTTCCCTATCAAGAGGAAGCGGACGTTATGTTCAATTCCAGCCTGCTCTATGAATTAAACGCTCTTAAGGCTTATGCTGAACCGCTTTTAATCAGCATTCCTAAAGATCATCCCTATTACGCCACCGCCTCCCATCTCTTAAGAGTGCTTTACCACTTTGAAATCCTGGATATAGCCAAAGTCCCCTTTAATTCTATCTTGCGGGAGTTTATTGGCGGCGGGATCTACTAAAGCGGTTCAATCGCTTTTATCCCCGATCTTTATGACGAAGTCATAGCCCTTCTCTTTAGCCAGGCGCAGAAGGTCTTGGGGGTCGTCGATTAAGTATTCCTTTTCCTTGCGTGTTAACTTTTTTATAAAAGCTTCCAGCCGCAGTGCCTGGCTCCGGTTCTCCACAATCCAGGCCTGCCTAAGGGATACCGGCCGCCGTCCCCGGGTGTATTTCGCTCCGCTGCCTTGATTATGTTCTTGAATTCGGCGTTCCAGCCTTGGCGTTGATCCGGTGTAGAGTGTATGATCGGCACAGTGAAGAATATAAACCCAGTACATGGCGTTCCTAACGGACAAGGTTGTGCAGCCGGCCAATGCCTTTGATGTCAATGGCAATTGCATCACCGGTTTTCATGGGCCCTACGCCTTCGGGAGTCCCAGTCATGATCAAGTCCCCAGGGTTTAAGGTCATAATCTTGGAAATATAGCTTACCAATTTAGGAACAGAATGAATTAAATGGCTGGTTTGGGAAGACTGTTTTACCTCCCCATTCAACACTGAACGAATCTTCACATTTCTATAGTCCAGGTCTCTGACGATCCAGGGCCCAATAGGGCAAAAGGTGTCAAACCCCTTACTGCGGGTCCATTGCCCATCTTTCTTTTGCAGATCCCTGGCTGTAACATCATTGCCGCAGGTGAAGCCGAAAATATAGTCTTCAGCCTGATCTTCAGCAAGATCTTTAGCTGTTTTACCTATAACCACCACAAGCTCTGCTTCATAGTCGACCTGCTGACTCATCGCCGGCAGGATAATTTCATCCTCCGGCCCCACTAAGGAAGTGACGGGCTTCAGAAAGATGACAGGGTCATCATGAAAATCATGGCCCAATTCTTCAATATGCTTAGCATAATTCAAGCCAATACACACGATCTTGGTCGGCTCAACAGGTGCCAGCAAGCGAACCTGATCTGCCTGGAGGATCTGACCTGTTTTTTGGCAGCCTGCTTCCAAATAAGAGCGGTCAAGAAGAGCAATGGCTTCCCCCTGAAGCTGACCAAAGCAAATTCTATCCTCATATGAAAATCTAATGTACTGCATCGCACCCTTTTCCTTTCTACACGATCTAATCTTGATCATAAACTATCTTTTGATCGCAAACCATCTCTCGATCATCAACTATCTATAGGAGGCTAACATGAGCAACGTAAACTCTATTCTCAGCATCTTAGCGGCGACCTATCCCGAGGCCCATTGTGAACTCAATTTCTCCACCCCATTTGAGCTGCTGATTGCCACGATGTTGAGCGCTCAGGCTACGGATAAAAAAGTAAATCAAGTCACGGCAAGACTGTTTAGAGATTACAAAACCCCTGAACAGTTCTTAACCATGTCTTTAGCGGAAATGGAACAGGCTATCAAAGAGCTGGGGCTTTATCATAATAAAGCTAAAAATATTTTAGCTACCTGCCATATCTTAGTTGCGAACTATGGCGGAGAAGTCCCCGGCTCCATGGAAGCTCTGACTCAACTCCCCGGTGTGGGAAGAAAAACAGCCAATGTGGTACTCAGCAATGCTTTTCATATCCCCGCCATGGCCGTAGACACTCATGTTTTACGAGTCTCCAACCGGTTAGGGCTGGCCTCAGGGACGAATCCTGATCTGATCGAGAAGCAGTTGATGAGCTGTATTCCCTGTTCCCAATGGATTCAAGCCCATCATTGGCTCATTTGGCACGGACGGAGAATCTGTGCCGCCCGCAACCCCAAATGTCCGGAATGCCCCCTGTCACCACTATGCCCCAGCAGATTATTGCCGGCTTGAACGGGACTTCCTTCAGGATTAAACCAAAACCTCAGTTTAAACCAGAACCTCATTAATGAAGACGGTTCGGTTATCAACCATATTATATTCTTTGCCTTGCCCGGCTTCATAATTCATCTCATCATAAACACGGACCACCGGCCGGGTAGGAATGCTGGGATTCTGATCCACCACCACACCGATTTCTCCCGTATTAAGCCGAACGGTGCTCCCGGTAGGATAAGCGGCGATATTGCGCAGGAATAGGCGGACCGGTTCCAAGGGAAACTGTTTACCCACAAGACCCATGAGGATTTCACAAGCTTCATGAGGCATAACTCGTTTCATCCCGCTGTTATCGGAGGTCAGCTTATCATAAAGATCGGCGATGGCCACAATTTGAGCCAAAGGATGAATTTCATCACCTTTAAGCTGACGGGGATAACCGGTTCCATCAATATACTCATGGTGCTGAAAGGCTATATGGGCAACCACAAGGTTAAGCTCCTTGCGCTTCCTCAATTCTTCAAACCCCAAGGTGGTATGGGTCCTGTATTCTTCTTCCTCTTCTTCTGTACGTTGTTCGTGATTCTCCAGGATATTCTGGGGCAGGTGAACCATACCAATGTCATGAAGTAAAGCGCCGATAGCCAGGGTTTCCAGCTTTTCTTTATCCAGATGCATCACCTTGCCCAGAACCGTGGCCAGGACACATACGTTGACAGAATGAGCAAAGGTGTAATTGTCTTTGCTGCGGATGTCCATCATACTCACCAGGATATCTTTTTTAAACAGAATCTCTTCGACAATCTTGCTGACGATATTGCGCAAATGAAAATCATCCAGATTTTTCCCAAGGCGGACCGCCTGGGAAGCTTGCTCAATGATTGCCATAGCCTCCCGGCGGTTCTCCTCATCAATAACATCTTCGGGAATAACATCCTCAAAACGATCGTCCTCAATATAAACAATGGTGATTCCCATATCTCTCATCTTACTGATATAAAGAGGTGTAAGTTTGACCCCTTTTCCCAATAAGACCCGCCCATTGCTTGAATAAATGGTTTTACCCAAAACGTCACCGATTTTTAGGGAATTCACACTGACCTGACGCACTAAGTCTCCCCCTTTTGAACACCTTCTTATTATTCATCCTACACTATTAGCAGTTTTTTTTAAATCGCCTGAAGCGGTATATCGGAACAAAATTTTCTCATAAGAAAGAGGACTTTTATGTTGGACGACATTATCCTGCTCTGTATCCTCGGATTTATAGCCGCTCTGATCGACGCTATTGCCGGAGGCGGAGGATTAATCAGCCTCCCCGCTTTGCTGCTGGTTGGTGTTCCTCCTCATCATGCCTTGGGAACCAATAAATTTGCCTCAACCATAGGTTCTCTGACCAGCTCAATGACCTATGCCCGCTCTGGAAAAGTATTTTTTTCCGTGGTTAAATGGCAGATTCCTTTTACATTAATGGGAACCTGTTTTGGGGTATGGTCTGTCCTGCACCTTTCTGCTGATTTATTAACCAAAGCCGTTCCGGTTTTGATTCTTTTAGTGGGTTTTTACACTTTGTGGCAAAAGAATCTGGGGGTTGAGGATAGATTTCAAGGAGTAACT
Organism: Desulfitobacterium hafniense DCB-2; assembly: GCF_000021925.1. Taxonomy (NCBI): domain Bacteria; kingdom Bacillati; phylum Bacillota; class Clostridia; order Eubacteriales; family Desulfitobacteriaceae; genus Desulfitobacterium; species Desulfitobacterium hafniense. Next base: position 3,279,171 of record NC_011830.1, read on the forward strand.
CCCTTAAAGCGGTTTTGGGGCTTCCTTTTTGCTTTTGCACTGGGGTTTTATGATGGATTTTTCGGTCCGGGAACCGGCGCTTTTCTAATCTTTGGCTATATCACTCTTTATGGCTTTAATTTCATTGTCTCTTCGGCCAATGCCAAAGTCCTTAATTTCGTGAGCAACCTTGTTTCACTTATTCTCTTCGCTATAAGCGGCAAGATCATTTATGCTTACGGAATCCCGATGGCCTTATCCATGTTTTTGGGTTCCCGAATCGGTACCACTCTGGCCATTCGTAAAGGCAGCGCCCTGATTAAACCCATCTTTATCACCATGTCTCTGCTGGTTGCCCTGAAACTCATGATTGAAAACTACAGGTAATTGAACCTAAACATTAAAGCCGCTCACAATGGGCGGCTTTTGTATCATTAACTTTTTATATTGCTTATTACTTTGACCATTCTCTGGGTTTTACAGGATAACCGTCCGGTTCGTCAAGGGCAGGGTGTTCAGAATCGGCCACACCGAAAATTCTTACCCGAATCCAATTGCCGCCTGTAGCTGCATTAAGCAGCAAATAACCCTGAGTCGTGTTCCGAAAGCGGAAATCCAGCGCTCCATAAGCAACCGTAGCATCCTGCCCCAACGGAACATAGGAAACCGGCAGAGAATGGCTGTATCTTTCCAGCACTTCCAGCCTGGCCTGTTTGGTCGCTTGATAAAGAGTGGTCGAATCCTGGCAAATCCCTCCGCCATCATCTGTGACAACTCTATTGCCCATATACATTAAAGCCGGCAAATACCCTCTTTCAGGCTCACGTTTTCCCACCGTATCATTAAAGGAGAATTCACCACCCGGCGGAAGAATAAGTCCATTGATCGCTTCAGCCGCAAGCCGTACATTGGTAACCCGTTCATGAAAGGAAGGGTTAAAATAGGTGGTGTAATCCCCCAAGGGATCTTTGACCTTCTCTAATTCGGCCGTAGTAGGGTGAACCACTATGACCTCCGTAACAAGCGGCACCGTCTCCATGCCTATGCTTTGCTGCAGTTGTTCCCATGATTTGTCCACATCAAGTCTGACTCCCAAACTGCCCTCTTCGATGACGATCTCGCCATTCTCATAATAGGCTTCAGCCGCCTTACCCGGCTGATCGATATCCAGGGCGAACTTGCGGAGCTGAGCAAGAACTTCCTCCTGATTGAGTAACTCAGGAGACGGGATAGTCCTTGACATTCTGTGCAGGTACTCAAAGGCATCCGTAATAACATTTCCGGTGGAAATGATGTATTGACTTGCCAGATAGTCCTTTAGATCTTGATCGGTTTGGTTTAGCTCCAAGAAATAAACCGTCCGGTCATAGACGACTGCCTTGGGGATTACTTCGGCAAGGACTGCATAGGCCTCATCCTTGGTCATCCCACCCAGATCTTTTTCCCAAACCGTCAACCCCTCGGGTGCCTTCGCATAACCCGCACCGTAGGTTACCGTAGCCCCCAAAAGTATAGATAAGCTAAGCTGACTAAATAAAATTACCAAAAGAAAGACCCATGGTTTCCTTCTTAACATAGCATAACCACAACTTAGTTTTTATGGAGTAACGATGTAATTTCCATTAATTTGTTCCGCGTGGTAATCTGACGAATTGTCTCTTCAGTCATAGGCTCACCGGCGCGCAAAAGTTCACCATTATCTAAAACAATATCCTGAACTACGGCTTTACCCACAAAATACTGTAATTGACGCTGCTCAAAAAGGTTAAACTCCGTTACTTCATTTTGCTGTTCCGTCACAGTTTCTTCAACTGGAACAGCGACTGCCTGAGGCACCTGCTCTTCCACAGGACCAGCACTTACAGGACTTACAGGACTTACAACATTTACAGTGCTTACAGGTTCGCTTACTGCTTCTGCCTTTATTTCACCAGGGTTCCCTTCGATAATTAAAAGTTCCTTACCATAAGTAATGATTTGCTCTCCGGCTACCTGATGCTCTTCACCTTGATTATCCGTAAACAGGCATTGGGCAATTTTTCCGGTCTCTTCATCGATGAGAATCTCTTTAACCTCGCCGCTCAATGCTCCTTTTTTGGTCAGCACTTTTGTTCCGATGACTTCTACACCTTGTTTAATCAGTTCCTGAGCCACATTATTGCCTGCCACACTTTGAATCACGTCGGGATTAGGAACAGTCAAAGCAAACTCCCCTAAACCAACAATATCAGCGTAAGCAATGACTTTCGCCCCAAAATAATCAGAGGGCTGATCGACGACAAAAAAATCCAGGCTTCCCTTTTGGGGGTTTAAAATGAAGTCCTTAACTGTCCCCACTTGTGTGCCCTCTGATATACTAATAATCCGTAAACCTTTGATTTCAACACTTGCCTTCATCTACTTAATCAATCCTTCCTAAATTCCCCTGGAACAGGTAGATTTTCATTGTCCAGCCATTCCATCAGTTGGGTTCTCCACTCCGGGGGTGCATTTTGAATATACTCATTGATATAAGGGGCAACCTTATCCAACGCATCATAAATAGAGGAGCCATTCTTCCAATGCTCACAGGTCTCCACAATGAGGTAAAAAGCGATATCATAGGATGGCTTTTGGTCTAAGGCCAATATAAACCATTCCGCCGCCAGGTGGAAACGCTCCTGTTCTTTGGCCTGAAACCCTTTTTCAATTAACTCTTGCAGGCTGAATTCCTTCATATGTATAAGCGGGGGCTCAGTTTTTTCAACCGGCTCGGAGGCCAAGGGAATGTCGTGGTTTATGCTCTTTTCCTCAGGCCTGATTTCTTCAAGCTTGGTGACTTCTTCAAGTAAGCTCGCCTCTTCGCATCGGTTCGCCTCTGTTTCCACAGATTCTTCATCTTCAACGAAAATCTCCATAGGCTCAGCATCACCGGCTTCTTCTTTAACAGCTTCTTCTTCAGTTGCTTCCTGCTCATGCTCCGGCAGCAGAACCTCAGGTGTGTCGGCTCTCTTTTCTTCCACCGGATCAGATGGGCCGTCTTCCGCGGAAAGGGATACCGTATCTTCTTCCTGATAGGATATGGCAACTTCCTCCTGGTGGGATATAGCAGCTTCGTCCGGACAGAACATATCGTCTTCTTTCGGTTCATCCACAATGATGCTGCTTTCAGGCGGAGATTGGGAGCGGTTTCTGATGGCTGTTATCCCCACGGTGAACAAAAGAAGGCCGCAGGCGCCAAAGAGCCAGTGAAGAACTTTTTCACGACGAAGAACAATGGGAAAAACCAGAGCAAAAGCGATCATCAAAAACGACACCAATGCAGCTTCCCATTTTTTTAAATTGAATCTGTAGGCCATCCGAGTCGTGATTACGATAAAGGGAGCACTGACAAGTATTACTGTTGTCCAATATAACGAAATCTTCTGCTCCCCCCTCATTATCTTATACTATCTCGTATATTCGACATAAACCTAGTTTCTCCTTCTCTTTTGTACAATTCTCAAATCATAGTTGAAACAGAGTCCACCCCAGAGCCGTGAGAATTGCGGCAAGATAGGCTGGCAGGATATATTTCATGAGCCGTTGGACATCCACACCTGCGACTGCAGATGTCACGGCTGCAAATCCCCAGGGAATTAATGCCGCACCGGTCCAGATTCCGACCACCTGGCCCAGAACGGCTAAAGGAACAGCCGGTATTTGCGAAACCTGGCTTAGGGCTATCGCCATTCCCCCCACCAGAGGCAGACAGGAAAAGCCGGACCCATCCAAGGAAGCAAGGACCGCAGTAAAGGTGACCAGCCCAACCACCGTCCACTTAGTGAGCGGGATCCATTCAGCAAGCAGGATTGTATAATCATAAAAGAAACCCGCTCCTTCCTTAAGAAAAATCTGTTCACTCCCCGCGGCTGTTCCCATAAAAAAGAAACCGGCCATCATCACAATCGGAGCAAAGACTCCCATAGCATAACGCAAGCCGTCCTTGACGTAATTAATAAATTGACTGAAAGCGTTCTTTCCCTCCGTAAGCACAGTGCAAATGCATAAGATGAGCAGAGTAACCCCACCAATTAACCCACTGGCTTCATCACCGTGAATCTTAAACATTAGAATCATGAAGACAGTTCCTGTATATCCTAAAGCCATTATTCCAGCCAACAGCCGGCCACGTTCATGGGCAATCTGTAAGGGTTCAGAGCCGGGTTCGGACCTTGGGTAATCTGCCGCCCCTTGTTCCCCACTTAAAAAAAACCTTAAAGCGATATAGCCAAAACCCGCTCCGCAGATTCCGCTCAAGATGACCACCGGAAAAGATGCTGAAAGCAGAACCGTTACGGGAATTCCCGTGGCTTTGCTCACTAAGGAAGGGGCCCCTTGAATGATAAAGTCACCGGACAGTCCTATACCTTTGCCGAAGATGGCTAAGCTTGCTGCCAGCACCAGAGGATGAATGCCAATTCTCCCCAGAATCGGCACCACAACTGCGCCTAAAAGAGTTAAGGCCGGAGTTGGCCAAATCAAGAGGGTCAATACCCACATGGTGATCCCCACCGCCCAATAGGCCAAACTCATGGATTTTATCTTCAGCAGAGGCCGCACTAAAATTTGATCTGCTTTGGTTTTTTGCAATAATTGGGTAAGGGCGACCACCAGCCCAATCAATACAATGACCCCGAGAAGATTGCTTGTGGCCAGGATAAGGGCTCGAAAAGATATCTGAACCGCCTCGATCCCATTGCGGCTTTCCGCCAGTCCCACCCCAAATAAGCCGATGGCTGCCGGAAGAATCGGGGGCTTACGAAAGAATAAGGTTACGATAATCATCAGAATAAAGAAAAGGAATACCCAATGAGCTAAAGTAAGCATGGCTCTCCTCCTTATCCCCTTAATGTACCACTTGGCTAAAGGAAGTATGCGTCAAAGGACAGAGAGCGGGCAACAAAAATAGACCGTCCTTTGGGAGGACGGCCTATGCCTATTTTTTCAGTTGATAGTTAAGCTTGTGCGGGCTTAACAAACTTTTTGGTTCTTTTTGGAGTATTAAAGGAATTAAAAGTCACATTAAAGATCTGACGACAAGATGCAAAAACAGCCACTCCGCAGCTTAATAAAAACGCACCCAGAATGAACATGGCAATCCAACCTAACATAATTTCAGCCTCCTCCACTTGGTTATTTAAGTAGTGACAAGGTGTTCTATATAAACTTCGTTATTTAATGCACTAACTTTAGTTATATTATATGTGAAAACAAATGCATTGACAAGTGAAAGTTATTTTTTTCTTATATTAAAAATAGTCTGACGATTTGTACAGCCTCAAATTCCCAAACGTTTGGGAATTTGAGAAAAAAAGACCGCAGCCCCATGAACCTTAAAGTTCATTGGACAGCGGACACAAGGTGTTCCCTATTTCCCGGGGAACAATTTTCTGATCGGCAAAATCAGCCAGCCACTCTCGAAAGCGCTGATTCTCCTCCCAGGGAATGTAAACTTGAAGCTTGACGGTAGCCAGAAATTCTTCCTCGCCGGTGGCCCAGGAAAACTGTTTAAACCAATATTTCAACGGCTCATACCAATCATAGCCTGCTTCAATCTCGTAGATAAGATGGGGTACCAGCCGCCCTATGGAGGCCTTATCCATCAGTTGGCGTGCCGTCCCTCCATAGGCTCGTGTCAATCCGCCCGCGCCAAGGAGAACGCCTCCAAAATACCGAATGACCACAATGAGTACATCCCAGATCTGACGATATTGCAGAACGTCAAGCACTGGTCGGCCGCCGGTGCCCTGAGGTTCTCCGTCGTCAGTGGATTTTTCCAGTTTTCCTTGATGCAAGCGATAGGCATAAACATAGTGCCGGGCATTAGGGTAATTTTGACGGATATCATGAAGTCTTTGCTCCACCTCTTCCAGGTTCTGTACCGGGTGAACAACCCCAATGAAACGGGATTTCTCAATGACTTGCTCCCATGTTGAACTTTCGAAGACTGTAACATAGCTTTCCACGTCAATTACTCCCGTTCTCCGCTTTTGGCTTGGGTCTTGATCATGAATTTTTCCACATCGATGATAAAACGCTCATGGGTTCCGGAACCGATAAGTTCTTTATCATCGTATGCTTCCAGTTTAAAGACCAAGCGACGACGATCGACTTCGACCAGCTCGGCATTAGCCCACACTTTCATGCCCAAAGGAGTGGCTGCCGTATGTTTAATATCCAGGGATACACCGACACTGCTTTGCTCTTCTGACAATGTCAGCGCACTCACTGCGGCTTCTTCCATCATCGCTACCAAAGCCGGAGTAGCGAAAACATCCAACGACCCGCTGCCCATGGTTTTGGCCGTATTGGTTTGATCCACAATTTTTTCCGCTCTTCCCTTGACACCGATTGTTATTTCTGCCAATGTCATCACCTCGTAAATTTCATTACTATTATTCTAGCATAAATTCATGAGTAAAACTTTGAAACCACTGCTTATGTACTTATTATTCCGCCTCTTATCTGGGTTTACGGCCACTGACAATAGCCACTACCCCACCGGCAAGATTTTGATAGCGGGTTTCCGTCAAACCGCAACGGGCAAAGATATTGGCTAACTCCTGTTGTGACGGGAATTCTACGGCAGAATCATGGAGGTATTGATAGGCTTTGGCTTTCCCGGCCCAGATTTTTCCCATCAGGGGAACGAGTTTATTGAAATAGAGCCAATACCCCTGCTTAAACCCCGGCATGGTTGGCTTGGCCATATCCAAGGAAACCACCATACCGCCCGGCTTGACCACGCGGATCATCTCCTGAACCCCTTTTTCCAAATCAGGCAGATTGCGCAGCCCCCAGCCTACTGTAGCCCCGTCAAAGGAATTATCCGCAAAGGGCAGATTCATGGCATCTCCTTGCCGCAATTCAATGATGGAACGATAAGGAGAACCCGCTAAATTCTCCTGAGCTTTTTTCAGCATATTTTCAGAGAAATCCAAGCCGGTTATATGCCCCTGCTCTCCCACGGTCATAGCCAGTTCCAAAGAGAGCTGAGCTGTGCCACAGCATATATCCACCATAGTCATGCCAGGCTTTGCTTCGACCGTCTGAACGGCCTTTTTGCGCCAGCCCTTGTCTAAACCGAAACTCATGAGAGTATTCATAACATCATAGCGTTTGGCAATGGAGTTAAACGTATCCTGTACATAAGCAGCTTTATCTTTACCGGAAAAATCCATGAGTAATTCCTCGCTTTCATAGCCTCCACAGCAATCCTTCATTAGGATTGTAATGGATTATCTTTGGCTTGTCTACTTTACTCCGCCACGACTCAAAATCTCTTTAAGCCGGGTGTGGGAAACGTTCTGCCCCAGGGCAATACTCAGGAGCAAACGAACCTTCTCTGTAGAAAGATCTCCGGCAAAAAGTGCCCCCCGGCGTTGAAGCTCTGCTCCGCCGCCGGGATAGCCGTAAATAGGAGCAGTTCGTCCAAATAAACAACGTGACGTAATGACCACGGGTATATTTTCCGCCGTAATCTTCCCTATCGAAGGAACAACCTCCGGGGGGAGATTTCCCCGGCCAAAGGCCTCGATGACTATTCCCTCCACTTGAGCATCCACCATACATTCCAGCATTCTTCCATCCATGCCGGTATAGCCTTTGCAGATCATGACCTTGGCCAGTTTTTCAGGGAGGTCAAATTTTATCGAGGGCTCAGGTTTGCGATGCCATAACACCTCGTCATGGTCAATGCTTCCTAATGAACCTACTTCGCCGGAACTAAAAGCATCCACGTGGCTGGTGTGTAATTTCCGCACATCCCTGGCGGCATGAATCTCTTCATTGAGAGCGATCAACACCCCTCGTTCCTTAGCGTGGGGATCCATGGCAATGCGCATGGAGTTATGTAAATTTCGGGGGCCGTCAGAATCTCTCTCTGAAGCATCTCTTTGGGAGGCTGTCAATATGACCGGCCGGCTGTCTTTGACTGTAAGCTCCAGAAAATAAGCCGTTTCCTCCAAGGTATCCGTTCCGTGGGTGATGATGATCCCCATGCAGTCGGGATCGGCGAAAGCCTCTTCCACACGCCGTGCCAACTGAAGCATCCGCTCCGGATTAAAATTACAGCTGGCGACATTGCTGAATTCTTCCACATTCCAAAAGGCTGATTCCTGCAATTCCGGTATACTTTCTAAAAGATCATGTCCGGTAACCGCCGGCACGGTCTTGCCAAAGGAGTCCTTGCGCATGGCAATCGTCCCCCCGGTGGCAATCAGTTTAATCTTCTGCATATCTTTCCCTCATTTCACAATGCGGCCCAGTGGTATTTTACCCCAAACTCTTCTCCATGTGTACATTTTTCCTTATTTTTCTCATTAATAAATAGTGTTGAAATAGTGTTGGCAATGGCTCAGGATGGATTGGGAAGAATTTTGCAAATTCTCTTGTGCCTAAACTCAATTCCATCTATTATAAGAGTGAATAGAACCATTGACTAGGGAGGTAGAAAGATGTACGAATTAAAAAACCACACCGAAGATGTGGTGCAGCATGTCCTCAAAGAGTATATGCAAAAATTCAAACTACCTTGTGATTGTGAACGCTGCCAGGCCGATATCAAAGCCCTTACTTTAAATCAATTGCCCAGCAGGTACTGTGTTTCCCTCCGGGGAGAAATACTTACCCATTTGGAATTGGATTCCTTGCCGGACAAAACCCGGGTTCTTTCCGCTATTGTTCTGGCTGCCAAGCAGGTGGCGGATACGCCTTCACATTGATCTTGCTTATTCCTTCCTCCGGATCGAGTCACTCACTGCCACATACTATAATCAAGACGATGACCAGGAATTGAATGATCAACGCGGTGATTTTAAAAGGTGAGTTAGCCGTAAACTGAACCTCGATGGGAATGCTTTCTGATCTTTCCATCTCAACTCTCCTTTAAAAATTTTGCTATAGATCCCTTCCCCGCTTTTTAAATAAAGCTATCTACTATTATTAGTATTCGCTGCCGCGATACCATGTGAAAATCTTATTTGAATTAAAAGTGAGGTATCCGCTTTGCTTGACCCGCGAATTCTCAGGCAGTTTACTTTGTTTTCATCTCTGGCGGACGAGGATTTGCTTCCGCTGCTGCCTCAATTTAAAACCCGCAAATACAGAAAAGGCCAGATCCTTTTTATTGAAGGGGAGATCGGCTCCCAGGTTTACTTTATCTTAGAAGGCCAGGTCAAGCTCAGCAAGACCTTGCCCAATGGGGATGAACAAATCCTCGATTGGTGCGGCCCCAAGGACAGCCTTGCCGAAATTCTCTTGGTGGAACCGGGTTCTTATCCGGCCACGGCGGAAGTACTTAAAGAAAGCACCCTCCTGGTGCTTTCCAATCAGGGCATGGTTAAGATTCTCGAAAATCACCCCCGCCTGGCCGTTGCTCTCATTCGCAAGCTCAATATGCGTTTGCGGATGAATCAAGAGTTTATTCGGATCTTAACCAGTCGGTCCACGGCGGGCATTTTGGCTATGCTGCTGCTGCGAATGGCTAAGCCGGCCTCATCACCCGGTGAGCCTATTTACTACGATGCCACCCTGACCAATAAGGACTTAGCCAGTATGATCGGTACTTCACGGGAACTGGTCAACCGCACCCTCAATCAGTGGAAAAAATCAGGCGTCCTTTGTCTTAATGAAGATCGCATGGAAATCCTTCGCCCCCACGAACTAGCGGACTGGCCATGAGGAAAGAGGCCGTGGGCTTGTGATCTTTTCCAGCTCAAAGGACTGGAGACCATTCCAAATACTATCCCAGGATAATTCGGGATTGCGCCGCCAAAAGATCATGGCGGCTCTTACTTTTTCTACACTGCTTTCCTGGGCAATTAAACGCAGAAAACTTTTTCCGCCCCAAGCCTTCACCCATTCCCCATAACAATGTTGAAATTCGGGGGGATGTTTCTTCAGATGCTTGAGGGTAAAAAAGGAAGCAATGCCGATGAGAATGGCATCCTCATTGCCCCGTTGGCAGGATTGGCCATCCAAATCCTGACCTGCCAGAATAAGCAAGCTGTACAGAAAATGGACCCGCACCACTTGCCGCAAAACCTCGGGGCTTAATTTAAGTATCTCGGCAAGTCTTCCCAAAGGCCTCAGGAAGATTTTGGCGCAAGGATCAGTGTAAGAGAGTGTGGCAAAGGCCGATAGCGGCAGCGGGAATAAATCCTCTAAGCCGGATTCCACTAATTTAGATATCAATTCATGCTCCAGTTGAGAAACTTTGCGATCCTGATGCTGGATCTTTTCCGATGTTTCGCGTAAAAAAGATTCTGCTTCTTTAGGCTGTTCAGGCAGTTCTTCCAGCCACTCCTTCAGGCGGGCGCGGCGGGGCATGAGGAGCTCCAGCAGGGTGGCTGTCTCCTGGTGGAGGTTCTTAAATCCTTTTTTGATATCGTCGGGATCACGATAAAGACCCCGCATCAGCACTTCAGCCCCATGGGGCACCTCCATCGTTTCCTCAAAACGAATGACCGCCTCGCCATTTCTCTCCGGGAAGCGAAGCCCCATAGCTTGTTCGGCCTCTAGGCGCAATGACATTCAGACTCCCCCCTTGGCCAGTTCTTGTTTCATCATATGGGCTTATCGCCTTCCTCATGCCATTTTTTGCAGGAAATCCTGCCATAATTTGACCCTGGAATAAGGGTTTGCTAAAATGAGAAAAACTCCTGGAAGAAATGAGTTGATTTTCGTGTCTGAACGTACATACCACGGCTTAGTTTTGGATCGGTTTCAAGAAGAAGCCTTAGATGCTATTGATGAAGGGCAATCTGTCATTGTCGCAGCTCCCACCGGTACGGGAAAGACTCTTGTCGCCGATTACCTCGTGGAAAAAGTCATGGCCGAAGGACGCCGGATTATTTATACCGCCCCGATTAAAGCCTTAAGCAACCAAAAGTTTAAGGACTATAAGCAGCTTTTTGGCGTAGATCAGGTGGGAATTTTAACGGGAGACGTGGTGCTGAACTCGGAAGCTCCTTTGCTGATCATGACCACTGAGATTTTCCGCAATCAGGTGATCACCAATGATCCCTCCTTAGAATCGGTGTCCTACATCATCTTTGATGAGATTCATTGGCTTAATGATGAAGAGCGGGGTACGGTCTGGGAGGAATCGATTATCTTAGCTCCTCCCCATATGAAATTATTAGGCCTCAGTGCCACTATCGCCAATGCCCAGCAATTGGTGGATTGGATCGGAACCATACGTCAGGAAGATGTAGCATTAATCCAGGAAAACCGCCGCATTGTGCCTTTAGAATACTATTATTTTTCCAGAGATACCGGTCTGGTCAACTACGAGAAGCTCTGGAAGTATTATCGCCAACAGATCCAGTCTGCACCGCCCACAGAGGGCAGTTTATTTGCCCCTACGAATCACCTGGACTTAATCAAAGTAATCCAAAAGCAATACCTCCCCGCCCTTTATTTTGTTTTCAGCCGCAAGCAATGTGCTGATAAGGCTTCTGAACTGGCCTACCTCACCAATTATTTAAACCCTCAGGAAAAAAGGCAGGTCGAGGACGCTTTCCTGGAGCATTTCGGACCGGAAAGCGATTGGTCCCCCTCCACCAGGCTGCTGCGGCGCTTAGCTGTCAAAGGGATCGCCTTTCACCATGCCGGTCTGATGCCCTCGCAAAAAGTGTTGGTGGAGGAGCTTTTCCTCAAACGCCTCGTTCATGTTCTCTACTGCACCGAAACTTTCAGCGTTGGCATTAACTATCCTGTTCGCTCCGTCTGCTTTGATACCCTGAATAAATTCGACGGCCGCAACTTTCGCCCCCTGGCCAATCATGAATTCTTCCAAATGTCCGGACGGGCCGGACGCCGGGGATTGGATGAACGGGGCTACTCCTTTGCTTTAGTCGATCTGAATTACATGGAAAAGAGCCCTCCCCCCCGCTTCAATATCAACCGCCTGGAGCCCCTCACCAGCCAATTTAAATTAAGCTATAACACGGTCCTCAATCTTCAGGCCACCCTTTCTTATGAACAAATCCAGATTTACTTTCAAAAGAGCTTTGCCGCCCATAGCAATCTGCATACTCACGGTCAATTGATTGCTGAGCTGGCTCAACTGGAGGAGCAATTCAACGGCAAAGGGGAGCATGTGTGCCGGCACACCGACTCTTATGCCTGCCCTGTGAAATATCTGCCGAAAAAGAAAGAACTTGATCGTCTCAAACGGGCTTATCAAGCCTTGGGTCCCCGCCGCCAAAACCGGGTCTATGGCCGGGAAATGGCACGCAAGATTAAAAACTGGGAAAAGCTTCTGGCCACAACCCCGCAAAAATGCCCCAACGCCAAGCTGGCTCTTTGCGAGGAGGAAAGCAAACAACGGAGAAAGCTGCAGCAAAGGATGATTGAAATTCGTAAAGATCTGAAAACCCTGCCGGATCAGAACTTCTTTTTCAATGAATTCCAGTTTAAGAAGAATCAATTAATCCAAATGGGGTACATCCGGGAGGACGAGCTGCTTCCCCGCGGTGAATGTGCCTGTCATATTTATGTTCAGGAATTATTGGTCACGGAGCTGATTTTTTCAGGTATTATGGAAACTTTAGACGATGACCAGTTGAATGCCTTATTATCGGCCATTGATTTTGAGGCCCGCAAGAACGATTACTTTCAAAGGCTCCCCGTCCTGGACTGGACTCCGCTGCAGGATTTAGTCCGTTATATTCAGAGTGTCTGCGGCCCGGAATCTGTCCGCTATGATCCTCGGGTAGCGGTCATCGTCTATTCCTGGAGCCAAGGGGTTTCCTTTGCTGAAGTTCAGCGTTTGTCCAATCTGGATGAAGGGGATATTATCTCAGTTATTCGCCGCACCATTGACCTGCTGCGGCAGATGAGGGATGCAGTTAAGGAGCCGGCTTTGCTTCAGCGCTTAAAGCTTTGCATGGACAAACTGGATCGGGATGAAGCTGCCGTCCTTGCTTTATAGAATGCATAATCATGCCGGGAAAAGCTCATAATGGTCTTGAGGTGATAAATTTGAAAGATCAAGACGTTTTCAGAGGGACTCCCACACCTGCACCAAATGGTCAAAATCCTGACCGCGATAGGATAGCCGATACGACCTCCGAGATGACCTCCGCTGCAATGGCCGGTCAGGATAGCGCAGCACTTGGCTATCCAATGTCCATGCCCGGTGCCGAAAGCAATACGGCAGAATCAAGTTCTGCCCGGGCTGCCGTAACGGATAATGGTGAATTTGAGCCGGTCCAAACCGCTAGGGATATGTCCATCTATCGGGACACCGGCGAACCAGGATCTGACTATGAACTTCCTTCCGATACTATAAGCTAAATTGCTTTGACACAGACAGAAAGCCGCCCTCCTGATCAAAACTCAGCGAAGCGGCTTTTTTCTATGTCTATTGATAAATTGCAAATAATTCCCCATGATTGATGCCTTACTCTGCCCGTGATATAATATTTGTGAACTAACATAAACATAATATAGCGCTATAGACGATGCTGAATGGGGTTTTCAGGCCCCCAATACAATAAATCATAGGATGATGGAGGAATAACGCATGAGTATTCTGGGGAGATTCAAAGAGATTATGTCAAGCAATATCAACGCCTTGCTTGATAAAGTGGAAGATCCGGAAAAGATGATCGAGCAGTGCCTGCGGAACCTGAACAGCGATCTGGGCAAGGTCAAGTCGGAAACCGCCACCATTATGGCGGAAGAGCAGCGCGCTCAAAGAGAGCTGGATGAATGTCATGCCGACATTGAAAAAATGCAGTCTTACGCGCTCAAAGCGCTGGAAGCTGGCAATGAAGCGGATGCCAGAAAGTTTCTGACCCATAAAGCCTCTTTGCAAGCCAAGCTGACCGGACTGCAGGAAGCCTGCAATCTTGCCCAGGCCAACGCTGCCCATATGCGGGAAATGCATGATAAGCTGGTTGGGGATATCGGTGAACTGGAATCCCGCAAGGAGATGATTAAGGGCAAACTGGCTGCGGCGAAGACCCAGGACCGCATGAACAAAATGATGTCCTCGGTTTCAGGTGCCAACGATTCAATGGCCAGCTTTGAGCGGTATGAAGCGCTGGCGGATAAGGCCCTGGACCAAGCCAAAGCCATGGCTGAGCTGAACAAGTCGTCCCAGTCTTCCATTAAGGATCTGGCGGCCAAATATGATGCAGAGCCTGATACCAGCATTGATGATGAGCTTGCCGCCTTAAAAGCCAGCTTAAATAAGTAATTATGGGGGAAGCTGCCTGAGAAGAAATCATCCGAGGCAGCTTCTTTTTTGCATCACACCTCAAAGACTTGAACTATGTTCCAGGAAAAGAAGCAGCGCTGAAAGGAGCAGACGAATCCATGGTGGTACATTATAAGTGCCCGAATTGCGGAGCGGATATGGCATTTAACAGTACCAGCGGCATGCTGCATTGCGACAGCTGCGGTACTGATCAGAGCATCGAAGAGATACCCAAACAGGGCGATGCCCAAAACCCAGGAACTGCGGCTTCCAAGGGGCATATCCCTTGGGCCGAGGGCGCAGTCAATCAATACCACTGCCAGAATTGCGGTGCGGTACTGATCACTGACAAAGACACTGTGGCCACTTCCTGCAGTTTTTGCAATGCGGCAGTTGTTTTGAACGACCGCCTTCAAGGCAGTTTTGCCCCCGCCAAGGTCATTCCCTTTGCCATCGACCGCCAGCAGGCCCAGGAGGCCTTTAAAAAATGGTGCCGAAAGGGGTTGCTTACCCCCAAGGAGCTGATGTCCGCCAACCGCATCAAGGGCATCACCGGCATCTATGTGCCCTTCTGGCTGTATGATCTTAATGGCTGGGGAGAAGCCACGGCGGAATGCACTAAAGTAAGGGCTTACTCAGACGCCGACTATAACTACACAGAAACCAGCTTTTTTCATGTGCACCGCACTGTTGACCTGAATTATCTGCAAGTGCCTGTGGACGCCTCACAGAAGATGGACGATGCCCTGATGGATAAACTGGAGCCCTATGATTATGGCAGCTTAAAGGATTTCATGATGCCCTATCTGGCTGGTTTTCTGGCTGAAAAGTATGACTATGACAACCGGGAGCTGTTCCCCCGGGTGCGCGCCCGAGTGGAGGGCTATGTATCCGATTATATCAACTCCACCATCAGCGGCTATACCACCACCAACTTCATCAGCAAAAATATCAACATTAATGAAAAAAAGGCCGATTACGCCCTTTTTCCCGTGTGGATGGTTCGTTATGACTATGGTCAGAAGGAATATGTTTTTGCCATGAACGGCCAGACCGGCAAAATCGTCGGCAAGCCCCCCCTCAGTCCGGGAAAAATTGCGGCCTGGTTCGCCGGCATCAGCACAACATCCTTTGTCATCATTAAAATTATTGCCATGTTGCTGGGAGGAGGGGTTTTATAATGGGCAAAAGAGCGGCAAAGCTTGCACTGCTTTTGGTCATCGTTTTTTACGCCGTCTATCCAGGCAGCGTGACGGCAGCCTTGCAGGATCAACACATTTTTGACGACGCACAACTGTTCACTGAAGACGAGCGCGCATCCCTGGAGGAAGCCTGCCGGCAATATGGCTCGGAAAGCGACATCGCTATTGTTATCGTGACAGCCAGTGATCTGGGCGGAAAAACCCCGCAGCTCTATTTGGAGGAGTTCTATGATGCCAAGGTCGCCGATGGGGACGGTGTGTACCCTTCGGCGGCGCTGCTGCTGCTGAATATGACACCCGGTGCGCGCAGTGTGGAAATCCAAGGCTATGGCATAGCCCAAACCTATCTGAATAATCAACGGATCGAATACATCCTGGATGACATTACCCCACAGCTGGCTGAGGGAAAATACTTTGACGCCATGCTCGGGTATACGGAACAGGCTGCTTATTATATGCGGCAGGAGGTCCAAAGTTCCCCCGGAGTAAATCCTGGCGGCTCCCCCCATTATAACCCGCCCCAAGGCAACGGTGCCGGATACAACAAACAGGAGGACTCCATCTTCTTCAATACCTTTTTCCAGCTTGGCCTGGCGGCGGTGATCGGTGCCGCAGCGGTGAGCATTATGGCGGCCCGCTCCGGAGGCAGGGTCACGACCAATAATCGCACCTATCTCGATCCTGCACATTCCCGTCTGCTTGACCACAGTGACCAGTATATCCGAACCACCGTGACTAAAGTAAGACGACCGAAAAAGGACGAGCACAACAACAGCGGCTTTGGTGGTGGCAGAGGCGGTTTTGGCGGCGGGGGCGGCGGAGTTTCTCCCGGAGGTCATTCCCACAGCGGCGGCGGCCGAAGCTTCTAATACTGAATTAAAAACGCGATTTTAGCATAGAAAGGATGGAAACTACATGGGATTTTTTTCAGGACAGTTTTCCAATGTGGTGGAGTGGGAAGAATTTCGCGAGGACATGATCTTCTGGAAATGGCACAACCGCGAAATCAAACGAGGCAGTAAGCTGATTATCCGCCCGGGGCAGGATGCTATTTTCCTTTTTAACGGCAGGATAGAGGGAATTTTTAAAGACGAGGGCGATTATGACATCGAGTCCCAGATTATCCCCTTTCTGTCTACCCTCCAGGGCTTTAAATTCGGGTTCAATTCAGGGATGCGCGCTGAGGTGCTGTTTGTCAACACCAAGGAATTTACGGCAAAATGGGGTACCAAAAGTGCCATCAACATTCCCACACCCCAGCTTCCCGGTGGTATTCCCATCCGTGCTAACGGAACATTTACTTTTAAAGTCAACGATTATGTTAAATTGATTGACAAAATTGCGGGGGTAAAGGATTCGTTCCTGGTGGAGGATGTCAGGCTGCGCATCATGGCGCTGCTGGACCAGCTTCTGATGAAATGGATCGTCCAGGAAGGCAGGGATATGTTCAATCTGCAGTCCAACTCCTTCGCTATCGCTGACGGCCTGAAAACGGATCTGGATATGCAGATTTACGATATGGGCATCACGGTAAGCCAGCTTACCATCATGAGCTTCACCTATCCCGAAGAAATCCAGCAAATGATTGCCAAAGCTGCCTCCCACACTATGATTGGCGATATGGGCCGTTATCAGCAGGTATCCGTACTGGACGGAATCGCCGGCGGCAAAGGACAGGGCGGCAGTACCGCAGCCGATATGGCCGGTATGGCTATCGGGATGCAGATGGCCAATGAAATGATCAAGGGCGTGACCAGTCCTCAGAGGGAGCAAACCCAAGGGAGAGGCAGCCACGCACCCCAAGGTGGCAGCGAACCCGGTTTAATAAAGCCTAATTTCTGCCCCAACTGCGGCCAGAAGACCGATGGTGCCAATTTTTGCTCCAACTGCGGTCAGAAGCTGGTCTGACCGTATTATTTGGGGGGATTGTGGTGCCTTCTAATGATTGCTGCTGCAATAGGTTATCCGCTTTATATAGCAATCATCAATTACTTTTCGCCCTTAGAATAGTGCCTAATCTCGAGGGGATACGACACTGAAGGATTAATTTCCCAAGGAGGTGAGTGGTATGAGAGTATGGCTAACCCTGATCCTGGCATTATTTTTATGCGCGGGCTGCGGCAATCCGCAGATAGGAAATACTGCCGTACTCAGTCAGGCGGATCAGAATGCGGCTTTAGAAGTCGTAAAGCAGCATCTGGAAGGCATGAAAAACGATTTTGGTGTCATCAGCCTTGAGATCAACAGCATCCAGGCCATCCGGAACGAGCAGCATATCCAAACTATCTTAAGCGGCGAAGCTGCCGTCATGATGGGCTTGACCGAAGAAAAGATCGCTTTGGTGGATGCTTATCTCAATGTTCAGTA
This sequence comes from Desulfitobacterium hafniense DCB-2, assembly GCF_000021925.1. Taxonomy (NCBI): domain Bacteria; kingdom Bacillati; phylum Bacillota; class Clostridia; order Eubacteriales; family Desulfitobacteriaceae; genus Desulfitobacterium; species Desulfitobacterium hafniense. Next base: position 3,296,949 of record NC_011830.1, read on the forward strand.
TGACGGGACCAAGGTTCCTTACAACAGCGGAGAGAACCAATATATCGGCTTTACGCTGGTCAGGGAGAATAAAGAAAAACCCTGGATCATAGCGAATTCCGGCCAAGGTATGGGTGGCGTAGCTCTTGTAGATTTTGAGAATCCTTACCCGGAAAAAAGCGCGGAGCTGTACGTCTGGAAAAATAAAGAGCTGACCAGCAATGACCATACTTATTTTACGGTATTTGACAATGATACAAATGGGCTAAACAAAAACAGGCCGGAAAGCGAGATTTATAATCTTGACGCGGCCAGCGACAGCATCGACTTTATCAATTTAAGGCTGGCGGGGATTCCCAACCTAACCTGCCTGGCGGTCTATCAAATGAACACCACGGATTTCACCAAAGAAGAGATGGCGGACATCCTCGGCTATCTTGTCCTCAATGCCGATCATCACCGTATAACCCTTGGCCTGTGGGAGCCGGATGGTTTGAATTCGGTGAATGGTTCGCACATCATAAATAGCTTGCAAAGAAAGGGTTTTAACGGAAAGCTTAAAGATGTTACGGACGATCTGATCCAGCATCCCGAACTGATTCCCTATGACGGGGTTCTGGGCGGAACGATGGGCTTCTACTTTCCGGAGGATATTCATGTCCTTACGGATAAATGGGTCCTTGCTTATTTTGAAGATGGCCATATCAGCGGCTATATGCTGCTGGAATATACTATAAATAATGACTCAATTTCCTGGCGGGTCATGGAGTCTTATTTGAACGGAGAATGAGCATATTTAAATATCCCGAATAACTTAGAAAAATATGGATGTGTTGTCACATCCATAATCCAACCGCATAGACTATAGTAGATGTCCGGGAAAATAAATAAAATTCACCAGGAAGTACGGACTGGTGACGGGCATCGCCTTGGGCGAAAAGAATTCAAAATCTTCATCGATGAAGATTTTGCCTTACTCCCGGTCAGGGTCTGTAAGGTTTAACCATAAAATTGCAAAAAACCTGTCAAATGTGACAGGTTTTTTATACGGGAACATTAATCTTCGTATACTTCAAATTGATCTTTGCTTACACCGCAAGTGGGGCATACCCAATCCTCGGGGATATCCTCGAAAGCTGTGCCAGGAGCTACTCCGGAATCCGGATCTCCTACTTCAGGATCATAGACATACTGACAGATGGTGCATACATACTTTTGCATCATAATTCCTCCCTTTCATGGTTTCATTAGCTTAACTTTTGATTTTTATCCTCTGAGAGAATACCTTTATATTATGTCCATTCCCTTTTTCATCATCCAATAATAAGTAAGGCTAGATGGAATTCCCATAAAATGAAATCCCGTACCGGTTCCACATGTATTTGCGGAAGATCTCAGCACATTGACAAGGAGACTCATGCTCACAAAAGCCAACTTCCAGCTTCCCTAACAGATGATGATAGAGAATATGAACATTTATATAAACATGCTGGGATACTCTGCGCACTTTAACATACTGGACGAGAGTCAGAATAAATCCCACCAGCAGCAAGCTATTGAGCCAGAAAGAAATCGCCGGGTACTTGGGAAAGAGCATGCCCCAAAGGCTGAGAAAACCAAATGAAATAACAGCCATCAAGCAAGCCACCTCCCGATGTCTTACCCTCTGCAACTCACTATATCTTCTTAAAAACTCTTCAAGGACACCCCGGATATGTTTAGGTACATGATTTGATTCTGCAGTATTCAAGACCCTTGACGGCACCTGCTGAACAAATACTCCCATTCCAGCTCCCTCACTTTGACTAGAGACTTCCTTCCCGAATCTTGCGGGTCAGATCAGAAATATCCCCTTGGTAGGTTGTCTGAATCCCCTCCACAGGCTCACCTACATAAAATGTCTGCATGCCAATCTCCTGAGCAGCCACATCCTCTACGGGATGATTGCCAACCATAAGGCATTCACTGGGCTGCAGGCCGAGATGCTCAGCTAATTCGGCATAGAAACCTGTGTGAGGCTTGCAGTGATGAAAGGACTCTATAGACGGAATGACCGAAAAGATTTGGGGGGATAACTCTGCCCAGCGAATCCGCTCTTCGATGGCTATCAAGGGCATAACCGGATTGGCCGCAATAGCTACCGTATAGCCATTTTGTAAAGCAGTCTCTACCGCCTCTTTGCCATGGGGATTTAACTTGACTAAAAGACGCAAAGCCGGAAAGTCGGTGGTGTAGAATGCTTCAAAAACCGGCCATAATGTATGATAAGTCAACCCGGTCGCTTTGGTAAAATCAGCAAAAAAAGTTTGCAGGTTGGTTTTACCCTCCTGAGGTTGTTTGATCATCACCTCAGTAGAACGGTTGAGCTGCTTGGCGAATTTATCAGGGGAAATATACTGTTTAAATCGCGGAGCCAAAAGTCCTATGTAGTTTTTCATGAATTCTTCCTGATCCATTAAGGTTAAGGTTCCATCTAAGTCAAAAAGAATAGCTTTAATCATCGTTTCTCCCAGCTCCCTGTTAATCGATAGTTTTATTTTACCACAAAATCTGCATTTCTAGGAAATATTACTTAAATAATAATTAAGGGAAGCACGGCTACGAGAGCAGTGCTTCCTTTTATCTTTCCCTTTTCCACCGGTTATTTAAAATTATTTTTGCTTTTGGCGTTTTTCCAGAAGCAACTCTGCGGTGTGTTTTACCTTGACCTTCAGGTCTGTTTGATCCAATCCGCCATTAATCTGCATCAGGCATCCCGGGCAATCCACAGCCACAACATCCGCCCCGGTGGCTTCAATATTGCGAAGTTTTCTTTCCAGAATCGGTCCGGACATTTCCGGGAATTTGATGGAATAAGAGCCGGCAAATCCGCAGCAACGATCCGACTCATTCATTTCCACCAGATCGACACCCTTGATATTGGAAAGGATGTTCCGCGGTTCCTCAATGACCCCCATTTTCCGTCTTAAGTGACAGGAATCATGATACGTAACCTTTAAGGGGACTCCGTCTCCCCCTTCTTCAAGACCGCCTAAGATGGTCAGAAGCTTGGCAAAGTCCATGGATTTCCTGCTGAGCTCTCCGGCACGTTTGAGCATAGCCGGATCGTCGGCCAGGAGTTCTCTAAAACTGTCAATCAAAGCATGGGTACAGGTGGGGCAGGCCGAAACCACATAATCCACTTTTTCGGCATCCATGGCCTCGATATTCATGATCGCTGATTTGCGGGCGTTTTGACGGTCACCCATATAAGATGCGGGAGCCCCGCAGCAGGACTGGCCTTCCGGGAAAGTTACTTTATACCCTTTTTCATTTAAAACCCTGACGACACCTTCCCCGATTTTGGGATAGACAAAGTCCACAAGGCAACCGCCAAAGAAGGCAATGGTGCCTTTAGAATTCTTAACATCCTGATTCATCTTCTTGATCACATCCCGGAAGGGAACATCGGCAATCGTGGGCAGGCTTCTCTTTTCCGTCAGTCCTGACAGGAAGAAAGGCAAATGGCGAATGGTGGGCTGACCTTTGGAAAAAGGCAGCTGGGCCTTGGAGGCCACACGCAATAAAGAGTGGAAGAGGCGTCGGTTAGAGACCACATCCAGAATGAATTTCGGAGTCATGGGCAAACCCTTTTGATCACCGATGCGATTGCGAATCTCCAGGATCATTCCCGGGATGTCCAGTTTACCGGCACATACTTCTGTACATTTGCCGCATTGGAGACAGAGATTCTGCGGATTCTCGGCATCCTTTTCCGAATTAAGGAAAGCGGTCAAAATGGTGCCGATACCCCCGGTATAAATATGTCCGTAAACATGTCCGCCTACCAGCTGGAAAGCCGGGCAAACGTTTAAACAGGCCGCACAACGGATACATTGGAACACTTGTTTGAATTGTTCATCGGCATACATTTTGCGCCGGCCATTATCCATAAGAATAATATGAAATTCTTTATCTTCTATGGAACCGTCGGGATAATAAGTAGGATTAGGGCCGGTGATCATGGTTACATAACTGGTAAGCTGCTGAGCTGTGCCATTCCGGGGCAGGGTCTGCAGGATATATCCCGCATCTTCAAAGTTCGGGACAAATTTCTCCAACCCGACCAGGAAAACATGGACACGAGGCCAGGTAGCCGTTAAGCGGGCATTTCCTTCATTGGTCATCATCATCAGGGTGCCTGTTTCAGCCACCGCGATATTGGCTCCCGAAATGCCCATATCCGCCTCCACGAACTTTTTGCGCATTTCCTGGCGGGCCGTCTTCACCAATTTGGCGATCACCGGATCGCTGGTATAGCTGAGATTATTATTAAAGGTGTCTGCAACCTGCTCTTTGGTCATATGGATAGCCGGCATTACCATGTGGGAAGGTCTCTGCCCTGCTAACTGGACGATCCATTCCCCTAAATCTGTTTCCTGAACATCAAAGCCTTCTTTAAGCAGAGCAGCATTGAGATGAATTTCTTCAGAAGCCATGGATTTGGACTTGACAATATTTTTAACCTTTTGTTGTTTGGCCAGCTCGATAATATATTGTTTGGCATCGTCACCTGTTGCGGCATGAAAAACCTTAGCCCCCCGCGCTGTGGCAGCCTTTTCGAATTGCTCAATCATCTCATCCAAATGCTCGGCGGCATAGGATTTTACTTCGACCACTTTTTCACGCAGGGCAGCAAAATCATACCCTTGGTAAGCTTGTTCCCGGTTTTTCCCATAGACATCCCCGAAACGGCCTAATGCCCCTCTAAGGATATCATTCTCCAGGGCATTCTCGATTTCTTGTTTAAAATGTGCATTAGCCATTGACTACACCCTCCCCTGCCTGTTCATCCACAAATACGGCCACCAGCTGCTCAGGGCCGTGAACGCCGATGGTCAGGACACGTTCAATATCCGAAGTCCGGCTGGGACCTGTGATAAAACCAACAAACCCCGGAATTCTGGGTTCGTTATGAACGGTGGCCAGAGCAGTCATCAGATTCGGCAGCAGAGTCGAGGTTTGAACTAAGGCTATATGTATGGGAGTAAATGAGGAACAAAGGCGTTCATTCACATCTTCCGCATATTGAATCAAGGTCCCTAATTCGGCAACAGCCCATTTCACTTCTGTTATCCCTGCGCCCACCGTAGGAGTAACTTCCGGATAGCGCTCCATGTATACTGTTACCCCGTGAGCTGAAAGCTTCTCTGGCAAGTTCATCGCTTCAGCCATGGGAGAATTCACCATTGCTACGCTTTCAATTCCCTTTTCTTTCATGATTTGAGCAATAAGCTCCTCAGCCTCTTTGAGAGTTTTTACACGATGACTCTCGCCGGACACAGCTTGGAGCTTCGTCTGAAAACGCTCATATAAATGATTTAAATCTTCCATCAGGCACACCCCTTCTTCATTTCTCTCTCTATTAAAACCCGGCCCTCCCTATCGTCTCATTTGGTCAGGCCACCATGCCAATAGGTTACCTCAAAATACAGAAAATTTCAATGTCTTTCTAAAATTTATTCAGGATAAATTTCCTTTGCATATAAAAAAGCGGGGAAGAGATGGTTTGAAGCCATCTCTTCCCCGCTCAAAGGTTTTTGGATTCTTATTTATATTGGTTTGCTAATCTCTTTTTAAGTCCATCAGCAACTTCCTGAGGATCCATGGGGCGTCTGGCAATGCCGGAATCTATGGCTGCTTTAGCGACTGCGGCCGCTACTGCAGGAGCAACTTCCGGATTGAAGGTGCTGGGAATGATATAATCGGCACTGAGTTCTTCATCCTTGACAATACCGGCAATGGCATAGGCAGCAGCAACTTTCATAGCATCGTTGATATCGGTGGCCCGCACATCAATCGCTCCGCGGAACATTCCCGGGAAGGCCAGCACGTTATTGATCTGGTTGATCACGTCGGAGCGTCCGGTGGAAATAACTTTGGCACCGGCCTCAAACGCTCTTTCGATGGGCCAGATTTCCGGTATAGGATTAGCTTGGCAGAAGACGATGGGATCTTTAGCCATGGAACGGATCATGTCTTCATTGAGGACATTAGCCGCGGAAATTCCGATGAAGGCATCGGCACCGACCAAAGCACCAGCAAGATCACCGCTGAATTTCTCAGGATTGGTTGCTTTAGCGATTTCTTCTTTCCAAGGATTCATACCTACTGTACGACCTTCGTAAATCGCTCCTTTGGTATCGCACATGATCACGTTTTTCAAGCCCATGCTCATGAGAAGCTTAATGATCGCGATGCCCGCTGCGCCTGCACCATTAGCGACGACTTTAATGTCTTCGATTTTCTTGCCTACGACCTTAAGTGCATTGACTAAACCGGCTAAAGTAACAACAGCTGTACCATGTTGGTCATCATGGAAAATCGGTCCTTTGAAAATACCGCGGGCTTTAAGTTTTTCTTCGATTTCAAAGCATTCGGGAGCTTTGATATCTTCTAAGTTAACACCACCAAAGGTAGGTGAGGTTAATTCAACAATCTCGACAATTTTATCCACATCGGTTGTGTTTACGCAAAGAGGAAAGGCATCAACATCCCCAAAGGCTTTGAAGAGGAGTGATTTACCTTCCATAACCGGCATAGAAGCCGCGGCACCCAGGTCACCGAGACCTAAAATAGCTGTTCCGTTGGAAACGATGCTGACATAGTTGGCGTGATTGGTGTAGATATCGAGGTTTTCCAGATCGGCAGCAATTTCCTTGACCGGTTCCGCAACGCCCGGAGAGTAAGCAAGGGTGAGATCATCCCGGTCCTGGGCCGGAACAGTAACACGAACTTCCAGCTTGCCCGGTTGCACTTTGTGAAATTCTAAAGCTTCTTCACGCAGGTTTTTAATACGGCTCATTCAGACATCCCCTCTCATTTTCGGTTAAAGGATAGTATATGTTTTACCTGAAAATGTATGACAAATCAGCAACGCTTACATATAATGAAACGGTGTTTCGCAGTTCTTCAATATAGGCGGCCGCTTCCTGAGAAGCGACCCGCCCTATTCAAATCTACGCTTGAAACAGCATGTTTATGACGGCTTATTTGCCGGCGGTTTTAGCATCAATTTCAGCTTGAGAAGCTAAGATATCTTTGGCATTGAGATAAACGGGGGTATCAACCATTTTTCCATTTAAGGAAACGGCAGCTTTGCCTTTGGCCAGACCTTCTTCTTCAAAGACTTTTACGACGTCATTTGCCCATTTAACATCGGCAGGATCCGGAGCATACATTCTGTTGGAAGGTTCAACTTGTCCTGGATGAATGATCATACGGCCTTCATAACCCATTTGCTTACCTTCGGCAACGTTCTTTTCAAAGGCAGGGATATTGGCATAATCAACGAAAGGAGCGTCGATAGCAACGATTCCGGCAGCACGGCAGGCTACGCCCACTTTTGCACGGCCATATTGCTGTTCAACAGCTTCATTAGTGATTTTGACGCGCATGTCACGGCAATAGTCAACAGCACCAAAGATAGCATTGACATTGCGCTTGCTGGCTAAGCAGCATTCTTCAGCGTGGGCAATACCTTTAGCTGTTTCCAGAAGCATGGAGATTTTTACAGTTCCGACAGGAATTCCGCGGCGCATTTCCAGCTCTTCCAGTTTCCACTCCAGACGTTGTACGTCTGCGGCACAACCGGTTTTTGCCAAGGTAACGCCATTGAGGCCAGGCCAAACGATGGCTTCCAGGTCATCATTGGTTAAGCCGGTTTCCCAGTTATTGATACGGACAAATACTTGGGCGCCACCTTTGGCACCATATTCTAAATTCTCTCTTACGATCTGACGAGCTGTTTCTTTTTCCGCGGGTGGTACAGCATCCTCTAAATCGAAGGTAATGATGTCGGCAGGAATTTCAGGTGCTTTAGCCACCATTTTAGGATTGTTTCCGGGAATGTACATAACGGATCTCATAACAGCCATGGTAGATATACCCCCTAATAATTTAATAATATTTCTAAGAGCATTTGCTCCTAGTTGCGAAGTGAATCAATAGATGCCCGCCAGTTATTTGATGGTTATTCGATGGCTGACCGCCACTGAATCAGAACGCCACTCAGTGACGCTAAGTCATCGAATAACCGACTTTATGTTTTCCATTCTGGTATAGACGAAGCTATCCCGTCTATACCAGAATGATTGGAGGTAAATAATCCGACCTTATTTACCCAGCTTTTCCTTAAGGATCAACGGAATGTCTGTCGGTCTTTCCGCTACAAAGCCACCAGCTTTGGTGATCGCTTCCATCTTGCTCTTGGCCGAACCGCGTCCACGCTCAACGATATTGGAGGCATGGGAGAAGCGTTGACCTTCCGGCGCCCAAGCACCAGCTACATAGATGACAAAAGGCTTTGTGAATTTACCAGCGGCGATCACTTCCGCACATTCTTCTTCCTGGGTGCCGCCGATTTCTGCGTAGACAGCCACGCCATGAGTATCGGGATCTTCCTCGAAGAAGGGTAACAGATCGGCCATGGAGGTGCCAAGCACCGGCTCTGTTCCGGTATGAATAACGGTGCTGACTCCGAAGCCGCCTTCTCTCAGTACCCACGGAATGGTACCTGATTGACCGCCACTGCGTGAAAAGACACCGATATGACCTTTTTGGAAGAACTTATTAGCCCACTCCACGTTGCCGCCCAGCCAGCCGACGACAGCTTCTCCCGGAGTGAGGATACCAATGGAACCCGGTCCAATCAATCTTGAACCTTTCCCTTTCGCATAGGCGATCATTTCCATAATGTCATGAATAGGAGTACCTTCCACACAAGGAATAATGTTCTTAACCCCTGCGTCGGCAGCTTCCATAACAGCTGTCTTTAAAGCGCTTCCCGGTACGAAGATAACACTGAAATCAATGTCACCCTGTTCGCGGACAATCTCCTTGACGGTATTGAACACCGGAACACCGTGAACCTCTTGCCCCATTTTTCCGGGACTTGTGCCGCCGATCAGATTCGTACCATAGTCTTTCATATATTTTGTCCGCACCGAGCCTTCTCGTCCGGTAATTCCCTGGACAACCACTTTGGTCTCTTTGTTGATCAAAATGCCCATTCTTATCCCTCATTTAAACAAATTGCTGGTTTACCCAGTGTAACCTATCTATGCGTTAGTCTTTCAATCGATCCTGTGATTATGCGCGTTTTGCCAAGTATGCGTCCAGACCGGCTACAGGAACTTCAATGGAGATGGCATCCTTGCCGCGGAATTTACAAGCAAATTCACAGGCCAGACATTCTGTGCCGAGACGAAGAACTTCTTCCTCAGTCCGGTGAGCCACTGAAGCTCTGCCTTGATCATCTATGCCCAACAAACCTCTCGCATACTTTTTGCAGGCGTCTGCACATGCTTTTGTTTCGCACGCATCACACTTGCTGGTATCGATTGTGATTTTGCAACTTTTTTCAGCGAATTCCAGCACGTTATTTCCCTACTTTCCTTGAGCTTCTTTCTCAGCCCGATAGTCTTTGCTCAGAGCTAAAAGTCTTTCACCAATGAACTTCGTATCGGTTACATATTCTTTGCCGTAAATCTCAATTCTCTTTCCAGGTCCATCGCTGGTCATCAGATCAGCCAGTCCGGTTTTGAGAATTTCCAAAGATTCATCTTCCCGGTTGCCGCAAAGCAGGAGCACACAAGGCAATCCTGGTTTTTGAGTGGGGAGGATTTCACGAAGCACTTTGACTATAGCATGAGCATGATGCCATTGTTCCTGGTTGGCCATCATAAAGCCCCCAAGTAGGTAGCCGTCAATATTGGGCTGGGAAAGCACCGATTTGGCAACGCGATAAATTTTGGAAGCTACGGGGTTGCCGCTGGTGTCGGCATAGTTGGCCGGCTTCAGACCTACTTGATTAAGAGCATCCAAGCCCATCATCGCCGAACCGCCGCCGATGGGATGATAGCCAACATATCCGGGGCTGACTTCATCGTATCCCATATTCATAAGGAAGCCTGTGCCACGGGCATCGGTTTCCTCAATGCTCCAGCCGATGTAGTCCAACTCTGTGGGCTCACCAGGCAGGTCGCGGGCGATGTCAAAGCCGAACTCGGGATGACGGCCTACGGAACTGTTGTCGATTTCCATCTTGCAGTCGGCACAGATGAGATTGCCATTCCCTGTCATAACGAAGGGGTTGATCTCAAGGGTCATACAGTCGTATTTCTTATAAGTTTGAGAAAGTTTCGTCAAAAATTTAGCAAACTTCGTTAATTCTTCCGGAGCTATTCCTGCTTTAGCAGCCAAATCTACCGCATCATAAGTCTGCAGTCCATTGATGGGGTCCACATTGATCTTCAGTAATTTGTCTTCCGGGACACTTTCAATATCCATACCGCCCTCAACGCTGAACATAAGCATTGGTGAACGGGCTTCCTTTGCTCCGTTAACGACAAAGGAGCAATAGAACTCTTTTTTGATATCCAATTTTTCTTCCACAAGAACTTTGCGCACCGGTAAGCCTTTTACTGTTTTGGAGAGAATTTCAGCAGCAGCTGCTGCTGCCTCATCGGGAGTGTTAACCAGTTTAACAATCCCAGCTTTACCACGACCACCCGCTTGTACCTGACCTTTTACCGCAACAGGACCGCCAATCCATTCAGCGGCTTCCCTTGCTTCTTCGGGGGTCGATGCCGGACGACCCTTAGGTACCGGCATTCCTGCTTTTGCAAGCCATTCTTTACCTTGATACTCTAGAAATCTTGCCATGCATAAATCCCTTCCATACTGTTTTTTCTGTACCAGAGACGTTTTTTACCTGACTAAAGAAGTCTCTCACCCCTTCCCTTGACTCTACTTTAAATCAATGATTTTAGGTTGAGCACCATGGATAGGATAAGGAATACAAAGGTTTGTTGTTTCACATGTCGAAACTCAGTTTCATTATTCTTTGTATAATCTTATTATCTATGGAACAGGTCCTTTAGTCAACCTTTTTGTGCATAAATTAGATAAGATAATCTATTGCGAATATTTAGAACTCTTCTTTCGTAATGGGTTATCTGTTTCATTTTAATAAAACTACGTTTTACCATTCAAAACATTAATTATTTATTTCTATATTCTTTACCAAAATCCTGCAAAGAAATCAAAAAATTATTATACCTCCTGAAGGTCAGACCATTAAAAGAGATCATCATCCCAAGTATCATATTGCATGAACCAGGCTCATATAATTCACCATAGATTGTCTGATATCAGGAGGTTATGCATGCGTCAAATCCAATATGATTTGGAAATCATCTATGTCTATAAACTTTATTACTTCTTCTCTTTGCTTATCTTCATTTGCCCGACCAGTCTCATCTTAGGCTGGCGCTTTGGCCAAATGCTCGGGCTCTTGATCTTTATCCTCGGTTTTCTTCTTGCCTATTTTTTAATGATGCACAAAAAAAGTTTTCCCACCCCGGACAAAAAGATCACTGCCCGCAAAATGGCAAAGGAAATCACTCAGGATTCCACACCCTTAGCAATTTCCCATTTTTCCAGTCAACTTTATTTTTATTTTAATGAAAAGAGGCAGGCTATCGCTTTATTGGAAAAATACCAAAACACCCATGATCCCCTTTTGTGTGCAACCCTTGCCGACATTCTCCTGCGTGAGGGCCGCCCCAGGCATGCCTTAAGGATAGTTCATGATAACCCTCACCATACTTCAGATCCGCTTCTGCTTTGTGTGCTGGGCCATATACTGCGGCAGATGAATGAATGGCAGGCTGCCATTAGGATTTACGAACTAAGCCTGGCTCTATCCAAAAAATCCGGGTTTCCCTGCAATGGCGCTAATCGGTTCACTCAGTTTCTGCTCACCTTAAGTTACACTGCCACGATTCATCATTCTCTTGGCGATTGTTATCTCATTTTGAAGAATTACTCCCAAGCGAAAAAGCACTACTTATTGGGGAATATTCGTATCTTTGATGTTTCTCTTTGGCGAACCGGCAAGGTCCCCACGACTCATACGGCATAAATTTACACAAAAACACTATTTTTCATCATTCTTTATCTAATTAAACGGCTTGTTCTCTCCTAATTACAACATTTTTTACGGAAGGAATTTTTTATAATAGAGACAACTTAAGATAATACAGATTTCTCTAAAATATTTTTTCTTTGTCAAATAGAATAAGTAATAGGAAGGTGAAATGGGTTATGTTGTCATCTCATGAGGATGCCCTGGAATTTATTCGTGAATTTGAGTCTTCTTGCCGAGAGGTTTTGATTGCTCAGGGTACTAGTGAACATGATTTAGCCACTGCTTACCTTGAGTTACAATGGAAATTTCTGCGCATGATACTCGACGACAGTGGAACCTTGTCACACCGCTCCGCCCGGGGAATTTGCCACAGCAAATCCTCTTCGATTGCCTGATTACAGGTTCAGCATCATGGCATTTTCATCACAGTTAGGGAACTTTACACAATGGATGCAATCTTTCCATACTTTATGGGGCATATCTTCTTTATTGATCATAATAAAACCGCAGCGTTCAAAAAAACCAGGTTGATAGGTCAGGGTAAACACTCTGGGGCAAAGGATGGTTCGGGCATCAGCCAGCAAAGCATTAACGAGGCTTCTGCCTACCCCTTGCCCCTGATACTCTTCCAACACGGCAAGAGTCCGTATCTCCGCCAGATCATCCCAGATAATATGCAGAGCGCCTATGCCGATGATTCTATCCTGTTCTTCGACCACCAGGAATTCTCTAAGGCCTTCATAGAGTGAGTTCCGTGACCGCGGCAGCATCAGCCCCTGGTCGGCAAAATGGTTAACGAGTGACATCATCGCTTCTACGTCTGGTAATTTTGCTCTTCTTAAGTTCATAGCGTGTTCCTCCATACAATTTGTATAATTATACAACACATTCAATATTTATTACAGAACTTTTTTAATTGCTTTCAACAGAAACCAACCAAAATGGCTTCGCCATAGCATAAGTGCAGAACCCCCTGATGTTTATCGGTACACAGGGGGTTCTGCACTGTTATTAGTAGCCTTCAGAGTTCTACGAACTCCTAAGAATACTCATCAATGATTCTTTCCCGGTAGGGGGCACTCCGGCAAACCAGCTCGTTAAGGCCCTCTGCTTGCCAATCATTGGGCAAAATCCATACCTGATATCTCTCCGGATACTTTAGCCAGGAAAGCCACAATCTCAGTTCTTCTTCAAAGTCTTTTAAGGTAAGCCAATGAATCTGCATATCCCAGGCCGTGTTGGCTTTGGTTTTATCAAGATGAAGCAAGGTACTCTTTTCCAAAACGCTGGACAGCAGAATCGCTTGACTGGCCTGTGTCAACGGTTTATCCAGGATGGGACAGATGACACTGATTTGGCCGTTTCCTTCGAAATAATGCCATTGACCCAAATCCGCTATCCAGGATTCACTTCGATCTTTAGGCAGCCATGGCCAATCTTTGGGGGAACCCCATAAGGAGGAAAGTATCCCGCCCCCTTGATAAAGCCATAAAGAGAGTTGATCTTTCGGCTTAAGCTGTCCTTTGCGCTCCTTCTCCTCTAAATCATCCAAGATTGTCAGGATTGCTGTACAGAATTCGCTGTTCAATTCCCCTGAAGCATCCACCCAGCCTTGACGCAGAAGGGACTGAGCCTTTTCATCATGTTTCAATCCCTTGAGCTTCGTTGTCAGTTCAAATTTCTTTCCCTTGCGTTTAATCTCAGCAATCTCGATGTTTCCCCACAGATAGGAAATAGTCAGGGGTTTTAGCTCGCAGCGCACTCCCCGTTGGGCAAGTTTATCAAAAAATCCTTTCACCACAAAGAGTTGGTGCTGGGCTACCGGGTTTAATTCCTGCCTCCATTTCAACCAGTTGGGTCGGCGTTCTCCAACCGCAATCCGCTTCTGACCACCTGACGGTGCTTCAGGTATCAAATAGAGACTGGGGGATAAGCGCTCCCGCCAATACACAGCCTTGGCATTGATGAGTCCTCCCATTTTTGCTAAAGCATGCAATAGAAAAGGTGAAAAATCAGGTGCAATAAAATATATGACCGTTCGTGCCCCATTGCTCAAACGGTTCGCCCAAAGCATGCCGGCTAATAAAAACTCCTCTTCTTTCGGCAGGATTCGGCTGGCCACGATGCCAACCCGCAATGCAGTCTCCCCGCCAACGAAATAACTATACTGCTGTGGCAGGCGCAAATCTTTTCTTTTTTCGGCAGGGCACTCCTGCCAGTTTTGGGCAATAAAAACATCCGGATGCTGCTCCCAGATTTCAAGCCAATTATTCACAATGATCCTCCCTTAACTTTTGTCACACTACATATTTACGCACAAACCAGGAATATCATGCCATCTTCAGGAGAAATTAGCCCATCCAGGATAATACTTCGGCAATGGGAAGCGCTTGGCATAAATGCCAATCCCGCCCTACCATTGATGTAGCATAGAACAGGGAATTCCAGATGCTTTCAGCCGTTATTTCCACCACTGCTTTAAAAAAGGGATCCAGCTCCCAATCGCTGAGCGGTGCTTCAAATTCCAAGCCGGTGTTGCTGACCATCAAGCAAAACTCTCCGCTCCCCATCCGCGATATGCCCCCCGTCCGGCCTAATCCCATAGGGGCCCTTGCCGCCAGCATATGCAGTTGCCGGCAACTGAGAGGAGCATCCGTCATACCCACTAAAATAAGAGAGCCTGGAACCTGGCAAAGCATTTCTTGCAGGTTAGCCCTCTTCATCATTAAACCTATCGGAACACCGTTGATAAGCATATCTTCTAAATGCCCAAAGTTGGTCAAGGCCAACATACCCACCCGATAATCTTTGCCCTGGCTGGGAACAATACGTGAAGCACTGCCAATCCCGCCTTTCAGCTGAAATAAGCACATTCCCACTCCCGCCCCCACACATCCCTGAGCCAGCGGGCCTGCCGCGGCACGGTTCAGGGCTAAAATCCCATCCCAGGGCTTCACATGGCGGCCACGGATATCATTCAGATAGGAGTCATCGCATTCGAAAACCACCAAATTAGGGGTTCGGGCATCATGGCCTATCTCCGGATTTTCCTGCAGCAAATAAGTCAGCATTCCTTGAGCTGCGTCATAGACACTCAAGGTATTAGTTAAGAAAATGGGAGAATTCAGCAGACCGGTCTCTTGGATATAAGGCACACCCAGAGACTTGCCAAAACCATTCATGACGTGAATTCCCGCCCGGCAGGGCTCACGATAGATATTCCCCGGGTGAGGACGAATGGCTGTAATGCCGGTGCGGACAGGACCCACGCCGGGAATGAGGGGACCGTAACCTTTGATTAAAGAAACATGACCCACCAAGACTCCGGGCACATCCGTGATATCGTTATGTAATCCAGGTGCCAGCTCCCCCATCCATAAGCCGCAGGACCGGGCACTTCGCCGCTCCATTTATACCACCCCCTGACACTTTATGCGTCCTGGGGGATAGATTAGTACTAGGCTCTAAGCTTCCGTTCACTCAGTCCTTCAAAAAAGAGATTAAGGACATCCTCCATCTCTTTCTCTAAATCCCCTTCTCCTGTAACAAACCAATGCAGAAAATGCTGCAGCACCATACCCTGCAGGCTTTCTGCCAAAAAGACCGGATCATAGCGTTTATTAATTTCGCCAATACGCTGGCCATGGCTGATAATACCGATAATTCCATAGTGCAAGCCTTTATCCAGCTCAGCTTCTTCCCTGTTTTTAAGCGCCACCCAGGCTAATTCCCTTTCCCGGATCATAAATTGAGACCAATTCCTCAGCACGTGAGCCAAACGTTCCTGAAGAGAGTACCCTGCCTCCCGGCCTGAAGCGATCAGTTCCTGATAGTTGCGCCGGGAATACTCCAAAACAACGGCCTCCTTGGATTGAAAGTAATTATAAAAGGTCCCCTTGCCTACGTCAGCCAGTTGGGTAATCTGCTCCACTGAAGTTTGTTCATAGCCTTGTTGGCGAAAAAGCTCCATGGCACACTCATAAAGTCGGGTATACGTCTCCAGTTTCTTTCTCTCCCGGCGAGATAACTCAGACATACTCAATCCTCCTTTTACAAATTAAAGAAAACCCGGCTTCGCCGTGCCTTAAACGCATACTTACGAAGGAGGCGAAGTCGCTGGTTGCCCTTATGCTTAGAAAGTATATAGCGCAAGCTTATACTTTCTGATAGTGCCAGGGAAATAGCACCTCTTTCTTTATTCGTTATATTCCATTATTTTCCTTCTGCAAAAAGCCTTGTCCGGCATATTTTTCAGCATCCTGCCCCAGATATTGCTGACACCGGTTCTAACACCGGTCAATGTACAATCAGCAGGGTCCGTTGTAAAATGGTATAAAAGGTATCAGCAAATACTGAGTTTCAGGGGGTCTCCATGTTTTACCGCATCCATCAATTTTGGCAAGCCATCCACCCCATCATCACAGAAGATGAACTGGCCTGGGTCATATCCCTGCTGCCCGCCCCAAGCCTTGCTCTGTTCCAAGGTCAGCCCCTTCCGGAACAGCGTCATGCACTGGATGTGGCACAGGACTTATGGAGTTCCGGGATTCGGGACTCACATCTTCTTATCGCTGCTCTTCTTCATGATTGCGGCAAGACAAGATATCCTCTCCAACTATGGGAGCGGGTTGCGATTGTTTTGCTGCAAAAGGCACCCCGCAAAATTTGGCATACTTTAAGCCGCTCCTCCCTCCCACTTGCCGCCTCCTTGCAGGCGGCTGAAGCTCATCCGCTTTGGGGAGCGGAAATGGCGTCACACCTCGGTTTAGACCCCCGCATCGTCGAGCTGATCAGGGAACATCACACACCTCACAGCCAGGAAGGATATTTGCTTTACCAGGCGGATAACCGGCACTAGTACTCTATAACGCCTAATTCTTCACATATTAAAATTAATCAAGAATAGCAAAAGAGAAGGCTTCTTAAATTTTAAGCCTTCTCTTTGTATTCCTCAATTTTTTCCTGCAACTGAACGATCTCCCGATTCTTGGAGAAAATCCATTTGGCAAACCGTGTATTGTCCCGTTGCAAGCGGATATTTTCCTTTTCCAGCTTATGAATGAGAGCGACTTTTTCCCTCTCTACTTTTTCCAGCAGATTCATAAGGACTCTGCGGCTGACTCTTAGATGCTCCACCCGCTGTTCCAATTCACCGATTCGTCCTTTGGCAGCCCTGAGTTCTTCGCGAAGATTTTTGACTTCTTCATGAATCTCCAAGTCCCTGTCCCCCTTAGCCATAGTCTACATAGGTATTCTATGCCAAGGTTGAACTTTTTAACCCTGGGCAGCCAGAAACTCTTGAACCCGCCGCACAGCCTCCTGCAAGACTTCCTGATCCTGGACCATGCCAATCCGCACATACCCTTCTCCATATTCCCCAAAGGCAACACCGGGGACGACAATGACACCGGCCTCCCGGGCTAAGGCGAAGGCAAAGCTGCGGGAATCCTGTGCTGTGGGTACCGGAGCCCAAATAAACATGGAGCCTCGGGGAGAGGGCATGGACCACCCTGCCTGAGCACACCCCTTAACCCAGATATCTCTCCGTTCCTGATAGGCCCGGCGGTTTTGTTCAACATTTTCCTGAGAGGCACTGAGGGCATAGGCACCCGCCTGCAGGGCAGGCTCAAATACCCCGTAGTCGATATTCGATTTCAGCTCAGCCAAGGCCCCGATGATTTCCCCATTGCCCACCGCAAATCCCAGTCTGACCCCTGCCAAATTGTAGGTTTTGGAGACGGAGTGAAATTCAATCCCCACTTCTTTGGCCCCCGGAACCTGAAGGAAGCTCACGGGACGGTAACCGTCAAAGGCTAACTCCGAGTAGGCGGCGTCATGACACACCACAATCCTGTTCCTCCGGGCAAAATCAACAACTTCTTCGAAAAAGGACAAAGGCGCCACCGCCGCAGTGGGGTTGTTAGGGTAATTAAGAAACATGATTTTAGCTTGTTGGGCCACCTCATCCTCAATGGCCGACAGATCCGGCAAAAAGCCGTTTTCCTCCCTTAAAGGCAGAGCAACCTTTTCTCCTCCGGCCAGGACTAATCCCGCCGTGTAGATGGGGTACCCCGGATCAGGTATTAAAGCCACATCTCCGGGATCGCACAGAGCTAAAAAGATATGGGCAAGCCCGTCCTGAGAACCCATTAAAGGAAGCACTTCTTTTTCCGGGTCCAAATTGACGCCAAAGCGCTCTTTGTACCACCGGGCACATCCTGACCGAAAGCTTTCTGTCCCCCGGGTCAGAGTGTAGCCATAACTCCCGCCGTCAAGGACCCCTTCAGCCAGGACCTTGCGAATCTCTGCGGAGGGGGAGCGGTCAGGGCTGCCGATGCTAAGATTAATCAGCTGTTTACCAGCCTTCTCCAACTCTTTTCTTAAATCGTCCATTTCTGTAAATACAGATGCTCCTAAACTGCTTAAACGCCGCGCTTTCAATACCTTACCTCCCACCCTTTTGCCTCTTTCAGTGATTTAGATATGATGCGAACAGGCCAAATTGGCCAAATTGCGGATTTCTTCCACGACTCCATAGGTAGTTCCCCAGCCGCCTAAACGAACACCTGGCTTGCGCTTTTCCCCATGAAAATCTGAACCACCTGTCATCAGCAATCCGTATTCTTTAGCTATAGCCCGGTATTTCTTTTCATCTTCAAGGGTGTGTTCAGAGTGGCTTACCTCAACTCCTTGCAGCCCTGCTTTGACCCATTGCTCAATTCCTTTTTCCAATTTATAGATGCCGGGATGAGCCAATACGGCAACACCACCGGCTTTGCGGATAAGCACGATTCCCTCTTCCGGGGTTATTTTTAAACGGGGAACATAGGCCGGCCCTCCGGTTCCTATATAGCGATCAAAAGCTTCAGCAATAGAGTTCACTATTCCTTTATCAACAAGAACCTGAGCAATATGGGGTCTCCCCACAGATTCCCCCTTGGTGATTCTTTCAACCTCAGCTTTCTGAATAGGTATCCCTAAATCCTGCAATTTTTCAATAATCGTATAGACTCTTTTAAAGCGAGCCTCCCTTAGTTCGGAAAGTTTGTCTTCAAGGATCGTCCCTTGGGGATTCATCTCGTAACCGAGAATATGAACTTCGACACCAGCCCACTCCGTATTGAGCTCGACTCCTCTGAGGATGTCCACATTGAAATGCTTGCCTGCTTGGCTGGCCTTTTCCCAGCCGCTTAGGGTATCGTGATCCGTTATTCCTACCGCCTTAAGTCCTAATTCCGCGGCCTGCTTAACCAGCTCCCAGGGCGTAAGCAGCCCATCGGATGCACTGGTATGGCAATGCAAATCAGCTTCCGGATATCTAAGTTTAACTTCGGGCATGACCTTTACCTCTTTCCAGGGAATATACACTGACTATTTTAACACGGTAGAGAGCAAACGCATAAAGTTTTTATACATTATTTTCTCGATTTCCTCATCGTTAAACCCAGCGAGGTGCAAGGCCTCAGCTAAATCGCCATATTTGTCCGCCCCTTCAAGACCCGTAGGAGTGGAATCGATGCCGTCAAAATCCGAACCCAAGCCAATTGCGTCGACTCCCGCCACTTCCGCAATATATTGGATATGGCGCACCACATCTTGAAGGCTGGCTTTAGGCTCCTGAGTTAAGAATCCCGGATAAAAATTCACACCGACTACTCCCCCGTTTTGAGCAAGGGCCTTAAGCTGTTCATCGGTGAGATTGCGGGGGTGAGGACAAAGAGCATAGGCACAGGAATGAGAAGCCAGGATAGGTTGGCTGCTGAGCTTAAGGACATGCCAAAACCCCGCTTCATTAAGATGGGATACATCGATCAGCATCCCCAGTTCATTCATCCGTTGAATGACTTTCTCACCGAATTGGGTCAGGGCGCTTTGAGTCAGTTCCCCGGCGCCGTCGGCAATGGCATTTCTCTGATTCCAGGTCAGACCTAAGGCACGCACCCCTAATTCATAGATAATATCCAGGAGAAACAGGCTGCTGCCTAAAATCTCTCCCCCTTCAATACTTAATAAGCAGCCCACTTGAGAAGGAGCGAGGCGCCGCAAATCCTCTGCTTGTCTGACCAAAACCACACTCTCCCCATTGATCTGAATAAATCGGTGGACAGCATGAATGAGCTCCAATCCTCTCAGAGTGCCTCTCTCCGGTTTATATTGGCTCTCAATGAAAGCAGCCATGAACTGGAGCATGACTTTGCCCTCTTTGGCTCTTTGGATATCCCAATGTCCTCCCTCCAGAGGGGTGGTCAGACTTCTTTTTCCCTCTAAAAAGTCGAGAATACTGTCACAATGACCATCGATGACCCAAACATCCTTCATACTTTATCCTCCCTTACACAATCAGAAACACCTGCCGCTTTAAGCCAACAGGTGTCCTGCTTTAAAACCATGAACACTTAAAAATACAATCTCCTACCAAACTTTCTCAACGTGGTTCTACAATTAGTTTTATTGCCGTTCGCTCTTCCCCGTCAATTTGTATGTCGGTGAAAGCAGGAATACATACAAGATCGACTCCGCTGGGGGCAACAAACCCTCTGGCAATAGCTACGGCCTTTACAGCTTGATTGAGTGCACCTGCACCAATGGCCTGCAACTCCGCACCTCCCCTCTCACGGAGCACACCAGCCAAAGCACCTGCGACAGAATTTGGACTTGATTTTGCTGAGACTTTTAACACATCCATGAACGACAACCTCCTGTTCGAATCACTGACAGATATTCCTAACACACTAAGTGTATTCTCCAGAAGGTGGAAAAAATCCTCTTTTTTCTGAGAGCTTTCAGACTTTTTTAAATATTTTTTCCTATCGTCAAAATTCACTCTTTTACCCGTTGAATAGGTGCGATGGAGCGGGCTTTTCCTGTGGTCTCATCCACATCGAGCACAACGGCATTAAGCTGTATGGGGCCTGCCGCTAATTCAAATTTAGCGGGAAGTTGGGTCAAAAATCGATTAATGATAGTTTCTTTTTTAACCCCTAAAACAGAATCCCGGGGTCCGGTCATCCCCACGTCCGTGATATAGGCAGTTCCTTGGTGCAGCAAGCGGGCATCTGCCGTCTGGATATGGGTATGAGTCCCCAAGACAGCGGAAACTTTGCCATCCAGGAACCAACCCAAGGCCACCTTCTCCGAGGTAGCTTCGGCATGAAAATCAACGATGATGACAGGGGTCTCCTGCCGCATCTCATTAATCCAGCGAATAGCGCCGCTGAAGGGATCCTCAAGACTATTGAGGAATACCCGGCCGGAAAGATTAAGCACCCCGACCTTCTTACCCTTTGTCCTTATGTAACCATACCCTTTACCCGGTGCGCCCACCGGATAATTGGCCGGCCTGATCAAACGGGCTTCCTGGTCAATAAACTTCATGATGCTCCGCTGATCCCAGACATGATTGCCCATGGTGATAAATTCGATGCCATCGTCGTAAAGCTCTTCGGCTACTTCCTTGGTTAAGCCTTTACCTCCGGCGGCGTTTTCACCATTAGCTATGGTTAAATCTATCCCATACTCTTTGATAAGCGGTTTGAGCAACACCTTAATCGCCTCACGGCCAGGATTACCAACAATGTCGCCAATAAATAGTATATTCACTCCATAAATCCCCAATCATCCATCGATCCGATTATAGTATTGATATGCCCAAAAAAGAACCATCCAAAACCTACGCACATGATATCTAGCTATTATAGACTAAAACCCTTCCTTCCTCCCGAACCGCAATAAACCCTTTTTCTAAGCGGCAGTCCCGGAAAGACTGGAGAATCTGTCCAATCACTTCCTCCTGAAAGATCTGCTCTTCCTCAGGAATCTCTGTATCATCATAGATTATGTTCTGAGCGATGTTTCTCACCAAATCAACGATCAGACCAATTTCCCTCTCGTTCATACTCTCAACATCCCGGGTAATGGTCACTAAGGTTACACCGCTTTCCAGCTTATGTTCTATCCTGCAGATCCGCATGGAGTGGCCTTCTAATCTATGATAAGCCTTTAAAGCCTCTTGTAAGGTATCCATGAATTTTTCTCCCTGTTCGGGGCCCGACACCGTAAAGCGAAAGGTCAGGGCATGTTCCGGCTGTTGATAACGTACGGAGCATACCTCAGGATAGCGAATTAAAATGGATATCAGCAACCCAACTCCATCAGGTGCACATCCCCCATCTTTATAATGGAGGTTTAAACGTCCCATAGTGTCATCCTCTTTCTCATCATACTGACTATTTGCTCTGCATATTTGCTGCTCATCACTCCATAATAATTCGTCAATTTCCGATAAACTCCTGCCTGGTGATTTCCGCCTTACTGTTACTTATAAAATTATAAAGGACAGGCGATGTTCTCACCTGTCCGCAATGTTCAAGATTCAACTATTCCATGATTATTTGGCATAATCCACGGCACGAGTTTCACGAATGACGACAACCTTGATTTGACCTGGATATTCTAATTCATCCTCAATGCGTTTACTGATTTCCCGAGCCACTTTCGGAGCCAGAACATCATCGATCTTATCTGGTCTGACGATGATTCGAATCTCACGTCCTGCTTGAATCGCGTAGGATTTTTCCACACCATCATAGGTGTCGGCAATCTCTTCCAGCTTCTGCAGGCGCTTGATATAGGATTCGAGAGTCTCACGGCGAGCTCCTGGGCGAGCAGCTGAGACTGCGTCGGCGGCAGCCACTAAGACTGCTTCGATGGTCTTCGCTTCAACATCACCATGATGAGCTTCAATAGCATGAATAACTTCCCAAGATTCCTTATACTTCTTCGCTAGATCGACACCGATCTGAACATGAGTCCCTTCAGTATCGTGATCCACAGCTTTGCCTAAGTCATGCAGCAAACCTGCCCGCTTGGCCAGCTGTACATCGACCCCCAGTTCGGCGGCCATTAAACCTGCCAAATGGGATACCTCCATAGAATGCTTGAGGACATTTTGACCATAACTGGTTCTAAACTTCAATCGTCCTAAGAGGCGAATGATTTCAGGATGTAAGCCATGCACTCCGGTTTCAAAGGTAGCTTGCTCTCCTTCTTCACGAATACGCTGATCCACCTCTTTTTGAGATTTCTCAACCATTTCTTCGATGCGAGCCGGGTGAATCCGTCCATCGGCAATCAGTTTTTCCAGGGCAACCCGGGCAACTTCTCTGCGGATGGGGTCAAACCCAGAGAGAATGACCGCTTCGGGAGTATCATCAATAATCAGATCGATACCTGTTAAGGTCTCCAGAGTCCGAATATTGCGTCCTTCCCGTCCGATAATGCGTCCCTTCATCTCATCACTGGGCAGGGCCACCACAGACACCGTGCTCTCGGCGACGTGATCCGCAGCACAACGCTGAATTGCCAAAGAGATAATGTTCTTAGCCCGCTTCTCTGCTTCTTCCTTAGCCTTCGTCTCAATATCTTTAATCATAATAGCGGATTCGTAACGAACTTCTTCTTCCACACTTTGCAGCAGAATTTGCTTCGCTTCTTCAGTGGATAAACCAGAGACCCGTTCTAATTCTTGTTTTTCTTTGGCTACAGTTTGCGTCAGGACCTCTTTGAGCTGATCCACTTCTTCTTCTTTACGATGAAGATTATCTTCCTTGCGCTCCAAAGACTCCATTTTGCGGTCTAAAGACTCTTCTTTTTGAATAACCCGTCTCTCCATCCGCTGAATCTCGTTGCGGCGTTCCCGTGATTCTTTTTCCACTTCATTGCGGATATGCATGACTTCTTCTTTAGCGGCAATGACAGCTTCACGGCGTTTAGCCTCAGCGGCACCCTGAGCATTGTCGATGACCCGTTTTGCCTCTTCTTCAGCTGAGCCGATGAGCTTTTCCGCGGCACTCTTACGAATAAGCCAACCTATAAAACCACCCACAAAAAGGGATACCACGACTGCTACAACAATAAAGATTAATTCAGTTAGTTCCAAGTAGTTTTCACCTCCTAAACACATACTTATTTGGTTATCATTCTCCTAGTTCTCCCTATAAAAACAAAAAAACTGGGACCATGCCAGTTCTTTAAAAGAAACCTTTAATTAAAGGCAAAATACATTGCCCCTTTTTCCTACAAACCTACACGCCGCTAGTCCGATACCTCCATATATAATACTAACTACGATGCAATCTATAAGAAAACCTTAAAGGTCTGACTTTAAAAGAAACAGGCTCTTTTTAGTGTAATATCTTTTGAAAAATTTGTCAAGAACCACCTGCAATATAGATGTATAATACAAGTATTCTAAGAAACTATAAGGAAAACAGGAAGGACTCGCCTTCCTGTTACTCCTTCGCTATCCCTTCAAGGATCTCAAAAACCATTTCCTGAGGGTAGCCTTTTTGCATAAGCTTTTGCCCGACTTTCTGTCTTAGCATAAGTTCCCGGGGGATTTTCTCATAACTCTTTTTATGCCGGTAAGTATTCTCCCAGCGCCGGGATTCCTCAACCCAAAGCTTTTGCGCATGTTTTCGGCAAAGCTCCGCTTCCTGGCCCGGTAAATAGGTTTCCCGCAAAGCCTGCTCTATGATACCCTCTTCGATCCCCCGGCCCTTCAAATCATAGTTAATCCTCTTCTGGGAGTAATTCGTTTGCTTGCTGAGACAATAAGCACGGGCATATTCCTGATCGCTGAGATAGCCCCATTCTAAAAGCCGCTCTATGGCAGCTTCGATCTCATGACTTGGAAAGCCCTTCCTCGCCAGCCGTTGGCTGAGTTCGCAGCGTGTCAGCATTCTTCTCGATAAATAGGTTAAGGCGACATCCAACACACCCTTCATCTTAGATGTCTTCCGGCTCCTCTTGGACATCATCTGCAACCGGAGCGCTTACGTTAGCAATGCTGGCCCGGATCCCTTGTTCGATTTCGGCGGCAATCTCAGGATTCTTCTTCAGAAACTCCTTGACATTCTCTCTTCCCTGACCTAAGCGCTCACCTTTATAAGAGTACCAAGCCCCGGACTTATTAATGATATCCAACTCCGCACCCACATCCACCATGCTGCCTTCACGGGAAATACCTTCTCCGTACATAATGTCAAATTCGGCTTGTTTAAAGGGCGGAGCCACCTTATTCTTAACAACCTTGACTTTGGTACGGTTGCCAATCATATCCTGACCTTGCTTCAGGGTATCCGCACGGCGTACTTCCAAACGGACGGAGGCATAGAACTTCAAAGCCCGTCCGCCGGTTGTGGTCTCTGGATTACCAAACATAATTCCCACTTTTTCCCGAATTTGGTTGATAAAGATAACGCAGGTATTGCTCTTACTGATGGCACCGGTCAATTTTCTCAAGGCTTGAGACATTAAGCGGGCATGTAAACCCACATGGGAATCTCCCATTTCTCCTTCAATCTCTGCCCGGGGAACAAGAGCTGCCACAGAGTCAATGATAATGACGTCGATAGCCCCACTGCGCACTAAAGCTTCGCAAATCTCCAGAGCCTGCTCCCCTGTATCCGGCTGGGATACCAGAAGATTGTCGATGTTGACCCCTAAGGCCTTGGCATAGACCGGGTCAAGAGCATGCTCCGCATCGATAAAAGCAGCAACGCCGCCCAGCTTCTGGGCTTCTGCCGCAATATGCAATGCAACGGTGGTCTTACCGGAAGACTCAGGTCCATAGATTTCTATAACACGCCCCCTGGGCACTCCACCCACCCCAAGGGCTATATCAATGGCCAGACAGCCCGTCGGAATCACTTCCACCGCCATTTTGGCAGAAGCCTCCCCCAATCTCATAATCGACCCTTTTCCAAATTGCTTTTCAATCTGACTTAAAGCCATATCCAGGGCTTTTAATTTATCGTTACCGGCCATCTCGTTTCCTCCTCAGCGAATACTTTTAAATTTTTCATCACAAAAAACAAACATTTGTTCGATTTCCATTATACTTTTGCACGTGAAGCCTGTCAATCCTTTATTTAGAAGAAAATAACAAAGGGGGTTGGTCAAAATAGATTCCGGAAGAATGATACTCATCAGCTCATATTCCATCCGAATTAGGAATTGCCCAACTCTGAATCACTCCTTGGAGTTCATCGTAGCCTAACCCAATACTATAGCTGTATGCTTGGCTTGGCAGAGTTCCTCTTGGAAATGTAACATCCAAATTGTCGGGGAACAAAATAATGTATTCCGGTTTCAATGCGGCCTGCATTTCAGTCCGCAAAGCGGAATCCGCAACATTAAATATATCTAAAAGCCGTTGCCGCGCTTCGTCCTCCGGTAAAGAGAACAATTCCCAGTTATTTAACACCTCTCCCGTTTCTCGGCTGAACACCGCACCTAAATGAACTTCCTGTGCCATTTGTCCATTAACAGGAAGGATGACCGATGTAAGAAAGCATATTATGCTATCGTTAGAAGCGGTGGGAACTATATCCTGACTGATGTAATGCTCGTGGAATAACGTTCCCTTGTCTTGGCAGGCCAGATAATCTGCATAGGCCTTTTCCAGTTCAGATGGGACGTTGTAGAGCAAGCCCTGCTCCTCATAAAATGCAGCAACAGCTCTCTGGGCAGGTTCGCTCAAATCATTCAAACTCTCCACTCCACCTACATAAACATTAGCCGGGCCGGCTGGGTCCTGAACGAGCAATAGTGTCGTTTCATCCGAAAGTTTGTAAGCAGCATGCCCAAAGGGGCCTCTTCTCCATAAGTTGACGCTCTCTCCGTCTGAGAACGTCATGACTTTCTCTTCGACCATTGCCCATTTTTCGGGTTCCTGCAGAGGTTGGCTAGAACAGCCCGTCAGCAGAAGCGAGCATAACAGTATAGTTATAAGAAGCCACTTTATTCTCACAAACAATCTCTCCCTTGCAGCCATCAAAGTAAAGATTACAGATCTGCCAAGTAGACACAGTAGTCCAAAATAACATTGCCTTGTTCATCCTTCTCGGTAAATCGCGGGCAGTTATATCTTTCGAAAAAATAAGCCCTGTTTTCATGGTCGTTTTTAAAATTACCCATACCACTTTCCTGGAATCTAACAGCGCATTGCTCATGCATGCCATAGATGCCGCCCTCGTCCTCTTTGCCTTTAATCCAGCATACACCGATGGGGCCATCGTCCAAATCTATGTAATCATAGCCGCTGGGAACAGATGTATCTGAGGAAAAAAACAGGCCAATCCAGTATTCGAAAGTGTTTTCAAAATTACTGCTGTCGCAGCGCATCAAGCCCAGGTAACCATTTTCAATATCCGGAGCCCCGCCCAGATTTCCAAGCGCTTCAAACCAACCCTTCTGAAACCATTCTGCCCATTTGTGACCAAATCCACCGACTCTATCGGCATTGGTGTAACATTTGCCAATGAAACGCAATGAGGGCAAATGTTCTTTATAAACTTTGATGATCTCAGCCATTGTTTTTCCTCCTATCTATATCACATTTATTTTACTGCACAGTTGAAAAGAAGTCGATCCATTTTACGGAAATCGACTTCTTTCAATAAGAACTTTGTGATAGTGCTGGGAAAGAACTTTCCTATGCTTCATCTAGTTCTGGAGAAACTCCAATATGTCATCCACCAGACCGATAAGGGTATGACCCGCTTCCCGGAGCACGATGACTTTTGCATCAGGCACAAGGTTTCGATAGCGTTGCGCGGTTTTCAGTGAGTGGAACATGACATCTTTTTGTCCTACGAATAAAATGGAGGGTATGGTCAATTGGGTGAGTTCGGCATCTGAAAACAGTGGTACTTGCTCCCGCCGGAAATTGAAGTTATTCCCCAGCAATTTTTGATAATCCATGATTTCCTGTGGTATGGGTTTCCCTCCATTCACTTTACGAAACAGCCTCTCAACGCCTTTTTCACCCCACAGCAACATATGAAATAATGACACATAGGCAAAGGAAGTTTTTTGCGGACCAACGCCGGCTGGACATAGCAGAACAAGTTTATCGACCATTTGGGGATTGGCGATTGCAAACTTCAGCGCAAGCCATGCCCCCAAGGAGATTCCTGCTATACTGGCTTTTTCGACGGAAAGTCCCGCAAATACATCGTGAAGCCAATTGTCAAAATCGGAGCCTTCAAAGGACAATTGCTTACCGTCGCTTTTGCCGGGCTCGCCTTGCAAATCGACGGCATATACCCTGTAATGCTCGGAATACTTCTCCATGTCCTTAATCCACATGACTGAATTTATGCCGCTACCGTGAAGCAATACCAAAACAGGCGCATCTTTTTTACCTGCCGCTATCACAAAAGCTTTCCCAAATCGTGTATCTACATTGACCTCTTCATGGGGAATCCCCATGTTGCCAAGAAAGGCATCATATGCTTTGTATACGGCATCTCTGCCCGTGATCGTTTTAAAGGCAACTGTGTTTTTCATTTTGATTTTCTCCTCTGTGCTAATAGCCAGCTTACGGCATCTTCCAAATTGGTAAATATGCGAAATGTGTTTCCGGAACTATGCTCGGAAGCCATTTCCTGAAAACGCACAGGAAAGTTCTGCCCTCCTTTTATGGCCACAGCCGCTTTGATATTATAGTTGACAAACTTCTGGAGCACGGCACCGGCAAGTCCTGTCCTTAACTTTACGAAATCATCCGAAAGGGTATTGCCATCCAGAACCACTGCATTCGTGCCATGTTCAGCGCAAAGGGAAATGATGTCAATGGCATCTTGTTCCCGCTGAATTAATGAACCGCTGCTTGTGAGATAGAGATATCTTTTTCCTCGACTTTCCATAACTTGGCAGTTCATTGCTGGTTCCACCTCATTGTTTTCTTTTTGTATGACAGCTTCCGTCGCAACGTTTCTCTCATCCGCTAGCCCTGCAATACATTCTTTTACCTTTTGAACCCATTCAAGTTCGCCGGCATAAAAGGACAGGATGTTTTCTCGTATCAAATCAATGAACAAAGATCGGCCGGAAAGCTCTTGTTCAGCAAAATAGCATTTATCGAGTTCTCTTTCAGATAAAAGAGCTTGCATCTTAACCCGATCGGCATAGGATGCCAGCATGGTTTCCAAATCACCACGTTTTAATTGATTAGCCAAAGCAAGTTTAATCAATACTTGCTTTTTAAAAACCGGCACATCGGTTACAGAAAGCAGCCAGCTCTTAAACTCTTGCTGGCCATCGCCGGTGATCGTGTAGATGTTTTTTGACGGTGAGCCGTCTTGATGTTGCACCTCTTTTGTAACAAAGCCTTCATCCAATAATTCAACGAATGCTTTGTATATCTGGTTATTGTTTCCAGACCAATACATAAAAGGTGTATTCTGAATTATTTTTTTCATTTCGTATCCCGTTAATGGCTCCCGGTTTAGAAGCCCCAGAATCACATGGTTTAATGACATAATTCGTTTCCCCCTTAATCTTTATCATATGTTATTAATAACATATGATAAAGATTAAATCAAGAAGAGTTTTTATTGATTCAGTTGAAAATCTGCAGACAACAGTCTGAGTGATAAATAAATCTGCTCTGCGTACGCAAAAACGGCGACCGTCAGTATATCCGGAAGCCGTTTTCTATAACGTAATTCACTATTTTAGCGGGGTGCAATGGCGTCGACCTTCCAGTGCATCTGTCGGTTGAAGCTCAATAGCCGATACCTTAAGATCAGAGTTTTCATCATAGGCAACTTTGGACGCTTTGGAGATCATACGATTAGCAATACATATTTCATAACCTTCAGCTGTTAACTGTTCACCGTATGCCGTGTGCACGTAATCGAAAAGAATTTGCATGTCTTCCCGACTCTGGCTCTGCGAGAGAGCGTGAGTGAGAGCTTCGTAATCCTGCTTTGTTGCACCGTATGTTCTCATAAGCACTGTTTCAGCTAGCTTTTCAGGCGCATCCATCCCGCTTTTAAGGCTGAATACCAGAACAGCGATCATTATGAATGCGGCAATGCGGCTGTGATGTTTAATAAAGTCCAAAAGCCGCTAGCGGAATGAAACCGCACTTTCCGTAGCAAACAAGGCCGCAAAAAAACCTTTGCACTCCTCAAAATACCAAAAACAGATGAATATCGATAAAGAAAAAACCGGGAGGGTGCCCTGCGCGCCCTCCCGGTTTTTTCTTTGCCCGGATCCCCGGAATATACTTCACTTTGCCGTTTATGGTCAATCCGGTGAATTTTTTCGGCTTTTATAAAATAACCGACCTGTGCTTATTATTAATGCCACGAGTCCCAGTACCTGTAACCAGGCAATTGCAGCATGTATCTCCAATCCGCCGCGATACAGCCATCCCTGAAATATCCACCATAGGCGGATACCCGTGGCATATCGCAGATACGCATAAATCAAACCATACAGTGCCCAACCACACCATAGAACGGTATGCTTATTGACCGTCAGGCAAATTAGCGCACATACGAACAGCGGTGAACTTAGGAAAAGCGCGGACAGCAGATCGCCCAGAAATGACAGGAACAGGAATACGATGAGGCCAAAGCCCAGAATAAAAAGACCGACAATTTTTCGTGGAGGCAAGCCGTTTGGAGGAGCGCTTATATCGGGGGATTGGGTTTCGCGCTGCATTTTTTCCGTTTTTTCGCCCCGGATCAATTCGTCAAGGGAAATGCTGAATACTTCGCTCATTTTCACTAATTTGTCCAGTTCGGGAACCGAGGTATTGTTTTCCCATTTGGAAACGGATTGACGCGATACTTCCAAGGTATTGGCCAAGTCCCCCTGAGACATAGCATTCTTTGTCCTGAGCTCATATATTTTTTCTCCCAGGGTCATAAGGCCCCTCCTTAACTTTTGATACCCACATTTTACTATGCGTTCTTTCAAAAGTCGATCAACTCCCCTTGACAATTTAGCAACCGGCAGTTGCATCAGGGAACAAAAAGCCGCTGCTCAACGAACTTTACAGTCCGTTTGACAGCGGCCTATTGACTATTTTTGCGGAGGATAATGTACGCCATGTTTATGTATCAGCACCCACATGAACTGCCAGTATCAAAACAATTTGTTTCACTTTTTCCTCCGCAGACGCCAAACACTCCGTAATGGGTGGAACGATTGCCTATTACCCTGAATGCGGAAGCGAAGCGGGTTTTGGCAAGCATGGCAGCTGTGTTGCCGCAAACCAAAAGCGGCTTGCCGGTAAAGAAGCGGTGATGGTCGTCAAGATCAAAAAAATGCGGGGAGCTGGCGATACTGCCATTATAGACGGCAATCTGTCCATAATCTTCGCAAATATCCTCCAGGTCGTCTAATTTAAAGGCTCTGACTGTCCGCTCTGTAAAGTTTGCGAATCCCACTTTTTCTATGATCGCCTCATTATCCAAATCTATATTTCGGATAGATTTATAACGAAAATCGGTAAAGCCAACCCGCTGCATGATACGCCGGAAATCCTCGTAATATAACGCACCGCCAATACACTCGCCGCGCAATACCGGGTCAGCCGCAAGATATTCGGGTATGCGACGGTCAGCAAATACGTCTGAGAAATAAAGTTCTCCACCCGGCTTCAGTACCCGCCAGATTTCTGCAAAGACCTTTTCCTTATCAGGAGAAAGGTTGACAACGCAGTTCGAGATTACTATATCCACCGAAGAATCGCTTATTCCGGCCGCGCGTAAATCCTCAATATAACCGCTCAAAAATTTCACATTAGATTTTGCGTAGCCGAAGCGTTGGCGCTGTTCGTCCTCATATTTTTTTGCCACATCAAGCTGCTCCTGGGTCATATCAACGCCTATCACCCGCCCATGCTCACCGACCAGCTGAGCTGCAACATATACGTCACGTCCACTGCCACATCCGAGATCAAGAACGGTCATGCCCTCAAGCAAGGGGGGTAGCGGCGAGCCGCAGCCATAGTAGCGGTTGATAACCTCATCTGCTATAAAAATGAGGGCTTTTTTTACTTCCTTGGGCATTGAGTCCGGCGAACAGCAGCAGGCTTTGCTTTGCAAATCAGCTGTACTATGCAGAATTTTGCCGTAATACTCTTTGACATTTTCGATAACCTCATTCATAAGACGCTCTCCTTTTCACAACAATTTTCCTCTGTTTCTCCTGTGAGCAGATGGGTTTCAGTTATGGCGTGCAGCAACGCTAAGGCACGCTTTCTGCCATTTTCACTAATGGAATAGTAAGTCCATTTGCCTTCTTTCCGTGCAGAAATAACGCCGCTTTCCAGCAAAATCTTCATATGGTGGGAAAGGGTGGACTGTCCCACTTCTACCTTTTCAAGCAGCACACAGGCACATTTTTCACCGCTTTGGAGCATTTCCAAAATGGCAAGCCGGGTTTCATCGCAAAAGGCTTTGAACACTTTAGCGCTTTCCAAATGGTTTGCTTTCATACATAACGCTCCAATCTAAAATTTTCGATATGTTCATTATGCCTATCATATCGAAAAAAGTCAATATGTCTTAAGGGTATTTGGCAATTTCTAAGATGATTCTTTAAATTCGAGCCCAAAATCAAACAGGACTGTCTTTCACTTCCGTAAAAACAACCCTGTTTCTTTAGAGTCATAATGCAAAAAGTTTCGCGCTTAAAGAAGAGTGCAAATTCTTTTCATTATTACTTTTCAAAATTTAATTGCCATGAGACCCCGTATTTATCATTTACCCAACCGAATCTTTCACTAAACGGATAAGAGCCAAGGGGCATCAAGATTTGGCCGCCTTCTAAAAGCTTTTC
Organism: Desulfitobacterium hafniense DCB-2; assembly: GCF_000021925.1. Taxonomy (NCBI): domain Bacteria; kingdom Bacillati; phylum Bacillota; class Clostridia; order Eubacteriales; family Desulfitobacteriaceae; genus Desulfitobacterium; species Desulfitobacterium hafniense. The sequence continues at coordinate 3,329,545 of NC_011830.1, forward strand.
AAATACCTTATCAATCTCTTCTTTACTATCACATGTTACATATAAAGATATCGCAGGGGTAAATGTAAATTCATGCTTGACATGGCTGTCTATACACATGTACTCTTGCCCGTTCAATGAAAATACAGCATGCATTACAGTACCCTCTTGACCGGCTTCATTCGCTCCATAACGGGTAATATTCACTATTTTAGAATTATCAAATAGCGAAATATAAAAGTTCATTGCCTCTTCAGCATTGCCATCTTGAAACATTAAGAAGGTAGCAATTTTTTGTTTAAAACAAAACCCGTCCCCAAAATCAAAGGTTCGAATTTCCAACTATCTGAGAAGATTTTTGTGTTGGAAGGAAACCGTTCTTCATTCCCTCGTTATCTCATATAATTTACTTATTGTTTTCCAATTACGTGCTGTTAAAGATACCTTCAGCTTGCCTAACGACGTTGCGAGCTTTGAATCCCTGATGCTTTCGTGACACAGCAAATAAATCTCGTTTGCCCCCAGCACCATCCGATCCCGTCCGGTATAGGTGCGGATGAGCCCATCAAATTGTTGGCGTATATCCGACCCATCCAACAGATAAACATACAGGTGCTCCACGGCAGGGTTCGATGCCACCGCCTCGTTTATTTCTCCCTCGCTAAAGGGCAGGACCTCTACCATGTCGGCCATTTCCCAGGCGGCCCGCAGCATCACCGCGCACTCAAAGCCAAAGGCTGTAGAAAAGCCCTTTTCATATAGAAAAAATTTAGAACTTATGCTCATTTTGTTTGATTGAGAATATCCTTAATTTGGGGAACGGTTTTGCCTTCCGCTCTCAAGTTTTTGATGTAATGAATACGCTGGATGGTATCGACACGTTTATATCTTCTCGTTAAGTTTTCTTCTGCTTGTTCAAACTCCAACATGCCTTCTTCGGTATAAAATTTGAGTGTGCTATACCTTATGCCTGTTAATCTTACCAGCTCTCCAATTGTAACGTATGGAGAGGCCTTTTTCAAATCACAATCCCTGAAAAGCATCAGGGTGCATCCGAAATTCGTAATCGATTCCGAATTTCATCCCACCCTGGTAGGGAAGTCCGCTGGACAACAAAAAGGCCCCTGTTCAACGAACTTTACAGTCCGTTTGACAGCGGCCTTTTGTTTCTTTATCTGGCTTTAGCCGGTTCCACGTTGACCTTACGGCCTTTAATCATGTTCTGATGCATGCAGCTGAGAACCCGGCTGGCATGTTGTTCAGGGATTTCCACAAAGGTAAATTTATCATAGATGTTGATCATCCCGATAATGTTGCCGGGAATTCCGCTTTCGTCAGCTATCCAACGGACGATGTCCTGAGGGCGAACCTGTTGAAGACGGCCAATATTCATAAAGAGGCGGACCATACCAGGGGCTGCTCCAGTATTGCCAAAAGCAATATCATCTTCCTCTTCACTTCGCTCCTCAACACCCTCAACAGCAAATTTCAAGGCTGCTGCCGCTACATCCATAGAATCATACTCTTCCAGCAAAGATCCCACGATGGAGCGATAGGTTCCCAAGTGGCTTCGCTGCAAAATCTTAACCAGCTGATTCTTGAGATTTTCCGCTTGCCGTTCACTGACATCGGCCAGGGTCGGTAACTCTTTGCGTATGATCCGGGTCTTGATCAAACGTTCGATCAAGCGGAGTTGACGGTATTCCCGGGAAGAAACCAAGGTAATAGCCTGGCCTTTTCTCCCGGCTCTGCCGGTACGCCCGATCCGATGAACATAAGATTCAGGATCCTGGGGAATGTCGAAGTTAATAACATGGGTTACGTTATCGATATCCAGTCCCCGGGCTGCCACGTCCGTAGCCACAAGCAACTCAACCTTGCCGTCACGGAACTTCTTCATGACCCGGTCTCTCTGCTGTTGGCTTAAATCACCATGCAGGGCATCTGCAAAATACCCTCTTGCCTCCAGAGCGGCCACAAGCTCATCAACCCCTCTTTTGGTCCGACAGAAGATAATGGCTTGACCGATATCTTCCATATCAATAATCCGACAGAGGGCATCCACTTTGATTTTGTCTCTGGCTTCATAAAAGACTTGCTCAATCAAAGGCACAGTGAGCTCATCACGGCTTACGGCTACGGATTTAGGCTGGTGCATATAATTCTGAGCCAGTTTCTTAATTTCCGGCGGCATGGTAGCCGAGAAAAGCATCACCTGGCGCTCTTCTTTGGGAACTTGCTTAAGAATCGTTTCTATATCCTCAACAAAGCCCATATCCAGCATTTCATCGGCTTCGTCCAGAACCACCATTTTTACATACTGCAATTTTAGGGTTCCGCGATTTAAATGATCAAGGATACGACCCGGAGTTCCTACCACCACCTGGCTGCCGAAGCGCAATGCCCGGATCTGACGGTCGATGGATTGGCCTCCGTAAATGGGCAAGGGTTTAATATGGCGATATTTCCCGATCTTGCTGATCTCTTCCGACACCTGAACGGCCAGTTCGCGGGTTGGTGTCAGAATCAAGGCTTGAACTGCCTGAAACTTAGGGTTGACTTTTTCACAGATGGGAATCCCAAAGGCGGCAGTTTTTCCTGTACCGGTTTGGGCCTGGCCGATTAAATCCACACCATCCATAGCCACGGGAATGGCTGCTTTTTGAATTGGAGAGGGCTCCTCAAACCCCATTTCTGATAATGCCTGCAGCACTTGCTTGCTCAGACTTATTTCACCAAAAGATTGTAAACGTTCTGCACTCAATTAATAGTTAACCCCTTTCGCTATTCAACATATAACGGCGAATCCAATCCAGGGCAGCTTGAACAGTAAGCTGACGGATCGAATCACGGCTTCCATGAAACTGAAACTTATTCGCTTTGACACCTTCCGAAGTAGCTAAGCCAATATAAACTAAGCCAACGGGCTTTTCCTGGCTTCCTCCTCCGGGTCCGGCGATTCCAGTAATACTAATACCAAGGTCGGCTTGGGTACGCTCCCGGATGCCTGCGGCCATCTCCCGTGCTGTCTCAGCACTGACAGCACCATAGTGGTGCAAAGTCTGGGAACTCACCCCCAAAAGACCTTCTTTCAGAGCGTTAGAGTAACTGATAACTCCACCCAAATAGAAATCCGAACTTCCGGGCTCTTGGGTAAGCTGTGCCCCCAAAAGTCCACCCGTACATGATTCCGCCGTGGCAAGAGTCAACCGATGTTCCTTTAAGCCCTTACTGACGAGTTCAAGCATGGTATCCTCATCCGTGCCGAATACCTTATCCCCGAGTCGCTCATGAATCACGCTTTCAGCTTGAGCGAGAATTGCTGCAGCTTCATCGGCATTCCCTCTGACTACTAAGCGGATATGCATTTCAGAATCCTTGCACAGCAAAGTCATGCCGGGTTCATGCCTTCCCATGAAATCCCGGAGCACCTCTTCTAACTCCGATTCCCCCAAACCCACAACTTTCACCACGCGAACGTACATTCTTGCCGAATCTTCCTGAGCTATCCGCTCCAAAAATGGCCATACATAGTTCTTGAACATAGGCTCCATCTCTGTTGGAGGCCCCGGCAAGAGGATGATGGTCTTGTTATTCTTTTGGACAATAGCTCCCGGAGCCGTTCCACAGTGATTGGGAAGAATTTGAGATCCTTCAGGAAAGTATGCTTGTTTCTCTTCCGTTTTGGGCATTTGGCTGCCCCTCATGGCGAAAAACTCTTGAATCTTTTCGTGACTAGGCGGATCAAGAACCATGTTTAATCCAAAAATCTGCGCAATGAGCTCCTTGGAGAGATCATCCTCTGTTGGCCCTGTCCCTCCGGTAATCATGAGCAGATCCGATCGTTCTATTCCTTGTAGGATTACCTTTTTCAACCGTTCTGGGTTGTCTCCAACCGTGGTATGGTAATCCACTTCAATTCCTAACTCAGATAACTTTCCTGTAAGATAATGTGCACTCGTATTTAAGGTCTGTCCTAATAGTATTTCCGTTCCAGTTGCGATAATTTCAGCTTTCATGATATTTTATCACTCTCCCCCTCTAAACGCAAATATAAGTCATCGTTAATTTTGCCATATTGGGATAAACAACATTCCTACTAAGATTATTTCTCTTCTTTGGGAAACTTATCCTTACGAAAAGCCTAAAGCTTTGAGCCTAGAAATTTCTCCTGAAATTCCTATTCTCAACTCATTTCCCTCAATAAATCTAATTACCATCGCATCCATAATATCTCATCATTCTGCATAAGAAAAGACATAGCTTTCCTCAGTGGAAAACTATGCCTCTTTGAAGTAATCATAAATTGGAATTCACTCAGTTTTTTTCCTGCGTTAATGTCCCCTCAAATCAAAAGATGAAGAAACAGCGTTTTCGGTTCTTCCTATAATGAAGTAATCATCGTGGTTAGAAATATTTTCGAAACTTTTAAACTCATCATCAATAAACTGCATTATTATAGGATAACCAGCCCCATCTGCCGCCGTTTCATATACTTCTATATAGTTGTATAAATCACTATAATATTTTAAGAGTTCTTTTTTTGAAAGTCCTGATTTCACGAGAAGGCCAATCCAAACCTCCGTGTGATTACCGGTTCCTCCAGTGTTCCCACAACCTGAAATAGCTTCAACTATTTCAGTATTATTAGGGGGCGTAGTATTGAGCATTTCTTTTGCGAGTTTTTCAGCTTTTATGTCGTTTAAAATCGGGAAAATAAAATAAGCGGAAATTATGAGAAAAAACATAGCTGCAAATAAAGTCATAGGTATCTTTATCAACCATTTTTTCACATCTATCCCTCTTAACTTAATATTTAACTATTGCTGCTCTATTCACATACTCTTAATAAACCGGAAAAAATGTCCGAACTTTAGTGCTTTTCACTAATGGATTCTATCATAAAAAGCGTATATGATCTATAAGCTATGTACTAAAAACGCTACAGAAACCCAGCATGTGCCTTTGCTTGTCAGATCGCAAGTGTCCTAAGCTTTTAGGCAAGTAAAAGACCTTCAAATCTTATGCAGTCCGATTAGAACTGTCTAAGAATTGAAGGTCAAATTGTTTAGGAATGGATTAAGCTGCTTCCTCTTCGATAAGCAGGCGAAGCCTCTCTCCATTAAGAACTTCTTCAGTTTTCAATACCTGAACCACTCTCTCCAGGATGCCCTTCTTATCAAGGATCACCTGGCAGGTTCTTTCCTCCAACTCTGCCAATATCTCGCGGGTGACCTGCTGACGCTGATCAGCTCCTAGTTTTACCACATCCACTACCCCAAGGGTGGACATCCCGGAGGCCAGCATCTTCTCCACCATATGCAGGGCCTGTTCATAATCACCGGCGGCACCTGTACTGCGTGTGCCCAGGATGGTCTCCTCAGCTATGGCTCCGGCCAGAGCGACCATAATCTGTTCTTCAATCATGGCCTGGGTGTAAAGATATAAATCATCTTTAGGATAGTGGCGCACATAGCCTAAGGCGTTGCCACGGGAGCGAATGGAGATCTGGGACACGGAATGGGGCCGTACAAATTCAGCAAGCAAAGCATGGCCCCCTTCATGGATCGCCACCCGTTGTAATTCTTCATCCGTAGGCTTGCGATCCAGTTTTTCTCCTAAGAGCACCTTTTCCACAGCCTCCCGGAAATGAAACATGTTAACTTCCCGGGCATCATCCCTTAAAGCAAAGACTGCCGCTTCATTGGTGACACTTTCCAGATGAGCTCCAGAAAAATTATAGGTTTCCTGAGCAATCTGTTCCAGATCCACGCAGGAGGCCAGGGGTTTGTTTTTCGTATGAATCTTGAGGATGGCCAGGCGTCCTTCTTTATCCGGCAGGTCCACTTTGACCAGGCGATCGAAGCGTCCTGGACGCAAAAGAGCCGGGTCCAATGCTTCGGCGCGATTGGTGGCGGCAATCAGGAGAATTTGGGTACCTTGTTCACTGTTTCCCAGTCCATCCATTTCCACCAGCAGCTGATTAAGGGTCTGATCGTATTCATGGTGGGAGACATTGCTGCCCCGTTTGGCCCCCAGAATATCCATCTCGTCAATAAAAATGATCGCCCGATCCTTTTTTTCCTTTTTGGCTGATTCTCTGGCTTTTTTGAAGAGCTTCCTTACCCGCTCTGCCCCCACACCTGCGTACATTTCCACAAATTCACTGCCGGAAATGGCTAAGTAAACAGAATCCGTATAGCGGGCTGCCGCCTTTGCTAATAAGGTTTTACCAGTTCCCGGCGGACCGGATAAAAGGATACCCTTCAAAGGCCGAATCCCCAGCTCCCTCATGCGTTCACTGTATAACAGAAAATCCAAGGCTTCCTGGAGTTCTTTCTTAGCGGCATTCTGACCGCCTATGTCTTCAAAGTCAACCGTGCTGCCGGAAATTCGGACCCCTTTCTCGGAACCTCCCACCATGGACCGGGGCATGAATTTCCAGAAAGCGACACCCAAAAGCACTAAAAGCCCGATGGGTAAAACATTATACCCGGAAACCCAAAGATAAAGGAACAAGCCTACGCCAACACCCATCGCGATATCTTTAGCCAATCCCATTCTCTCTCCTCCTTCCCAACTATCACTGAAAGAAGTCTCGTTCAATGATTCATGCCTGTATAATCCTTGCCTACACTGGGCAGGAATGTTCCTTGCCCGTGTCTCTCTATAACGGAAACCAATTGATGTTCCCCTTGGGTCAAGACGAGATAAATCCCTTCATTATCCATGGTCAGATTCATCATCACTCCAGCTTGCTCAGCCTGTGCGGCAAGAGTTTCCTGCATTTGCGTAAAATTTCCCATAACCATTCCCTCTTGAATAGCAAATTGCATCTGCTGATACACTTCTTCCAATTCAGGCGTTCGTTGATCCACCAGACGGATGGGATGGGTTCCGGAAATTGTCTTCAGCTGAGTGCAAATAGTTTGCAGATTGGTGACCTGGCCGGTATTGACCAGCATCTCCGAAGCACCCTGCTTATCCAGTATTTCAGCCGACAGCACCCCTGAAATCTGTTGACTTTCTTTAATCAAAGAACCTTCCAGCCATTTATTCTCATATAAGAGCTTACCGCTTAATAATAATCCGAAAATAAGCATACTTACTAAGCTGATGATGGTGATCCGCTGCTTAGTCATAAAGCGCCTCCACTCCCTTATAATTTATAGAAATTCCAAAATGTATCGATTATTCCTCTATGGATGCAGATTCAAATATAGCAAGCGCATGTACTCATTTACTTCAATATTATAGCACGGCTGATGTACTATTTTTTCATGCAATTCATACCAATAATGCTAAAGAAAACCTGGCTTTGCCCGAAGACACTGTGTTTGCCTTAAACCCATACCCGCCAATGGGGCGAAGTCGCTGGTTGCACTTATGATGCATAAGTACAAAAAAGCTTAAAAATAAAGAACAGAATCCTCCGTTTTCTGGAAAACTCTGTTCATTATTATAGGTTTTATTTTTTCAAAAGCTTCTTCGATTTTACTAAATAATCCACACCTGAAACAATCGTAAAGAAAAGGGCTACATAGAGAAGCGGCTGTCCCAGATAGAGGTTGAAGAGGGATAAAGGCCAATCATGGAGCAGAATCAGAGAAATAGCCACAACCTGGGATACGGTTTTAATCTTGCCCAGTTTGCTGGCTGCAATCACAGTTCCGTCAGCAGAGGCTATGGCTCTCAACCCTGTCACTGCGAACTCCCGGGCCAGTATAATCCAGCAAATCCACGCCGGCACATGCCCCAAGTCCACCAACGCAATTAAAGCTGCCGAAACCAAAAGTTTATCTGCCAGCGGATCCATAAATTTTCCCAGAACTGTAACCTGGCCTCTTTTACGGGCGATATAACCATCCAAGCCATCCGTCGCAGCTGCCAGGATGAAGATCATGGCCGCCACAAAATCCTGATAAGGAAAAATCGGCTGACCTTTAGGAAATTGGATGAGCAACAAGGCCATAAAGATGGGTATTAATATTATCCGCGCCATTGTGAGTTGATTGGGTAAATTCACTGCACAACCTCTCCCATTAAATCGTAGCTATCTGCTCCGGTAATCTTAACCAGTACAAAGTCCCCGATTTCAAGTTCCCCAGGTGAATCAACATAGACAACACCGTCGATCTCCGGAGCATCCCCTTCACTGCGGCCGACCCAGCGTTGATCCGGCAATGCTTCTTCGATAAGAACCTTTAGGGTCTGCCCTACCCATCTCTGCTGCTGCTCGTAAGCAATGTCGTGCTGCAGCTCCATGAGTTGATCACGCCGCTGTTGACGAATCTCCTCAGGCACTTGGTCCTCCCTTTGGGCGGCCGGAGTAGATTCCTCCTGAGAATAGGCAAAAGCTCCTAAGCGGTCAAAGCGGATTTTCTTAGCAAAATCTACAACAGCTTGAAACTCTTCTTCCGTTTCCCCGGGAAAACCGGTAATCATAGTTGTGCGAAGACGAATGTCGGGGATTTCCTGGCGCAATTTATGAATTAATCCTTCAGCCTCTCGGATCGTACCCCTCCGGTTCATCTCAGCCAGGACTTTATCATGAGCGTGTTGAAGAGGAAGATCGAGATAACGGCAAACTTTGGGCGTTTCTTTCATGACTGTGATCAGTTCATCCGTAAACAATTCCGGATAACAATACATAAGACGAATCCACTCTATTCCTTCAATCCCGGCAATCTCTTTGATTAAGGAAGGCAGCCTATATTCACCATAACGGTCCTTGCCATAGCGGGTAGTATCCTGAGCGATCAGTAAAACCTCTTTTACCCCTTCGGAAGCCATGGCCTCTACTTCGCGAAGGATGGATTCCTGGGTCCGGCTGCGAAAGTGGCCCCGCACATGAGGAATGATGCAATATGTGCAATAATTATCGCATCCCTCCGCTACTTTAACATAGGCATACTGCTTAGGGGATAAACGGACACGAGGCATGGTTTCATCATAGATAAAGGCGGGCGCCTCGGCGCTGATTCTTCTGACCTTGCTCTTCTCTGCTTCCTCAAGGGTCTCCAGAATCTCTGCGACATTCCCGGTCCCCATGATCCCGTCCAATTCGGGGATCTCAGCTAAGAGCTCATCACCGTAACGTTGGGCCAAACACCCTGTGGCCACTAGAGTCTGACACTGTCCTTCTTCCTTATATTGAGACATCTGGAGAATCATATCGATGGACTCAGCCTTAGCACTTTCAATAAAAGTACAGGTATTGATAATGATAATATCTGCCTGCTCCGGCTCATTCACGATCTGGTATTTTGTCATCATATGACCGGTCATGATTTCACTATCGACTTGATTCTTCGGACATCCTAAAGTCACGACAGCAACTTTTTTGTTCAATGTCTGCACCTCTGCATATCATCATTTCTCCAAAATTCTTTTTCCGGCACTGTCAGAAAGTATAAGCTTGCACTGTATACTTTCTTTAAAATCTTGATTTGTGTGTAATTACTAATCTAGTATAAACTAATATTTCCCTAAGTGTCAAAACTAATTATCCTTGGTTACGGTCATAGGCAACACTTTTATTACTAAAATATGGCAATATTATAAAAGAGGGGCTTAGCAACTATTCCCTTTAATTTTCAAATGGATTACAGTAGAATGATGTGAGTAAGCTCTCTGGACAAGATTACATAGTATAATAATCATTGCGAGGTGCTCAGTTTGTTAAACGATACTCTTTCACCTGTCGATCAATGCGGCTGTGGGGATACAGGTTATTTAAACTCCCGCACCCTTCCCATCGCCCTCGATCATGGCGCTGGTAAAGTCATCAATGTGCCTGTCTATTCCTGTGGAAGTTCCATGTGTGACGAATACCGCATCCCTTCGGCCGTGGCTTCCCGTCTCGATGAACTAGCCGAAGAAATGGAAGCAAAAGGAATACTTTCCATGGCTTTCTCCTGGGGAGCCTCCCAAGAGGACACCCTTGGGTATCAGGACTCACTGAGCCAAGGGTTTATATGGAAGTTCCAGAACCGCTCTTATGAAGATGCCCGGGTTCTTTTCGTAATCGATGGCGATACCTTGGTTCTGCAAAGTAAATTAGACCCCACTGAATATTATCTTCTCAAGCGTCTTGAAGAAAGCAAGGAGGGAGTTTTCTTTTCCTTCTCCAAATTTATCGAGGAGGATGAAGAGTTAACCTATGAAAAATATATAGTACTGGAACCTTCCTTTCAGAAAGAGCTGGGAGTTGTCAAAATGGAAGAAGTTGAGGACATGCTGAGGGAAGAGTTCGGGGAGATCTGTGATTAGACCCGGCTCATCCTTCCTGTTCACCCTTTTGGCCTGGACTTAACCCTGGGTTTTCCTTTCACACTGTTTCTCTTTTTGTCACGAGCCTGCGGGGCGGAGGAGGAAGGTGAGGTTTTCCCGATCGGGCCTAAGCTCTTCTTATGCTGGGAGCGGGGGCGAATCAGGCATTTAGGACCATGGCCGATCAAGTCCTCCCGATGGGCTGATTTCAGTGCCTTCTCCACCAAATCGTAATTCTTAGGGTTCCGGTATTGAATCAAAGCTCTTTGCATGGCCTTTTCTTCCATGGTCCGGGGTACATAGACCTTTTCCATGGTGCGGGGATCCAGCCCGGTGTAATACATACAGGTGGATAAGCTTCCCGGAGTGGGAATAAAGTCTTGAACCTGCTCCGGGTTGACTCCCATATCCCGGACATATTCCGCCAGTTCGATGGCTTCTCTTAAGCCGCTGCCCGGATGAGAGGACATAAGATAGGGCACCAGATATTGCTTTTTGCCAAGGTCTTCATTGATCGTTTTAAACTCATCGGCAAAACGCTCGTAGACTTTTTTCCCCGGCTTTCCCATCCTTTTCAATACCTTTTCGCTGATATGCTCGGGAGCAACCTTAAGCTGCCCGCTTACGTGATGCTCACACAGTTCCCGCAAAAAGGTTGTATTCTTATCAGCCAGGACGGCATCATAGCGAATTCCGGAACGCACAAAGACTTTCTTAACCTTAGGCAGATTGCGCAAGCGGCGCAGGAGATCGATATATTCGGTGTGATCCACATCCGCCTTGGCACAAGGAGCAGGAAAGAGGCATTGCTTATGGGGGCATGCCCCGCGTTTAAGTTGGGCTTTACAGGCCGGGCGGCGGAAATTGGCCGTAGGTCCACCCACATCATGAATATAGCCTTTAAAACGCGGACTCCAGGTCAACTGCTCCGCTTCTCTGACGATGGACTCGGCACTCCGCCCCTGGATAATCCGCCCCTGATGGAAGGTCAGGGCGCAGAAAGAGCATCCTCCATAACAGCCCCGGGAGCTGACCAAACTGAACTCCACTTCTTCAATGGCCGGAACCCCGCCTGCTTCCTCATAGACAGGATGATAAGACCCAACATAGGGCAAGGCATAGACCCCGTCCATCTCGGCTTGAGTCAAAGGATAGGCCGGCGGATACTGAATAACCCCGACCTGCCCATGGCTTTGATACATAGCCTTGCCATAATAGGGGTCCTGCTGATTATATTGCACCCAGAAGCTTTCCGCATACTTCCTCTTATCTCCCACTACATCCTGATAAGCAGGGAGCTGGATGATTCCTTCCGGAATCTCCTTTTTCCAAGGAACCATGGTCCCTCTGACACCTTGAACCTCAGCAATGGGTTCCCCGTCGTTTAAGGCATGAGCCACCTCAACAATCGCCTTTTCCCCCATGCCAAACACAAGCAAATCCCCCTGGCTGTCCAACAGGATGGAGCGCTTAACCTTATCACTCCAAAAATCATAGTGGGCAAATCGCCTTAGGGAGCTTTCGATACCACCGATAATCACCGGCAATCCCGGAAAAGCTTCACGGACTTTATTGGTATAGACAATGGTGGCATGATCAGGGCGTAACCCTGCCTTGCCTCCCGGGGAATAGACATCTTTTTGACGCCGCTTCTTGGCCGCCGTATAATGGTTGACCATGGAATCAAGATTCCCACCGGACACCAGGCAGGCCAGGCGCGGTCTGCCCAGAGCTTGAAAGGCTTTCACATCACGCCAATTGGGTTGGGCTATAATGCCTACTTTATAGCCATGCTTCTCCAGTACCCGGGATATTATGGCAATACCGAAGCTGGGATGATCCACATAGGCATCTCCGGTAATAAGCAGGAAATCCAGCTCTTCCCAGCCCCGTTTTTTCATGTCCTGTTTACTGATAGGTAGAAATTGGGGAATTTTAATCGAACTCACTCCTTAACTAGTGAAATCAAAAACTCCCACAAGTGTGGGAGGTGTGAATGTCTTTAACGATAGTTGATAAATTGAAGGTCGATACCCAGATCCTGCTTGCGCAATAAGGCGATGACTTCCTGTAAATCGTCTTTATTCTTCCCCGTGACCCGAACCTGGTCTCCCTGGATCGAACTGGACACTTTGATTTTGCTGTCTTTGATGAGCTTATTGATCTCTTTGCCTTTATCCTGAGATATTCCTTGAACAAGCTTAACTTCCTGGCGGACCGTATCTCCGGCTGCCGGCTGAACCTTGCCATATTCCAGAGCTTTAAGAGAAACCTGCCGCTTAACCAGCTTGCTCTCCAAAATATCAATGACATTGCGGAGTTTAAAGTCATCGTCAGAAACCAGTATAATTTTCTCGTCCTGCAGTTCAAGGGAGGATTTACTGTTTTTAAAATCAAAACGCTGTTCAATTTCTTTTTGCGCTTGATGAACCGCATTGATTACTTCCTGCATCTCCACTTTAGAAACGATATCAAATGATGAATCCTTGGCCACGAATCTCTCTCCTTTGCATCCATGAATATATTCAACCAGCCTCAAGCCTCAAGGCAGGAGGCTGATTTGATTTGCGCTGTCTTTCTTAAGAATGATGTTATTAACCACCTGTCCCTGAGCCCCCAGACTTGGCCAGGTCTTGCCGTTAAGGGTTACCGTAAGCCCACCGGCATTGCCGACTGTGACCAGTTCTATTTGGTCCTTTGCCTTTAACTCTTTAGTGGCTCCTTGAGTAAAGGTTCCCTCAAAAGCAAACTGACCATCCACATTGACCCGGATCCAGCAGGGCTGACTAAAGACCAGCTGAGCCACCAGACCTTCATTTTCCTGGGCGATCACATTTTGGGGGTTGGAAGGAGAGGTTTGGGCCGGTGGCGTATCGTCCGGCGGGGGAGTGTTTTCCGGTTGTTGGACGACTTCTTCCTGAGGAGTAGTAGGCAAGGGTGTGACTATATCTTCCGGAGCAATGGTGGTGCCCGGATGCTTGCTCAGGGAGGCGATTCCAATCACGACCACAAGAGCAACCACTCCGGTAACAGCCACAAGCACAGGTTTAATCCACTGGGGCCTCCGGCGGGGCAGCGGCGGAGCCGGTTCAGCGGATAAGGGTTTTTCCTGTTGCTGCCCTAAGGCTTTATAGTGCTCTAGAACCTCCTCCGGGTTTATTCCCAAATGCTTGGCATAAGTTCTTAAAAACCCTTTGGTATAAGTGTCACCGGGTAAAATATGATAAGCTTCTTCTTCCAAAGCTTCCAGATAGCGGATTCTGATTTTGGTAACTTCTTCAGCCTGAGTTAAGCTCCACCCTTTATCCACACGAGCGTTGCGAAGGATTTGTCCCTCTCCTGCCATGATAAACCCTCCTTCTTAGTGTTTTAGCTAATATCAAAAGCAGAAAAACTAACGGCTACATCATCAATCCCAATCTCATCCTGAGGTTGATTACGAATCTCAATGATAAAATCCAGGTCTCTTTTGATCCGGCCATCCCGCAAAAATACATCAGGATGCTCGATGATCTTCGGTGTGGGTAATTCCATCACCCGGTTCAATAATTCCCAGTGGGCATCATTGCCACGGGAGGTGCTTGTCATACCATCGATTAAAAACACGGAATCTTCAGCTTCGTCCAGCATAAGGGTTGTTCGCAAGGTTTGCCGGATAATCGTCGAAGAAAGGAGGATCCACTTCTTATTGGCATAAACGCAGGCGCTGATCGCGGCTTCCGTTTTTCCTACCCGGGGAACCCCGCGGATGCCAATCAACTGATTGCCACCCTCAACTAAAGTATCTCCTAAAAAGTCCACAAGCAATCCTAATTCTTCCCTAATAAAGCGGTAAGTCGGCGGATTGCTTTCCGCCTTATCCAAACGCCGCCCATGCCGCAAGGCCAGGCGATCAAAGATCGTCGGCGGGCGAAAAGCTGCGATCTCAATGGTATCGACATGCTGCAAAGCCTCTTGGAGGGCTTGAACCTTCTCCGGAGACGGATACTGAAGCAAAAACCCCCGGCGGTCCTCACCGATCCCATTGACGGTTAAGATATTGATCTCAAGCATTCCCAATAATGTGGAGACAGCACCCAGCAAGCCAGGTTTATTTTGCTGTATCACATATTCCAAATAAAGTTGTTCTTCTGAGTATACCCGACCACTGATCAAGGTAATCCTCCAATTCTTTGATCCCCTTTTCCGGATCTTCATTGCTTATGGAATCATCATAATCATGGCTGGGCTGGTTAGGATAGGCATAAAGAGCATCGTAGTATTTCAGCATTCCTTCTGTAAACTCTTCTAAATTTCCTTGTTCCAGCAAAGCGCTGTACTGGGCAATCGTTTTATGTCCCAGGTTTTTCGTCAGACGCCCAAGCGCCGACTTAATCTCCAGGTCAGCATGAGGATACTGGGTGTATTCTTTGATTAAGCGTTCAACCCGATGCTGAACTGAATCATAGATCAGGATTTGCGGGCCCATTTTCATAGCTTCATAAACATTGGTCGGCAAATTGATGCGGCCAATGCGCTTACTCTCACATTCAACTATAATATAAGGGAAATCCGCTAACATCCTAAGCTCTTCGTACAAAGCGGCTTCAAAGCTTTTCTGAGAAGGACCTGAACCCAAGCCCACCGACCCAAATACAGAGCCCCGATTATTAGCCAGGGACTCTAAATCAATGGCCGGATAGCCGTCAGCCCTTAACCGCTTTAATAGCTCAGTCTTGCCTACACCGGTATTCCCCCGCAGCACGACAACTTTAAAGGGGAACTCCCGGCTAAAATAATCATGAACCAAATGGCGATAAGCCTTATATCCCCCTTGCAAGCGGTAAACAGGCAAGCCCATCAGACCCAAAACAGTGGCTAAGGATTTGCTCCTCATCCCTCCCCGCCAGCAAAAGAGCACCACAGGCCGGCCCTTGGACCATTGCCTGGCTTGGTTATAAAGTCCATCCAACTTAGGGCCGGCTATAGCCAGCCCTTGCTCCTTGGCTAAAGCGGGCGAGACCTGTACATAAGTAGTGCCAATCATGGCTCGTTCTTCATTACTAAACAGAGGCAGATTCAGTGCACCAGGTATGGTGGCTTCCTCATATTCACCTTCAGAGCGAACATCGAGAAGAACTATATCTTTAATTTTCAGCAACTCTTCAATCGTTATATCCTGAACCATCATATTTCCTTCTTAATTTATACTATTCTCTTCTATTATCATAAATCCTCTCAACAAAATGTGCAACTTTTACCCGATTTCTTCTTCACCTAACCCAAACTTTTGATCAAATTGCCCCTTGGTCAGCAAAACTTCCCGGGGTTTTGAGCCTTCATAACCGCCCACGACCCCTTTTTCTTCCAACAAATCCATCAAACGGGCCGCCCGGGTGTAGCCGATGCGGAGCCTTCTTTGCAGTAAAGAGACGGAAGCATTGCCCGCCTCGATAAAGAGCAGAGCCGCTTGATGAAAGAGCTCATCCCCAGTATCTTCCGCAGGCTTGTCGGTTCCCAGCTCGATATTAGGAATTTCCTGGTATTCCGGTTTAGCCTGATTCTGCAGGAAGCGGACCACATTTTCCACTTCCTTATCGGCCAGGAAGCATCCCTGTACCCTGATGGGTTTGCTGGCTCCCATAGGATAGTAAAGCATATCCCCCCGGCCTAAGAGCTTCTCCGCTCCATTCATATCCAGGATGGTCCGTGAATCGATCTGAGAAGATACAGCAAAAGCAATCCGGGAAGGAACATTGGCTTTGATCAAACCGGTGATCACATCCACCGATGGACGCTGGGTAGCAATCAGAAGATGGATTCCCGCCGCCCGCGCCATCTGCGCCAAGCGGCAAATCGAATCTTCCACATCTCCGGGGGCTACCATCATGAGGTCTGCTAACTCATCGATAATCACCACCACATAGGGAAGAGGCGGCGCATCTTCTTTCTTTTCCTGGGTGCGCAGGTAATTATAGCGCACAATATCCCTGACCCCGGCGGCAGCAAACAGCTCGTAACGGGTCTCCATTTCCGTGACAATCCATTTTAAGGCTCCGGCCGCCTTTTTCGGATCCGTGACCACCGGTGCGATCAGATGAGGAATTCCGTTATAATTCGTCAGTTCCACCATCTTCGGATCCACCAATAAGAACTTGACTTCATCCGGCCTTGCTTTATACAAAATGCTGTTGATCAAGGTATTGACACAGACAGACTTACCTGAGCCGGTGGCGCCGGCAATTAATAAGTGAGGCATTTTGGTTAAATCCGCCACAATCGGACTCCCTGTAATATCTTTGCCCAGCACGACCGTCAGCTTACTGAGGGAATTCTGAAATTCCGGTGTCTCCAGAACTTCCCGAAAATGCACCGTGGCGATCTCTTTATTGGGCACTTCGATTCCCACCACCGATTTCCCCGGAACAGGGGCCTCGATACGCACATCGGTAGCCGCCAAACTCAGCGCGATATCATCGGATAAATTCGTGATCTTGCTTACTTTAACCCCGGGAGCAGGCTGGGCCTCATAGCGGGTAATCGCCGGTCCCTGAGTTACATGAGTAACTTTAATTTTAACCCCGAAACTCTCCAGGGTATCTTCAAGAATCTTCACATTATCCGCCAAATCTTTATTAATACGAGGATTCTTCACCTTCATGGTTTTATTGAGCAGGGTTAAATTAGGAAGTTGAAAATCACCGCTCTCCTTCTGGGCCAACCTGGAAACAGGGGTTCCTGTGACCTTGCCCGGCGGGTTCGTTTTCTGTTTCTTTTCTTCGGCAAAAGGAAGCACGGTTTGGATGATGGGGGTTTCTGCCAGAGGCTTCTCTTCCTCCCCGCCATGGTCCGCCAGATCCTGAAGGGTCTTAATAATCACCGGCCGCTCCACCAATTCAGGCTCCAGTACCTTTAAGGGCTCCGTGGTCGCTTTCGTCTCTTTCTTCTTGATATTCTTTTTTAAAGCTCTCTTTTCCAGAGGCTCTTCCGGAAAGACTTCTTCAGGATTCTCTTCAGTATCCTGAATCACATAGATAAAATCTTCCACATGGTTTTTGACCCAGCGGCCTGATTCCTTACCGGCCTTTTGCACTTGCTGCAGACCGCCGATGAGGGAGCGGTTCGTTACCAGTAAAGCTCCGCTAAGTGCTGTGACAATAAGTACCACATAACCTCCGGAAATACCCACTGAGCTTTTCAGAGCCATGGTCAGGAGGGCACCGATTGCTCCTCCTCCGTGTCCCAGCAATCCTTCATCGAGGATCGTTTCATTAGTATAACCACTAAGACCGGGGAGTTGAAAATGCAATAGTCCCTCAAAAGCCAGCCATAGCAAAAGAACTCCTACCGTTCTCCACTGGTTATTGATATGTTTACGATTCATATAAGCGATTCCCCAGGCACCCAGCATAAGCAGCAGCCAGACCCGACCGTTGCCGGCCAGCACGGTTAAGCCTTCTTTGATTTTGCCGCCTACGATACCATTGCTTCCGGAGTATAGGGCCACAATGCCCAATACCGCCAATCCCAAGGCCACAATGCCGATCAGTTCATGGCGGACATTATCTTTGAGAAACCCTTTTTTCTTTACCGTCATCTTCTTTTTCTTCCTAGCCAAAAAACATCCCTCACATCATACTTTACTCATCTGATTCTTGCCAAGCCTTATGTAGTGTCTATTTCTACACAAAGGAAATTTTTCCCTCCTAGTTCAACTGCGATTCCTTTGTTGCAAACACGCTTGCCATTTGCGCATTTTGTTGCTTCGCTGCCGCTTTGACTCATACCTTCTGATAGTATAGCAAAAAATCGGCTCTTCAGCCGATTTTATTGTAAATTTAACTTTCACGCTTTGACCCGATCAGGCGCTTTAGTTCCCCATAGGCTTCCTTCAGGCCTCCGACAGCATCAATCAGCCCTATATCGACAGCATCCTGTCCGATTAAAATAGTCCCGATATCCTGGGCCAGTTCACCGGTGGCGAACATGAGCTTTTTCAGCTGCTCTTCTGTTATCTGGGAATGTTGGATAATAAAGCTATTGATTCTCTCCTGCATTTTTTGTAAATAATCGAACTGCTGATGTCCATTGATCACTAACCCAGTATAACGTATGGGGTGCAAGGTCATGGTGCCCGTTGGCGCAATAAAGCTGCGATCGCAACTCACAGCGATGGGAATCCCGATGCTGTGCCCGCCCCCCAAAACAATGGAAACGCTGGGTTTGCTTAAGCTGCTCACCAGCTCGGATATGGCTAGCCCCGCCTCCACATCTCCCCCGGCCGTATTTAAGATCAACAATATCCCTTCTACTTTAGGATTCTGCTCCACAGCAAAGAGTTGAGGAATAACATGTTCATATTTGGTAGCCTTGGTTTGAGCGGAAAGGACTTGATGTCCTTCGATTTGTCCGACAACGGTCAGACAATAGATGCTCTCCGAAGGCTCAGGGATTCGAATCTGGCCCATCTCTTTTAAAGCTTGGACCTCCGGATTTATGGGTTCATTTTGATTTTCACTTTCACTTCTCACAAGGTGCACTCCTTCCGATAACGTCTGCATTTCCTTCTCAATTCCCAAAAGACGGATTAACCTGTCTTCTACTATTATGAGGATTTGCTCATAAAAAAATGCAGGTCACTCTTCCTGCACAATTTCACCTTCCTATTTGTCTGCCAATGATGATAATCCAGGAGCGGTGAACTAAGTCATGAACCAGGGATGAACTGACATTTCCATAAGGCCGCAGCGTCCTGGATAATCTGCTGCCCAGATATTGCCCCAGGAAATAGGCCGCCAGAAAAGCTAGCAGTGTTGCCCCGGGTAATTCTAAATGATGTCTCAGCAGGGCGACAAAGGGCACCGGAAGATGAATGGCCATAAACCAAGGCAAGGAAAGCTTCCTGACATTTTCCCGCCAATATCCAAAGGGAATATTAAGCAAGCAAACCAGCATTAAACTCCAAATGAGCATACCACTCCCACTCCCCCTCTACTCATCCCTATGTCCTTTTAACCCCATCTATAACACCCCATAACCTGTCCGCTTATAAATATCCTTTGACAAGTCCATAAGCTTTTTTTAAGATAGATGAGTATGAAAGTAAAGGGAGTTTTATCATGAGCATATTAAATGTTGAAAATGTCAATCACGGCTTCGGTGGTCGTAAGATTCTGGAAAATACAACCTTCCGTCTCCTCAAAGGTGAACATGTGGGGTTGGTAGGAGCCAACGGAGAAGGGAAATCAACCTTTCTCGATATTATCACCGGCAAACTTATTCCCGATGAAGGGAAGGTGGAATGGTCCAACCGGGTATCCGTGGGCTATCTGGATCAACATACTGTGTTGACCCAAGGTAAATCCATTCGCGATGTTCTCCGGGAAGCCTTTCAAAAGATGTTCGAGCTGGAAGCTGAGATGCTGGAGCTCTACAACCGCATGGCTGAAGCTACGGAAGCGCAGATGAACAAGATGATGGAGGATGTCGGGGAAATTCAGACCATTCTGGAGAGCAATGGTTTCTATATGATCGATGCCAAAGTGGAAGAAGTGGCCAACGGCTTAGGCCTCGGTGAAATCGGTCTGGATAAAGATGTTGCCGATTTGAGCGGCGGTCAAAGGACAAAAGTTCTGCTGACCAAGCTTCTACTCCAAAAGCCTACTATATTAATATTAGACGAGCCGACCAACTATTTAGATGCCGAACATATCATTTGGTTAAGCAATTATCTGAAGGATTATGAGAACGCCTTTATCCTGGTATCCCATGATATCCCCTTCCTAAACGATGTGGTCAATGTAATCTATCATGTGGAAAATGCCGACTTAACCCGTTATACCGGGAACTACGAGCAATTTATGCAGCTCTATAACATCAAAAAAGAGCAAGAGCTGAAGGCTTATGAGAAACAACAAAAAGAAGTGGACCGCCTGGAAGATTTTATCGCCCGCAACAAAGCCCGCATCTCCACCACCGGCCGGGCGAAAAGCCGTCAGAAACAGCTGGACAGAATGGAGATTCTGGAAAAGCCCAAAGAGAAAATCAAACCCCAATTCCGGTTTAAGGAGGCCCGAAGTCCCGGCCGGGTCATCTTTGAAGCCAAGGATTTGGTTCTTGGTTATAATGAGCCCTTAACCCGCCCCCTCAGTCTGCACCTGGAAAGAGGTCAAAAAGTGGCCATCCGCGGAGTCAATGGTCTGGGTAAGACCACCCTGCTGAAAACTTTGCTGGGGATCATTCCTTCTCTTAGCGGCGAAGTCATCTTAGGGGATTATCTTTACCCCGGTTATTTCGAACAGGAATCCAGCCGGGGCAACACCAATACTCCCATCGAGGAGATCTGGCAAGAGTTTCCCGGACTGACGAATTATGAAGTTCGTCAGGCTCTGGCCAAGTGCGGACTGACCAATGAGCATATCTCCAATAAAATGATGGTTCTGAGCGGCGGTGAAAGCGCCAAGGTACGCCTCTGCAAGCTCATGCTGAAAGACATCAATTTCCTCGTCCTGGACGAGCCCACCAACCATCTCGATGTGGACGCCAAGGACGAATTGAAAAAAGCTATTCGGGAGTTCAAGGGAACGGTTCTTTTAGTATCCCATGATCCTGACTTCTACAGCGATTGGGTCAGCGATATTTGGAATTTGGAGCAGTGGACCACGAAAATAGTCTAAACACCCAGAAACGCCCTAATCTCACCATAAAAGTGAGACTAGGGCGTCTTTCATTAAGGGTTTCAGACGAAAGCGGGCTATAATCAAGCTTGCCCTTCTCTTAAGTTTTTCAACTCCTCTTCAGTCAAACCTGTCGCTTCACTGATTTTTGTTAATTCAAAACCCAGATCCAAGAGTTTCCTGGCCACTTCCGCTTTACCTTTTTCTATGCCCTTCTCCAGGGCTTCTTTCAAGCGGAGTTCTGCCTCCCGTATAGCGGCTTTCTCATCCAATATGGCCTTACGCCGGTCATAATACGCTTCTCTCACCCGCGGATCATCGCTGGTTTCTTCCCAGGCTGCCATCGCCTGATACAACACTGGGTCTTTCACGGCTATCTCCTCCAATACCTGTAAAATTTCCTGATTATCCGCTCCCTCCAGGAGCAGCAGCCAGCGGGGCATTTATATTTTGAATTCTCCTATGACCGCCTGCAGATTGCCCGCCATTTCCGAAAGTCTTTGGCTGTAGTTGGCAACTTCCTGCATGGCCGCCAATTGTTCTTCCGTTGCGGCGGAGACATTCTGAGTCTCACCTGAAGTTCTCTCGCTCATTTCATTAATTTTATCCAACTGTCCATAGAAGCTTCTGCCAATCTCCGCCAAATGCTCAACCGCTGCCGACACCTGGCCGACGTCTTGGGACAGGTTTTCGATAGCCGTCTTGATCCCTTTAAAGCTTTCTCCGGTCGAAAAAACATGGCTAATCCCCAGGTCGATGCTTTCCGCACTTTCATGGGAAACCTGAACGGTCATTTCAACATTTTCCTGATTATCCTTCACCAGCAATCTGATCCGGTCTGCCGCCGTCCGGGATTCTTCCGCCAGCTTGCGCACTTCCTCAGACACCACGGAAAAGCCCCGCCCATGTTCACCGGCACGGGCCGCCTCTATGGCGGCATTTAAAGCCAGCAGATTGGTTTGCTCGGCAATGGAAGTAATAATATCCACAATTTGAGAGATCTCCCCAAATCCGTTCTGCAGTTTGGCGACGGTTTCCTGCATTTCTGCAGACCCTTGACCTACTTTTTGCATCTGGGCAATGGCTTCTTCCACTTTAAGCAGGCCATGATCCGCGCTCTGTCTGGCATCCAAAGACAGCCTCTCCACATTTGCGGTAGAGCTATCTATTTTTTCCAGACCCTCGATGATCCGTTGGGATTCTTCTTCCAAATGTTTGATAGCGACGGCCTCAGTTTCTGCACTGCAGGCAATTTCACCTACGGATTGGGCCACTTGATCGGCGGCACTGGCTGATTGTTCGGATACCGCCGTCAACTCCTGGCTGGAAGCAGCCACCTGCTCAACGCCGGCCATGGCTTTTGCGATCAGTTCCCTGACATTGGACCGCATCTTCACCAGTCCTGCCGAAGCCTGCCCTACCTCGTCGTATGCTTCAGCTTCCTCATCCCTCTGACGGAAGTCCCCCTCGGCCATGACCAGGCATTCATCCCTTAAGCGAATGAAAACCCTGCTCATCCTGCCGCTGAAGATAACTGTAACGGCGATGGAAATAAGGATGCATAGGAAAGACGTCACGACCATGGACCTGGCCAGATTGCTTATGGGCTCATACTCCTCCGTCACAGGCGCCGCAATCAAAACATTCCACTGACGGTCTCCGGCCAGGTTAATCGGCGTAAAGGTGCCAATCACTTCGACGCCCCGAATGGAAGTGTATCTCCCGACCAGCTGTCCCTTCTCCTCCATGCTTTGGCTGAATAATTCCATCAGTTTTTTGTCCAATTTAGCTTCCTTTGTCTTAAGGGACTCATCAATATCTTCTTTGGACAGATCCAATTTCCCTACCATCTCCTCCGCTTGAGGAAAAGCAATCACAAGGCCCGAGCCATCCACAATCAAACCATAGCCGGTAGACAGAAACTTCAAATCCTTCATCAGTCCGCCCAGTTTTTCCATGGCGAAAGACCCTGTCAGTACGCCCAAAACCTGATCACCGTCCATGACAGGAACAGCAACATTAAAGGCTGTTTTCCCCGTGGTTCTTGAAGTAACCAGCTCTGAAACCACCGGGCTCTTCGTTGCCAGAACTTTTTTAAAGTAGTCCCGGTCCCCCAATTCAACCGTCGTTCCATCGGAGCGGACCGCAGCGCCGGAAGGAGCGATAAAGACAGCGCTTTCCAGCACCTTGCTTCTGGATTTACCCCATTCCAGCGTTTTTACCAGCTGCTGCTGATCCTCAAGGGCACCCATATAAACTATTTCCGCTGCAAAAGCTTCCTGCTGAATGATGGCCTGTTCTATGTAACCCTCTACCCTTACCGCATACTCCCTTCCCACAGCCATTCCGGTCTCCTCAACGCTTTGGGACAGGGCACTGCTTGACAAATAATAACTGATTGCCGAAAGCGCAATGAAAGACAGCAAAAAGATCGGCATAAACACCAGCAGCAGCTTATATTTGATTTTTTTCAGCTTCATCTCGTTCGTCTCCTTCGTAACTTTTATATGTTTAAATCAGCCTCTATAAAATAATCTGCTGTAAAAACCCTACAACAGATTGTTTCTTTATTCACATCCTATCCTACCGAATTTGGCTAACCTTCTTGCAAAGGGGGGCTTTTAATCTGTATTATCTTAATTTTACTTAAAAATAAGATATATTTCAAGAAAAATAGTACATAAATCGACATAAATAGACCTGGCCGTAGCGGTTTCTTTTACCGAAGAAACAGCAAAGAGCCGCAGCAAATCATAAGATTTCCACGGCCCTCATACCTGCTCTTAAACAGCCATAAATAGTTTCATTCTGGGATAATATACTTCACTTCCCATTGCCCTCGATGAGCCTGGTTCAATAGAATCAAGCATCCATAACTCTGCTTAAAACTAAAGAGTTCCTGAAGGGGCAATCCCAGGGCATGGCATAAAATCACCCGGTTGACCCCGGCGTGCCCGACAATAAGACTGGTTTGGGCATCAGAGCGGACAATGCTTTCGAATAAGGGGATAACGCGCCGGGAACACTGGAGGAAACTTTCCCCTCCGGGAGGACGGTGATGGACAATATCCTCCCCTCTCAGCCGGTACTCCGCCGGAAACCGCTCCTGTATCTCACTGAAAAGCCGGCCTTCCCATTCCCCCATCCCGATCTCATGCAGCTCGGGAAGAACGGTCAAAGATAAGGAATGAGCCTCAGTTATGATCGCCGCGGTCTCCCGGGACCGGCTTAAAGCACTGCAATAGATCCTGTCCAAAGGAACCTCCCGCAGCCGCTCTTTTAAGGAAAAGGCCTGCTCCCTGCCTTCTTCACTCAAGGAAAGATCCTGAATCCCTATATACCGTTTATTCCTGCCTAATCCGATATCACCATGGCGCACAAGATACACTTTTTTCATACGAGCATTTTCTGAGGTTCTTCATTGTTCCTGACACTAGTTGCCGGCTCTTCCTGCAGTTTTACATTATCTTGCTGCCTTACACCGTCTTGCTGTTTTACCCTGTCCTTATGCTCCCTCTGAACCTTGATGATCTCGCCCAGAATGCAAACGGCAATTTCTTCAGGAGTTTCCGCGCCGATCTTCAAGCCGATGGGGGAGTACAATTTCTCTAAGGCTGCGGCCGGAATCCCTTCTTCCTGTAATTCGGCCAACATCGCCTTCACTCTGCGGCGGCTGCCAATCATCCCGATATAGCCCGCCGGTTGATGAATTACTCTTTTCAAGCAGACCTTATCATGCCGATGACCTCGGGTGACGATGACCACATAGGTCTGGGAGTCGATGACCAGGTCTGCTAAGGCTTTTTCAAAATCATTGCAGATCACCCGGTCAGCCGTTCTAAACCGGCCGGAATTGGCAAAGGAGGGCCGGTCATCCACGACGGTGACCTCATAACCCAGCATTTTTCCCATACCGGCCAAAGGCAGGCCAATATGTCCTGCTCCTAAAATCACCAGCTTCGTTTCTGAGACCGGTGGCTCAAGAAGCATCTGGTAGGCGACTTCAGTGGTTGTGTCACAGGGATTGAACCTCTCGTCAAGATTGAGCACAGCAAAATGGCCATGACCCCTACCCGCCCCAACCTCCTCAAGGGCTATCTGGTTCAGTATGGGTAAGCCTAAATCCCCTGTAACCTGACCATTTTTTTGAATGACCAGCTTTTGACCGGCCTTGTCCTGTTTGGACTCCGTTAAGGTAACCAGGACAGGGGTTTCGCCGTGATGGAAGGAAAGCACATAGTTTTCCAGGAGATTGAGCTGTTCCGTCCCATTGTGCCGGCCCAGGTAATCGATAAATAATTCCATAATACCGCCGCAAACCATACCTTCATCCTCGGCGATGTCCGCCGTCATATTCAAACAATGCTTCCTTGGCTTTCCCGTGGCCAGGACTTGAAGGGCTGCCTGCCTGGCATCAGCCTCACCGCAGCCGCCGCCAATGGTCCCTGCGCTGGTTCCGTCCGCCAGAACCAGCATTTGTGCTCCCGGTTTTCTGGGGGCGGAGCCCAACACTTTGGTGACGGTAATCAAAGCTGCCTCCAGTTTTTCTTCAAGAACATGCTGCAGCCCCATTTTAATCTCTTTATCCATGAACATCACTCCCCAGATTTGACTTGATTAAGGTTTGTACCGATTTTCCCAGGATTT
Organism: Desulfitobacterium hafniense DCB-2; assembly: GCF_000021925.1. NCBI lineage: Bacteria > Bacillati > Bacillota > Clostridia > Eubacteriales > Desulfitobacteriaceae > Desulfitobacterium > Desulfitobacterium hafniense. Next base: position 3,355,098 of record NC_011830.1, read on the forward strand.
CTTCGACACGGTCATGGATTCTATAGGCCTGACCAAAGCGCCGATAAACATGTTCAAGAACTTCCGGTTCGTTTTGATGCCGTTCCACACTCCCCTTAAATCGCTCCTGGAGTGAAACAATCCGCTCCTTGGCCACCAGTTTATCCGCCAGATAGACGATTTCCTGCTCGGTCAGCGGTTGGGAAGGCTCCCAGGGACAGTCCATATGGGCGGCAATAATAGCGGAAACCTCCGGGTAGGCAGCAGTAAGTTTAGCTCCTTCTTGGGGATGATTGGGTTTAAGCCTGGCTATATCATGCAATAAAGCAGAGGTTCTTAATAATTCCCGATTTAAATGCAGCCCTGCTTCGCTTAATTGCTCGCCCAAAAAAACACTTAAACGGGCCACCGTTTCACAGTGTTTGATGACCTGGTCCGGGGTGTTGTTCCCTTTAAGCAATTCATAACATTCGAATTCTGTGGGGGTAGGGGCACAGCCATAATGCTTTAATAGGGTCCTGTAATCCTCAGGGGTATCCATATCCAGCAGCACTCCTTGATCCTCCGTGCCCACCTCAAGGGCATCAGCCTGGTAATGTTCCAGAAGGGCCCTAAGTCCGCCTTCACCCCTCCAGCTGAGAATGCTGTCCCTATAGGATCGGGAAATCAAAGGGGGATGACCTCTTTTTCCCTGGCAGACCGGATAAACGATGCCTCCCGGCCCCAGGTTGAAGCCTTCATATAGCCTCTGTAGGGTGTCCGCCTGGATGAGGGGGTTATCAGCAGGCAAGAGAAAAAATCCGTCCACTTCCCGACCTAAGCTCTTCACTCCGGCCTTGACCGAGGAAAACATGCCTTCAGCATAATCTTCATTCAAGATAGGCTGAACACCCAATGCATCACATATCGGCAAAAGCTCCCCGGCTTTATGTCCGAGAACAACCCGAATATCCATGAAGCCTGCTTTCCGGAATGATTGGATCGCTGTTTCTATGACACTGGCTGAACCCAAGGGCAGAAGGGGTTTAAAGCTTTTCATCCGCAAGGAAAAACCGGCTGCCAAAATGATGGCGGCAATATGAAATTTTTGGGATTCGCTGTATGGTGTTGCTCCTATGCCATTCATCCCCTTTGGTCACAAATCATCCTTTTCCCTGTTCCATTGCCACCCCTGTAGGCGGCGGTATCGGCATTAAAGTTTAGGTTCACTTGGAGCTGCCCCTCCTCCATAAGATTCCGAAGGGCCGGATGTGTTTCAACCTCTTGACGGATAGTTTGCTCTACCCTTTCCCGATTAGGGCCGTCCATAAGAATCTCAAGGGTTAGAACCATTTTTCCATACTCCTCAGCCATCCTTGCCGAAAAATCAAGCACCCCCTCCCAAGGGAAGATCACTTCATCCAAATCAGCCATACTTAACAGTTTACCGGCACCGAGATTCAGGCAGTCCCTGGAACCTACCCGCTCTAAATTGCGCAGAACAGTCCCGCAAGGACAGGCATCAACTATAAAGCGGGAATAGTCTCCGGTCCGATAACGGATCAGGGGCATCCCTGTACGAGTCAATGTGGTAAACACAATTTCACCGAATTCTCCTGCCTGAACCGGCCGGCCTGTCAAGGGATCGATGATCTCAAAGTAGAGATCCGCTTCCCGCAAGTGGTAACCACTCAGCCCCCGGCAATCGACGCCGCCGCCCAGGCCCATTTCCGTCATGCCATAGTGATTAAAAACCTGGCATCCCCAGACTTTAACCAATTCCCTGACGATGCTGCGGGGAACATGATCCGTAGTCAGCAAAACACTGTGCAAAGGCGGGAGCGTTACCTGAGCCTTTTTCTGCACTCTGGCTAAAGTCAGGACCTGGGTAGGTATGCCTACCAACACATTCACCTTGTCCCGGTTCATTTGCTCCAGAGCGGCCTGGGGAGTAACCACCGGTCCATGAACAAGCCCCTCGGCTCCGGCACGGGCCAGCCCCCGCTGCAAAAGCTCACCCACACTGCCCGGTACTTTCCCCGGCAGAAGGATCAGTACCCGGTCCCCGGGCTTAACCATGGTCAGCATGCCTTGGTGGAAAAAATCAAGAGTCAATTCCTGATCCTCTTCGGTGAAGAATACTCTTTTCGGGAGCCCTGTGGTTCCGGAGGTTTGGAGAGTGACAATCCGGTGAATATCGCTTCCTTTAACACAGATCATCTCCTGTCCGAACCGGCGCAGATCAGCAGCGGTAGTAAAAGGCAGCGCCCCGATATCCTCAAGCTGAACCAAAGAGCAATCGGCCTTGGCCCCATGCCTTGGCAAGTGCCTTTGGTAGAAAGAGCTTTTTGCCCTTACGTAGTCTATGGTCTCCCCCAGTTTGTTCAGCTGATAATCTCTCAGTTTTTTGGTGGTAAGCATCTCTGAACTGCTGCCCGTAACCTTCCGGGCAATCCAGGCTTCCAGAGGGGTTTTCTCCGGCACCACGGCTAGGGCTCCTTCCGGTAGAGGGATTTCCCCTGACAGTCGGTAAGATTATAGGCACAGAAGGGAATCATTTTCTCTTCAGGGCTCAGAACATGGATGCAGCAGTTCTGCAGACGCTCTAAGTCAAGATTCCAGGCATCCTGGAAGGCCATGCCGGTCAGGGCAAAACCGGCGCTTTTAATCTGCCTGAGCTGGAGATCCCAGGAATTCCCGCTGCAGCAGGTGCCGGCTGTTTGTTCTATCCCACCCCACTGCCGGGCGACAAAAGACCGGGTTTTGCGGACTAAATCCTCGGCACGTTCCGGCTCACCACAGCAATTTTTGGTCTGGACACTTCTTAAAGAACCGTCACTTTGTTTGACAAAACTGCTGCTGAAGGAACATTTCCCGTTATTAGGCTTAATATCGGAGGCCTTGATGAGCCCCTGGGTCTGCTCTTCGATGGCCTGAATGACCTCCGGCAAGGTAAAGCGATCCTCATCCCGGGGCTCCTGGGGAATCCGTCCGAAATAACTGACCGGCTGAAAATGAATCCCCCGCACCCCGGGATGATACTCCAGGGCAAACCTTACCATATCCCCAATCTGCTGAGTATTAATACCTGGCACCAATGTTGGCACAAGAACGACTCCCACGCCAAGCTCTGCACAATTTTCAATGGCTTTTATCTTTGTGGACAACAACTTTCGTCCCCGCAAAGCACTGTAAACGGTGTCATCCACTCCGTCAAATTGCAGGAATAGGGAATCCAGCCCCGCTTCCTGTAACCGCCGTACATAGTCCTTTTCAGCGGCTAAACGCAGCCCATTGGAGTTAACCTGGATAAAATCAAACCCCTCCGACTTACCCAAAGCAACAATCTCAGGCAAATCATCCCTTAAGGTCGGTTCGCCGCCGGATAACTGAATATTCGTAGGGCCGCTGGCTTCCATCACCTTTCGGAACCATCGGGTCAAAACTTCCAGGGATGGATCCCGGGCGCTGCCCCCTGCATCGGCAAAGCAGAAGCGGCAGTTCAGATTACAGCGCTGAGTGACTTCCAACAGCGCCGCACAGGTCTGTTTCCAATGGTCGGCGCATAGGCCGCAATCATAAGGACAACCCTCTGCCACTTCTGTAAAACAAGCCAAGGGCTGACTGGGAAGTGTGGGTCTCACCCAGGATTCCCAACCGGGATTTCCTCTCCAGAGGAGAGCCCTGTATTCACCATGCTCCGGGCATCGTTTTACCATATAAACCCGATCCTCTTCCACTATCCGCCGGGCAGGAATCCGCTTCAGACATTCCGGGCAAACGCTGCGTGTATCAGAGATCATCGTACTGGACAATGTTCAGCCTCCTTTTCTGCTTCTTTTTCGGCAATCAACTGGAAGTACCCTACTTTAGCCTTCTTAAGTGCAGCCTGCACTCTGTTGGGATCCGCTGAACAATCGGTTGATTTCAGCCAGAAAGCACTCATGGAGCCATGGGTCATGATCAGTTCCATCATCAGTCGGTTTAAGAGAGGGGAATGATCCTGCCAATGGATAGTCCGCAATCCCTTGCTCTCCAGGCCGTGCTCCAAGTCTTCCTTAACTAAGGCATTTCTGATGCATGTTCCTATGTTGAGTTCCCGGAGGTCCGGAGTGCCTTGGGGATTGCGGGCATAGACATCATGGATAATCAGCTTCCCCTTGACCTTAAGTACCCGCCGGATTTCGCTCAAGGCTTGATCGGGATCGGTCATTAAAGAGAGACTGCATTCCACAAATACACCGTCGAAGCAGCTGTTTGTAAAAGGGATATCCTCTCCCCGGCCTTTGCTTAGCGGCAAATCCGGATAGGTCTCCTGGCCGAGAGTCAGCAAGGTTGCCGAGGGGTCGATACCATAGGCTTCCAAATGATAGTGGGATCTCAGCCTATTTACAGTAGCCCCCCGACCACAGCCCACATCGAGAATCCTGTCCCCCGCCTGAAACCGGCAATGCTCCACTGCCCAATCCGTCAGCTCAAACCCGCCGGGACGCAAGGCAGGGCCGGTTGTCCTGTACAACAGATCATTCTCATATAAATTCTTCATACTCATTTTCCGGTTCCATATGGGCAGCCAGAAGTTCCTGAACCTTATCATAGGCAGCGGAGATGGTGCTGCCGCATTTCACCGGATAATCCGTACCCTCTTCCAGTTTGTAATGCAGAATATCCTCACAAAGCAGGCTGCCATAGGTTTCCTCGAACCACTCCAGCAATTCCTGCACCATCCGATGGACGCGGGGATGGGCTTGCTCGGACACAGTTCCTTTGCCGGCGGCCAGCCCAATCAGGCAGGCTCCCCCGGTCAGCACACCGCAGGTAGCGCCGGAACGCCCCATGCCGCCGCATAAGCCATGCATTGCCCGGATCAGTTCCGGGGCAACCTTGCCTTGGTCCTCCAAACCAATCATGATGAGGATTTGGCTGCAGCAAAATCCCTGAGCCGCTAATTGGAATAAACGAAAACCATCGACCGGCATCTTGATCACCTCTATTTATCCTCCAGGCTTTGCTCCACCTCGAACATTTTGCCCAGGGCCAGATCCTCCGTAATCAAGACCAGGCCGCATTGGGCGCACTTCAGTTCTTCCACCCGGATTTCATTACCCAGGTAAGCAACAATGATCGTACCCCGGCTGAGTTCCACATTGCACTTACCGCATTTCCAGACTGTCTGGGGTTGATTCTCCGTCTTACTCATGACTTCACTTCCTCGATCACTTCCATCCGGTGGCTGTAGGCATTATGAACACGATAGACACCGCTTTCCTGAGTCTCGTATTCCACCCAGTAAGTCACCCGGCTCGGGCGGTGGTGAGCTAAACTATGACCATTTTCAGGATTAATGAACTTGCGGCCGCTTTGTTCAGCGGCCTGGATGACCTGCTCAATATCCTCAGGCAGGATGAGCCGCTCTTCCATACTTTTTCTGATCTCCGGGCTGATTACCAGTTCGATGGCCCGCTCCCTCCCTTCTGATCCCAGACCTTCCTGCCAGGTCTCCCGCAGCATCTTTCTTTTTAACCTGGCCCGGTTCTCGTGGCGGTGTGAAAAACCCGGATCCTCCCGGGTCGCCGCCTCCCCTTCCGCCCTGGGGAACATCAGGTCGAGAATATGGACGATCCGCTTGCCATAAGCGGAGAAACGATCACGGCACATGGCACAATAGGCCAGATAGTCCAGGGGGCTTTCCTGACTTCTGGCCACCGTGACCTCTTGGGCTAAGGTTCGGTTGGCAAAGGACATCAAGCCCCCGAAACCGCAGCACTTGGTCAGCTCCCTGCTGAACGGCAGTTCTTCCACCTGACAGTTGAGCTTGGTCAGAAGTCCCCGGACGGCCTTGTGAATACTCTCTTCATGACGGGTGGTGCAGGGATCCTGCACCGCCAATGGATAAGGTGTGCTGGTGGCAGGAAGGGAAATTTCCAGGTCATTCAACACTTCCCACAGGGATACCACCGGCAGTGTCTCTTTAAACATGCTATAGCAGGAGGAGCAGGCCGCAATGACCTGGGGCCGTCCCAAGCCCTCCCATTCCTTGACCAGATCCGCTGTTGTCCCCTGAAACAGTTCCTCTTCCCCGGCCCATTGGGCGGGAGCACCGCAGCAGCGCAGCATCAAGCCCACTCCTCCCGGCAGCCTGGCCGTTAATAAGGCGTATACATTCTCCACATGCTCCGGTGAGGAACCGCTGAGCTGACAGCCTGGAAAAAAGACGAACCGGCTCTCACTGAATCCGGGCTGATGGCGGGTCAGCAGAAATTGCCCGCTATTGCTGAAAGCCATATCCCGCAGGGCAAAATCATGAGCCGAAGGAGGCATCCGCTTGTTTCTGACCATCCCTTCCCGGGAGCTGAGACAGACATCCCCCATATTCAGATCGTGGGGACAGACTTCCGCACATAATCCGCAGAGACTGCAGGAATTAATCATTTTATTGGCATAACGGGTCCCTTTAACAATGGCATCGTTATTATAGATCTCCCGCAGATATTTTTTGGGATAACGGCCATAGGACTTCAGGTATTTGCAGGCTTTGACACATTCCAAACACTGACAATTCAAGCAGCGCCCGGCCTCCGCCAAGGCTTCCTCTCCACTGTAACCCAGGTCCTTATCTTTCCTGATCACCGCAGCCAGGGGAGCAATTCCCTCCAAATTGACAAAGAGGTTGCTGATCGATTCACCCTCCCATTCCCGGGAAGCGGTTAAAGAAGCCCCTTGCAGGTAGCGGTCCATGGACAGGGCGGCTCTTCTGCCTTCGGCAACCTCTTGAATCGGTGAAGGCTCGCCGCCATAGGACCCGGCAAACACTCCGGCCCGGCCGGTGGCACAGGTCTGGGTATCCACAGCATAGCCCTCCCCCAACACATCCGTGGCAGGAGTGGATCCGGCCGCCAAGGCGATATACAAAGCAGGGAACTCCTCCTGCAAAGGAGGGAGATCCTGCTGTGTGATTGGAGCATTCAACCGCACCTCCACGTTGGGACGGTTGAGAAGCTTTAAATCCTCAGTTATAACCTCCCTTGGCAACTGCTGCCGGGAATAAGTCCAAAGTTTTCCCCCCAACCGCTCCCCGGCCTCGAAGAGGGTAACCTGAAATCCTTTTTTCGCCAGATCCAGGGCAGCCGTTAATCCTCTCAGCCCCCCGCCAATCACAGCAACCCTTTGATTTTTATAAGCGATAGGTTTGGCCTTAGGAGCTTGATAACTATGGTTTTCCACGCAATATTTCTCCAGGGCGGAGATGGAAATGGCCTCGCCAACTTCCCCCCGCCGGCAAACCTCCTGGCAGGGATGATCACAAATCCGGGAGATGATCCCCGGAAAAGGCTGTTTTTGCCACAAAGCCCCCAAAGCCTTCTGCCAGTCCTGATTCTGAATCGCCTGCAGCATTTGTCTGGCATCAACATGGATGGGACATCCTGCCGTGCAGGCCGGGGGATTTTCCTGAATACATTTGCTCTCCAATCGTCTCAGTTCATCCTGTTCCATTTTCATACCCACTTTTTGACTTATTCCGACCGTGTGAAGAAGGGCCGCTGCAAACCTTACCGGCCTGAACCGGCCAGGTTTGCAACAGCATCGCATACTCATGGGATTACCGGATACTAATGTTATACCAGAAGCTAAACAGAATTATTGTTTGGCCTTTAATCCGGCCAGGACCTTTTCCGGAAGGGCGGGCAGTCTGGTGATGCGTACGCCGCAAGCATCGGTGATCCCATTGATAATGGAGGCATGGGGCGAGGTCAGGGGTGCTTCACCCACACCGGAAGCGCCAAAGGGTCCATGTTCACGGGGTGTCATCACATAGTCAACCACCAGTTTCTCGGGAATATCTTTAGGGTAAGGCAAGCCGCAGCTGATCAGGTCGATATGTTTATTCAGGTCTTCAAAGTCCTCGCTTAAGGCCAGGCCCAGTCCCTGGATCATGCCGCCGTACATTTGACCGTCCACCACCAGCTTGTTGGCCAGGGTTCCCACATCAAAGATACCTGTCATACCGAGAACTTTTGTTTTGCCGGTCTGAACATCCACTTCCACTTCAGACATAAAGGCTGCATACATATAGGTGGTGAAAGGAGCCCCTTGTCCGGTTTCCAGATCGCAGCCGTTATAACCGGCGGGGGTGCCGTACTTGCCGATAAAGTGGGTGGGCAGACCTGCTTCAACCTGTTCGGCATAGGTCCGGTAAGTGCCGTCGGGCTTTTGAATCCCTTTCAGCAATTCTTCGCAGGCGATCTTAATGGCGTTGCCCACCATGACCTGAGAGCGGCTCCCTCCGGCGGGACCGCTGGCCGGGGTTATGGAGGTGTCATTCATCACCAGCTTGATCTGTTCCGGCTTGATGCCCAAAGGCAGCAGGGCTTGGTGGGCGGTGGCCAGCGTCCCCATATCCGCCCCTTGGCCGTGGTCTTCCCAGGCGTTGAAGATGGTTACTCCGGTTTCCGTATAATCAGCCCAGGCTTCTGAGCCATCCGGATTATCCAGACCGGCTCCGTAAGCGCCCAGCGAGATCCCCACACCCCGTTTCTTATCCGCTGTGGACTCTGCCCGGGCTTTTTTCTTAGCGGCATCATACAGGGGCCGCAATTTATCCATCATTTCCACCAGGCTGTAGACATCGGGCTGACAACCGGTCGGAGTGGTATCGCCGGGCCGGTAGATATTCTTATAACGAAGCTCAAAGGGGTCCATGCCCAGCTTCTCAGCCAGTTCATCCATCAGCACTTCCGTGGCAAAGAGACTTTGGGGAGAGCCATAGGCACGGAAAGCGGAACCCCAGGCATGGTTGGTGCAGACGGTACGGCCGTTGCTGCGGATATTGGGAATCATATAGCTGGCACCGATAAACTGACTGCCCCGCAGGGTGACCAAATCACCGAATTCGGAATAAGGACCGTGGTCAACGCTCCAGTCCGCTTCCATCGCCAGCAGCTTCCCTTCCTTGGTCGCTCCGTACTTGAGGTTGATAAAGAAGGGGGAACGCTTGCCAGTATAGGTTATTTGCTGATAGTAGTCAAAGTTCAGGAAGACCGGCTTGCCGGTGGCCATGGCCGCCACTCCCAGCAGGGCTTCAATGGTGGGACTGAATTTGTAGCCGAAGGTTCCCCCGGCGGGATTCTGGACCAGCACTAATTTATCCGGCTCTAAGCCCAAGCCCGGAGCGATCATGGCGTGGTGGAGATGGATGCCGATACTCTTGGAGTGAACCACCACCCGCTCCTGATCATCGATATAGGCAAAGCCTACATCCGGCTCCATGGGAAGATGGGGCTGACGCCCGACATAGAAATCATCCTGAACTACGACAACCTCAGAGTCTTCCATGATGGGAGCGGTTTCTTCCCCTTTAATGACCTTGGTTTCCCAGTAAATATTGGGGGTGCCGGGATGGATTTCGATGGCATCATCCGCCATGGCCGCCGGTGCGCTCATATAAGCGGGCAGGATCTCCAGTTCGACCTTGACTTTTTCCACAGCGGCCTGAGCATGTTCCTCCGTATCAGCAGCCACAATGGCGATGGCATCCCCGAATTGGAAGACCTTTTCATCGCAGAGGATAGGCCGATCCCAACCGTCACCCTTATTGTTGGGGAAGGTGATCAAACCGGTAATGCGGTTTTTCCCTTTCACATCCTTATGGGTAATTACCTTATAGACTCCCGGCATTTTTTCTGCTTCACTGGTGTCGATAGAGAGGATATTGGCATGGGAAACCTTGGCTTGAACCAATTTCAACTGCAAAGTACCGCAGGGCATTTTGATCCCCAGATCCGCGCCGTAATCGCAGGTTCCGGTGACCTTAGCCAGAGCGGAGGGACGGATATAATTGCTGCCCCAAATGGAACCGTCTTGAGGGAGTTTTTCCCACAGTTCCTCCACTTTGACCTCGCCGCGGATTAAGCGGGCTGCGGTCATGACCGCATCGATCAAGGGCTTATACCCTGTACAGCGGCAGGCATTGCGGTGTCTTTGGAACCAGTCCCGAACCTCTTCCCGGGTAGGATTGGTGTTCTCATCCAGCAGCCCTTTGGCAGAAACGATGAAGCCCGGACTGCAGAAACCGCATTGGGCTCCGCCATGGATCATCCAGGCCAGCTGCAGGGGATGAAGCTCCTTCTGGGTACCGACGCCCTCAATGGTGGTGATCTGTGCTTCGTCGGGAACCCGTTTCATTTTGGTCACACAGGAACGAATCACCTTGCCGTCCATGATGACGGAGCAGGCACCACATTGAGCTTTGCCGCAGCCAATTTTGGTTCCGGTCAGATGCAGTTGTCCCCGCAGCACATTAGCCAGGGTTACTTCCTCATCGACGATGAGGGTTTGGCGTACTCCGTTGATGATGATGCTCTTGTTGATCAAAGAAACCACTCCTTTTTTATCAGAATATTTTTAACTTTGAACTATATATTGCAAGTTCCATGCCAAGTTATGGACTTGCTGATTTTTTTATGAAGCCAGGTAATGATCTGAGAAATCAAGGAGTTTAATCTCCACTATTCGTTCTTTGGAAACTGCCCCTCTGCCCAATGTTTCAAAAATGGACACTTTGGGCCGAAACACTGTAACTAAGCTGAACAGCATAGGGCTCACAAAAGGATTTGAGCCCTGGCTGAGGTAGGTATTGAACAGAAGCGATAGATGTGCTAACCTTAATATTGGGAACTAATGGTAGCATGGGGACTCCTATTATGATTTGGAGTGATTGATGATGCCACAGGAGAATTGGTTGAGGTTCGTTAATGGAGAACCGACGGTTCAGAATATTGCGCCTTTGATTTACCGCTCTTGGCAACGAAGTCTGGCCCACAATATTAATCCTGCTGTTATTTCAAACAATAAGTTTCTTAACGACTCCGGCTTACGGGAATTGCGGGAATCCCGGGAAGACCTGATCCGTGCTGCCGGCTCTGTCCTGCCTTTTCTGTTCCAGCTCCTCAACAGCTCTAATTTCTCCATTCTGCTTGGGGATAAGGATGCTTTTATTCTGGAATCCCTGGGGGATGGTCCTTTCTTAAGCAAAGCCCAGCGGATTTTCCTTTCGCCGGGGGGCAATTGGGGGGAAGATGTCAAAGGAACCAATGCCATCGGCACAGCACTTATCGAAGGCATGCCCGTTACCATACAGGGAATGGATCATTATGTCCAGGAGAACCACTTCCTGACCTGTTCAGCCGCACCCATCCACGGACTTCAAGGTGAAATCATCGGTGTGATCGACATCAGTGCCGAAATAGGGAATCAGCATTGCACTTTGGACATAGCCCTGGTCGGGGCCCGTTTAATTGAGCAGAACCTGCGGCATTTAACGATTGAAAGAGAGTTAAAATTCTATCAACAAGGGAGTAAGCTGGCTGTCGATCTTTTAAAGGACGGATGTCTTTCCATCGACCGGCATGGCATGATTACTCAAGTCAATGCCACGGGTGCTTCTCTGATTGGCCGGAAAAAAGACGACCTGATCGGCCGGCATGTTACCGATGTTTTAGGTGCTCCGAAAGGCTGGGTGCTGAATCAGGATACTCTTGATTTAAGGCATAAGGATGGCAAAGGCCATGAACTGGTGACCCATTTTCAGCGCATATCCGACAACTCGGGAAGCTCCTTGGGGGCTGTGGGTGTCATACAAATTATCGGACAGAACCTTGATAACTTGAGCTGGGTAGGGAGAACCAGCCTTAAATCACGTGAGATTCTGGAAAAAGCCCACAAAGCGGCTCAAACCGATTTCTCCGTCCTCCTGCAAGGGCAGACGGGAACGGGAAAAGAGATTATTGCCCGCATGATCCATGAATTAAGCCCGCGCAAGAACGGGCCTTTTATTGCTCTTAACTGTGCCGCCATTCCCAATACCCTTCTGGAAAGTGAATTGTTCGGCTACGCCGACGGCGCTTTTACAGGTGCCCGCCGCGGGGGACAACCGGGAAAATTTGAACTTGCTCATGGCGGCACCATTTTCCTGGATGAGATCGGGGATATGCCGCTCAATGCTCAGGTGGCCCTTTTGCGTTTGCTTCAGGAAAAGGCACTGGTGCGCATCGGAGGCAAAACCCTGCAGAAAATTGATGTGCGTGTGATCACGGCTTCCCACAAAGATTTAAAGGCCCTTGTGGATGCCCATGCCTTTCGCCATGATTTGTTCTATCGGCTTAAGGTGGTGTCCATCGAGCTGCCCCCGCTCAGGGAGCGGCTGGAAGACTTGCCTGAGCTGGTCACCCATTTTATACATAAAGCCTGCGCCGCTATCGGCCGGCCCATGATCGACATGGCTGAGAGCGTCTATCCCTATTTTTATTCCTATAGCTGGCCTGGAAATGTTCGCGAATTGGAAAATTGCCTGGCCGGGATGGTCGCCATGTGCAACGGCTCTCTGCTCACCGTCCGGGATCTGCCTCCGGAAGTGAGAGAATCCTTAAGTGAGAAAACTGAAGATGAAGATGTTTCTCTGCTTGCTTCCCAAACCCGTCAGATTATTCTCCAGGCCCTGGTTAAGACTGACGGTAAAATTCTGCCCGCTTCCCGGCTCTTAGGCATCAGCCGTACGACCCTATACCGAAAGATGAAAGAATTGAAGATCAGCCTGCCCAGAACGTGACTGCCTCAAGCTAAAAACCTCCACTATAACACCAGACTTTTATCTGGTGGTACGGTGTAATAGAATGGGGGTGAAGAAATAAAATGAACACTTACAAGACATCCGAAATTGCCCATAGCATTGGAATCCATCCTAATACGGTGCGGCTTTATGAAGAACTTGAACTGATTCCCAAACCGCTGCGTAAAGCAAATGGCTACCGTGTCTTTACAGATTTTCATATGGAGCAGATTAAACTTGCCAGAATTGCCTTAAAAGTTGAAGTCCTGCAAAATGGCTTGAGGAAGCAGGCCATTGCTATTATTAAAACCTCCGCGCTTGGGAAGTTTAGCAAGGCAATTTGCTTGACAGAATATTATCGGCAACAAATTAGAAATGAGCAAAAAAATGCCGAGGAAGCCCTGGCGATTGCCGGAAAGCTGCTATCAGGCGGCAGTCAGGAAACAGGCACTGGGTTTTTAACCAGAAAAGAAGCGGCCGATTATCTGCAAATATCAATAGATGCTTTAAGAAATTGGGAAATGAACGGCTTGCTTACAGTAAAGCGGAAGCAAAATGGTTATCGTGTTTATACCGCTGAAGATGTTCGGCGGTTGAAAATCATACGTTCCCTGCGTTGTGCCAATTACTCTCTTTCAGCAATTTTGCGAATGCTGAGCACCCTATCCCAGAACCCCGAAGCGGACATTCGGCAGGCAATTGATACCCCAAAGCAAAATGAGGATATTATTTCTGTATGTGATAAGCTGCTCACATCATTGCACTATGCGGAAGAGAACGCCAAAGTTATGCTTGCTCATCTTGAGAAAATGAAAAAACAATTCCAGAGAAACCCTCCACTTTAACACCAGACTTTGTTCTGGTGTTATTCTTTTTAGGCAAAGAAAAGGAGGGGTTTAATCCCATGGAAACAACGATTGAAGTAAAAAACCTATGCAAGTCTTACGACCACATCAAGGCAGTGGAGAATATCAATATCTCCCTTTGCCGTGGAGAAGTATTTGGCTTGCTGGGGGCAAATGGCGCGGGTAAAAGCACCACAATTGAATGTATTTTGGGAACAAAAAAGCAAGATAGCGGAAGTATAGCCATTTTGGGAATGAATCCCCAGCAAGAGCGAAAAAATTTATTTGAGAGAGTTGGCGTTCAATTTCAGGAAGCAAATTATCAGGACAAAATAAAGGTGGCTGAACTTTGTGAGGTCACGGCTGCGCTTTACAAATCCTCTCAGAATTATGGCCCTCTTCTAAAACAATTCGGACTGTCTGACAAACTGAAAAGCCTGGTCAGCGAGCTTTCGGGAGGTCAGAAACAGCGGCTTTTTATTGTGCTGGCACTGATTCCCAATCCCGAGGTCATATTCTTGGACGAGCTGACCACCGGCCTGGACGCTAAGGCACGACGGGATGTATGGAAAAGTCTTTCTGAATTAAGGGCGAAAGGAATTACGATTCTATTAACCTCTCATTTTATGGATGAGGTAGAAGCTCTGTGTGACAAAATCATGATTTTGAAAAAGGGAAAAAGTGTTTTTTACGGGACCGTACAAGAAGCAATCGCGGCCAGTCCTTATCAAAAATTTGAGGACGCATACCTTTGGTACACAGACGAGGAGGTAGAAAATGAAAGCATTCAGAGCCTTACTTAAAACAGAAATCAGGTTATCCCTCCGGGGGATGGACATGTTCATTTTTGCTGTCTGTATGCCTGTTGTTGTCGTTATTATCCTGGGCGCGGTATTTGGCAATAAGCCTGCTTTCGCTGGCGCAGAGTATACTTTTTTGGAACAGTCTTTCGGTGCGGTATCGGCCATTGCCATTTGTGCCGGCGGTGTGATGGGGCTTCCCTTAGTAGTGTCCGATTATCGAAGCAGAAAAATATTAAAGCGGTTCAAAGTCACACCGACCAGTCCCGCTCTTATCCTGGCGGTACAGGTTGTCATTTACGCACTTTATTCCCTTATTTCGCTTATCCTTGTCTATGGGACAGGGGCGATATTTTTTGGCTATCAGTTTTACGGCTCATGGTGGCAATTTCTAGGAGCATACTTACTGGTTATGCTGTCAATGTTCAGCATGGGGTTACTGGTGGGAGGAGTTGCGCCAAACATTAAAACAGCAGGTGCCGCTGCCAGCCTGCTGTATTTTCCAATGCTTATTCTTTCGGGAGCTACACTGCCTTACGAGGTGATGCCTGTTGCCCTGCAAAAGGTAGCGGATATATTGCCATTGACACAGGGAATAAAACTGCTCAAAGCTGCTTCACTCGGTCTGCCTATAGATAGTGTTTTTATTCCGGTCGTTGTGATGATTGTAATTGCCGTCATATGCACCACTGTTTCTCTCCGCTTTTTTAAGTGGGAATAGACGGCCTTCCCGTGACGGTAATGCGATTGGGGAGTAAAGTCAACACTTTATTATGATTATCCAGCCCCTCAACTTGTGCTTTATAACCTTTTTTCTCCGCTGCAATTTCCCTTTCCCTGGCGAGCTTAGCCACCTTTTCTTTGGCATCGAATACCCTGGCGCCGGTAGGGCAAACAGATACACAGGCCGGGGATAAGCCGGAGCTTAGGCGCTCTTGACACAGAGTGCATTTCCCGACAAGGCCGTTATTCATGATGCCCATGGCGGCATAAGGGCAAACCGCTGCACATACCTGACAGCCAATGCATAACAATTCATTATGAAGGACGACACCGTCATCTGTGGATTTAATCGCTCCCACCGGACAAACTGCTGCGCATTGCGGTTCACTGCAATGACGGCAGGATACATGGGCGTAATACCTTACATAATGGTCGTTCAGAAATTCAACCGGGTGCATTTTCAAGTAGTTATTATCTGTGGCCAGACCATTCTCCTGCTTGCAGGCCGCCAAACAGGCTTTGCAACCAATGCAGGAGGTGCTGTCGATTAACATCGCCATATCGCTCATTTTTTACATCCCCCTTCGGAATAGGCCCGGCATAGTACATTTTTATGAGGGAAATTCCCGCCGGGCTGATCCAATACGCTGGGCAATAGGGTATTGATCGAGTCTGAATTATATCGTTTGCTGAAGTAAGGTTGAGTAAAGAAATGATTTTGAGGCACGGAGTAAGTTAACTTAGCAGGCAGGGAAATGGCCCCGGTCGGTGTCTCAATCCGGATCGCCTCCCCATCCTTAACCCCAAGCTTAAGTGCTGTCTGGGGATGAACCTCCACATAGGGCTTCTCGAATTCCCGTGCCAATCTGCTGTATTGACATTGGGTATGATAATGGGCCGCTACCTTAACGGAGCTGATGAAATAAGGATAGTCTTCAATGCTTAACCCTTCATTTCCCGGAGATTGCAAGGGATCTTTGTAGTGAAGTACACTCCCTTTCCCTCTTAATAATTCAACCTTCTTGGAGGGGGTATTGAAGCCCTTGCTATACAACCTGTGGCTTTCTTCCCCGCCTTCAGGATAAGGATAATGGACGCCACCCGGCTTCTCCTGCATTTTGGCAACGGTAATGGCGCTGATGCCGGCAATATGCCGCCGCTCCATATCCCAGGCTTCCTCTGGCGTATCGGCAAAATACTCTGTGGGGAGACCCATTTTTGCCGCAAGCAACTTGAAGACTTCAGCAGCCGGTTTTGATTCCCCATAAGGCTCCACGGCTTTATCCCGCCATTGCATGACTCTGTGAATTCCCGGCTGCATACCCGCTTCTTCCAGCCAGTGGGTTGCCGGGATGACGATATGGGCTAAACAGGCGGAGTCATCAAGGGTTAAGGTATGGGATACCACAAAATCAAGCTTCCCTAAGGCCTTTTTCATACGGGCGCTTTCCGGCCAATTAGCACAAGGGTTGCCCGCAATATAGATCATTTTGATCTGACCGGTCTCCATCCCTTCAATGACCTTGTCAGCCGGAAGTTTGAAGCTGGGCTTGACGACATGTTCCGGTTTGATCAAATCAGCGGGCTGTCCATACCCATTAATATGGGAAACCACTCCCGCACCCGGTTTGCCCACATTGCCGAGAATGGCAAATAAGGATTCAAAGGCCATCAAGGCCTGCTCCCCATTATTGACCATGACGATGCCCCGTCCCGGCCACATGATGGCCGGTTTTTTGGTGCCCAGCTCATAGGCCAGCTCCTCAATGACCTTTTCGGGTACCCCGGTGATCGCCGCCGCCTTCTCTGCTGTAAAATCTTCTACCGCTTGAGCCAGTTCCGCAAAGCCATTCACTTGATCCCGGACAAATGCTTCGTCATAGTGCTTATGCTTAATGACCAGGTGCAGAAGGGCCATGCCTAAAGCAGCATCGGTGCCTGGGTTGACTTGAATAAATTGATCGCTGAGCTGAGCGGTTTCCGTATAACGGGTATCGATGGTGATGATTTTGGCGCCATGCTTTTGGCCTTCCTGCAGCCAATGAAATTGTCCCGCTTTCGTTTGGGCACAGTTATTGCCCACGTTTAAGACCAGCTTCGAGTAAATGACATCATGAAGGGGGGCTGAAGCCGCAGCCTTGCCGAACATTTCTTTTCTGACTTTTTCCTCTGAGCTGAAACAAATGGGTCCGGTGCCATAGTTGGCAAAACCGGCTATTTCGCCAAAGATCTTCAGGGCGAACTTGCTGAAGGAGCCGCCAATTTTAGAGGTAATGCCGATCACAGAACCGGTGCCGAAGTTGTCGGAGAACTCCTTATACTTCTTGGCGATGGTATCGATGGCTTCCTCCCAGCTGATCCGCACAAATTCACCATTGACTTTCATCATTGGATACTGAACCCGTTCCGGTCCCCGCAGGTTTTCAATAATCTCGATGGGTTTGGGGCATATTTTGCCTTTATTATAGGGATTATCCGGATCCCCATAAATAGCTTTTATCGTTCCCTCAGGGCTTATATGAACTTTCAGCCCGCACCCACCGTTACAAAGGCAGCAAATTGAGGTTTTAACCTTGTCACTGTCCGGCATAACGGTTCTATTTCGATGCAGTCCCTGGACTCTAACAAATGCCACAGACAATTCCCCCTTTTGCTTCTGCTGTGCAATATCCCTGAAACCGGACCGGATGATTGAGCCAATAGTTTAAAGTATCCAGGCTTACTTTGGTTTTTTGTTTGATCATGGCGGTCAGAATACCGGCGCCGTCAATATCGCCCACCATGATCATCCCCACCAGAATGTCATCCTTGACAATAAACTTGCGGTAACGTTTGGTTGCTTTATCATAAGTGCTCAGCTCTTGCCCTTCTCCGGTGGGCAAATAGGGAATTCCCGCCGAAACGACGCCAACGCCGCAAAATACAGCTGAATTAGAGCCGACTGAGCCTTCGTAAATTCTCTCCACTCCGGCCATATTGCTGCCGGCCACAGTTCCTTGTGCTGTCGCCACAGGCCAGATGGAAATAACCCTTTTTTCATCCCAAACCGCGTGATACGCTTCGGCAACATCCCCTGCCGCATAGATATGGGAAACTGTCGTTTGCATATGCTTATCGACGATAATCCCTTTATTAACCTCGATACCGGTGTTTTTTACCAGATCGACATTGGGGCTGACTCCAGCGGCCATGAGCACCAGTTGACAAGGAATTTCTTTTCCGGAGCTAAGACATACTCCTTCTACCTTGTCTTGGCCCAAAATCTTGCTTAATTTAGTGTTATAGATGACTTCATACCCATCCTGCTCCAATAACTCGGTAATGATCTGACCGGTATGAGGGTCCACCGAGCGGGACATGATCCGGGAGTTAACGATAATGGAAACCTTTATGCCCAGTTCATGAAGGGCATGGGCTCCCTTCAGTCCCACCAGCCCGGCTCCCATGACCACCGCTTCCTTGACATGGGGAGCAAAATCCATGATCCTGCGGGCATCTTCCAGAGTACGAAGCTCGCATACCCCTTCCAAATCAAGTCCCTCAACCGGTAAGGAGTAGGGAGAAGCACCGGTGGCAATCAAGAGCTTATCATAGCCGACGATTTCCCCTGATTGCAAGGTGATGCTTTTCTCAGTATCATTCACTTGTTCAACCTTTTGGGGAATAAAGTCAATGCCTGTTGCAGCATAGAAATTGGCATCACGAATATAAATGCGGTCTTGATCGATTTCTTCACCAATATAATAGGAAGTCAGGCAGCGTGAGTAAGGCCGGTTGTTCTCTTCGGAGATCATAGTTATTTTTCCTGATGAGTCAAGTCCCCGGAGCGCCTCTGCTGCAAAAACTCCCGCGGCGCTGTTGCCAATAATTACATAATGCATAGCCGATCACCTTCAATCTCTTTTTCATACTCTGCGGCAGTACCAAAAAAGAGGGCCTTCCGCGAACAAGCTATCATACAAGGGGGTTGTTCTTCATCCAGACATAATTGGCATTTTCCGGCTTTACCGGTGGTCAGCTGAGGAGCGATGGCCGCAAAAGGGCACACCATGACACACATATAGCAGCTCACACATTGCTTGGCATCATGGCTCACATGCCCGGCATCAGAATAACTCAGGGCACCGGCCATGCACGCTTCCACACAGGCGGCGTGAACACAGTTCTGGCAAACAGATACTGAATAGCGGCCATCTGCTCCGGATACTCTGATCTGGGGCTTTGCTAAAGGTGTCTCAGCTTTAGAATTAAAGAGGCTTTGGGTTTTGGATTGCTTTTGGCGGCAAACCTGCTCACAAGCCAAGCATCCGTTACATCGTTCAGGTATAAAGTAAAGTTTTCGCATGCGTGTCTCCTTCCGTACAAAGACGCAATGTTGCTTTATCCTTTCTGGGACAAAGGGCTATCTAACTAAGAGATAGCCCTTTGTTCTCAGATTTTAGATGTTAATACCGAATACCGGTAAGAAATATTTCAGGCCAATATAGAACAGGAGAAAAGCCAGGAACATTTTCATATAACGGGCATTGATATACTTGGAAATTCTAGCCGCGACAACGGTTCCTATGGCAACACCGGCTAATTCAAACGCCAGGAAAGTGAGATCCAAAGAGCTGCCCATCGAAAGATAGTTTAAAATACTGGTTGATGAGGATACCAAGATGGATAGAGTCGATGTACCGGCCACAATATACATGGGAAATCCAAGTATACTGGTCATAAAAGGAACAAGTAAGAATCCACCCCCAACTCCTAAGGAAGCAGAGAGAATGGCAACCAATAGACCTGCAATAAATACAACAATGGCATTATACGTAAATTCTTCGCCGGAAAAGGTAAACTTGTTCTTAATACCCGTTTGTTGGAACTTAACACCGATTTCCTTAAGCTCGCTTAATTTTCCTTGTTCACTAAGCTCTTTGACTTTTTTGGCAAAGTTATCATTGGCTTGCTTCACTTTCTTTTGGCCATTTATAAATTTATTGGTACATTCATAGGCAATTCGGAAGGAAATGCCCAAGGTTACGATACCAAAAAAGGGTTTAAATGTAGCCATATCCTTTAACAAAGAATGGGAGAGAGTCGAACCAATCAACGCACCGATGATTCCACCTAAGCCCAGAGCAATTGCAGTGGGAATAACCACTCTGCGCTCTCTGAAGTAAAGAGGGGTGCCTACGATAGGGGTAACAAGGGTCAAAATCTGGTTCATGGGTTTAACCATATTGGCATTTTTCAGTCCGAAGATACTCATATGTCCTACGCCTGCCAGGATACCTCCAGCCGCTCCTACGGAAGTAAATACATAGCCGACAAAAACACCCCAAAGTACAAGAAAAATAGGATTTGCCTCAACGCCTGCTAATGGAAAATGCATAATTAATTCCCTCCTGCTATTATTTAGTATCCATCTGAATACTAGCCTGTTCGACTTTTGTCATCTTTGTCTTAATTAACCCGATTACCGGTTTTAAAAGAAAATGAAATAAAAAGTACAAACATAGATAAGCAAAAACCGTATTTACCTGCCAATTAAAAAGAGGAATCGTGATAGTTTTGAACTTTAAGCTGATTAAACATGCTAAGACGAGGTGTGGGAAAAACTTATAAATGGCGTCCATCCCTAAAGCTGTTAAGTAATCAAAGAAAACTTCTCTCATTTCTGCCTGAAGTGATTTATAGGCTTCCTGATCGTTGATAGTCACGGCAACATTTGATAGTTCATCTAATTCTTGATACCTTTCCTTGTGTTGTTGAATCTTTTGGGAATGAGGATCTCTGAGAAAATCTAGAATCTTCAGCATATTGTTCACCCGATAAGACCCTTTCCATAGAGTTACGTTTTGGCCCTTTGCTTGTTCCCGTTCCCCCTTTCACGTTTACTGGACTATAAGCGAAATTTATCACAACTTTAAAAAAGTTTATGTCAAGCAACAGACAAGATAAATGTCATCTAGATGACACTTCTCATTAAGATCCTAAAAGGTGTCTTCCGCTCAGCCTTTTCTCTGGCTAATCGGAGGACACCTTCATCAAAAACCCTGTTTTTTAAATTCAGACAACCCAACTGTTTAGTTTTTCAATATCCAGTATATATAGTTCTTTATCTTCGATAGCTATACTGTTTTCGTACTTAAAGGTATTGAGCAGGGACGTAACATTCTGTCTGGAGGTACCAATCATGTACGCAATGTCTTCGTGAGTTAACCGGAAGCTTATTTTCGTACCTCTGGGAGTCTCCATCCCCGCGCGCTTCGCCATTTTTATTAACAACTGGGCCAGCCTCCCCGGAACCTGGAAGCAAACCATTTCCTCAATAATTCCCTCAGCCTCCCGCATTCTGATAGCCAGGGTAATGGTTACCTTAATGGCGATGGCTGGATGCTTCTCAAGCAGGTCTAAAAATTGCTGGTGACGTATCACCACTATTGTAACATCGTCAATGGCACTGGCAAAACACGTCCGGTCTCCTCCGTATAGAGTTTCGGCGAGCCCCATTAACTGACCGGGTGATCTTATACATCCAACTGTAACCCTTCTGCCGTACTGGGTTATACGAAAAATTCTCACATACCCTTCTTTTACAAAATAAACCCGATCAGCAGCATCACTTTCGGAAAAAATGATTTGGCCTTTCTTATAGCGCACAATTGTGCCGGATTGTACAATATGACCCACTTCTTCTTCAGTTAACAACGTTCTGGCATAGTTCACATTTTCGATCATGAGTTATCCCCTCACGCTTAATATTAAGCTATATCGGCTTATTTATATTTATACTTATTATATTATCATAATCTTCTAATAGTAACTATATGTTCATCATTAGCCTTTTTAATGACCAAAGGCGCTAAAAATTCAAATGGGCTATGCAATACTGCATAGCCTATTAAGCTTATTTGTGTGATTTGGAAGTGCTTATGCCAAAGCCCTCACAGAAATGGAATAGTCCGAAGCCATACCATACGGTATAAAGAAGATAGAAGATAAGCAAGAAGGAAAGAATCGCTTTATTTTCACTCACTTTTTTGGCTTCGACACCGTAGTAATTGTATCCCGGTTCAAGGGCTTTTTGGACAACTCTGGTCAAGGTGGCAGATTCTTTAAACATGGAGCTCGCTTTAAGTTCTTTGTCAATTTTCTTTAAAGAATTATTCCAGTCGTTCGTGGCTTCACGAGCTGCATATCCATATCTTTTTTCAACTGCTTCCCCATCATTGTTATACATGGATTCGCTGTCAATGACGACCGCGTTGAGGATTTTACCAAAATCCCCATTGATACTTAGTGAAGAGTCTTGAATCGTTACAGCAGCCCCCGCATTCGTATACAATTTGCCCCATCGCTCCGCTTCCTCAGGTGATGATGCCTTAAGATCAAGACTAATGTGGATTCCCTGTTGCGATTGGGCAACTTCTGCGGTCTCACTAATGAAATTGGAGGAAGCTTTGGAGAAAGAGTTAAACATATCATCTGCATAATTTAACCCATTCCTTCCATTCCCGAAGATCGGCGACATTATAACCACAAAGCACACGGCAAAGCTAAGTAATAATAGTGAGCCAATGATAAAGGACTTTTTGTTTTTAATCATTGGGCGGCACCTCTTTTCGTCGACACAACAGCCTTGTTGTCTTCGCCATATTCAGCATTATATTCAGCTTTGCTGCCTTCATCATATTCAGCCCGGAGATTCGGCACGTTCACTATAAAGGTCCCAATGATCCAAACAGCGAATATCGCTACCAAACCAAAAAACACCCATACTCCGATATTGGTAAGTATTGCGCCTGTGGAAGGAGTTAAGCTGATATAACCCATTTGACTTAACTTTTCCGGCAGGGCAAAAATTCTGTTGATAAAACCGGCCAATATTGCTATGGCGTAGAAAGCTTTAATTTTGGATTGGGAAACTACCTTGGTCGTGATTGCGCCTATTTGAACACCCAACAATGATCCTAATAAACACCCCATAGCCAGTGTATAGAATATATAACCGTAAAGTGCATATTGGGCAATGGCACCATAACCGGCGGTAAAAATAATCTGCAGGATATCTGTACCCACGGTTGTATAGGTCGAAATCCCCAGTCCATACACAAACATCGGGAAGGTCACAAAACCGCCGCCAACACCAAGGATGGCTGCTAAAAGTCCGGTGATGGCTCCGCTTATGGCGACAAACACTCCGGATATTTTTCGCCCGCCCGGGACTATTTTTTCATCAAATTGAATCATCGGGGCAAGGTTGACGGATTGCATTCTTTCAGCCATTGGGGTTAGTTTTTCCAGGCCGATCTTGTTTTTGGACAGTTCACTTTTTCTCACTTTAAAATAATCGCTTAAAGCAAAGAATCCTAAGAATCCCAGCAAAACAGCGTAGATCATGCTGATAGTAAAATCACTCATGACGGGGTTATAGTTATATAACGCTCTGTTGATAATTCCGCCCCCCGTGACCCCGAGCCCGGAACCGACCAAAAAAGCAACGGCTAATCCGACATTGACATTGCCCATCTTCTTATGGAGGGTGGTTCCCATAATTGCTTTAGCAAAGATGTGGAACATGTCTGTACCAACGGATAATATCCCTTTAACTCCTAAGCTCATCAGGGCCGGAGTAATAAGAAAGCCTCCGCCGGCCCCAATACAGCCGGTGACCAGGCCGGCTACGACACCGATGGCTATGGAACCATAAAACATTTTGGCTGAGAAATAAGAAGGTCCATAAGCTGCTTTACCCCCGATGGCTTCTGGAAGAGATGCAGCGTGAACCATGGCCGGAATGATTAGGGGCAGCGCCATCAGCAACAGTATTATTAACATCTTTCTATTTTTAATAATATTTGTTGTGGTTTCAATCTCCCATTGGGCATGCGCCCTGGAAGCTGCCATAAGAGATTGATAAAGTCTTCTCATCATTCTTTTCCCTCCTGCTATGATATAGTGAGATCAAGAGCAAACTTTAAATTACCTCCCCCTTCTTCGTTAAATTTAAACCTACTAAAGAGCAATTGTTATTTCTTGTAGCTAAGAATAACAATTGACGCGTATAAATGTCTATAGACGTCAGCTGTGGTCGTAATCACAAATTCTAATTGCATTTTTAAGGATAATTTCTAATATATAATTAAAAACCAAACAATTTTTAATTGAATTTGCGATTAACTCAGTATTATGTAACACTTAAAACTTATCTTGCCCGGCAAGGAAATTTTTCGTATGATAAGGCGAAGAAATGAGGCATACCGGTCGTATGGCGATTGATTACAACGCAGTCAAACAGAAATTTAACCGCTGAAATATGAAGAATTAAGTGTTGCAGAGTACTAGCTCTTATATTGCATAAATAGGCTCATGAGTTTTAGATACAATAGTCATAATTTATTGTGACCATAAGTCAGGCAGGTTTTCATGCTGGAAAATTAAAAAGAGGGTGTCGCGAAACAATTTGCAGCTTCACGGCACCCTTGCTTTTCTACCATTATTCAAATCCATATATTCAGGTGATTTTTATTTTCTATAATCTTCTCAGCTATTTTTTTACTTACATAATGGATATTCTTTTCAAAATAATCTTTATTATGTTCTTCTTTGTATTTCCTGGATAAAGGCATACGTCGAAGTAAGGGAATCAAATTCGTCTTGTTAGCATCGAAGCTCTGGATAGATTTTTTGAATTCTCCCTCTAATTTAGAATTGGTCCAGGATTTGGGACCCTTTTTAGGTCCAATTCTATAAGCACGCCGTAAAAATTCGTAGGGAAAAGCCCCAAAAGAAATAATTATTTGCGGTTTATACTCCAGGGCCAGAACTCTGAATCTTTCTATTTCGACATTTATTTGCGCATCCCACCAATTTTCCGTGATAGGTGTATCCACGTTATCTGATACAACGTTTCTCTTATAAATATGAGTGCTATTAATTCTTGTGTTCAGTTCCTTAAAAATTTTGTCCTGCATCTCAGTTAGTACAGGTAACCAAATATAATTACTCACCAGAGGGTGCTTCGGATTAAATACTAACCAGATTGGAGATGTTATTTTTCCCGACTCCCAGATTCTGCTATGAAGTCTTGGACTCAACATATCGGTTCCTCCCTTTGGTTATTCAATGACTTTATTCATTAAAATATGATTAAAACTAGCCTTATTCTCGATAATTTTCTTGGCAATCGTCGTTCCAACATAATGATAGTAATTTTCAGAGCTATGATCACCTATGAATTTCTCGCACTCTGTCATACGTCGGAGCAAGGGAATTATATTCGTTTTGGTTACGTCAAACTCATTGATTGATTTTCTAAATTCCTCACCCAATTTGGCAACACCCCAAAACTTAGGCCCTTTTTCCGGTTTCATCTTAAAAACTCGTCTTACAAATTCGAATGGAAATGAACCAAAAGAAATGATTATTTTGGGCTGATAGGTTTGAACAAGCTCTCTATACAAAGCCATCTCCGCAGACAATTCCGTATTCCACCAGTGGAGAGTATCTGGGACAATTCTGATGTTATTAACAGCATTTCTAATGCAAAGCTTAGACGTATCCATCCTGGCCTGCAGCTCTATATACAATATTTCTTGAATTTCTGCTAAAACAAGTTTCCAAATATACTCACGGACAATAGGATGCTTTGGATTAAATAACAGCCAGATCGGAGATGCAAGTTCATCTGACTTCCCGGATGATATTAAGTGTGAGCTTAAGATCGAAAACTCAGACAATACTATCTCTACCTTTCCTACACAAAATAAACTGTTGAAGTCTATATTGCATGTGATTAAGGGTGCTTTTAACTTAAGGTATAACCACTTGTTAATGTATTCATTATCTCTTATTATACATTCAAATGTGAAAATATAGCTTAAATGTCTTAAAGATGACAAACCTTAAGAATATCCCCGGAAATAACAAAAGACGGCTTCCTGTGCCGTCTTTTGTTATTTCCGGGCTATACTATTGTGGTGTGGTGTACCTCTTATTCACTTCACTATTCGCTTCAATTTAATTCTATTTCCTGATTGACAACTAAGTGTGCCTCAGGTTTATTGATGGTTATGGTGATTTTCTTGCTGGTCTTCCACAATTCATCTTCACTGTCCATTTCGAAACCTACACCCATTCTGCCTCCATCACGAAAACTTCCCCTACTTCCAACCTCAAGCACTTCTCCATGCTCATTGGTGATTTTCAGTCCTGTGGTATAGTTGTTAAAGCGTTCGACAAAGGGCGGGTCCGGGGACATTATAATATAGGGCTGCTTGTTCAGGGGGTTTTGGGAAGGCTCCACAATCTCCAGTTCCAGCCAACTGGTTGGATCGATACTCGATAATCTGACCATACCGTCATAGAAGGCTACTGCCGGGACCTGCTCCTCAGTAACATCGATTTGGCCTTCTTTGCTTACATAAAAGGACCAATCCACAGGGAAATTCAACACCTCGGAGGTTTTGAACTGGATAGCCCTGATATCCAAGGATACTTTACCTGGCCACTGGTTCAAGGGTTGGGCAGAGAGGGTAAACTTGAAGGAATTCGGGGCATCACCGGGAACAATGGATTCATAGCTAAGTCCTGCCGATTGCCCGCCGGATCTTATAAAGCCTTCAAGATGACTTAAGGTTTCCCCCTCCTGCAGCTTTGCTTCACCATAGAGCAGTGTTTGCGAGGACTTTACCTCCAGGCCTGTTAAGCGAAGGCTTCTCCCCTCCCACTCATAGCTTTTATCAAGGTTTACCCTTTCCGAGGACTCCTTCAGGAATTCATCCTGGAGAGGAAGGTTAACTGAAATTTCACCCTTAATGGTGTCAACGGGTTCGGGTTTCATGGAACCTTCAGGGATTATCCAGTTGGAAACTGTTAAAGTAAGCTCCTGTGCCGGAACTGGAGTATGATATCCCATAAACACCATGATCTGATGATACCCTTGCGGAGAGATGCCTCCCCACCTTTTGCCTAAAGGTTCCATAGTAGAATTGTCTCTCATATAGTCTTCCGGGGGTATATCAATCACCCTCTGAGAGGCCATCAAGTAGTTTTTGTTCGGTTCCGTGACCGTATAGAGCACATAGGTATAAGACGGAGTATACCACACCTTTTCAAAAGTCACTACGGCCTCTGTGTCAGGGATAGGCTTGGTTATATTGATATCCACAATTTGCCCTGACTGTTGAGCCCTCTGCCACCCCGGCACAAGGCTATTGGCAAAGTCCTCGACTGAGTTCACTTTAACCGGCACTTCATTGTTAAAACTCTTACCATAGAAAAAGCTGCCTGCACTGGCAATGAGCATTATGATCAGAACAACGATTCCTGCGGTAAATATGCGTTTTCTAACTTTAAGAAGAAATGTTTTCGCCGAGCGAAATTTATCTTCTTCTTCAATGTTCAATAGTTCAGGGTAGATTATTTCTTTCCGAATATCCGGTACTTGACCATCGCTATCCCGGTATTTTTTCCTGCATTCAGGACACTGCTCCAGGTGCCATTCGACAAAATCCTTCGTTTCTTTCGATAGGAGTTCGTCATCATATAGGGGCATAAGATCCTCGGTGAGCTTGCAATAATCAATCTTCACTTTCCTTCCCCCTTTCCAACGCCAGTATTGTCTCTTTGAGCTTCTGTTTCGCTCTAAAGAAGGTTACCCGAACCCAGTTTTCCGTCTTCCCCAATATCTTTGCGATCTCACCATAGCTCAATTCTTCAAACTCTCTGAGAATGATCACTGTCCGATAGGTTTCCGGCAAGCAGTAGATGGCTCTTTGCATAGTCTGGCTTTGCTCTTTTTGCAGAAGCTGCTCCGCTGGATCAGCAGACCTCTCTCCTCCATCCAAAAATTCCTCATCGAAGGAAGTAAAGACGATGCCCTTAGGATGACTTTTATTAATCTTGCTAAGGTAGGTATTACGTGCAATAGCATACAACCATGTTTTTACTGAAGCTTCTTCGCGAAATTTCGGCAGTGCCTGTAACGCACGCAAGAAGGTTTCTTGAGTTAACTCCTCTGCCAGATCATAATCACCGGAAAGACGCAAGAGATAGCTGAAGATCGGCGCACTAAGCTCCATATACATTTCTGTTAGGTTTCTCATCGTAGCATCACCCAGACACCGCCTTTCCCTTGCTTCTACCTACTTAGTAAGAAAATATCGCTGTTTATTACACTAGAAAATAAAAAAACAGGCAAAACGGCGATAAAATTTAAGGGGTTGTTCGCCGCTCATGCCTATAAAAAATTCCCTAATAGCCGGCCTCCGTGGCCTTTATTTGATCGTAAAGGCTCTGGTTTACCGGTGTAGCTATCCCATACTTTTTCCCCAGATCTATGACTATACCGGCAAAAAGCTCCACTTCGCTATAACGTCCGGCTTCAACATCCTGACGCATCGAAGGTTTTCCTTCCGGGCTTAATTGGCTGAGGACCCCCAGCCAATAATCCAGATCAGCTTCGGTTAAATCAATGCCCTCTTTCTCGGCTAAGGCAATCACCTCTCTCATCGCCGCAATCATCGTATCTCTGGCCGTTCCTTCTTTTTGGATAACACCGTAATTACTGCCATAGACAGCCACGGCCTGGTTGACACCCACATTCAGCATCAATTTACCCCACAGACGCTTTGGCATGTCAGTATCGACAAGATAAGGGAATTCCATCTTTGTAAAAAAGTCTGCCACCCTTTTAACCTTAGCTGAGCTGCTTCCAGGCTCCCGGTCGCCAAAGCAAAGGAAACCCATATGGGCATAAGTCAATCTATTCCCCTCTTTAACCGCATCCATTCCCTGGGCAACAGAATATAAGACTTTGTCGTGGCCATATACTTCACCAATCATAGCTTCACTGGTAATCCCATTCAAAGCCGACAAAATAAGCGTATTTTCCCCTACTTGATTCTTGACGGCCCGGATAGCATCTTCCAAGCCACTGTATTTTACCGTAAATAGAATAAGATCAGCCGGTGAGGTCTTTTCCTCCGGCGTCACATAATGGAACTCACACCGCTGGCCATTACAGAAAATTGCATCCTTTAGATATCTATCTATTCTCTGCTGATCGGCAATAATTCTTAAGTCAGGCTGGGGTATTCTCTTGGCCAGATGACTTCCATACAATATTCCCATAGCACCTAAACCGATAATAGCTACCGTTTTGATCTCCATATCTGACTCAATCCCTCACTAAACTATTCTTTAAGTGTCCCTATTACTTATATAAATGAACCTTAAATACAGTATAACATTTGTACTCTGAATAGTTGTAGACGATTTAATCACTTTGAAATAGACGTAGGAGCAGTTCCATAACTATTCTCAAGGCATTATATTTAGAACATATGTTTGATATAATCTTTTCAAGGTAATAAAAGGTAAATACACTAAAGACTATGTATTAATTACTCTATACCCCTAAATTATGATATATTAATATCAAGTAAGAAGAGGAAGAACATGAGCCTTATTCACAATCCTCACGATAAATTTTTTAAAGAAACCTTTGGTGATATCGGCATGGCCAGGAGCTTTCTGAAGAATTATCTTCCACAGGAGATCCTGGCACTAGTTGACCTGGAAACTATCCTGCCGCAAAAAGACAGCTATATCGATCAGGAGCTGCAGGAAAGCTTCTCCGACCTACTGTTTCAAGTGAAGATCCATAAGAATGAGGGATACCTCTATTTTCTGTTTGAGCATAAAAGCTATCCGTCCCAAGGAATAGCCCTGCAGTTGCTGAAATATATGGTCAGGATATGGGAAAGCAAACTAAAGGAATCCAAAACAGATAAACTACCACTCATCATTCCGATGGTGGTGTACCACGGTCAGGAAAAGTGGAATAGTTCCCTGAAACTATCCGGGATAATCGACAATTATGAACAGCTGCCCAACGCTGTAACTCAATATATTCCGGAGTACGAATACATCCTCTACGACCTTTCCACATACACTGATCAAGAAATGGTCGGCAATATGCTGCTCCTGATTATATTGAGGACCATGCGGGACATCTTTATCAAGGATACGGAAGCATTCCATAACATACTGCATGAATTATTGATTAGCTTTGAGCGGGTGGAAGATCAGGAAAAGGGGATGCAATTCTTTGAGACCCTGATCAGATATATCTTAAGTACCCGACAGGACTTGGAACTAAAAAGAATTTACGAGATCGCCAAGGAAGTTTCACTGGAAAGAGGTGAAGTTATGATGACTATCGCAGAAAAGCTGATTATGGAAGGTATGGAAAAAGGATTGAAAAAAGGCAGAGAAGAAGGACTGGAAAAAGGCAGAGAAGAAACAAAACTGGAAGTAGCCAGAAATCTGCTGGGGTTAGGGATAGAGATGGATAAGGTCGCGAAGGCTACAGGACTTTCGGAAGAAGAAATTCGCAAATTGATGAATTAATATTTCCCAGGTAGGCGGCGCGTTCAGTATTTCTTTTCCCACAGCGCGAATCCTCAGCCGGTTAGCATTCGTTTAAAGCATCGGCTTCGGCGATAGTCTCCACTGGAGACTATCGTGCCGCGTAAAGACATACTATGTCTTTACGTATCAGCCCTGGAGGTCTTAACTGACCTGTTCGGGATACGAAATGATGTAGTACATCATTTCGGCCAAGCCACACGGCCACATATACCTACTACGTGGCGCCGGCGTACGGGTGGGACCGACCCCAAACTTTCTTGCACCTACCTTGTTTTTTCCCCAAGGAAAAAAACTAAAACCCCTACCCGCGAAAACTCAAAAGCTTGCCTCCGCACCAGTGCACAATTTGAACCAATGCAAAAGAGACCATCTTCTATAGACGGTCTCTTTTGCTTACTTACCTGGCAACGACTTACTTTCCCAGGACCCTGCGGTCCAAGTATCATCAGCCCTGGAGGTCTTAACTTCCGTGTTCGGGATGGGAACGGGTGGAACCCCTCCGGTATAGTCACCAGATCCTTTGAAGTTTCAGTGTTCCTCTCGGAACTCTGTTCCCTCAAAACTGCACAGGTCCTCTTCCACTGTAATTTAGTCTTTCATCGTCCTCACTGCAGATTTGAGCCCTTCAGTGAGGTCCTTTTCGTTGCGGTTTGTTAGGTCAAGCCCTCGACCGATTAGTACCCGTCAGCTCCATACCTCACGGCACTTCCACTCCGGGCCTATCTACCTGATCATCTTTCAGGGGTCTTACCAGATTACTCTGTGGGAAATCTCATCTTGAGGCCGGTTTCGCGCTTAGATGCTTTCAGCGCTTATCTGCTCCGGATATAGCTACCCAGCACTGCCTCTGGCGAGACAACTGGTACACCAGTGATCCGTCCAACCCGGTCCTCTCGTACTAGGGTCAGTTCCTCTCAAATTTCCTGCGCCTGCGACGGATAGGGACCGAACTGTCTCACGACGTTCTGAACCCAGCTCACGTACCGCTTTAATGGGCGAACAGCCCAACCCTTGGGACCTACTACAGCCCCAGGATGCGATGAGCCGACATCGAGGTGCCAAACCTCCCCGTCGATATGGACTCTTGGGGGAGATAAGCCTGTTATCCCCAGGGTAGCTTTTATCCGTTGAGCGATGGCCCTTCCACTCGGTACCACCGGATCACTAAGCCCGACTTTCGTCCCTGCTCGACTTGTTGGTCTCGCAGTCAAGCTCCCTTGTGCCTTTACACTCTTCGCGCGATTTCCATCCGCGCTGAGGGAACCTTTGGGCGCCTCCGTTACTCTTTAGGAGGCGACCGCCCCAGTCAAACTGCCCACCTGACACGGTCCTCAACCCCGATTCAGGGGCCTAAGTTAGAACTTCAGTACAAAAAGAGTGGTATCCCACGGTTGACTCCACCAAGGCTGGCGCCCTAGCTTCTCAGTCTCCCACCTATCCTGTACATTTTATACCAAAGTCCAATGTCAAGCTACAGTAAAGCTCCATGGGGTCTTTCTGTCCTGTCGCAGGTAACCCGCATCTTCACGGGTATTACAATTTCGCCGAGTCCCTCGTTGAGACAGTGTCCAGATCGTTACGCCTTTCGTGCGGGTCAGAACTTACCTGACAAGGAATTTCGCTACCTTAGGACCGTTATAGTTACGGCCGCCGTTTACTGGGGCTTCAATTCAAAGCTTCGCCTTACGGCTAACCTCTCCTCTTAACCTTCCAGCACCGGGCAGGCGTCAGCTCCTATACTTCTCTTTTCAGATTGGCAGGAACCTGTGTTTTTGATAAACAGTCGCCTGGACCTCTTCTCTGCGGCTCTACTTGCATAGAGCACCCCTTCTCCCGAAGTTACGGGGTCATTTTGCCGAGTTCCTTAACGAGGGTTTTCTCGCGCGCCTTAGGATTCTCTCCTTACCTACCTGTGTCGGTTTGCGGTACGGGCACTCACTTGCTCACTAGAGGCTTTTCTTGACAGCTTGGAGTCAGTTACTTCGCTACTTATTTCGCTCCCCATCACCCTTCAGAAACTCGCGAGACGGATTTGCCTATCTCACTTCCTATGGGCTTGGGCGTGCTCGACCAACGGCACGCTTAACCTATCCTTCTGTGTCACCCCATCGCTCAAACGCTCCTGAGTGGTACTGGAATTTCAACCAGTTGTCCATCGCCTACGCTTTTCGCCTCGGCTTAGGTCCCGACTTACCCTGGGCGGACGAGCCTTCCCCAGGAATCCTTAGGTTTTCGGCGGGTGAGATTCTCACTCACCTTTTCGCATACTCATACCGGCATTCTCACTTCTATTCACTCCACCCAACCTCACAGTTGAACTTCTCAGTAAATAGAACGCTCCCCTACCCCTGCACACATCGTGTGCAAGCCATAGCTTCGGTGATACGCTTGAGCCCCGTTACATTTTCGGCGCAGAACCACTCGACCAGTGAGCTATTACGCACTCTTTAAATGGTGGCTGCTTCTAAGCCAACATCCTGGTTGTCTATGCAATTCCACATCCTTTTCCACTTAGCGTATACTTGGGGACCTTAGCTGATGGTCTGGGCTGTTTCCCTTTTGACTATGAAGCTTATCCCCCACAGTCTGACTCCCAATCTAAAATTCTTGGCATTCTGAGTTTGATAAGGTTCGGTAACCCGGTAAGGCCCCTAGCCTATTCAGTGCTTTACCGCCAAGAATCATCCATTGAGGCTAGCCCTAAAGCTATTTCGGGGAGAACCAGCTATCTCCGTGTTCGATTGGAATTTCTCCCCTACCCACAGCTCATCCCCTGCCTTTTCAACGACAGTGAGTTCGGGCCTCCAGTGGGTTTTACCCCACCTTCACCCTGTCCATGGGTAGATCACACGGTTTCGGGTCTACAGCATGTAACTTATTCGCCCTGTTCAGACTCGCTTTCGCTCCGGCTCCGACTTCTCGTCTTAACCTTGCTACATACCGTAACTCGCCGGTTCATTCTACAAAAGGCACGCCATCACACCTCTTGGGTGCTTTGACTGCTTGTAAGCGTACGGTTTCAGGTTCTCTTTCACTCCCCTCCCGGGGTGCTTTTCACCTTTCCCTCACGGTACTGGTTCGCTATCGGTCGCTAAGGAGTATTTAGCCTTGGGAGGTGGTCCTCCCTGCTTCCCACGGGGTTTCACGTGTCCCGCGGTACTCAGGATCCCTTCACAGTCTGTCTCTCTTTCGCCTACAGGGGTGTTACCTGCTTTGCCCGGCCTTTCCAGACCTCTTCGACTAGAGATTCAGACCTAATAGAAGGTCCTACAACCCCAACCCCCGAAGGGATTGGTTTGGGCTGGTCCCGTTTCGCTCGCCGCTACTCAGGGAATCGATGATTCTTTCTCTTCCTCCGGGTACTTAGATGTTTCAGTTCCCCGGGTTGTCTTCGTTAACCTATGAATTCAGTTCACGATATCCAGATATGACTCTGGATGGGTTGCCCCATTCGGATATCCACGGATCAAAGCATGCTTACTGCTCCCCGTGGCGTTTCGCCGCTCGCCGCGTCCTTCTTCGACTCTTAGCGCCTAGGCATCCACCGTACGCCCTTAGTAGCTTGACCAAACGTCTCCGCCACTTCTAGGTTTGTTGATGTTATCCTAAATTACAGTTTTTTCTTCTCTGTGCAGTTTTCAAAGAACATTAGAGAAACCAAGTATATGATGGTGGAGGTAAGCGGGATCGAACCGCTGACCCCCTGCTTGCAAGGCAGGTGCTCTCCCAGCTGAGCTATACCCCCATATAATTTTATGGTCCCTCAAAACTAAACAACAAGTAGCTTTTAACTTCAAACAGCTTCATTTCTCGCATTTAACAGGTTTCCCTGCTTTGCCTCTTCGGCATTTCGAAGTCCTCTCAGACTTCTCCAGCTTTGAACCATTTCATGTCATCTCTGACCTGACTTACTTCAAAGCATCGACCTTAGGATATGCTCACTTCCAGAGTGAACATGGCTCCTTAGAAAGGAGGTGATCCAGCCGCACCTTCCGATACGGCTACCTTGTTACGACTTCACCCCAATCATCGGCCCCACCTTCGACGGCTAGCTCCCTTTCGGGTTACCTCACCGGCTTCGGGTGTTGCAGACTTTCGTGGTGTGACGGGCGGTGTGTACAAGGCCCGGGAACGTATTCACCGCAGTATGCTGACCTGCGATTACTAGCGATTCCGACTTCATGTTCTCGAGTTGCAGAGAACAATCCGAACTGAGACCAGCTTTCTCGGATTGGCTTCACCTCACGGCTTCGCTTCCGTCTGTACTGGCCATTGTAGCACGTGTGTAGCCCAAGACATAAGGGGCATGATGATTTGACGTCATCCCCACCTTCCTCCGGTTTGTCACCGGCAGTCTGTCTAGAGTGCTCACCATTACGCGTTAGCAACTAAACATAGGGGTTGCGCTCGTTGCGGGACTTAACCCAACATCTCACGACACGAGCTGACGACAACCATGCACCACCTGTCTCATAGCTCCCCGAAGGGCACTCCCATGTTTCCACAGGATTCTATGGATGTCAAGCCTTGGTAAGGTTCTTCGCGTTGCGTCGAATTAAACCACATGCTCCACCGCTTGTGCGGGCCCCCGTCAATTCCTTTGAGTTTCAACCTTGCGGCCGTACTCCCCAGGCGGAGTGCTTAGTGTGTTAACTGCGGCACAGAAGGGGTCGATACCCTCTACACCTAGCACTCATCGTTTACGGCGTGGACTACCAGGGTATCTAATCCTGTTTGCTCCCCACGCTTTCGCGCCTCAGCGTCAGTTACAGTCCAGAAAGTCGCCTTCGCCACTGGTGTTCCTCCACATATCTACGCATTTCACCGCTACACGTGGAATTCCACTTTCCTCTCCTGTCCTCAAGATACCCAGTTTCCGATGCAGTCCCAGGGTTGAGCCCTAGGTTTTCACACCAGACTTAAGTATCCGCCTACGCGCCCTTTACGCCCAATGATTCCGGACAACGCTTGCCCCCTACGTATTACCGCGGCTGCTGGCACGTAGTTAGCCGGGGCTTCCTCCTCAGGTACCGTCATGTAAGTACATTCTTTACATACTTACCGTTCGTCCCTGAAGACAGTACTTTACAACCCGAAGGCCTTCGTCGTACACGCGGCGTTGCTCCGTCAGACTTTCGTCCATTGCGGAAGATTCCCCACTGCTGCCTCCCGTAGGAGTCTGGGCCGTGTCTCAGTCCCAGTGTGGCCGTTCACCCTCTCAGGCCGGCTACTGATCGTCGCCTTGGTAGGCCTTTACCCCACCAACTAGCTAATCAGACGCGGATCCATCTACTAACGATAGCATCTTCAGAGGCCATCTTTCCTTAATCAGTGATGCCACTAATTAAGCTTATCCGGTATTAGCCCTCGTTTCCAAGGGTTGTCCCGGTCTACTAGGTAGGTTATCCACGCGTTACTCACCCGTCCGCCACTAACTAATTCTTAACACTCAATCCTCAGTTCGAAACTCTCCTCAGTATGTAGGGGTGGCACTTTGAATAAAGCGTGGAGCGCTCTCTTCTTTCGCGCTCTCGCTGGCTCCTTACTAAGAACTCAGTGTTAAGAATTAGTCCGTTCGACTTGCATGTGTTAGGCACGCCGCCAGCGTTCGTCCTGAGCCAGGATCAAACTCTCCATAAAATTTATGAAGAACATTTGATTGCTCAAATTTCTTTACTCATTTGACGAGTCATTGGCTGTTCCTTGTTGTTTAGTTTTCAAAGACCAGGGACTATTTTGTCGTCCGCCGGTTATTGGCGGCGAAATTTATAATAGCATTTCTGACGAATTTCGTCAACAGTAAATTCGATTAAAATTTTAATTACCGTAATAATATTTTCAACATCCGGCGCAGCCATGGAGAAGATGCCATTGATCCTTTCTATAATTCAGACTGGCTGCGCAGCCCAAGCGTCTATTTTTTCTACTTTTATTTTGGGAGTAGCCAGCGCTTTTACATAAATCAAGGTGCAGCATGGCTCCTGCTTTGCTTTGAAAAAACGGTTTGAACAAAAAATAGAAATCGTTCAAACCGTTGCTATGATTAGGTTTGGAGCGGGTGATGGGAATCGAACCCACGTAGCTAGCTTGGAAGGCTAGTGCTCTACCATTGAGCTACACCCGCAGAATAAATATGGTGCGCTCGAAGGGATTCGAACCCCTGGCCTTCTGATTCGTAGTCAGACGCTCTATCCAGCTGAGCTACGAGCGCAAATTCTGTACGGCGTTACCGTACCGACAGTTATTGATTATAACCATAATTTTCTTCCAAGTCAATGGGAACTTGGAAGCTCGACCTGATTTATCAATTCTGCTAACCCTTATTGACCTCAAATATCCCAAATTTAATCTTAACTCCCTGGTTGCTGAACTTTTCTTCATATTCAGTCTTAATATTTTCGGTGAATTCACTTTGATGCAAATCAAAGGTTCTGTACTTTTCAATAAAGCCTTCCTCGGCAAAGTACCTTAAGCTATCTTTAAACAATTCATCATCATCTGTTTTAAACCATATTTCTGAATGGTCTTTCATAAGCTTTTTATAGACCGACAGAAATTGAGGATGTGTTAGTCTTTTGTGATGATGCCTTCGGCTGGGCCATGGATTGCAAAAATTAATATAGATCTTTTCTATCTGGTCATGCTTGAAGATACTCTCCAGCTTGGCAATATTCATAGGAATAACTCTTACATTATGGAGAGCCTTCTCATTAATTTTTCGCAGAGCTTTGACCAGCACCTCATCATAAAGATCGATAGCTATATAATTGATATGAGGGTTCAGCTCTGCACATTGATTGATAAACTGCCCCCGTCCGCATCCCAGTTCAAGATGAATAGGGTGATTATTGCCAAAGGCCTCCTGCCAATTTTCCTTATACTGCATAGGATTATAGATAACCTTAGGATCACTCTCCAGCTCAGGTCTTGCCCAGGCTTTTCGTCTAAGTCTCATGTCATTCTCCTCGATGTTCAAAAAATAAAAAAGTTCATAAAATAGCTATTGAAACCCTTGAAGCAAAGGACTATTCTGAGTAGTAGCTGAATCAATTTTTTGAATTATAAAACTTTCGGATTATCGCTTAGTCCAGACCGTTCTGCCGCAGGCCAGCTCCCTCTCTCCTGACTGATCAAGAACGCGATGCAGATATTGGAGTCCGGCACCCTTGGCTCCTTGGCCTTGGGACAGTATGTCCGTACCATATGGGGTTTCTTTCTTATAGATCACTTCCAGCCGTTGCAGCCTGTAATCTTTTAGAGACTCTTCAGATATCCCTTCCAACATCCACTCGACATACCGTGTATTGTTGACATGGCCATTGGTATCAATATCGCTTCTTCGGACATGAAACCTTATCTCCGAGTGGATATCCGTGATTTCCGGCAAATCCTCAAAAGGCTCCTTCCCTTCATATCTCTCCGGCACTCCATATTGAGCCGCAAACTGGAGTGGGATCCGGGTGGGGCGCCTTTTATCAATATTTAAGTAAATCCACAGGGAACCGGCTTTGCCTATGATATTCCCTTGCGAATCTCTGATTGTAAACATCCTTTCGCCATAAAACCGTTCAAACCCTGTATTAAGAGTCTCTATGGTTACCTTTTCCCCTAAACGGGGATAGCGCTCCATCTCCAATCGCCAACGATTAAGCACCCAGCAGGTTCTTAGCTCCATGAGGGATTCGATCCCTAATCCTACAGCCTCGGAATGAGCTATGGCACAATCTTCAAGAAAGTCCAATATAGTTATTACCGAAGCCTCTCCAAACTGATCCACCTGGAAATAAAAGATCTCATACTCTTTACTATATCCCGACATGATGACCATCCTTACTTATTTTTGACTATATCCATAGTTTAATCGATTATCGATTCCCAAGCAAAGAAAAAACCCAAAATACTACTTTCCAATCCGGCTATGAAGGAGTATCAGTATGACTTACGACCACCAATTCGTCCGCTCGACCATGATCATCTGTCTCTTAACATCCTTTATCGGGGCCTTTATGTCCAATTCCGTGAATATTGCTATTCCTGCCCTTTCACTTGACTTTACCGTAACCCAATTGCACCTCAATTGGGTGGTAACCATTTATCTGTTAACCAGTGCCGCCTTGTCCATCCCTTGCGGACGTTTAGCAGATATTATCGGCAGACGGAAGCTCTTTCTGATCGGCATCGGTCTATTTTGCTTAAGCTCTTTAGGCTGCAGCCTGACTCCCTCTTTTAATGTTTTAATTTTCTTCCGGCTTTGCCAAGGCGTGGCCAATGCCATGATCGCCGGAACATCCATGGCGATTCTGACGACAGTGGTTCCTCCCCAACAACGGGGTAAAGCCCTGGGCATTGCTTCTGCCGCCGTCTATATCGGGCTTTCTCTTGGCCCCGTCTTAGGGGGATTGTTTGTCAAGCTCATCAGCTGGCGAGCAATTTTTGCTTTTGGCTTCGCCGTAGACGCTCTGATCCTGGTCCTCATCCTTACCAAGCTGACAGGGGAGTGGAAAGCCGCCGCAGGAGAAGTTTACGACTATAAAGGGGCTGCTCTGTGGATTTCCGGCCTTACTCTCCTGCTGTTTGCCTTATCCAATTTAGCTTTAGCTCCCTTTTATACTCTCCTGCTGATTGCCGGCTTGGTCCTCTTAGGGATCTTTATCCGGGTTGAACTCAAGACCGACTCCCCCATCTTTGCTCTTAGGATCTTTGCCAAAAATACACCTTTTGTCTTTTCTAATCTGGCCACAGCGATCAATTACCTTGCTACTTTCGCCTTAGGCTACCTCTTATCCTTGTACCTCCAGCTTATCTTAGGGCTGGACAGCTCCCTGGCGGGGCTTATACTCCTCTCCCAGCCCGTGCTCATGGCCCTTCTCTCCCCATTTGCCGGGCGGTTATCCGACAAGATCCAGCCCCGCATCCTCTCCTCTGTGGGCATGGCCATCGTTACTGCGGGACTCCTCCCGATCATCTTCTTTACGTCTTCCACACCCATTGCCTTGATTGTGGCTGATTTGGTGTTCATCGGCATCGGTTATGGACTGTTTGCCTCCCCCAACACCAATGCCGTCATGAGTTCGGTGGACAAACGCTATTACTCCATTGCTTCATCCACCTTAGGAACCATGCGGCTCTTAGGGCAGACCTTAAGCATGGCTACCGTATCTTTGATGACATCGCACTTTATCGGCAATACCAGCCTTTATTCCCCGGAATATCCCCAGGTTTTCATGATCAGCTTTAAACTGAGCTTTATTCTCTTCACCATACTCTGCTTCCTGGGCATCTTCGCTTCCCTGGCCCGGGGCAAGAAAGAGCAGGTTCAATGATTAGGATCTTTAGCTTTGCTGTATTGGTGAAGGGTTAATCCTACCGTAATCACAGTTAAAAAGATTCCCGTAAGCATGGCAAGTCCATAGCCTAAGCTTTTGGCCGCAATGAACAGGGTTTGCATCCCACCCTCTTCATGGTATCCCATTCCGAAGAAGAGATGATTAATCCCCGGAATATAGCCCATCTGATGCACAATATGCCCGCCGATGATCAGGGGAATAAAAGCAAACACCAATTTAATCCGCTTAGAGGCCGCTTTCGTCTTAAAAGGCTTCCCCAGCCACCAGCCAAGTGCTCCGCCCAGCAGAGCCGCCAGCAAATAGGTCAGGGTAAACCAAAGCTGCCATTGACTTGGGGGCATGGAGCCATGAAGAGGTTCAAAAACCATGATCGGAAAAAGGATTCCCATGAGCATACCAATAAAAACAGCATACCCTTGATTGACACGGGTCAGATGCCAAACCTCCCGTGCCGGTACTCTTAAGTTGACCTGGACATTCTCATGCTGGCAATTGCTGACGCATTTAAAGCATAATTTGCAATCCAAATTATTATCCAGATAGGGCAAATGCTGACTCATCGGGCAGCCCTTGACCCCATCCCTGCCCACATAACAATCAAAGGTGGTGCATTTATTCAGGCATACCGCTGCATCTGCTCTTACTTCCAAGAGAGAACCGATGGAGGCCGTCCCGATAAATCCTCCCAAAGGGCAAAAATGCCGGCACCAGGCATGGCGGGGATAAAGAACACTGACAATAATGGCCAGACCTTGAATAACCAGGAGCAGCAAAGCGGTAAAAAGCATATGGGAACGCATGCCCGTAAAGATTTCCGCCCAAAAAATCAGGGCAAATAAAACACTCACCATCAGATAATCATATTTGACAAAGAGGGCGGGCAGCGGCCGTTTCGGGTGATAGCGATCTTGTACAAACTCCATAATTTTGGAAAAAGGGCAAAATGTGCACCATAGTCTCCCCAATAAAGGGGATAGAATAGCCAGAGAAGGCCACCAAAGGCCCCAAACCAAGACAAAAACTTTCATAGTAAGAGGCAATTGAGGAAGGAAAACCAGTCCGACAATCAGCAGAAGGAATAAAACTGCCGAAATCCATTGCAGACTGTGGAGAAGCTTCCTACTTTTGAATAAACTTTTAAAGAATCCCCATTGTAAAAGATTGATTTTACTCCCGATCTTTTCCGCAGTGGGACCAAAAAAGATTTGCTCTAACCCGATGACATCCTGATCGGCGAGAAAGAAGGCCCGCTCCATTACCTGAATAAGCTCTGTTACATTGCCTTGGCGATAATTATGAGACAGGAGAAGTTGTGTCGCTTCAGAGGTTAATACAGGTACATTGCGCTGATGCTTCTGAGCTAAACTCTCCACAATGCCTTGAGCGATGATCGGGATATCTCTTTTACGCTCCCGTAAGGGCGCTATGGAGTAACTATGCTCAAAACAAGCAGCCAATTCAGGCATAAGCTGGGGATCCTTATGCTTGCTATCTTCCTGAATACTGCCGATGACCAGACAGGAATGATGAGCAGTGCCAAGCACCTGAGCCAGCCTTATTTGCAGCTCAGGGGTAATTTGATCTATTTCCTGGATGAAAAGGGTCCCCCCTGCGGCAATATCCTCAAACGTAAAAGCAGCGTAAGAGCTTTCTGCAGCTTTCTTTTCCTCTTTGAGCAGATAACCCCATTGCTGTTCAAAACGCTGACCATTCAGGACGACAAAGGGAGCCGCCTCTCCAAAAAGCTGCTGATGAGCATACCAGGCCACCATTTGCCGGCCCGTGCCTCTCTCTCCCCTGATCAGCAAATGCCCCTCAGTCTGCTGGAGCTTCTTAAACAAGCGTTCTACCTCATGGGTGGTTTTCACACTGCCCCAGATCCCGTAAAATTTATCTTTATACCGGGTAAGTTGAATGGCCGACCGTAAGACTTCCTTATAACGGCTTGCCGAGAGCATTTGATGGGTTTCAGCAAGATTATCCGTTAAATTGCCGATGATAGTGCTGTAGATCTGGGGCCAGCGCAACAAGATACGAGCGAAATCTTCGGCCTTAATGGTCAGGAGGCGGACCGGCTCCAAAGCACGAATCGTTTCCGTGGCCGCCTTACCCGTGACCAAAGAAACCATGCCCAATACCTTATCCTCACTGTCCAGCTTTCCTTCTTCGAGTATATAGACTGCCGCAGGCTTTTTTCCTGCTTCGATGAGAACGGCCCCTTTAGGGTAGATCTCCCAGTGAAATTCGTGAGCACACTCAATTCGATCCTGTTGTGACAAATCCGCAAGAAAAGGCACCTCAGAGAGAAGATGGAGTTTTTCTTTCACAGGGTTCACCCCCCACTACGCTAAATTCGGAATTTTAAGTCTACTATACGCTATGGAAAAAGCTGCTGCCAAGGATTTTAAATTCACAAGAATAAGAATACATGATACAAAAAAGATGAGGTGATGGATTTGCCTTATGCAGGCATTGAAAAAGGCCAACTATACTTGGCTGGAGACATTGGCGGAACCAAAACTCTCCTAGGACTTTATTCCCTGGAAGGCACTGAGCTTGTCTTAGTCAGGGAAAGGAATTTCCCCAGTAAAGACTGGCAGGACTTAACAGCGCTTATACAAGGATTTTTAGATGAAATAGCCCTAACGCCTGAAGACATAACCGGAGGCTGCCTCAGCCTGGCCGGGCCCATCACTCAAGACAAATGTTTTCTCACCAATTTGAATCGGGTGATTGATTGCCCTGACTTGCGGTCCTCCCTGCCATTGCGCAGGCCCCTGCTTTTGGTCAACGACCTTGAGGCTATGGGGCAGGGCCTTATGGATTTAAGAGGGGAAGATTTAATTTGTCTCAACCCTTCCGCAGAGAGTCCTTCCTCTTCCCTTGCCTCGTCTCCTGCCCTTTCCCTCGCCAGGCCCTCACTTAACCGGGCACTGATCGCCCCCGGTACAGGCTTGGGTCAGGCCATGATCCTGGCTGACGGGCGGGTTTGCGCCACAGAAGGCGCCCATGGGGACTATGCCCCCCGCACCGAGCAGGAAGTACGGTTGTGGCGCTTTCTGGCCCAACGATACGGTCATGTCAGCTATGAGAGAGTCCTCTCCGGTCCCGGGCTGGCAGATCTCTATCGTTTTCTGTACTGGGAGGCTCTTTCCCCCTCTCTCCCTGGCCCGGCCTCTGACTCTATCCCTGCTCCTGATTCTAGCCTTACTCCTGCCGAGATCACAAAAAAAGCCCTCGACGGAATCTGTACACTCTGTACAGAAACATTGGAGCTCTTTGTGAAAATTCTGGGGGCGGAAGCAGGCAATCTCGCTTTAAGGACTTTGGCCTATGGAGGAATCTATCTGGGCGGGGGCATCCCCCCTAAAATCCTGCCCAAGCTTCAGGAAGATGGCTTCATGGAGGCCTTTCTCGCTAAAGGCCGTTTGAGAGAGCTTTTATCCCAGATCCCTATCTATGTGATCCTTAATGAAAGGACTCCTTTGCTGGGAGCCGCCCGTTTGGCGGTGGCAGCCGGGTATCCTTTTACATGCTCTTAAAAACGGACTTAAGCTCTATATTCAAATCTGGGAAGATATTTACAATGACCTAATCACAGACCTCTGGATAAGAATTCATTATCCTTTTAACTTCCGGAGAATTTAAAAACTTATTGCAGAAATCAAGAAACATTTGTTCTTCTTTACAACATTGAATGATTTGCACAATACCATTCTTATGCCTTGGAAACTTTTCATTAAAATTATTTATGAGATCTCCTATAAGAATATCACTATTTTTTGCTGCAATAATTAAACTCATCATATCATCTAATTCTTGAAATGATATTCCACTAAATAACGCATAAATGAAACGATGCTTAACGCCTAGCTTTT
This sequence comes from Desulfitobacterium hafniense DCB-2, assembly GCF_000021925.1. Taxonomy (NCBI): domain Bacteria; kingdom Bacillati; phylum Bacillota; class Clostridia; order Eubacteriales; family Desulfitobacteriaceae; genus Desulfitobacterium; species Desulfitobacterium hafniense. The sequence continues at coordinate 3,398,676 of NC_011830.1, forward strand.
CTGCAATTAGACCAAGCGTTTGTCCTATCATAGTTATGTTTTCTTCAATCAATTTTATTTTAGTTTCTATTTCTGTATTATTCATTTTTGTGACTCCTTTGTTTTCATGAATATAATGGTTATAACCCCAGATAAGACGAAGAGAATTTTCAGCCCAGATTTAAAATCTAATTGGAATGGCCGCAGGCCAAACCTGCGGCAAAAGGAAAGCAAAAAAGCATTAAAGGTACTTAAAGTAAAGAAATATGCTGAAGTTCAAGGGATAACCGTTATGGACAAATGAGGTCCCTCAGATTCCAGCCAATAGTTTTACCAAAAACGCCCAAGTACCTGAATCAGTTCTTCCAGATGAATGCTCCCAATACCATATTGGTAACCGGCATCACGCAATTTAATTGGAAAACTGTTTCACTTAGAATACAAACCAATCAATTATATATGTTACTGCATATGCTACTCGATTTGCAACTAAAGTACTCGCTCCAGCATCAATAAGTCGTCCCGACATATGTTGGTACAATGCATTTTTTGTCCAATCTGCATAATAAGAAATTTCGTCTAAGGCATTTGCAATAACCGTAGCATAATTTCTTAAACCGACTGCATATTCATATCCTATTTCTCTTTCTACCCATGAGCAAAGATTTGATAAAGAACTTGAACGTAACATTTGAGAAAATCTTTGGGTTATTTGTGACCCATACCCGGTTTGTCGGACACAGGAGAGTTAGGGTAAAATAAGACCTGTGGAGGATGATAAACGTGTCAAAAAACGGGAAACGGTATAATCAAGAATTCAAACATGACATTATACGCTTAATCACTGAAGAAAACCGTTCAGTTTCAAGTGTGGTTCAAGATTTTGGGGTCAATGAGCAAACTGTGCGCAACTGGCTTAAGCAAACCAAAGAGAGGCAAGATCCTATCAAGACCAAGATAGCCGAGCTTGAAGCTGAGCTTAAAGCAAGGGATAAAAAGATTGCCGATCAGGAGTTAACGATAGATATCTTAAAAAAGGCTACCGCCATCTTCGCCCAAAGCAACCGGAAATAATCTATCAGATGATTAAAAAAGCCAGCAGCTCCAGCTGCCCGGTTGAGAAGATGTGCGAAACCTTAGAGGTATCTCGGAGCGGTTATTATGATTGGGATAGGCGTGAACCCAGCAAGCGTCAAAAAGAGAACGAAACGATTCTTAAGGTGATGAAGGAAAGCCATACCAAGGCTCAGGCAATGATTGGTCTGGATAAACTTTGGAGCGATGTCAAAGAGGCAGGGTTTCAATGCGGTAGAAACCGGGTTTACCGATTACAAAAGCAACATGGACTATACAGTGTTCGAAAGAAGCCCTATCGCGTCTGTCTCACCGACTCGAATCATGATTTGCCCAAAGCCCCGAATCTCTTAAACCAAAAATTTAAGGTTGAGCACCCGAATAAAGTCTGGGTCACGGATATCACAGAATTTAAAACAGCTAAAGGAAGCAAGCTGTATCTGGCTGCCATCAAGGACTTATTTCATAAAGAAATTGTGGGTTGGGCTTTGGCTGAACACATGAGGACTGAGCTCTGTTTGGAAGCCTTAAGGAACGCTGTCAAGCGTCATAGACCGCTCAAAGGGTTGATTCATCATTCGGATCAAGGGCGGCAATACTGCAGCACCGTCTATGTCGAAGAATTAAAGCACTGGGGAATGATACGAAGTATGAGCAGAAAGGGCAACCCCTTTGATAATGCCTGCGCAGAGTCTTTTTTCAGCACCATTAAATCAGAAAGGCTCCATCACAAAACATACAAAGACATCGAGGAAGCAAGGCGGGATATCTTTTGGTACATCGAATGTTTTTATAATCGACAACGGAGGCATCAAGCGTTAGGGAATCTGACACCGGCAGCTTTTTTAAAGAAGCACTGTGAGACCCAAAAGGCTGCTTAGGGTCAACTTGGTAGGCGCCTGTCAAGGGGCGGTGTCAGCCGAGACGAAGTCCTTGCCCTTGATAGGCCAACTAGCTAAGACCCTTATGTCTCAGAACAGTTTAAAGACTGTTCTGCTGCCACCCGGCGAGGGCGGGGTTTCAGGGGCTGGCCCCTGAGAGAGCAGCTTGGAGCATTTACTTAAGATGAAAAAAGAAGCAATCCTGCGATTCTGGGAGAATCCCTAACTCTAGAATGTCCGTTTTATCGAGAAAAGGTCATTTGCTTTGTCAGCCAAGATTTAATACCATAAGGCTCTACCGATCTATCCGAAAATGTCTCTTCTGTTATTGGGCTTAACTTTACAGCGGGCTGGGACTGACTTATGGCGTTCAGATCAGCTTTCACTTCAACCCGAGGTGTAGCCGTCGAGGCAAATGCACTAACAGCGAAACTTAACACCATTATTAACGCCAAAGGTAAAGCCATTAATCTCTTAGTAAATCCAGTTTTAAACACTAATTTCACTCCTCATATTTTTGAATTACTCCAATCCTTCAGGTTCCTCGACTCATAAAATCGACCCAGACAATTCTGGGCTTAAGTGAAATTGATTCGATGGTGGGTGAGTTGCAGTCTGCTTAAAACGAACTTCCGAGGGAGCGTGATCTTTGTATTCTCCTTCGTCGAACTCAGCCCAGATTTGAATACATGACGTTTTCGCTATTCGGATTTCCTATGACATCACCTCCATCATTGCTTCTAACACTGCCCACGGATAGCGAGAAAGAAATAAGCTTTATCAATGGACAATGCCTCTGTTACTTCTTATTTTAGCTTCTTTGCGCATAATGCACATCCGTATTAATAGCAGGGTTTTACAACTTATTTTCCAGGAATTTATACCTGGTTTAATCTGGTATTTATTACAGGTAAACTCTCGCTTCATACGGCTCTTCCTATCTTCATCGTTGGTCTGTAACCCCGCATAGGTCCAGTGATGAAAAGGTCTGGGGTACGCCATGCAATACTCTTCAGCAATACCCAAGCCTGACTCATACTGCGGTGCACACTTTTGTATTTGCTCCCGCATCATCTGACTAACATCGCATTTACATAAAACAAACTCTGGCTCAATTCACTTTTTCAGTAGCATCCGAAATATCCCGCCCATCCACGAATAATAGGATTAAGCCTTGCTGCCACTGCTTCAATACCCCAGGAAGGTGTTTCTCATGGCTTTCTGTCAGATATTCCAATATGAAGGTCGACAGTGCGCTTGGTAATTCCCAGACTTTGAGTTATCTCTTTACTGCGTAACTGATAACAACCAATTTGACCGGGCAGGAGACTTTCCCCCGAGCACATCATAAGTGATTTTTTGCGGGATAAGGTACAATAAATTTCACAAATAAAAAAATGAGTGTCTATAAATAAAGACATATATACACTTAAACGAAGGCGTAATAAAGCAAGAATTAAAAGAGTTGATACACCACAGTGTGGAAGAAACCCTGAACAGCTTGCTGGATCAGGAAGCCGCCGCGTTGCTCGATGCCGAGAAGTACGAGCGTTCAGAAGACCGAAAAGGCTATCGGTCTGGACATTAACGGAACCTGGTAACAACTTCCGGAGAGGTCAAGCTTAAGGTTCCCAAGCTGAAGGGTAGCCTTTGAAACAGCCATCATTGAACGCTATAAGTGGCGGGAAAGCTCTGTCGAAGAAGCGCTCATTGAAATGTATTTAGCCGGTGTCTCCGTGCGCCGGGTAGAGGACATCACAGAAGCCCTATGGGGAACCAAAGTATCCGCCGGAACCGTCATCAACTGAACAAGAAAGTTTATGGGCACATTGACACCTGGCGTAACAAGCCTCTGCAAGGAAAGTATCCTTACGTTTACCTGGATGGAATCTATCTCAAACGCAACTGGGGTGGAGAATATGAAAGTGTCGTCATCCTGATCGCCATGGCCGTCAACAAAGACGGCTATCGCGAAGTCATCGGAGCCAGCGAAGGAATGAAGGAAGACAAAGCCAGCTGGAAAGACTTCATCCGAAGTCTAAAAGAACGAGTGTGGGTTAACCCACCCATCCTCTCTGGGGGAGACTTGACATGGGCCCCTTGCCGGATGCTTCCATGGGTCGTGGAATGGGGCTCAAAAGGTGGATTCCTTTGGGGTAAGCCCCATCCCCTATAGCCCCCTTAACCCGCGCGGTTGATGGATCTCAATTGTTTCCATGTGCCTTAAATGCGATTTGACTGTCGAACCCAAGAAAAAAGTTATCAATAATTTAATATTTAGATTAACGTGCCCAGGGCCATGTGAACGGGTTTAGCAACATGACCTCGGTCGCTGAGAAACATGAAAGCGTATTCTTGTATGGTTTTCCCTCCAATGTCTGAAAACCCTTTATAAATTTATAATAACACCCTAAAGCATCTTGCTGGATTTTTATTCAAAGAGGCTGTCCGAAATTGGTACGCGCGTACTTATTTCGGACAGCCCTTTTACTTCCGGCAAAGCAGCGAAGCAGTCCTCCCTACCCACGGAGGAATCTATCTGGGTGGCGGCAGCCCCCGTGAGAAAACAGAAGGTTGACATTTTTTACCCTTACTTTACTTTTAATTAATGATACAAGGGATACAAAATGTTTTAGCCATGATATTGTATTAATGTGGAAATGAAACTTTTTACTTCACTTTTTCGTTTTACAAACAGCAGAAGATTAACATATTGATCCAAACCAGTTTAATAAGAATTAAGAAAGCGGAACGAGCCATATTAATATAAGGTAAGTGATTAAAACAGCGGGAGGCTGATGATGCAGAATAAGCTCTTAAATGTAAAAAACCTGCAAACTAAAGGTTCCGGCGCCGCTTTCCTGATTACCGGGGTTTTTCTGACTTTACTTGTGGCTTTCCTTTATTTTGACCGGAGCTCTGAGCTTTCGGCTGTCATCCAGAATTTAGGAGCGGCGGGAATGCTGCTCGCCGTTATGCTCATGGCTGTTTTCTGCCTGACCCCCATTCCTTCGGAAGGCCTGGTTGTAGTCTTCCTGAAGATCTATGGCATATACCTTGGGACATTTCTGGCCTGGCTGGGATGCAATCTGAGTACCTTGGTTATCTTTTTTGCAGCCAGGCATTACGGGCAGATCTTTTTTAAAAAGCTTCTGACTCCGGAGCGGTTTAAGCTGGTGGATAGCTGGGTTAACGATAAAGGAACCTGGGGTTTGTTTATCGCCCGGCTGCTGCCGCTCCCGGCTTTCATTGTCAATTACGCTGCCGGAATGATTCCGTCGATTAAATTGTGGCCCTACTTCTGGACAGCTGCTTTAGCCATCATTCCCTATTATGTGGGAACTGCTTTAGTCTATCTGGGGATTACAGCCAAGATGTGGATTTGGCTGGTGATCGGCGGAGCAGCAATTCTTATTTTCTGGAGCATTAGCTATCTACTTAACCGAAAATCCCTCAAAGTCGGTTAATCGTAACTATTCCAAGCTGCTAAGACTCAGCAAAGGAGATCTTTTACAGAAATGGCTGCCACTTTAATTTCATTGCAGGAGGTTGAGCAATATGAGCAATTTACGGGTGTTAGTCATTTCCGCTGCCTTTGGTGCAGGCCATATCAAGGCTGCTGAGGCGGTTATTGAGGCAATCTGGGCTAAAAGGCCCAACACTGAGATCTATCATGCCGATTTCGGAGCATTCTTGAATAAAGCCTTTCATTTGGTGATTAAAACCGCCTACATCGATATGATCAAATATACTCCCAAGCTTTGGGGGGAATTCTATTACAGGACATCGGATATCCCGTCGGATTCCTTGTTCCAGCGTTTCTTAAATGGTTTGGGGCGCCAGGAGTTTATCAGCTATATCCATTCTGTGCAGCCGGATCTTATTGTCTGCACTTATCCGACCATAGCCGGCGTTTTGGCTCAGTTGAAAGAAAAACGGATCCTAACCGTTCCCCTGGCTGCCGTGGTAACCGATTATGCCATTCACAACCAATGGGTTCATCAAGGTGTAGACTTGTACCTGGTGGGCTCACAAGAGGTTGCGGATGGATTGGCTCAACGGGGCATCAATCCGGGGTGCCTTAAGGTTACTGGAATACCGGTCAGTCCCAAATTTGAAATCAAACTGGACCGGGAAGAGCTGGCCAGAAAATTCGGGCTCGATCCGGGTCAGCCCACTATACTGGTCATGGGAGGAGCGTATGGGGTTCTGGATAACGCCACAGGCATCTGCCGGTTGATCATGCAAAACAAACTTCCTGTCCAGCTGCTGATCGTTTGTGGCAGGGATAAACGACTGTACAGTACCCTGGAACCGCTGGTCCGAAAAGCGGAAAACAGAGTGCTGCTCTTCGAATTTGTGGAGAATGTAGAAGAATTGATGACAGTTTCCGATCTTATGATAACCAAAGCAGGGGGCCTGACCGTGTCAGAAGCGTTGACCAAGCAGCTGCCCATGGTGATTTACAAGCCTATCCCCGGTCAGGAAAAAGCAAACTCAGAGTTTTTAAGAAGGGTTGGAACAGGAAAAATTGCCGCTACCGAGGGGGAGCTCCTGCAAATTCTGACTCATCTTCTGGAAAATCCGGAGGAAATCAAACTAATGAGTCATGCGGCCGCCAAACTGCCCCGACGCACTGCGGAAACTGCTGCGGATTATTTGCTTGAGCTGTTTCGCCAGCGGAATAGGGTCCGAAAGGTTGGGTAGGTTGACAATTCGATTTTATTGAAGGCTTAGCTGACTGCTCTGTAATAAGGCATGAAGACTGCCCTCACTATCCAACACAAAACTTTTGTTGTTAAACGAAAATGGTTTCGAAACATCAATTCCTAGTGAGGTTAAAAATTCAGCTGTCGATGCAACTCCTCTCCCCAAATCTGTTTCATTATATTGCTTAACAGAAATATCACCCTTAGCAACCGAGTAGAGCATTTGAAAACGACCGCTAAGTGAATCCGCTTTAGCCCGTTGTGCTGTCGTATATTTGTCAAGTAATAAAAACGCAAATCTATTTCTATCCGAATTAACGGGATCATCACGGTGGATAGCGGTAGAGAAATTAGTATTCATCCCATAAGAGTCAAAGAATATATTCAATGGGATACCATCCACTGTTCCAATACTTTTCATCTCACCCTCTTTAATATTAATACTATTAGTATTTGGATCTGCTACATTTGGCAGATCGGTTGATAGAAGTTGCTCCCATTTTGGAGGCTGCTTTGAGATTTTATTTATTTGTAATGTTTCATATTGCTGAGAATTGCTTTGCAGACGATTATTATTAGAGATTACTCTTGCAGAGGTTAAGTCATTTATTTTCATATGACATCCCACCTTCTAATAATTGAGTGACGATATTCTTTCAAGATATTGTCACCTTTCAAAATACATTTTTAAAATAATTTAACAGTTATTCATCTAAATCATTAAAAAGATGCCTAAGAATTTCAACAACCTTCTGATTTTGAACATAACCCATAGGGTTGCCGGTTTTCAGATCGCTTTGAGCTCGCTGCTCATATTCTGCAATCCAATCTTTCCTACCATCCGCATTAAATGAGGTCATATGTAGATTAGCTTTCAGGGATCCAGGCGGAGCCAACATAGGTTCGAAGGTTAGCATTCCGTGATCAAACAAGGATATTTGCCCTGCCTTATAGAGTTTAGCGGATATCTCTTGAATCTCCCTGAAAGATGCATTTCTTATATTATGGCTTCTGGATAACTCTTCCCAAATGTCGGTAGCCACATGCTCTTTTTGTTCTGGGGCGGATTTTTCCAGAAGGCTAAAGAAAACATCAGTCTTTTGGTTTGCACTCAGATTTATATTGGTTCTTGAGTACAACAATGGATTATACTCCATGCTAACTCTCATAGAATCACTCCTGTATATATTTTTAAATGATCGTCTATATAAATATTATCGTAAATAAATCTTCCGATATTTAATCACTTCTGGATTATTATGTTCATAATGAAAGTAAAATTAGGTAAAGGGACACTCGATCCATTCACTACAAGGCCATAACCTAGGGGGATCTTCTATAGTTCGATAACCCTTCCTGCCCGATCTTTTAATTTTTTGAGCGTTTTTGGCGTCCAGAGAGCCTGTGGGTTCATCTGCTAAAATGATCTCACATTTTTTTAGAAATAAACGGGCCAGCGCGATCCGTTGCTGCTCTCCACCAAATAGCAAACTAGGAACTAGAACTAACCACATTGCCGCGAATATCCCAATATACTCCTTATACGTTCTGAAAAATCCGGCGCCGAATAATCTGCACAGGGTTGTTCTGGGCGGCATAGACGAGAAATTCCCGCAGATTGGGTTGACTTTTATTGAGCGTATCCCGTCCCAATTCTTTTCTAAAATCTTATACTGCCTAATGCTACTATTACTGAGAGAGATCTTTTGGAGAAATGCCAAAACACAATCGATTGCTTCCATGTTCTTTTGCATAGAGAAACCTCCATAATAGATTCGTCTTGGTTAATCACCAGACGTCTCTATTATGGAGGAATAAACAAAATGTTGAATACAACATTCCGATTCTTTTAATCGAAAGGATAGTGATGGTGTTGCATCTATAAAATACCCAGCACTATATAAATATCATCGTAAGTAAATCTTTGGCTATCTGTCCGTGCAAACGTTACTCAATGAGCGGAATATACACAAAAAAACGATGTTTCCCGGATCTGTTTCAAAACAATTCATTTAATAATTTCCGACCCCGAAAGGGAAGGTTGACCGGACAGAAAGCCTTTCTTCCAAACATTCCCCTTGCTATTCTGTGCCAAATTATAAGTGATTCAGAACCTGGAGGACGTTCCGAGGAAAACTCCCGAGCATTATTCAGGGTAGTCCGAGAAGTTTAGAAGGCCATGGCTTATCTTTTTTGCAGCAATCCTTTTACCTTCTTTAATTTCATTATCATATGAATAGTTGTCAGATAAATAATAGCCATATTCAATGCCAGAGTTTGGGTCTGATTTTATCACTGTAGGAATACGGAGCGCTTGCTCATAGGCTTTACGTGCATTTTTCTCATATTCTTTTAAAGACATATTCTTAACATGAGAATAGAAATTTTGTTCTTCACCTTGAACCAGTCTTATTTTTGAGTCACCTTCTAAACCATATTCTAAATTTAATTTGTGTATAATGTCTAGATATGGCTTAATTTCATTTATATAATCAGGCGCTTTTAATATTGTTAAACTTAAAAGCATTAGACTCAAAGCTAGCACAGTAATAAAAAAAAACTTATTCTTTTTCATATTAACATTCTCCTTAATCAGTTTGTGCCATATAAACCGTCCGTGCCGCTTCTCCTGGAGTTTGCACAGTGAGTAATGAGACCCCTGCTATTTCGTGCCATTTCTGAACTGACGGATGCAATTCAGGAGCCAGACCGTCTATTTGCAGGATAATATCGCCCTCGTTGATACCTGCGCTCCCTCCTTCGCCATAGGGATCTACGGTCACTACCGTCCATGCCTCTTCTGTATTCTCCAAAACAAGGCCGATATACGGATGGTGCAGCAAACCAATCAGGCAGACCAGACACAGTATGACAAAAATGGCATTGCTCAGAAGCAATGCCCAATTTTTATGTTTGATTTTCCACAAGTGCGATCAACTTCCTTTTCTGCTCCTCTGCTATATTCATGGTGTCCAGAATTTCCACCGCTTCCTGCTTAAAGCATGCACATATAACCGAGCAGTAGTGCGCTGCACCTTCCTGTATAACGAATCGGCGCAACCGGTCCGTTTCCGCGGTCCCGAATTCCGCTCCCTTTCGCCGTGCCGGTGAACAGAGCTTATGCAGCTCTTCTGTTTTCTCTCTATTTTGTTTTAATACATTGGCCAGATAAACCAAGGGCAGAGTTTTTTTGCCCAGTCTCACATCACTTTTAGCCTCAACTCGGAACAAGTCCCGGAGATCATTTTTGATTTGACTGATGATACCGAGGTTTTGACCAAATTTCTCCAAATCGAGAATTAAGCTGGTATCGCATCCGGCTAAAACCGCCGCCAGTTTACAAGTCCCTGCGGTTAGAGCGCCGGATTTTTTACGGGCTGTATCAAAATATTGAGCGAGGGTTATGGCATCCTGCCCTTCATAAAGGAACTCCTGGTTTTGCCCATGGCAGGCCGTAATCCCCATCGTCTGAAAAATATCATTGGCCTGGCGATAAAGAGCCTGATCGTTAATCGCTGCTAATGCTTTGAAGGACAGGAACAGAATTAAGTTGGCTGTATTTATGGCCTGGGCTGCCGGAATTGTCCGCCAAGGCAGCTCATCATTATCCTGATCCTCTATATCATCAAATATGTCCGCTGCCAGCGCGTAGAGCTCCATAGCCACAGCGCCATGTACGATGGTCTCTTGACTATCGCCAAAGACATCCCCAATGGTAAAAAGCAAATTTCCCCATGGATACTGCTTCCCACCTGGCTTATTCTCCGCGCGCACCCATTCCAAGACTATACCTGAAAGATGCCCGGCAGACCCGGATTCCGCCAAGAACCGTTCTATTCCACCTGCAATCTGCTGCTCCACACTTATAGAATCGTCTATTAAGCCCATTGGCTATAAGGCCCAATCCCTATCGCGACAGAATCTCCAGATAAGTGAAGCTTGGAAAATCCATCAATAACGGCCTCCTGCTCCCTCATAGTCATTCCCTGAAAAGCTTCGGATTTCAGGGCTTCAGTCTCCCCATTGTTCTGCCTTTGCACCAGTTCGTGGACGACTTTAGCCAATTGATCGAAATTCATATTCCCCTCTCCTTTCCTAAAATGGTATTATTTTGTCATTATCATTATAAGTTAAATGGGTTTTATTAAACAAGCATAAGAATCGTAGTATTTTTCATTATATACTTTCTTTCATACAATGCGCATCCGTATTAATACCAGGTTTTACAAATTGTTTTCCAGGTATTTATACTAGGTTAGAACTAATATTTATTGTCATTAGCGTAGAAGGCATATCGCTCCTTAAACTTCCAGGCTTTAAGGTTCAAATTACCAACCGGTTGGTAATTTAGGTAGAAAGGGGTTGGCTCTGGCTTGGCAGAACCTCAACCGATACGGAAAAGCAAAGAGATAGGCACTACCTCTTGCAGGGCAGCGCCTACCTCTTTGCGAATTCTTTGAACATACGGGGACCCTCTCATAAGCATTGTCTGCAGTTGCCTTGTCCGAACAAGTCGCTATGAATTCCGGTACGGGTGAGGGTCAAAACGAGTATGTCATCTTCAACCTTATAAATGAGCAACCAGTCCGGTGTGACGTGACACTCCCGATACTTTGACCAAATGCCGCTCAACGCATGATCCTTATGCTTTTCAGTAAGAGGCTCTCCTGAAGCCAGTGTTTGAATGACTGCCGTAAGAAGGCGCATATCATAGCCTCTGCGCTGGATATATTTCAGATCACGCTTAAAGCGATTAGTCGACTTCACTTCATACATCAGCCAAAAGCTCCTTCATCATCTGATCGATATCAGTATAGCCTTTAACCGAAGGGTCACGGCTGACGCGCTCAGCCTCTTCCATGGCGGCAATCGTCTCGGCATTCGGATTCTCAAGAGCAATATCAAAGGGAATTCTCTGCTGACGCACGGCCTGACGCAGGAAAATAGTGAAGGCTGTCGTCATGTTCATTCCAAGCTCAGAGAAAAGCTGCTCAGCCTGTTTTTTTAATTCAACATCCATACGAATGGTTATATTCGTCGTGTCAGCCATAATCATCAACTCCCTGCTTTACTATATTCAACCCCTGTCGGCATAAGCACCCGTTTTTCTCAGCGCTCCTCTTTGAGGTATGCTCTCTAGGCTGAAAATGGCTTCTTCCAAGGAATCCAACAATTTTAAAGCGATAACCGGCTCTGTCAGCGTTTCAGCAATATAAGCATATATGCCGTCCAAATCGCGGTAGACACGAGGCAGTAATTTTACGGCGTATTTATTTTCCAAAATGTTTCCTCTTTAATTTCGATAGAGCTTCTCTTGCATCAACAAGCTGATTGTCGGAAGTATACTCGGCTTCGGCTTCCGCGATAGCCGCGTCGAGCTCACGACCTTCCAGCATGGCGTCAAACGTCTCGATGCTCATAATAACTAAATCGCCATAGCCGTTTTTTGTTATGAATATCGGCTCCTTCTTTGCATGACACAGGTCAGAGATATCATTTGTGTTCCTTAAATCAGTTATCGGTCTTATTTGGGGCATGGCTGACGCCTCCTTTCATGTACATCATTATAGCATTATTATGTACAATTTACAGAGCTTAGTTTGGCAAAAAAAGGAGGAGTTTAGACAACTCTCTATAATCCCCCTTTTTGACGCACGCCAACCTGCTCTTGCATACCGTTATCACACACTTAATACCTGCCCCCCTTGATTTTTTTTGAAGCTTTTTATCGTTTGTCATTCCCGCATAATCATCCTGAATCCACCAAGGCTAATAAGATTTATATGAGGGAGCTGCATAGGGATAGTATTCGCTGGTTGCCGTAATGTTCCTCATTCTGATTTGGGTAGACCTTCCACGAACAATCATTCGATACTGCGGCTTCGGCTGAAAACTACGCGCGGTGCATAATCAACAGGAACTGTATTTTTCATCATATAAACCAAGGTTGTTTCGTATTCCTTTGCACCTTTAATACCATCCATCTTGTTTTCAGCAATGAGCTTAGCTGCTGCTTCCATATCGGAAAGGTCCAGCTCTTTTGCTTTTTCCGCCAGCCACTTTTCGTTTTCACCAGGTATATATGATGGATGTGCAAAGTAGTACTCTGTCGCCTGGACCGTGATATAGACCTCACCGGACTCCTGCTCTTCAACCTTCAGACCGGTAAGCAGGAAAAACATCCTGTCGAAATCCGGCGTCCCTTCCGGCCAGGGTGAGTAATAACCGTCCGCATAGTTCGCTGTTTTCCCATAAGCCTGATGCGGCATGGGCTGGTGTACGCCGTCTTTGGCCACAAATAAGGCCGCTATGGTACTTTGAACCGTCGGCGCGCTGACTTTTTCCGGAAAGCGCAGATAGCTCAGCGCATAGAAAACCGCATCGGCAAAGTTGGCATGGCCGAGAGAGTTAGCATAACTGTAGCCGGTATCAAAAAATGATTCATACCCATCCATATCCGGCATATAGCACCAGCGGTAATCCCTGGCAAAGAGATTGAACTTTTCTCTCAGTTCGTTAGTGATTGCCGCTTCGCCACGCAGATCGCAGACAGTTTTGATAAACTCATAACCGCTGGGATACTGCTGAAACAAATAGATGTCGGGCAGCGCCTGCTGAGGCGGCACTTGCTCGTCTTTAGGGCTCCTGCTGCAGGACATATAAGTGAAATGAATGTCTCCTTCCGGGTCGTTTACTGTAAACTCAATGGTCCATTCGCAGCCTAATTCTAGTATTGAGCCCGGATTTTTCAATACCAGGCTGTCTTGCACCTGCCAGAAGGTAAGCCCTTTGTTTTCTGCTTTTTTCATTGCTGTCCAGACTGCTTTGCCGTTTTCCGAATAACCTTCTTCGGCAGGGTCACTGTCCAGTTCAGCAAAAAAGTAGCCCCGAATCGTCGCCTCCCATTTATCCGGCCCTCTTTCGGTCTTGCCCTTATTTTTCAGTCCGGTCAATTCATAAATTGCCCAACCGTGCGCATCAGAGCCATATCTGATAGTATATTTCCCATTCTCATAAATAAGGCCTGTTCCATCTTTTTGCGTGTAGATTACCGGCCAGAAGAATCTCGTTATCTGACGGTCAAATTTTTCTTCGCTGATGGAACCGTCCACAAAGTCCTCATAGGCATTGAAAATAATATACTGGGAAAGGTCGTCCCAAGCCGGCGCTTTACCGAAGGCAAATTCCGGCAAGAGTCTCAGCTCATTGCCGTTTTTGGAAAAATAGTCGTGAAAGAACAGCATAAGCTCCGGTGTAATCTCCGTTTTACCGTTTAAAATCTGGTTCGTATAAAAATCCTGCTGATGCGCATAGACATCCTCGCTTTTAATCGCTGTTTCAGAGTCATACGACTCAGGTGCGGGGGAAGGAGCAGATGAAGGCACGGACGAACAAGCCGTCAAGAGCAAAGACATCATTAATAATAATGGAATTAATTTTAACGGGGCTGGAACTGTTCCTGTCTCAGTTTTCATCATACTCACTCCTTCAAATATTTATTACCTTAGGAGTTGCTCCCTGTAACAAGCCCAGACAGATCACCGGAAAATTTGACTTCTTTTTGTACAACTACAGTGGAATAGCCGGTCAACAATTTTTTCTGCGAATGAAGATAATATATATTAAGACTATCCGGTGGATTGACAGTATTTCCATGTTCAGCAAAGAGATGAATGCGGATGGAGCCGCTTTTGCTCATAGGAATCCTAATTTCCTTAACATCACTAAGTCTTTGAGAATCTGCCCAGGTTATTCCATTCATTAGTTTAATCTTTTCAACTGCGGAAAAGGATATTGAGCCACCGCTACCAAAATAAGCCGGCCTTGTCACCCCTCCAATAACCCACGCCGGAAAAAAATCCCCAAAAATAAGCAGTGTATCATCTTTCAGTAAATCTTCTAAATCCTCTTTTATCACTCCATTGTCCTTTTTCCAGTTCCAACTTACTGTAAGCTGGGGCAAAGTTAACCGCTCTCTATTGCCATAAGAATATGGTTCTATATCAGCCCAATCATAATGAAAATCAAGTTCAAGACCGATCTCTTTCTCCTCTTTCAAATGCATAGGTATAGAATTCAGGTTGTTAAGCCTCATTAGAACTATTATCGCAACAATTACTGCAATAATCACTCCAGCTATAATGAGTCTTTTTTTCGTCATCACATTGCATCCCCTTAAAAATCTTCGATATGAAGTTGACCCGTCATATGCTTTTAGGGGTCAAATTCCCTGAAGAATTTTTCCATACGAACGTCTAACTCAGCGGGAAAGGTGTGCTCTTGATAAAATTTCTCTTTTTCTTCATCCACACGGGCAAGCATATAGTCCATATAGCACTTGGCCGCATATTCCATCAAGGCGTCCAGCACCTTTTCTCGATCGGCTTCCTGAGCAGATAACTCCTTATCCATGATCCTGCGCCTCCTTCAATTGCACGTCCATAGATATTTTGGGACAAAGGTCTTATCCCAATATTTTCCTGCATTGCTCTGTTCGCTACGGCGGCATTCCTTTCGACCTCCGCATTGAACAGCCTAATGCAGAAACCTTGGCTGCTATCGATGATGTCAATAACAATCGCAATATGAGCAAAACCTTTGACAGCGTCAGTGCTTTAATGGAGGATCTGAATCTTAAAACACAAACTTGAACGAGGCACTTCATTGCGAAGCGCCTCGTTTTTCATTCCAGTAGTAATTTAGAGTATAGGCCCGCTCACAAAAAATCTGCTCTCCGGCAGAGGATGCCCTGCTGCCATGTTCACCCCATGCTCAGGGTTAGTGGTTAAATGGAGCAAAAGCTTAAACACCATCTCCTGGTGCGCCTCTTCCCCGATGGCCAGAGCGATCTCATGGACAGAGAATCTTTTATCCGGATGTTTTTTCAAACACTCTACGATGTTGTTTTTTAATTGTATAGCCTGACCGGCTGCCTTTTTACCCATCTCCACAGCCGGCTGATGATAGGCGTTAATACCCACTAACAAGGCATAAATGCTCACAGCCCGCTCGAATAGGGCAATCAATACCCCAATGGTGTAGGCGTTGACCTCTTTGACTGTGATGGTCAGAGATTCACGCCCTTTTTGGGTCAACGCTTCCCGTGTTCCTAAAAGAAAGGCCTGCAAATACTCGCCGCTGGTGCTATTTTCTTCCATATAAGCGGAGGAGCCTTGCCGATCTTTCAAAACCTCGATAAAGGTCACAAAGAAATTGTCGGGTCCTTCCAGGAGCTGCTGAAGATAAGAATGCTGATCAGAGGACCCTTTATTGCCATAGACTGTTATCCCCTGATGGACCGTTTCTCCCTGAAGATTCTTCTCCTTGCCCAGAGATTCCATAATCAACTGTTGCAGATATTTAGTGAAAAGTTCCAGACGGTCCTTATAGGGAAGCACTACCATTTGCTTTCCCCCTTGGCCTTGGGTGCTGTAATACCACATTAAAGCCAAAAGCGCTCCCGGATTAGCTAAGGTATCCGGGCGCCGTGTTCGCCCATCGCAGTCTTTAGCCCCTTGTAAAAGGCCTGCCACATCAATTCCCTGCAAAGCCAGGGATAAGAGTCCCACTGCCGAAAGAAGAGATGTCCTTCCCCCTACCCAATCCCACATGGGAAAAGCTCTCAGCCACCCTTCTTTTTGGCTGAGCTTATCCAGTTGGCTTCCCCGTTGAGTGATGGCCACAGCATGATCCGGAAAAGACAGCCCTGCTTCCTCATAAGCCCTTCTTACCTCCAGCATGCCATTCCGGGTTTCAATCGTCCCACCGCTTTTGGAGATAATAAGGCAAAGGGTGGCCGGCAATTCCTCGCCAATCCGGCTTAATACCCGGTCGATTCCATCAGGGTCTCCATTATCGATAAAGAAGGCCTTCATTTTATCCCGGGAAGAAGCCAGGGCATCGGCGACAAAGCGGGGGCCGAGAATGGAGCCGCCAACTCCCACTAAGAGGATGTTGCGAAAAGGGTTTCCCTTTTCTCCCTGAAGCCTGCCACTATGAATCTGCTCCGCAAAATCAAGGATCTCTTTGAGAGTCTCTTTAATATCCTGAGCGATTTCCTCAGTGGGAGCAAGGTCCGGGTTACGCAGCCAATAATGGCCTACCATCCGGCCCTCATCCGGGTTAGCCAAAGCGCCCTTTTCCAGGAGCTGGAGCTGGTGATAGGCATCTCTCATCGGCTCAGCCAGTTCCGTCAAAAATTCTGCACTAAAATTCATCCGGCTTATATCTAAAAGCAATTCCAGCTCTTGATCATAATATAAATACTCCTTGAAACGTTTCCAGGAAGTAATGATAACCAACTCCTCTATATCTTTCTTCTCAAAACTTTTTCGCCAGGAAGATCATGCAACTAAATTCGTCAGGAAAATTATGTCACCAGATTTTTCAGGAAAGTTACTCCAATAAGGCCCGAAAGCCGACCCAAGGATTTTGATTTACAGGAAGGGAGCGACCGATGTAAATCAAAATCCTGGAGAACCGTCTTTCAGATCCATCTTTCAGGATAACCGCCCATACTTTTCCGCCAAACCCCTTAATCGCGCACAAACCTCCTGAGTTAAGGTTCCTCTTTCTACACGCCACTGCCAATTCCCTTTAATTGTGCCGGGAGTATTCATCCTCGCCCGGGAATCCAGTTTAAGAATGTCCTGAAGGGGGAAAATGACCCAGATACCATTCCCCTGATAAAGCTCCTCGATAGTCCTTTCCACTTGCGCCAGGGAATCCTTATCGCTATAGCCTTGGGAGCGATACCAGCCCAACAGGGTATCGTTATCATGGGTTCCGGAATAATCAACATAATTCCCTTCTTGCTGCAAGGGTGAAAACTGCGTCACCCTCATCCCCGGAAATCCTAAAATAGCTCTCAGGGTATTGACTTCAGGGGTAATGCACCCTAAATCCTCAGCGATGACGGGCAGAGGCCCCAATTCACGGACCAGGCTTTCGAAAAATTCTTTCCCCGGCCCTTTCAGCCAGCGGCCTTCCTTGGCGCTCCCGGCCTGAGGGGGAACTTCCCAATAGCCCTCAAAGCCACGGAAATGATCCAGTCTTAAGGCATCAAAGCGCTCCAGCCCTTGCCGGAAACGCAGCTTCCACCAGGCATAATCGGCGGCCCGGAGAGCATCCCAATCGTATAAGGGATTTCCCCAGTTCTGCCCTTCAGGGTTGAAATAGTCGGGGGGCACCCCAGCGGTTCCTGCGGGAGCATTATTTTCATCCAGAGCAAAGCACTCCCGGTTAGCCCAGGTGTCGCAACTGTCATAGGCCACATAAATGGGCAGATCGCCGATTATTTTTACCCCTTTTTCCTGAGCATAGTCCTTCAGCCTTTGCCACTGATCAGCGAAAGTATATTGAACAAAGAAAATATAGTTTATCTCCTCGGCATAATCTTCAGTCACAGCCTCCAGGGCCTCAGGCTTCCGCAAGCGATAGCTTTCTTCCCATTGGTGCCACGCCTTGCCGGGGAACTTAAGCTTTAAACACTTATAGAGAGCGTAGTCTTGCAGCCAGTCCTGATTCTCTTCTATAAACCGGTCATAACCCTGAGGGTCCAAGTACCCCTTAGTTCCAGGCTGGCTGCCTCCCTCCGGACTGCTTAAATCCAAAGGGTACCTGGGCAATTTCTCCTTGAAACGTTCATAAGCCTTGCGCAGCAGCTTCTCCTTATAGCGTTCCACCCAGGCAAAGCCCTCGCTCCCGAGGCCTTCGCTTCCTTCGCTTCCTTCGCTTCCTTCGCTTCCTTCGCTTCCCTCAGTCTTTTTAACCTCTTGACCATAGTCGGCCCATTCCCTGCGGGCCTCCCCTTCGGTCAGCAGCCCGGCCTCAATAAGCAAATCAAGACTGATCAGCAAAAAATTACCGGCTAAGGCGGACTCACTTTGGTAAGGGGAATCTCCCAGCCCTAGAGGGTTCAAAGGCAGCACCTGCCAGAGGCTTTGCCCTCCTTCAGCCAGGAAATCCACAAAAGCATAGGCCTCTTCCCCCAGATCGCCAATGCCCCAGGGAGACGGCAAAGAGGAGATATGCATAAGGATGCCGCAGGCACGGGTCATGATCTCCTGTTTAAAATAGTGACCACGCTCATATTTCTGATAGAAAAGGGCCTTTGCGGATAAGGGGGGTAGGATAAGCGAAAGACTGTGCAGCACTTCCCCCGCAAAGATATCGATCACCTGCCCCACGTTCTGCTCCAGCTTCAATGTCATTTCCGTGGACTCCTCAGCACTGCGATTAACCAGGACAATAATCTCCTCTTTTTCACCCTTCCTTTGCAAGACATAGATCTCTTTTCCCTCGAACCAGGAAGAGAACTCGCCTTGCCGCAGCACCTCATATTCCCGGCGATAACGAAGCACCCGTTTAAACCATTGGAGGATCTCCTGATCTTCCCTTCCCCAAGGGTAGGTCCCCCGGTTATAGGGATCGGGATATCCTTCACAGCCCGCTTCATCACCGTAGTACAGACAGGGAACACCGGGAAAGCTCATCTGCAGCAAAGTCAGCAGTTTCAACCGCTGGACAGCCAGATCCCGGGCAGGGGCAGGCAAGCGATACTGCTCCTGTTCCACGGCGGAGAGCTGCTCCGGCGGCGGCGCTTCACCGAGGAGGGTGAGAATCCGGGCCCGGTCATGGCTGCCGATCAAGTTCATCTGCCCGAAAAAGTTTTCCCGGGGGTAGTTTTCATAGAGATTCATGATGCGTTTATGGGCCTGACCGGCATCGATCTGCCCAAGGAAGTACTGGAGAAAGATATTCCGCAAAGGATAATTCATGGTGGCATCCAGTTCTTCCCCCCAGAAATACTGCCTGAGCTTGCCATAGCTGAATTTATGGGTGGGGTCCTCCCAGACTTCACCGATCAGGACTCCCTCAGGGTCCATTGTTTTCATCATTTGGCGGAACTCCTGGATAAATTCATCGGGAAGCTCGTCAGCCACGTCCAGACGCCAGCCTTTAATACCCCGTTTCATCCAGGATTGGAGAACTCCTTGAGGAGAGTGAATGATAAACTCGCGATAAGAGGGCTCCATCTCCCAAACTTCAGGGAGAGTGGACACTCCCCACCAGCAGGAATATTCTTTTTCCTGTCCTTCCCCATGACATTGATACCAGGAGTAATAGGGGGAATCCGGGGATTGATAGGCGCCCAGACCAGGATATCTCCCATAACGGTTAAAATAAATACTGTCATCACCGGTATGACTGAACACCCCATCCAGAATAATCGCGATTCCTAAGCTTTGGGCTTCCTTGATCAATTGGGCAAAGATCTCCTCGTCCCCATACATGGGATCAAGAGTGAGATAATCCCCCGTGTCATACTTATGGTTGCTGGAGGAATCGAAGATGGGGTTCAAATAAAGGATACTCACTCCTAATTCCTTAAGATAAGGAAGCTTTTTGATCACACCGGCAAGGTTGCCGCCGAAAAAATCCCAGCGTAGGACTTCGCCCTTTTCATTTTTAATATAGAAGGGGGTATCAGACCAGTCCCCATGGATCAGGGAGCGGGGGCGGGGATTGAGGACTTTTCCCTGTTCATCCCCGTTAAAGAAGCGATCCACATAGATCTGATACATGATGCCCTGGGTGTACCAGCCTGGCAAGGCCATGGGCCGGTAAACGGTGATTTGATAACCGGGAGGCTCGGAGGATCGAAGCTCACCCACGCCTCCCAGTTCTTCCTGATTATTGCCATAGAAACAGGTTTCTCCCCCTGCCCTGAAAATAAAGTAATACCAGATGATTCCCGGTTCATGGGGAAGAGGATATTCCACCTCATAAACGACTCCTTCTCCCGTAAGGACCCCTTCCCCTGTAATAGCCTCTTCCCCTGTAACAGTTCCTTCCCTATTTATCTCCCACAGGATCGGCTCTTCCACCCTGAGCATGGGCAGCCGCTCCTCCCGGTCCTGCACCCATAAGCGCAAAAAGCATTCCTGAACCGGACTGCCCGCACCAGAAGAATCCTCCGGCTGCATAAGCAGTCTTAAGCGCAGCAGGCCGCCGCATGGAACAGCCCCAAAGGGGCTGCGGAAGAAGGGATCGTGAGAATTATGATAAGCCAATACCACAGACATCTCTCCTAAATTTACGAAGAATAATACAAGCTCTCGTAGACATCCCGGTACCGGGCAGCGGATCGGTTCCAGCTGAAATCCGAACTCAGGGCATTTTCCTGAAGCTTTTGCCAAGTATCTTTTTGATTCCGGAACATCTCCACCGCCTTTTGAATGGCATAGAGGAGTTCATGAGCATTGTAATCAGTAAAGGTGAATCCATTCCCTTCCCCCGAGATTGGGGAATAGGGCCTGACAGTATCTTTTAAACCCCCCGTCTCCCGAACGATAGGAATGGTGCCATAGCTCATGGCGATCATCTGGGCTATACCGCAAGGCTCAAACCGGGAAGGCATGAGAAAGATATCCGCCCCGGCATAGATCCTGTGGGCCAGTTCTTCCTGATAGCCTAATATAACTCGTAACTTGCCGGGATACCCTTCCGCAAACCTTTGCAGGCGCTCCTCATAATGGGCGTCTCCCGTGCCTAAGACAACCAGCCGGATATCCAAGGCCAGAATCTCATCCAGCACATGCAGAAGCAGGTCCAGCCCCTTCTGTTCTACCAAGCGTGAAATCATACTGAGGATGGGGATCTCTTCATTGTTCGTAAAATTCAGCTGCTCCTGGAGCTTCATCCTGTTTGCTCTTTTATCGGCCAAAGTTGGGGAAGGCCAAGGCCGGGGGACACCATTAAGTATCCCCAGCAAGGAATCTTTCCGCCCCTGAATGACTCCATGGAGGCCTTCCCCAAAATAGGGATGCTGAATTTCCCGGGCATAGGTGGGACTCACGGTGGTGACCTGATCACTGTGCATGATCCCGGCCTTCATAAAATTGACTCCGCCATAAAATTCAAGCTGGGCTGAAGAAGAAAGCTCTCCACTCAACCCCAGAACATCCTCCCGGACCTCCCGAGGAAATATCCCCTGATATTTCAGATTATGGATGGTGAATAAGGTCTTTATATTGTAATAAAGGGTATCCTGGGCATAAAAGGCTTTTAAAAACAGGGGCACCAAGGCCGTATGCCAGTCATGACAATGGATAATATCCGGTTTAAACTCAGGCAGGTAACGGACGCTCTCCAGGACCGCCCGGCTGAAATAGGCGTACTGCTCTCCTTCATCCCCGTCCCCATAGCATCTTGAACGCCGGAAGTAATATTCATTATCCAAAAAATAATAATGGATGCCCTCATACTTTAATTCCTTTAATCCGCAATATTGATTTCTCCAGGCCAGAGGAACTGTGAATTCTTTAATCGTCTTCATCTTCTGCAAATAATTCCGGGGAATACTGCTGTATTGGGGAAGAATGACCCGAATCTCCACACCCTGCTCCTGAAGAGCTAAAGGGAGATATCGTCCTACTTCTCCCAGGCCTCCTGTCTTGACAAAAGGCTCAGCTTCAGTTATAGCAAAAAGAACCTTCATTTGCGCACCTCCTCCAAAGCAGCAAAGGAACATTTCTCTAGATAACGGCCTTTTTGGGTATGACCATCAGTTTATTGGGCTGACCTTTCAAAACACTTCCCTCATTGATTTCCACGAACTTATCCATAATCAGGTTCTCAAGAACGGAATGTTTGCCGATCACGCATTTGGACATGATGATGCAGTTCCGCACCTCACAGCCTTCTTCAATCACTACCCCCCGGGAAAGGATGGTATTTTCCACTTTTCCTTCGAGAGTGCAGCCGCTGGAAATCAGGGAGTTTTTGACCTGAGCCTGCTTGCCGTATTTGGTCGGCGGGTTATCTCTGATCTTGGTCCGGATCGGCCGGGTATTAATAAAGAGATCCCGGCGGACTTCTTCCTGCAATAAAGCCATGTTATTAAGGAAATAGTCCTGCACGGAACGAATCCGTCCCACATACCCGCCGCAAAAATAGCCCTGTACATTAATGATGTCAAGATGATGGGCGATGACTTCGCTCAATTCAATGGTACCGATGCTGCCATAACCCCTGAGCATCTGCAGCAGAAGCTCCCGCCGGATGATCAGGATATCGATAAAGTAGTTCCAGGGGCTCTGCAAGCCTGCCACTTCTTTGCTTTTCGACATGGCCGTCACCTTTTTATGGGCATTCATCCTTAAGTAAATCCGCTCGCTCCCCTCCGGGGGATGAACCGATTGATTATAAACCAAAGTAATATCCGCTTGCGCCTGTTCATGCTCCTCTAAAACAGGCCGGAAATCCAGGTTGAATACTTGGTCGGAGCTGCTGATGATGATATTCTTCGCACAATCTTTCTCCAGAAAATCAATATTGACAGCAATATCCTGCAAGCTAAAATGAACGGTATGGTTCAGACTATGAATAACTCCGGGGAGGAAAAACAAACCTCCCGATTTGCGGTCCAAAGACCAGTCCCTGCCGGCCCCCAAATGATCCAGCATAGGCCGGTACTGCTGAGGTGTGATTAAACCTACTGTGTGGATGCCGGAATTGACCATACTGGAGAGAGCAAAGTCCAAAAGCCGGTAGCGCCCTCCAAAAGGAACTGTTCCTATGGGTCGGTTGGGGTCCAGCCCTTGTAACGCACTTGAATTCAGATTGCCAAAAATCATGCCGATAGCATTAGTCATTATTCCCCCTCCCTTCAAGCGGTGTCTTTCCTCACATTTTCCCCTTCGCTAATGACGGTGCCCTCTGGGATGTGTAAATGGTCGCCAATCACGGTGATGCCTTCCTGGGGCGGATTTCCTTCCCTTTTATCACCGATCCGGCAATGAGCCCGGACAATGGCATTCTCCCCGAGGATGGTCTTGTGCAGGCGGACATCCTCATAGATTTCTGAATTGGGCAGCAAGATGGACTGTTCAATAAGGCTCCCTTCCCCCACATAGACTCCTGAGGCAATGACGGAGTCGCGGACCTCTCCCAGGATCGTGCACCCATTGCCAATGAGACTATTGTGGATCTTCGCCCGCTCACCAAGGTGTTGAGGAGCGAGAATCTCTTCATTGGAGAAAACCCGCTGCTTCAACTCGAAAAACTTATCCACCCTTTCTTCCTGCAGAACTTCCATATTGGCATTGTAATAGCTTTCAATCGTCCCCACATCCCGCCAATAGCCATGAAAAAGATAAGAGTAAAGCCGTCTCCCCTGCTGCAAAAGCCGGGGCAGAACATTCTTGCCGAAGTCATGATCCGATTGAGGGTCCCTCTCGTCTTCCAGCAGAGCTTCCTTAAGCACATCCCAATTAAAGATATAGACGCCCATGGAAGCTAAATTGCTTTCCGGACGGGGGGGCTTTTCCTCAAACCGGATAATCCGGCCCCCGGCATCCGTCACCATAACTCCGAAACGGGAAGCCTCTTCCCAAGGCACAGCAATGGCGGAGAGAGTGACTTCCGCATGCTTTTGCTTGTGGCAGGACAGCATCTCATAATAATCCATTTGGTAGATGTGATCACCGGAGAGGATCAGGATGTACTCCGGGTTGTAAAAATTGATAAAATCCATATTCTGATAGATGGCGTTGGCAGTTCCTTTGTACCAGCTTCCCTGAGCTTCACCGACAAAGGGGGGAAGGATATGGATTCCTCCATTTAAGCAATTTAGATCCCAAGCGGAACCCATATTGATGTAGGTATTCAAGGCAAAGGGCTTATACTGAGTCAAAACCCCCACTGTGTCAATATTGGAATTGCTGCAATTGCTGAGGCTAAAATCGATAATCCGGTATTTGCCGGCAAAAGATACGGCAGGTTTAGGAATATTACGAGTCAGGCAGCCCAGCCTGCTTCCCTGCCCTCCCGCCAGCAGCATGGCGATGCATTCTTTCTTTCTCATGATTCCACCTCCTTTTTCCTCACTCCATTCTGCTTCCTTAGTCCATTCTGCGGCAGCGCACCCGCCAAACCTGATGGGCATATTCCCTGATGGTTCGGTCTGTGGAGAAGACTCCCGACTCCGCAATATTGTGCAAAGAGGACCGGAGCCATTGCTCCTGCGCTGCATAACGATCCGCCGCTTCCCCGAAGGTCTTCATATAAGCTGCAAAATCTTTGAGTACAAAGAATTCATCGTTGTAGAGGAGCAGGGAATCATAGACGGTGCGGAATTCCCAATCATTTTCCATAAACTGCTTGGAAATCAGTTGTTCCAGAATATTCTCCAGGCACGGATTGGCATGATATTCATCCCAGGAGCGATAGGTTCTGTTCAGATTATGGGCAAGGATTTCCTCGGCCGTCAGTCCGAAGATAAAGATATGGTCCTCGCCCACCGCCTCCCTGATCTCCACATTAGCTCCGTCCAAAGTGCCGATGGTCAGGGCTCCGTTCATCATAAACTTCATATTGCCGGTGCCGGAGGCTTCTTTGCCCGCTGTGGAGATTTGCTCACTGAGATCTGCCGCAGGGTAGATTCTCTCTGCTGAAGACACATTAAAGTTCTCCATGAAAACCACTTTCAGCTGCTCTTTGATCCTTGGCTCTTGATTGATTTTGTCAGCTATAACATGAATCAGTTTGATGATGCTTTTGGCGTAATGGTAGCCGGGAGCCGCTTTGCCGCCGAAGATAAAGGTATACGTCCCTTGAACCGACCCAGGATCCGCCAACAGGCGGTTATAGAGATCCATGACTTTCAGGACATTGAGAAGCTGCCGCTTATAGGCATGAATCCGCTTCACATGAACATCATAGAGAGAATGGGGATCAATCTGGATTCCCTGCCCCATGGCAATGATCTCCGCCAATCTCAATTTGTTTTGGTACTTCACCTGAGCCAGCCGGTCAAGAAAGGCGCTGTCTTCTTTGAACCGGTGCAGCTCTGCCAATTCGCCGGCATTGGTCTTCCATCCCGGACCGATCCCCTCGGTAATCAGCTCGGAAAGCAAGGGATTGGCCGTTAAGAGAAAACGCCGGTGGTTCACGCCATTGGTTAAATTCGTGAATTTATACCCGAAGATCCGATGAAAATCCTTGAAGACATGTTTTTTGAGAATCTCTGTATGCAGCTTAGCCACCCCATTTACGGAATGGCTGCCAATCATGGCCAGATTGGCCATATAGATCTGTCCCTCTTTGATGATGGGGGTGCTCCTGAACAGTTCCTCGCTGTTAAAGAACCGTCTTAAAAGCTTCTCCTTGAAACGCCGGTCAATCTCTTCAATAATCATGGTGATTCTGGGCAGGAGATTCCTGAATAAGTCCAAAGGCCATTTTTCCAAGGCTTCCGGCATAATGGTGTGATTGGTGTAGGAAATGGCATCCACGGTGATATTCCAGCTTTCCTCCCAATCCATTCCTTCTTCATCGATGAGAATCCGCATTAACTCAGGAATACAAAGGGCCGGGTGAGTATCATTGATATGGATGGACACCCCCTGGGAAAAGTCTCTGAGCGAACCATGGTTCTTTTTGTAGTTGCGCACAATCGTTGCCAGTCCCGCCGCCACAAAGAAATACTCTTGCTTCAGGCGCAGCTCCCTTCCGGCCAGATTGCTGTCTTCAGGATACAATATGTAGGAGATGGCCTCCACTTCTGATTTATTGCTCAGAGCCTGAGTAAAGTTGCCTTGATTGAATAAGGCCAGGTCCAGTTCGGAAGATAAAGGCTCGGCGCTCCATAGTCTTAGATTATTGACCAGAAAGGGGTTCTCATAGCTGACGATGGGAATATCGTAGGGAACGGCCAGCACCGGCTCATAATTCTCATGATGGAATACCAGCCGGTCATCAATGTTTTCCACCCGTACCTTCCCTTTGTATTTAATCACAACGGATTTATCCGGTTTGCGCACTTCCCAGGGGTAACCGTTCTTCAGCCAATGGTCGGCCACCTCGGTTTGATAGCCATTGACGATTTTCTGTTCGAAGAGCCCATACTTATAGCGAATGCCATTGCCATGGCCGGCTATGCCCAGAAAGGCCATTGAATCCAGGAAGCAGGCCGCTAAACGCCCCAGCCCCCCATTTCCCAATCCTGCATCGCATTCCTGAGCCAAAAGCTCCTGGAGGTCAATATTCAGCTCCTCCAAACCTTCCGCAACGATATCCTGAATGCCGATGTTAATAAGATAATTATGCAGCAATTTGCCAATTAGAAACTCCATGGAAAAATAATAGACTTGCTTGGCAGGGCGGTTTTTGGGATCGGCATAGTTGATAAAGGCGCGGCTAAGGCTGATCTCTTCCCTGAGCAGCACCACTAAGGTATGGTATTTATCCCAGAGAGTTCCTTCCTCAATGGATTTCCCCTTGATTTCGGCGAATTTCTCCAGATAGGCATCTTTAAAACCATTTTTGTCTGAGAACATCCTGTTTTTCTCTCCTTCAAAACCGAAGTACTGCAATATTTATTCCCCATTCCAATAATTATGCAAGTTCGGGCTTTAATATCATGGCACCCAGAGCAGGAACCCGAATTTCCAGGGAAAATTCCCGGCCATGCCACGGTACTCCCTCTACTTTTAAAAGCCCGGGATTGGTCATACCCCATCCACCGAAGTCTGTCGAGTCGGTGTTCAGTATTTCCCGGTAACCCTTGGCCATTTCCACTCCGATTCGATACCTTTCATAGTTATAAGGCTGAAAATTGATCAGAACCACCAGCCTGTCCTGAAAGGACTTTCCCTTGCGGCAAAAGACTATCACTCCCTGTTCATGGTTATGGACATCGATCCATTCAAATCCGGTCCAGTCCCCATCGATTTCCCATAAGGCCTTTTCCCGCAAATACAGCCCATTGAGCTGTTGAACAAAGCCATGGTATTTTCTATGCAGCTCATAATCCATAAGAAACCAGTCCAGCTCCCGATCTTCCCGCCACTCGATGAACTGAGGGATCTCTCCCCCCATAAAGAGCAGCTTTTTGCCGGGACTGGTCATGAAATAGGTGGTTAGTCCCCTTAAACCTGCAAACTTCTGTCCGTAATCTCCCGGCATTTTATCCAGTAAGGACTTCTTGCCATGGACCACCTCATCATGGGACAACGGGAGAATGTAGCTCTCAGCATAGGCATACATCATGGGAAAGGTTAAGAGCTGATGAAAGGATCTGCGTTCATTGAAGTCCAGGCCAATATAACGGAGGGTATCATTCATCCAGCCCATATTCCATTTAAACGTGAACCCCAGTCCTTCCTGATCAAGAGGCCCGGTCACCCCCTGCCAATCCGTAGCTTCTTCGGCTATGAGCAAGGCGTCGGGATAAAGGCCATGAAGGGTTGCATTGAGCTGTTTTATAAAGCCGACGGCCTCCAGATTTTCCCGGCCGCCATATCTGTTGGGCTGCCAGGCTCCTTTTTCTTTCCCGTAATCCAAATAGAGCATGCTGCTCACTCCGTCCACCCGCAAGCCATCCACATGAAAGACGTCCAGCCAAAAGACTGCATTGGAGATCAGGAAGCTCCGGACTTCCGAACGGGAATAATCGAATTTATAAGTACCCCATTGCTCATGAACTTCTCTCTCATAGAGAGGACTTCCATCAAATTTGCCCAGACCGTGAGCATCCATGCAAAAATGGCCCGGGACCCAATCCAGGATCACACCGATTCCCGCCTGATGGCATTGGTCGATCAGGTACATCAGATCATGGGGGGTGCCATACCGGCTGGTGCAGGCATAGAATCCCGTGATCTGATAACCCCAGGAGCCGTCATAAGGATGCTCCATCAGCGGCAGGATCTCTATATGAGTATAGCCCAGCGATTTTACATAGGGGATCAACACGGTTACCAGTTGAGCATAATTAAGGAACCGTCCGTCTTCTGTTCTTCTCCATGAGCCTAAATGGATTTCGTAGCTGGACAAGGGCAGCACTTTGGGATTCCTGGTTTTGCGCTGAGCCAGCCAAGCCTGATCCCCCCATGCATAATCCTCCAGGGAATAGATCACCGAAGCTGTATGGGGCCGCACTTCGGAAAAAAAGGCGTAGGGGTCCGCTTTCAACACCGACTCTCCTGAAGAGTTGAGGATTTCATATTTGTAGATCTCCCCTGTGGGCAGGCCGGGAATAAAGAGTGTCCAAATTCCCTGTTCCTCCCATTTTTGCAGAGAATGGTTCATTCCGCACCAGCCGTTAAAATCCCCTACTACAGAGACTTGCCTGGCCTGAGGAGCCCATACGGCAAAATACGTTCCCCACCGCCCCTTATGCTCTAGGAAATGAGCACCGAGTTTGCGGTAACTATAATAAAACTCACCACAATTAAAGAGATACATCTCTTCTTGGGTGAGCAAAGGGCTGTCCTTCTGTATTTTTGACTGCATCTTGATGTCTTGAACCTGCAATGCGTTATCCTCTCCTACCCAAGCCATAATACAACTCCTTTGTTATTGAAATTAAACATAGCGTTTAATTCTACGATGGATCACCTTCCTTTAGAACCGCCAACTTTTCCCGGGAGGTTTACCTGCAACTTCTGGAGCATTGTGAGCATTAGAACATAACCAAAATTTTTATATTGACATCCTGCTTATATTTATGATATCATACTATTTTTTTACATTCAATAAGTTTTATGTTATAATCAATTCAGGAAATTCTTTGGGGGGTGACTCAATGTTTCAAGTGGGTGATAAGGTACTCTATCCCATGTATGGAGCAGGAATAATCGATTCCATTGAAGAAAAAGAGGTCTTAGGTGTTAAAGGGCAGTATTACCTCCTGAACATTCCTCATGTCAATATGGAAATTATGATTCCAGTAGGCAAAGCTGAGGATTTAGGGATACGCCAAGTGGTCAACAGCGAGGTCGTCGATGATGTACTGCGCTTTTTCTTTGAGGGAGATACGGACCCCGTCATGTTTGAAAGCAATAACCGCTTTTACCGTGATATCAATAAGAAGAAAATGAAGAGCGGCGATATCTATCAGGAGAGCGAAATTATTCGCGACTTAACGAGAAAGAGCAATCTCCATAAACTAGGAATGGAAGATAATAATATGCTGCACACTGCCTTGCAGCTTGTCACCAGTGAAATCGTTCAGGTGAAAGGCGTCGAAATGGAAAAAGCCGTGGAAATGCTCCAGAGCGTTATCAATCAGGCTAAAGACGAAAAGGAAAAGCAGGAAGCTTTGGGCTGAAGCTTTTGTTAAATATGCTGTACATGAAGAAAGAGCACCGCCGGACTACTTTTGTAGAGTAGCCGGCGCTGCTCTTTTTCTTTATGCCTGCTGGGCAAATTCGTAATCGATTCCGAATTTGCATTAAAGTGAATCAAGGGGACAGGTCCCGTTTTTCATATTCGGGCCGTGCCGCTTTATCCTACGTCCGCGCCCCTCAGGCGTTCGGGATCGGCGTACTCCTTTCCACAGTAGAACGCTTCATGGCCAAATACGCTTGTAAAGGGAGGGTTTGCGGCGCAGTATGATTGCGGATCTCCTTAAGGGCGCGCACCACCGCTTGGGCAGTATCCATGGAGGTGAGGCAAGGTACCCGGTGCTCCGCAGCCAAACGACGCAATAAGTACCCGGTCCGCTCTTCAGAATCTCCTTTGCTGGGGGTGCTGAGAACAAAGGAGAATTCCTGCCGGCGGACGGCTTCCTTAAGTTCGGTGCTGGCTTCTCTTACCTCTTCTAAAGGAACTCCGCAAAAGAGCAGCGCTTTAGCTGTATTCCCGGTGGCCTTTACCCCAAAGCCCAGCCGGGAAAGTTCCCGGGTCATGGCGATGGCTTCCGGGCGGTCTTTTTCCGCTACAGCCACCAAAATATCTCCCTTGTCCGGCAGAGGAACATGGGATGCCGCAAAGGCTTTGGCCAAAGCATGCCCAAAATTCACATCCATACCCAAAACTTCTCCTGTAGATTTCATCTCCGGACCTAAAGAGGTTTCGACTTGGGTAAGCTTTTCAAAGGAGAAGACCGGGGCCTTAACGACGACAAAGGGAATCTCCGGGGCCAGGCCATGAGCATACCCCAGGTCCGCCAGTTTTTCACCCATAGCCACCCGCACCGCCAAAGCAACCAGCGGAATTCCTGTAACTTTGGAAAGAATGGGTACGGTTCGGCTGGCCCGGGGATTCACTTCAATCACATAGACTTTACCGTTGACCACCACAAACTGAATATTGAGCAGACCACGAACCTCCATGCCCTTAGCTATGCGGCAGGTATAATCCTGAATCTGCTGGATTTCTGCAGGAGTGAGGCTTTGGGTGGGATAGACAGCCAGGCTGTCTCCGGAATGAACTCCGGCCCGCTCAATATGCTCCATGATCCCCGGAATGACCGTGATCTCACCATCAGCAATAGCGTCCACCTCGACTTCTTTCCCTTCCAGGTAGCGGTCCACAAGGATAGGATGTTCCGGGGATAGGGTGATAGCCCGGGTCAGATAGCCTTCCAGCTCGGCAAGGTCCTCCACCACCTGCATAGCTCTGCCGCCAATAACATAGGAAGGCCGGACCAGCACCGGAAAACCCAGTTCCCCAGCAATAGCCCTGGCCTGACTGACTGAGGTCGCTGCACAGCCTTCCGACTGAGGAATTCCCAGTTCAAGAAGCAGCTGGGCAAAGCGTTCCCGATCTTCGGCCTTATCGATGGCATCGACTTGACTGCCCAGAATCCTTACCCCGGCTTTTTGCAGCGGACTCGCCAGGTTAATGGCCGTTTGACCTCCAAATTGAACCAAAACACCATCAGCTTCTTCTTTCTCAATAATATGGAGGACATCTTCTAAGGTTAAGGGTTCAAAATAAAGCTTATCTCCCGTATCGAAATCCGTAGAAACCGTCTCCGGATTATTGTTGATCATGATGGACTCAATTCCCAGCTCTTGTAAGGCCCAAAGAGCATGAACGGAGCAATAGTCAAATTCTATCCCTTGTCCGATCCGAATCGGTCCCGAGCCCAGAACAATGACTTTGGGGCCGGAATGAACTGCCACTTCATCCTCTTCCTCATAAGTAGAATAGTAATAGGGGGTGGAGGAATAAAATTCGGCAGCACAGGTATCCACTGTTTTGTAGACAGGCTTCAAGCCATAGCGGCACCGTTCCTGCCGGATCTCTTCCTGGGTTACGCCTCTTAAGCGACCGATGGCCTGGTCGGAAAACCCTTGGCTTTTGGCTGACCGCAGCAGCTCCAGGGTAAGGGGCTCACTCCCCAGGCGGCGTTCCAAAAGCACCAGCTCTTTCAGCTTGTTGAGGAAAAAGGGATCGATCTTAGTCAGCATCTGGACTTCCAGGATGGTCCAATCCCGGCGGAAAGCTTCGGCAATAGCAAAGAAGCGTTCATGATCCGCCTGGGCCAGCTTATGTTCGATCTCCATCTCCGTCCAACGCCCTGAGTCGGCAATTCTTAAGCCCACCGCTCCGATTTCCAGAGAACGGACAGCCTTCAGCAAAGCTCCCTCCAGCGTCCTGTCTATGGCCATAACTTCGCCTGTGGCTTTCATTTGCGTCCCCAGGTGATTATCCGCCGCCGGAAATTTATCAAAAGGCCAACGGGGGAATTTGACCACCACATAATCCAGAGCCGGCTCAAAGCAGGCGCTGGTGTGACCGGTAACCGGGTTGCGCAGTTCCGGCAGGGTGAAGCCCACGGCTAAAAGAGCGGCCATCTTGGCGATAGGATAGCCGGTAGCTTTGGACGCCAAGGCACTGGAGCGGCTGACCCGTGGGTTTACCTCAATAACCACATACTCCCTGCTCTCAGGGTCCAGGGCAAACTGAACATTACAGCCTCCATTCACACCCAGGGCCCGGATAATTTTCAGGGAAGATGACCGCAGCATTTGGTACTCGCCATCGGTCAGGGTTTGTGAGGGAGCTACAACGATGCTATCCCCCGTATGGATTCCTACGGGATCGATATTTTCCATATTGCAGACGGTAATGCAGTTATCCATGGCATCCCGCATCACTTCGTACTCAATTTCTTTCCAGCCCGCCACACTGCGCTCCAAGAGGCACTGATGAATGGGGCTGGCTTGCAGTCCCCGGTGAAGCACCTCGAGAAGCTCCTTTTCATTTTTGGCAAAGCCCCCTCCTGTACCCCCTAAGGTGTAAGCCGGACGGACAATCACCGGATATCCCCGGCGGGCGGTAAATGCCAGACCTTCTTCCAGGCTGGTGACGATGGCACTTTCGGCAAGGGGTTCACCGATTTCCAGCATGGTTTCCTTGAAAGCTTCCCGGTCTTCTGCTTTATAGATGGTTTCCGCGTTACATCCGATCAGGGCAACTCCGTAACGCTCCAGAATTCCTTCTTCCTGGAGCTTCATAGCCAAATTCAATCCCGTCTGCCCGCCTAAGGTGGGGAGGAGAGCATCAGGCCGTTCCTGAGCCAGGATTCCTTCCAGGTTCTGGGGCAGAAGGGGTTCCAGATAGATGCGATCCGCCATCTGTTCATCGGTCATGATGGTGGCCGGATTGCTGTTCACCAGAATGACTTCGATGCCAACTTCCCGCAAAGCCTTGCAGGCCTGAGTGCCGGCATAGTCGAATTCTGCCGCCTGACCGATGACGATGGGACCTGAGCCAATGACGAGTACTTTTTTCCAGGCTGGATTAAGTGGCATGATGTATCCTCCATTCCGTCATCAAGGTGGAAAACTCTTTAAAAAGATAGAGTGAGTCGTTAGGGCCCGGTCCGGCCTCCGGGTGATACTGCACGGAAAATACCGGGAGCTCCTTATGCCGGACACCTTCTACGGTCTGATCATTCAGATTGAGATGGGTGACTTCCAGAAGGGTATCGGCCAAACTCCCCTCAGCCACAGCATAGCCATGATTTTGCGAAGTGATATGGACTTTTTTCGTGCGTAAATCCTGAACGGGCTGATTACCTCCCCGATGCCCGTATTTAAGCTTATAGGTGTCCCCGCCTAAAGCTAAGGTCAGGAGCTGATGCCCCAGGCAAATCCCAAAGACAGGAAGCTTGTTCACGAATCCGCCAATGGTCTTAATTCCAACCGCCACATCCTTAGGGTCCCCAGGGCCATTGGAGAGGAAAACACCATCCGGTTTCAGAGCAATAATCTCCTGAGCAGAAGCAGAGTAAGGAACCACAGTCAGGGCATAGCCTTCTTCCTGCATGGCCCTGAGAATACTGCTTTTAATGCCAAAGTCCATCACCACCACATGGAAAGGTTTCCGGGAATCCGTTTTGCCCAGGGGCGGCAGCTTGTAGGTCTCCCTGGTGCTCACCTGTGCCACTGCATCCTGAGGAATCTCCCAGTTCTTCAGCTCCAGTGCTTTTTGGTCCAGCTCCCCAAGTTCTGTGGTAATCATTCCCCGCAACACGCCATGCTCCCGGATAATGCGGGTTAAGGCCCGGGTATCAATACCCTTGATTCCGACAACCCCTGCCTGAGCCAAGGCTCTGGAGATATTCTTTTCCAGTTGCCAATGATGGGGGTTACGGGCTGCTTCTTTGACGATAAATCCCTGGACCTGGATCTGTGGGGACTGATTATCTAAGGAATTGATGCCGTAGTTACCGATCAGCGGATAGGTCATGCATACCATCTGTCCCTTATAGGAAGGATCGGTGAGGACTTCCTGATAGCCGGTCATCCCTGTATTGAAGACCACCTCTCCCTGAATTTCACCGCCGGCGCCAAAGGACTCTCCTCTGAATATTTTTCCGTTTTCTAATACTAATGCAGCCTGCAATCTAACCCCTCCTCAGATAATTCCTGCGCTCCCCCTTGGCTCCTCAATGTTTTACCTAATAATTATACTTTTTAACGTATAATTATTCAATTGCTTTAAAAAAATTTCCTCTTGGGTTCTGATAGGGGTAGGATAGGCTTGGCTGCAACACAAAAGCCTAATACCTGCTGGACAGGAATCAGGCCTTTGCCACGGTTCTTTTTTTCTTTAGCCGGAGTACAACCAAACTCACACTCTTAAAACACTTCTTTGCTAAAACTGTACATCTTTATAGGCCGGGTCTGCGATTCTAATCCTTAATCCACTGATTTTACTTCCTCCAGAAAGTTGAATCTCCACATTACCCTTTGTATACATGTCATGGCTGAACTCTTTGAATCCGCGCTTTTTCAGGCAGGTTACAGCTGAATCCCAATTGTCGCCTACTTTAATTCCCAAGATACTGTGTGAGGTATTCTCCGTATCAATCAATGCTACTCTGTTCTTGAATAATCCAAGAGATGATGTCATCACAAAAATCCCGCTATCGCTGAATCTCCAGCCATTCCCTCCCATTCCATAGACAAACTCCGCCTTTTCATCCATGGTATTTATCAATGCTTCTTCCGTCATAAAAAGTTTGACTGCGGAAACGGAAATACTCTTATTATAACCAAGAGCCTCCAAGACAGGGTAGAACTTATACAGCGCCAGACCGGAAGCAATCACCAATGCACTTAGTAAGAGAATAAAACCTTTGCTTCTTTTCACCCTGTCCCCCCCTGAATCTTTAATGGTGCTTACCATTGTTCTTTTCTCTTTCCAGGATGTCTATAACCCTGTCCAGCTTCCCAAGGATCTCCTGATCCTTTTTTCTTTTCCTTAAAA
The DNA here is from genome assembly GCF_000021925.1 of Desulfitobacterium hafniense DCB-2. Taxonomy (NCBI): domain Bacteria; kingdom Bacillati; phylum Bacillota; class Clostridia; order Eubacteriales; family Desulfitobacteriaceae; genus Desulfitobacterium; species Desulfitobacterium hafniense. Next base: position 3,433,834 of record NC_011830.1, read on the forward strand.
CCAATGGGATGCTGATCAACAGGCCAATGAATAAAACAAGTGCCAGGAAAGAAATCGTCTGGATCAATAATGTGTAATCCGTGTGTATCGGGTTCATCTCCCTCTCCCCTTTCTTCTTCTGAATGACTTTGTAGGTTGCCCTCTCTATTCTAAGACTATTGCCGACTCAGGAACCACAAGTTCTTTGTCGGAAACCGATCCCGGACCTATTTTTATATTCCTATACGTCAGTGAGGTCACAATCTTCTCATTCTCTGCGAATTCGATCTTAGTTGGAACTCCTGTTTTCTTATCTATCCATAGTTTAGACGGCTCTGCCCCATCAGCGGCGTTTGTCTTGACAATGACACTTTGCCTTCCTTCTACTTCTTCCGTCCCCACAATTTCTGCTTTTTGGGGATCGATCCCATCAATATATCTTAAAAATGAATCCTCTCTTATTCCCTGGAATCTTCCCGATATTCCCGTTGATGGGGCACTGGATGCGTTTGGGTTTTGAATCCGATATATTATATTCTTGCCTGAATTATCCGTCAGCAAGCCGAGAGTGTCTATCTTTTCATTATTGCTATAGATCGTTACTTCATATTTAAATTGATTATCCTTAGCCCAGACCTTGCCGTCAAAGATGACTTCTCCAGAATTACGTTCTTCGTAGTAAAGCTCCTGGATATTTTTGCTCATGCCGATTAGTTCATTTAGATCCGTTGGCTTAGTGCATCCCGTTGTGAAAAACGCAATGCCAATAAGGATTGCCAGTAATAATCGAACTTTCAAATCCTTCTCCTCCATACCTATCTGAGCTCCTGCTTATTGCGAATTCGGGAAATCACCCCATAGAGTATCCAGGCGATGCCGATTCCTGATGAGGCTATGCCAAGCACAACGCCAAGGATCAATGCCACAAGCTGATTCCCTGATATTGCTCTGGCCGAATAAGAACCCAATAATCCCGCCCAAAGAGCTAAACAATAGGCTCCGCCTAAGAGCGCAACATAGATGGGGATGCACTTCACAGCAATGTGTTTTGCCTTGAAGCAGAGGATGAACTGAATGGCAAAGGCTAATAGTGCTCCCATTACTCCTATGACCAGGATAGTATAATCAGCGCTGTTGACTATAAACACATCAGCAGCCTCCTCTCCCTGTTTGGCAAAATAATCTGCTGTAAATTCATAGAATATCCTCAGCCGTCTTGGTGAGGGGAGTTTTGGCTTAATCCGGATATTCGACCTGATTCAACTTCATAAACAAAGGTGCCGCTTTGTGTCATGTAGGATGTATCACGCCATTGGTAGGAAACGAGGACTTTTGAGCTGTCCGGGAACCATTCAACAGGGGTTAAGACCGGATCGGGACGGGTTTCGTTAGCCGTATAATCCAATCTCTCCCCCTGTGCTTTAAGCTGCTCCAGGACAGAGGCCCTATAGGGGCCTGGGGTCTCGGTAAGCGTTATGGTATCCACTATGCTGAAATGGGTCCATTCCCGCCCTGAGTAGGTTACAGCCAGAAATCTGCTGTTCTCTGACCAGAGAAAGTCAAAATACCCCCCGACAATATCGAATATTGTGACCTTTCCGGTTTGGGTATGATAAAGCAGGACTTGATAGATACTGTAAAACAGCCCATTCTCATCCCTTAAATTTTCCTGGACATTTGACCATACCGCCCAGTTACCGTCCGGTGAATAAATAGCGGACTCAGGGACTGTTGCTTCTGCTACTTCGCCGCCGTCAGAACCGGCATATTCTGTCCTGTTCCCATGTATCTGCTGGGCTGACCCGACCGTCTCATCTGAAGCATCGGCATAGTTATAAATCCTGGGATTGACAGCATGAATCCCCAACACCCCTATACAGATGAAAGCCGCAGCAATCATGATCCAAAAAGCCGGCCTTTTGTAGTTCAAAACACTTTCTATGCCTTTTCGGCAAGAATTCAAAAACGAACCTATAGGTTTCAGCCCTTCTTTTGGCTTCATTATTGCTGCCTCCCACTGCATGAGCAATCTTTTTTATTTGTTTCGGATTTGCCACTATTTTCGAGCATTCTTTTAATTTCCTTCACATCGTCTGCAATACGAAACACCTTATAGTAAATTATAAACAAGATGATCATAGGTATAATATAGACCATGATGATATCGCCCATGAAAAGTTCCCCCTTTCCAACTTCTCCATTCAATCCATGCTTTTTACCTATTATCTCTTTGAAGGCCCTATGAGAATTCTCCCCAATCATCCAATATCTCTAATTAAAAATTCAACACTCTTTTAAATATTCCTCCAAATTATCCATATCTTAGAGGGAGTATCTGCTTTCACTTAGATCCCGACCGCATTGTTCTTAACACAAAGGCCCCTCTATCTACCGGCAGAAACCAGCAGATAGAGGGGTCCTGAAAATTCACCCTTTGCAAATGCCGTGGCAAAGGTAAGCTCGGAAATACGCTTATGTGAAGTCGTCCCAAGGGTATACTTCCAAATCCCTTTGCAAGGCTATGATTACATTTTCTTCATTAAAACCCATTCTTGTATAGAGTCGCTCTGCCTCTTTGTTGTTGACACGAACAGATATCTGAATATGGTTAACCCAATCATTTTTAAAAGCTTCCAGTATTACTTGGTTAATTAATTGTGAGCCAATCCCCCTGCTTCTAAATTCAGGAGAAACATTCAGGAAACAGATTTCCGCATATCCATCCCCTCTAAGCATTTCGAAATAAACATAGCCAATGACATGATTGTCAGTCTCAGCCACAATCAACCGATTATCGTGGTTTAACTTACTAATTACCTCTGGCCCGGTAAAATAGGCGGTTCCAGGATGGAGCTTAATAAAATCGTTAAAATCGCTTGATTTATAATCACGAACATTTATCTTTTGATTGCTCACTTCCGATACATTGCTCAAACTTTTTTTATCCCTAATTAAAGTCTTTTCTGCATTATACACATTAAAATGATTTGCTTCGTATACTCGTTTGCAATTCATATTTGCGTCATAAAAAGCTACCTTTGCCAGATTGATATTTGTAGGTATCTTGGTCTTAAAGGCAGATAACAGATCTAAAGCAATCTCAGTCCAGCTTTTTTGTTTGGATACGTACGGCCCCAATAATCTAAGAGTAGACTGTTCTTCCGATATATAAATTCCTAAGAAACCACAGATTACACCTCCGTCTATGGCTATCAAACAACTTTCTGTAAACGATGGCGTGAGGTCCATTAGTTGTGATTTGATTTCTTCAGGTGAATAGCCCAGCCAGGCAATAAAACTCTCGTCAACCGTCTGACACGACGAGATAAATTTCACCGTTTCCTCCATCGATTCCTCGCTTAGGTTTCTGATAATTATCTCACTCATAGTACAGCTCCTATTCATCTTAAGCTATTCCCACAACGCCTTATCTTTTAACTTTATAATTCAACATTCTCCTAAATACTCCTCTAAATTATCCATATATTTGAAAGGCCGACAAACAAACAGCCCCAAACTCAGTTTTAACCATGGAAAAAGCCGTAGAACACTAAAATTCTAGGGCTTTTCTCCTTTACTTAAATTCTGTTAGAAAACTTCATTGTGAATGTCCATTTGTTTTCCTCCTGAACTGATTCTATCAATAAACTACAATTCTTTATTTTTCCTTTTGGTCAAAATAATTGCTTTGAATGATTAAATCAGAAAGGGTCAGTCCTTTTATGGCATGATCCTCAAGTTCCTTGCTGGTACCGACAAAGGTTCCGTCGGCCAAAACGGCGTAATCTCTTTGGGTCGTGAGCAGATTGCGGCCCTGTGCCGTCCCTGCGTACTTTTCTTCTTCTATGCCCATCAAATAGGCGACCGTTGGCAGAACATCGATCTGCCCCCCTGTGGTCTCAATAACCTTGGGGCCCATGTCTTTTTTGTAGATAATTAAGGGTACCTTGCGATCGTTTTCCATCCACCAATCTTCCTGAGGCTGGATACCGGCAAGCTCATCATTGTAATATTTATGAATCCCCTCATGATCGCCATAGATCACAATCACAGTGTTGTCCAAAAGTCCTTTTTGATCAAGGGATTCTATAAACATGCCGATCTGCTTATCTACGTAACGGATGCTCTGGAAATACCCCCCCAATTTTGTTCGGTCAAGCTGTGGCTCAATTTCCAGTTCACGATACTCTTGAGGCAGATCAAAGGGGCCGTGACTGGTCATGGTAATAATAAAATCATAGAAAGGCTGCTCAGATTGCTCAAGGATAGGAAGCATTTGCCGGAGATAGCTCCCGTCACTTAATCCCAGACCGATTTTCTCATCCATACCAAAATCCGTAATATCCAACGTATTGGCGAAACCCATGGCGCTTAAAGCCTGAACCCAATTCCAATAACCGGCATTATCGGGATGGCTGGCTTGGGTAGTGTATCCTTTTTCAGCAAGCAGCTTAGGCAGGGAATTATACTCGTTGAGCGGATATCTGAAAAAGGTGCTCCCCCGCCTTACCGGATATACGGAGGCATTAGTCAGGAGCTCAGCATCAGAAGTGGTTCCATTCCATACCTGCTCATAGAAATTGGGGAAATAGATGCTGTCCTGCACAAGCCGGTTCAGCGTCGGAGTTATTTCCTGGCCATTGTAGCTTTGATTAATGACAAAATTTTCTAAGGATTCCACCTGTAAGAGGATAAGGTTTTGCCCCGCAAATATTCCTTGATACTGATCAGCAGGTGAATCTTCCTGATGCTGCACATACCAATTTTCGATCTCTTCCTCCTGTTCAGGAGTCAGCTCAATGACCTGATTTTCCTTAAAATAAACATAGCCCTCATAGAAATGATAGCCCACAGGTGATAAATTCCTCATCGTATCGGTGGGAGTCCAGCAGATACGGAAAACAATCTGGTTTTGTCCATTCTCCACCCGGTCATAGCGATAATGAGCTGAATAAATGAACCCCACAGCAAGTACACAGATAAGCAGGAACCAGGGGATTTGCCGTCTGATTTCCTTTCCTGACTCTCTCTTCACGATAAGCAAGAGAAGGCCCAATAAGCAATCGATGAAAAAAAGAGCATCGGTTAAATAAATCAGAGATACAATTGAACCGCCCAGGTCTTCAAGATTGGCCAATTGGGCAATGAGATGAAGGGTAAGGAAATCACCATATCCTCGGTAATAAACTAAATCAGCGAACAACAAAAAGGCCAGAATCGCGCTGAAGACCCAGGTTACCCAGAGACGGCTTCTTCCCTTGAAAAGCAACGGGACGGAAAAGAATAAGAGGGTAAAGCAAAGAGCAATAACGCTGGACACTGCGTAATTATTCACAAAATAAAATTCCCAGGAGTTGTTCCAGGATGTGGTCAATCCCATAAAAGCAATAACTTTAATATAGCCAATAATAAAGGATCCCCACCAAAAAGGATCCGGTACAAGGTCTATAATTGGGCGGAGGTTTCTCTTGATGGATTCGTATTGAAGAACGGGCATTGCATCACCTATAATAAACTTTATTGTGTAAACATATCTTAAAAACATTGTAATGAAAATGTAAAGACAGTTAACATTATAGCATACCCTCCCGGTCAGTTAAAATTGGCTCTCGTCCAGATATCAAATCCTACCGCCCTCTCCCAGCCGATTATTAGCAATACCGTACTATTTTGCTTTGGCCAGGCAGGTGCCAATCTTGCCCCGCAACGCCTAAAAATCGACTCTCTTCGTCACCTTAAAGAGATCTACGTACCCATCTTCATTCAGCTGTACAATTCCTTCGCCATTCTTCTCTTGACTGGTTCCATCCTTTGCTCTTTTCTCGACTTCTACCGTGTAGTAATATTGTCTGCCCTGGTCTTTCTTAATCTGAATATCTTTCACATAGAACCGGCACTCTTCTTCCCAGGCCAGCTGGTCAAATTTGCTTATATATCTGTTTTTAAGCAACCCCTGCCAGGCAGCTTCCGTGCAGTATCTTTTATACTTTGCGAGATAGGGTTTAAATAATTCCTCAAAGTCCTCCGGGTCCATTGTCAGTATTCCTGTTTTTGTTGGCATTAATTCCCTTACTTCCTGCAAATACTGGTTTTGCTTTTCACGGAGTTCCTGATAATCTTTCGTGTTTTCAACCTGATAAAGCTCCAGAAGGAGCCCCTCAATATTCCTTACACCTATTGACTTATTTGGTTGGTAACCGGCTAAAAGAAGAATTATAAGTGATAAAGTTATAAACACTATTGCTTTTTTCATATTTTTTCTCCTTTTTTCTACAGCAATAAACACAAAGAGAGCCCCACATAGAGCTCTCTTCACATCTCATGCACTTTAATTGCTTAGCAGCTTCCGCCACAGCCGCCGCAGCTGCTGCCGCAGCCTTGACCGCCAAAATCTTTCGCCAAGCGGATTTCAAAACCACTGCCTTCTTCATTCTCCACAAAATCGATGAAAGCATCTTCAAGATACTCGGAAAGAGAGCTGGCTGTAATAACGGATACCCCATGTTCTTCATCCAGAACATCCAGTTCGGTTTTGGCATCCTCCAAGGTCATCCCAAAACTTGGGCCACCGCAGCCAAATCCCGCCAGGTAAAGACGAAGATAGCACTTCTCCTTATTCTGTGTCTTCTGCACTTCCTTAACTTTCTGAGCCGCAAGCTCTGAAATCTTAACCATATTCACAACCTCCTTATGATCGCTGGGGACGAACTTCCTTATTATACGCTTTTAAGCTTTGTGCTTGTAGATTGCGGATTAAGCCATGTATAATACAGCTCCATTATGTCTTAAGTTAATTATAGCATTTCTAACCAGCAAAGGGAAAGGATGTTTTAAAGATACCCTTTACATAAAAACGAACTTCGGATAATCAGCCATCCGAAGTTCGTTGCCGAAATTACTCAACTTATTTCATATATTCCACCATATTATTATCTTTGAGCACCACATCATGGGAACCGCCTTCCACAATGCTGGTCGCCGAAACCAGAGTAATTCTCGCTTTTTCCTGCAGATCAGAGATCGCTAGAACGCCGCAGTTGCACATAGTGGAGCGAACCTTATTTAAGGAGAGGGTTACATTGTCTTTTAAACTGCCGGCATATGGCACATAAGAATCGACGCCTTCCTCAAAGGAAAGTTTTTTATCTCCGCCCATGTCGTAACGCTCCCAGTTTCTGGCCCGGTTAGAGCCTTCACCCCAGTATTCCTTCATATAGCTGCCATTAATGTTGACTTTATTGGTCGGGCTTTCATCAAAGCGGGCAAAGTACCGTCCCAACATAATGAAGTCGGCCCCCATAGCCAGAGCCAAAGTCATATGATAGTCATGAACAATTCCGCCATCGGAGCAGATCGGGACATAGATCCCTGTCTCTGCAAAATACTCATCCCGGGCTTTGGCCACTTCAATCACGGCTGTGGCTTGCCCGCGGCCAATTCCTTTTTGCTCCCGGGTTATACAAATAGAACCGCCGCCAATGCCGACTTTAACGAAATCAGCCCCAGCCTTGGCCAGGAAGAGGAAGCCCTCCCGATCCACCACATTGCCGGCACCCACTTTAACCTGATCGCCGTAATGCTCACGTACCCAGTCGATGGTTATTTTCTGCCATTCTGTAAAGCCTTCCGAGGAATCAATACACAAAACATCCGCTCCGGCATTGACTAAAGCGGGAATGCGCTCAGCATAATCCCGGGTATTGATCCCGGCACCAACCACATAGCGTTTGGAGGCATCCAAAAGCTCATTTTCATTCTCTTTGTTGGAATCATAGTCTTTGCGGAAAACCATGGTTTTCAAACGCTGGTCTTTGTCGATGAGAGGCAAAGAGTTCAATTTGTGTTCCCAAATAATATCATTGGCTTCTTTAAGGGTGGTCTTTTCATCAGCACAGATCAGATCCTCGAATTTGGTCATAAATTCCCCGACTTTGGTATCGGTGGACATCCGGCTCACCCGGTAATCGCGGCTGGTTACAAGACCTACTAATTTGCCATTGGCAGTGCCGTCATCGGTGACAGCAACTGTTGAATGGCCTGTTTTTTCTTTTAAAGCTAAAATATCTGCCAAAGTATCCTCCGGCTTCACATTGGAATCGCTGATGACAAAGCCGGCCTTATGGTTCTTTACCCGGGATACCATTTGGGCTTGATTTTCTATGGTCTGGGAGCCATAAATAAAGGCAATCCCTCCCTCTTTCGCCAAGGCGATAGCCATTTTATCATCGGAGACGGATTGCATGATAGCCGAGACAAGGGGAATATTCATGATGATGGAGGATTGTTCCCCTTTTTTGAACTTAACTACCGGTGTTTTCAAACTTACATTGGCAGGTACACAAGCGGTAGAGGAATATCCTGGGACCAAGAGGTATTCTCCAAAAGTCCGTGAAGGTTCGTCAAAAAATAATGCCATTTCTATCACTCCTGATTCGTAAAACATTTATCTTTTATCTTATCATTGTCAACTGCATAAAAACAAGTACTTTTTCGAAAAAATATCATTATCCCTGCAGCAACCTGAGCAGTATTTCTTCAAAAAGCTGGTCTTCAACAGGAGTTCGTTTGCTGGGACCTTTAGTTCTTCCTCCTGAGCGGCGGTATTTGGCCTTTAGCTCTCTTTCTTCCAATAAATTAGCTATTGATTCAGGGCGGTATTCCTTACCGGTTGGACTCAAGGCTCTGGCTCCTTTGCCCAATACCATGGCTGCCAGACCGATATCCTGGGTCACGATAATATCCCCCGCTTCACTCAGATTCACTACTTTAAGATCCGTTTCCTGGGGGGCGTTGCCGACGACAATATGATGATCCGAGGCAATCTCGTGGTTAAAACTAGCCACCGTCCACACGGGGATACCATATTGACGGCCCTTTTTCAGGCAGATCTGCAGAACAGCTTTCGGGCAGGCATCGCCATCGATCAGAATCTTCATGGTTTGAGCATTCCTCTTTCAATAGACCTCTGAATCAATCTTTCGATATATACATAGAGTTGGGGGACTTTTTCCTTGGCTATCTCAGTGCGCTTTAATACTTTTTCACTGGTGATTCCAGGTCTTTGCCAAGTATGACCCTCTGTATTGTAATTCAGTAATAAGGGCTGGAAACGGTCCAAAGTCGCTGCAAAAGCCGCTTCCTTGGTTTCCATCTCTTCAAACTCCTGCCAAAGGCTCATCATCCTTTGCGCCTGATCCTCGGGAAGCATATTAAATAAGCGGTCTGCCGCCTCCTGCTCCCTTTCTGCCTTATCTTCATACCCTTTCTCATCATAACAATAAGTATCTCCGGCATAAATCTCCACCAGGTCATGAATCAGCACCATGCTGATCACTTTGGCGATATCGATGGTCTGATCCTCGGCATATTCGGAGAGAATCATCGCCATCACCGCTAAATGCCAGGAATGTTCCGCATCATTCTCCTGGCGCCTGCTGCCGGTGGTAATGCTCTGCCGGGTTATATCCTTTAAGGCGTCGATGGCTACTATGAAATCCAGCTGCCTTTCCATTCTTTCGCTGATCATTGCCTGCATCTCCTTAATCTTCCAGGGGTGTTGAAAAACAGGACCTGTCCCCTTGATTCACATAGTCTATGGGGTCCTTGATACCTGCTTCAGCAAATCCCTTGAGTCTTAAGGTACAGCTGTCACAGGTTCCGCAGGCCTTTTCGCCGCCGCGGTAACAGCTTGTGGTGTGATGCAGGGGAGCGCCATTCTCCGCAGCTAATTGGATGGTTTCCCCTTTGGAAAGATAAAGCAGCGGCGCTTTGATGGCAATGGTTTGGCCGCTCACCCCTGCTTTCGTCCCTACGTCCACAACCTTCTGGAAAGCCTGCAAAAATTCCGGCCGGCAATCCGGATAGCCGCTGTAATCCACGGAACTGATACCGATAAAGATGGCCTCGGCTCCGATAACCTCTCCATAACCTAAGGCATAGCTTAAAAAAAGAATATTGCGGGCGGGAACGTAGGTCACGGGGATTTGGCCATCCTCTGTGTAATCAGGAACCTGAATGGAGGCATCCGTTAAGGCACTGCCTCCCACATGTTCAATCTTAATGAGCCGATGCTCTTTGACCTTATAGTATTGGGCGACCGCTTTGGCTGCCTCCAATTCCCGTTGATGCCTTTGTCCATAATCAAAGGATAAAGGATACAACTCATACCCGGCCTTATGGGCAACGCTCATACAGGTCGTGCTGTCCAAGCCGCCTGAAAGCAATACTACCGCTTTTTTCATGACTGAGCTCCTTCTCTCCTTATAATTCAAGTGGCTTTTAAGATCAGGTGGTCTTTAAGCCATCATCCAATTTTGGCCTGTCTTTTCTGAACAGAATCAGGGACCAAATATAACCCCCGAACACCTTGGCAAAAAATTGCCCAAACACAGCATAGGGAATAAACATCCCGAAGGCCAAGGTCGGAAAAGCGATGGAATCCACCGCCGCAGAAACAACATTGGAACTGTTGACTTTGACAAAGCGGGGATGCTTCCTTAAGGCCTGGTAAACGGCAGTGTCCGTAATACCGGTAAGCAAAAAAGCGATAAACGAGGCCACGGCGATGGGCCCGGCATTGCGATTGATAAACCAGGACAGTAAAGCACCGGTTCCCACCAAAAGAAGCATTTTCGGCCAGAGATGCTTGCGGCTCCATTGCTCATGGAGCTTATCCCGGGCGACTAAGTCAAACGCAATCAGCAAAAATGCATTAATCGGTGTTGAGATCGGGCCAAAATAGGTTACCGACAAATTAGCTGCTACATTGGCCGCCAAATATGCTAGTACAATGAGCATGATACCCACTCCTCCATTTTTCTATCAAACTATTATAAACCCTATGTCAATCCACGGGCAATATCCAGATCTACTTATCAAAAAGCCCGCCTTTTTTATGGCTCTTGATCCCGCCGCGGGCTTGCCCTAACTTAGCAGCAGCCTTATTGGGTCCGCCTTGCTGAGCACTTTTTTTCTTCTTCTCTTCGATGAGCTTTTTCATTAGCTCTATATTTTTATCCATTGCCATATACCTCCGGTTTTTTTGCTCCATTACTCTTAGGGGGCTTTACGACCCGCAATCTCCTCGGCAAGTTCACTGAGATAGGTCCAGCGCTCCAGAGATTCTTCCAGCTGCTTCTCCAAGTCTTCTTTTGCTTTCATCAGCTCATTCAATTTACCGTAATTGCTTCCCTCTTCCGCCATGTCTTGATCCACTTGTTCCAATTGACCCTCAAGACCGGCAATTCTGTCTTCAATCTGTTCATACTCCCGTTGCTCTTTATAGCTCATTTTCACCGGGCGCTCTTTTGGCTTGGCCTGATGCCCGGCAGCCTCAGCTTCACCCAGCCTCGAGTTTTGGCCGTTCAGCTTCTGCGTCTTAGAGAGGGCTTCTCTTGAGGACTGCTCCTCCGCAATCCGCCTGGCCAGCTGTTCCCTATAGTCTGTATAGTTCCCAATGGCGAAATGGATTCTTCCTTGGCCCTCAAAGGCCAGAATTTGATCTACCACCCTATCCAGGAAAAAGCGGTCATGGGATACCGTGATCACCACTCCGGGAAAATCCTCCAAATAATCTTCAAGAATACTAAGGGTTTGAATATCCAGATCATTGGTCGGCTCATCCAGCAGCAGCACATTAGGGGAGCTCATCAAAACCTGCAGCAGATAAAGTCTCCGCTTCTCTCCTCCGGAGAGCTTTTCAACGGGAGTCCATTGCTGGGCAGGAGTGAAAAGGAAGCGTTCCAGCATTTGCGAGGCCGTCAGGACCCCTCCATCAGAAGTTGGAATCACTTCCGCCACGGCTTTAATCACATCGATCACTTTAGTCTGTGGTTCAAACTCCCGGTATTCCTGAGCAAAGTACCCCAGCTTTACTGTGGGCCCCCATTCGATCTCTCCGGCATCGGCTGGCATCCGCCCAGCCAAAATATTTAACAGGGTTGACTTGCCGCTGCCATTGGGGCCAATGATCCCGATTCGATCATATTTAGCCAGGATGATGCTGAAATCATCAATAACCGTCCCTGAGCCGGGATATGATTTACGCAGATGAGAACACTGGATGACCTTTTTTCCCAACCGGGCTGCTCCTGCAGAAACTTCCACTTTCCCGGTCTTCTCTTCAGGCTGATCAGCTTGAAGCTGTTCAAACCGATCAATGCGTGCTTTTTGCTTGGTGGTGCGTGCTTTAGCTCCCCGGCGAATCCAGGCCAGCTCATTGCGCAGGATATTTTGCCGTTTCCTTTCTGTGGCTTCCTCCTGCTCATCCCGCTCTGCCTTTAATTCTAAAAAACGGCTGTAATTACCTGGATATGCATAAAGTTTTCCCCGATCCAGTTCAAAAATTCGATTCGCCACCCGATCAAGAAAATAGCGATCATGAGTGACCATCAAAAGAGCACCCTTAAGCTTATGCAAGTAATTCTCCAACCAATCCACCATCTCATTATCGATATGGTTGGTAGGTTCGTCCAGAATCAATACATTTGAAGGCTGAATCAGTGCACCGGCTAAAGCCACCCGTTTACGCTGTCCTCCGGACAGTGTCCCGACAGGAATATCAAACTGGGTTATCCCCAGCTTAGTGAGAACGGCTTTAGCCTCACTCTCGATTTGCCAGGCATTGTGGCTGTCCATCTTCTGGCCTAGCTGGAGCAGGGTATTTTGGTAACTTTCGCTGTTGGGATCTTGATTCAGCCGTTCCAGGGCCGTTTCATAGTCCCTAAGCAGCTTCATGAGCGGGGAATTGCCTTTAAAAACCTGCTGCAATACCGTAGCCTCGGGATCGAAGTCGGGCTCTTGGGGAAGATATTCCAACTGCAGCTCATTATTGGTCGTGATCTGCCCTTGATCCGGCTGCTCCAAGCCGGCCAGAATCTTCAGCAAGGTGGATTTCCCTGTTCCGTTGACCCCGATAATACCAATTTTTTGACCTTCCTCTATGCCTAAGGAAATATCCTGGAATAAAGGCTTAATTCCATAACTCTTGGTTAGGGACTCAGCAGTTAACAGATTCATTTTGATTCCCCTTATAGTTTAATAATATAAATAGGCAGCAGATATACCGAGCCATGTTTTATACACACTAACTTTAAGTATATCATTTCTATGAGCTCCAGTGAACTGCAAATCCATAAGCCATATTTAAACCGGATCACAGATTAATTCTATTGATGCCAGACATTGACTGAGATGTTTGAGGAATACGCGAAAAAAGCAGACCGGCTCCGTTATAGGGAGTCGATCTACTCTAACAATAATCTTTCAAACTATGATTAGCTATGTCGATGTTTTCACAGCACGAGAAGAAATATATAAATCCTTGCCATCATATTTTTGCTGAATTGTCTCTACGAAATTGTCCGGTTCAATTTCTACAACCGACACTGAAATCGAGTCAGGTGGAAAATTGAGTTCCCTTACCATCAAGTCTTTCAGCTTGTTGGCAATCTCCAGCTTGGTATCACGATCCCGTCCGGGATAAAGATTAACTGCGATATGGGGCATAATACATCCTCCTTTTTAAGTTACGGTAGTTAATGAAAACAACATTTGCACCTTTCTCAATTAAGGCATCACGACAAATCCGGTGGGGATGGGTCGTTCGCCAAAAATATTGCTGACCTTATTCAATACCTTGCCATCATAAACCATCTCCACCATGGAGCCGCCACTCAGATTAACCGCTTCTACGGCACCATACTCTAAAAAGAGATTCTCCATATCTTTTAGGGTTGCCCCGATACTCCAATCAGGATCACGTCCATCGATCACCATAAAAATAAGGGTCCCATCTGCACGCTGGCCGATTCCGGCACGAGGGGCAATCCCCCAGCCGCCGTCCCCGGGGACGGCAGGCTTCCCCTCCCTGACTAAGGTCGTCCCATTATCAGCTAAAGGTGGGGAAAATCCTACCCCTTCCTGAATATTCTTTTCTTTAATCTCCTGAACATTCATAGGTCCAGTAATTAGTTTACCTTCGGCATCAAGACCAATGAACTCGACTGCTTGATCCCCGGCATTATTGTAAACGACTTCCCCGTTCTGCACCGTAATGCCGTCGGGAAAGACTTCATTACCCTCCTCAAGGGAAAGGTAAATCCCGCCGGCATTGATGCCGGCGATGGCACCTGAACGGCTTACCATATCCGTGAGTTTTTCTTCAACTGTGCCGATTTCCTCAGTAACGGCTAATGTAACCCGCTTAGGATCGCTGATGAGCATGACTTTTCCTTTGATATTAAAACCGTGGAGATTCTGGCTTTCGATATCTTTAATGACAATTCCGGAGCTATCATAAACAAGGGTTCCTCCTTCAATATGCGTTCTGACCTGAGTTGCCGCCCCGGAGGCAAAGGAAAAACCCATCAGCTCCTGCAACTTTTCAGGGCTTTCGGCATAATTTCTGACATCCTCACCAACCGTATAATCCGCCCATTCACGACCATTGATAAAGCCTACTTCACGCTGGCCATCAGTTAATGTAGCGCGAATACCTCCGGCATTATCAACCAGGGCCAGCAGGATCAGGGCATTTTGGCGAAAAGGATTGTCTTGTCTGGCTTCTTCCGTATCATACTGCTTAAGTACCTCGGAAGAAACTGAGTAAACAAGTTCAATGTCGTAAGGCTGCTCACCGGTGTGCAGCTTAAAGTGATCGTACTGCACACCCTCCGGTACAGGCAACAAACCAATCAGTCGGCCAACAGCGGAATTATCACCCACATAGTTTGTACGCTCTCTCCAGAGGGCTTCGGCAGGGCTCAGTTCCCCGGTTGCAGCTTCACTATGAGCTCCGCCAAAGGTACCCGCTATAGCGACAGCGGCAATCAGCAGCACCGCAACTACGGTGATCCCCAGCATGCGCGGTTGCTGGGCGATCCGTTTGATGCGCTCGGTTATTTCTCCCTTACCTCCTGTCATGGTGGTGGCACAGTAGAACAGATCCGCAGGCTTTGGCGATGCAGTCATCATCTCGATGAGAGTTTTGCCGTAAGCCATGCGGTTTTTTTCACCCAGTACACGAAGGGTTCCCTCATCACAGGCCAGCTCGCTGTCTTGGCGGGATAGCACCACAGCAAGCCACACTAATGGATTGAACCAATGAATACAAAGACATAAAACGCGCACAAGAGACCAAATGTGGTCACCATGTCGGTAATGAGTCAACTCATGGGCAATCACATGGGTTATTCTCTGTTCATCGGCGAGACTGGGAGGTGTCAGGTAGATAGAAGGTTTCCACAATCCGTACAAACAGGGAGACGGCAAATCCTCGGTGACATAGACAGCCAGCGGGCAAGAGGCATTATGTACTCGCTGCCGGCTTCGTCTGAGCTTTCGGCTCAGGCGAACATTGGCCATGACAAAAACCCCGCCGCTGGCCAAAATTCCGCCCAACCAGAGATAAGTTGCCATCGCTCCGTAGTCTGTCTTATGAGCTGCAGCATTGGTGACGGTATTGTTATTTTGAGCTGTCTGAATTCCGATTGGCTCTATTCCCTTCACAGGATTAACTGGATTAATTGGATTGGCAGGATCAGCTGGAACAGCTGGATTAGATGAAGTAGCTAGAGTAGCTGGGTTAGGTATGGTAGTCGGAACAACAGTAACAAAGCCACCGGGCTGTTTGGGCAAAGCGTTCAGCACACTGATGGGGCTTTCAAACAAGGAAAAGGGCAGAAGCAGCCGGATCGCCACAAGCAGCCACAGCGCATATTGCAGCCGGGAGGAAATCCGGCCACGCAGCAGCTGCCGCAGAGCGACAACAATAAGTATCAGAACGGAAGAGGTCATCACTGTTTCAATCATTTTTATCCTCCGCCCCCTGCAAAATGGCGTACAGCTCGTTGATCTCCTCTTTGGAAAGCTGCTTTTTCCGTACTAAGGTGCTCATCATCATGCTTGCCGAGCCTGCAAAGGCCCGTTCAAGCAAGGAACGTGCCTCAGCCACCGCAACATCATCCCGTGCCACATTGGGGTAATATTGCTTGGCCCGCCCTACCACTTCAAAGCGAATAACACCTTTTTCAGTCATGCGTTCCAGCATGGTCTGCACTGTACTGCGACTCCAGCCCGGATCATCCTTTAATTCATGGCAGAGCTGCACATAGGTGCGGGGTGCCAGCTCCCACAGTTTCTCCATGATATACCACTCACTTTTGCCAAGGGCATTATTTGCCGTTACCATTACGACCCTCCCCTCCCATTGCACGACTTATGTCGTTCATTAAAAATACTATAGCCTTTCACACGACACATGTCAAGCAATCAAAGCAAAAATACCCTCCAAGCAATTCTCTTTATATTTTTCTGTTTTAGGGTTATAATAGGAATAGCAAAAGCGGCGATGGATTAACATCTCAGCCGGTATGCCAGCTTAGTCCGCAGATGCGGTCATATGGGATTGACCTAAAAAATAGCCTTTGTCCTTGCCAGGGGGGCTATTTTTAGTTATCTTAACGACTGGCTTAGGTATTTCAAGGACAAATGTTTAATGCTCATCTGCTTGTCAGCCAATACCAAGGTATGGCAAGTGAGTTTAAAAATTCGCTGATTTTGACTTTTACTAAGCTAGCTGACTCGATTTCAAAACCGGCGAATTTTCATCTTCAACCCTACAATCCCTGAACGTCAAGGGGTATCACCCTCCGGCATGGTCTTGGAAAGTCTTAGTCCAAAAAGCTAATATATAACCATTAAACCCAGGCTAACTAATTTCTATATTTAGTTCCCTATTAACGAATGAGGAGGCTTAATCATGTCCAGTGTCATCGAACGTTTTCTCAGATATGCGGCCATCGACACCCAATCCAATGAAGAGTCCCAAACCACCCCCAGCACCGGGAAGCAGCTGAACTTAGCCCGGCTTCTTGAACAAGAACTTAAAGAGCTTGGCTTGCAGGATGCGCGCATCCAGGAGGGCTATGTTTATGGAACCTTGCCTGCCAACTCTACCAAGGCGATCCCCGCCATCGGCTTTATCGCCCATATGGATACCAGTCCTGATTTTTCAGGGACCGATGTCAAAGCACAGTTAGTTGAGAATTATGACGGCCAGGACATCCTTCTTAACCCGGAACACAATCTGGTCCTCTCCCCTGCAGACTTCCCGGAATTGCTGGATTACATAGGAAAAACCCTGATCACTACTGATGGTACCACCCTCTTGGGAGCGGATGATAAGGCCGGCATCGCCGAGATCATGACAGCAATCGCCTATCTGACTGCACACCCGGAGATTGAGCATGGAACCATCTGTGTGGCCTTTACCCCTGATGAAGAGATCGGCCGGGGTGCCGACCAATTTGATGTGGCCGGTTTTGGAGCAGATTTTGCCTATACCGTGGACGGCGGGTCCATTGGCGAGCTGGAATACGAGAACTTCAATGCCGCCAAAGCTATCGTGAAAGTAAAAGGAAGAAATGTTCACCCCGGCAATGCCAAGAACAAAATGATTAATTCCATTCTTTTAGCCAATGAATATATCGTCAAACTCCCTCCTCAGGAAACACCAGCCACCACCGAGGGTTATGAGGGCTTTTATCATCTCAATGATATCCGGGGAGATGTGGAAGAAACCACCCTTTACTACATTATCCGGGATTTTGCTGAAGACTCTTTTGCCAAGCGTAAGGAGACCATGCTCAATTTAGCGGAAGAGTGCAACAAAAAATACGGATCGGGACATTTTCATGTCGAGATCACCGATCAATACAAAAACATGAAAGAAAAAATTCAGCCGGTGATGCATATTGTGGATAAAGCCCAAAAGGCCATGGAGACGGTGGGGGTTAAACCTCTGATCAAGCCCATCCGCGGGGGCACCGACGGCTCACGCTTATCCTTTATGGGCCTGCCCACCCCTAATCTATTCACCGGCGGGCATAATTACCACGGCCGCTATGAATTTATTCCCACCTTCGCCATGGAAAAATCCGTGGAAGTTATCCTCAAGATTATTGAACTCTATGCCGAAGAGCATTCGAATTAAAGGGCCCTTCTTACAATATAAAACCGCGTGAAATCATCGTTGATCTCACGCGGTTTTTTCAACTCATGGTTTTCTCAGGTTTTCCATTCACCTGATGAAAACTCTAAAAACACTTCTATATCTAAAAAGCACTTCTATATCTGTGGAAATAAGAGTTCGACGATTTGAATGAATTCTTCCAGCTTGCCGCAATCATTGACCAAATACACCGGAAGCCCGATAAAGCGAAAGGGTAAGTTCTTATGGACAAAATCATAAAGAGAGGGCACCTCGTGCGCGCTTCTCTGGCCTTTAAGCTGGTTTTCCAGAAGACCGTAGAGTTCCCGATAATGCACAGGGTTCAGATTGTGGGCTTGAATATACCCTTCCCGCTGCCGTGCATACACGGATTGAATATAGTCCTTCTGCTTATCGGTCCAGTAGGGGTGCGCCTTTAAGACAAAGGCGTTGGCCAGGGTTTCTTCAAGACAATCCTGAGTGCCCCAGGTCTGACTATAGATCTTTCTTTTATAAGCTGGGTAAAGACCCTCATTATTCCTTCCCACATCATCCAGCAAAATACAGTAGCGCTCAATGAGATAATGGAAAGACACATGAGTGAGAACAGAATCCAAAGCCAGGGTATGTGCCTCTCTTAAGGTCATCAAGGTCTGTCTGAGAATACTTAAGAGATACATCCCGAACATTTCCGCATAAAGATAGAGACCGAAATTCTCCGAATTAAAATGATAAGGCCGGTAGGTTCCCACCATATCAAAATTCTCACAGCGTCTTTCATTAAAGTAAAGCTCATACTCCCGCAAATTCAATTTGAGCTGATTGAAGGAACTTGAGTTATAGGAAATCGCTTTGCCTTTCGCCAGATATAAATCCAAGCCCTGGATGATCGGGTAGACTTCTTCTCTTACATACTCCCCCACTGTGCCACCTCATTTCTATGGGCAATTCGTGTTGCGAGCCTGTCTCCCTAAATCCATATGACTCACTCTTCCCTTTTAGCACCAGTGGTTAAGAAGTATGTTAAATATCGCCTCTTTTCGGGCATAAGAAAAAGCACCCCGGTGAGAGTGCTTGTATGTTATAATTAATTTTGCAACAGAAAGGGCTTGCAGAGCGGTCGGCATTCCTCCGAAGGGAGGTGATGCCATGGAAGTATATGAAGCTTTAACACTAATGATCTCCTTTGGAGCATTAGTTGCTTTATTACTTACCTCCGATAGACGGAAATAGACCGCCTCTGCTCAAGGAATGCCGGTCTATTTTCCGATTTCCAAAGCCGACCGCACTTCAAGCGGCTGTTGCTAGGGGTCATGTTAGCGCATGACTCCTCTTTAATTTTAGTATACCACATATTGAGCAAAAACATCACTATTTGCTGCTATTTTTCATCACTCAATGGTGCAGCCTAAGCTGGAGTGCCGGGCTCACCCGCTTTACGATCCTGAATCTTGGTGCCAAAGAAAATCAGGCACAAAACCAGGGTGGCCGCCCCAATGACATAGGGGGTATTCATGGATAATCCATAGATGCCTCCCCCTACCAGAGGGCCGGCAATTCGGCCTAGGCTGCCAAAGGATTGAAATACACCGAGCGAAGCTCCCTGCCCGGTATGACTGTTCTTGCTCACCAAACTGGAGCCGGTGGGGACCATAAAGGAATTTCCAATCATAAATACTACCGTTCCCAGAACCAACAGGATAGCATTAGGTGCCCAAAGCAGCCAGAGGAAGGCCACAGCGCAAAGAAGTGCTCCCACCTTGGCCGGTTTGGCATCCCCAAACCGCCTGACCACCTTGCCAATCAGCATTCCCTGAACGATCACACCAGTAATGCCGATAATCATAAAAACGATGCCCATCTCTTGAGGCCCGAATCCCACCCGCTCGGCTGCAAACAAGGTAAAGGTGCTTTCAAACATAGCCATCGTAAAGCTAAGGACGAAATTGAAGATAAACAGCGGGAATAAAGGATCCCGAATCACCCCGGGATGAAAGCGTACTTTTGGTTTAGATTCCAGGTTGGGTTCTTTGAGGGTTTCAGGCAGCAGCTTCCAGGCAAAAGGCAGGACGAGCAAAGCCAAAGTTCCTGCAAAGTAAAAGGGTAACGTAAAGCTATAATGTCCCAGGAAACCGCCTAAGGCCGGTCCGAAAACCATCCCCAATCCCATGGCGGCTCCGAGCATCCCCATACTCTTGGACCGGTCCGCTCCTTCCGTTATATCAGCCATATAAGCCATTGCGGTAGGCAAAGTGGCCGAAGAGACCACCCCCGACAGAGCTCGAAAAGCGATGAGAAGAGGCAGATTTCCAGCCATTCCATAGAGAAAAAAGGTAATGCCATAACCACTAAGTCCAATTAACAGAACAGGCCGTCTGCCGATGCGATCCGACAGCCTTCCCCAAAAGGGGGCAAAGAAGAACTGCATAATGGAATAAGCAGACATAAATAACCCCAGTGAGAAAGCCCCGCCGCCCAGTTCTTCTATCAAAAAAGGCAGGATGGGAATGACTATCCCGAAGCCCACCATAACCAGGAACTGGATAATGACCAAAATAACCATCGGCCGAAGATATTGCTTTTGCATGAGTACACTCCCATCATACTGCTGCTGAACCGCTAAGACCATTACCTTATATAGAGTTTTTGTTTCTGTTCAAATATCCATTGAATCATTATAATAGATGTTGAACTATAAATCACCTAACAGAATTAAAAATCACAGAAATTTCTTGGAAAGTTTCATGGAAAGGACAGATTATGAGTACTTATAAAACCAAAGGTGTTTGCGCAAGCCATATACATTTCGAGATAAAGGAAAACAAACTATACGATGTCGAATTCGTCAACGGATGTCCCGGCAACCTGCAGGCTTTAGCTGTGCTTCTGGAAGGAATGTCTGTAGACGACGTGGTGGAGCGTCTCAAAGGTATCCGCTGTGGCCATAAAGCCACATCCTGTGCCGATCAGCTTGTCAAAGCCCTGGAATCAAGCAAGTAAGAGAACCCCGCCCAGTCGTCAGAATATGACCGGGCGGGGTTTCTGCTTGCGAAAATAGTGAGCCAATGGCGCAAAATTTTTACCTTAAGGGACTGGAGCAGCGATCCACCAGATAGATTAAGGATTGGTAGCTGATGCCACTGTGAGCGGATAAGCCAATCTCGCAAGTCCGGCTGTTGGAATATCCTCCGGCGCAATTATCAGGTAGGGCTCCATTAAGCCCCGCCAATGCGGCATCGTTTAATTCCGGGTAAGTAAACCCTTTATCTCCGGCAAAACCGCAGCAATGAACATCATCGGGAATGATTACTTTCTCAGCACAAGCCTCGGCAAGGGCTTTGAACTTTTCGCTCAGACGCATTTTAACCGAGCTGCAGGTAACGTGAACGGCAATGGTTTCCCGTGCTTTCTTGATCTTTAAGCGATGGAGCAAAAAGTCATGGGTAAATTCTACGGATTCATGCAGCTCTATGCCTGATGTGAAGGCTCGTTTCATACGGTAAAGGCAGGGGCTGGTATCGCAAACGATGGGATATTTGCCATTCTCGCTGGCTTGGAGCAGAACTTTTTCCAATTCCGCGCTTTTTTCATCGGCAATATCAAAAAAACCTTTGCTCTCCCAAGGCATGCCACAGCAAAGCTTATCCAACCCCGGCGGAATAATCACTTCATAGCCTGCTTTGGCAAGCAAAGAGCACATCACTTCATTAAGAGGTCTTTGATCCTTGTCCTTACGGGCCGGTCCCATAGAGCGGCTGATGCAGCTGGGGAAATACACGACTTTCAGGACTTCACCCCCTTGAGCCGAGGCAAAGGGCGGCCGGGGCCTAACCTTGCCCTTGCCTTTGCTGGGCATCCATTCATTCCATAAGGGGATCTTGCTCTGGGAGACGTCCCGGGCTGTTCTGGCCATGCCGCCTAAGATGCGTGTGCCCAAAAAGCCATGGACTCCATCCACGGCACCTAAGCCAAAGCGCATGATGCCGGTTACCCCGTTCATATTCTTGGCCAGGGCCCTTGCCACCTTGCGGGTTGCCGGTGTAATAGCCCGAGAGCGTAAGTATTTGGTGTTATCCCCTGTATTGATGTTAAGAGGGCATGACGTGGCACATAACCCATCGGTAGCACAGGTGGCATTGCCGGCATAATCATAATCCCTGAGCAAGCGCATCAAGCGTTTTGGATCCCTGCCGGTTCGCTTCAAGTCGGAGATCTCCCGTTGCAGGATAATACGCATCCGGGGCGTGGTGGTGAGATGCTTGGACGGACAGATATCCTGGCAAAATCCACAGTTAGTGCAGCGATCAATGGTATCATGAGAAGCCGGCATGGCCTTCAAATTCTCCAGGTAAACATTCTTATTGTCATTAATAATCACACCGGGGTTTAAGAGATTATGGGGGTCAAAAGCCGATTTAATCCGTTTCATCAGCTCATAAGTCTTGCTTCCCCACTCCAGCTCCACAAAGGGGGCCATGTTGCGGCCTGTGCCATGCTCAGCCTTCAGGGAACCATTGTATTTCTTCACGACAAATTCATTGACCTCATTCATCAATCCCTCATAGCGAGCGATCTCTTCGTCACTGTCAAACTTAGGTGTGAAGATAAAATGCCAGTTGCCGTCCAGAGCATGGCCATAGATAATCGCATCGGTATAGCCGAATTTATTGAGACTATCCCGCAGATCGGCAGTCGCTTCGGCTAAGCGCTCCAAAGGAAAGGCCACATCTTCGATCAGAACCGCCGTACCCTGGGCACGCACACCTCCTACGGCGGGGAAGATATCTTTACGAATCTTCCAATAGGTTTCATATTCTGATTTCACTGAAGTAAAGCTGATCGGGAAGATGGTCGGTATATCTTCCAGGACAGCGGTGGCGTTTTTAATCCGCTGCTCCAGTTCCTCAGGATTGGCTCCCCGGACTTCGACTAAAAGTGCTGTTGCCGTATCGGAAAGACTCTTCAGATAATCCGGCATTCCGGGAGCATCTTCCACAGAGCGCAGAGAAGGCCTATCCATCATCTCAGCCGCCGCTACCAAATCCCGATCCAGTTTCATCACGGCACGGCAGGCATGATCCATATCCGGATACATAATCAAGGCTGAAGCTTTATGGTCATAGTCCACAACGGTCTTGTAAGTAATTTCAGAGATAAAACCCAAGGTCCCTTCCGAACCAATCAGAATATGTTTAATGATCTCGATGGGATCCTGAAAATCAACAAAAGCATTAATACTGTAACCCGTGGTATTTTTAATCTTATATTTCTTTTTAATCATGGCCACCAGATCAGGATCGGCATTAAGCTCGTCACGTATCTCTTCGATCTGTCGGATAAGCTCTCCCTTGCGTTCCCTGAAATATTGCCGCGAGGAGGAATCCCCTGTATCCAACACCGTTCCATCATCGAAGATAATCCGCATTTCATCCACGGTCTTGTAGCTGTTATCCGAGGTGCCGCAGCACATACCGCTGGCATTATTGGCAGCGATGCCGCCGATCATGCAGTGATCGATAGATGCAGGATCCGGGCCGATCTTGCGTTTATAGGAGCGAAGATAGCGATTGGCCTCCACGCCGAGAATCCCCGGCTCCAAGCTGATCTTTTTGCCATGGTCATGAATTTTATAGTGCCGCCAAGAGCCTTGCAGCACTAACAGCACAGAATCCGTAAGGGCTTGTCCGGAAAGGCTGGTGCCTGCTGTGCGGAAAGTGACCGGTATTTTCGTCCGCTGCGATAAACGCAGAATCTCCCCCATCTCTGCATCATTGAGAACCCGAATCACAATTTTGGGAATGAGGCGGTAAAAGCTCGCGTCAATTCCATAACCTAAAGTATAGAGAGGATCGATAAAAATCCGCTGATAAGGTACGAATTGAGATACCTCCCGGTAAAAATCCTGATATTCTTGAGGAAGCTCTTTCAGATCCTCTTCCTTCTGTTTCAGATTGCGGGGATCACTGGGGTTGACATAGTAATTCAGGGGGCGTGTTCCGCTTTGCCAATGGGTCATGACTTCACGTCCTTTCTTACAGTTAGGTTAGTGTTTACAGAATTTTGGTCTGAGATTCTATTTCAGCTTAGTTTATTTAATTTCGTTAGGTTTAATCATTCTCCTTTTAATAAAATTGCCTTTTTAGATTTTTCCTAAATAAAACGACAAAATTACAGGATAATTGGCATTCCTAGCGAAATGTATTAAGAATATTTACAATTTTTATAATACAAGGGGCTTATTAAACACTTTCTTCAGCAAAATATACAGAATTGGAGGTTTGTCTTTTGTTTTTGTGGAAAACCCTGAAACATCACAGCATCGCAGCAATAGGGCTGCTTTATTTCATCAGTAGATTAGTTTATACAGACATTCAATGGGTTATCCCATCCCCTTATTTCCTTTTTCTTCATACTCTTCTCGAGTTCTTCAGCATTATTGTATCCTTTACTATCGCCTTGCAATGCTTGGCTTCCTACCCCTATACTAAATCGGACCGCAAGTACCTTCTTGGTATCATCTTTATGTCGGTGGGCCTCTATGATTTAATGCATGTCTTAACTTATAAAGGCATGTTTCTCAACTCCACAGGAGCAAGGTCTACCTATTTCTGGTTAATTGCCCGGCTGACCGAGGCAATTGGTCTTTTGATTTACATATTAAATCGGGCTCCTAAAAAAAGAGTTTCCAGGGTTCTTGGCTCTGTCTGTTTAACGATTATTTTGATTGTCATTATGAAATGGGGAGCTTCTTTACCTGCTATGCTGACTCCCGACGGCGGGTTAACTCCTCTCAAAATAGCTGTTGAATATTTTGTGTGCAGTTTGAATTTTGCAGCACTTTTCATATTAATTTACAAATCTCACAGCGAAGAGGTGCCGAAGCGCTCCAACCTTTCGAATGCCTTGCTTTTGCTCCTCATTAGCGAATTATTTTTCACAATATACAATAATATCTACGATATAGATAATGTGGCAGGGCATATCTTCAAATTCCTGGGATATATCTTTATCCTCAAAAACATACTGATTAAAAACTTACACGAACCATTCAAAAAAATCGCATCAGGTTTTCAATATTTTAATACAGTCTTTCAGTTTGCACCGGTTGGTCTCTCTATTATCAGAATATCGGATAATCAATTTTTAGAAATAAATCATTGCTTTACTAATTACCTGGGGCTTTTAGGCGAAGATGTGATCGGCAAAACTCCTCTCGAAGTAGGGTTCAATGCAACAGACTGGACAAAAATCCTCGACTATGCCAAAAACAACAAACCTCACTTGGGAGCAACGTCCCTTGGCAATTTAGAAATCTCTCTGGAGAGGGAAGGAAGTGGCATTGCGGCGATTTCTGCCGAAACCATCCAGCTGGGCCATGAGGAATGCATCTTAATGTCACTCACGGATATTAAGGAGTTAAAAAGCTTGCATACGGAGATGGTCCGGCTGGACCGCCTTAACCTGGTAGGTCAGATGGCTGCCGGTATCGCCCACGAAATCAGGAATCCCATGACCACAGTCCGGGGATATCTTCAGCTCATGGGGGAAAAAACTCAGGATATGGGGCAAAAATCAACCCTCCACTTCATGATAGAAGAGTTGGATCGGGCCAACACGATCATCAAAGAATTTCTTACCCTGGCCAAAAGCCATAAACCCAATTACCAAATCTTTAACCTCAATACATTGCTGCAAAACCTGCATCCCCTGATTGAGGCCGATTCTTTCACCCAAAACAAACAAATCCGTTTTACCCCCGGAGATATCCCCGATATCGAGATCAGCCCCAAAGACATTACCCAGATGGTCTTAAATATATGCAGAAATGGCCTTGAAGCGATGTCTGAAGGGGGATGCCTGACGATCCAAACTTATAAAAAAAACCATACCGTGGTTTTAGCTATTAAAGATGAGGGCCATGGCATACCCAAAGAATTATTGGAAAAACTAGGCACCCCGTTTTTTACCACAAAGGAAAGCGGAACAGGCTTAGGGCTATCCATATGTTATAAAATAGCGAAATCCCATAACGCCAGGATCGATGTCCTTTCCAGCCCTGAGGGCACCCAATTTCTGATTAGTTTTCCTTTGCAGTCCATACTCATCTCTTCCGATTAGTATAGCGAGGCCAAGTCCTAAAGATGACGAAGCGCAGCAATCTGCCACTGCTGCGCTTCCTTGTGTCTTTTATTGAGTTATCTCAAGGCTTTCTCAAGTATCTCATTTAACCGGCTGACCATGCTCCGGGGATCCACGATGATTCCCGCTGCAATCTGGGCATTGGCAAAAAGCTGCTCAGCGGCCAGAGGAGCAAAGGAATCCTCCTGCTTTCTTAAATCGTTGAGACGCTGGATCAGAACATGCTTGGGATTGATCTCCAGAATTCCGGCCGGAACGTCCTGCAGGTCCCTGTTCATCAGCTGCATCATCCGCTGCATGCTGTGGGTACCATAATGACTGAGGATGATGGCCGGACTGTCCACCAAGCGCTTGGATTCACGGACTTCCGTCACTTTCTCCCCCAGCACTTCCTTAAGCCAGTCATTAAATTCTTTAAGCTCCTCTTCTGATAAAAGCTTTTCCTCTGCCGAGGCCCCATCCTCATCAGCGAGGTTAAGATCCCCATGATCGGCGGACAGCAAACGCTTGCCGTCATATTCCCTGATCATATCGAAGACATAGTCGTCGATGCCATCATAGGTATAGATGACTTCATAGTCTTTGTTTTTAAAGACCTCTAAATAAGGACCCTCCTCGATAATCTGCCGGGTCGGACCGTTGATAAAGTAGATCGCTTCTTGTCCTTCCTTCATCCGGCCCACATAATCCCCTAAGGATATCAGCTCCCCTTCTCCCGTCTTCGAGGACTCAAAGCGCAGCAGCTTCAGGATCTCCTGACGATGGGTAAAGTCGTTGGCAGCCCCTTCCTTAAGGAAAATACTGAACTCATTCCAGAATTCCTTAAAGATCTCCGGTTCGTTCTTCGCTTGATCATCCAGGAATTTCAGGAAGCGGCTGGTCACCACCTTATTCAGTTTGGCGATCAAGGCGCTGTCCTGCATGGTTTCACGGGAAATGTTCAAGGGAAGTTCTTCACTGTCCACCACGCCCCGGGCAAAACGCAGCCACTCCGGCACAATGTCCTTGGCTTTTTCCTGAATGAGGACTTTTTTGCAATAGAGGTTGACCCCGGCCTCCATCCGTCCAAAGCCGAACTTTTCCATATTGGATTTAGGAACGAACAGCAATGCATTGAGGTTAATGGGAGCATCCGAGGAAAAATGCATGCGCATTAAGGGCTCGTCATAGGCATTGGCGATATACTTATAAAACTCTTTGTACTCCTCTTCAGAGATCTCATTCTTATTCTTCGTCCATAAGGCTTGAACTGTATTGATCTTTTCCTCACCGACATAGACGGGATAAGGCACAAAGCTGGAGTACTGCTTAATAATGCGCTTCACGGTATCGGCCTGGGCAAAGGAATGAGCATCTTCTTTCAGGTGAAGGGTGATGCTGGTTCCCCGGGGCAGATCCATTGCTTCAGAAATACTGTAACTGCCTCTTCCGTCGGATTCCCAACGATAGCCCTGGGCATCAGGTTCATAGGAGCGGCTGGTAAGGGACACCTTATCCGCCACCATGAAAGCCGAATAGAAACCGACCCCAAACTGACCAATCAGATTGACATCTTTCTTATCCCCCGCTTCCGCCAAACGCTGCACGAAAGCTTTGGAGCCGGAATGGGCGATGGTCCCTATATTCTCAATTAAATCCTCCTTGGTCATGCCAATACCGGCATCGGCAATGGTTAAGGTCTTGGCGTTTTCATCGGGAGTAATGCGAATTTCCAGGGGAAGCTCTTGATCCTTGACATTTTGTCCGGATAATTGCATATACCTTACTTTTTCTGAAGCATCGGCAGCATTGGAAATCAATTCACGCAGAAAAATCTCCCGATCCGTATAAAGGGAATTAATGACAATATCGAGCAGCTGCCTGATCTCTGTCTGGAACTCTTTTGTTTCAATCTGACTCATTGTTTTAAACCCTCCATATTAATCCAATAGTATACAATAAATATTTTAATCAAATTTGGTCAGAGGTCAAGCCTTTACAGACAACAGCTTTGGAAAATCAGTATCCTATGACACCGTACCAGCTATTGGCAAGAAAGTTTGCCTTCACTATGCTAAAATAAAGGAAGTCTCACACCATGACTATTACATACCATTGGGAGGAACCATCCATGATCTATTTACCTATCGTGAACAGCGCCCTCGCCGCCCTTACCGTCTTCATACTTATCTTCCTTTTGAGTCAGTTTTTCAAATTCCAACGGGAGAACTCTACTCACGCTCTACATACCAAACTTCAGTCCTTGGAAAACCAAATAACCCAATTAGAAAAAAACCTGGAACGCCAGGAACGCCTTTGGCAAGGGGAGTTTGCCCGCAACCGGGAAGAGAATAATACCAACTCCCGGCAAGGGCGTGAGGAAATGAGTCACGCCTTAAAACGCTTCAGCGACTCCCAGCTCACCCAAATGTCGGAAATCGCCACTCTCCAGCGCAGTCAACTGGATATATTCTCTAAGCAGCTCAACAATCTCTCTCAAACCAATGAGCAGAAGCTGGAACAGCTGCGCCAAACGGTTGAGGAACGGCTGCGGCTTATTCAGCAGGATAATGCCCAAAAGCTGGAGCTGATGCGGGTTACCGTGGATGAAAAGCTGACCAGTACCTTGGAACAGCGACTTGGTGAGTCCTTCAAAATGGTGAGCGACCGGCTTGAACAAGTCCACAAAGGCTTGGGCGAAATGCAGACCTTGGCTTCCGGTGTCGGGGACCTGAAAAAAGTCCTCACCAATGTCAAAACCCGGGGAACCTGGGGCGAGATCCAGCTGGGCAATCTCCTGGAACAGCTCCTGACCCCTGATCAATATTCGATCAATATTGCCACTAAAGCCGGGAGCAAGGACCGTGTGGAATTCGCCATCAATATTCCGGCTAAAGACGGACATGACCGCCTGGTCTATCTCCCCATCGATGCCAAATTTCCTCTGGAGGATTACCATCGCTTATTGGATGCCCAGGAACAAAGCAATCTTCCCCGGATCGCCGAAGCGGAGAAAGCCCTCGAATACCGCATCAAAACGGAAGCCAAATCCATTCATGAAAAATACGTGGACCCTCCCAACACTACGGATTTTGCTATCCTGTTCCTGCCTGTTGAAGGCCTTTATGCGGAGATTCTCCGCCGCCCCGGGCTCTGTGAATTGCTGCAAAGAGAGTATAAAGTGGTTATCGCCGGTCCCACCACCTTAGCCGCTCTGCTTAACAGCCTGCAAATGGGCTTTCGAACCCTGGCCATCGAAAAGCGCTCCAGTGAGGTTTGGAATCTCCTGAGTGCAGTCAAGACGGAGTTCGGCAAGTTCACGGAGATTTTGGAAAAGACCCAGAAAAAGCTCCAGGAAGCCAGCAACACCATCGAGACCGCCACCCGGAAATCCCGGTCCATCGGCCGGAAGCTTAAAGAGGTGCAGACTCTGCCTGTGGAGGAGAGCGCGGCCTTGCTGGCCGCCGGAGAAGAGGAGTAGGTCAAAACAAAAAGCCGCTGCCCGAGGAACATATTGTTCTCCGGCGGCGGCTTTCTGTCTGGTAAGCTTCTAAACACTCTGACCCATTTCCCTTTTCCCGGCAGCAGAAGCGCCGGGGGCCGTTCCTTTCCCCTCCCGGACCAGAAGGCTGTACAATACCGGAACCACCACCAGGGTAAAGAGGGTGGAAATCAATAATCCGCTCATCAAAGCCACGGACATAGGGGTGAACAGATCGCTTCCGGAAAAAGCCAGAGGAACCAGACCGATGACCGTGGTCACCGCTGCCAGAATAATGGGCCGGTAACGGCGGTTGACCGCAAAATGGCAGGCCTCATCGATGGACATTCCCTCTTCCCGGGCCAGATTGATAAACTCAATCAGCAAAATAGCGTTGCGGATGACCAGTCCCATCAAGCTTACCACCCCGACCAAAGCCGTAAAGGATAAGGGCTGGGCGAAGAGCATCAACCCTGCCACCACTCCAATCACGGATAAGGGAATGGTGATGAAGATAATTGCCGGCTGCAGGAAGGAACGAAACTGGATCATCAAAATCACGTAGATGAGGAACAAGGCGAAAATCGCCGTGGTCCCCAGACTTCCGAAATTATCCTTGATATCTTTGGCTTCTCCCTCATAGCTCACCGTAAGCCCGGAGAAATCAAAACCCGATTGGGTCAGCCGCTGTTTCAAGGTATTTTCAATGGTTACGGCACTGAATCCCGGCTGCACTTTTCCGGAAATCGTCACCGCCTGAACCCCATCATATTTATTAATCGTGGGCACAGTGGCTTGGAGGTGGATGTTTCCTAACTGCTTAAGCAAGATTTTATGGCCGGTCAGGGAGGATTTGATAGCCAGGTTTTCCAAATCCTCTTTGCTCTTCACATCGCTTTGAACCAGGATCGGGTACTCATTGCCGGCGATGCGGAATAGAGATGCTTCGGCACCGCTCAAAGCAATATTGATCTGTCTTTGGATATCGTAATTGGTGATGCCCATAGTCGTAGCCCGTTCCGTATCCACATCCACCACAAATTCGTATTCACCGGCGACATAATCATCCGCCACCTTCATAGTTCCGGGAACCCCCTCCAGCTCCCGGCGGATTAAAGCGACCCCATCCCTGACCTGCAGGGGATCGGCGCCGCTGACCCGCACCTCCAGGGGATCTCCCGGCATAGCTTTTTCCAACAACAGCACATTAGCCGAGCCACCGATTAAATGCTGATCCAATTGCTCCTGAAGGTGAAGGGCCAGGTCTTCATTATTGGCGAATTCCCCTTTGTCCAAATCCACCTTGACCATGATTTGGCCAAAATCTTTAGCAGGAGTCGCCTTAGGCAGTGTGATATAGAATTTGGGCAGACCGCCTCCCAGGGCAGTGGAATAACTGACGATCTCCTCATTTTCCTGGAGAATCCCTTCCACTTGTTCTGCCAACCGGGCTGTAGCTGAGATGTCGGAGGCATTTTCCGAATAGAGGTTAATATAAAAAACATTCTTATCCGCTTTGGGGAAAAACTCAATCTGAAGCTGGAGGGCACCGTAACCAGCGATGGCAATCAGCAAGATGGCTGCACACACCGTGGACTTTTTGTATTGCATGCCGATTTGCAAAGCATACCCATAAACACGGCGCAGGGGAGTCCGTTTGTCATCCTCTTTCTTCAACTTGTCAAAGAATAGATAAGCCAGGACGGGAGTCACGGTAATCGCTACCAAAAAGGAAGCGCTAACGGCAATAATCACCGTCTGGGGCAAGCTCCTCAGAAATTCTCCCGCCGGACCGGGGACAAAGAGCATGGGGGAAAAGGCGGCTGCGATGGTAAGGGTGGCTGAAAACACAGGAATCATGGCTTGCTTCATACCGCGGATGCAAGCCTCCATCTTCTCCAATCCCTGATCGATATGCACCTGAATGGCATCGATAATGACGATAGCATCATCCACCAGAATGCCCAGGGCTAAAATGAGACCGGCAATGGATATTTCCTGAAGCTGTATCCCCAGAAGATGCATGGCAATAAAGGTAATGACAATGGAGAGAGGAACTGCTGTGGAAGCTACTAAAGCATTCTTGAAGCCCATCCCCAAAAACACCACGATCAGCACCAAAGCCATGCCTTCCAAAAGATTCTTAAAGAATTCAGCCACACTCTTATCCACATCGGTGGGCTGATAAACCACCTCATCAACGATTAATTCCGGGGGCAGTTCCGCTTTCAGCCGGTCCAGCTCCGCCCGGACATCCTCGCCGACCAGCAGGATGTTGCGGTTCTCTTTGAAAAAGCCGCTCAGCATAATGGCATTTTGTCCGTTGTGCTTAAGCTGATAATCGGCATCCTCAATATCCCAACGGATGTCCGCCAGGTCTTGCAAACGAATGGGGGCCCCGGTTTCAGCAGATACATCGATGATCATATTCTCCAAATCGCTGAGTGATGTAAAAAGACCGGGGGAGCTGACATTGACCTTCACCCGCTGATCGCTTAAGGAACCTGAAGGAATCTGCAGGTTCTGAGCCTGAATCAAGGATACCAGTTCGTCAAGAGAGATGTTGTACTTGTTCAGTTCAGCTATCTTCACTTCAATGCGGGCCGCTTTGTTTTGAACGCCGGTCACGGTAAAGCGGGAAATGCCATCAATCTTGGCCAGTCTGCTTTTAAATTGCTCAGCATAATCGGCAAGCTGCTCATAGGTATACCCTGCCCCGGAGAGGCTGATGATCATCCCCGCCGTTTCGGAGAGCTTGGTGTCCGCTTCAATGTCAAAGCACTCGGCGGGAATTTTCCCTTGAGCTCCATCCAGAATCTGCCCCAGCTCGTTCCAGGCCTCTTTCACGTCCACGTCATTGTGAAGCTCCAGGACAACTACAGAGAGGCTGTTTTTGGTGATGGACTGGGAGGTCTTATAGCCCGGGACTTCCCGGATCTCATCTTCAATCACCCGGGTCACCAGTTTCTCCACGTCCTCAGGGGCCGCTCCGGGATAAATGGTGGTAATGACGGCAAAAGGAGCGGATATATCCGGGCTCTCCTGCTTGGGGACTATATAATAACTGTAGATTCCCAAGGCCATGGTCAGGATGGTGAAAAAGATGGTAAAACGCCAGTTGCTGATAATGTGGTAAAGGAGCCCTTTCTTATTGTTCATGGGAGGTGCCCTCGCTTTGAATCCTGACTTTCTGTCCTTCCTTTAAACTTTTCATCCCACTGAATATATAATGCTCCCCTGGCTTTAAGCCTTCCACCCGGATATTGAACCCTTGGGTATCCATTAACTTAATATTCCTCTTCACCGCCCGCTCCTCTTCAACCAAAAAAACATAATCTTCACCATCATTGAGGATGCAGGCCAAAGGAACCCATATCCCCGCTGCCTCACCTTGGGCAAACTTCACCTCGGCTGTGGCCCCAAGATAATATCGCTCACTGGAAAAAGGCTCAGTAATAAGGATTTCTGCAGTATAAGTACGGGTTTGGGGATCCGGAACAGCTTCCAGCCGTTCAACATGTCCTGTTCCTTTTTGCCCATCTAACGTGATTTCCACCCTATCCCCCACCTTGACCTTCTGAACATCACTTTGAGACAGACCCACTGTTACTTTCTGTTCAGGGGAGCGAATTACCACCACCGGATATCCGGCGGCAAGGATTTCGCTTTCCCGGAAAAGAATATCCACCACATAGCCTTCATTCTGAGCATAAAGCTGTGCGTCATTGAGCTGAATCTGTTTGGCTTCCAGCTCAAGTTGAGCTTGCTGATAGGTTGCTTCTTTCACATCCAAATCCAGCTTAACCTTAATAAGATCCGCTTCCGGCAGAGCCCCTGCTTCATGGAGCTTTTCCAACTTCCCATAGTTATCCCGGGCTTCTGTATAGGCTTTCTCTGCTTTGGTGACATTGAGCTGCGAAGCTTGAACTGCTAAGCCATACTCCGCAGTGTCCAAAGAAGCAAGCTTTTGGCCCGGCTTCACCAAGGCTCCCTTTTCCACAGCAATATCCGTGAGTTTCCCCGGAATTTTAAAGCTGTACTTTTTCAATTCGCCGGCAGAGGTAAGCCCTGTATAGCGCAGGTCCACCGGATAAGCCCCTTCCTCAGCTTTTTGCACTTGAACCAGATGTTCCTTTTCCGGAGGGATTACCGCAGCCGCCTGAGTACACCCTCCCAACATCAATGTCAACATCATGACCAGCGACATGAACCATCCAGTAGGTTTAGATCTCATCTTGATTATCCTCCCCATGATTAAGAATTCCGTAAAAAACCAGGTTTTTCATTTGCTCCAGCAGCTGTTTGATGGTGATATCCTGAGATTCCAGCATTTTAGGATCAGCCGGCATCATGAACAGATTATGAATCATGGACACGATGATCGCCGGGTTAAGATCCAAGCGGATTTTTCCCGTAGCCTGCCCCTCCTGGATTAAGGGATAAAAAATCTCTTGCCGGAACTCAGCCAATCTTTCAATCTTTTCTTTTTCTTCCGGATAATAACGGTAGAGTTCATCCACCAGCCGAAAAGGAATATCCTCCGGAGTGTACATCGTCAGCATGGCTTCAAACTTCTCCAGCCATGTGGAATAACCGCTGACGGCTTCCGTAAAGGTCTTTTTCTCCACCTCGACGATATTGTCCACCAACCGGCTGATCAATTGGTTCTTAGAGGTAAAGGATTTATAAATGGTCTTTTTGCTGATCCCTAATTCGCCGGCCACATCATCCATGGTGAACCCCCGTAACCCATAGCGTTGAATCAATTCATAGGCTTTCTCTAAAATGCGGTCTCGCAACCTGATTCCTCCCTGCGGAAACTAATTCAGTGTCTTTAGTTTCCTATGCAACTCCTTTTCTGTCAAGAACAATATAAAAAGAAAAAAGATGCAGCAGCTGCATCTTCTCCATTCATTGACCTAGGGACTGACTTTTGCCTCGCCCTTCTTCAAGAACTTCTCCATTAAGAACCCAATAATAATTCAGGTCTTGAGCGCCAATATGCTCCCCACCATGTGGTTCAAGCTGGATTTGACCCCTGGGTTCCCGATGAAGGCCCCATCTCAACAGGATTTTCAACCAATCCTGAAGAATCCGTTCTTCCTCACCCTGATCGCTTTTTCCTTTTACATTTCCTTTAAAGTAAAAATTTCTTCCATAATACTTTTGGATAATGGTATTCCAAGCCAGTATAAAATTCGGGGCATTTGTACCTACAATGCCTTCCTCCCAATTCTTAAGCAATTGCTCCTGCCCCTGGGCGGACGCTTTTCCTGAACAGGATAAAAAGAGCACTTCGTAAAGCCCGCTGAACTGCTGAGCATAGTGCATATACTCCCGTTTAGCCCGTTCAAAACTGTGGGGATGCATGACAAGGCTGGCGGCCCCTTGGGTAGAAGGAGCAGGTTTAACCGGCACATGCTTCATTTCTTTTTTGGTAAGGATCATCTCCAAAGCTGGGGTCTCTTCTTTAGACCGCGACCCTGTTTTCATGGTTTTGGGATGTTTCTGACCAGGGGTATAGCGCCTCGCGAAGTAAAATAAGAGGATAATTCCGATGGCTACCACGACACTTTCCCAACTTCCCATACTCTTCCCCCCTGTCCATATGTTCCTGGGCCGTCTGTTTCATCTTATTCAGATGGACACATTTTTCTTCCTGATCGTCAAAAATTGGCATAGAATCAAAATGACATATTGCCCCAATTTTCTTTGTTTCTTGTCACACTCAAGTATATCTTAGCAAATATCGATAAACTTGTCATCTCAATTAGTGCTGCAGACGGCCTTGGAGTTTGGCTTATGCTACCCGGGCGATACTTTTACCCTTTGCTGGTGCCGCCACAACATAGAGCTTGCTCCGGATTGTAATAACTTAACCGGGCTTTGCCCGATCATTGTTCTCGAACTCAAACTTTAGCTTTCCTGAAGAGGGATCTTCCCAAACAAGATAAGCCGCGAAAACGCTCCCATTTTTAGAGCGAAAACCCTTGATTAAATTCGTTTTTCCTTTCTTTAATAAGCTCTTGACCTGGGCAGGTGTCAGTACCTTGCCGCAGATGGGATTCTTCCAAAGAATAAAGGGGCAGCCATTTTTCCAGTTTTGGCAGCCATAACCCTTTTCCCGCTCCACTACCCCGCCTCCGCAGCTGGGGCAGATCCCCAAGTTTTCCTCGGCGGCCGAAGCTGGACTCTCCTGCCTTGTCTTGGCAGCCTTTGTAACCTTGGCCTGAACAGGGAGCTCTTGGGGCTTCTCCTCCAGATTGCTTTTGCTCTTTCGGCCAGAAGCGCCCGCCTTCTGAGGGGCAAAAGCCAGTGGTTTTTTTCCCCGGGTGGCTTCATAGTGACGCAGCTCTTCAATGATACCCCGGATAGCCTCTTCGACTTTCTCCATATACCGGCTTAAAGGCAATTCTCCCCGTTCGACCTGGGCCAATTCATATTCCATCTGCCCGGTCATTTCAGCACTGATCAGCAGCTGAGCCCGGGGTAAGCGCTCTTTAATCAAGCGAATAAGCTCTGTTCCTTTTGCCGTCGGCACCAGGACTTTCTGCTGCTGCAGAAGATATCCCCGGTCCAAGAGGTTTTCAATAATTGCCCCTCGTGTCGCCACGGTTCCCAGTCCTTTTCCCTTTAATTGCCGGCGCAGGGTCTCATCCTCGATCTCCTTGCCGGCTCCCTCCATGGCTTTAATCAGATCGCCTTGGGTATAGCGCTTGGGGGGCTTGGTCTCCTTTTGCAGGGCTTGACAGGACCGGGTCACAACCTCCTCATTCTGCTGAAGCAAAGGGAGCTGGAGTCCGGATCCCTCCGTGTACTTTTCCGTATTCTCGATCTTCTTCCATCCCGATTCCAGCAAGGTTTTGCCTTTGGTCAGGAAGAACTCCTCTTCCACTACCGTAACTACCTCTTTTTCCGCATAACGGGCCGGGGGAAACCAAATGCAGAGAAAGCGCAGGACAATCATTTCCCAGATTTTCCGTTCATCCGGACTCAAATTCGGAATCATTTTTTCAGTGGTAGGAATAATCGCGTGGTGAGCCGTAATCTCATTGATGACCCTTTTTCCCCCAGGTAAAGGATTATCAAGAGCTTCCTTTACCCATGAGGCAAAGGGGCTTTGTTCCAAAGCTTGCAGATGAACCTTCAGTTTGGGGAGCATGTCAGGGGGTAAATAATTGCAATCGGTTCTGGGGTAGGTTATGGCTTTCTTTTCATAAAGGGATTGGGCAATTTTCAGCACTTTTTCCGCTCCAAAGCCATAGCGCTTGGAAGCACTGACGGTTAGAGAGGTTAGATCAAAGAGCAAAGGATGAGGCTCCTTAGTCTCCTTATCTTTTACGGAACGAATTCTGCCCGGTTTTCCCTGAACTTTAGCGACAATCTCTTTACCCCGGTCCAGGTCTAACATCATTTGAGCGTTATCAGTTTCCTGATTTTTGTCACGCGTGTTCTTGACGGCAGGGTCAAACCATTTCCCCTTATAAGAGCCCTGCCCACTTGCAAATTCCGCTTCCACTTCCACATAAGCAACCGGGACAAAATTCTCGATCGCCCATTCCTGCTCCACCACCAAGGCCAATGTGGGAGTTTGAACCCGGCCGATGGAGATGACATTAGGCTTTTTGCGCACCGGATCGAAACTGCCAAAAAGAGCGGTGAACCCTTCGGTCAAATTCATGCCAAAATCCCAATCTCCATAGGAACGCCCATACCCTGCCTGAGCCAAGCCCTCCACCTCGCCAACGGGGCGCAGTTTGCTCATCCCCTCACGAATGGCCTCTTGGGTCAACGATGAAATCCAGAGCCGGAAAAGAGGCTTCTTGCTGCCTACAGCGTCCCATACTTCCTGAAAAAGCAGTTGCCCTTCCCGATCGGCATCCGTCCCGCAAATAACCTGCTGCACCTCCGGGGACCTGAGCAAGCCCTGCAGCACTTTAAACTGCTTGGCAGTGCCGGATTTTAACCCATACTGGAATTCCCCCAGCCGGGGAAGCACGGGGAGGCGGCGGATGCTCCAGCGCTTGCCCACTTTAGGGAGATCCATATAATTCTCCGGCGCTTTCAGTTCAAACAAATGACCGATACACCAGGAAATAATGTATTCGTCGTTCTCAAAATAGCCCTCCCTTTTTCCTTTTACACCAAGAGTCTTGGCATATTCCCTGGCTTGGGAGGGTTTCTCGGCTATGATCAAGGTCTTACCCATGGCTGCACCTCTTCTCCATCATCCAATTTATTTCCATTCCCTTGTGATGTTCTCTTTTTTATCCTGGGCACTTTGCCTCTCAAATCCTCGTAATAATAATACCTCATTAAGATACTTTTGTATGTTATGAAGATCTGATGAGGCACATGTCTTTGCCAACAAATCTCCTTGGGGGCAATTCATATGCACTTCTCCTCTCTCTTTTTGGACTTTTCATGTAAATTTACATTTTTAATCCAATTTTAATCTGGGCTTAAGAAGGTTTTTGCCTTCCATGTAGAATTAGACTTAAGTAAAAATATGTACGTCGACACTTGTGAGTTCACCAAAAAGGAGTTGGCAGGATGGATAAAATAATTGAGGTTGTAGATTTGCATAAGAGCTATGGTCATGTTCAGGCGGTTAAGGGGCTCAATTTTTATGTGGAAAAAGGCAAATTATTTGCCTTTCTGGGGCCCAATGGTGCCGGAAAATCGACGACAATCGATATCATCTGTACTTTTTTAAAGCCGGACCGGGGACGGGTCGTTGTGGACGGCTACGAATTAGGCAAAGAGGATAATAAAATCCGCTCCGTGATTGGTGCGGTATTTCAGGATGGCCTCCTGGATCCGCTGCTCACGGTAGAAGAGAATTTGCAGATCAGGGGCGGTTTCTACGGGCTGAAAAAGGCGGTTTTGGCTGATTCCATAAAATCCATTGCGGTCCTTACTGGGGTAGCTGAATTTTTGAAGCGGCCCTATGGCAATCTTTCCGGGGGCCAGCGCCGCCGGGCGGATATCGCCCGGGCCTTGGTTAACGCACCGAAGATTTTGTTCTTGGATGAACCCACCACAGGGCTGGATCCTCAGACCCGTAAAAATGTCTGGGAAACCATCCAGAAAATGCAGAAAGAAAAGGATATGACCATCTTTCTGACCACCCACTATATGGAGGAAGCTGCCGAGGCCGATTATGTTATAGTGATCGACAACGGCGAAATCGCCGCTAAAGGAACACCCACAGAGTTGAAACGGGACTATGCCAGTGACCGGCTTAAGCTTTCTTATCACGACAAAGAAAAGCTAAGCACAGCTCTTCAGGAAATGCACATCCCTTACCACCAGGTTGCCGATCAAATCATTATCGAGCTCTCATCAACTCTGGAGGCTTTGCCGATTCTGGCCGGATGCCAAGCTTATCTCACCGGCTTGGAAGTCAGCCATGGTACCATGGACGATGCCTTTATTAAGATCACCGGAAAGGAGATAAGAGAATGATCAACTTTATGCTGCGCAATCTGAAAATCTTCTTTAGAGATAAAAGTGCGGTTTTCTTTTCTCTGCTGGCGGTTTTTATCATTATCGGCCTCTATGCCCTTTTTTTAGGAGATGTTTGGGCTGAGGATTATGCGGATATAGAGAATGCCCGTTATCTTATGGATAGTTGGATCATGGCAGGATTGCTGGCTGTCACTTCCGTGACGACGACCATGGGGGCCCTGGGCATTATGGTGGCGGATAAAGCTAAAAATATTATCAAGGATTTTCAATCATCCCCTGTTTCTAGAAGCGCCCTGGCCGGTGGCTATATTTTAAGCGCTTTTGTCATTGGGGTCATCATGAGTGTTGTGGCCTTGATCTTAGCCGAAATTTACATTCTCGCCAATGGCGGGGAGCTGCTGACAGGGACAAAGACTTTACAGGTGCTGGCGCTTATTCTGCTCTCCTCTCTGGCCAGCACAGCGATCCTGTTTTTTCTGGCCTCTTTCTTCAAGAGTCTCAATGCTTTTTCTACGGCCAGCACCGTGATCGGAACCTTGATCGGTTTTTTAACCGGTATCTACTTGCCCGTTGGGGTTCTGCCGGAAGCAGTACAATATGTGGTAAAGATTTTCCCAATTTCCCATGCTGCCGTGCTCTTTCGTCAGATCCTTATGGAAGCACCCCTTCAGGAGGCTTTTGTCCAGGCCCCGGCAGAAAGCCTGGCAGAATTCAAGACCCTGATGGGCGTGACTTTCCGTTTTGGGGACACTCTACTTTCTCCCCAGGGAAGTATTTTAGTGTTGTTGGTTACAGCAGGACTTTTTTATGGTTTGAGTATCTTAAATTTGTCTCGTAAACGTAAATAGCAACTATGATTAAGAATAAAAAACACTCATCGTGGGAAA
Organism: Desulfitobacterium hafniense DCB-2; assembly: GCF_000021925.1. Lineage (NCBI taxonomy): Bacteria > Bacillati > Bacillota > Clostridia > Eubacteriales > Desulfitobacteriaceae > Desulfitobacterium > Desulfitobacterium hafniense. The sequence continues at coordinate 3,473,759 of NC_011830.1, forward strand.
TTAAATAAGAGTTCAGGGAAAATCCCTGAAACAAATTTTAAATACTAAAGGAGGGCAAAACAATGCCTGGACGTGTAGACAAAGTGGATTCCCATCTTCAAGGAGTTAAATGTGTTGTAAATACCTGCCACTATTGGGGAAATGATCACTGTCATGCCCAAACCATCGAAATTCAAGCTCCCAATGCAAAAACCACTGAAATGACGGACTGTGCCACCTTCGTTCCCAATGGAAACATGCGTTAGGCCATTTAAGATCAATCAACCATCCTGAGATGCAAACACCCAAAGGGAGTGTCGCGAAGCTGCTTGAAGCAGCGGTTGACGCTCCCTTTTCCTTAGCTATTCATCTTTTTATCCCCTGCCAGCAAAGGCAGATAGTATTTTTTGGCTAAAAGAGCCGCTCCGAAATTATAGAGGAAATGAGCGTATACCGTAGCCCAAAGGGTTCCCGCCAAGCCATAAAGGAGGCAAAGAAATACGCTGATCACGAAAGCGGCTCCCATCAGGAGGGGTTTCTTAAGATAGCGAAAGTGTATTCCCGTAAAAATAAGGCTGGTGAATAGGATACCGTACAAGGGGCCAAGGAAACCTGCAAGCCCTGTCTGGATAACCCCTCTGATCAGCAGCTCCTCAGAAAAGGCCCCGATGATAAACATGGGAAAAAGGAGTTTTGCCGGTAATTCCACTAGAAGACGGTTAATCCCACCATCATCGAAAGCATCGGGAGAGAAAACTTTCCAGGCCAGAATTTGCAGTCCCATCATAGAAAGAGCCACTGCCGTACTCAGGCACCATATGCTCCAGGTGCTGTCCCAAGCAAAAAAATCCTGCCAGAAATATCCTTGGCGCAAATAGAAAAACCAAAGCAGGAATCCTCCCAGAAGCAACGAGAGCAGCTGAGTGAGCCAAAATGACGGCAGCAAAGCCTGACGCAGCTTTTCTTCATATTGCGCCTTTTCCTGATGTTCCTCTTTATATTGCTCCTTTTTATGATGCTCCATCGTTTCCACTGAATACCCTCCTACTACTGCCTGCCTTATCACTATTCATGTGTTCCAATGACCTTCATCAGCTCAGCTTATCCTATAGTTTATCCTATAGTGAACAAGATAAGTTTGCAAGACTTGCCTTTCTCCGGGTGAGTTATTATGATAGAAGAAGAATTTTATGATGAAGGGTGATACCGTATTGGCTAAACTAGAGCTGATTGCCACAAGTGCCTTTGGCATTGAATCCATAGTAAACCGTGAACTCCATAATCTGGGCTATACCGAAACCCAAGTGGAAAACGGCAAAATTACCTTTGCCGCCAATGAGCTGGGAATTTGCCGGACCAATCTGTGGCTGCGTTCAGCAGAGCGGGTCCTGCTGAAAATGGGCGAATTCAAAGCAACAACCTTTGAGGAGCTTTTCCAGCAAACCAAAGCCCTGCCCTGGGAGGAATGGCTCCCCGTCGACGCGGAATTCCCTGTGGAAGGAAAGTCCATCAAATCCAAGCTTTTCAGCGTTTCCGATTGCCAGGCTATTGTCAAAAAAGCTGTCGTCGAACGGCTCAAAGATGTTTACGGCATCAGCTGGTTTAAAGAAACCGGCCCCAAGTACAAAATCGAAGTCGCTCTTTTAAAGGACGTCGTCACCCTTACCCTTGACACTTCCGGCGCCGGGCTGCACAAGCGGGGCTATCGCCGCTTAGCGGGGCAAGCCCCTTTAAAAGAAACCTTAGCCGCCGCTATGATCAATCTCAGCTATTGGAAAGCAGACCGCGCCTTAATTGATCCTTGCTGCGGCACAGGAACGATTCCTATCGAAGCCGCTATGATCGCTCTTAATCGTGCACCAGGCCTAAAGAGGGACTTTATCGCTGAGAAATGGCCCAATATTAAGGAGAAACTCTGGCGGGAAGCCCGTGAAGAGGCTGAAGACCTCTATACTCGGGATCAGGCGCTCCATATTTATGGTTCGGATATCGATCCAAAAGCCCTTCAGCTGGCCCGGGCTCACTGTGAAGATGCCGGACTGACGGATAAAATCTTCTTCCAACGCTTGCCTGCTGCCGAAGTCCGCTCTCGGTTCCAATACGGCCATCTGATCACGAACCCTCCTTATGGAGAGCGTTTGGGTGAGGAAGAGGAAGTCAAACAGCTCTATAAAGATCTAGGCGAGATCTTCAAGAGCTTGGCAACCTGGTCCTTGCATATGATCACCACGGATAAACATCCCGAGCTCCTGATCGGCCGCCGCTGGGATAAGAGCAGAAAGCTTTACAACGGCCGCCTGGAATGCCATTATTACCAATTCTTCGGACCCAAGCCGCCAAGAAGTCCGCGGCCTGAGTAACCTGCCTTTAAATTATGTTGGACTTGTCTGCGCCCTTCGAATAGGCATTAGCTGAACTTGAGTTAATTCATAAAGAAAGATAGGGCACCTGGCTGAAAGGCGCCCTATCTTTTTTGTTTTACTCCAACGATTACCCTACACACAAATCTTCGTTAAGATGATAAATCGCACTGGTGTATTTATCCCGGTCAATGACAAATTGCATGTTGACCTGACGCAGGGATTGGGACACACAGTTCACGTTAATATGATTCTTCGCTAAACTGCTGGTAGCACGAGCTAAAATATTGGGAACGGCAATATTCGAGCCGATCACGCAGACGATGGCCGCCGGCAGAATGGTTACGGTCTGATAAGCCCCCTTCAGCTCCGCCATCAGCTCTTCGTTCAGATCATGCTCCCAGATCACCAGGGAGATGCTGTTGGCATTGGTGGCTTTCATGATATAACTTACAGAATAGTTCATGAACATCTCCATAATCTGTTTATCATAGCCTGCTTCCCCCACCATTAAGGAATCATGGATTTCCACTACCACCACTTTGTCCGAACCGGCAATAATCTCAATTTTGGCCTCAGGGCCAATATAGTCTTTGGAGATAAGGGTTCCCGGATGATCCGGTTCGAAAGTGTTCTTCAGGCGCAGATTAATCCCGGCCATTTCCAAGGGTTTGGAGGCATTGGGATGGATGGCCTCCATGCCTATATCCGCCAGCTGATCCGCAACATCATAATTAGTCCGCCCTACGGGGATGGCCTTTTCTACCCCCACAATCTTCGGATCGGCGGAAGATAGATGAAACTCCTTATGAATGATCGCTTCATCCGCATGGAGATGAGTGGCAATCCGGGAGAAAGTGATCTCCGAATAACCCCGTTCAAATTGGCGCATAATCCCTTCTTTGCCTTTGGTATACCCGGTGACGATAACGATCTCTTTGAATGGGTCCACTCCCCGGAAAGCTTTGGCGATCCGCTCATCAATGGTGAGCTGGCTGGAATCCCGGAGGCCGGTTAAATCCACAAGGCGGGCGGGTATGCCCCGGTTCTGCATAATGTTCACGGAATTGAAAGCCGAATGGGCTTCTCCCAAAGAAGCCAGCAGTTCCCTGGCCGCCGAGAAAATATTCTCCCGATCCACATAACCGGAGGCAATGATTTCATGCATACTATGCAAATAGGATTTGGTCTGTTGGATCCTTGAACCCAGGAACTCCTTAGCCGCTTCATAATCCAAACCGATGTTCACAAATCTTTCGTTAACCTTGAGGAGATCCTGTAACAGGACATTCAAAGCTTCTTCGCAATCTTCCCCATTGACAAAATGACGATAAATTCCCGGAGCCTTTGTCTTTTTATCCTCCAAAAGCTTGTTGGTCACCCCTGCGTAAGCGGAGACAACAAATACTCTGCCAAAGCTGAAACGCTGTGAATCCGGTTCCCCAATAATATTTTTCAAGACATCTTCGAATTGGGACATAGAAGTGCCCCCGATTTTTTCTACCGTTAACATACAACACCTCATCAGTATCAAGTTCTCTGTTAAATAACACTATTCATCATTATAATACAGCACTTCAAGAGCAACAAGATAAAATTTCGTTTATTAAACTGGCCAACTTTCCAAAAATAAAAATTACCATATATTAGAAATATAAATCCTTAAACCCTCTTCAGCGTTCAGCGCCGATTATTCCAGGAAAAGGAGTGAATTCTTCATGCATCTTTTTGATAAATGCTGCGTTCCTTTCAGTTTTTGGGGGCCGCATCCTCAATTCTTTAATACTCAAGCCTGCTGTCCCCCGATTCAAACCTGCTGTCCTCCGGCACATGCTCCGTTCCCCAACATGTATCCCTCTTATCCTTCTTATCCAGCTCAACAAAGACCCCAATGCCCGCCGGTCCAGCAAGCCCCGGTTCAACAGCAGCCTCCGGTTCAGCCACCTCTAATCAATAATCCCCCCTCATCCCGTTCCAAAGGGTAAAAGACCCATCCTTTTATACTATGCTACTCATAGCAAAGGTGGTTCCGTCTTATGGGAACCACCTTTTTACACAGATTCTCTTCTCATCCCCCCGAAGAAGACAAGGATACGGGCTTACCTTTACTAAGACATGGCCCACAGATACAGAGAAGCCACCGACCCGTAGGGTGAATACTTCTTGCGGTAATGCTCAAAGGTCTCCTTGGATAACTCCTCCAGTCCATAACAGTTCATCATTCCCCTGCGGATAGCTAAATCCCGATAGCTGACCACGTCGGGCCGGCAAAGGGAATGGATCAGCAGCATCTCCGCCGTCCACACCCCCACACCGGGTAAAGCCGACAAGGATTGGATGATTTCTTCATCACTCAGGGTAGGGAGCTCCTGGAAATCCACCTCACCTCTTTGGGCAGCTGCGGCAACCCCTTTGATATATCCCGCCTTGCGCATAGACATGCCGCAGCCTTGAATCGCTTCCAGATCGGCTAAGGCGATCTTCTCGGCACTAATCTCTCCCAGCAGGGTTTGCAGCCGGTTCCATACCGTCTCAGCTGCCTTTTTGGAAATCTGCTGGCTGACCACACTGGAGATCAGCGCTTCAAAAAGATCCGGGGTAATCCCTCTCTCGATCATTCCTATGCGCTCAATAGCCTGCCCCAGGACCTTATCCCGGGTCTTTAAATGCTCAATTTCTTTGGAGCCGTATGGAAAAAAAACCATTTAAAGCGTCCTTTCCATAATGATATGGGGAATCCCATCTTCCATGAATTCCTCAGACACCTGGCGGTACCCTAGTTTTTCATAAAAGTTCTGAGCCTGGGTCTGAGCATGAACCTTTGCTTTATGAAAGCCTTCCCTTTGTGCAATCTGCTCCATGCTTTTGACCACGACACTGCCTAAGCCGAATTTTCGCAGGTTGGCACGGACACAGATCCGCTCCAATTTAGCCGTATCCCCCAGCCAGCGCAGCCTGCCCGCAGCTGCCGGCTGGCCTTCATAGTATACCAGAATATGACGGGCGGCTGCGCCCGGCTCGTCATAACCATCAAATTCATCCTGCAGCGGAACCCCCTGCTCTTCCACAAAAACTTCCCTGCGAATTTGAAAAGCCTCCTCTAATTCCGCCCCTTTTGCTTCAACAACTTTCATGCACTATTCCATCCTCTTGCTTCTTTTTATTGTTTCTCATGAGTTCCTATCCATCAGTCAAAATCCTTGATCATCTGAATATATTCAAGGTCATTAAATCCCAATCGTTTATACAGGGATATGGCCTGAACATTCTCTTCCTCCACCTCCAGCCGGATCCGCTTAATCCCTGGGTGCCGGTGACTTTCCAAGTATTGAAAAAATTCCCGGGCCAGTCCCTTTGAGCGGTAAGGGGGCAGGATATAAATCTCATCTATCCAAACGACGATTCCTCCTGCTTCCTGAGAAAAAGTCTTGGCCGTAATCGCGTATCCGGCAGCCTGGTTTTCCTGTTCCAGAATATATCCGTTCAGATAACGATCCGAGCTCATCATCTCCGCAAAGGTTCTGCTGTGAAATTCCTCAGGTACAGGGTGGAGAACAGCGTCCGAATGGTAGAATTCAGCCGCCAGTTCCAGAAACAGTTCCCGATCCCCTTCTTGCATTGCTCTAATCATAACATGTCAATCTCCTATGCGCTTTACTTATGCTAATGATTATAGCAAAAAAGACCAAACTTGGCATGCCTGCCAGTGCTCTGTAACACTTAAAACTTGCCGTACTAAAACCTTCCTGAACGCAAAATGGATACCAGCAGCAGAATGAACATCATGGCCGCTACTGTAAAACCAGCCTCAATAGCCGGTATCCGCCAGAAGACCAGGGGTTCCTTGCCTAAGGCGGAGGCAATAACCAAACCGCACATAATAATGCTGAAGGACAGCAATAAGATACTGAAAGAGAGCTGATTGCTGATCCGGTCCAGCTTCCGTATAAAGGCGGCCAGTTCGGGTAGATAAATCTCCACCCGTATCTTTCCCCGCTGAATGCTGCTGAAAATCTCCTTAGCTTGTTTAGGGAGGTTTAATAAAAGATCGAAGTATTCCCGGAAATGCTTCCAGGTCTTTTCAGCGAGAAAAGCGGGATGAAGCCGTTCCTTAAGGAGCTGCTCACCGAAAGGTTCGGCAATATCGATGATGCTGATCTCGGGATCCAACTGCTCCACGATTCCTTCCAAACTCAGAAGGGATTTACCCAACAGGACAAGATCGGCAGGAATAATAATCCGGTGTTTGTAGGCCACCTTAAACAGGTCATTAACAGCACTCCCCAGATCGACTTCACTCATGGGCACATCCAGATACTTCTCTCTTAACCCATCCACATCCCGATACAATACTTTGGGATCCAGATCCTCAGGCACGATCCCCATGGCAAACACAGCCTCCACCATGTCCTCCGTCTTCCGCCGCATCATCCCGATGACCAGTGAAGCAAAATGATCCTTCATATCAGAAGAAAGCCTGCCGATCATGCCGAAATCGATTAAGGAAATCACCTGTTTGGGCAAAACAAAGATATTGCCCGGATGAGGATCCCCATGAAAAAACCCCTCGATTAAGATTTGCTTGAACATCGCTTTAATCAGATTCTCTGCCAGTTCCTTCCGATTATAGCCCAAGGCTTCAAGGGTCTGGAATTGGCTGAGCTTGACTCCCTGAATGTATTCCAAAGTCAAAACTTTTTTGGTGGAGTATTCTTTATAGACCTTGGGAATGTGAATGGAGGAATCCCCTTGAAATTGCTTTCTGATTCGTTGGGCATTATTGCCTTCAATTTCATAGTTTAACTCATTGCGCAAGGAATTGGCGAATTCCTCCACCATATCCCGCACATGATAAAGGGCGGCCCAATCCATACGCTTTTCCGCCAAAGCAGCCAAATCCAAAAGTATCTCCAGATCCGTCTCGATCTTCTGGGCAATATGGGGGCGCTGGATTTTTACCGCAACACTTTCCCCTGATTGGAGAACGGCACGGTGAACCTGGCCAATCGAGGCTGCGGCCAGTGGCTCTTCCTCAAAATGCCGGAAAATATCCTGAGGCAGGGCCCCCAACTCGGCTTCAATAATTTGACTGACCTCGGCAAAAGAAAAGGGCGGAACTTGATCCTGCAATTTTTCCAGTTCTGTAATGAGGTAATCGGGAATAATATCCGGCCGGGTGCTGGCTATTTGTCCAATCTTGACATAAGTAGGCCCCAACTCCTCTAAGGCGTTACGCAGGCGCTGACCGAGAGTTATGGGATCCACCTCTTCCTCCCGCCTCCGGATCCGTCTGGAAAAAGAGATAAAATTAATAAGCCCCATCTCTTCCAGGATGAGGCTGAATCCATTACGGGCCAATACCGTGGCTACTTCTTGATAGCGATGAACATGACGAATTTTTCTGCTAATCATGGGTCCGGCTTTCCAATTGAGCGATGCGGTTTTCCAGTCTCTCGATGTCTGCTTTGGTAGGAAGGTTAAGCTCCGTCAGGATTTTTTGTACTTGCTCCTTAAGCCTGACCTGAATCTCATTCTGCTGATCCTCTCCCTTTTGGACCAGCTCATTCATTAATTCCTTGGACTCATTGGCGGACAGCTCTCCTTTCTTTACCAACTCATCCACGACCTTCTCAATTTGCTCTTTGCTCACCACAGCGAAACCTAACCCCAAGGCTAAACCTTTCTTGAGCATATCTTTCATGCTTACATCCCCCTGCCGTGAATTCAAATCTTCATCCTTAGTATTTACGCGGTTGCTGAAAACCATTCTTTAATCACCAGGAAAGCACGCACTAAACAAACCTTGGCATTACCGGACGAATGCCTTATAATTGTCTTAATTCAATACACTAGGATTAGGTACTCAATCCTTACGGGAGAGAGTTAAAAGGGAAGCCGGTTCAATTCCGGCACGGTCCCGCCACTGTGAATTGAGTGAGTAATCACTCTTAAGTCAGGAACCTGCCTAATCATCAGCGACCCTCCTCGAGGACAGGATACGGCGCTGCAAGAGTTTACTAATGCAGCAAAAACCTTTTATCCTGGCGATAAAAGGTTTTTCTTGATCTTTCCACTTCAACTTGAAAGGAGTACAAAAAAATGAATAGAAAAAAACAGGCATTCACCCTGCTGATAACCCTATGGGTGACCTTAGTTTTGCTCAGCGGCTGCAATTCACCCTCACAGCAAGGTGCCGCTCCTCCCGAAGCGCCCTCCGGGCAAGATACCATCCAGACTACAAGTTACCCTTTAACCTACACAGATGATACAGGTGTGGCCACCACTCTGGAAAAGGAACCTCAACGCATTATCTGTCTGGCTCCGCCTTCCACGGAGATCTTAAGCGCTCTGGGCCTGGATCGCAAGCTGATCGGCTTAACTGTGTACGATAATTACCCGGTGGGTATTCAGGAGAACGCAGAATATATTTTTGAAGACAGTTTAAACCCCAATCTGGAGCAGCTCATTCAGCTCAAACCGGATTTGGTCGTGACCGGAATGCATAAGGACAGCTTTATTAACTCCCTGCGCAGTTTGGGGATACCTGTCGCTCATTTAAACCCCCAAAGTCTGGAAAGCACCTATCAAACCATTGAGAAACTAGGATACATTACCAATACTCAGGAACAGGCCCAGGCTGTGCTCCAGGGAATGAAAGCAAAGGAACAAGCCATTGCCGATAAAGTAGAGGCCATCAAGGAAGCTGAGCGGGTCAGGGTATGGATTGAAGTGGATCCAGGTCTTTTTACCGCCGGTGCAGGAACCTTTCTTAACGAACTCATCACCAAAGCAGGTGGCATCAATATCGCCAGTGATGTCCAGGATTGGGCGCAATACAGCGAGGAGCAGGTGATTGAGAAGAACCCTCAGGTTATCCTGAGCACCTACTCCTACTACATGGATAATGTGAAGGCCACCATCGTCGCCCGCCCGGCTTGGCAAGCCATCGATGCTGTCAGCAATGACCGGATTTACGATCTGGACAGCGATATGGTGACCCGCTCCGGTCCCCGGATCGTCGACGGCTTGGAAACCATCGCTAAAGCCCTTTACCCGGAGCGTTTCTGACTCTTTAGCCCTTGGCAAGGGTGGTCTTATCATCCGTATGGGGAGAGAGCTATTGACCTAAGTTAAGTCCTTCGGTAATATGTCAAGACTCTAAGCGAGTCAAATTTTCAGTTAGCTAATAATCAGTGGGCAAAAAAGGCAACAAGAAACCATCTCATTCCCAAACTATCGTGGGAAAAAGTTACAAAAATGGAGTATCGGTTAGCGCAATTCATGCTTGGTTTGCATTCCCCCTATTGCCATGTGGCCTATAGATTTGGTTGCTGCGTAGCAGAGCATCAACCATACGGACGAGTTTGCGTGCAGTAAGCACGAGAGCACGGCGATGATGATGAGTCTTACTTTCCGAAAATTTACGTTGGTAGAAGACCTTGTACTCTGGTTCCTTTTGGCGTACTAAGTTAGCAGCCTGGATGATATAACTGCGCAAGTAGGTGTTGCCAGTTCGGGTTAAGGGTGTGTCATCGGCTGTAAAATCACCTGACTGGTGGGTACGCCAGGTTAACCCAATAAACTTTGCTAAGGCTCCTTCATTCGGAAAACGACGGATGTCTCCGATCTCAGCAATAATACCAGCTGAAAGCACAGGGCCAATACCGGGAATGGTAATGAGCGTATTCGGGAAATGCCTGATTTCTGCTTCGATTGCCTTATCGATTTTCTTTACCTGCTTCTCCAAGGTGTGGATGGTTTCAATGCTCGTGGCCAGGATAAGGTTAATGGGTTGCAATAGGCTTCCACGCAGTCGATGGGCCTTGCGGGCAGCTTCCTTCAACTCTCTGGCTTTGGTTTCCGGATCCTCGAAATGACGTTTTCCTTTCTCCATGAGGAAATCAATCAGTTCATCAAGCGGTCGAGCCGCAACCTCTTCTGGAGAAAAAAACTCAAGTGTCAAGGATTCAGAAGTAGCGCCGAAAGTGTTACTAAAAACCGCACCTTGGGCAAGCGTGCTAAACTTCAAGAACAAGTTCGTGAGAAAATAATTCTTCTCTCTGGAAATCATCTCAATCAAATGACACCGAAAGCGAGTGAGGCGCTGTAAGGGTAAGTAGCGGAAATCGACCTGAGAGCCCTCTGGGAGCCGACCGAAGCGTAGACGTTCGGCAATGACCCAGGCATCAATCCAATCGTTTTTCGGAAGGTCCACATAAGCCTTCTTGAAATTAGCAACGACCTTGGGGTTAAAGGAATAAATTTGGGGCTGCAAAGGGGCTAAAGAATGGTCTTCCGCTAAGAACATTTGTAACGGCCAACTGTATACGGAAGTGGCCTCTAAACCAATAACCAGCCGGTCCACATTCACTTGAGCACAGGCGTCAAAGAGATATCGGGCAACTTGCTCACAACCAGGCTGATCATTCAAAGCCCGTAGCCTTTTAACCGGTTCATTACCACGCTCATCTAAGATTCGCACTTTAAAATCACTGGAACTCACATCAATACCGACAAATAAACTCAATTAAAATCACCTCACTTTCTGAGCCAAACAATTTGTAAGATTAACGTTGGGACCAGGCACCACAACAGGTCAACAACCTCGCCGAATCAGCACTTGTCCTAAAAAGACCTTGGATCCAACCGATCTGCTACTATCGGAGGAGTTCCCTTTAAGCTGTGCAACCTTCGAGTTAAAAGTTCAAATTGTGGGCTGGCAGTCAGACTTAAAAAGAGGTCAGAGCCTCAAGGAGGAAAAGGCTTTGCCAGAACGAACCTCACGGTACCATTTTGCTTGAAATCCCAACAAACTTAAATACTTTTTTGTTGTCAAAGAACGATCTGAGGAATCTCAGGTATTCCTCATCCTGAGCCTGTGGACAGTGCCAGCCTGTGGAAAAGCCCTTTGGGGTCTGTCCTAAAAGAGCTTTCCCAACAGGCTTTGGACAAGTCGAATTTGAAGTATGCCTTGGGGTTGACTTGTCCACACTGCCCACAGGCACGACGGCTGCATGGGGTATGCGTTATCCTGTGTGCATCTTGTTGCGGTTGACCATATCTACTGAATTTCCAGTTTTCTATGGTCATTTAAATACCCCACGTTCCATTAGTTTTTGGGACTCGTGGGGCAGGAACTAAATCAATTATACGAGGAGGATAACATAAAGATGAATTCCCGAACTTTCCCCAAAAGCATACCCTGGATTTTGGGCTTATCCTTGCTCCTGCTTCTTTCCGTTGTCATCTGTGTGATGACCGGCTCCGTCTCCCTGCCTTTTCATCTGACCTGGAAGATCATTTTAAACCATCTGCCTTTTTTGAGCTTTGACCCCAGCTGGTCCTCAGCCCAGGAATCCATCGTTTGGAATCTGCGCCTGCCCCGGGTCTTTTTAGCCCTCATCGTTGGGGCCATGCTGGCAACCTCGGGAGTGGCTTTTCAAGGAATTCTGCGCAATCCTCTGGCTGATCCCTATATCCTGGGGGTCTCCTCCGGAGCCGCCATTGGCGCCGCCTCCGCTATCCTTTTTTTTCGCAGCTTTTCTTTCTTCGGTCAATCGGCCCTGCCCCTCTTCGCCTTTGCCGGAGGGCTTATTTCTCTGGCCTTTGTCTTCTCTCTATCCAGACAGCATGGTCAGTTTGAACGGGAAACCTTAATCCTGGCCGGTGTGGTAGTGCAGGCTTTGCTAAGTGCCTTTCTCTCTCTTCTGATTGCCGTTTCCGGCGAGCAGATGCAGCAGATTATCTTCTGGATGATGGGCAGTCTCGCCAACAGCAGCTGGCAGAATGTCCTGATCCTTCTCCCTTATTTTCTGCTCGGCTTGGCCTATCTTCTCTTGCAAAGCCGGGAGCTGAATGTCATCGCTTTAGGGGAAAGAGCGGCCACTCACCTGGGAATCAATGTGGAGCGCAAGAAAATTGCCATTCTCATGGTCGGTTCCTTATTGGCCACAGCCGCAGTCTCCATGGTGGGGATTATCGCCTTTGTCGGTTTGATCATTCCCCATCTCATGCGCCTCCTCGTAGGACCTGACCACCGGATTCTCTTGCCGGTGTCTACTTTAGCGGGAGCAATCTTCCTTTTGTGGTCGGATACCATGGCCAGAACCCTGCTCCAATCCCAGGAGATTCCCATCGGAGCGATTACAGCCTTTGTCGGCGCACCCTTTTTCGCCTATCTTTTAAAAAGTGGTTTAAGGAGGGGTTAGGATGAACCTGTTCGAGATTCAGAACCTTAATCAACATTATGGCTCCTTTGCTGTGTTGCGGAACCTCTCCTTTGCCATCAGCCAGGGAGATATGTTTGGCATTATCGGCCCCAATGGCAGCGGCAAATCGACTCTTATCCGTACCATCAGCGGCCTTCAGCCTCCTACTTCCGGCAAGGTCCTGTTGATGGACAGACCCCTTTCCTCCCATACCTCAAAAGAGCTGGCCCGCCAGATTGCCGTTCTGGAGCAGGAGGGTACCCCTGCCCTGCCCTTTACCATAGAGCAGATCGTATCCATGGGACGCTATCCCTGGTTAAAACCTTTTGCCGACCTGGGCTCCCATGATAAGGCTGTGGTGGAGAACATACTCGTTAAACTCAATCTTGGGCCTAAACGCTCCCAAAAAGTCAGCACCCTGAGCGGCGGTCAGCGCCAACTGGTCTCTCTGGCCCGGGCCATGGCTCAGGAGCCCCGGATACTTATCCTGGATGAACCCACCACCTATTTGGATATCGGCCATCAATCCTTAGTCATGGATCATGTCCGTCAATGGCATGACGAGTTAGGCATCACTGTGATTATGGTCTTGCACGATTTAAATATAGCGGCTCAGTATTGCAACCGGATTCTCCTTCTCGATCAAGGGGAAATCGTTACCTGGGGTAAAAAGGAAGACGTGCTCCGGGAAGAAACGTTAACCCAGGTCTATAAAACGGATTTAGTTCAAGTTCATCATCCCAAATTAGGCGTACCTCAATTTCTCTTAAGCGGAAAGTAGTTCCACATCTTAACAAAACCTGGTGATATAACCAATCATCCTCTAAGGACATCGTGAAAAAATTATCTTATACTGAGGACAACCTGTCAGATTGCGATGGGTTGTCTTTCACTTTTGCGTCGTTTACTTTGAAAGGAGAACTTTATGAAAAAATTTATCAATAAACTTTTCGTTTCTCTTCTAGCCTTGGGGTTTTTCGCCACTACCCTCTTTGCTTACCCGCAGACCATGGCAGAGCCCGGTACAGCTCAAGATCTGGCTTGGGTTGAGGAAATGGCCCTTGCTCCCCAAAGCGATACTGTTGAAAGCGATCTTGAAGCTGTTCTAGCCTCCAGAGAACTGGCCAGGGCCGATGCCGACAGACAAGCTGCAATCGGAGCAGCAACCGGTGAAATTTCCCGTGGGTCCCAGTCCAGCTCTGCACCCTCACAAGCCCCGAAAAGCACTGCTTCCAGCTCTTCTGCCACTTCTGACAAGAAGTCTGCCGCTACAAGCAAAAGCACCGCCAGCGCCGCCAAAGCTTCCGTCAAAACCAGTGCCTCCAGCACTACCTCCAAAGCTACTGCCGTGATCAACACGGCCAAAAAGTATATCGGAGTGCCTTATGTTTGGGGCGGCACTACGACCAGCGGCTTTGACTGCTCCGGATACACCCAGTACGTCTTCGCTCAGCATGGCATTTCCTTGCCCCGGGTATCCAGGGATCAATATAAGGTGGGCACGGCCGTTTCTTACAGCAACCTCAAGGCCGGGGACCTGGTCTTCTTCTCCTTGGATGGTGATAAAGTCATCGACCATGTGGGGATTTTCCTGGGCAATGGACAGTTCATTAATGCCTCCAGTTCAAAAGGAGTAACCATTTATACCATGGGTTCCTATTGGCAATCCCACTTCATTGGAGCAAAGCGCGTATTTTAGAAGGTTGCGACCATGTATACCCGAAATTCGGAATCGATTACGAATTTCGGCAGACCCTGTCAAGGGGATTCTTAACGTAAGTTCATAAAAAGGGAGCATCGCCGGGCTACTGCAAAACGTAGCTTTCAGGCAATGCTCCCTTTGCTTAAAAAGAGACTCGAAGCTGACTCTCCAGGATTTTGGGTCTGAGGGCATAAGCTTCTACTCCCTGATCGGCTGGGGATGAAACTCTACTCCATAGCGCTCGCTTAACCAATTCGCCTTCCATTTGTCCAGAAGCAGGACAGCATAATTTTCATCCTGATCCAAGACCACCATACTCATGCTGGATTCCTTAAGAATACGAATCTTTTCTTCATCCTTAGGTATCCATTGAACCATTTCGTAAGGCAAATTGTTGATTTGGACCTCTACTCCATACTCATCCCGCAGACGGTATTCCAGGACTTCAAACTGCAGTTGGCCCACGACTCCGATCACGGGAGCCTCTACCCCAATATTCAAATCCCGGAAAACATGGATGGCCCCTTCTTCTTGAAGCTCCTGTATTCCCTTGATAAATTGCTTTCTTTTCAAGGCATTGGCGATGCTGACCCGGGCAAAGTTTTCCGGACTGAAAAACGGCATGGCCTCAAATTCAATACCATCCTTTTCCGCCAGAACATCACCGATGCGGAGTACTCCGCTGTCATGAACCCCAATGATATCTCCGGCATATGCCTCGTCCAAAATGGTCCGCTCCTGGGCAAAGAGCTGCTGAGGCTGAGCCAGCCTCATTTTGCGATGGGTCCGATTATGAATGACATTCATTCCCCGTTCGTATCTGCCCGAGCAGATGCGAATGAAAGCAATACGGTCCCGATGCATGGCGTTCATATTGGCTTGAATCTTAAAGACAAAGCCCACGAATTGTTGACTTGCCGGCTCTAAAATCCCTAGGTTGGATTGCCGCGGGGCGGGAGCCGGGGCTAATTTCAAGAAGCTGTCCAGGAAATTGGGTACACCAAAATTATTCAAAGCGCTGCCAAAGAACACGGGAGTTACTTCCCCCCGATCCATCCGCTCCTGGTCAAAGACATTCCCGGCCATATCCAAAAGTTCGATTTCCTCCCGGAGTCGCTGCAGCAAATCTTCCCCGATCCATTCTTTGATCCAGGGATCGTCAATGTGACCTGTTTGCCGTGTATCATCATGGCCTTTGCGCAATCCGTCGGTAAAGCACTCCACCTGACCCGTTTGCCGGTCATAAATTCCTTTAAAATCAGCTCCGCCGCCGATGGGCCAATTCATGGCATAGGCTTCGATGCCTAAAACTTTCTCCACTTCATCCATCAGATCGATGGGGTGCTTCCCCTCCCGGTCCATCTTGTTAATGAACGTAAAAATGGGAATCCCCCTGCGCCTGCAGACTTCGAAAAGCTTAATGGTTTGTGTCTCCACACCTTTCGCCGCATCGATCAGCATCACAGCACTGTCGGCAGCGGTTAACGTGCGATAGGTATCTTCACTGAAATCCTGGTGACCCGGAGTATCCAGAATATTAATGACAAATCCCTGATAATTAAACTGCATGGCGCTGGAGGTAATCGAAATTCCCCTCTGCCGCTCCAGTTCCATCCAGTCTGAAGTAGCATAGCGTTGGGTTTTTCTGGCCTTAACATTCCCTGCCAGATGGATAGCTCCCCCAAACAACAGCAATTTTTCAGTCAGCGTGGTCTTCCCTGCATCAGGGTGGGAGATAATAGCAAATGTTTTCCGGAAACGGATTTGTTTTTCAAGGGATATGCTCACAAGGTTTGCTCCTTACTCTATAAATTAGGATCAACTAAGATCTCTTTTTTCATTCATTGAGCGCTCCATAGCGCTGAACAGCATTTTATTATAACATAATAAATTCTGCGAAAAAAGGAATCAATCTGACTCCGATGGACAGGATTTCTGCTTTTTATCCATCTTAACCCGGCAGGAATCACCCTAAGCATGTGGAAATACTATGGGTAAAGGAGGAGGACTTGCTATGACGCTCTATGAAGTTCTGTATAATACCCTGAAGAAGGACTGTTGGAAATTTGACTATGATCAAAAGAACGAGTTGTTTCGCTTAGAGATTCGTGGTATTAACTGTGATTTCGTCTCTTTCATTATTGTCGATGAAGAGCAGGAATCTCTGCTTTGCAATACACATATCAAGCAGAAAATACCTTTTGCCAAGCGCGTAGAAGTCTGCAACTTCATGAATCGGATTAATTATGAACTTGCCATCGGCAATTTTGAAATGGATATGGATGATGGCGAAATTCGCTTTCGGACTTACCTGGATTCAGCCAATTCAGAGCCTTCCCAGGAACAGCTTATTAATCTCATCTGGAATGGTGCGCAAACCTTTGATACTTATTATCCTGGATTTATCAAAATCGTATCCGAAGATTATTCGGCTGAGGAAGCGGTGCGGGTTTGCTCCCAGGATGATGAGTCATAATCTATTAACATGATGCTTATTCTCCTGTTATTGGCATTAATAGTTGTTCTTTGATGATTAAACCAACAATTACCTGTTTATTTTCTCCTGCTGATTCAGATAATAAGACCGTCTCACTAACCAATACAAAAACTTAAGGAGGGACCCTAAAATGGCAGGAGAAAGAAGTACTAATCAACCAGCAGTTCAAGGAGCAACACAATCACTGGATCAATTCAAGTATGAGATCGCAAATGAACTCGGCGTTCAATTGGGCGGTGACCGCACCAGCCGTGAAAACGGATCTGTCGGCGGCATGATGACCAAGCGCATGATTCAATTTGCAGAAGAAAACCTCAAAAGAGGAACCCGCATCTAACCGTACATTAACCTTATGAGAGGTATCCGCAAGGATACCTCTTACCATTTGGGGACATAGTGCTAATGATGCAATAAAGAGCGGTTATCCCGCTCTTTATTCTTTAGTATTTAGTATTTAATTGTTCCGTCTGTCTCGGTCAGAAACTTCTTCTTGGCATCTAAGTGTTTGCGCACATCTTTTAATTGATGGGGTGAAAGTTCCTCGGCATTCTCGGCAAGAAATTGTTCGTTTTCCTGAATATTCTTGAGGGTTAACTCTATTTTCTTTAATTCTTCCTTCTGGGGTTTATTGCCATCTTTTCTAGGCATCTCTTATCACCTCAAGCTTATTTTCCCCTAAATCATTCAAAAAACTTTAGTAATATCTCCCAATTTGATATAATATTTAAGAATATAGCTTTGGCAAAGCAAGCAATGCTTTCAGGATTTACTTTAACATTCTGCACATACAAAAAAGATGATGATTAAGAAAGGAGCTCACTTGTGAAGGTTAAAGCGATCAGTTCTCCCGACCCACGACTTCTTGAGCAGGAATTAAATCAATGGCTGGAGGATAATCGCTGGGTCAAGATTGTCAATGTCACTCAAAGTACAGGTCAAACCCATCTCGTCTGCCTTTGGTATGAAGAACCCAATGTACCCGTGCTGGGTGGATAAATCCAAATAATTCATGCCATAATAGAAGAAACTTAGGAAAACCAAGCTTCAAATGAAGGGACTGTAGCTTTCATGAAAATCTCGCTCTTTATTACCTGCCTCGGGGACACCATGTTTCCGGATCTTGGTGAAACCATGGCCAAAATCTTTACCCGTTTAGGGCATACTGTAGACTTTCCTGAAGGGCAATTTTGCTGCGGCCAGATCTCCTTTAATTCCGGTTACATGGACGATACCCGCACCGTAGCCCGGGCGACCATTGACGCTTTCGAAAACAGTGAGGTAGTGGTAGCTCCCAGCGGCTCTTGTATCGGCATGATTCATCACAATTATCCCGACTTATTTAAGGATGATCCTGTGTATGCCAAAAAAGCCAAAGACCTGATCGACAAAAGCTATGAGTTTACCCAATTCGTGGTCAATGTCCTTAAAACCCCGGATCTCGGTGCCCGTTATCAGGCTAAGGTCACCTATCATCCTTCCTGTCATGCCACCCGTCTTTTGGGGCTTCGTGATGAACCTATGGCTATTCTGGAGAACATACAAGGCTTAGAGATACTCCCCCTGCCGGAAGCTCATCTCTGCTGCGGCTTTGGAGGTACTTTCTCCATTAAGATGCCCAAAATATCCGAAGCCATGGTCGCCGAAAAAGCTGAGCATGTTTTGGCCTCCGGTGCCGATATTCTGACCGGGCTGGATATGGGCTGCCTTATGAATATATCCGGCTATATGGAGAAGCACGGCCGCTCCATTCCGGCTATGCATGTCATTCAATTGCTCGGAAAGGGGATGTAACTATGTCACTGGATAATCACTATGACGTTGATGCCGCTTTAGATAAAGCTCTTAAAGATGATTTTCTGCGCAAGGCAACCCGCCGGGCTACCGATAGGCTGAGAAACAATAAACTGGCTATTACCGAAGAGCTGGGGAACTGGGAAGAATGGCGCCAGGTGGGAGAAAGAATCCGCAACCACGTCGTTGAAAACCTGGATTACTACCTTGACATGCTTATTGAAAATGTAGAAAAGAACGGCGGCCACGTTCACCTGGCCAAAACGCCGGAAGATGGGGTAAGAATCGTTCAGGAGATTTTCCAAAAGCATGGCTTCAAATCGGTGATCAAATCCAAATCCATGATTACGGAAGAAATTCACCTTAACCCGGTCCTGGAGAAAGACGGTATTGAGGTTGTGGAGACCGATTTAGCAGAGTATATTATCCAGATCGCCGATGAACCCCCTTCACATATTATTGTTCCGGCTATGCATAAAACCCGGGAGCAAATTGCCAAGCTCTTCGAGCCTATAGCAGGACATCCGCTGGAATCAGATACCCCAACCCTGACCAAATTTGCCCGGGAGCAGCTGCGGGAAAAATTCCTGACCAGTAAAATCGGCATAACCGGCTGCAACTTTGCCGTAGCGGATACAGGAACCATCACTATGGTTACCAATGAGGGCAATGGCCGTTTGACCAGTACCATGCCCGAGGTCCAAATCACCATGATGGGGATGGAGCGGATTGTCCCTTCCTACAAAGAGCTCAGCGTTCTTCTTAACCTGCTGGCCCGCAGCGCCACAGGACAGCGCCTCTCGGTCTACACCACCATGATTACTCCCCCCAAACGGGAAGGGGATATCGATGGACCTAAGGAATGGCATTTGGTCATTCTCGATCATAACCGCTCGGAAATCCTAGGGGATGAGGATTTCCGCTCATCTCTGCGCTGCATCCGCTGCGGAGCCTGCTTCAATGTCTGTCCCGTTTATCGCCAGGTTGGCGGACATGCTTACGGCTCTGTTTATTCAGGCCCCATCGGAGTCGTCATTACTCCCCTCCTGGAACAGAATTATGAGAAATGGGGGCATCTCCCCTACTACTCCTCTCTCTGTGCGGCCTGCTCCGAAGCTTGCCCGGTACGGATTCCCCTCCAGGATTTAATCGTCAAGCATCGGGACCGCAAGGTGCTCAAAGGCTATACTTCGGGTGTGGAAAAGAAGATCTTCAAATACTATGGCTATTACTTCTCCCATCCCAAGACCCTCAGCAAATTTGTCCGCTTAGGCTCCAAATTCCAATTTATCCTCATGCGCAACGGCAGAATTGCCTCAGGACCGCCGCCCCTCAGCAATTGGACCAACAGCAAGACCTTACCCCCTGTAGCCAAGCAAATGTTCCGGGATCAATGGCCGGAGTTGGAGAAGAAACTAAAAACTATGCAGCGAGGTGATCAATAATGAGTGAGCGTCAAGCATTTATCGCCAATATCGCTAAAAAACTGGGACGTCCCACTCCAACCTCTGTAGAACCTATCAAGCTTAAATTCCCCCTCTACCGGCTGGACTCCCAAGAGGAACGGATCGATAAATTCATGAAAATGTATGAAGCCATGGGCGGTAAAGCCGTGCAAGCTTCTACCGCTAAAGAAGCCGCCCAGGCTTTGCGGGAGTGGTTCGGGGAAAGCCCTCAGTGGCTCAACCCCAATTCCATTGTGGTTTGGAATGAGCTCCCTACGATGGCCCGGGCCTGTTTGGAAGAGCTGGGCTGGCCGGCCCGTTCCTATGCTGACCTTCCTGCCCCGGAACGCAACGCTATCATGGATAAGATGGAGTTAGGCATTACCGGAGCCGACTTCGGCATAGCCCAATCCGGATCTCTCGTTTTGAAAAGCAGTGCCAAACGGGGCCGGGCTGTCAGCCTGGTGCCCATCCGCCATCTGGCCTTTATCCCAGCCGCCTTCCTCAGGGACAGTCTCGACCAGGTCCTTGATGAACTTATGGGAACAGATATCCCGGCTGCTATTGAAATCATCTCCGGACCAAGCCGTACCTCAGACATTGAGATGGATCTTTCCATCGGTGTTCACGGTCCCGTGGAAGTTTTTTGCATCCTTATGATGGATTAATAGGTGAGCCATTCTGAAAGAATATACAAAAACAGGGCGGGAACTCAACTTAACCCTTGAGTTCCCGCCTTTCTTTAATAACACATCTCTTTTAGCCACACATCTGATCTTGATTGCCAAGCTGGCTACAGATCCATGTTTATACTCTGGGCTGCAAAGTAATTGATGATACTCTCTTTCTCCCGCACTTCCACATGAACTACGGGCTGACCCTCTCCTCCCTTGATGCCGCTCCACCGGTAATAGAGGGTTTGCTGATACTGCTGATTGATGATGGGATCAACATACTCCAGGTGTAGGACGATATAGTAGGGGTTTACATCAGGCTCGCTGATATCCACTTCATAGGGATCCAAAGCAATCACTAAACTGGAGCTCATGTCTTGAGGGATTTCATTCACCAGATAATTGGGTTCATTATGGATGGGTTTATCTTGTAGTTTTTCCGCAAAAACTATGGTCCGGCTGGCTAAATTCACTGCAGGATGAATTCCTACATTACTGAATTTGAACTCTAAGCGCAGACCGGATTTCAATTCAACCTGAGGGGACTCCCGCAGGGATAAGTAAGGACGTGAAGATTCACGATCAATTTTCCAGGCATTGAGCGTAACTGTAACCGTAATCGTGGCGGTAAGTGCCAAAATGCAGGTTCCAACCGTTGCTATAATACTGCTCCACTTGGTAAACTTATCTCCAAAGCTCATGGACTGACTCGCCACCTCCTTCTAAACAAACATCCTTTAGTGTTCTTCACATTTCTGTTTCCTATGCATTGAACCAGAAAAAGACCCACCTAAAGCATCAGGTGGGTCCCTGCCAAAGCATCCTTAAATGGCCGGATTTATTCTTTTTTCTTATAATAATAAAGAATGATTTTTAAAAGATACATTAGCAAAAAGATAGGTATAATAGCGATTGCAAGTCCAATGCGGTCATTGAATAGTGAATATAGTGCAATACAAACTAAAAGAAGAAATAGAAACAGTTTTAATTTCATAATGCTCTCCTTTTGAACTGGATTTCACTTCCAAATCTAAATCTTTTTTTATATATTATAGACATAATCTTGACAGATGCAAGTCGGTACAATTAGTACCGACTTGCATTTACCTTCCAATCTTTATAGTTTCTATATCTTCTGCTTTTTATAAGCCATCAATCGATTATTAACTTATGATCTGTATAACCACCAATTCCATTTACATCAGTCTCTAAATAGTATGTTGTATGATCGACAGGAAACCCAAGAAGAGAATAATGATCAGTAAGATATGCATAAGACACACCCTGTGTTGGGTCTCCTGGAATAACATAGGCGTCTGAGCCATCATTTGTCCACTCATCAGGCCATTGGTAGTCGGGAACAGTTCCCCAGCCATGATTGTTAATGCCGGTTATATTTCCGCCGGAAATAAACCAAGTAGTATCTAATTCGGCGGTTCCCATATATGTGTGATCATAATAGTCATTGACAGTATAGGAGTGGACGCATTTTGTATCCTGAGTACTAAATGCGCCATGATTAACTTCATTGATTTTAATTACATGAAGCATAAGTTTACCATCAATGGTTTCCTTATAAACACTTGAATCCTTAACCTCTACTTTAGCACCTCTTTTAATCTCAGGTATTTTATCAATTTCAAGCCTTTGTCCATCAATTATCACACTTTTATCATCGTGCGCCAGCGTTAATGGCTGTTGATCAATTGTTTGTGCAGAAACAGCCGGAACTATCACTGCTAAAATTAACATGATTGATAAACCTAGGGAAAAAAACAGATTTTTATTAATTCTCATTTTTCTTACCTCACTTCATCCTGAATTCTTAAATAATTACAAGTCTATTCATTAGCACATGAAATCGCCTTCTTTCAAAACTCATCATTCTTTTTTGCGTGAAGTCTTCTTGCAAGTATAATTTAGGTACAGCTATATTATCGATGAAATCCCCATTACTTTCCATACGCCATCGAGCCTATATTTTCGACTCAATTCTTCTATTTTTCTCTATACACCAATTTAATCAATTCGACCACAGACGCTATACCCAGCTTTTTATAAATGTTTTCAAGATGCTTTTTCACGGTAAAATGGCTAATATTTAAAATATCTGCAATTTCTTTTCGAGTGTATCCTTGAATCCGCAGTTTCGATATCTCTTTCTCGCGATATGTCAAATTTTTTCTTCCTGTGTTTTTATTCAGGTTAGAACTTCCATGCATTTGAACCACTCCTAATGAAAATGAAATCTTTTGAGATCTGTCTCACATTCTCCACAGGTCTTATTTTACACTGACTCACCTGTGTGCGACAAACCAGGTATGGGGCAGCCAATGCCCAGTTGGTATAGGAAAATGGCCAGAATAGAACATTAGGGCTATTTTTAAGCTCAAAAACACGAGATTTCGGAAAATTAATCCATAAAAGTATTTATATTCAATATGTAGTCATGCATACTGTGCCGCTGCCCCATGGATTTCCGTTCTGACCAGATGCTCTTGGTCCTTTAAATTTAAATCCCTTAATACTCCCATGTTCCAGCTTACTTCTCAGTTTAACCACGATTTGTTCTCGGACCAACTGATCTCGTTTGTCCTCCTCTTCTTTAAACACACGATATAACGTTTACTCTGATGGACCACTTCTTTAACCCTCAGGTTATCTTTCACGATGACATAAGGTTCCGGAGAGGTTGCGAGCTCTGAACCGGCCTTTATATTACGCATACGAACTCCTAGTATAGTGGAGCTTCAACCCTTCAAGGAGCTCTAACGTTCGTTTTCCCATCATGCCCCGGCCTCCCACGACGATGACTCGCCGAATATCAAGCGTTTCTTTAATTGACGCTTACATTGATTAAAGACAATCAAGAAAGCTTTTCGCAACACTCTAAAGTGTGAAGTATAGAAATTTTTCATTCTAAAATAGAACTTTCTTTTTATTAAACCAGAGTATATAATATCATCATGAATCAGATAGGCGATGGAGTTCGCCTTTAACCGCCGCTTGGCTAATGACTCCTGCCGGTTATCTATTGCCGGCAGGAGTCTTTTTATCTTTAGGGAGTGAGCTGAACATGATTTATTTATGGGTAGGTTGTGCCGGAATGTTCGGGGCAATGCTCAGGTATTTAATCGGTATTTCATTCTTTGCTGATAGTCGGTTTCCTTGGGCAACCTTAACCATAAATTTGTTGGGGAGCTTTCTCTTAGCCTGGCTGACAAGCTATGTATTCAAGAAAGTCCGCCTCTCCCCACATCTTTCTACAGCAATAGGAACAGGGTTCGTTGGTTCGTTTACAACCTTTTCAACCCTGAGTGTGGAGACGATCAGCTTATTTCAGGATGGCCATAACTTTTTAGCTATGGTTTATGTATTGGTAAGTCTCCTCGGGGGACTAACAATGAGCCACCTGGGCTTTAAGGTAAGTAAAGAGGTGCAGAAATCGTGATGGCATCACATATCCTTTTGGTTGGTATAGGCGGATTCTGTGGAGCAATTGTCCGTTATTTCTTCAGCAGGAAATTAAATAGCGGAAAACTACCGGTAGGCACGCTGACTGTGAATTTATCCGGAGCATTTCTTTTAGGAGCCATGGCCGGGGCTAATTTAAGTACGACAACAACGCTCTTGCTGGGAACAGGTTTCTTAGGTGCATTTACCACTTTCTCTACACTAAAACTGGAAATGGCTCAGCTGCAATTAAAAAAGGAGCATCGACTATTTATACTTTATACCACCATCACCTACGGTGGCGGAATTGCCCTTGCCTATTTAGGTTATTGGCTGGGCAGCTTTTTTCGTTGATGTTCGTCAACAAAAAAGTCGTCCTCCCCCCACTATCAGTGGAGAGAGGACGACTTTGGCTATTGGCCTCTATGTTGATTGTTTAGATTGTTTAGACTCCGTGATTTTTAGATTCCGTATCCATCATTGGCTAAGACTACCCGCTGCATATACCAGTTACTTATTACAGCAGATCCCAGCTTTTCTTAATGTGGTCGACCAGGTTATTGGGATCAACATCGGTATGACATTGTTCACAGTCCATCATGCCCCGGGTATTTTCCAAAGAATGACCCTTACCATGACAGATCATGCAGTCATCCACCACTTCATTCTTATAAACGGCTTTGAAATTCTTGCTGTGGAATTGATTTAACAGCTCCACAGTTTTAGCAGCTACATCTGCCGTCACGCGGGCGCAGCGCTCACTTCTGGCCTTGCTCTCAGCCTTGAGACCGCTGGCATCACACCACACGCTTACGGAAACGTGACAGAGAGGTGATTTGGCGACACTTTTTTCGATAGGCCCCTCATATTCCAAAGCCTTGCCTGCTTCCGGCATGAATTCAGGGAAAGGATGATCACAATACCAACCGAACAATTCGCTGACCACCTTATCCGCATCACTCTTAGGCATGGTGTAGTTAATGGCCGTAGCCGCACCGATCAGGGCTCCGCACAGGGTACCCCAGCCTCCGCCGCCGGTACCGCCCCAGCCCAGAACCTGCGTAGGAACATGGGTGTAGGGATAACCGATCTTTTCTCTTAATTGACCGATAACCGCCTCAAAGGCACCATAAGAACATTTGGATTTACCATAGCCGGCATAGCCGTCCAGCTTGGCTTTTTCCGGGTCCAGCTGTACATAAGGGTAGGGAAAACTTGGTGGTGCGCAATGCTCCCCTTCCGGCAATTGGGCAGCCTCCGCCACTTGGGTATGAAAGATGCTTGTGCCAACAGCTAAAGCTCCCGCCGCCAGAATACCGGATTTTAAAAACTTTCTTCTTGACATATCTTTTTCTTCACTCATTGAAACAGCCTCCCTTTCGTCACTATCCTACTTTGGATTTTCTCAAGCCCTGGACCCCTTTTCTAGTTCCGGAAACCATGTCACCTCCTCAGCACTCAGCTATGAGTTCGCTTCAATACGGGAAATCAGATCTTTACTATCTTCTCCCCGTCTGCATCAATAAGGTGCACCGCACAGGCCAGACAAGGGTCAAAAGAACGAATCACCCGGACCACATTGACAGGATTATCCGGATCAACAGGCACTCCTATCAAGGCCTGTTCAACAGGACCTGGGATGTTCTTCTCATCACGAGGGGAAATATTCCAAGTGGTGGGAACCACCATCTGATAGTTGCTGATGACATGTTGATCGATCTTGAGCCAATGTCCCAAAGCTCCCCTTGGCGCCTCATTGAGAGCTGCTCCCTGACCCTGAGCAGGAGGATCCCAGTGCTTGGAATCATGAATATCAGGACGTACGGTCTTGCTTCCCAATAATGTCTCTAAGTCATCCAGCCAACGGTACATGGACTTGGTGATCAGCAGCGTTTCCTGGGCGCGGGCAAGGTGACGGGCAACCGCTCCAGGTTTAATTCCGTAGCGGCCCATCAAGTCCAGCAATCCTGAATGCTGCATAACCAGCATCCGGGCCAGCGGCCCTACTTCTGCAGTCTCTCCCTTATACCGGGGAGATTTAATAAAGGTATAGGCTCCTTTTTTATCAAAATCGATGACGGTTTCTCCCGCCCAAGGATGAGCAGGCTCCCCCTCTTTGTACCAGGCACTGGCTACGCTTTCCGTAATCCGGCTCATATCCAATGCTTCGACAACACCCGGAGCCTCGCTGCTGATAAAGCCCCCCTTGAATAATTTTTCTATACCGGAATCATCCATAGGGAAACCGCCATAGGCTATATAACCGCCCGGACCCGCGCCGACTCCGGCTTTCCCCAGCTCCAACAGAGGACCTGTGCAAAAACTCACGACGTCGGGCACATAAGTCAGCTCGGCGAAGGACACGACTTCATTGAGCAGGGTTCTAAAGGCTTCCAGCTGTTCTTTCCGGGGGTAGATAGTCACTCCGCCTACCACAATACTGGATTGATGGGGCTGTTTCCCTCCCAGAACAGCCGACATCTTCTTGGCTTTACCCTGAATCTTTAAGGCCTCCAAATAATGGGCGAGAGCGGTTGTGACAATTTCCGGATCCCTTACGGAATAACTGTCCGGTTGGTAGCGGGGGGTCAGAGGGGCGGTATCTCCCGCCGTCACCAAAGACATGATCTTATTTTTAACAGCGAGAAGCTCCGCAACATTTCCTTGATAATGATTGACTGCCAAGACATCAAGATAATCAAGGGCCGACAAATGATAGAAATGCAAAGGATGATCGTGGAGCCATAATGAGCCGGCGATAAGATTGCGAATAAGCTGAGCGGCACGGGGTACATTGGCTCCCTGGGCGTCTTCGATGGCCATGGCCGATGTCCAGCCGTGTGATGCCATACACACTCCGCAGACCCGTTCCGTAATATACACAGCATCGCGGGGGTCTCTGCCCTGGAGAATCTGCTCAATCCCCCGGAACATGGTTCCCTGGGCCCAGGCATTGGTTACGACATTATTCTCAATCTCCACTTCAATGCGTAGGTGGCCCTCCACTCGTGTTACAGGGTCAATCACAATTCGCTTGGCCATCTATTTCACCTCCTTGGGGTTCACAAATAAGGGCGCGAAGCCGTCATAATACTCAGGCTGACTGCATCCCGCACAGGGCGATCCGGCATAGCCGCAGAAATTGGCTCCGCCATTCCACCAGGCATTAGCACAGTTCGTGTAAGTATCCTGCCCTTTGCAACCCTTGTGATAAAGGCACCAATCCAGAGTGTCCGGGTTATTCCAATCCTCCAGATACTCTCCTTTTTCGTAATGCCAGCGGCGATAACAGCTGTCATGTAAGGTGTAGCGATAATAAGCTTCCGGCCGGTTGAGTCCGTCCAGCTTAGGCAAAGCATTATGGCTCAGATAGTATAGAAGCAAACCCACCAGCCGATCCGGTTTGACCGGACAACTGGGGAGATTGACCACCTTAACTCCTTCGAGCACCTCCTGGGCGCCCGCTGCCCCGGTGAACCCGGCACGGGGAATCCCGCCGTAACAAGCACAGGAGCCCACAGCGATCACCGCTTCAGCCTTTTCCGCAGCTAGTTTGAATTGTTCTATAAAGGGCTTTCCTTCCACAAAGCAATACCGTGAATCCGCTGTGGGAATCGAGCCCTCCAGGACGAGTATGTAATGACCTTGGGCTATACAGTCTTCCAGGCTTTGAACAGCCTGCTCTCCTGAGGCTGCCATCAGGGTAGGATGGTAGCGTACCGAGAGAAGATCGAGAATAATCTCCTCCGGCCCCGGGTCAACCGAAGATAACAGAGATTCGCTGCACCCGGTGCAGCCTTGCCCTTGCATCCAGATCACCGGTTTTTTGGATAAATTTGCTTCAGCCGCCTCCGCTATTTGAGGCGCTAAGCTCAAATCGATCCCCAGGGCCGCGCATGTGAATGTGCACAGTTTCAAAAAGTCCCTTCTGGATACCCCTCTTCTGGCGAGACGCTGATATCCGCTTTCCATAGGCTGATCATCTCGTTTCACATTCCTCACCTCATTGTAATTTTTTTAATTTATGTTAAAATAACACGTCCAAAATAAAATTACTAAGTGAATGTTAAAACTTGTACTACTTATGTCTCACCAGGTTATTTCTATATTTTTAACGAGGAAAATTCAATATTCCATGTCATGTTAGATAATTCAGATAACTGATATCATGTTTATGTGAACACTTTATCAATTCCTATAATACATTCTTTTTATTACCAATTCTACTGTAAAGTGTTAATTTTTTGATTTATATTCTTAATCGTGCTATAAATATTTCGTATGATATCAACGAGATTACTAATAGAATAAGATAACCCAACGGGGCCGGCCCTTCGCTTATTTGCATTTTTATTCGCCCCGTCGGCTATACTTTTTTTCAAAAAATGTTTTGAAGTGTAATCATTCCTTTATCGGCAATATGATCAACCAGCAGGCGCAAGGCGGACAGCTCTCCTAAACTTAAAACGGTCTCATTTTCCTTGATATATTGCTCCAGCCTTATTAAGCTGAGTTCGATTTCATCTATCTCCTGATGATCGAGCAATATGCTCCAGAATTTTTTGATCCCATTCCAGTCTTGGCTGAATTTCTCGATTTCCTGATTGGCATTGCTCCAGCTCTTGGCCCGTATCTGTTCCTCCACATTGACTAATTTTTCGGTCAGGGTATAAGTGGACTCACTGATATAACTGTTCTGCCAATAGCCCCCCAGCACCAGAATAAGGATAATTATGCCTGCTATAAGATACGTTCTCAGCATAGAATACCCCCTCATTTAATTTTGGCCTAAGCCTGTTGCTTTTTCTTAGTATATCGTTCTTTGCCCTGCAGATATAAATGATCCGAGGAGTCCAGGCAGGCAAAGAGCACCTCTTCTATGCCTTTCAGCTGATGCTTTTTGACCTGCTTATCCAGCCATGCCCGATCTTTACCCGACAGGGCAAAGGCACTTTCCTGCAGAATTCCATCCATAATAAACACAATCGGCAAGCCTTCGTAAGCCGGTTGCAGCTTCAAATCCTCTGGTGTAACAGGGCGTTTGGAGGATTTGGGCAATACACTGATCTGCCCGTTGGTTTCAAGAATAGCAAACTCTACATCGGCAATATTGGGGATACTTCTCATTCTTAATTCTTCCACTAAATCGGTTAAGGGCAGGCGATTGCGAACTAATTCATGCTCAACAATCCTTCCTCTTTCGATCAGGATCGAAGGAGTGCCATTGAGAATATCCCGGGCCTTCTCGCTTTTTAACTCCAGATAAGACAGTGAGATACTCATTAAAACCAAAACCATCATGGGAATAATTCCTGAAATAAGAGGAATTCCCACATCTTCGCTGGGGATAGCCGCTAAATCGGAGATCATAAGAATGACGACCAGCTCGAAGGGTTGCAGTTGGCCTATTTCACGTTTGCCCATAAGACGCAAAGCCGTAATCACGAAAAAATAAAGTATCAAAGTTCTTATGGCGGTTATTAACATACATCATGCAACTCCTTTCTGTGGTTTTGGGACGAAAAAGCATATGCCTGTGACATATGCCTGAATAGTCTTTCTCCATAGCCATCATTTTATTCCGCTTAAGAGCCTCTGGGGATTCATAGCAAGATTTGCTTTATCACTCTGTATTAATACACAAATCCTTATCTTGTGTTATAATCAATAGTATTCTGTAACACTTAGAACTCGCCTTGCCCGGCGAGGATTGACGGCAACCCAGTCATACGGAAATTTAACCGCCGGAAAGGTGAGGAATTAAGTGTTACAGAATACTAATGTTCTATCATAGAGAATCAAGTCAAGAATGGAGGAGCAGTGGTGAAAAAGCAAGCGGTTGTCATTTATGAAAAAGATAATGTGGCTACCTGTGTCGATCATATACCTGCCGGTACCACGATCTCGTTTTTCCGAGGAAGCCAAGCAGAATCACTTACAGTGTGCCAGGATATCCCTTTGGGACATAAGGTTGCACTCATACCCATAGCCCAAAGCAGCCATGTTGTAAAATATGGGGAGAGCATTGGTGCCGCCACCATCGATATTCAACCCGGCCAGCATGTCCATGTCCATAACATGGAGTCACAACGGGGTCGAGGGGATTTAGATACCGATAAGGAGGGCTCAAGATGAACCTATGGGGATTTCGGCGTCCTGACGGACTCTTTGGCATACGCAACCATCTTTTAATCCTTCCTACTTCAGTCTGTGCGACTACCGTTGCCGCTAATATAGCCGCTCAAGTCCCCGGTGCTGTCGCTATTGCCAACCAACACGGCTGCTGTCAGTTAGGTGCCGATTACGAGCAAACCTTACGGACTTTAATCGGCATCGGGAGAAACCCCAATGTGGGAGCAGTCCTCGTTGTCGGTTTAGGTTGTGAAGGCATACCGATCCTGCACACTGCAGAAGAAATCGCCAAATCCGGGAAACCGGTGCAATCTCTGATCATTCAGGAACATGGCGGCACTCTAAAAACCACCGCCCTGGGAGTCCAAGTCGCTGCTCAAATGGCCCGCACCCTTTCTATGCTGAAGAGGGAAGAGGCTCCCCTCAGTGAGCTGTCGCTGGGGGTTGAATGCGGCGGTTCTGATTTCACTTCAGGTTTAGCCGCCAATCCTGCCGCCGGCACAGCTTCTGATCTGGTGGTCAAGGCCGGAGGCACGGCTATGTTATCCGAAACCACGGAATTCATCGGTGCGGAACATGTATTGGCCAAACGGGCCAAATCACCGGAAGTCGCCGCCAAACTCCTGGGAATCGTCAAAGAAACGGAGCTGCGTGCCCGGCAGCTTCATGTGGATTTGCGGGATGGCCAGCCCACTCCCGGAAATATTGCCGGCGGCATCAGCTCCATCGAAGAAAAGTCTCTAGGCTGTATTTATAAAGCCGGTCACTCCACCATTCAGGATATTTTGGCCTATGGCGAAGCTCCCCAAGGCAAAGGCCTTTATGTTATGGATACTCCCGGTCAGGATGTGGAGTCCATGATCGGAATGCTTGCCGGCGGCATACAGATCATCGTATTCACCACAGGACGGGGTACCCCCACCGGCTCACCTATCGCCCCGGTTATTAAAGTCACGGCCAATGCCGATACGTATCTGAACATGGCAGACAATATCGACCTCGATCTCTCTCCCATCCTATCCGGCGCAGAAACCATTGAAGATAGCGGCCGCCGGATTTTCAAGGAGATCATTGAAGTAGCCAATGGTAAATTAACCAAATCAGAAAGCTTAGGTCACCAGGAATTCGGCATCTTCCGCATTGGGCCGACTTTTTAACGTGAAAAACAGAAAAACAGGGAGAAAAACAGGGACAGGTACCATTATTCATACTGAATATGGTACCTGTCCCCTTTTTTCACGTTAGCGGCGTTCCATAGTATAAAGCCGTTTCACCCTTTCTTCGATGGGTGGGTGGGTACTGAACAGATTTGCTACCCTGCGGGCGTTCAACGGATTGACGATAAACATATGACTTGCGGAGGGGTTAACATTCATCGGTATGGCTGCCGAACTTCTCTCTAATTTCTGGAGAGCATTGGCCAGACCAGAGGAGTTCCCCGCAATCTCCGCCCCCGTAGCATCGGCCAGATATTCCCGGGAGCGGGAAATTCCCATCTGAACCAGCATGGCCGCAATGGGCCCCAGAATAATCAAGGGCAGGGCCGCCAGTCCGGAAGCTCCTTCTTCGTCATTTCCGCCTACCCCTCCGAACATCAGGGCCCACTGAGCCCAATGGGCCAGGGTCGTAATCACACCGGCCATGACTGCCGCCAGGGTACTGATGAGAATATCCCGATTCTTAATGTGAGCCATCTCGTGGGCTAATACCCCTTCCAGCTCTTCACGATTAAGCATTTGCATCAATCCCCGGGTTACAGCAATGGCTGCGTGATTAGGGTTGCGGCCGGTTGCAAAAGCATTGGGCTGAGGTGACGGGGTCATATAAAGCCTGGGCATGGGCAGATTGGCGTTGTCTGCCAGCCTTTCCACCATAGCATAGAGCTCGGGGCTTTGTTCACGGCTGATGGGCTGGGCTTTCGTCATCGCCAGAGCCATCTTATCACTAAACCAATAGCTGCCAAAGTTCATCACCATGGCAAAGATAAAGGCGATCTGCATACCGCCGGAGCCTCCTATAGCATTCCCGGCCAGAATCACAAGCACAGTTAATAAACTCATCAGAAAAACAGTCTTGAGCTGATTTCCGAATCCATTCATATTTCAACAACTCCTTTCAAATCTACAAAAGCCAAGAGAATCGATCCTTTACTTTCCACTGTCTTCCCGGGTGTCCGGAGACATGTCGGCACTATCCGGTGCCGGTCTCCGACTGGCTTTAACCCGGGTGATTCGAAAGCCCACCACTTCCATGACCGTAAAGGTATAGTCCATGAAATCAATCCGATCTCCTTTGACCGGTTTACGGCCAAGCCGGTTGAAGACAAAGCCCCCGATGGTGGAAACGGTCTCATCCTCGAATTCAACAGCCAATAACTCACTTAAGTCATCAAGGAGCACCCGGCCATTGATCAGATATTCGCTCTCCCCACTCTTGATAATCTCCGCTTGCTCGGCGCTTTCAAATTCATCATAGATTTCCCCGACCAGTTCCTCAATGAGATCCTCGATGGTTACCATACCGGCTGTCCCGCCAAACTCATCCACCACAACGGCCAGATGAGTTCTCTGGACACGCATTTTCTGCACCAGATGAGAGATGGGCATCCCTTCCGGAACGATGAGTATATCCCGCTTCAATTCCCCAATATTTTTTACCGACGATTCGGAAAGGGACAAAAGATCCCGCATATGCACCAGACCGATCACATTATCCTTATCATCGTCACAGAGGGGATAACGGGTATGTCCGGATGTTTTGACGGTTTCCAGAACTTCTTCCATTGAATCCTGTATATAGAGGCACATCATATCCTGACGAGGAACCATCACCTCGCTGACCACTCGATCCGAGAACTCAAAGACATTATCCAGGAGTTTTCCTTCCATCTTATCCAAAATACCATGACGTTGGCTGGCATCCACAAGCATCCGCAATTCTTCCTCCGTATGAGCAAGATCGGATTCATTGGCCGGGGATATACCCCCAAGCTTCAGAATCAGGTTGGCAAGCCCATTAAGGAAACGGATCACCGGATAAAAGAGCTTGTAAAACATCTTTAGCGGACCGGCAGTCCACAGAGCTGCGCTTTCTGCTCTTTGAATGGCAATGGATTTAGGAACCAACTCCCCAAGGACAATATGCAGGAACGTAATCAGCAGAAACGCAATGACCACGGATACTGTATGGGTTAAGACTCCATCCCATGCCACCAGGTTCTTAAAAAGCGGAGCCAGCAAGGTAGCAATGGCCGGCTCTCCCAACCAACCCAGCCCCAGGGAAGCTAAAGTAATCCCCAGTTGGCAGGCGGAGAGATAGGCGTCCAGTTGCGAGGTCACAGCAAGGGCAAGGGTCGCTTTTCGGGATCCTGACTCTGAAAGCTCGGCGAGACGGGTCTTTCTCACTTTTACCAAGGAAAATTCAGCGGCCACAAAAAATGCATTGAGAGCGACCAGGAACAATGCAGCAACTACTTTGGCAATGCTCCACACTATGCTATCGATTGGATTCTCCTCCTTTTATTCTATACATTTCTACCCCACCTCAGACATAAGTGGACCCGTACCATACCATGACTATCCAGTGTTTCTGTTTTTGGACAGGATCCTCTGTTGTTCCTCTATTAATCTCCCACATCTGAGGCAGTTGTACACTATCCAAATCGATTTTTTGGGGTAAAACAGCCAAGGCGCCGAAGATCACAGCTCTTGGCGCCTGATTAATACTTGAATTATATTTTAATATCCAGAGTCCCTTTTGGGGTTGTTCAAAAGCCACACAGGGGTAAAAAGCCAAAGCCAAGCCTAAAAAAAGACAAAGGACAATGGCAACGAATTGTTTGGTCTTACCTTGCTCTATTCTTGCCAAGACATCATGATATGGAACTGCACGGGCAGGTAATGGGTCGTCGTCCACGATGTTCTCTCCTCTAATCCATTCTCTAATCTATAATTACTTAAGATATACTATAGAGTATAACTAAATAGGTCGTCAAGTGACAACTTCCCCCATAAAGAGACGTTGCTTTTAAATAGCTTAACCAAAATAACCAGGGCTAAGTCTCTTTACGATTTTCAGAGGAGGCGAAAAAACTTAAGACATCAGGATCCTCTTCTTCCCCGATGACCTGGTGAAGCAGAAAGGCCAGACCATTTGCCGATTCACTGTCCTGGTATTTTTGCGGCTCCTTATCCGCCTTAGGCGGCAAAGCATCCCTCTCCGGGAACTTTTCCGGATTCTGAGCCTGGGGCTGGAGAAGAAGTTCCAACACATCTTCATCTTCCTCTTCCCCAATCAGCTCCCAAAGATGCTTTAAAGGCTGCGGATTGTCCATGCTCAGGGAATCCTTGCCAGAGGGCGCCGCATACAGTTCCTCAAGGCTCCAACGACCAACCGTCGCCGGCGGCAAATCTTCTGTGGCGGGATGGTTGGCACTGTAAGCGCGGAGAGCTTCTTTCAGGATACCTTCCCATTGTTCCCGGGGGAAGGAATGGAGAAAGCCCCAAAGGGGCTCATCTTCTTCACTGAAGCTCAGAGTGAAGGAAAGGCTCTTGCTCATGGGGCAGCATTGGCCTTCTTGGTTATGTTATTGACCAAATTGGCAGCCATAATTCTAAAGCCGGTGGCATTGCCGAACTGAGGATTCTCGATCAGCACTTTATTTTCAAATTGGAGGTGTTCAAAGATCATTTCTCCTACTTTCCCTGCCACAAGAACCGTATGAATCTTGCCCAGCATGGGTTTCAGAGACTTTTTGACCTCACGGGAAATATCCGTTCCCAGTTGCCCCAGCATATCCTGCATCACAGGGTTGAGGTTAATGGCGCCGTTATTCCAGGGATACATCCCTTCATTGACGCGGAATACCTTATCCAGTTCCTTATCATCGGTTTCGATAGGGTTGGCATGATTAATCGTCATTTCCTTTAATTGCTCAGCCACACCGGTATAGGCCCATTTCAGCCCCTTTTCGATACTGAAGGAGTTGGGCGGATCAAGCATCACGCCATCATAAAAAGTCGCCACATCCGTAGTCCTGAAGCCTGGGTCGATCACTACCACATAGCCATTAAAAAGTTTAGGACTGATGGGGATTCCGTATTCATTCAAGGTCTCTTTAATAAAGACGCCATAGCTTTGGGGAAGGACCCGGGAACGAATGATGGTCAGCTGACGGGTCTGGCCTTTAAAGGGTCCTGAGCGAAAGGCTACCGACCAGGTTCCTTTAAGTTCAGCTTCATACTTGTCCTTTAAAGCTGCATAGTATTTAACCGGGACGCCGGTTCCCAGATATATATTAGCCTTGGGTTCTTTTTGCGCAACAGCCAAGGCTACCACGAGCAATGCCGTAGCTTCTTCATCAGTGGATTTATCCTCATCCCAACAATAATGAGCCTCATTGGGGTTCAAACTCTCGGCAAGACTTCCCATAAAATAATGACGGGAAACTCCCGTGGAGTGATTGGTAACGATGACATCCAAGGAGCCAATCTGCATTTCTTCATCGGTTCCCCGACTTACATTCCCATTACCCAAAGCAGAAAAAATACGCTCATTTCCTTTGCATATAACCGCCGGAAACAACACTTTAGTATCTCCAGCATCCAGCTTAATGGCTCCAAACCCGGGATCTCCTCCAGCTACGAGAATATCGTTTTCAAACACAGGTGTTCCTCCTCGTCAATTCGTGGAATTTCGAATGTAAAACCCTATTATTATCCATTGTATACCACATTTTGCTTAGAGTCTATCCTTATCGAACGGTTCCTTGACCATCAACCACAGCTTTCACCAGTATCTCCACCTCCAGCTCGGGAAACATTTCCTCCCACTGCTCCTTGTGCTGATTCCAGTAGTCCGGGTACTTCCTCTTCGTCGTTAAGCCAAAGCCAAGAATATCAGATCTCAGTTCTTTTTGGGCCTTGTCCACGATGCCTTGAACTTCCCCGATCACGGCCTGGCTTAAGATCTTCTCTAACTCCTTGAAATCTTCCTTAGTGATGGTTTCCTTATTATCGGTGCGCTCCCCCAGGTTACAGGTAACATCAAGATCAATCACAAAGCTTAGCTTTTCACCTTCCAGAACCGGTTTCACTCTGCTCTTGGTTCGTATAATCTCGAAGGATATCCTCTCCCCAAGACCGGAGGAACCATCAGCCTGAGCCTGGTTTTCGGCCCCTTCCTTAGTATAGGCGGTAATGATTCCCCCATTGACATCATTGTGAACCCAGAGATATCCCCGTGCTTCCCCGGCATCCAGCCAGTCGATCAGCTTGTCTCCCTTAAATGCTCCTCCCCCGATCAGCTGGTAGGTGGGGTTTCCCTTTTCTTCATAGAACTCGATCTTCCCTAAAACAGGCTCGATTCCTTCCGAGTAAACCATAGTGGCAAACTCCAGAATATTTCTCGGTATGCTTTTGGAAGCGGAATAATAATCGTCAACCAAAAGCATCACATGCATCGCGGAAATCAGGGACTCATCGGAAGGAGCTCTGACCACCTCTTCCGCCTTACCTTCTGTTAACAGAACCCAGGTAAATAAACGGATTTCCGGGTCGCGTTCCAAAAAATCCAGGATAGGTTTAACCCCGGCTCTGGCCAAATCCTCTCCAATCACGATCACCTGATTATGAGGATAGAAAAGCCGATCCCCAGATTTAGTCATTAAACCCCGCACCGCATCAAAGAAAGTCTCACCTTCACTGGTCAAAATCCGCGTTTGTGCTTTACCTTCCTGACCTTTGGTTATATAAGCCTGGGGATTAATGACTTGAACCGTGATTTGTATCTTCCCCCGCTCGTTAAGATCCAACCCCAAAGCACTGACGACCCCCAGCTCATTCAGTTCCCGGTGGTCCCAGCACCCCGGTAATAAGAGCAAACTGAATAACGATACCAGGATCACCGATCTTTTCATGTATCCATTGCTCATCTTCGCTTAACTTCCTTTTATTTTTCTCAAGCTTTTTTTCATATTTTTGGTACTTTGCCGCCGATAAGGGCTGAGTAAAGAGGGGCGGGATAACATAAACCAAAGAGGAAAGCGGACCATGCCGTCTTTCAAATCCCCGATATTGGTGGGAACAATGGGGGAAAGATAGGGAATGCCAAAGGAGCGGACGGACAGCAACTGAATGACAAGGGCCAGCAAGGCCATCAGCCAGCCAAACATGCCCAGAAAAGAGGTGGTCACCAGAAAATATAAGCGCAGCAAAGACGCTGGTCCGGTAAAAGGTGGCACCAGAAACCCCGAAATAGCGGTAAGAGCAACCACAATCACCATAACCTGGTTGATTAAACCGGCCTGGACCGCCGCCTCACCAACGACTAAGGCCCCGACGATACTGACGGCCTGACCCACCGTATGGGGCATGCGTATACCTGCTTCCCGAAGAATCTCGTAGACTATGCCCATCCCCAAAGCTTCGACGATCACCGGAAAAGGTATGCCTTCGCGGCCTGCACTCATACTTATTAAGAGGCTGGTGGGAACCATCTCCTGGTGATAGGACTGGATAGCCACATAAAAAGCCGGAAGTGTGGTGGAGAAGTAAAAAGCCAGGTAGCGGATGAGCCGAACCAGGGAGGCATAATAAGGCCGGGAATAGTAATCTTCAGGATTCTGAAAGGCTTCCACAAACAGGTAGGGCACTGTGATCACAAAAGGAGTCCCATCCACCAGAATTCCTATCCGGCCTTCCAACAGCTTTGCCGCCAATTTATCGGGTTTTTCAGTGGTTCCCACCGTGGGGAAAATGGATTGGGGGGAATCTTCAATCAGTTGTTCAATATAGCCGCTCTCCAGAATCCCGTCAATATCGATGGACTGAAGGCGTCTCTTCACCTCACCCACAATCTTCGGGTTAGCTATCCCTTCAATATAGGCCATATAGATTTTGGTATGGGTTCTTTCCCCCAGATTCATAGTTTCCAGACGTAATTTCTGGTCCTTTATTTTACGGCGGAGTAAAGAGGCATTTACCTCAATTCTTTCCACAAATCCTTCCCGGGGCCCCCGGACGGTGGCTTCAGTTTCCGGTTGTTGAACATTGCGGGTCTCACCACCAAAGGTCTCAAGCAGCAGGACCTCCTCTACTCCCTCCAAAAAAAGGGCCGTCTGGCCGGATAACACCCCCTGCACCGCTTGATCAAAAACCTGCACAATATCAATAGCGCTATTGCACAAAACATCTTTTTGTAAAATGTCCATCGACAAAATTGGCTCGGAACCTTGACATGCCATGAGGGGTCTGATGATCGAAGAACTCATGTACTGCCGATCCACCAATCCATCAAGATAGACCAAAAAGCCTTTGTTCGTCTTGCCAAATCGTAATTCACGAAACAAAAGATCCACAGAATTTTTGAAACTATTAATGAAACGCCTTCGATTCTCTTCAAGGTTGGGGGATATGTTGGATCCGTGCTTATTGCTCATTAGAAGACCTCTTTTTTACTGCCTTGAATTTTTGTTTTATGACGTAAATGATAAAAAGGAGGGAAACTCCACATATTTCGACAACTAAACCATAGACGCCAAGGATGTTTTTCAAAAATGTCGAGCGATCAATGGCGGTGGGCGTAACAAAGACAGAAACGACAAATACAATAACGGCAATGCTGATCCCCAAAAACATGCGGGATTTTTTCGGAAAAATATGTTTTAAGCCTTCCACGCCGGCATAGTGAAACAAAGCCAGAATCAAAAAAGATCCCGCCGTCCAGGATACGATCTGAAACGCCTCCATTCTTTGGATAAAATCCCCTACATCAACCAGGCGGGCGAGAATATAGACGGAATACAATTGCCTGGAGCCCATTTCTACGCCAATCACCGTAATGACAAAAAACATGGAGGTGGTGATCGTCAGAATGCCCAGGCCCACACCCATAAGCTTTATCTTGTACATAACTTTAGGATTATTATG
Source organism: Desulfitobacterium hafniense DCB-2 (assembly GCF_000021925.1). NCBI lineage: Bacteria > Bacillati > Bacillota > Clostridia > Eubacteriales > Desulfitobacteriaceae > Desulfitobacterium > Desulfitobacterium hafniense. The sequence goes on from NC_011830.1 coordinate 3,512,927, forward strand.
GTAAGCCATTAAAACGCCCATAATAATACAGATCCCGAACCAAGCAGTGGGAAGCATAGCTCCTCTCAGAATCTCCCCCAGGCTGTGCTGGAACATGGGCCGCAAATTATCAAACTCCATATTCCCAATATTAAACAGCATGATAAAGAGAAAGGAGCCCAGCACAAAGGGGGCGACAATCTCAGAAAGCCGCATAATCACCTCCAGCCCGGCACTGCAGGCATAGGTGCTCACCAGCAAGAGCAAAATGGCAAAAACGTAGCGCGGAGTTTCCGGCATCGCCATCGAACCAAAGAATTCCATAAGACTTTGGGTAAGGGTGATGGCTACACTAATAAAGTAAAGGCTGAACATGCCAACGCTTATCTTGCCTAAGATTTTGCCGAGGATTTTCTCACTGTATTGAAAAATCGTCTGATTGGCATAGGTCCTCCCCATTTTATATAAGAAAAAACCCAGCATTGTTTCTATAACTATAGCCACCAGGAGGGCCTGCCAAAAATCCTGCTCCAAATCTCTTATGATCAGATTGGGCATGCCTATAGATAGGGAAACAATCACGAAATAAGTACAAAAGGATTGACGGCTTGAGATTTTTATATTCATGAATTTCACACTTTCATCATTACGGATAAGTTAGTATTAGGATGAACGCTCAGCCTTATACTATACATTTTCCAAGAGGCGGGGGCTTGGGCGCAAGAAAAAAGCCGGCCCCCTAAGCCGGCTATCCAAAACTATTGCTGAGCGGCCAACCCTTCCCTGGCCACCAGAAAATCCACAAACTGACGGGCGGTTCTCCCTGAGCGGGCATTATGATTCATCACCCAGCGCAGCGCCTGCTGTCTTAACTCCTCCTTGGGAAGTGTCAGCCCTTCCTGAGTTGCTAACTCCTCCACAATCTTCAGATAGCCTTCCTGGTCCGGTGTGGGGAAGGTGACCGTAATGCCGAAGCGGTCGGATAAGGACAATTTTTCCTCCATGTTGTCCCGCCGGTGGACTTCCTCGACTTGCCGTTCGCCGAAGGTTTCTCTGATCAAATGACGCCGGTTGGAGGTGGCATAGATCAGCACGTTTTGGGGCTTCCCTTCCAGCCCTCCCTCCAGCAGGGTCTTCAGATTCTTATAATCACTTTCCGTGTCTTCAAAAGAAAGATCGTCAATAAACAGAATGAACTTCAAAGGCTGCTTGGCCAGGAGCCGAATAATCTTGGGGTAGTCATGCAAGTCTGTTTTCGATAATTCCACCAGGCGCAGTCCCTGTTCACCATATTCCTGCACTAAAGCTTTCACCAAGGAAGATTTCCCAGTCCCACGGTTGCCATAGAGAATCACATTATTAGCCGGAAGGCCTTTCAGGAAAAATTCCGTATTCTGGAGGATGATTCCCTGCTCCCGTTCCTGATTAATCAACTTGCTGATGCGCATGGGCTCAGGGTGTACCCCTTCCAGCCTTTCCGCACGGCCCCGCCATTTGAGAGCCATGCACCGGCCGAACAATCCGGTACCCATGGTTTGATAATAAGCAAGCAGCGCATCCACCATTTCCTCTGACCTTCCCCGAAGCAGACTCTGCTTCAACTTTTTCTGAGAGGAAAGGAGATAGTTTTCAGCCCGATTCTCTTCTTTTGCATAAGTTTCTTTTTCCCTATCCATATCCGGAAGACTCAGCCAACCAGGCCAGCTTTCCGGGCTCAATGGTTCCTCCAGCCAGAGGCCCGGTTCTTCCGCCCCTTGCTCTGCACACCGTGCCTTGACAGCCCCTTTAATATCTTCCGCCTTCAGCCCGGCAAGCTCCCGCAAATAGAGCAGCTCCCGCCCGGCCAGTCGGCGCAGCCCGGCGGGAACCCGGTCCTTTCCCTGTTGAGCCGTTTGCCTGGCCAGCTCATTGTCATCCTGAAGCATACGCTCCCAAAGATAATCAGGCCAATGAGCCTGAGTCGCCAAGGAGCAGAAATGATGATAATCTTTATAAATTGCCATCAGATCAAACTCCCTGCTCCCTATCCCCTGGAGCAGTTTTTGGAAAGAAACTGCCACCGGATCCCCTATGATGCCTCGGAAAACAACCATTCCGTCAAAAAGAAGGGATAACCGGGTAATTTTCGTCCTATTCACATTATGCACATCCTTGTTTTCTTCTTGTGTTCTAGTACAATTCTTAGTACTATCTTAAATCCTGCAATTCTTTAAGTAAAGGGTTGACAAAATCTTCTTCTTTGCTATTCTATAATTAGTTAAAAAAAGTCCATTCTTTGGTGCCCCCAAGGGGAGAATAGGGAAACCGGTGCGATTCCGGTGCGGACCCACCACTGTGTAGGATGAGCCTGAACCATAACCACCGGCCAGACCGGGAAGGGGTAGCGGCGTTTGAATCCAAGCCAGGAGACCTGCCAGGAATGAAGAAAGCCTTTCCATGGGTGCTATGGAAAGCAGCGGCGACGAAGGCAAAGTCCCGACCACTTATGAAGTGGCGGGACTTTATTTTTTTTAAAGGAGAGGAATACAGATGAGTAAAACCGAATTAGAACAGGACAAGCTAGTGGATGACTTCTTAAGACAGGAAAACCTGAGTGACGCTTCCCTGGAGGAATGTGAAACCGCCTTAGACCATCTTATCCAGGGAATACACGGTCTTGACGAACAGGTCATGGCCGCTGTACAAACCCGTTTAGATTCCTTAACCAAACCCCAAGGCAGTTTAGGAGTCCTGGAAGCCCTCGCCAAACAATTGGGCGGGATTCAAGGTCAGCCTTGGCCGGAAGTACAAAAAAAGGCCATTCTCGTCATGGCCGGAGACCACGGCGTGGTGGCGGAAGGGGTCAGTGCCTTCCCTCAGGAAGTAACCCCGCAAATGTTCTATAATTTCCTGGGCGGCGGGGCAGGGATCAATGTCCTGGCCCGTCATGCCGGCGCCGAAGTGATCTGCACCGATGTGGGCATGGCTTTCCCGCTGGATCCGCCCGAGCTTATGGCTCACCGCATCATGAACGGAACCCATAACATGGCCCAGGGACCGGCTATGAGCCGTAAAGAAGCTCTGCTCTCCCTGCTGACCGGAGCTAAAATCGCCCGCCAGGCTATCGATTCCGGAGTGAATGTCCTGGCCACAGGGGAAGTGGGCATCGGCAATACCACCCCCAGTACAGCCATTATTTCTCTCTTGACAGGTTTGCCGCCCCAGGAGGTTACCGGAAGGGGCACCGGTCTGGATGATGAAGGACTCATCCGCAAGCAAAACGTCATCGCCCGTTCTATCGCCATCAATCAGCCCGATCCTAAGGATGGAGTGGATATCCTCAGCAAAATAGGGGGCTTGGAGATCGGTGCCCTGGCCGGGGCAATTCTGACCGCAGCCTATTCCCGTGTCCCCATCCTTTTAGATGGGGTCATCTCCACTGCCGCTGCTCTCATCGCTGTCCGCATCTGCCCTACGGCCCGCTTCTTCCTGATTCCCTCCCATTCTTCTGCGGAGATCGGCCATCGAGCCGCCCTGGAACAACTGGAGCTAAAACCCATCATGCATCTGGATTTCCGCTTGGGAGAGGGAACCGGAGCCGCTATCGCTTTCCATCTTCTGGATGCCTCCATCCGCATTCTCAACGAGATGGCTACTTTTGAATCCGCAGGAGTCAGCGGTAAAAACTAAGCAATCACCGGAGGTAATTATGTCAGATTTTGTGCTCATAACCGGTGGAGCCCGCAGTGGCAAAAGCCGCTTTGCCGAGCTCCTGGCCGCTCATCCCGGCCTGCCTGTCACCTACATCGCCACGGCCCAGGTCTATGATGAAGAAATGGCTTTGCGTGTCAAAAAACATCAGGACCAGCGCCCTGCCCATTGGGGCTTAGTGGAAGAACCCCTTGCCCTCTCCTCTGTGTTGGAACGCCATGCTCAGAACAAAGGGGTCCTTTTGGTGGATTGTGTAACCCTGTGGCTGACCAATCTCCTCCTTGCCCACTATCCAGCAGAAGATCATCTGACTGAGCAGGAGTATACCCGGGCCCTCCATAGGCTGGAGCAGAAGATTCTCGAACAGGTCCGCATTGTCGCCCGTATAGCCCGGGATATTACCCCTCAGGTGATTATGGTCACCAATGAAGTGGGAGATGGTATCGTCCCGGATAATCCCCTTTCCAGGATTTACCGGGATCTGGCCGGCAGGGCCAACCAGATCCTGGGACAGAGCGCCCAGCAGGTCTATTCCGTGGTCGCCGGCTATCCGACGGAGATCAAAGCTGCCGGTCAGGCCTTACTGGATTCCTTGCGGCGAGAGGATGCCTAGCATGCGCAAATTATGGATCGCCCTGACCTTCCTGACCCGAATACCACTCCCTCAGCCGGAGCAGGTGACCTCGGAAGAATTCACCCAAAGTCAGCATTATTATCCTTTGGTGGGCCTGATTCTGGGCGGAGCCTTATGGTTGGCCTTAACCCTGCTCCTTCCTCACTACCCGCCCCTGGTTACGGCTGCCTTGCTGCTTGCCCTGGAACTTATTCTCACCGGGGGAATTCACCTTGATGGCTTGATGGATAGTATGGACGGCTTGCTTTCAGCGCGGACACCTGAACGCATGCTGGAGATTATGAAAGACAGCCATGTGGGAGCTTTCGGTGCGTTGAGCGCCATGGTATACCTGCTGCTCAAATTCAGTCTTTTGGCCGGGCTCCTCGCCCTCTCTTCCCCTTTAGTTCCTTACCTGGTTCTTTTCATGCCCATCCTCTCCCGCTGGATTTTTCTGATTGGGGTTCATTATTTCCCCTATGCCCGGGCCCAGGGATTTGGCCAGGGATTTCATGAAACCTCCCGCCAAACCCGGTGGCTATTCCTGGGGGAGGGGCTGCTGCTCCTTTTCCTCACCTATTGGGTGTTGCAATGGCCGGGGATTGCCGGCTTTATTCTGGCCACCCTCTTCATCCTCTTGTTCACCCGCAAGGTCTCCCGCCTCCTCGGAGGGTTAACCGGGGATCTCTATGGTGCCAGCATTGAACTTTCCGAACTGCTCTTTCTTTTAGGGGCCTTCCCATTGCTTTACCCCTGAAATTCGGAATCGCTTACGAATTTGAGCTGTGCCGCCCAGGGAGCCAGGCAGCCGGACAGCAGACAATCTGCTCTGACGACAAAGAAGCCGTTGCCCAAGGAACTGTAAAGTTCGTGCAACGGCATTTTTGCTTTCAGTACGGTCAGCAAAGCCTTTTCATGCTTATATTTCAACCCTATTGATTCAAGCCCCGGGCCAAGCGCCTCATTCCCTCTTCGATAATCTCCGGTGTGGAACAGGAATAGTTGAGACGCATTTCATTGGACACCCGGCCATCGGCGTAGAAAAGAGCGCCGGGAACATAAAGAACATTTTGGCGAATCATATCTTGCACATAGTCAAAACTATTGTTCACCCCCATGAGCTTGGCCCAGAGGAACAGGCCGCCTGCCGGCACCTTCATCTCCACCCTGTCTCCCAGATAGGTCTGGATGGACTCCACCATGGCCTTACGGCGAACATTGTAGACTTCCCGCAGCTTCAGTATATGATCCGGCAAAAGATCCTTTTGCAAATATTCATAGATGGCTCTCTGAGTCAGGTTATTGCTATGAAGGTCCACACCTTCCTTGGTCTGCTCCAGATGCATAATAATATCTTCGTCGGCAAGCACATAGCCGATGCGCAGCCCCGGTGCCAAAACCTTGGAAAAAGTCCCCAGATAGATGACATTTTCCCCTAATTCCGCCAGATGGGGGATGGGCTCTCCTTCATAGCGCAATTCTCCATAGGGATTATCCTCGACAAGCAGCAGGCCGTATTTCTGGGACACTTTAAGGAGCTCTTTTCTCCGCTCCAGCCCCATAACTCTCCCTGAAGGGTTTTGATAATTAGGTATTAAGTAAAGAAATTTAGGGGTGGTGAAAGCCAAAGCTTTCTCCAGCTCATCGGGAAGAATCCCTTCTTCATCACAGGGAATCATCTGAAAATCAGCCCGAAATCCTTCAAAAGCCTGAATAGCCCCCAAATAGGTGGGCGTCTCCAGGAATACCGTATCTCCCGGATCCAAAAAAGTTTGGGCCAATAAGCTCAATCCCTGCTGGCTTCCGGTAGTGATGATAACCTCGGCAGTTCGGGCCGGCCTTTGGCTGCGTTGGTGCTGAGAGGCAACCCATGACCTTAATTCCGGATATCCCGCGGTCTGTGCGTATTGCAGGGCCGCATTCCCCTGTTCTTCAAAAACCTTTTGAAAGGCGGCCTGTAAATCCTGGGTAGGAAAAAGATCCAAGGCAGGCAATCCTCCGGCAAAAGATATCATCGCGGGGTTTTGGGCTGCTCTGAGCATTTCCCCGATAAATCCTTCCCCTACATTCTTCATCCATTTGGCGTATTTCATTGGCTTCTCCTTTCCACTCCACGATTAAATTTAATAGGTAATATACCTGAATCAGTATTTCTTACTTAAGGGCGCCCCAGCGTTCCAGAGGCCAATAACGCAGCAGAACCTTGCCTTCGATATTCTCTTCAGGAACAAACCCCCAGACATGACTGTCCTTGCTGTTGTTGCGATTATCCCCAAACACAAGATACGCTCCCTCAGGAATCTGGATAGGTCCATATTCATATTCAGGAGCCTCTTTCAGATAAGGTTCCTCGATGGCTTCACCATTGATCCAGACCTTGCCTTCTCTGACCTCTAAAGTGTCCCCAGGCAAACCGATGATCCGCTTCACCAAATCATCATGCTCTCCCGAACCCTCCGGAGCGGTAAACATAATGATATCCCCACGCTGGAGGGGTTTATTTTTGTAAAACACCTTATCGAAGATTAAGCGATCCTGAAGTTGGATAGTAGGGAGCATGGAACCGGTCGGGACGATGCGGGTGTCAATAAGATAGGTCCTGATGCCAAAGGACAACACCCAGGCGACTACAATCAAAATTCCCCATTCCAAAATTGTGCGTAAATATTTCTTCATTCATGTCACACCCTCTGCAATAGTTATCCTCTGTGAGGAAGATCCAAGGTTTCGCTGCCTGTTTCAGGATACCACGAAATCCCTATCAAATAAAAGACCCCCCCGTTTGGAGGGTTAGTCCGCTATGATATTTCCTTTCCCTGAATTCTTGCCTCTATAAAGCCTTTGGTCTGCTAAACGGTACAATTCATCATAGGTACGGCCTTCCGTTGGAAATTCTGCGACTCCAATACTGACTCCTAAATTATATTCTTCCAGATGCATGCTCTTTCTCATCCGTTCAATCACAGTCAGGGACTCTTCATTCAGGGCGATGTCCGTCAGCACCACTGTAAATTCATCACCACCGGTCCGGGCCACAATATCCTGCTCCCGTACCGCGCAGCGCAGGTTCTGAGCAATTTCTTTCAGGGCCCGGTCACCCATGGGATGGCCCAGAGTATCATTGAGCTGTTTAAATCGATCCAAATCAAGAACCAGGAACAGAAAACGTGAGTCTCTCCTTAAGGTACTGGCTATTTCTTCCCGAACACGCTGCTCGAACCCCTGGCGGTTCAGTATTCCTGTCAAACGATCCGTATTGGCCAAGCGGGCCAGCTCCTCACGCTGGCGAATGGTCTCTAAAGCAACCCCAACCACCCGGATAAAGGCAGTCAGTATCTCCTGCTCCTGATCATTAAGGTACTTACCGGCATTCATCAGCCACAGCTCGCCGACCACCCCGCTATGGGTCTGGAGAGGATGTATCCACACACGTTCCCATTTAAAAGGATTATTTTCAATATCAAAAAAGTGAACCTTAGCACTTCTCAGACAACATTCTTCTTTAGAGATGTATTGCCTGACCCAAGTTCGCCAATCCCACTCCATCTCCTGTTTCAGCCGCCCAAAGGGTGAACGGATTTCCCAAGTCCCTCCGGCCCCCTCCAGGAGAAAAAATCCCCCGGGCAAAAACAGAATTTCCATGGCCATTTCTCCGGCTTCCGATAAAAGCTGCTCCTCAGAGTCAGCACGAACAAGAATCTCCGTTCCCCGCAATAATAAGGTTAAGGCTTGTTCCCTGCTCAGAGAGTCGATTTTCAATATTCTCTCGAATATAAAAGAAGATATAATCGAAATGACTTGCTTTACAAAGACTGCTGACCCCTCATCCCTGCACTGAGATCGCCTGCCTTTGAGAACATAAGCACCTAAGGTTTTGCCAAAATGGCTTAATGCCAAAACCCATTCCTCATCCGTTTCGACGACTTCAGTACCAATTTCCCGGAAATCCTGAGGAAATTCCCTTAACATCAGCGTTTCCCTGTCCTTATCATCACGAAAGCTAACAGAGAAAGGCTTGTATTTCCCTTGCTCCAAAAGGTAGATTGCAGCTACATCACAGTCAAACAACACCAAGCTTCGCTGAGTAAAGAGATCTAATGCTTTCAAGAGATTCTCCTCACGATTCATCTCTTGAATGGTAGACAGCAATATCTCTGCACAGGAAGGGCTATGACCGGAAGATACCCTCTTTTCAATACTCTGTAATTGCACTGACTCCTCACCCTCCATTTAAGAGCAATTTGAATGCTAAGTTCATACTGTAAATATTTTACCACATTATATTAATAAAATGGTTTGATTTCCATGATTCTTTTAATAAATTAATTTTAAATTAGTTAACGATTTAAGTTGAAAGACTCTGCCCCCTCATAAACACTATACCGCTATACCATTAATATATGTTGGTTCTCAGAAAATCGAACTATTTCTAAGCTACAAAAAGATTCATCATCTTTTGTCGGAATAGGCCATTTTTAAGATACGGAATCCCCGCTCCGCAGCGTCCACCGTCAAATCAAAGGCTCTTTCCATAGATTCCTCCAAGGTCATGGGACCATTAACAATAGTAAGGATAGAGCTTATGCCATGTTCATAAAGGGCTTCAGATCCGGCACCGATGGAACCGACGATAGCCAGGGTGGGTTTGCCATACTGAAGGGCTCGTTTGGCCACACCCATGGGCACCTTGCCATAAACCGACTGACCGTCGATGCGCCCTTCACCGGTAATGACAATATCCGCTTGTTGCAGTTTACCATCAAAGTTTACTGTATCAAGCACAGCCTCCACACCGGTCTTCAGCTGAGCTCCTGTGAAGGCCAGCAGTCCCATTCCCAGGCCTCCGGCGGCTCCTGCCCCTGGCACATCTTTTAGATCCACTCCTAAATCTTCCCGGATTTTCCGGGCAAAATGAGCAAGATTCCCATCCAAAATCTCCACCATCTCCGGTGTGGCGCCTTTTTGCGGTCCATAAACTGCCGAAGCTCCCCGCGGGCCGCACAAGGGATTATCCACATCGCACATCACCGTGATCTTCGTCTCTTTTAAGCGGGGATCAAGTTCTGAACAGTCGATCCTGGCAAGCTGATCCAGGCAACCTCCGCCGGGACTCAGCTCCTGTCCTTCCCGATCAAGGAGTCTTGCCCCAAGGGCCTGAGCCATTCCCGCTCCCCCATCATTGGTCGCACTGCCGCCAATACCGATGAGAATTTCCCGGGGCTGCAGAGCCAGGGCAGCCCGAATCAGATCCCCTGTACCCCTGGTGGTGGTCAGCAAAGGATTCCTCTTATGGCGGGGGACCATAGGTAAGCCTGAAGCCGAAGCCATTTCCAGCACGATAGTGCCATCGGGAAGCCGGCCCATGATGGCCTCGGCCTCTTCCCCCAAAGGTGAGGTGACTCTGGTTTTTAACACCTTCCCCCGACCGGCATGGACAATGGCCTCAACGGTTCCTTCCCCGCCGTCTGCCATACTGATAATCTCCGCAGTCGCTTCAGGAAAAACCCGCTGAATGCCCAGGGTAATGGCTTCCCCTGCCTTTTGGCTGCTTAAACTTCCTTTGAATGAATCAACGGCTATAAGTACATGCATTTTTATCGCTCTCCTCTAGTTCAGATAGGATGCTATTCTATATCACCTTGAGTATTTATTTCGCATTTTATCCTAAATAGCTGCAAAACACAATGAATCGACAGGTGAATGGTCAGGAATTGGCCTCCTGAGGTTGCTTATCTTTACAAAATTATCGTTGACGCTGGAAGCACCTATAAGCTATACTAAAAAGGTAATAATACAAAGGGGAGTAGCTGGACAGCAAAGTCGTCATTACGGATTAACATCCCGGCTTTGTTGACAACACTGTTGTAAGCAAGACCTTTGCCCACAAGGGGGTGAAGGTCTTTTTTGATGCAATAATACTACCTCTTGAAACACATAATAAGGATTATGGGTTATCTTAAAGAATGAAAGGAAGAACAAGATGGAGTTATTTAGCCCCGAATTTTTTCAAGCATTGTTCGCTATCGTGATTATGGATTTGGTCCTGGGCGGCGATAATGCTATTGTCATCGGCATGGCTGCCCGCAATCTGCCCAAACAACAGCAGAAGAAAGTGATCCTCTTTGGCACAGGAGGCGCAATCTTAATCCGGACCTTAGCTACCTTAGTGGCTGTCTACCTGCTAAAAATTCCTGGGCTGATGTTTGCCGGCGGCCTTCTCCTGGTTTGGATGGCCTATAAGCTCCTGACCGATGAGAAACACGATGAACAGGTCGATAGTGCCGCGAGCTTTTGGGGTGCTATAAAAACAATCATCATCGCCGATGCCGTTATGGGACTGGATAATGTTCTGGCCGTTGCCGGTGCCGCCCATGGCCACCCCATCCTTGTTGTCTTCGGCTTGCTTATCAGTATCCCCATTGTGGTTTGGGGGAGTACCCTGGTCATTAAGGCGATTAACCGTTTCCCGGTGATTATCCCTATCGGCTCGGCCGTCATTACCCATACCGCCGTGACCATGCTTGTGCATGAAAAATTTGTTGTCAATATCATCGGAGAAAGCGCCCTCATCGAATGGGGATTAAGCGCAGTTCTCATCGCCGGTGTTCTCTATCTGGGTCATCGGACCAATAAGAAAAAAGTTCTTGAAGCGGCCAAAAACGCCGCTTAACATCAGGGGAGCATCGCATACTGCTTTATCTAAGCAGGGGTGATGCTCCTTATATTATTTCTTCTACGGCAATATATAAAGCACATTGCATTCTTTTATTGACTAAATCAGTCAATGACACTACAATAGAAATTGACTAAAACAGTCAATGAGGTGATGATGATGCCGGAGATTCATATTCCCGAAGATAAAAAGCAGCGGATCATCCGCGCAGCCCTGGAGCACTTTGCCAAAAACGGCTACAAAAAAACAACCATGGACGAAATCGTCGCCGCGGCGGATATCTCCAAGGGCCTGATTTTCCACTATTTTGGCAACAAGAAAAAGCTGTACCTCTATCTCTATGAATTTGTCTACGGCCTTGTCTATGACCGCATCGTCAAGTCCTTCGAGCAGGAAGACCTGTTTGAGCGCATCCGCGAATCGGAGCGGATCAAACTGGCTGTGGTCAACGAATACCCCTATGTGTTGGACTTTCTCCTCTCGGTCCGCAGGGAAACCGACGAATCCTTGCGAGAGGAACTTTCCCGGGTTAAAGTGAAGAGCTTTCCGCCGTGGCAGGAAACCTTTCTGCCGGGGCTTGACACATCCAAATTGCGGGAGGGCATCGATCTGGAGAAAGTGACCAAAATTATTTCCTGGACCACCGACGGGCTTCTGTCCGAGCACAAGGACGACTTCGTGCTGGAGGATATTTTTGTGGAAATGGATGAATACCTTAATCTGATGCGCAAAGCATTTTACAAGGAGGAGTACCAATGAAGAGGCTGTTGAATCTCAGTGACAGTGCTGCCGGGGATATCTCCCTGACCGGCGGCAAGGGTGCGAATCTCCACAGGCTGTCCGCCCTGGACGGTATCCAGGTGCCCGGCGGCTTTGTCGTCACCACCGACGCCTTCCGGGAGCTTTGCGCCGGTGTGGTTGGGTCCCGGGGGGAAGCCCTGGAGGCCTCCTCCCCGGCGGAACTTGCCCGGGCAGGGGCCGATATCCGGCAGGCCATCCGGGATATCCCCATTCCGGAGGAATTTTTGCGGGAGCTTGAGACGGCGCTGGCCTCCTATCCCCCGGACATCCTCTTTGCCGTGCGTTCCTCAGCCACAGCGGAGGATCTGCCCGACGCCTCCTTTGCGGGGCAGCAGGACAGCTACCTGAACGTAAGGGCCGCCGATGTCCCCCGCGCTGTGCTGGATTGTTGCGCCTCCCTGTATAACGACCGGGCGGTGGCCTACCGCCGCAAAAACGGTTACCGCCACGAGGATGTGGCCATTGCCGTGGTGGTGCAGGAGATGGTACCCTCCCAGGTTTCCGGCGTGCTGTTTACCGCCGATCCCATGACCTCCGACCGGCTCACCTGTGTCATCGAGGCTGTGGTGGGACTGGGGGAGGAGCTGGTATCCGGGCGCAAAACACCCTTCACCTGGCGGCTGCGAGGCAGAAAAATCAACGCGGACAGCAAGACCCCTCCGCCCCTCTCAGACAGTCAATTGGAGGAATTTGCCGCCATCGGCAAGGGGATCGAGGCTGCCTTCGGCGCGCCCCAGGACATCGAATGGTGCTGGGTGAACGGAGGATTTTTCATCGTGCAGTCCCGGGCGATCACTACCCTGTATCCCCTTCCGGAGAGCAGGGACGGTCTCAAACGCGTCTTTGTCTCAGCGGGACACATGCAGATGATGACGGATGTAATGCTGCCCCTGGGCATGTCCTTCATGAAACTGATCGCCCTTTTCCGGATGGTGGAGGTGGGCGGGCGGCTGTTTATCGATATCACCCACGACCTGAAGACCGCCTACGGCAAAAAGATGATCCGCACCAAGCTGGCCGCCACCGACCCGCTCACTCACCAAGCCATCGAGCAAGTGCTGGCGCGCCAAGACTATATCCGCGGCATCCCCAAAGGTCCCGGCAGCTTCTCCTCTTTCAGCGGCTGGCTGCCCATCGTCCGGGAGGGCATCCGTCTCTACCGGCGCAACGACCCCGCCGACATCGATCTCTATATCCAGCGGATGGAACGCCTCATTGCCCGGCTGGAGGAGCAGCTGGAGCCTCTTGCGGGAACAGCGGCCATCGAGGCCATTCTGGAGGATCAAAAGCAGCTTTCCGCAATCATTTACGACGCCTCCGGCTTTGGGATGGTGCTGGCCACCCAGTTTATCATCCGAAAAATCGATGCCATGGGCAAAACACTCACAGGTGAAGAGAACATCAGCAACCGCCTCTCCAAATCGGTGGAGCACAATCCCACCTCCGAAATGGGGCTTGCCCTCAGCGAAGTCGCAGATCTGGCCCGGGAGCATCCCCCCGTGGTAAAGTATCTCGAAGCAGCCGGCGAAGCTTTTCGCCTGGATGATTTGCGCCAAGTGGCCGGCGGCGGCGCGGTGGCGGATGCTTTTGAGAGTTTCCTGGGGCACTACGGCATGCGGGCCACCGGCGAGATCGACATCGCCAAGACCCGCTTCCGGGAAAATCCCGCCGAACTGGTGGGCGCCATGCTCACCAACATCCACACCTTACCCAAGGGACACGGCAAGTCGTCCTTTGAACAGGGCCGCCTGGAGATGACAAGGCTCACGGAAGAACTGGTGGCCCTGGCGGAACAAAAACTGGGTTCCCGCCAAGCCAAAAGGCTGCGCCGCTATATCTCCTTCTTCCGCAATTATTTGGGCACACGGGAGTATCCCAAGTACTTCTGGATCTGCCGTTACGATGTCTACAAACGAACGATTATGCGGGAGGCAAACCGCCTGGTGGAGCAAGGCATCCTCCAGGAGCCCGGCGATATCTTCTACCTGTACCTGGAAGAGCTGCGGCAGGCCATCCAAACCGGCCGTGTGGATTATACCAATATCGCCCGCCGTAAAAGAGACTACAGCCACTTTGCCAATCTCACCCCTCCACGTGTCATTTTTTCGGACGGCGAGGTGCCGGAGATGGCTTACCAAAAGAATATCCCCAGGGGAGCGCTGCCCGGTTTGGGGGTGTCCTCCGGCGTGGTCGAAGGCCGGGCCCGTGTCATCCAGTCCATTGAGGACGCGGTCATGGAAAAAGGGGATATTCTGGTGACCTCCTTTACCGATCCCAGCTGGACACCGGTGTTCGTCTCCATCGCAGGGCTGGTCACCGAAGTGGGCGGCATGATGACCCACGGCGCGGTCATCACCCGGGAATACGGTCTGCCTGCTGTGGTCGGCGTTGTCGGCGCAACCAGACTCATCCGGGACGGTGAGCGCATTCGCGTAAACGGCGACGAGGGCTATGTGGAAATCCTTTGAATCCGAAGCAAAGGATACAGGCACCAACAGCAACCAAATATTCCTGTTAAAACATTGACCATGTTGGTCGGTTTATGCTACAATGCAATTACCGACCAGTATGGTCAATTTCGATTAGGATGTGATCCTTATGCATGAAAACTTTGTCGGTCTCAAAGCGGAAAAGCGGGATGCCATCATCAACGCAGCGCTGGCGGAATTTGCCGCCAAGGGATACGACCTCGCCTCCACCAATGAGATGGTCCGGGCGGCCGGCATTTCCAAGGGAGCGCTGTTCCACTATTTTGCCAGCAAAAGGGAGCTGTTTTTCTTTCTCTGCGATTATGTGTACGAGGTGGTCAACCGGGAGTTTTACGAACAAATCGGTCACTGCGAAGGGGATCTGCTGACCCGGTACGCCAGAGCGGCGCGGCTCAAGGGCTCCGTCTACCTGCGCTATCCCCCGCTGTTTGAATTTGTCAAGAAGCTGGCCCAGGAGAAATCCGCCGAGATTGCCGGGGAGCTTGCCCAAAAGCTTTCCCGCATCACGGAGGCAGGTTACAGCCATTTGCTGGGGAACTTGGATGAATCCCTCTTCCGCCAGGATGTGCCCATGGGCAAGCTCCGGGATCTGATCATCTGGGCGCTGGAAAACTACGGATATCGCACGATGGAGCTGGTTCAAGACCAACCCCTGGCAGAGATCGACATGGAAGCGCTTAACGCGGACTTTGACGAGTATCTCGATGTCCTGCGCAAATGCTTCTATCAACAATAGGAGGGAAATATATGTCTGCCATAGAAATTCGCGGCCTGAAAAAACGCTTTGGCAGGACCATGGCCCTGGACGGTTTGGAGCTGTCCGTACCCGGAGGGGGAATCTATGGTTTCATCGGGCCCAACGGCGCGGGGAAATCCACCACCATCCGTATGGTGCTGGGGCTCCTGAACAAGGATGAGGGCGAGGTGCGCCTGCTGAACGGCAATCCCCGGCGGGATGCGGTGGAGCTGCATAAGCGGCTGGCCTATGTCCCCAGCGACGTACAGCTCTGGGACAACATGACCGGCGGCGAGGTGATCGACTTTCTGGGCCGGCTGCGGGGAAGCTATACAAAAAAGCGCCGGGCCGAACTGATTGAACACTTTGATCTGGACCCGACAAAGAAGTGCAGAACCTACTCCAAAGGCAACCGGCAGAAAGTGCTGCTGATCTCCGCCTTTGTGTCGGATGTGGAGCTGCACATCCTCGACGAACCCACCACCGGTCTGGACCCGCTGATGAAAACGGTCTTCCAGCAGTGCCTCCGCGAGGCCAAGGATGCCGGTAAGACGGTGTTTCTGTCCAGCCACATTCTCTCGGAGGTGGAGGCGGTTTGCGACACCATCGGCGTTATCCGGGCGGGCAGGATGATTGAGCAAGGCAGTATGGAGGATCTGAAGGCCCTTATCAGCCAACAGGACCCCCCTACCCTGGAAACCCTGTTCATGAATTACTACCGGAAGGACGGCAAGGACGAGGAAAGGGGGCGCTGAGCATGAAGCGTTACTTTCAGGGTACGGCGGCCATCATGACACTGTCTATGCGGCAGAACCGGGTTTTCACGCTGGCCTGGCTGCTGCTGCCGGGGCTGTGGGTCGCTATCAACACCCTCTCTTCATTGGTGCTCTTCCCCACCCAGGAGGCCCTCGCCGAGATGGGCGTCACGCTGATCGACCCGCTCACCGTGGCTATACACGGCCCGCTGCTGGACGTCTCGGTGGCCGGATTTGTCACTTGGCGCACCAAGGTCTTTCTGGTTCTGGCAAGCGGGATCTTCAGCATGATCTATGTGGTGCGGCACACCCGGCTGGCCGAGGAGCAGGGCAAGCGGGAGCTGCTTGAGGCCAATGTGACCGGCAGTCTTGCGGCCTTGGCGGCAGCGCTGCTGAACATGCTGCTGATCAACGCAGCAGCGGCCCTCCTTGCCCTGCTCGGGATGACGGCTCTGGGGCTTGGTTTCACAGGATCGCTGGCCCACTGTCTTGGCTTTTTGGCCGCCGCCTCCGCGTTAGGCCTGATGGCGGGCCTGGTCGCCCAGTTCTTTGTGGGGGCCTCGGCGGCGCGGGGAACCTCTTTCGGGTGTTTGGGGCTGCTGTTTGCCCTGCATATCCTCTGGAACGTGAGCGGGGGAAACCATCCCGCCGCCTATCTCAACCCTCTGGAATGGCCGCTTCTGATCCGGCCCTTTGCCGGGGAGCGCTTCAGCGTCCTGCTGATTTCCCTGATCATCATGATCCTGCCGGCGGCCCTCTCCCTGTGGATGACCCACAAACGGGACGTGGGAGCGGGGCTTATCCCCCAGCGGGAAGGACGCGCCTTCGCCAAGCCTGGCTTCTGCTCCCTGCCCGCTTTGGCATGGCGTACCCAAAAGGGACTCTTCCTCTCCTGGCTGATTTTTTACGCGGTGTTCTCCTTCGCTCTGGGCTGTGCCAGCTACCTGATGGTAAGCGCAGTCAGTTCGGCCAAGACGCTGGCTGAGCTGATCGCGCGCCTGGGCGGCGTGGACCGTGCCTTCATGTCACTGATGCTGTATATTGTTTCCATGCTCATTTCAGTCTACGTGCTGATGTCGGCGGGTATCCTGCGCCGGGAGGAGACGGCCAAAGGTGAACTGCTGCTCTCCCTGCCTGTCCGGCGCAGCCGCTTTGCCTTCGGGCATCTGGTGTATATCTTCGGCGGCTCCGCTGCTCTCGCTCTGGTTTCCGGCCTTTGTGCGGGACTGGGGGCGATGATCGGCACCGGGGATCAAAGCGCTCTTGTCCGCTTGTTTTTCGAGATGGCAGGAAAGATACCGGCGATTTGGGCTTTCGGCGGGATTTCGATGCTGCTGTTTGGCGTACTGCCCCATTGGATGTCCGGGCTCAGCTATGGACTCATGGTGCTGTTTGTGTTATTGGAGATCCTCTGGGAACAGCAGTCGGTGAGCGATGCCGTGTATGCCCTCTCCCCCTTCTCCTGGGTGACCCCGCTCAAAGTCGCCCAGCCGCCGTCGGTGCTTGTGCTGCTATGCGCCCTGTCAATGCTGTCGGCCGTTTTGGGGATCGTCTTGTTTGAGCGCAGAGATGCCGCCATGCATTGATAGTATACATCTCCAATATCTTCAATCGTTGATTATGCCCGCTCAACTGCCGGTTACTATGGGACCGGCAGTTGAGCGCCTTTATGTTAGGTTCACGTTTTTTCCTTCGAAGTTCTTGATAGAATCAAGCAAATAAGCTTGGAATTAATTACAGGTAGAGAAAAGAGTCTTTTTATGTTTTTCTATTCTTATGGATGTTCATGTTTCGTTTACGCTTTTATCGTAATCTAGCGAAGCAGGAGGAAAACGTGAAAGTCAAATACTTTTCTAAAAAAATCTCAATTGTTTTAGCTTTACTGGTTATGTTTTCGAGTCTTCCCAATGTGCCCGTTTCAGCCGATCCGAATCCTTTGAATGCTGTCATTCCCAAATATCAGGAGGAGAGGCAATTTGGCTTCAGCGCAGGAGGGCTTCATACCGTTTGGTTTGACACCTCTCATGGTGGTGATGTGACAGCTTCAGGCAACAATGATTATGGACAACTTGGTGATGGTACAACTATATCACGCTCCTTGCCTGTCACCATTAATAATCTCTATTCCCGTGTTGCGGATATTTCGGCAGGCGGTACTCATAATCTTGCCCTTATTGATGACCAGACAGTGCGGGCATGGGGAAATAATCAAAAAGGGCAGCTTGGCATTGGCTCTGATATCAATAGTCTTATTCCTGTGGAGGTACCTGGTCTAAGCGAAATTATCGCCATTTCCTCAGGTTTCGATTTTAGTCTCGCCCTCAAAAATGATGGAACCGTTTACTCTTTCGGGAGCAATGAGTTTAACCAATTAGGTGACAGCTCTGTCGGGAGTCGGAATACCCCGGCACAGATTCCAGGCTTAGACAGTATTGTTGCCATCGCTGCCGGGGGTACCCATGCCTTAGCTTTGCACATGGATGGCAGTGTGTATGCTTGGGGCAGCAATGAGCGGGGTGAACTTGGCGATGGTGGATCAGCGTCCGGTTATCAACCTGTAAAGATAGCTTCATTAAGCAATATTACTGCCATCTCAGCCGGGTTAAGGCATTGCCTGGCCTTGGGGGCTGATGGAAGTGTCTATGCATGGGGAGATAACTCGTTGGGGCAACTGGGAGACCCCAAAATTTCCGATTATAGCAATGTGCCGATCAAGGTTCAAGGAATTAAGGCCGCTTTTCGGATTGCGGCCGGATATAACTCCAGCTTTATTATTGCCCAGCAAAATGCGACCTATGGATTTGGTGACAACTCAGCCAACCAGATTAATAGTTCGGCGGTTGAGAACTTATCCTCACCAACACTGCTCAACATCAAAGCCTCCTTTATCTCTCCAGGATGGGGACACACCGTATCCCGCGGCTTTCTCGGCAATGATAACGGCGTTGATAACTGGAGTTGGGGATATAACCAATTTGGGCAAACAGGCAATGGTTTGACTGAGCATGTCCTGAATCCGACAGCACCCTATTCCGGAACGAATCGCCAACCTGTATTTTTTCGGATTTCCGGGGCCAATCGTTTCAAAACGGCTGTTGCTATTTCCATTGAGGGATGGGATTATGGCGCAGCAACTGTCGTTCTGGCCAGGGCGGATAATTTTCCGGATGCTCTCGCCGGGACTCCATTAGCCTATGGATTAAACGCGCCAATATTACTAACGGATTCGGCAAGATTGTCAAATGATACCAAAGATGAATTAGATCGCTTAGCTCCGCAAAACATCATTATCTTAGGCCAGGAAGGGGCTATCTCATCTTCCATTGAAAAAGACCTTCAGAAGCATTACAAGGTAACCCGAGTGGGCGGCCAGGATCGCTATGAAACAGCTGCGGCCATCGCCCAGTATATGCACGATCATCATTTGATTTTAGGAAATAAAGCCGTCATAGCTTATGGCGAAAATTTCCCGGATGCTTTGGCGGTATCTTCGGTAGCGGCCCATGCCCATATGCCGATATTATTAACCAAAAAAGATGTATTAGCTGATGCTGCCGGTGAAGCGTTAAAGCGCCTTGGTATAAACGAGACATTCATTGTCGGTGGTACCGGGGTCGTGGGGACTGCAGTAGAGAGCAGTCTTCCGCTGCCTACACGGTACTCAGGAAATGACCGTTATGCAACAGCTATTGCTATTGCCAACGGTATGGGCACCGATCCCTATCTCGTCTATTTAGCTACAGGAACTAACTTTCCGGATGCACTTGCCGGTTCAGTTCTTGCGGCCAGAAGCAACAGTCCTATTATCTTAGTTAATTCAAGTTCAGGTGCGGAAGCAGCAGCACAATGGTTTTGGTGGAACAGCAGGGATATAAAGCAGTCCTATGTACTAGGGGGTTCAGGTGCCGTTCCGGATTCTGTTATAGAAAGCATTTATAGTCGAATCGGCTATTAAGTTTTTGCTGCCTTATGCCTTGAGGATATAAAAATAATAATGACATTCTAAAGGGCGTGTCGCCCTACGTTTATGTGTAAACGCAGGGCGACACGCCCTTTCAATAAGATTAGATTCTTAAAATTTCTAGTAAATCGTTTCTTTCACCTTATCGGAAACCGCACCTTCTCCACCCAGGATATACAGCTTATGGAGCTTTAAGTCCCCATTTTTCCCCGGCTCCCTTTACGGTCATATAATCCACGCCTCACACCGCCTAATCCTTACCATCAATATACTGGTTTTAGTATATTACAAGAATCAGCAACAACACAGATTACAAAAGCTCAAATCTAAGCCATTTTTCATTCATAAAGATATCGACACTGCGTTCATCAACAAACTGGTATCCATACTCACTGCCAAAATTAGATTGATTATCTTGAGTAGGTTTTTCAAAAGGCCCTACTGTTGACGTTACTTCTCCATCCATGACTCCGCATCTTGCTTTGATATCACTTTCTTTGCCGGTATCTTGATATAGCTTCCCTTTAATCATGACCATGGGGGCTAAGTCAGCTGATTTCGTCCGCTCATCAACTGAAAATTCCGCTGTTAAATAGTATTTTTCATAATCTCCTGTACCCCGAAAATCCGATATATCCTTCACGATACGATAGTCACCAGGCTCCAGCTCCCCATAGAGCCAGCCCCAATCAACTCTCCACTCCCCATTCCCCCCGGTAGCCAAATCATAACCAATATCATTAAATGCGTAATTATCAATAATGGTCGGAACCTGATACCATTTTCCGTTGACCCTCTTCTCCAGCAGGAAATAATCACCGTAGATACACTGCTTGTCTGAACTATTGGTAAAGTTTAACGTCAAGCCGCTTAAAGACACAGTCCCTTCCTTAACTCCCATGGTTACACCCTCAAAGTTGTTGACGATTTCATGGGTGGTAGACTCCCAGTCCGTTGTTTCAGGAGATTGACCTGAATCAGCTTTGATTATGGTATTGGTCCCTGCAGTTGAGCTGCCGCCGGCACTTGCGCATCCTGACAAAAAGATTAAGCCTATGGCCACTGTGCATAACAACAAGCAAGAATGCTTTTTCATATTAAAATCACCTCAACTTGTTAGACGCTGATTAGTGGTCTGATCTTGCTCCACCATCCCTCTCTGAATCAAATCTTCATATTCCATTGCTAAATAACCGTCACTAACACTCTATATCGAATAAGCCGCCACTCCTGTGACGGCTAAACAATCCTTGATTTTAGTTCTCGGACGGCTCCTCTGAAAAAAGAACTGTCAGGTAATCCCTGGCCCCATTCAATATACGATAAACTGAAACGAATTCTCCCTCGATCTTGTAAAATACCAGATAAGCTCCACAAACAAGAAAACGATAATCCGTTTTTAAATTAATCTTTGCACCAAGCGAGACTCCCATTTCGGGAAAATCAGCCAAATTCTCTATTTTGGAATAAATGACAGCTCCCATCTGTATAGCTGCTTCTGGATTATCCTCGGCGATGTAGGTTTTTATTTCCTGCACATCAGCAATGGCCATAGGATTGATTCTAATTTTGTATTTCACCCTCAGACCTCCAATGCTTTCTTGAGGTCATCAAGGGTCCTCCATTCCTTTCCAGTTTCAATGATATCCTCCGCTTCAGCAAGCTTTGATAAAAGTTTAACTACAGCCTGTTGCCTTTCATATTCCTGTATATCCATAAGCACGTAACGGCCTCTGCCGTTTTTAGTCAAAAAAACAGGCTCCCCAACCTGGCAGGAACGAAGAACTTCGTTATAATTTCTCAAGTCTGAAACCGGTTTAATATTGGGCATTCTTTACACCTCCACAGTTTTTTGTGTTGTAATTATTATATGCAAATACTTCGTAAAATTCAATGTTATATTTAGCAGCAAATTCTCAATTCATCCCGCTTTTATGTATGTTCAATTGGAACAAATAATCATTCTTCTCTGCCCCCATCCCCGTTAAGGCCCGGCTCATAATTCGTAATCGATTCCGAATTTGCCCCGCACCATACCAACAAATACCCCACAAAATCCCAGCCCAATATACACAGGAGACTGTCACTGTGGCAGTCCCCTGTGTATTACTTTTCAAATGACAAAGCCTCACGCCAATAGTAAAGCTCTTCATATTCCATTGCTTAAGTATAAAACCTTTCATTCAGCTTGATTAAACCTAAAAGAGGGCCTTGTTCGTAATTTTCTTGGGGATAAAGGCTTTTAAATTCGTTATATTTTTTCATCAATACCGGAATCGCATCTTCATCAGCAATAAACCCAAGTGCAATACAAACAAGCGATGATGCGTATGGGGACCTTATTTCATCAAACATTTCCAACAGCGTCTTTGCATAATCTTTACCGGTGTTGGCGAGTATTTTAACTGCATTTTCGATGAACACATCATTGAGACTTGTTTTAAGCAGCTCCAATATTCTTGGGATGATTAGCTCTTCTTGCTCCATAGCTTTTTGCAGAACCAGATGAGAATTTAGCGGCTCGCACTTCCCTTTTAACCTTTTCAGGAGCATATCAAGATCGTTCTCACGAAGAATTTCTTCTCTTTCTTCGTCTGCCCTTTCATCATATTTCCGTACAACATCAGCTGCGACTTCAGACAATTCGGGAATTTCGATCTGACCATATACAAATTGTTGGGCCGTCAGGTTCTTTACCGGATTGTCTTTGAAGAATTTTGGAGTCAATATATTTTTATACATATGTACCACCTCAGTTTAAACTAACTTTGCTTATTACTGGTGTCCTCTTGGCAGCAGGGTCTGAAACGGCCGCCTACACACAGGCCAATTTTCTATCTGTGGCTTTCAATCTCAGTTGCTTATAATTTGTAAGCAACTGAAATCCTTCTTCAATTTTGCAAGCCGGTACGCAGCTCCTCCTAGCGCAGTGACCTGTTATTCATTCATCTGTTCCAGTGAATCATAGGGTTTTCTTGTTCAGCAATATTGGACCCAATCCGGCTGATTTTCTCCAACCGCCTTTTCCACACTGCTGATCCAGTCCGCGACCTGTTGGAGCCTTATCTGCAATTCCTCTAGCCCGATCTCCCCGTCTTCCGCATCGTCCCACAGATTGCTAAGTGCGCATTTCACTCCCTCTTCCGGAAAAAATATACTATCATGATGTAAATTTCTCATAAGAGCCCCTTCGCCGTCCTTAGCGCACTTACCATTGATAGCGATATGGCGAACCTCCCATCCGTCGACCGTCCGTTCGATTCGATAAACATTCGGATGCCCCCACCTTCTCGTATATACGGAGAAGGTCATTTCTTTGTTTAGCGTATCGTCTCCCTTGGTTTCCATCGTCTCTCCCCGCCCTCTTATCTCCTTCAACAAGGCCGTAAGCATATGGTAATGATCGTAGAAATCGATTATGTCATTCTCCGGGAGCCTACCGCTATTGATCATCAGCCATTTTGACAGAATTGGCAACATACCCCAATGAAGAATCGGAATCACCGGATGTAAGTCAGAAAAAATGCGGCGCAGCCTTTCATGATCAAACGAAAAGCCTTCGCTAGTTTCATAGTCGTCGTAAAATCTTCCAAAAGACTTTATAAATAAGACCTTGGCAGTTTCCAATTGTCCGAGTGCCTGGTGATGATTCCGAATTATTTTTTGAGCTTCATCCAGCTTTTCTGTCTTGAGGATAAACTTTCCACTTCTTTGTTCAAAGAAAAAGTCTAAATTATAGGCAATATCCCTTTTCCGAAAATGAAAGACAGTCTCAATCTCCGCCACTGTAAACTCACGTGTCACTTCATACTTCTCTTTAAGAATTCCACGTACAATGGAAACTAATAAGTTCCTTCGCCTTGCAGTTGTTTCCGATACCGACATTAGTTCTTCCCCTGTCATGGCGTTAACTCCCCCCTGCACCTATTAATATTAAAAAACGGGCAGCCACCATGGCACATCCCATAGTTTTCGCAGGTTTGGCACGCCAAAATGGCATGCCTCTGTGCTCCGGGCCTGCTCAATCTCTCCCGCATTTTAATAAATTCTTCCCCGAATCTCCATCCATCCTGCAGCGAATGCCTTCTTAAATCAATTCCCTTCCCGGAGATATCATTCATGAATGAGCACGGATACAGGAGCAGATTTTCTGAGATATAAGCAGAAAACCTTGCCGCCTCACAAAAATCCACAGTCTCCTTCAGCAGACCGTCTCCCATCAGCGGCAAAAACGAAATCATACAGCTGTCAAAGCCGATTTTACAATTCTTGACCTTCTTCACCATTTCAAAGAAGTCTTTTATTTCGTATCCATCCCTCAGGCACAAGGCGTCAGAAGAATGGACAGGTTTATAATTCAGAAAAACGATGGCATTGACGCTTTCCAGCAAATCGGCGTGTTTTTCCAGCAATTCCATCGCCTGGGGGAGGCTTAGTTTATTTAGCATAAAATGGATGTTTACCTTAATTCCGTATGCGCCGGCCCGTTTAATCACTTCCTGTGCATCAGCATAGGGTTCATACCAGCTGACAGCCATTGCGCCGCAGAATTGTTTCGTCGCCCCATAGATCTCGTCTGTCATGCCTTGTCCGTTTGTTGTATAGGATGGAACAATCTTATGACTGCGGGTTTTCTGCAAAATCTGCACAAATTGAGGATGCTGGTTCGGGTTTCCCCCGCCTAAGGCAACCTGTAAAACGCCCGCCTTTTCCGCCTGCTCCATAATAAATTCGTAATCTTCCAGATGGATAAAACTCCCTTGTCTGTTTGAAGCGCGATAGCAGAAATCACATTCCCGTTCGCAATAATTTGTAATTGCGATATCCAGCAGCTCAGGCCCTATTGCATTAGAAAATGGGTCGCTGCCGTTTTTGCCATAGCGGATAAACGTGCCCTCATCCCGATCAAAGCCCAGAATATACCCGCTTTCCCTGCAATTCCGAATCAAGCAGCTTCCCATCACCAGCCACCGATCTTGCCGTTAAAATACAAGTCATCTTCACAAATCAGAAAGCTTTCCATACAAAAATAGACTTCCGCAGCCGAATATCCATCGGAGTGAAGTTTTCCATAATACACCTTTCTGTTTTCGGCCAGCAGCTTTTCGACGATTCGGATTGTCTCTTCATCGTAAGATTCTTCTTGCAGAAATTCCGCTACGCTGCCATATGCTGTTCGGGACTCTTTCATGTATTTCATAATATCCTGTTTGTTCTCCTCTACCGCTTCGTAAAGTTCTTCAAAAATCCGACTCATCGGAGACGGTCCTTCGACCCCGATGCCTTTGATGAAACCCTCTTTATCTAAGTCATCCTTCATGGAAATAATAAAAGAGGTAGAGGAACTGTTTGTTACAAAGCCCTGCCTGATCTTCATAATTCAATTTCCTCCAATGCCTGATTCAGGATATCGATACCCTTATCTTCATATTCGATCAAAGAGCGGGTATTATAGTTGGACAGATCTATGTTCAGCTTAAACAAGGTTTGCTGTTCGTTCAAATCTATAAACTCCATATGGGCCCAATCCAATAGCTCTTTTTTGTATAAGTAATCGGCAAAGCTATCATATTCCTGTCCATAGTAGGTCAGATATTCCTTTTTCAAGTCTCTGGCATATTGAAAAAAAGACTGAAAGATCCTCTTGGTATAGAATTCGGCAAAGGAACCCTTTTGCAGGTGTAATGCAGAGGATATCCTTTTTTCAAGTTCAGCATAAGCGAAGCTATCGTCAGCTATGCAATAATATTCACCTGCTAATTTAAGTATCCGCATGTTATCCTCCGGATTAATCGAACAGCAATTTTGAAAACAGCTCCCTACCACCAGGTATATCCCGGCAAAAGCTGTTTTCCTGAGCCAGCCGTTCTATTCTCTGATCCCATGGCTCACCTTTCCTGAATTTTTCAAGATGTTGCAGAATCTCCTTAACATTGCCTAAAATCAAGCTGCTTTGGTGTCGGTTCATTTCTTCCAGAATGCGCACAGCCACTTCCGGTGACACTTCATAGAGCTTGCACCATAAATCCAACGCGCCCCGGTTCTCCAGTTCAAGTAAATAAATGCTCAGTCGATACCACTCAGAATGGCGCACATTCCAAGCATCATCATTTACGTCTTCCGCAATGCGCTGGATCATCCTGTTAAAAGGCCATACAGACTCTGGCCGAGGATTGTTATAAGCACCTTTCTTCTCACGGTAGACACCAAACATCCTTTTAATAAAAGCATCATACAAGTCTATTTTTTCGGCAAGCACATCCAGCGCCTCGAACAGCAAACGGATATTAATCTTACCAAAAAACTCACAATCATATTTGCCAAGCAGATCATGAACAACTTTTTCCGCATGAGGCCCATTCGCCACAAGTTGCATCCTCCAGGCTTCCTTATCATGAGCGGTAAAATGACGATCCTCCAGCCCCCATATATAGAGCCAGTAGAGATTTTCGTATTCAGGAAGAGCTTCGATGATCGGCAATAAATCCTCCTGCGATTCAGTTCGCGCCAAATAGAAAATGTATTTTTGAACGCCTTCCCTGATTGTCAGATTTTCTTCATTCATCTGATCCCAGAACGATAGAAAGGCATCCTGCTCCGCAAGATGGGTCAAAATATAGTTTGTAATACAGAAGTCCCGGAATTCATCAAATGTAAAACTGATCACTATAGTATTTTTCATCAACATACCTGTTTTCAATATCTGCTCGTCCTTGAATATCACCTCGTTATCCAGCATTTGATAGAGCAGCTCTTGCTCAGATTTGTTGAAAATTCCGGAGGGGACATTAAAGAACGTTTTTTTACGAATCATATATTCCGAAATTTTATCAAGCAAGGTATACAAAGAATCCTGAGGATTTAAGACCGGCTGATCCTTTTGATATTCCTGTGATTTTAGATTCAAATACTGCCGGAATACATCATATTTGTAAACATCATAGACGTAGATTTGCTTCTTGCCCTCATTTGCTTCGCAGAAAAATCGCAGCAGCAGCACATCACTCGTTAAGGCATCATAGAATCGATTTGTTAATGTATTCTCTCTGATCGTGATCCCGAAAAAGTTCAGGTACCCTCGGAAGATCCGCCCCTTGAAGTCGTCGCTCCTCTGCCACATATCGATATGTTTATATGCCCTTGAATACGTTCCTTCCTCGATCACCTCAAACCGCTCCTTCAGGAACTCGTTCCGGGTGGTCATGATCACTTTGATATATGGGTAGGCCTGACATTCCTCAAGAAAATCCCGTATGCACTGGCCAAAGTTCTTCACCAGCGAATTCTCGTTTAAACCATCGATGATGACGACGAGGGGCTTCTTGGTACGATTCCATTCCCGGCGGAGAATTTTATTCCCATAAGAGAACGAATACACCCCGTCCAGCGACAGCTTTTGCTTGAGAAGCGCTATTGGATTTTCCCTGAAATCATAGGCATTAAAATATAACGCGCAATAGCCTTTTCTCATCAGAAAATTCGCTGTGAAGTCACATACGAAGTTGGTTTTGCCCTGACCGGCGTCTTTGGTTAGCAGAATATATTTCTTTTCTATAAAGTCGATATTGTCTTTTATGTCAGATAAGTAGTATTTAACGGAATTATTGAGACTGTTCTGTCTGAGATCATAACTCTCCTCCAGACTGGAAGTATCAGAGTAGAAATATTTATCTAATTCCGCCAACAAGGAAATCCCATCTGAAACCCGGTCCCCCAGGCAACTATGTAATGGTTCCAATTCCGTCACTGAAAAGTTTTCAGTCAGATCGGAAAAATCAATTTCCTGTTTACCTTGCTTTCCAAGATAAAAATTAACATTTTTAAAATCAAGCATCTTCGCATCACGGATCGCCTTCTTCAAAAACAACATAGGGTCTGCAAAATATCGGAGGTTTTCTTTATAGTCGCCTTCTTCCACAAATATGTCTGCAATATACTTTTTGCTTTTTACGTTTTTATCAATCTGGCTTCTCGTATATTGAACACAGGCCTCTTTCAGCAGCATGTGATATGCATTAGGCTTGAAGTTTTCCTTCGCCAGCAAGTCCTGAAACATCTCCACCGATGACATGCGTACGCCCAATGCGCCGCTGCTATTATACGCCTGCATTTGCAGGATGCCGACGATTCTGTGATCGCAGAATACGGGAGAGCCGGACAATCCCTGATAATTGTCCGCTATTCCAGCCGTAATTGCTGCCAGATGATAATCCCATTCCTCATCCTTTACCGGTGAAATGATGATCCCGGTCCCCCGCACATGATGCTCACATTGCTGGGATGTAATAAACCCACTGACCGACCATCTGGATTCTTCATCCAAGACCTCATCATCGGAAAAAATATCAGCTATACAGTAGCTATCATCGGAATTGCCGATCTCCAGCACTACTGCCACATTATTCTCATTTACGACGCAGGACTCTTCTTCTTTGCCACCGACCCACACCGTATGGCGCTCTCCACAGGTCACATGCCTGGGAGTCAGCACGAGATTTCTCCCGATCATGATCCCGGTTCCGTATTCAATACACTCTTCTCTAAGATAAGAACGTACCTTGACTATATATTTCTCCATACCTATTTCCCTTTACAATCTGATTTCCCGGTACCCAAACATCGCTGAATATCCGTATTTTTCCTGCATATCCATCAGCTCTTGTTTCTGTTTAATGTCGTAGTTAAAACATATGGTTTTATTTCCGGCTAGAATAGCTCTAGCCAACAGGTCATTTTCCGGATGCCGGTTTTGCTTTCCGCCGTCCGTCGATATGAGAAGCGTTCTCCCCTTTGCTTTCTCCAGCAACTTTATATTCGGTTTGGTCGTACCATGATGAGATATCTTAATCAGATCATACTCATCCGTCAAAAACTCCGCCCAACTGTCGCTATCCGAGTCTCCGCTAAACAACAGCTTCGTACCCTTATATTCAATTTCGATTACAACGGACGCATTATTTACCTCGTTCATCGGCGCCAGTGTAGATGTACCAACCCAGCGCTCAAGCCGCGGCTCTGAAGCCGAAATATATTCCTCCAAACAGCCCGGTTCTATTTGCAACTCCATTAATCGCTCAAACAATGCTGCAAATTCCATATCTTCCGAAAGCTCATAGTGGATGCCAAAATTCCGGATCATCTCAATATTCAATTTGTGGGCAAGCCTGTTCAAGGACGATTCGTTTGGTGACAACACGATCAGTTTGCATTCTCCAATTTGAATGGAATGATCGACCAGCTGATTCCTGTTGTCAGCATTTCTTTTAACGACTCGGTCTGCAAACTGTGCGTTTAACCGATATCCGTTCTGAGCGCATAGCTCCTCGAAACTCCTGCTGTGTGCTGCTGATATAGGGCCGACATTGCCATCGCTCTGCATGGACAACTGGCCCAAGATCATATTCATCCGTTTCTTTTGCAGCTCCCCGATTGCCGCCCGTTTTCTCTCCTGGAATTCATCCCGCATAAATAGCGTGTTAAAAAATCCGTTGAACCAAATATTTTCCACCTCAATAATATGAGGCGCATTTGCGGGACCGTTCTCACGTAAAAATGCGATCGCTCCTTCTAGATGATCCTGATCTATGTGCGTAATCAACATCAGTATCACACGGCGGCCCTTATGCTTTAATTGAGTCAATAAGGGCTTCAGCTCGGATTCGTATGTGGACTTATAGCCACAGTCGACCAGGATACATTCCCCGTTGTCGAATTCCACAACAAAACAGTCTCCGGCTTTGGCGGGAAGAAAATGTACTATGCAATTGCCCACAGCAGCTCCTTCCTTCTATCGGCTGACCGCCGCTATTTATGCAACATTTTTACCTCTACGATTTAACCTTTTGAATAACATCATATGATACCAAACAAATTAAGAATTTTCTTATATTATGCCATATTTTGGACTAACATGATAGAGCTGGTAACATCTGAAGCATGACTAATCTTCCTTCATACCCACTAGCAAGCCTGTGACCGATTAAATTCGGCAAACACCCCGGCTGCTCTGCCCCATCACCGTTAAGACCTCACTCATAATTCGTAATCGATTCCGAATTTGCCCCGCGCCATACCAGCGCTCCCCGCCAAATCCAGCCCAAAATACAGGGGACTGCCACTGCGGCAGTCCCCTGTGTTCAACAAGTCATATCCTTTATATCATCATATTCTATGGCAAACAGCATTTCATCACTCAAATCTTCAATATGTGCTAACCGATCCGCCTGGTTAACAAGCGCTTTTTCAAAAAAGTTTCTTACATCCCTGGCATTGGCAAATGTATCTGAATCACATCTTTTTTGGAAGAATGAATAGGCATATGCTTCTGCCTGGCTTGACAGACTCAGATTCGTTTTTTTACACATGGATTTTAAAATTAATAGCAATTCCTCCGCGCTATAGTCATCAAAGCTAATAAACTTATTAAACCGTGACCGCAGGCCTGGGTTGGAATCCAGAAAACGCTCCATTGGTTCAGGATACCCTGCCACTATGATGACTAAATCGGCCCGGTTATCCTCCATGGCTTTGACAAGGGTATCGATGGCTTCCGTTCCGAAATCCGCTTCTCCCCGGTTTTCTGTAAGCGAATAGGCTTCATCAATAAATAATATACCGCCTTTCGCTTTACTGATCACTTCCTGGGTTTTTAGCGCGGTTTGTCCCACATACCCGGCAACAAGTCCTGAACGGTCCGTTTCAATAAGCTGGCCCTTGGAAACCAATCCTAAGGCTTTATATATTTCGGCCAGCAGCCTGGCCACCGTTGTTTTTCCTGTTCCAGGGTTTCCCGAAAACACTAAATGCAAGGACATCGCCGGTTGACTAAAGCCCCGTTCCTCGCGTATTTTCTGCACTTTAATCAAATTAACCAGACTATTCAGATCCTTTTTAACCCGGGCTAATCCGATCAGTTCATTCAATTCCTGGAGTAATTGCTCAAGACTTTTGTCAGAACCTGTGCGCTCAGAACTGCCGGTTACAGCCACGCCCTCCGAGTCTATCTCTTGGAATTCTCCCAGGTATTCTGTTTCACATCCGTTATCTTCCAAGTACTCATTGAGATGCAATAAATACTCGTATAACGCCGTCGATTTGTTAATATCAATGTCATTGCAGCTTTCATACAAGAAATGCCTACCCAGATATCCAAAAAGCGTGACAATCCCAGTCATAGTATCATATGTTCCTTCTGAGCGCTCACCTGCTTCAATCAGGGCTTCATCGAACTTTTTAGTGATATCCATAAAAGATGGGATCTCTTCTGCAAACTGGGGATTCTCTATTATATATTTTTTTGAGGCTTCCGTATCTATGGCATAAGCTCTGCCTACACTTAGATAATCCTTGATGACTTGGCTTTCGAGCTCTGTTAAGTCACCATCCGCTATCGCTATATAAGCTAAGAAGTGTACTGCGGTTTGGAGTACTTCGTTGGCCAGAGATCTGCCATCCTTTAATCCATATCCTTTGCTATCTATAGTATCGTATAAATTTAATATACTTTTCAGAGCACTTGTCTGAGCGGCACGAAGTTCCTTCCACTGTTCTCCGGTCTGGGCTTCCATTTCTGATACATCCATTTTAACTCTGCGCCGTCTGCTTTCTCTGGCTTCTTTCGCCGCTTCAGCACGTACTTTACGAGCCGCTTCTATTAATTGATTGATATCCTCAGCAATAAAGTTGACACCCTTATTGTAATAGGATTCTTTGTATTCGGTTAGCCTAGCCAGAATTTCCTTTAGATAGTGCATTTGCACATAAGAATTGCCCGCTTGCCCTGCCTTATTTGCTTTTTCTTTTAACATTTCAAAGCTTTCTATCATTGATTCCACATGATCATTTGCTTTTTTAAAACATGCACGGCAGAGCTGATACTCTTCCGAAGGTCTTTCCTTGATATTGAATGTGGTCTGGCAAAGTCTGCACTCAAAAACAGAATCATTGAGTATTGATTCACTAAACAATATCTTTTTAAGCGAGTTCCACATCACAGCGACCTCTTTTCTTTCCTTTTGAGCCTATTTCACAATCTTTTTACTATTCCACATCCTTCCTTCATTTCCTCTTTCCTTTCCCCTGCCAAAATACAGGGGACTGCCACTGCGACAGTCCCCTGTGTGCTACTTTTCAAATGACAAGGCCTCTATAAACTCCTCCTGGAAATCACTCCGGGTAGACAATTCCAAATGCTCGGCAAGTTCGGCTAACAGGGCAGCCCTTTTGCGTTCCTCTTTGGATAACAGGATCATTTTGGCCCCATCACCGGCTGCGTTGCCAATCGCTCTGATCTTCTCCAAGGGCACATCCGGGAGCAGGCCAATCCGCAGTGCCGCTTCCTTGCTGATGTAGTTGCCGAAGGCTCCGGCCAGCAGTACCCGGTCCAGCTGCTCCAGGCCGATTCCCATCTCTTTCATGAGAATCTTAATCCCGGCCAGAATAGCCCCTTTCGCCAGCTGCAGTTCCCGGATATCTTTTTGGGTCAGAACCACATCTTCCTTTAAACCGGTGTCTTTTCCCCAAGCCAATACGAATTCAAATCCGCCCTCTGCCTTACGAATCCGCTCTTGAATCCTGGCAGGGAGCTTGGCCAGATCCTCCGGTGTATTGACAATCCGTCCGCTTTCATGGATGACTCCCGCTTCTGCCATTTGGGCAATAGCATCAATCAAGCCTGAACCGCAGATACCAATGGGTTTGGCATTGCCGATCACCGCCAGTTCCACATCATCGGTGATTTTGACCCGCTCGATGGCTCCGTCCGCTGCCCTCATGCCGTATTTAATCTCTGCTCCTTCAAAGGCCGGACCTGCGGCTGTCGAGCAGGTAAGAATCCGCTTCCCGCCGGCTAGGATGATTTCTCCGTTGGTACCGATATCCACAGCCAGAGTATAACCGGGCAGCTGATCCACTTTAGCGGCGATCATCACTCCTACCGTGTCCGCTCCCACATAACCCGCCACATTGGGAACCACCACCACATGACCTGTCTTAAGAATATTTAGTCCCAACTCCGCAGCCTTCACCTGAACAGACTGACGGAACACGGGAATAAAAGGCGCCGGCGCCAGATAGGTTGGGTCGATCCCCAGGAATAAATGGCTCATAGTGGTGTTTCCCACCACGACGGCCTGATAGATGTCCTCCTGCTTCAAGTCATTTCTCTTGCATAATCTGGAGATGATCGTATTCAGACCTTCCACCACCACCGTCTGCAGCTGCTGCAACTGCTCCGGTCCCTTAGCCGCATGGGTAATCCGGGAAATCACATCAGCCCCAAAGACACGCTGAGGATTCGTCAGTGCGTCGCTGTCCAGAATCTTTCCCTGAAGCAGATCCACCAGATAAACCACCGTAGTCGTCGTGCCAATATCGATGGCCAAGCCATGGCTTTTCTGAGTGGTATCTCCCGGCTCCACAGCCAATAAGGCATTCCCGTCCACAACCGCAGTCACATGGAAATTGGACTGATGAAGGATTTGGGGAAGTCCTGCCGCCAGAGTACGGTTAAAATGAATCTTGGGTGAAGGCAAAGCGGCCATGAGGCGGTCCCAATCCGGCGTCTGATCATGAACCGTCGGCTTAGCCAATTTAAGCTCATATTTTTTTACGCTTGGCACCAGGTCGATATCCTCCAACTGGCTTAAATTGGTTTTGCGCTGGTGAGCATCTTTGGATTCACTGAGATTGACGATTAAATCTTCCGCCACTTTATAGCGGCAGGCTAAAACCCAGCCGGCCTTTCGTTCCGAGTCACTTAGAAATTTCCCCATATCAAGGGCAGGATCGACCAGGGTGGGATCGACTTGAACTTTACATTTCCCGCATGTTCCTCTGCCTCCGCAGGTGCTTTCCAAGGGCACCCCTGCCGCGATGGCTGCCTCCATAACGGTGCTGCCTTCCGATACTTCAATTGCTCTCTTCCCTGGTAAAAACGTAACTTGGACCATCGTTTTCTCCTCCTTGTATGCTGCCCATGCCTCATCCAGTGCAGATGATTAAGCTTCTGGCTCTATTGTAACACTATTCTTACAATAAGGAAAAAAACTTCTTAGAACAAGAGCTCCCCTTGTTTATTTCCCCGCTTCTTTGGTGCGGAATTGCCGTACCAAGTCATCAAGAGAAACCGCTAAGGCACTGATTTCTTCAGCACTTGCCGCAACCGTCTCTGTTGAAGCGGTTTGTTCTTCTGCCGCCGCGGCAACTTGTTGGCTGTTTGCAGTTGTATTCTCGGTAATCGTCGCTACCTTATCAATCAAACTAATGACTTGATCGGAAGTAGCAACCTCCTCCTTCGTAAGCTCAACGATCTCTTTAATATTGCCAACCGTTTCCTCTACTACTTTGATGATTTGCGCAAAGGTGTGATCCGTTTCTCTGACCACTTCCACCCCTTTCTCGACGGCTTCTTTTTCCTGCTGCATCGATTGGACCGCCTTCTCGGTTTGTTTAATCATCTCTGTGACCAGGGTGGATATTTCAGTGGAGCCAAGATTGGATTGCTCGGCTAAATTGCGCACTTCATCAGCAACAACGGCAAACCCCCTGCCATGTTCACCGGCTCTGGCAGCTTCAATCGCAGCATTCAAAGCCAACAAATTGGTTTGAGTCGCAATGGCGTTGATCGTAGTAATAATTTCACCCACTTTTGTGGACAATTGATTTAATTCCTGGAGGACAGTCATGGTATCTTGTGATTTTATATTGATCATTTCGATAGCTTCCACTGTATTATTAACCTTAATTCGGCCTTCCTGAGCGGCTTGCTTGGTATTTTCCGAACTTTGATTGATTTTTAAAGCCCGGTTTTGAGCCAGCTGAACCATGCTTGACAATTCCACTAGAGTTTGCGAAGCATCCAAAACCGCATGGCTCTGCTCCTCCGCCTCCCTGGCCACATGTTGGATGCTGGCTGAGATTTCCTGACTACTGGTGCTTACCTGCTCTGAAGAGGCTGCCAGCTCTTCAGAGGATGCGGCAAGATCTTGGGCACCTCTTCGCACATGCTTGACAATAGTTGACTGGCTATTGATCATTTGGTTGAAGGATTCGCCCAGAGTCTTGATTTCATCCTTGGTATTGATCTCCGACTGAACGGTCAAATCTCCTTGTCCTGCCTTCTCCATAAGACTTTGCAGTTGCTTGATCGGCTTGACAATATTATTGGCGATGAGCACGGCAATGAGCAGCGCGATGGTTAAAGCACTGAAGATGAGGATAATGGTTTGTTTCCTGATCGATAAGGCCGCTGCCATATATTCATCATAATTGGCTGTCACAGCTACTACCCAGCTCTCTACAGGCTCAAAACAAGTATATTTATATACCCCTTCATAGCTATAGAATCCTTCCCCGGCCTCTCCCGCTTTCATGCGCTCGACCAGCTGTTTTAACTCTCCGCTGGCTGTATCGGACAGATTTTCGGTCAGTATCTTTTCCTGAACAGGATGGCTTACCAGCAATCCCTCCCGATCCACCATATAAGCATAACCGCTTTCACCGATCTTTATTTTTGTCGCATGCTTGACGATCTGATTGAAATTTATTGTGCCAATAAGCACCCCGACAACTTGATTATCCGCTTTAATCGGTTGGCCTACCGCGACTACAGTATTTCCCGTAACCATAGAGATGATCACATCACTAAGTGAGACCGAGCCAAGCAAAGCCTCTTGCACATACTCTCGCTGGGCATAATCAGCCGTCGTATTAATGCTGCTGTTATCCATTACCCCCCGGCCTTGAGCATCTGTCAGAATCAGACTTTCAAACAGATCACTGTTTTCTTTCTGAAGGGTACTCAGATAGGTGAACACCCGGGAGCTTAGTTCCCCATTGTTTTGATCAAGAATAACTTCTGCCAAATTTTCATTGGTGGCCATTACATTTAAAATATTCCGGGCTGCTTTCATATCCCCTGAAATAGCTTCAGCTGTTTGTTTGGTAGTATCGCTTAGCTGCTGTTCTATCGTCTCTTGCAAGGCATTGGCAGCCATAGTATAGGACATAAACCCCAAGACAACCACAGGAATAGAAATCAGTATTATGAAACTCACTACTAATTTCTTTCTCAAGCCAAAATTCATTCTCCTCAACCTTTCCACCGGAACCTCTTTGTTTTTACTTAAGAGATCTCCCTTACTTCTTACCGTCACAGCCAAAGTAACTATCCCTAAATTGTATCTTGCTTTCCCTTCCCCCCTCCCTATTTTTATTTAATACTATCGCTAAAAGGTAATATTATCCGATAATCTACTATAACCTGTTAATAATTGTTTTAACAAGTGTTTTTTCGTTTTTTATTTTTTAATAATCATTCTTCCTGGCTCTTGAAAATTATGCTATTCCTGATAGAATAGAATAGTAAAATCACTGGGATTACTGAGGAGGTGAGTAGGGATGCAAGCTGTTTTTAGGCACGGATTTTTAATGGAATTCTTATATATTAACCGTGCTAAATTTGCCACTTTTGCTTTTAAGGGGATTACTATACCCTTTTTTAGCAATTGAATAGCAAATCTAAAACGGCGAAAACATCTCTTACCCATTTCTATTTATATACTATGTGGTGGTTATTGAGGAGTTGAAAGCTCCTCTTTTTTGTGCCATCGTATCCTTTTTTAGCTATGGGGGTAATGTCTTTCCATGGCTTTTTTGTGTTTACAGATCTTGAATGAATAACGCTTGAATGAACAACGGAGGTAAATTATGATTGCATGCAGTGTTAACAAAGTGACTAAAATGTACGGCGGCAATACCATTTTTTCGAATATATCCCTGGAGATCCAAGAAAATGAGCGGGTCGGCTTGGTCGGCCCTAATGGCAGCGGCAAAACCACCTTATTCAAGCTGCTGGCCGGCCAAGAAGATCCTGATGCCGGGCAGGTCCATTGGAAGAAAGGTTCAAAAACCGGCTATCTTACGCAAATCCCGGACTTTGAAGATGGATTAACGGCCAGTGATGTTCTGATGATCGCTTATCGCGAACTTTTAGAGATGGAAGAGACGATGAGGGAACTTGAAACAGCCATGTCTATGGAAGAAGAACACCCCAGACTGGACAAACTTATGGAACATTACGGCCTTCTCCTCAATCAGTTCACACTCCAAGGTGGCTACGAAATCCAGGCTAACCTTGAAAAAATAGCCCAGGGACTCAACATCGGAGACTTGCTGCCCAGGTCCTTTGCTACTCTCAGCGGAGGAGAAAAAACGAAGGTCGGGTTGGCTCTCACTCTTCTTAAAAACCCGGATTTCTTATTATTGGATGAACCCACCAATCATCTCGACCTGTTTGCCGTCAAGTGGCTGGGCAGCTTCCTGAAAACTTATAACGGCACTGTCCTGGTTATCTCTCATGACCGTTTTTTCCTGGATGAAGTCGTGACGAAGATCCTGGATTTAGCGGACGGTGAGCTGTACCATTACCATACCAATTACACGGGCTATGTGAAAGAAAAAGAAGAACGCCTTCTTAAGGAATTCCACGATTACGAAGAACAGCAAAAGCAGATCAAGAAGATGAAGGAAACTATCAAGCGTTTGCGGGAATGGGCAAATCGGGCTTATCCCTCCGGCGAAGGACTCTACCGGCAGGCCAAGAATATCGAAAGGGCCCTGGAGCACATGGAAAAACTCAGCCGCCCTCAGCTCAACCGCAAGAAAATGAATCTGGAGATGGAGGCTTCAGAGCGCAGCGGTAAAGATGTGGTTCTGCTCCAAGATGTCGCCAAGGCCTTCAGCGGCAATCAACCCCTTTTCACCAACGTCAACCTCCACCTTGCTTTTGGGCAGCGGGCTGCCATCGTCGGTGAAAACGGCACGGGAAAATCCACTTTAATTAAATTGATCTTAGGGGAACTGAGCCCGGACCAAGGAGAAGTGCGCATCGGCAGCAATGTCAAAATTGGCTATCTATCCCAGCAGGTTTTCTCCGACACGAAAGAAAAAACAGTGATCGATCTTTTCCGTGAAGACATCCCCATGACTGAAGGAGAGGCCAGAAATACTCTCGCCCGCTTCCTCTTTTACGGGCCTATGGTTTATAAGAAGGTATCTCAGCTGAGCGGCGGGGAGCGGATGCGGCTCCGCTTAGCCCAGCTTATGTATCAGGACAATAATCTCCTGATCCTTGATGAACCCACCAATCATCTGGACATGGACTCCCTGCAGGTCCTGGAGGATGCCCTGGAAAACTATGATGGAACCCTGCTGGCTGTCTCTCATGACCGTTACTTTCTCAATAAGCTCTTTCACAAGGTGTATTGGCTTGAAGCCGGAGCGGTGCACTGCTTTGAGGGAAACTTCAGCTATGCGGAAGAGAAGATGGGAACCGCCCACCATCAAAATGAGAGGGTTCATAACGAGGAAGTACAACTCAAAAGAGAGAAACCGACGGTCAAACAAGGCGGGAGTGACTCCCTCCCGACCAGGGATAAAATAACTCCGGACTATCGCCTCGAAAAACTGGAATCAGAGCTCAAGAACTTGGAGGAGCAGATATCATCCCTGGATCTTCAACTCCGGGAGATTGTGGACCTGGCCCAATTGCAACAGGTCTATGCAGAGAAGGAAGGATTGGAAAAGCGCTGGCTGGAGATCTTTGAGCTGCTGGAGTAGTCCCTGGCACCACTGGCGGCCATGTGCACATTGATAAAGGTGCGGAAAATTTTCCGCACCTTTGGTTGGCCTGACTATCCCTGCCTATTTTTATCTTCAGGCTCAGCTGCATCCACAATCTCACCGGTGAGCTGCTTGACCAGTTTGTCCAAGTCGATGCCCGACACGCTGTTGAGCATTTCCGGGGCGGTGGCCATCAGGGTGGTGACATAGTTGCTTAACTTAGCCGCCCCCTGCCCCGTTCCGGTATCGACAACCGTCAGTTTATCAATGGCTTTCAAGGGCTCGGCGATCTTGCCGGCTAACTCGGGCAGCATCTTGACGATAATGTCCAGAACGGCAGCCTGACCGTATTTTTCAAAGGCTTCCGCCAGTTTCTCCTTAGCCTCGGCTTCAGCTAATCCCTTCAGGCGGACCACTTCTGCTTCAGCCGTTCCTTTCGCCCTTTCAGCCTCGGCTATAGCCAGACCATCCAGGCGTTTCTGCTCGGCATTGGCCTTGGCTTCCGCTTCGATCTTATATTTTAGGGCATCAGCTTCCCGCATTCTTTTGGCTTTATCCGCTTCCGCAGCCTGTTCCACTGCATACCTGTCAGCATCGGCCTTTTTCTTCACTTCAGCATCATATTGCTTCTCGCGGCGCAATATTTCTTTTTCCTGAATCTCGATTTCTTTTTCTTTCTGGACCAAAGTAACCTTCAT
Source organism: Desulfitobacterium hafniense DCB-2 (assembly GCF_000021925.1). NCBI lineage: Bacteria > Bacillati > Bacillota > Clostridia > Eubacteriales > Desulfitobacteriaceae > Desulfitobacterium > Desulfitobacterium hafniense. Next base: position 3,551,943 of record NC_011830.1, read on the forward strand.
CTGCTCTTCTGTGACCTGTTGTTGGGAACGGGCTTCCTGAATATGATAGGCTTGGTCAGCCTCAGCCATAGCCGTATCCTGTTCTTTCTTGAAAGAAGCGACTTTGAGTTCCTTTTCTTTCGTTGCTTCAGCGATGCTGGTATCTCTCAACAGCTCCGCTTTCTGACCTTCTTCGGCGGCTTTCGCTTTCTGAATCCGGGCATCACGCACTGCTTCCGCTTCCGCAACTTCGGCATCCCTCTTGACGATAGCGATCCTCGGTTTACCTAAGGCTTCCAGGTAACCGTTTTTGTCGCGGATATCTTTGATGGTAAAGGAGACGATCTGCAGACCCATTTTCCGTAAATCCTTGGCTGCCGACCCCTGAACCTCCTGAGCGAACTTATCCCGGTTACGGTAGACTTCTTCAACAGTCATCATCCCCAAAATCGCCCGCAGGTGTCCTTCCAAAACTTCCTGGGCTTCCTGACTTAAAGCCTGAGCAGGCTTGCTGAGAAATTGCTCAGCCGCTGTAGCCACATCTTCCACCGAACCGCCGATTTTGATGATAGCCACCCCATCCGCCATCACCGGAACCCCCTGCTCCGTGTACACCTCCGGAGTGGTAACGTCAAGCTTATGGGAAAGCAGAGAGATAAATTTCGCTTGCTGGAAAACCGGCAGAATAAAGGCCCCGCCGCCGCGGACGATTTTAATCTTGCGGCCCGATTCGTCGGTATAAACATTTTTCGTGCCCAGATAAGAACCGGTGACGATCATGGCCTGATCCGGACCTACCGTCTTATACCTGGCCCAAAAGGCCAACCCGAGCACAATAATAACCGCCAGCACAATCATCGGTATGGCTAAAAAATCCAACATTATATTTCCTCCTTGTAAGATAGATATTGGGTTAAGTTAAAAAACCTACCCGAACGTTCTTTGAAAACCTAATCCTTATTGTTCAGATGAATGAGCTGACACTCTACGTAACCAATATCGCTAAACCTCTGGTATAATCATTTCTTGGTCAGAGAGATAGATGTGCGTACCTCCTGGATCCCTCTTTGAGGCTTATCCGTGAAAAAGCGTGTCACTCCACAAGAATGATTCGATGTTTAGCTGGTTGGGTCACGGATTTCGTGTTACCCGTTTCAAATGCAAGGGTGTTGGCATTCTTTTTTAGTGGATGCTCTGACTCATCTGTTGGAAAGGTTGTGTTAATTTGTCCCAGTTTCTTCATGACTTTGTTGTTGGAATCGATGTTTCTTCTGAATTCTCTGTCGTTGCTATGCTCGCTCCCTCTGGGGAACTCATCCGCAAACCTTTTCGGATTGATCATAATCCCGCTGGCTTTCATAAACTGCTCGATATCCTAAAAAAGGAAGAAGAGCGGTTACAACGAAAGCCCATCTACTTCGTAGAATCTACGGGTATCTTTCATTTACCACTCTTCTTCTTCTTGAGGTCGAATAACCTTAAGGGTTTTGTGCTGAACCCCTTGAGTGTTCATTCTACCAAAAATTTCGACTTAAGAAAAGTGAAAAATGATAGTAAGGATGCCGAAGCGATTGCTAGACTGGCTAAATACCAAGATGTGAAGGTTTCTCTGGTTCCTGAGCCCCAAATTCTGGCTCTACGCATGATGACTCGGGAGTATTATGCTCTGTCGGATACCCTCACCGAGATGAAGAACAGACTATCCACGGACCTCTATCTTCTGTTCCCGGGATTCCTTGATGTGTTCTCTGGGGCCTTTGGCAAAACAGCTTTAGCCATTCTGAAAGATTTCCCTTCACCACGGGCCATTCTAGCCGCTGATACCGATTCACTGACTTCTCTTATCTCGAAAACCAGTCGTAAGGGGACCGCTTGGGCAACAAAGAAGGTGAACCAACTCAAAGACTGTGCCCAGCTTGCTTCCTCCATGCCTCATGAGTTCTCTTGGCTGGATGCTAAGATCAAAGTCCATATCGACGGGATCGAAAGCATGCAGGCCAGTTTAGACGGGGTTGTAACGCAAATACAAGCGATGATTGACTCTGAGCTCTTTCCTGCCGATGCTAAGCGTCATATTGAGCTTCTTGATGGTATACCTGGTATTGGCTTTCTGACAGCAGCTACGCTGATTGCAGAAATCGGAGACTTTAGGCTTTTCAACTCGGCTAAGGCCTTGACAGCTTTCTTTGGGCTGGATCCATCCGTCAATCAGTCTGGAAAATTCCAGGGTGACCGAAATAAAATCTCGAAACGCGGCACACGGATCGGGAGAAGAATTCTGTTTACCATCGCTATGGCCTCCATTCGTACAACACGTAAGGGGGATGAGATCAATCCGGTTCTGCGAGAATTCTACGCGGCAAAATGCGTGAACAAGAAGAAAAAGGTAGCTCTCGTAGCCGTAATGCATAAACTTCTCCACTACATCTTTGCTGTTCTTCGTGACCAGAAACCCTTTGAAATCAGGCAACCTGAGGATCATCAATCCTGGAGAAATACTAAGCTCAGACAAGCACCTGCTGCTTAAACATCTCTTTGTTGCATGATTGTAAGTTTGCCCGTGTCAAGGGTGATGCGAGGGATACCGAGGCCCTCAGGCCGAGGATATGCTCGCCATCATCCCATTGACACGGAACAACACCTAGAAGCTTGAAGACGGCAAAGTCTCTAATGCCCCAAAGTATTACTCCATATTAAAGAGAGTTTGCCTGGCAAGCGCCGAGCGTTTCGTTCCCCCCATAGTAAATACCTCGATTTGGTCATTGTTCGGATTTTTCAATGACTTGGTTTCTTATACCCATTTTTCTTGGACCTTGGAACTAAACTTTTTTTACATTACACCTTGACTTTAATTAGCTGGTCTTATCATAAGGGAATACATAAAGTACTCCGTCTTTCGTTTCCCCAACCACAACTCTCGTTCCGGCAGGTATGTCCGCCTGCTCAAGAGTGGCCGCGATCTGGTTGGTATTGCCGGCCCCAACCCTAAGAATCACTTCTCCATAACCTCCCACCGGGATAGGAACACTTACTTCACCGATTTTTCCCACAAGATCCTTCATGGAAAAACCTGTGGAATTCTCACTGTTTTTCATGGGCTTCACATAGGCAAAATAGACCAAAATCGAGAGGGCAATAGCAATCATCAAGGAAAGAAGAGCCACGGGAACAGGCTCCATAGCCGTATAGCGGCTCAACATCACCCCGGACCCGCCGAAGATCGTAACTCCTCCCACCAAAACCATGGGATGGAGAAAATCAACATGATCGAAAGAGAGGGCATCAAATACACCGTCAAAGATATCTCCTAATACATCACCAAAGATAATGCTCACCAGCGCGAACAGCACTCCGCCGCTTAAGCACATCCAATATACTTCCAGCACTACTATCCCCTCCCCGCGCTGTTCAACCTACGGCCCTTACTCGTTTTTAGTCATAAGGCGTTCTTTTAATGCTGCCAATTCTTTCTCTATTTCGGCATCCTTGCCCAGGGACTCCAATTCCTGATCAAGATCTTTTTCTCTTAAATCCCCCGCAACCTTGGCCTCGGCTTCCATACGCAGGACTTTGTCTTCCATTCTGTCAAAATTGCGCCGGGTGCTGTCCTTGCCCAATCCGCTCACAGCCCCATGGATTTCTTGCTGGGCTTTAGCCGCCTGGGCTCTGGCTACTAGGGTATCCCGCTTAATCCGCAGCTTTTCGTATTCGTTTTTCATCTCTTTTAATTCAGAGCGAAGCTGTTCCGCCATGGCACTGCTGCTTTCGTGTTGCCGGCGGAATTCCTCGCTTTTAGCTTTATTGATTTTTTTGTCCTCAAGGGCTCGGCGGGCCAGGTCTTCACGGTTATTTCCCAAAGCCTCCATAGCCTGAGCTTCCCGTTTTTCAACCAGAGCCACCGCATCATCCAGCTGAGCTTTGAATTTCCAGGCCACTGCCAATTGCTTGGCTACAGCCACTTCCGCCTCGGCAATATCCTCTTCCATATCCCGCAGATATTGATCCAACATTTTTTCCGGGTCTTCTGCCTTATCCAGCAAACTGTTAAGATTGGCCCTGATGTTGTCACTCACCCTTTTGAATAAACTCATAACTCTCACTCCCTTTAGATTATTCCTAGTCGACGCCGCCCTATGGGGGCTCTCATCAACTGACTAAGAAACCATCTGCACAATCGAGCCTTGACCGCGACCACTAAGCAGCACTATTCAAGTAGCACTACTACTATATTTCGTCATCATTAGGATATATTCCTTTCCAATATAAGAATCTTGTGGAAATCTAGTAAATATTATGTTTCCCCACTTTCACATCCCCATTCTTTGTCCCTTTAGAACAAATTAAGATTCCCAGTCTTCAAAGCATGCTTTTCGGCAAGGATCACCAAACGGCTGCTGAAAAGAAAAAGTACCGCCAGCACTGCCAGCAAGACCCCCAAAGAGGGAAGAATCTGAGTAAAGCCATATCCTTCGATGACCAGGTCTCTCAGAATCGCCAAGACATAGGTAAGGGGAAATACCAAGGCGATCAGCTTTCCCCAGCAAGGCAGGGCGGCAACGGGAATACGCACTCCGGAAAAAATCAGCATGGGTTCATCCAGGATAGTGTAGAGAAAACCCGAGTCCCTGGAAAATAAGAAAATCACATTTAAAAATCCACCCCAAATCACAGCTGAAACTGCCAGAACCAGCAACCCTAAAGGAACGCTCCACCAACCGGCTATCTGAACGCCGCCCACCAACACCGCCGCCAAAAAAGCGAAGGTGGAAAAAAGCCATACTCCTGCCAAAAGATCAGCGGCAGCCCGCCCATAAATTACTCCCAAGCGGGATACAGGGGAAAGAAAGATCAGTTCTATGGTCCCGGCATACCGTTCAAAGGACATCTGCCAGGCGGATTGGACCAGGGACCAGAAGAAAATATATCCTAAATACCCGGTTAAAAGAAACAAGCCTATATTCTCAGCGCTCAAAAAACGGTTCAGAGGACTGTACTCCCCCAAATCAAAGGGCTTAAATGAATAGTAGGCTGAGACATAAGTAATAGCCGGCCAGACAAGTAAAGAGAAATAAATAAGTGAGCTATGAAAATTGAGACGATGGCTTTTTTTCATCTCGGCCCCCAAAACCTGAATGAGTTCTTTCATGCTTTTTTCCTCCCTTTTTCCTCTCTTCCGGCCAGCTTTAGGATAGCATCCTCAAGCTTTGGTTTTTCCACCTCCAAACGATGAGGAATGACACCATGCTCAAATAAAAATTTCAGCACCTGTGCCGTAATCTCTCCCTTAGACTGTATACGCAGCTCCACCCCATCACTTTGCTCCAGGATGGTTAATGAAGCTTCAAGGGGCACCAGCATTTGTCTCAGGTGTTCCTGGGTTGCAGGCAGAAGCCCGGAAACCCAAAGAGAAAGAATTTCACCTGCAGCCACTTTCTGGATAATCCTCTCCGGGCTATCATGGAGCACCAATTCACCCTGATCAATGATATAGACCCGTTCACACAGGGCCTCAACTTCCGTGAGATAATGACTGGTTAAAAGGATCCCTTTTCCCTCCTTAACAGCCAGATTGCGTATATGCTCCCGCAAATGTTTCGCGATAGGGGCATCCAACCCTAAAGTCGGCTCATCAAGAAAAAGATAACTGGGGTTATTGATCAGGCCCCGGGCAATTTGCAGCCTTTGTTTCATCCCTTTTGAATACTGCTCCACCGGAGTATCGGCGGCAGCTTCCAGTTCCACCGCTTGCAGCAAACGATGGATGCGCTCCGTCAGCGCTTTCCCGCTTAATCCATATAAACTGCCAAAATAGGCTAGATTCTCCCGTGCCGTCAATCGCCAGTAGAGCATCCGCTCGCCCCCGGCAATCATATTAATGCGTTTCTTCACCTTCATAGGTTCCTTTACGGCATCTGTTCCATCAACCATAATGCTTCCGGCTGTAGGCACCAATAGGGTGGAGAGCATTTTGATCGTGGTGGTTTTACCGGCTCCGTTTATTCCCAGCAGCCCAACGATTTCCCCCGGTCTTATTGCCAAATCCAAGGTATTGACGGCCACTACTTCTTTTTTCCGGCTTCGCCAAGGCCCCTTTTTTTCCTTGGTGACAAAAACTTTGCGCAAATTTATAGCTGTTAACATGTTCCAGCCTCCCTATATCAATTAATCAAAGATCTTTTCCACAACCCTTTTTTCTGTGACCTGAACAGCCCATATCCCAATCCCAAAATAAATTAAACTGAGGACGATCAATGAAGTGAGCTCATTTCTGCTGGCCCACAGCCCACTTCCCTCTATGACACTGCTCCGGAAAGCCTGCAGCCCATAATTCAGCGGCATCATCATGCTCAGTGGCTGCAGCCAGCCAGGCAAGTACTGAACGGGAAACGTCACCCCCGACACCAGCGCCATCACGATGAAAAGTGTGTTTTGAGTTATGTAAGTATCGCGAAAGTAGAGCATGATTGACCCCAAGACTAAAGCTTGGGCAAAAAAAGAGCCTATCGTGATCGATAGGACGATAAAGGCGGTCAGCCCATTGATATGGGTCAGATTAAGCCCAAGAAACCAGCCGATCAGGATGATAACACTGAACTCTATTCCGACACGCATCAATCCCTGCAGCCCTGTTCCCAGGAAATAACCTTTGCGGGAAGATGGGGTTAACAGCAGTGCTTCCAGGCTTCCTTCCCTGAGCTCCGTGATCAGAGCACGGCTGACGATCATGAGCATGGATACAGCTAAAGAATACACTGTTCCTCCCAGCACTACGTAGGAGATATAATCCCCGGTTCCGGCAAAATCCGCAAACCGGGTTTCCATCTGGCCTAAAAAGACGTAGTTATAGGTTAGATAAGCAAACAAAACCGTGTAGACGGCACTTAAGATATTGCCTATAAAAAAGGACCACGGATAAGCCCGGCGCATGGTGAGATAATTGCGCCGGAAAGTGGCTCTGAAGGTTTGCCACATCTCTATTTCCCCTTCCGCTCATTCAATTGATCAAGGATCGGTTGGTCAAGAAGAGGTTGGTCAAAAAACTGATTCAAATCTACAGGGATCAGCTGAATCCTGTTCCTGTCCCCGTAATAAAACACATAGTTTCCTTTACGTTGACTATAAACCAACCCCGCCCGGCTTAAAACTTTCAAATGCTTGGACACCGTTGCTTCGGAAAGATTGTACATCTCTGCTAACTGCTGGGTACAGTAGGGATGATAAAACACCTGCCTGAGAATCTTCATCCGGCTCTCATCCGACATGGCGTTCATAATACCCAGCAAATCCCTGGGGACAGCGTCATAGCGTTCCGCACCGGGAACGGTTACCGCGTATCCCACAGTAACTGCAGCTTCATTGGTCCCCATTAAAAGATGAGGGGCTATAAAAGTGGACGGCCGAACCATAATTCCGGAGATATCCTGATAGGAAAAGCGCCAGGTCTGAGCTTTATAGAAAAGAATTTCCTGTTCCCGCAGGACAAAACGCGGATGAATGGATTCCATGGCCTCCAAAGGCTCTTTACGAAGCCTTTCCTGGAAGGTATGTACGGAGGAAATCAGCCAGGGCTCGATCCGGCGCAGCTCTTTAGAAAAATACTCCTGATAATAGGTGAAGAGCACCTCTGCAAACTGTCGGCGCCAAGTGGCAGGCTTGAGTAAAAGGGGCCGTTGCTTCCGCCATTGCTCCTTATCTACCTCGTTCCCCTGTAACCACTGATCAACGTGGTCCAGCGGCATGACCTGTCCCAACAAGCAGTAGACAAACTGTCTCTCCTCAACTGCCAAAAGCCTTTCGATTCCTTCTTCTACCGAGGACTCCTGAAAATTACCCAGATCATGGAGATCATAAAGATTCAGCCAATCGTTGGAAATCTTCCCCAATTCGACTAGTTGCCTTTTCAGAGCAGGGGAAAGTAAGGCCTCTGTTTCCCGTGCCCAGTTCAGTCTCCCCAGATGGTGTTCCGGATCCTGTAAAACATGAAGGCTGGCCACCATCTCTAAAAACGGTGAGTATTCGATCAGCACATGTTTTTGCAGCCAATTGCCGAGCAGTGCGCTCCCCCCATTTGATTAGCCATTCGGCTAATCCTTGATTGGATTTAGGTAAATTGTCTAAATTATAGAGATATGTCTATCGGATGTCAAGATCTTTTAGGAGACAAGAGTAACCCCGGCTGGACAGGGTGCATAGAGTATAGTGACAGGGCCTTTCAAGGCCGGTCAAAAACCAGCACAAGGGGGAAAAGAATCATGACCGTCATTTCTACGCCGTTGGTCACTGAAATGATCCTCCGGTATCAGACCGGAATGGTCAACGGCTCTCCGGTTATCCGGCAAAAGAGCATTTCCTGGCTTAAGACGGACACAGCTGACGAAGATATTTATGAAGTAGCGGTTGCGCTGTTCGAGCTGCTGGACTATCCCTTGATCTCCGTAACCCGGAATAACCGCTTTGAGCTCATTGAAGAGTAAGTCTAATAAAAACCCATCATAAGGAGGGATTACTATGGCAGAGAGCACGCAGCAGAAGATCCTGCGTCTGACTTTCGCCACTACCCAGGGGAGCACCTTTACTCTTACCTTACCGTCTCCCAGGGAGGATTTAACCGCTGTCGAAGCAGAGGCCGCCACGAACCTTATCCTGGCTAAAAATATGTTCATGACAGCCGGAGGGGAACTGATCGGCCTGAAGGACATCAAGGTCGTCGATACGACCACTGCGGATTTATATGATCCGCCTCAGTATTAATTCTGCAGATGAGAGATATCCTGCGGGCGGGGGAGATCCCGCCGGCTGAAACCATTTACTCCTTAGCGGCCATTCAGGCCGCTCTTCTGACCGGGTCCGGCCCTGCCGCCGGAATCTTATGGAGCTTTTCTACTGGAAAAGCTGAATAATAAGTAAAGGGGCAGATTGTATGGATCTGGAACTAAACAGCCGCACACCTCAAATCATTGCGGCTGAAATCAACAGTATCAAAGAGCAAACCGGAAAGATCCTCCTGCACAGTGCCATTGAGATTGGCCGCCGCCTGACGGAGGCCAAGGCCATGGTCAATCACGGTGAATGGCAGAAATGGCTGGAAAGTTCGGTGAGTTACTCCCAAAGCACGGCCAATAAACTGATGCGCGTCTTCGCGGAGTACGGGTCCAAACTGGCCGCCGACCACCAGGCCGGCGCAAATTCGGAAGCGATGACGAGTTTAAGCTACACCCAAGCGGTTATCCTTCTGGGGGTTCCGGAGACTGAACGTGAGTCATTCATCGTCGAGAATGATGTGTCCGCTATGTCCACCCGGGAACTCCAGCAAGCTGTTAAAGAAAGAGATGAGGCTCTCGGCAAAAATGCGGAGCTCCAGGAAACCGTGGATTCCAACACCGGCACCATTACTCAATTAACCGCCGAGCGGGACGAGCTGAGAAAGCAGGCCTCAGGGCTGAAGGCGGCGGGCAGAACGAATGAGGCCACCATCAGAACCCTGCAGGAGCAACTGGAGACCGCCAAAAAAGGGGACGCCTCGGCCGGCAAAATCGCCGCCCTGGAAAAAGAGCTCCAGACCGCCCGGGCTAAAGTATCAGCCAACAAAATTATTTTTCATTTCGATAGCCTGACCAAATCCTTCAACGAGTTGCTGAAGGAGCTGACGAAATTAGCCCCGGCAGACCCGGAAACCCACCAAAAATACAAAGGCGAGATCGGTGAGTTTATCGGAAAAATGGGAAACATGCTGTCGTCATAAAGAGCCGAAGCTAACCTTAGCGGCCATCTCAACCGGGGCTGCCGTCCCGGTCTTTCTTATTTTCAGACTCCAATTCTTCAAGCCGCAAGAGAAATTTTTTCCATTCCTCATCCACATCGGGAACTGGAATGAGGGATAATTCCTTTTCAATCTCCCTTTTGATCGCCTCATCCAATTGCCGCTCGTTCATACTCTTCCATTTCATTCCCTTACCTCCTTTCTTAGCTGCCCTACTGTGCTTAACAGCCGGCCGAATTTACTCCCCTACTATTTAGAGGGTTTATCCGGCGATAAGGTTACAGAATCAACTATTTAATTTTTTTATGGCACGGTAAGTTTGGGGTTGATACAGCCAGATTGCTTGTTGCAAATTATCAGGTTAGTTGTCTAATATTTACGAAACTAATCATTGGGGAGAATGAGGAATGAAAAAAATATCGTCTATAGGCTTGATACTGGTACTCACCCTGACCCTGAGCACTGCCTGCAGCACAGCGGCTAAGTCAAACACAGTAAATTCCCCGGAGACGCTGCCGGAATCCCTTCCCGGATTATCCCGTTCCCTGGAAGATCTGCCTCAGGATCGGCCGGTACTGGAATCTATCATTTACCAACGGGGCTGGGATAAGCTCTGGTTATGCGTGGGGATAAACAATGATGCTTCCGATAAATTACGAACTCTTGGCAGTTATGGACTGATATCCGATATTGAGCAGATACTGTGGATGGTATCCCGCAGTGAATTCACCGATACTGAAAGTGAGAAAAAAAGTGCCGCAGAGCTTCCCGTCATTAAAGAAAGCGAGCTAAACCTTCCCCATGATGAAACGATGCTTTTTTATGATCATACCGGCAGTAAGCATAGTTGGATCAGGCTGAATTACAAGCCTTATATCCCCGGTCAGGGAATGAATACCTGGACCCATAAGGATCTCATTATCTATATTGATCCTGATTGTGAGAGTAACGCTTTCTTAGGAGTTCAGGACCCTCAAAATGATAACCTCTGGGAGATTCATGCCCTTCCTGGCTGCGGACCCTGGCTGGCCAAAGAAATTGATATGCTTGCTTATATGACAAACGCACTGTAAAAATTTGAGCCTAAAATCTTACCTATCTGCAAGCAATACCTTGCTTTCTCATAAGTTAAGACAACCAAGGTCCCTTTTTGCAACAAGAAAAAGCTGGCTCCCCCTTAATCTAAGGATAAACCAGCCAAGATCACATAAGATACTTTTTCATGCTACCCCCAGTACTCAAAATGACCATCACTATATTTAAGACTATAGCCTTTTAGCGGAATCAGCATAATTCTTGTAATCTTAGCCAAATCCTTATCCAAATCAGCAGGATCTCTGTTCAAATGTGTATCCAAACCCAATTTGTTATAGGTGATAAATTTTACAATATAGTCCCCGTTTTCTTTCTGAGTGACGGGCCCCATTTTATAGATCAATTCCTGCTCAGGGTTTATCTGGCTTTGGATATAGGCTTCCGCTTTCTCTACAATCTCCTGATCCTTTAGGTCATATTCATACAGCGGGAGTTCTATTCCCCAGTTTTTAGCTGAATTCACAAAAAAGCTGTCGTAGACACCGCATAGGGATACTGCTTGATACAGTTTGTCCTGTGCATCCTGATGTTTTTCTCTTGCTGCTTTTCTTTCGTCTAGTATCTCTTCTACTCTTTGATCCACTTCAGCAGTAGCTTTCCTCAGTTGGGAAGCCAGTTCATTTTTTTCGCTAATCTGGATTGCCAAGGCGGTTCCCAGACCTATAGTGAGCAGCACAAGGAGGATGACGATAGCTTTCTGTGAAATTTTCATTCCGAATCACCCTTGTTCCATTTTAAATTTCTGACATTGAGGTACGGAGTCAGCTTGCTTATGTAGCTTGCCTTTTTCTATGCCACTTTGAAATCTAAAAGCTAACCATTAATATGTTTTTGTGGCCGAATACTCAGATTGGGTTTCCAAGAGCCTACCGGAAGCATCGTATACTTTGACAGTAACACAGACCCGATAAGTTCCCCTGGTAACATAGTAATCATTTATTGTTTCAACTCCAGGAACGCCCGGCCCAGATACACTCCAGTCTTTAATCCTAATCCAACTGTTTCCGGAAAGTTTCTGTAATTCAACATTTAAAGTTATTGTATGAGAACTGCTGTAAGTCGAAGCCGCCCCAAAAGAGGTTGATCTTCCTGATGAGTCAATCGATAGACCTGGAACTATAGCGTAGATATATGTGTATAAAGGGGCTATAATACTTTGTTCCTTCAGGTTTTCACCTCTCATCGCATATGCCGGTATGACGGAGAATACGGTCATAAAAACAATGAGAAACATACAAACAACTTTTTTCATAAATAAAACCCTCCTGAGTTTTTCTCGTAAAAAGAGACAACCAAGGAAGGTTTTTGCAACAGATTTTTATTTTCTTTTTATACTACGCTACTCTACATATTTTACACTTCGGGCTATCTTTATCACTATATCTTCATCGATCTGAGAATAAATCCAAAACATACAACCATCCATTTCCCAAACGATCGTAACTACAGAATTTTTAACGATGACTCTTCCCTGATGCCCATTGATGTCGATGGCTTCAAATTTATCAGCATTCTCTGTATCCAGTGCGAGTTCACTTCCTTCTCTTAATTCCGAGTAGGAGATAGTGGAATCCTGCTGGTCGCTGAACACAATTGTTTTTACAAAAGTTCCGTTGGAAACTTTGCTGACTTCATATCCTTCCGGTATATATGTCGGCACATAGGCCTTAGTCCAATTAACAACCGGTCCTTCCCTATTGGCACGATTATCCTCATCCCTTATTTGAAAAGAGGTATGATCCTGTTGAATATCTATAAATAAGTTCAATACCTTAACTCTTAACGCCTGCACACTCGCTACTGTAGTAAATAACAACGCAATGACAATCAGCATGGCTATAGCCGCTCTATTGGAAATGCCTATAATACGCTTCCTTCTGAGGGCGGCATTCCCTTTTTTGAAGTAGGTATCCAGTCGTCGGTTAAATTTCTCAAGTGCTTCCTGGGATGGCAAAAACTCCGGTTCACTTTTTAAGCGTTCAATTTCTTCTAAATAACCCTTTCCCTCTTTTTCAGCAGCTTCATCCATAATCAACCTGAATAAGCTGTCTTCATAATCCTCATAGAGCTTTTTGCGGGTTTGTTCCGAGCTCTTATTTGCCATCCTGATTCACCTCCTTGTCGATTAGCTTTTTGGCCTTGCGGCGGCTTCTGGTCAAATACTGCCGTACACTGGCGGAAGCTATGCCTAAGATTTGCCCAAGCTGCTCATTATCCATTTCCAGGATATATTTAAAATACAACAAATCTTTTTCTTTTTCAGGAAGCTTGGCTATGGCCTTACCCAGCTCTTCAATTCGTTCCTCGCGAATAATGCTCTCCTCAACTGCTTCATAGTCAGGAATCTTCTCAGCTAAATCTTCCCCTGCCCCATAAAACAAATATTTATTTTCCACATCTCTGTGTTTTATAAAGTTAATCGCCACGCTTCTAGCAGTATAGACAACATAGGCGGCAGTTTTGCAACACTCTAAAGTTCGAATTAAAGAAATCTTTTCCATAAGTTTAATAAAGGTATCATTGATCAGATCTTCCAGGCTTTCCTGATCACGGGTGATATCCATAATCTTCTTACGGACGAGACCGTAATAATCCTGATATAAACTTAATATAAAAGCTCTATCGCCATCATCCTTTATACCGGTTAACAACATCAGCACCGCACATTCACTCCTCCTCTCATAACAATAATAACACATATTCCTTTAAATAGGTGTTTATGGTAACTACAGAGGGGTTAGGAGGGAAGCATCTGAACATGATTTTGTTTTGTAACTAAGGAACAGCCGATCTAAAAAATTCAGCCTGGCATTTCTGCCCAGGCTTGTCTTTGGATTCAGAATCAAAATAACTTGTTGCAAAAACTCATGTCGGTTGTTTATATTATATAGAAATTAAAATTTGGGAGGATGAGAAAATGAAAAAAGCTGTCTATCTCTTCTTATTAGTATTGATTACCGCGAGTCTGCTGTCAGGCTGCAACAAGAAAAGCACACCCAGCGCCAATGACGTTCCGGCCCCGGCAAGTGTCCCAGGGCTGGAGCAGGCGTTAAAGTTGCCGGATGAAGAACTGCTGGACAGCTACTGCAGCGGTATAGACCTTTGTCTTGGGGACGATTTGCTTTTCGCCTACGCAAAAGATATTCCTTCTGAAACACTTTTTACTTTTTTCTGTTATATGACCAGCAATCAATATGTATATGAGCGAAACTACCAAGACAAGAAATGGTATTCCAAAACAGATGATAAATATCATGTCCCGATAGCTGATATCGAGGAGGTGTTAAACCGCTATTTTGACGGACATAACTTCGACCCAGCTCAAATCGACGGTTACCAGCCGCAAGCACAAGAGATTGTGGTCGGCGGCCTGAGTGGATTCGGCGGAGGCCGCTTTCCGAAATTAGTTGCGAAAGAACAGCAGAACAATGATACGTTGAAGCTGATAGTTGATTATTATGACGATCAATATAAAAATGTTTTCTATACCAAAGCCTATACCATTCGTTTTACTGCGGAAGGTTATCAGTATTTGTCCATCAAAAAAGTGGTTTAAGAAGTTGCTCAATACCTGGAATATATTTCAATGGAACGTGCTGTGAAACACGTCATTTCATGCGGCGCAACCAAAGCAGCTACCCAGTATAGCGACGAGTGGACGGTCCTGTTTGACCCTGTGGGACATCCGTTTTGTTTTGTCGTTGAGTGATAGTTTCCGCATTATTTTCCGGTTCTTAACACAGGCATATCGCTGTTATGCAAAATTCCCCTGGACAGGGCAAAGCAAAGGAGGCCGGCAAGGAGCTCCCATCCGGCGAGAACTCCCATTCCGATCAACACCCCAATCCCTTCGATCGTAGTGCCAAGGGCAATCGCGGCCGCCAAACCCGGTGCCATGATGATCATGACGGCGAACATGTAAAGCATGATCATCATCCCGGCGCTGATGTCCGCACCCGTCCAGCGCATGGATAAATAATTGATGCCCAGCAGCAGGAAAGAAAACAAAGTATAAACCGCAATGGTCAGAACGATCAACACAATAGTTTCACCCATGATCAAACCGCTGACAGAGAACAAAACCACACTTTCCACCAGAACCTTAAAAGCAATCTCCAAATTGCTCCAGACGATTTTCCGAAAAGAACTCTCGGGAATCAGGTAGATATAATGGGTATAAAGTTCCTTCAACCCTCTCCCTGTCCCAATCATGAAAATTTGCATCCACATCAGAATCTGCAGGATAATCAATAGACCGCCGGCATCGGAAGGCAGAAACGAAGAAAGAATCGCCACGCTCACAATCGTAATCACGGATGGTAATCCCCAAAGACCAAACCGGTTGGCGCGGAAGGATTCACGCAGGTGTTTATAAAAAATAGTGTTCGAACCAAGTCCGCTGATGCCCGTTCCGGCCACCTTTATTTTCTTAGTCGAAGCAGCTTCCGGGTTAATCTGCCCCTCGGACAGGCTGCGTTTTTTCTCAAAGGTGGTTTCCGTGGCCACCAGTACATCCTCATAATAATCGGGGTTGCTCAAGGCGATATAGAGAATCAGGAGCGCACCGGTCAGCACCGTTATGCCCAGAAACAGCAGGCCCTTTGCCAGGTCGCCGGCAATCAGCGCAACAACACCCTCCGAGGTCCAGCCTGCTACCGGTGTCCAGGAGAATACCGGTGAGCGCATGGTGTTTTCCAGCGCAGTCATCGGGTTACCGGCCCCGGCAAGCTGGATGCCCAACTTTGCTATAAGCGGAAGAAAGATCGCTACAGCGATGATTTTCACCGCCATTTTCCGCCTGGGCCTGCTGTTGGTCAGGGTGTAAATCAACAGGGATATAACCTGAAGCAGGCTGTTGGCCAGCATAAACCCAAGCAGGACAATGAGCACTGCGTCAAATCCAACCCCAAAGCCGAGCTTCAGCGAATTGCTTTGGAAGAGAATAAAAAATCCGGCGAGAAAGGACGTTTTTGCCATTTTGACAATTCCGTACATCAAAATCAGGCGGGGATTGACCGGAGAAATGAACAGCAAATTAACATCATTCATGTCAAAGATCGCATCACCGTTGGAAAGTCCTTTTTGAACCGCAATCCCGACAAAAAGCAGAATGAGCAGAAAAAGAATACCCTTGAGCCAGATGATATCCTGGAAACTGTCCCCTTCCTGGGTGGTAAACAGCGAAAGAACAATGAGCCCCACAATCATGGCTAGGAATACAATCCACATGATCAGCTTTGCCGGCTTGCGCAGTAACTCAAAAAAACTGTTTTTGGCGCTTTTCACCAACAGGAAAACCAGGCTGCTCATTGTGCACCCCCTTGAAGCTGTCCTTCCGTGATCGCAAAATAGACATCCTCCAGGCTTTGGCCTGCTATATCCCCACGGCGGACCACCCGCTCTATTTTGCCCTTGACCATAATATAGGTCACGTCCCAATTGTCTTCCATGCTTTCAATCATATGGGTGCTCACAATCAGGGCGCAGCCGCTGTCCCGCAGACGGGCAATCAGGTTTTTCAGCTCACGAATGCCATGGGGATCAAGCCCGACCAGCGGTTCATCAAAAATAACGGTCTTGGGTTCCGGCAAAAGCGCGCAGCAGACACTGACCTTTTGCTGCATTCCTTTGGAAAGCTCTTTGCCTAACTTCAGCTGCTTATCATCCAGTTCAAAGCGGCGGAGCAGTTCCTGGGCTCTTTCCTCCCAGCTTTCCAGCCGGTACGCCTTGGCGATGAACTCCAGGTGTTCGCCCACCGTCAGCATCGGGTAGAGTACGGGGAATTCCGGCACATACCCCAAGAGCCGCTTCGCTTCCACCGTATGATTTTCATGCCCTCCGATAGTGATGGAACCCTCATACCGCAACAGCCCGCATACGGATTTTATTAATGTGGATTTTCCCGCGCCGTTGGGGCCCAGAAGAACGGCCAGCTCCCCGGCCGACACCGAAAGATTGATATTATCGTTAGCCTTTAACTTGCCATAGGTTTTGGTCATATTATGTACGTCGATCATTGCAATCTTCCTTCCCTGTTCAGATAACTAGAGCAAAAAGTCCTTCCCTGCCTTTCATGATTCCAATATGGCAATACGATTATACACACCTATAACCCCGTGGACTGTATTAATGGCAAAACAGTTACTATAACCAATAAGTGACTTTAAATAGCCTTATCTAAATTGTCTTTTACCTTGGATTTTCGTATAATAATACTAAGAGGTGAGGGCTTTGAAAGCAATAAACAGAAAACCTGTAAAAAACAATGCAAGAGTCCATATCAAGTGTTGGGGCATCAATGGCTATGGAAGGTTTACAGCCAAGTTCCCATGCCAGGACTGTTGGCAAACAATATCTCGAAAATAAAATTACCGCTAAAGAAGCTGTCGCGAAAGTAAAAGCGAAACATGCTTCTAACTTTCGTACAAAATGAGCAGTAAATTTTCTACCTATGACCCTACTGATAATCGGCAATCGGCCTATTGCTATAGAGGGACAGATGTATTAATAAACAAAGAAAATATCCGTGACGGAAAAGCACTGGCTGAGTACGAAGCGGATATTACATTAATCCGGCAGTATGAGCTTGAAAGTGAACAGACTGTGAAAGGGAAATTTGGGATTACCCACCTGAAGAATATTTATAAATATATTTTTCAGGATATTTATACTGATTATGATTTACAAAAAGAGCACCAATCCAAGTGCTCTTTTGTAAATTCAACCATGTGCTCCTCTATCCCTTCTCTTATCATAAGACAATTCATGGTATCTTTCACTCATTAAGGGTATACTAAAACCGAATTTGATGGTGAAAAAAGGTGATATAATGACTAACTTAAACAAAGTACCCAATCGATTGCTGCAGGAGAAATCACCCTATCTCCTTCAGCATGCCCATAACCCCGTGGACTGGTATCCTTGGGGAGAAGAAGCCTTTGCCAAAGCAAAAGCAGAAGATAAACCCATCTTTCTATCCATAGGCTACTCCACCTGTCATTGGTGTCACGTCATGGAACGGGAATCCTTTGAAGACGAAGAGGTCGCCCAGCTCATCAACCGTTACTTTGTACCCATTAAAGTGGATCGGGAAGAACGTCCCGATGTAGACCATATCTATATGGAATTCTGCCAGGCCCTCACCGGCTCAGGGGGGTGGCCTTTGACTTTGTTTCTGACTCCAGATGAGCGGAAGCCTTTCTATGCCGGGACCTATTTCCCCAAAGAAAGCCGCTACGGAAGACCGGGAATTCTCGATCTTTTGTCCCAGCTGGGAGAGCTTTGGGCAAAAGATCAGCCCAAGATTCGCGGCTCGGCTGACTCTATCTATAAGGCCGTTACTTCTCGTGAAGAGCCCTCTGTAAGTTCACTGACCCCTGCTCTGCAGGATGATTTTATTCCTTGGGCTAAGGAGATTCTGGACACAGCTTTCCAAACCCTGCAGAAGTCCTTTGATCGTCAATACGGAGGGTTTGGGCGGGCGCCAAAATTCCCCACTCCCCATCATTTAACCTTTCTCCTGCGTTACGCCCATGACCATAGTGATGGGCTGGAAGCCCAGCAAGCAGCTCTTATGGTCCGAACCACCTTGGAGCGCATGGGGCAAGGGGGTATCTTTGACCATGTGGGCTTTGGCTTTGCCCGTTACAGCACGGACCGTCATTGGCTTGTTCCTCATTTCGAAAAAATGCTCTATGACAATGCCTTATTAGCCATCGCCTATCTTGAAAACTATCAGGCTCAGCATGATCCTCATGACGAACAAAAGGCCCGGGAGATCTTCTCCTACGTCCTCCGGGATATGACCGCTCCGGAAGGAGGCTTTTACTCTGCAGAAGATGCGGACTCCGAAGGAGTGGAAGGAAAATTCTATGTCTGGACTCCTCAGGAAATTCACGAAATTCTTGGCAGTGAAGAAGGCCGGCTCTACTGCCAAGCTTACGGAGTCAGCCCGGAAGGCAATTTCGAAGGGAAAAGCATCCCCAATCTTCTGGATACAGATTGGGAAGCTCTGGGCTCAGAGAGGCAGCATTCCCTCGAAGTCCTCAAAAGACGCCTTGAAAAATCCCGGGAAAAGCTTTTTGCTGTCCGCAAGGAAAGGATTCCTCCCCACAAGGATGACAAGCTCCTCACCTCCTGGAATGGATTAATGATCGCTGCCTTAGCCAAAGGCGCTCAAGTCCTTGGCGAGCCCGCCTATGCTGAAGCGGTAGAGCAGGCTGTTTATTTTATCCGGAAAAATCTCTATGCCAACCAGCGCCTGTTAGCCCGCTACCGTGATGGGGATTCCGCCCATTTAGGCTATTTGGATGATTATGCCTTTTTAATCTGGGGCCTTATTGAACTCTATCAAGCTTCCGGAAAAAAAGAGCATCTGGAATTCGCTCTCCAGCTGCAAAGAGAACAGGATGAACTTTTCTGGGATGGGGCAAAGTCCGGATACTTCTTAACAGGCCGGGATGCTGAGGAACTGCTGATCCGCCCTAAAGAAATCTATGATGGGGCCACTCCCTCCGGCAATTCTATCTCTGCCCTGAACCTGATCCGCCTGGCCCGGCTTACCGGCGACGGGGAACTGGAAAAGAGAGCCTATGAACAGATAAATGCCTTTAAAGCCACCCTTTCCACTTATCCTTCAGGGTACAGCGCTTTTCTGCAAGCCATCCAGTTTGCTCTCCAGGAAAGCAGGGAGATTATCCTGGCCGGCCCTCTGCAGCATCCTGAGCTAAAGAACATGAAGACCGCAATCTTTAAAAAGTTCCATCCCTATACCACTCTTCTTTATGAGGAGGGTACCCTTTCTGAGCTTATTCCTTGGTTAAAAGACTATCCCCTGGATTCTGAAAAGATGACCGCCTACCTGTGTCAGAATTACGCTTGCCATAAACCCGTTCATAAAGCTGAAGAGCTGTCTGCCTTACTGACCTAATCCACGCAAAAAGAAGCAAAGCCGGGCATACTATACCCAATCCGGTTTTGCTTCTTTATTTCATCTTTAATCTTAATACTTTATTTGTTCTCTATGCCGACAATCATCAAGGAAGGATGTTCCGCCAGGTTATAATCAATGGGGGCAATGAGGCGAATCTCTCCTTCATGGGTCATTCGGACATAAGGCCGGGTCGGAAAAGTGAAATTTTGCTTTACCACATTACCGCGAAGTCCGTTGGTAAGACGGACCCCTGTACCTGTAGGATAGGGCGTAATGCATTTGGAAAAGGTGTTCTGCACTACTTTAGGTTCAAAAAGGGTATCCGAATTGGCGATAACATATTCGTAGGCCTCATACGGCTGCAGAGCATTCCGATAAACCCTTTTGCTGGTTAATGCCTCATAAACATCCGCAACAGCAGCTAACCGGCCATATTCATGAATCTGGTTCCCTTTTAATCCCCTCGGATAACCGCTGCCATCCCAACGCTCTTGGTGCTGAAGAGCGATGTGAGCAGACAGTAAGTTAATGTCATGGTTTTTCCGGAGGATTTCAAATCCATATTCAGCATGTTTCTTAATCTCCGCGAATTCTTCAGGAGTAAGGGGTCCTCTCTTATTAAGTATCTCCGAAGGGATCTTTATCTTGCCGACATCGTGCATGAGCACACCCATGCCAAGCTCCAGCAGTTTTCCGTTATGCCAGCCCATAGATATTCCCATAATTAAGGCGATAATGGTGGTATTCACGGAATGATGAAAAGTATAATCATCGTATCCCTGAATCTCCATAACGTTTCCCAGCATGTCCTTGCTGTAAAGAAGATCAGCGATGATGTTTTGCACTGCCTTTTTAACCTCACCCAGATTAACGGTGTGAGGTTGTGCTTCATTGAGATTTTTGCTCAGATTTTCCAGAGACGCGTAAGCTGCTTCACGTGTTTTTATGGATACCGCAGAATAAATCTCCACATCCTGAAATGTATCATCCTCAATAAACATGGTATCAAACCCCAAACGAGATAATTTATCTATATAATTACGAGTGAGCTTTACTCCTGCCTGCAATAGGACCTTTCCGTTGGGACTAACCAGCGGACGAGCAAGCACTTCTCCTTCGCCCACATAAGCAATATTTACTAAACGCATATAACACTCCTGCTCTCAATTTACAAATATGTACTTTTATCTCATTTAAACAAAACGTATATACAATTTCGCCAAAATTATTCTTTATCCTCTTCTGTTTTTTCTGCTCCAAATATTTTCCCTTTGGTCCTATAAGGCTTTAAACGGGCCTATTTCCCTTAAAACCATTATACTTATGCTTTTGTGAAAAATGAACAACCAATTATTAAGATTAACAAAAAAATTTATATTTATAATAATTAAAATTACATCCTTTACCGAAATAACTCTTCTAGGCGCTCTGTCATTGCAAGGTGTAAATGAAAAAGCCCTTGATTTTTCAAGGGCTTCAAAATTTCATTATGGTGCGGACGAGAGGACTTGAACCTCCATGAGCGTACACTCACTAGTACCTGAAACTAGCGCGTCTGCCAGTTCCGCCACGTCCGCGAGACAATATTCATTATATGAAAACTGAGCCGACTTGTCAATAGAATATTTTAATTTACTTTAAAAGCTTGTACACGACTCTGCCGCCCTGTGCATACATTAAAGAGAGGGCAAATAGGGAGTGAGCATTATGATGAATGATGAACTGTATGTAAAACTAAAACAATTACTGGATTTTGTCGAGCGCGAAGCCGAAAAACCACTCGAAGACTACAACTACGAGGTTAGGATATGGAGCAAAGGGTACCAAAAAGCGATGATTACCATCAAAGATTATATTTGGAATATCTTTAATTCCAGTAATTGAAGCATGGGATGTAGACCGTTCGGAAAGATACAAAAAAGCCCTATCTGCTGATAGGGCTACATATTAATAATCATTATTTCGCTGTAAGGTGGTATTCGTTGAGAAGCTCGTCCAGCCTTTGGCTTAAACTAATCACTTCCGGGTCGGTAAGAGGCTTTCTCTTACCTAATTGATTAAGCTCTTTTCTCATATCCTCAATGAGCCTAAGCAATTGATGGTTCCACATAGATTTGACTCCCTTTCCATATGATAACAGATAACAGCCCAACAAAAATATTTTACAAAATCTGGCCCAATTAGTCTATAGGATATTTCGTCGAATAAAGTAAAATTTTCGCCTTTTCTTTTATCTCTTCATAGATCTGCTTAAGGGGTTCTCCGGTCAATCGGGCCAGCCGGCGGCAGTCCTCGTACTCCGGGCTGACCGTGCAGGCTCTCCCTTCCATAAAAGCCACCTTGACTTTCGCTGAACCGTAGTTTGTTTCAACAGTGAATAGCTCATAAGGAAGCATATATTTTTTGATCGGATAAACCCGTAATCCTATGGTGGTCGTCTCCTGGAAAAGAATCTTGCGCATTTCCTCCAGCTTATGATAGGGAGTCTGCACCGTCAGCAGTACGGCAGGGCGGTTTTTTTTCATCTGGATAGTCTGGATATAGACATCCATTGCTCCTGCTTGGAAGAGTTTTTCAAAGAGATAATCGTAACACTCCGGGTTCATATCGTCGATATTTACTTCCAGGGTTAATGCCTCTCCTTCTCGAATCCCCTCCTGCCCTTTATCCTCATCGGCCAGCTCTCCGACGGTCAGCCTTAATAGATTCGGGATGGTTAAATCTTTCACTCCTGCACCATAGCCGACTCTCTCTACTCTAATTTTAGGGAATGGACCAAACTCCCGGCAATAGGCGGTTACTATGGCAGCTCCGGTGGGAGTAGCCAGCTCTCCTTCCACATCCTGAGCATAAATCGGAACCCCGGTCAATAATTCCAAGGTAGCCGGAGCAGGTACGGGCAGCAGCCCATGAGCCGCCTTAACAAAACCTTTTCCCACATGAATTGGCGAAGCAAACACTTTTTCAATTCCCAAACGCCAAAAACCTATGACTGCCCCGACAATATCCACAATGGCATCGACTGCGCCGACTTCATGAAAATGAATCTGTTCGATATCGGTGCCATGAATCTTCGCTTCAGCTTTCCCTAAACGGGTAAATATCTCTAAACTCTTCTCTTTAACCTGGGGAGGCAAAGCACTTCTGCCGATGATTGCCTGAATATCCGACAGATGGCGATGGACATGACCTTCCAAAGCGTGAACATGGATCTGGGTACCCCTGATTCCCTGTTTAAGGACTTTCTGTTCATACAATTCATATTCATCCAGATCCAAGCCAGCCAAATCCCTCTGCAAAAGATTAAAATCCAATCCTGCATCGACCAGGGCGCCCAAAAGCATATCCCCGCTGATACCGGAAAAACAATCCAGATAAGCTGCTTTCATATTTTCATTCTCCTTAAACAAATACTCTTGCAAATTAATTTGTGCTGAACTATACTAGGGCAGGTTAATGAATCTTTACTCTTTCTGTTAAACAAAGAGAGGTGTTCAAAACGATGAATGTTGCTTTTTTCCTGATACCCAAGCAAGATGTAATTTACCTCAAGATCAATTCTACCATGCGTCAGGCTATAGAAAAAATGGAATTCCACCGTTACTCGGCCATTCCCCTTATTGATGACCAGGGCTGCTACCGCGGCACGATTACGGAAGGGGATCTTCTGTGGAAGCTTAAAAATACTCCCGGCCTCAACTTTCAAAACACCCATAGCATCCGGCTGACAGAGATCGAACAGCATATTCAAAACTATCCGGTTTCCATCAGCTCCCGCATGGAAGACCTGATCTCCCGGGCTGTTGAGCAGAACTTTATCCCGGTGGTGGATGATCAAAAAATCTTTATCGGGATTGTCCGCCGCCGTGAAATTCTGGAATACTGCACCAAAGCCTTGGGCATGTTGGAATCCTTACCCTTCAAGGACTAAAGCCGCGGCCCGGCTTTTTCAAAAAAAGAGGATATATGCTCTTCTCTTGAACATATCATCCTCTCCCTAAACCTGAAAACCTAAGCAAAACTTGATGATCAGATAAAATTGCCCCCGTCTACGACCCAGGTTTGACCTGTGACAAATCCGGCATGGGCGATTAAAGCATAGGCGACTTCAGCCACATCTTCCGGAGTACACACCTTCTGTAAAGGGGTTCCCTCAGCCATGCGGGTGATATGTTCCTCTTGGCCGCTGACCCAGCGGGTTAACACTACCCCTGGGGCCACCGAATTAACCCGGACATCGGGAGCCAGAACCCGGGCCAAGGATTTATTAACACTGATCGCAGCGGCTTTGGAAGCACTATAGGCGATAGAACTCCCCAATCCGGTCAGACCGGCGATAGAAGTAATATTAACGATACAGCCTTTTTGCTTCTTGAGGGCTTCGGCCGCGGCACGGCAGGTATTGAAAAGGCCTTTGACATTGACACTGAAAATCTCGTCCCAATACTCATCTTTCATGCCTTCAAGATCGGCATGCTCAACAAAATGAGTCATCCCTGCACTATTGACAAGAATATCCAATTGTCCAAAATCCCGGACCACTGCACCGATCATTTCCCGAACCTCTTGATCCTTTGCCACATTGGCTTGGTATATCCTGCAGGCTACCTTGAGTTTTTCGATTTCCTGAGAGGTTTGTTCAGCATCTTCCCGAGAGCGGGAATAATTGACAGCAATATTAACACCCTCTTGGGCAAGCTTTAAAGCAATGGCGCGGCCAATTCCTGTCGCCCCTCCTGTGATTAAAGCGGTTTTTCCTTGTAACATCACCGTTTCCTCCTTAACAACTCTTTCCGCAAGCACCCATCCTTTTTGCTTTCTCCAGTATAGCCTAGAAGGAGAGCACGTTCAAGATCCCAATCCTTTAAGGTATCCTTTTTCATCAACATGGAATACTAAGGAAAAGGTTAGTGTAAAGGACTGATTTCATGGCTTCTCCGGATATGGCTTCTGTAACCATAAAATCCGCAAACTCCGCTATCTCTTTTCCCGAATTGCTCGTTGTCGAAGAGCGGCTTCGGGAATCTTTTCTGAGAGCTGGGGACACTATCAAAGATTCTTGTCTCCTGCTCCTTGACTCAGGTGGGAAGCGGTTAAGGCCCCTGCTGACCTTACAAAGCGCCCAGTGTTTTGGCCCTCTCAACTCGGCGGCACTTGATGCGGCGGTGGCCGCAGAATTAATTCACATGGCTTCCCTGATACATGATGATGTCATCGATCATTCGGACCGGCGGCGGGGCATACCCACGATCAACTCGCAACGGGGGAATCAGGTGGCCGTTTTAGCCGGGGACTATGTGTTTGCCGAGGCCTTTCGTATTTTAGCCAATAAACATCTCCTTACGAGTATGTCCTACCTGGTGGACGCCATTCAATCCATGTGTGACGGTGAAGTACAACAGGCTGAGCAACGCTGTGACTTAGCTGTTGAACCCAGCCAATACTTCCAGCGCATTGCCCAGAAAACAGGAATTCTTTTAGCAAGCTGCTGCTGCTCCGGTGCGGCCAGTGCGGGAGCAAACCAGAAGGCCGTCGAAGCCCTTGGCCAGTATGGCATGAATCTGGGGTATGCCTATCAGATTATTGATGACATTCTGGACTTCACTGGCAATCCCCAGGTAACAGGTAAACCCGCAGCCGCCGATCTAGTCAACGGTTACATCACTTTACCCGTCATCTATCTTTTAGATAAGCCCCTCTACGGACCTTGGGCAAGAGACATGCTGCAAGCCCGGGATTTATCCCCGGCGAATGTTCAGAGAATTATTCAGGCCCTTATTTCCTCGGGGGCCCTCAATGAAGCTTTTAACACCGCCCTCCATTGCGCTGAAACCGCCGTTCAGGCCTTGAGCTCCCTTCCCCCTTCGCCCTCCAAAACCTTCCTGAGCGAACTCACCCAGACTATCCTTTATCGTCAAGCATAGAGGCAGCTATAGCTTGCCTTTTTTTCTTAACTGAAGACATATCCAAAACAGCACCTTAACAGGCCTGCCCCCTGCCCTTATCAGCTCCGCGGTCACTTGACCGCATTCTCTGGATTTTCCTTTTTGGTCGGATAGGTACATGGCCAGTAACCCCCTGATAATAGCTTCATGGAAATCAGGGTAGCGCAAAGATCTTGCCTGACTGAGAGCCGTCTCCACAAAGAGCAGCAGCCGCTCCTGCTGCTCTTTTTTTGAAGAATAGTACTCGACAAAATTTAATTGGTTGGTCTTTCTATCTTCTTCAAGATCGATAAAATAGTCCAAAAGAATATGCAAGCCTGTAATCCAGGGGAAATAGGCATCCCTGACTTTTTTTGCTTCTGTGTCCGTCAGCTGGGAATCATAAGCCATAGCAAAAAGGCAGAACGTCCCCAGGGTTGATCCTGTGGCAGCTGCCAGCTCCCAGGCGGATAGTCCCGGATATCCGGGAATGACCTGCTCTAACCAGCCTAACATCTTTTGTTCACGCTCAGCCGGATGCAAATGTTTGGTGACTTGAAGCAAGGAGTAAAGCTCAGCCAGTTCCATCATGTAGGGCCGAACGACTTCATAAGAAGGCAATTTTTGCACCCTCCTCCTACAGGTCTGCACCAGTTCGACCAAATAACCTCCGTCTTCACGGTGAGGATAATAAGCATAATAATCGGAACACTGGACATCCGTATCCAGAGCTTCAGTCATGGCCAGATGAAGCTGGCGAAAAGCCTGTTCATCCTGAATTTCCAGGGCATCCACCAGATTATCCAGGTAATCGCTGATGGTCTGATAGGCCACCACAAACTCAATCACCTCGGCAACCCTGGCCCCGGGATACAGAGAATAAATGCTGCCCCCTAAACAATGAAATTCCTTATGGGCTATACTGGCCAGGGCTTGCTCCCCAAGCACCCGGTCAGGACAACGCCCCGCTTTCTCTGCCCAGAAACCCAGCTGAGCCTTTACCGCTGGAAATATGGTTTTGACAAAAGAATAAATCAATTGAGGTTTAGAAACTTCTTTGGCAATATCCACAAATACACTTCCTTATTGACTTCAATTTCTACCCTAGTCCTAGTGTAACCAGTACTCCCTTCCCTAACCCCATCTTTGTGCAATAATTCTCCTATCTCAAGAAGGAATTATCTGCCCTATGCCGAATTATAGTCATTAGGGAAAAAATGGAATTATCGCGAGGGAATAAAATGAAACTAGATAAAAAGTTTACTGTGGAATACAAGGTGGGCATCGTATCTAGTTTATCCGCATCTATTATCTGGGTTATCCTGATTAGTCTTTGGTCATTAATTGCGGCAAATATAATTTCATTATGGCATAGTGAAGTTGTCTTGTTTTGGCAGTACTTGGTTGCCGGAATTTCTATCGGAGCAATGTTGGTAGGATCCATACAGTTCTATAGGAATAACTCCAATAAATTCAAACCTAGATTCCCTTCACTTTCAATGGATTATATCTATAAAGAAATCGAAACAGAATTGCACTTTAAAACCCGGGAAAATATCGCCTATTCTTCAAATTATAATATATATGCTTTAAAAGAAATAAGTGAGATGAAACGTTCTCATAACTGGACAGGTGATTATATCAGTTCACCAATTCTTGAATCGGCCCATAATCATAAAGTAGAGCTATGCAAGGATGCCAGCCCGTTAACTACGGCCAAAATCATCTTTGATGTACCCTTGGAGAAAAACCAGCCTACCACGTTTAAGTTGAAATATGAACTAGGCGATTCATCAAAAATAATGCAGCCCATGATCGGACATTTAGTAAGAAACCCAACGGAAAGAATCATACTAAGGCTTTGTGTCCCTAACGACATGGTGAAAGGTGTCAAGCGATGCGTTTATGCCGATAGTTTTGCGCAAATTAATTTATCCCAGCCACAAATAATACATTGTAAAATCATTGGTAATAATGATGTGTATGAATGGGTCATTGATAACCCCAGCCTATTGTATTACTATCGGATAAGTTGGGAATTCACCTGATTCTCACCTTTTTAATCCAAATACATATTATGTATAAAAATGTATAACTCACAATTTGCTTGTCCATACTAAAGGATATATAATAAAGTCAAGTATCTGATTGAAGAGGTGTTAAAAATGGATGGTGACTAGCAATAGCGCTGTATTAGCTTAAATATTTTGCAAAAAAGTTAAGGACGTGTCGCAGATCTTTATCGTAGATAGAGTGCGGCATGTTCTTTTTATTGAAAAGAAAAAAGCAGGCACCCACTTACAGCTGGTTATGCCTGCTTCCTGTCTATTCGTTCCATCAATTTACAGTACTTAGAAAAGAAAGAGCATTACAGTTACCCTGGGGTTAAACTTCTTTGCTTTCAACTTCTTTCTTTTCTTCCTCTTCGCCATTGGTTGCCGATTTAAATTCAGAGATTCCTCGTCCCAAAGCCTTGCCCAGCTCAGGTAGTTTTCCGGGCCCAAAAATAACCAATGCAATGATTAATACAATGATCATTACAGTTGGGGTTACCATACCAAATGTTGCTAACATGTCATACACCTCCATAGTCTAGTCTACATAGCAATAATTTTAATAAACCAATAAAACGTGAATAATATTGCATTCCCTTTACATCCCTTATCCTACAGGATTATGTCCATTTTTTCAATATGATTTTATTGGGTATATTGATTTTATTGGCTATTTAAGTAGATGAGAAAAAGAGCCTGAATTCAGACTCTATCTCCACTATCGCAAGTGCTGAAAAGTTCCTCGTAGCCCCGGTACAAGCTCCAAATCACATCCCAAAGCTCATCCTCGGCCTCTGTTACCCGCAAACCCAGCTCTTTGGCTTCCTGGCGCCCGATTGGATAGCCATGAGAAAAATAGCCCTCTGTCAAAGCCCGGGTGACTACAGGAACAAGTTCGGGGTTATCTTTTAACATATAACGGGATAAGAGGGCTTCAGCATATTGGTGAGATGCTTTTAAAGCTTTTTCGTAATCTCCAATCAACCAGGGGTCCAGTTTATTGATCATAGGCGTGATGATGCCGGTTACCAGCTCCGGATTGGGATTGGATTCGATAGAACGCTGAAGATAATCGATACAATAGCGAATAGCTTGGACGGGAACCCATAACTCCTTGTAAATAGGGTGCTTAATCAGGGGATCAATGGGCCCCAGCTCAGAGATGGGTCCCATAACAACTTCATCTGCTCCCAGAACCAGCATAGATGCCGCAGATTTGGCTACAAAAGGGACGATAACGCCGAATTCGTTGCAGAACTCACGAATCAGCATGACAACCTTATAGGGGGTGTCTACCGCTCCGCCATAACTGTGCAGGAGTAAATCAATTTTCTCTGTATGCCCGATTGCTTTGAGTTGTTCGTAGAGGGGCACGAGAATGCTATCATCGAGGGGTGTATAGGCAAAGTAAACTAAAACCTTTGAGCCTCTTAGTCTTTCCAAACTGTCCAAATAATGAAGTCGTTCATCCTTATCCATAGAATACCCCCATGCCGATGAATTATATACCATATTATTCCACATTCTAGATAGCTGTGACTGTCTTCATCAGGGGATGGGGATCATTTGGACTTCTTTCCAGGCCCATGCCCAAGAAGCCGCCGGTCATTGCACCGGCGGCTTCTTGGGGCTTATCGTATTATGCTGTTCAGGAAGGCCGGGTCCCTGGGCGGCCCTGTACTAGTCAGGCAGAGCATAGTCCACCCCGGATGCGTCATGACAGGATTGGCAATAGCTCTTGCCGCCTAAATCCTGCTTGACATGACATCTATAGCATTGCTTTTGGGGATTCTGGTTATTCTTAACCGAAAATCCATGCCCCTTCTCCCCGCTAATCCACTCTTCTCTGGGAATGGAGGCATGGGGGTTATTGGGATCATGTCCTTGCGAAACAAAAATGATGCTAATCAAAGCCACAACTAAACCTATGGATATGACCGCGCGAATGATTTTCTTACCTTCCATCCGTTTAATCCTTTCTCAACAATTTAGCCCAAGGATTTAAGGACATCCCTGGCCTGTTCCAAGGTATAGTCAATATCTGCATCCGTATGGGCGGCAGAAAGGAATACCGCTTCATATTGGCTGGGCGCTAAGTAGATCCCCCGCTCCAGCATGCCTCTGAAGAAGGAACCAAAACGCTCCACATCGGAAGAGCAGGCGCTTTTAAAGTCAATTACAGGTTGATCGGTAAAGAAGGCGGAGAACATAGCTCCCACGGAATTGACCCAGATGGGGAACCCTAATTCCTGAGCGATGGACTGCAAGCCCTCAGCTAAACGGGCGGTTTTCTTCTCCAGTCCCTCATAGACCCCCTCCTGCTGCAAGAGCTTTAAAGTGGCCAGCCCCGCCGCCATGGCCAAAGGATTACCGGATAAGGTGCCGGCTTGATAAATTGGCCCGCTGGGAGCTACCTGCTCCATGTACTTCCTTTTGCCGCCATAGGCTGCCACAGGCAGCCCCCCCCCAATCACTTTACCCAGGCAGGTCAAATCCGGATCGATTTGATAGCGGCCCTGTGCCCCTCCATAACTCACCCGGAAGCCTGTCATCACTTCATCAAAGATCAGCAGGCTGCCATAGTCCTGAGTCAGGGTCCGCAAGCCCGCCAAAAACCCGGGTTGAGGTAAAACAACGCCCATATTCCCGGTCACCGGCTCCAGGATCACTGCGGCAATGTCTTCCCCGCATTCCTTAAAAATCTCTTTTAAACCTTCCAGGTCGTTATATTGAGCTACAATAGTTTGTGAAGCTACTGAAGAGGGTACACCCGGAGAGGTGGGGACGCCAAAGGTCAAAGCCCCGCTGCCCGCTTTGATCAGCAAGGAATCACCATGACCGTGATAGCACCCTTCAAACTTAATAATTTTGTTGCGGCCTGTCACTCCCCGGGCTAAGCGCAAGGCGCTCATGGTGGCCTCGGTTCCGGAGCTGACCATGCGGACCATTTCCATGGAGGGGAAGGCTTTAATCACTTCTTCAGCGCATTCCGTTTCAATCTCAGTGGGTGCTCCATAGCTGGTTCCCCGCTCCGCGGCCGCTTTAATGGCCCCCACCACCACCGGGTGGGCATGACCAAGAATCAGCGGTCCCCAGGACAAAACGTAATCCAGATAGGAATTGCCGTCAATATCCCATAGTCTTGCCCCCTGTCCTTTGGCGATAAATATGGGCTCCCGCCCTACGGATTTAAAAGCCCTTACCGGAGAGTTGACTCCGCCGGGAAGGACGCCATTGGCCCGGGCAAAAGCTTCTTTACTTCGTTGATCCTGAAACCCCAAGATTAAACCCTCCTAATCGTCTTCTTCCCTATAGTATTGCATACTGCTCTTTTTTAACTCCTTGATACTGAAGAGCATGGCATAATCTTTGATTCCTGTCGCTTGGGCGATCCTGGCCATCACCTCGCCGCACTCCTCTTCGGAACGGCCATGAATCATGGTAAAGAGATTATATGGCCAATCTTTCAGCGTAGGCCTTTGATAACAATGGCTCACTTCCCGGAAGGAGGCCATGACTTTGCCGATGGCTTCAGCTTCGGCCTCGGGGACCTGCCAAACACCCATGGCATTAGCGGTAAATCCGGCTTTCTGGTGGCGGAGAACCGCTCCGAAGCGCCGAATCACCTGGTTGTCAACCAAAGCCCGGGTCTGTCTGAGGACCTTCTCCTCCTGCCACATCAGCTTGGCGGCAATCTCGGCATAGGGAGTCAGGGACTCCGGGATATTCCCCTGCAGTTCCCGTATGAGCAATTTATCCATGTCGTCCACCGGGTAGGGCTCCAGCTTTTGGGACCCCCGCGGATTGGCTGTACACTCACATTCTTCGCTATGGCGCTGTTCTCCGGCCTGTTCTTCCGTATTAAAATCAAAATCCACACTGATTTTAAACAAGCGGAGAGCGGGCAAAGAGTACACCTCATCGGTGCCGATGAGCCCTTTGATCGTGGTCAGGATTTTTTCCACTTCCTTCTGGGAAGAGGCAATCAGGGTAAACCAAATATTATAGTCATGGCTGCGCAGATAATTATGAGTCACGCCGGGAAGTTCCATCAGCAGATCGGCCAGGATCTGAATCTTATCTTCGGGCACTCTGGCCGCACACAAGGTGCTTTTATAGCCCAAACGATGGGAATCGAAGACTCCCCCTAAGCGCCGGATCACACCCTCTTGGCGAAAGCGCTGTATCCTTTGCCAGGCTTCCTCCTCCGTGGTCCCGGTAAGACCTGCTAAGGTCTCATAGGGGCGGGAGGTGATGGGAAAATCCGTCTGCACGATATTCAGCAGAGCCCGATCGAGAGCATCCATTATTTACCCCCCTTACGCCCGTGATAAAGGCACCAGGGCTCCTCTGCCATAAAGTCTCCTTCTTCATAATAAGCAGCCCGGGCCCGGCAGCCACCGCAGATGGTTTTATAACCGCAACTGCCGCAGCCCCCTTTATAATCCAAAGTGCGCAATTCATTTAAGACCGGGTGGGTCTTCCACAGCTCATCAAAGGGTGTCTCCCGGACATCACCTAAAGGGATATTGAGGTAGGCACAAGGCTGTACCTGTCCTTTGGGGCTGATAATGCAGTAAGAAGTACCGGCCAGGCAGCCCCGCCCAAAACGGGTCTTCACCCCCATCTCTTTGGCAATCCGCATAAACTGGGGAGCGCAGGTTGGTTTAAGCTCTATATCGACTTCTTGTTGTTTCTTCATGATGCGGGTTAAAGCATCTTCATATTCCTCAGCCCGCAGGGACTCTTCTTCAATGGATACGGCCCGCCCTGTGGGAACCAGGAAAAAGAAATGATGGGCTACCGCCCCTTCCGCTACGGCAAAATCCGTAATGGCTTCCAGCTCATCCCGGTTCCAATCCATGACCGTGGTATGAATCTGAAAAGGCAGGCCGACTTCCCGGCAATTGCGCATCCCTTGCACAGCCTCTTCCCAGGCTCGGGGATACTTGCGGAACTGATTATGCTTGTCAATATGCAGAGAGTCCAAGGAAATGCCCATACCCATAGCCCCTGCTTCTTTCAGGCGGCGGGCCATTTCTACGGTAATCAAGGTCCCATTGGTGCCGAAAACCGGGCGCAGGCCCAGGGAAGTGGCATAAGCCACCAATTCCACGATATCCGGGCGCAGGAGAGGCTCCCCGCCGCTGAAGATCATAATTTTAAAGCCGGCCCTGGCAATCTGCTCCAGCAGGGTTTTGGCTTCGGCAGTGTTCAGCTCTTCTTCGGCTTGGCAGCCGGCGTCCCGGTAGCAATGATCGCAATACATATTGCAGGCATTGGTGGTATTCCAGGATACAATCATGATTGTTCCTCCTTTATCCAGCGTGCGGCATCCAAGGCATGATAAGTAATAATCAGATCGGCTCCCGCTCGTTTCATGCTGACCAGACTCTCCATGACCACACGTTTTTCATCAATCCAGCCTTTCTCAGCGGCTGCTTTAACCATGGCATACTCACCGCTGACATTATAGGCGACGATGGGCAGCCCGAACTGCTCTTTGGTCCGATAGGTGATATCTCCATAGGCCAGGGCCGGCTTGACGATGAGCATATCCGCCCCTTCCTCGACATCGAGGGCCGTCTCGATCATGGCTTCATTGCCGTTAGGAGGGTCCATTTGATAAGTGCGGCGATCTCCGAATTGAGGGGCCGAACCGGCCGCCTCACGAAAGGGTCCATAGAAGGCAGAAGCGAATTTGGCCGCATAGGACATAATCGGAATATCCGTATAGCCGGCTTCGTCCAAAGCTTCCCGGATCGCTCCCACCCTGCCGTCCATCATATCTGAAGGCGCTACCATATCCGCCCCGGCTTCAGCATGAGAAACCGCTGTCTGAGCCAGCAATTTCAGGGTAGGATCATTGAGCACCCGGCCATCCTGGATCACTCCGCAATGTCCATGATCCGTGTATTCACAGAGGCAGACATCGGTGATCACATAAAGGTCCGGATAATGTTTCTTGGTCAGACGAACAGCTTCCTGGATGATACCGTGCTGGTCATAGGCCCCGGTCCCTGCTGCATCTTTGGACTCGGGCAGACCAAAGAGCAAGACAGCCGGAATTCCCGCCTCCACCACATCCTTTAGAGCCACTATATACTCATCCAAGGAGTAATTATACACTCCGGGCATGGAGGAAACGGGGATCTTTTTCTTCTCCCCAAACGTGACAAACATCGGGTAAATCAAATCCTCAATCCGGACATGATGTTCCCGGACCATTCTGCGGATGGCTGCACTGCTTCTTAATCTCCTGGGGCGTCTAATCATTGGCATTTGTTCATTCCTCCTCCATTTCCCTACACTATACCGATCTCTTCATCGGTCAAGTAGCAGGCTGGATCGGATTCCCAGAAATCTCCGGTGACAGCTTCCGCACGGGTGCGGAAATTGCCGTTACAGTTATTTAAGTACTGACAGCGGGCGCAACGGCCTTTGAGAAGGGGTTTGCGATCCTTTAACCCAGCCAGGATAGGATGGTTCAGATCCGTCCAGATCTCTCCGAATTTCCGTTCCCGCACATTGCCGAAGGTGATATGTTGAGTAAATTGATCCGGATGCACATAGCCCAGAGGGTCTACTTCCCCGAAAGCGATCCCGGAGCGGTTGCCTCCGTTCATGCTGATCAATTCCTTGATTTTTTGAGCCTTCTCCGGGTCATCCTTTAACGTACGCAGGTAAAGATAAACCCCGTCACAGTGGTTATCCACCGTTAAAATCTCTTTGCGGAGTCCCCGTTCTTCAAAGTCGATGGTCCGCCGGATGATGGTCTCCATGGCCTGTCTGGACTGCTCGGGGGTGACATCCTCAGCGATCATTTGATTGCCCCGTCCGGAATAGACCAGGTGATAGAAGCAGACCCGATCGATATTTTCTTCTTCAATAAAGTCAAAGATCTTATCCAGCTCCGCATAATTATGGCTATTAATCGTAAAGCGCAGCCCTACCCGCTGGCCTACGGCGACACAGTTCTGAATGCCCGCCATGGCCGCTTGGAAAGCCCCTTGCTTGCCGCGGAATTTATCATTAACCTCCCGCAAGCCATCCAAGGAGATGCCCACATAGCCTACGCCAATGTTTTTAATGCGTTGGGCCACTTCCCTGGTGATCAAGGTGCCATTGGTGGATAGAGTGGGACGGATCCCTTTGGCGGCGGCATATTCAGCCAGTTCAAAAAAATCCGGGCGAATCAAGGGTTCCCCCCCTGAGAAAAGCAGCACCGGCACTTTAAAATCGGCCAAATCATCAATAAAGCGTTTGGCCTCTTCTGTGGTCAATTCACCTTGATACTTTTGGGCATCGGATTCCATATAACAGTGGGCGCATTGCAAATTGCAGGTCCGGGTCGAGTTCCAGACCACCACCGGACCTGATCCGGAAGTGGTTCCGTGCATAGACCCTTTTGACCCTTTGCTGTAGCGCAGCGAATCACCGAAGTACTCTGTATTAAAAAGCAATTTTGTTAAACTGATCATTCCTCGTTCCCCCTTGCCAGAGTCTCAAGCAGCCCCTTAATAGTATACTGCTTTGCTTCCCGGTAAATGCTCAACCCAAATTCCTGAGCTGTTTTGCTGGTAATGGGACCGATAGAATAGAGTTTAACTCCATCCAAAAGGCTTTGCCTGCCATCAATTAATTGCAGGAAATTGCGTACTGTGGAGGAACTGGTAAAGGTAACAGCCGCTACAGCTTTCTCCTCCAGCAACTTCATCAATTCCTCCTTGTTGGCATTCCCCAAAACTGTACGATAGGTGGGAACATCCCAGACATCCGCCCCTAAAGCTTTCAGGGATTCGGGCAGAATATCCCGGGCTTCTTCGGCCCGGGCCAGGAGCACACTTTGACCGGGCAGAACCCGGCTGGCCAGCCCTTCGATGATTTTTTCAGCACGATATTCTTCAGGAACAAAAGAGACCTTCAGGCAGCGCTTCTCCAAAGCATCTCTGGTGGCCGGACCGATAGCGACCACATCCATACCGGCCAGATCACGAACGTCCCTGCCCTGCTCCATGAGAACTTTAAAGAATTCCTCCACGCCGTTGACACTGGTAAAGATCAGCCATTCAAACCGCTTCAGGTTCTTGATGGCCTGAATCAGGGGCTGAGGGTCCCTGGGGGGTACGATTTCAATCGCCGGAAACTCCCAGGGTTCTCCGCCCAGATCTTCAATGCCTTGAGACAAGGCGCTGGCTTGATGCCTGGCCCGGGTCACAATGATCCGCTGACCGAAGAGAGGTCTCTTTTCGAACCATTGCAGTTTCTCCCTTAGTTGAACAACCTCTCCCACGATGATGATCGAGGGGTTGGTAAAGCCTTCTTCCTTTACCAATTGAGCAATATTTTGAAGTTCACCGACCAGCACCCTTTGTTCCGGCCGGGTCCCCCATTGGATAATTCCCACAGGGGTTGACGGTGAACGGCCATTTTCCATAAGTTTAGTGGCGATCAAGGACAGATTTTCCATGCCCATCAAAAAGATTAAAGTCCCGTGAGCCGTGGCTAAATGTTCCCAAGCCAAAGCCGAGCTGTTTTTAGTGGGGTCTTCATGACCGGTTATGACAGCAAAAGAAGAGGTTAAATCACGATGAGTCACCGGGATACCTGCATAAGCAGGTACGGAAATCGCTGAGGTAACACCGGGAACAATATCAAAGGGAATCCCTGCCTGAAGCAGATCCTCTGCTTCTTCCCCACCGCGTCCAAAAACAAAAGGGTCCCCCCCCTTTAAACGCGTCACTATTTTACCCTCCAGGCCTTTCTGAACCAGAAGAGCGTTGATCTCTTCCTGGCGCAGGGTGTGCCGGTCCGGGGATTTCCCTACATAAATAAGTTCACAATCGGGACGGGCTAAGGTCAGGAGACGGCGTGAAGCCAGGCGATCGTAGATCAGCACATCGGCCTTGGCAATGCACTCCGCGCCCTTAACTGTAATGAGTTTCGGATCCCCTGGCCCGGCACCGACCAAATATACATATCCTTTGTCCAAATCAGAACACTCCTTGCTTGCTGTAGCGTATTATGAGCATAACAACTTACTTTTCTAAGGGTGTACGAATCTCCTGCAGGATCTCCAGGGCTCCTTGAGCAATCAGCAGATCGGCAGCTTGCCTGCCCAGTTCTTCAGGATGCTCTCCCGACAGAGTGACCTTCAGGATGCGTTGACCGTCCAAGGAAGCGACCATTCCCTTCAGAACAATCTGTTGCTGCTCTGTCACAGCCCAGGCTCCGATGGGAATCTGACAGCCCCCTTCCAAGCGGTAGAGGAGAGCCCGTTCTGCTTTGACGGCTCTTTCCGTATCCCCATGGTTCAGCAAGTCAAGCATTTCCCTGACATCAGCCCGTTGGGCAGCAATCTCCACAGCAATGGCTCCTTGGCCTACTGCTGAAAGCATAATCTCTTCAGAGATGTATTCGGTGATCCGGTCTTCCCAGCCTAAGCGTTTCACACCGGCCGCTGCCAGAACGATACCTGCCATATCGGACTCCTGGAGCTTCCGCCAACGGGTCTGGAGATTGCCGCGCAAATCCGCAAAAGACAGATCGGAGCGATAATTCTGCAGCTGGGCTTTGCGCCTTAAACTGCTGGTGCCGATGATTGAGCCGGCCGGTAATGACCCTAAAGGCGTGCCGTCTTTACTTAAAAAA
Source organism: Desulfitobacterium hafniense DCB-2 (assembly GCF_000021925.1). Classification (NCBI taxonomy): domain Bacteria; kingdom Bacillati; phylum Bacillota; class Clostridia; order Eubacteriales; family Desulfitobacteriaceae; genus Desulfitobacterium; species Desulfitobacterium hafniense. Next base: position 3,589,338 of record NC_011830.1, read on the forward strand.
ACATCCCGCGGCTCTTCTCTCTCGCAAAAAGCGGCGATTTCCAATCCTGGGGGCAAGACCGTAGGCAGATCCTTGAGGCTATGAACAGCACAATCAATCTCCCCATTGAGAAGACCAACTTCCAACTCTTTTGTAAAAAGACCCTTGTCGCCGATTTTAGCAAGGGGGACATCAAGAATCTTATCTCCCTTTGTTTTCATGGGGACCAGGACAAACTCTCTTTCCGGGTAATACTCTTCCAGTTTCCTTTTCACCCATTCGGCTTGCCAAAGGGCCAGCTGACTATCCCGTGTACCTATTTTAACGCTTCCCATGTGCTCCCCCTTAACCTTGGTTGGAATGATGACTGGCGGCATGATGAACACTCCACCCCGCATGAGGTGAAAGCTCATTACCATCCAAGTCAAATAAATTCTGAAGTATTTCCGTATAAAGATGACCTTGGCTGGTATTGGCTGCTTCCTTCAAATTGGCAATAGGAGCATGCAGAAGATGAGTTACGATGGAGTTGGCCATGGACCGGATAATCTTCTCCTGTTTCTCATCGATAGGACCCAGTTTATTCAAGGCGCTTTTCAGCATAATCTCCCGGACCTCCTCCCCACGACGCTGCAAAGCAACGATGGTGGGAACTACATACAAAGAATTATGCCACTTCACAAAGCGTCCCATCTCTTCTTCGAGAATCCTCCCAGCCTGCAGGGCTGCTTCCTCCCGGGCTTTTTGATGGGAGTCCACTACTCCCCGCAAGTCATCGATGTCAAACAAAGTCACACCTTCTAATTCTCCCACATTGGGATGAATATCCCGGGGTACGGCGATATCGATCAGCAATAAAGCCCGCTGCCGGCGCTGTTCCATAACCCGCCTCATGCGCTCCGGCTTGATGACAAAATGAGCGGCAGCCGTTGCCGAAATAACGATATCGGCTTCGGCCAAGGCCGTATCCAATTCTTCATAAGGAATGGCTCTTCCTGAGAATTCCTCTGCCAAGGCTTGAGCGCGCTGCATAGAACGGTTGGACACCAATACAGTATCCGCTCCGCTGGCCACCAAATGCTTGGCCGTCAGAGCGCTCATCTCCCCTGCCCCTAAAATCAAAATACTCTTGCCTTGCACATCGCCAAAGGTTTGCTTGGCCAACTCTACCGCTGTGTAAGAAACCGAGGTGGGATGCTGGTCAATTTGTGTCTCGGAGCGGACCCTTTTTCCCACTGCCAAGGCATTTTGAAAAATGGCATGAATAATTTTATTGCTTAGATTAAGCTGTGATGATTTTTCGTAGGCCTCCGCTACCTGGCCCAGGATTTGAGTTTCACCCATCACCATGGAGTCCAGGCCGGCGACGACACGGAAAAGATGGCGTACGGAATCATAAAGAGTATGGACATAAAGATATTGATTAATATCTTCTTCGCGAAGCTTCCCATGCCGGGCCAGAAATTTCTTAATCACACTGACTCCCAGTTCCACTTCTGGAGTGGCGGCATAGATCTCCAAACGATTGCAGGTGCTTAACAACACTATCCCGTTTAAGGCGGATAGTTCATTCAATTCCATTAAGGCTTTATTGATCTCCGAAGGATGAAAGCTGACCTTCTCGCGAATCTCTACTGGAGCCGTTTTATGGTTCAACCCAATAGTGATTGGAAACACTTCTGCATTACTCCCTTCGCGTCGTCCAGCCGACCGTTTTTTATAAGCTCAAGCATCTCTCCATCCGTAGCGCGATTCCAAAACTTTTCCTTCTGCTCCGCTGTCAGCCGGGCTTTAACGTCCTTACGCCAGCTTCCCAGCAAAGTCAGGTAATCCTCGTAGGCCTCCCCATAGTGTTCTGCCAGCTCGGCCCGAATCTGCCGGGCGACAATGGGGCTGCTCCCTCCCGTAGAGACGGCAATGCTTAAATCTCCCCGTTCTAATATAGAGGGTACAATAAACGTACATTTCTCCGGATCATCCACCACATTGATCAGGCGCATGGATTTTTGAGCGTCTCCGGCAGCGGCGCTGTTAACCTCCTCGATTTCCGTACAGGAAAATACCAGCACCTCATCCTGCAGATCATCGGCAGAATACTCCTTTTTCTTCCACAGACATCGTTCATCATCCACCAGCTCCACCAATTCAGGGTGAAGCTCGGGTGAGACGATACGAACGACAGCACCATGCTCCAGCAGGGTCTTCACCTTGCGCAAAGCGACTGTTCCTCCGCCCACGACTAAAACCGGCTTATTCTGCAACTCAACATAGATGGGGTAATAATGTGACACGTACAGCCCCCCGCTTCTTTTTTAGAACCCTTAAAATTTAAATCATTCTAATCACATCTTACAACGAAAATCCCAACTAAAAAACAAGCAATTTCTTATGGGATGATTAAGTGTTTTTATGAACAAGCTCTTCTTTAGGCGTAAGAATGCAACCCTGGAAGCAGGTAATTCACCCCAAAGAATGTAAACAACACGGCTGCAAAACCAATGATGGCCATCCAAGCCGCCCGTTTTCCTTTCCAGCCATACATCAAACGGGCATGGAGGTAGGCAGCGTAGATAATCCAAGTGATCAGGGACCAGGTTTCTTTGGGGTCCCAGGACCAGTAGGTGCCCCAGGCATAGTTAGCCCAAATAGCGCCGGTAACGATACACAGGGTCAACATCGGGAAGGCAAAGCCAATCATCTTATAAGCCAGTTCATCCAGAACATTTTCAGGGGGGAAACGGTTGAGCCAGGTTTCTTTTTCATGCTTTTCATGGGAACCGGCGCCGGTTTTAAGCAGATACATGATTCCCAAACCGCAGGAAATAGCAAAGGCTCCATAGGCCAGCATAGCAGTGAACACATGGAAGGTCAACCACTGGCTTTTCAAAGCCGGTGGGATAGCTCCAGCCACTCTTTCCGAAGGGCCCATTTTCATGATAATAAACATAAGCAATATGAAGGTTACAGGCATGACAAAGCTGCCCAGAGCTTTAATCTTATAGCGGAACTCCGCAAAGATATAAATAATGACAATTCCCCAACAGAAGGTAAGAATAAATTCATAACCATTGGTTAATGGCGGCCGCTGCGTAATCACCCAGCGCAAAGCGATGGCCGCTGTATTGGCTATCAGTCCGATGATGGCAGCGAATGTACCCAGGTGGGTAACGACGTCTTTTTTAGCAGCCATCCCGATCCAATAGAAGACGGTGCTTCCTATGTAAGCTCCAACCATGATATAAAATAAAATGACTTCGAAATTTTCCATGGATCCGCCCAACGATATCGACTCCTTTACACAAAATTATGATATTCCTTCTACTTCAGCAACAATGCGGTCGAACTCTTCTTTGACTCCCATGCTCAGCTTTCCGGTGTAAGCTCCCAAAGTCAAGGTTGCCTCCTGGGTCTCATGATTAGCCTCCAAAACACCTGCTATCCGAACAGGCCGCCAGTAGAAGGATAAAAGCAATCCCACCATTAAAAGGCCGCTTCCCAGCCAGACAATCCCTACTCCGGGATCTGCTTTAATCTGTAATCCTGTGAATGCTATCGCTTTATCAAAGGTTATGGTATAAGCATCCTGGATGTTCTTGGATTCTCCCGGTGTGAGCTGCCCCATATCCAACTGCCTCTGCTCATCAAAAACCTGATAAAGGATCACGGACTCTTGGGGGCTTGTTTTCATGGCCGCCAGCACAAAGTAAAGATTGGTTCCCGGTGCATTAAAATAACCATACCCATTCTGGAGTGCTACCGGAAAGGTCTTATCGCCCATTTCCACAGTAAATTGGGCTCCCGGCGCATAGCTGGATTGGTAGAAGGTTACACCCTTATAGGTCAAGGGATGATTCACAGAAATGGATTGGCGGTGAACCTCTGTACCTGATTCAATGATACTAAGATCGGTATACCAGTTATCCCTCTCTCCGCTGGGCAGAATCCTATCTTCCACCGAATTGATCTTAACCATAAAGTTTTCTTTTACCTGGCCTTTATAGAGGTCAATCTCCTGAATGGGAACCACGCTTCCTTCACCGGCCATCATATACCCTTTAAAGCCGGAGAGGGACCCGATCAGAGCACCAAGGATTAAGATGACAAAAGCAAGATGAGTGATGAAGGAGCCCCAACTGCCCATGCGCCGCTTCTGTGCTGTAAAACTCCATTGACCTTCGCCTGCCGCTTCGGTAAGGCGAAACCCCTTCTTCTTAAGAACTTCCTGAGTTCTTTGTTTTAGGACATCTTCAGTCTGCCCAGATAGTTTGGCGCTAATCTTCTGAGGCAGACTGGACTTATCCCGGGGAGCCTCGGGATTAAATGTCAACTTATAGATTCCCCCAAAACGCTGTACACTACACACAATGAGATTAATACAGAGTAGACCTAATAAGAATTGAAACAAAGGTGAAGAATAGATATGGGTAAATCCTAAAGTTCTCCAAATCTCAGCAACTGCATGTGCTCCTTCGGGATCGAGGGATTCCTGTGGTACCAGAGTTCCTATCCCTGAAACCAGTGCAACGATTCCGAGTAATACCAACCCTGTTTTCATTGAGCTGAAGATGTCCCAAATTTTTTCAATCAATCCGTCAGACCTATTGCTCATAATAACCTCCAGTATAAATTATGGAATTATTCAAAGGATTATTTTATGTATTATTTTACTATATATTCTCAGGTTAGCCTAGGATGAAAGTTTGTTTCACAGAAAAATCACGATTCATTTAGGGTTTCCATAGGATTCTGTAAGGGTTTGTTAAGGGTTGAAAAAGGATTTATTAAGATCTCCCCCATTAAGTTACAAAAAGTACATAAAGTGTCAAAAAAGGAGGCAAAGCTCTTCAACCCTGATCACCGGCATTGCGAGCTTTGCCTCCCTATTCTATTCCCAATCTATGAATTCTAAACTACATTAAAGTACCGTTCCAAATAGGCAGTGCTGCAAAGATGACCACATAGCGCAGCACAAATCCCCCCAGAACAACCAAAGCATCACTGAGCAGGAGCACATTGGCCAAGCCTTGCCCTTGCTCTAAGGCCACGGTGTTGCCGCTTCCAGCTGCCGCATGCAGAGCATGACCGGTATGAGCGGACCTGCCAAGTTTTCTCACTGCGAAAGCTGAGATCAGCAGAGGCACCACCAGTCCCAGTACCACAAGGAACAGCCAGAACCAAAGCGCCAGCCCGCCGGAAATGGCTTGAGCGGCAGAAGCGGCTTTCACCCCGCCACCGGCATTGGCCACGCTGAAGATAAAGGCGACGAGGATGATCTCAACGCTGACAAGGCAGAAGTGAAGCTTGGAAATCTTGTACTCATCGGCATGTACGCCCTTATCAATGATATTGCCGACCAGGACCGTAATGGAAAGACCTGTGGAAATGGCAGAAACAACGAATAATACCGGCATAACATAGGTATTCCAGAAAGGAATCGCTTCAACCACGGCAACGAGCAAACCTGTGTAAGCACATGTCGAGAAAGCCAGCAGTGCTCCGAGATGCTCTAACGCACCGGGAATCGCTTTTTTCTTCCAGACAAAGAAGGCAACCACTAACCCCACACAGATGAAGAGGGCAAGAATATATACGCCCCAGGTCATGACTGAGGAGAAGTTACTTAAAAGGCCGATGAGCAGCCAGGGTTTCTTTAGTCCCTGACCCAAGTCAAATACTAAAAGCACTGTACCAAAGGCCACGATGGGGGCAGCTATAAAATATCCGGCCCGTTGCAAAGCAGGTGAGTTCCCTAACCAGCCTCTCCCGGCAGCATAAGAAGTGAGGTATGCTCCGGCACCTAAACCACCTAAAAAGAGATATATAACGATTAACCATTGCCAATGAAGATGCATGTTTTTTCCTCCTCCTCTTTCCTTATACCTTCGGAATAATCACTAATGAAGGATTGGTGATGCTGGCCGGCGGCAGACCATTGACTTCCGGAGCTACAGCACCGGGAGTTTTCCTCAGTTCAGTAATATCACCATAGGTTAATGCACCGGTCGGGCATGCGGATACACAGGCAGGTTTGCCCCCCTGGTCCTGAATCTCGGCACAGAAACTGCATTTAGTTACTGCTCCAGTACCGGACTTAACAAACTGTGGTGCATGGTAAGGGCAGGCATAGAGGCAATAGGCACAGCCCACGCATTTCTTCGTATTATGGGCTACAATACCGTCTTTATCCCGTTTCGTATAGGCTTTGACAGGGCATACTGCCATACAGGCAGGATCGGCACAGTGATTGCAGCTCATCGAGAGATACACCTTGTTGCTTGCCGGCTCTGCTACATATACCTTACGCCATTCGGCACCGGGCTCCCATTTGTTCGTTTCTTTACATGCTTTGGCGCATAACTTACAATTAATGCATTTTGTTTGGTCATACATAAAACCTAATTGCTTGGATTCACTCGACTCCGTTCCTGCAGCCTTAACACTCGCTTCTTTCAAACTTCCCATCGGCACACCAACTGCCACGGCAGCTGCGGTTAAAGCCCCGATTTTTAAAGCTGTACGACGTTTTAGTTTTACATCGAGCTTTGACACATGGAACAACCCCTTTCTCTAATTCCCTCTAGTACTTACCCATTTTTTCACACAAAAAGCTCCGACATATTATATTTATTTATTAGTTCATAACCTTTGCCTTTGCTTCTTGTCTTCGTAATAAAGAATACCATAGAAATTATTTATTGCAAAGTATTAGCTTTCGGTAATTTTTGCATTCTCATTATTATTTCACTAAAAATTCACAATTATAAACCTATCGAAAAGACCGAAGTCCATCAGCTCCAGGCTGATTTCTTTCGGTCTCAGTATTCATTGGGCAAATTAGATGCAAGTGCAATAAATTTTACCTATCTTTGAATATACCCTAAAACTTGCGTTCCTTCACAAAATAAGCCAAATCCACGAGAGCCTTCCGGGTCGGTACATTGGGCAGCTCTTGAAGGTAAGAATTGGCTTTACTTATATATAAGTCCACATAGTGCATGGAGTCAGCAATTGCTCCGGAGTCCTTGATCATTTTAATGGCCTCTCTGACGTCATCCTCATCTTTCTCCGGTTTGACCAGCAATTCATGGAGACGCTCCCTCTCCCCGGATTGATGCAGGGCAAGAATCAAAGGCAGAGTCATAATTCCTTGACGGATATCTCCTCCCACAGGCTTGCCCAGTTCGGAGGCTTCAGCGGTGACATCCAGGACATCATCGACGATTTGAAAAGCCATACCCAGAGCGTGTCCGTAAGCACCCAGAGCCCAAACCTCCCGCCGCGGAGCAGCAGAAATCAGAGCACCCAGTTTGCAACTGGCCGAAATAAGCATGGCCGTTTTACGCTTAATACGATAATAATACTGTTTCAAGTTCTGATTGACATCATTGGAAGCTTTAATCTGTTGGATCTCTCCCTGGCTCATTTCCACACTGACTTCAGCAAGAATCTTGGATACTTCAGGATGATTAATCTGAGCAAGCAGCTCCAGCGCTTTAGCCAATAGGTAATCCCCGGTAGCAATCGAAACTACATTTCCCCATTTTGCTTTAACTGTCGGCCGTCCCCGCCGGGTCATTGACGCGTCCACTACATCGTCATGAACCAGAGTGGCCATGTGAATCAATTCTAAAGCCATAGCCACCGGAAGGAGCCTGTCAATGGGATAGCCATAGAATTTTCCTGCTAAAAGGGTAAAAGCCGGGCGCAACCGCTTTCCACCGGCTTCCAGTAGTTGAACAGCGGATTGATCCAGTATAGGAAAATCTGTTTTTATATAAGCATGAAGTTCTTTCTCAACCCTCTGCAGATCGGAGTTGATTTGGTTAAAAAGCCAAAGTTGTTTCAATCTTGGTTCACCTGCTTGCACCCTATTTTTCGTAGGACACCATGTCTTGTGGGAGTTCCGCAAGGGGATCCTCATCATAGGTTAATAATTCTTCGTCATCTTTATTGGGTGTTGCATTCTCATCCTTGGGCGTATCTGCAGCTTCCGGTGTATCTGCAGCTTCCGGTGCAACCGCTGCCGCGGTTGAAGGGGCTGCCGCTGCCGTCTTTGTCACTTCCTGGGTGCTTTTCTTGGGTGCCGGGGTTTTCAGTGTGTCATCCAAGGTCTTCTTGAGGACATTGCTGGGGGTATTCACAGCATCCTGAAACTCTTTTGTCATATCTCCGGCAATTTTCTTAACCTCAAAAACCACTTTGCCAATGGCACGAGCCACGTCGGGAAGATCTTCAGGGCCAAATAATACCAAGGCAATAACCATTAATATAATAAGTTCATTAAAACTCATCTCTTACCCCCCTATCCTTCCAGCGCTTTCTCTCGTTTTCGTGCCACAATGTAACCGAGCCAAATACTAGCCTCATACAGCATATAGGTGGGCAGCACCATGAGTCCCTGAGTCATAATCTCAGGAGTAGGTGAAATGAGCATAACCACCACGACAATCCCAAAGAAGGCATACTTCCTCTTTTTAGCCAGACTATCCGGGGAGAGGACGCCAATACGAATCAAAAGCAGCAGGATAACAGGGAGTTGGAAAATCAAACCGAAGCTTAAAAGAAAACGGATAATAAAGGATAAATACGACGCTTTTGTCACTAAGGTAGTTGAAGTGACAACAGCTTGGCCGGTAAACAGCAGGAATTTAAGCCCGATAGGAATAACAAAGAGAAAAGCAAAAGCAATACCGGCTAACATCAGGATAACCGAGCTGGGTACAATCATATAAAGGTATTTCTTTTCATTTTGCTTTAAGGCCGGGAGAATAAAACTCCAAATCTGCCAGATAATTATTGGCAAAGCAATGACTACCCCTACGACAATAGATACTTTCAGCTTAACCATGATGGGTTCCATGGGGGTAGTTGTAATTAATTCTATACCCAGTTGAATCACTGGATTGGCAAGGAATGCGTAAACCTGATCGCTGTATATCCATCCGACAACCGTACCTAAAATGACTCCGTATGCTGCAAATAAGAAAACTTTGCGTAATGCGCTAATATGCTCCATAAGCGGCATATTTTCGTCCACACGTTTCCGCCTGCGCATCCCCACACATCCTTCCCATAATCCTTCTACTTTTATTCAGCACGCATTTTTGAAATAATTGCGACTTCTAAGTTCTCTTCAATTTTAGCACGGAATTGCTTTGCTGACAAAGACAACCCTGTTTGCTATCTATAATTCAACTCCAGAGTTTTAACCTGTACATTGCTTTCAATATAATCGATTAATTGATTTAAAGAATGATTTCTGTGATCGGGGAGCTCCCGGAGAATCGATCTGGCCTCAGTCAGCGCAAAGTCAACCACCCCGCCCGACCTTCGTTCTTGAGACGCCGCCCAGGCAATCCCCAAATTCCAGCCTATGGTCTCACATTGCTCCTGCACCTTCAGCGGACAGCCGGCCAGCTCCGCCCCCAACCGTGCCGCAAGGCCGGTCAGAGATGCTCTTTCCATCTCAATAGTTCTTATATATTCGCCATCACTTACTTTTTTATCCCTCGACAACCAACGGATGATTGCTCCTTGATTCATATTTTCAATAACCTTAGCCAAAGGGGCCAGGAAATGGAGCATTTTCTCTTTACACAAACTCAGAAAAAACTTTCCATAAAGAAAATCTCCTACAAGAACCGGGAATTGTCGTTTACTTTCTTCCAGATCCGGATCATCCTTCATCAGGCGATGAACCTGATCGGCCATAAATATGTATTGAAAGATTGTGGCCAGGCCAATAGCTGAACGGGCCGCACCGCCAAAGGTTTGGCTCACAGCAAGGACAATCAGCGGGCAGGCGTTATTCTCAAGTTCACCAAAATTCAATTCCACAAGTTCGTCAAATTCAGCAGCCTTGAGCTTGATTTCACGTCGAAGGGTTCTTTTTATTTCTTCAAGCTCCTCCTTGAAGTGTTCAGACAGTAGCAACAAGGCAATCTCTCCTTAATATTTGAGGCTAATCTAAGTAATATTCGAGGCTTTTCATCAAAATCCTGCCCCTGTCAAGGTTCCTGGGATCAATAACATTATTTTTTACAAGTTCATATAAATCATCCCGCAATTACTTAGCAAATATTGACATTCCATCATTCATAAAGAAAACCCGGCTTCGCTGTTCCTCAAACGTATTCTCTCAAATGAGGCGAAGTCGCTGGTTGCCCTTATGCTTAGAAAGTATATAGCGCAAGCTTATGCTTTCTGACAGCGAAACAATAGACCTTGTAACTTTCCCGTCACAAGGTCTATTATGCCAGCCTTATCTCAGTCTGGAATAAAATAAATATCCCTCCTAAAGATTTACCGCTTCTTTTGGATCTTCCACCAGTCCACGTTTCATTTCCGTAGCTGTCATATGACCTGCTTTAAATTGCTCGGTCAAATAATTACAGGCATCCCAGGGATTGACCTGATCCCCGCATGTGAATACGTCGACTGCCGCATAACCAAGTTCCGGCCATGTATGGATGGCTAGATGGGATTCGGAAATGACCACCACACCACTCACACCTTGCGGGCTGAACTTATGAAATACCACCTCGCGTACTTCTGCGCCTGCTTCCAGGGCTGCGTTGACCATGATTGCTTCGACTTCTTCGCGGTTATTAAGAATCTCGAAACTGCAACCATAGATTTCAGCCAACACATGACGTCCCAGAGAATTGCTCATTTTGTCATCTTTGCCCCCTTTACAAAAGCAAAATGGAAGGAATCCGAGCCGAACCCAACGTCCGGTGACCCAAATTCCTATCGAAAACAATTGTAGCACAATGTGGCCGCTTGTCAATAAAAAAGTGAACTTTATCCCATAAAACCCTTTATTCCGCTCCAATTCCGGAATATGACGAACTCTCTGCCGCTTTGCTCTCCATTTCTCAGGTTTTCACTTTTATCTTATGATGGTCACTATGAATTGTGTCTTAGGCCGAGTAGACAATCCTCCCATCAATGATCGTCTGCAGAACTTTAGCGTTAATACTCAGCGGTTCCTGATCATAGACCACCAGATCGGCATCATACCCTTCGGCGATTCTGCCGATACGGTCATCACATCCCAGAATTTCAGCCGGATTGACCGTCAGACATTTGAGAGCATCTTTTGGGGAGAGGCCTTCGGCCACAGCCAGGATGGCTATGGTCCGCAATTGCTCGATAGAGTTGTAGGGATGATCGGTGATCAGGGCCACCGTTAACCCTGAGTCCATCAATTTAAGAGCCGAAGCATAATTCCTGTTGCGCAGCTCCATCTTGATGCGGGGGGTCAGCATGGGGCCCAAAGCCACCGCGACTTTCTTTTCAAACAGGTAGTCGGCAATCAGATCCGCTTCTGTGCCGTGCTCGATCACTAGTTTTTCGATCTTAAATTCTTCCGCAATGCGCACAGCGGTTATGATGTCATCAGCGCGATGAGCATGGGCCCGCAGGGGGATTTCACCCCTTAAGAGGGGAATCACAGCTTCCAGCTTGACATCACGCTTCTTCACTTTATCCGCCTTTTTTAAGCTCATATAATCCTGAGCTTGCATGAATAGTTCACGAATCAGAGAGGCCGTCCCCATCCGGGTCACCGGGGATTTTTTATCTGCACCATAGGTGGTGAGAGGATTTTCTCCCAGGGCTATCTTCAGACCTACCGGATTCTTAATCACCATCTGATCGATGATTCGCCCCGCAGTCTTGAAAGCCATGTTGAGGCCCCCAACCGGGTTATCGCTTCCCGGTCCGGACATGACGGTGGTGATGCCATGACGAACCGCATCCTTAAAGGCTATGTCCATGGGATTTACCCCATCGATTGCTCTCAGATTCGGAGTAATGGGATCGGATATTTCATTATTATCCACACCGATTTTTCCTGTTGCTTCCTCGATAATCCCCAGATGAGTATGACAGTCAATCCATCCCGGTAGAATATAGCCCTCCCGCACATCAAGAACCGGGATTCCTTTCTCTCCTTCAATTACCGGCCTCACCTCTTTGATTTTGCTGTGCTTAATGAGAATATCAGCCTTAAAATAATCCTCTTGTTCATGAAGCCATACCAACCCGTTTTTAATAAGAAGACTCATCCCTTCACCTTCTCCATCAATTTAGCCTTTCTTAGTATTACCGGAATAACCAAGATTGAACACATGCAGAGCATTGGCTTGAGGACAGAAGCGGCCGTCTTATGTATAATTTACCACTTTATGCAAAACAATAGGTTGAATTACAGCGTCAGGGAGGGATAATTTTGGGCGAGGATACCTATTATAGCTGGGCCCGCCGCAGAGGCATATCACGGCGTGACTTCCTAAAATTCTGTACACTCACCGCGGCTATGCTGGGTCTTGATTCTTCAGCTGTCCCCAAAATAGTCAAAGCGCTGGAAACAAAACCCCGGGTTCCAGTGATTTATTTAAATCTGCAGGAATGCACATGTTGCAGCGAATCGTTTCTGCGCAGTGCTCATCCCCTGATTTCTGATCTCATCTTGAATATGATATCCCTGGATTATATGGAAGTTATCCAGGCTGCTGCAGGAATACAGGCTGAGTCCGCCCGGCTCAAAGCCATGCAGGATTATTATGGACACTATGTCTTAGTGGTCGAAGGCAGCGCCACTTTAGGGGACGGCGGGGTCTACTGTACCATTGGCGGAATGACCGCCAATGATCTTCTCAAGGAATGTGCCGATGGAGCGGCCGCAGTCATTGCTTATGGCTCCTGTGCCACCAATGCCTGTATTCAAGGGGCTTACCCCAATCCTACGGAAGCCGTTCCCATCCGCCGTATTGTCAAAAACAAACCGGTCATCGATGTACCGGGATGCCCGCCCATCGCTGAAGTGATCACCGGAACCATCGTGCATTATCTGACCTTTGGCGAGATTCCTGAACTAACCAGTCAGGGCCGCCCCAAAGCTTTCTATTCCAAGCGGGTTCACGACGGGTGTACCCGGCGGGCTTTCTTTGATGCCGGTCAATTTGTGGAGCAGTTTGATGATGAAGGAGCTAAAAAAGGGTGGTGCCTCTACAAGATGGGGTGTAAAGGGCCCGTGGCTTACAATGCTTGTGCGGTCATGGAATGGAATGGGGGTATCAGCTTCCCTGTGAAATCAGGTCATCCTTGTATGGCCTGCTCCGAAAATAACTGGTACGATACCAGCACACCCTTTTATACTCATCTGGCGGACATCCCCAATAATGCCATCGGCAAAAATCCCGACGAACTGGGCCTGGCCGCTCTGGGAGTGGCCGGAGTCGGCGTGGTAGCCCATGCCGCGGCGACCATTGCCACCAAAACCAGTGAGAAAAGACAAAAACAGGAATAGTAAAGAAAGGTTTGGAATCTATGGCTACAAGAATTGTCGTTGATCCCCTGACCCGGGTAGAAGGGCATTTAAGAATCGAAGCGGTGGTTGAAGGAACTCAAATCACTGAAGCCTTAAGCTCGGGAACTATCTTTCGAGGCATTGAAAAAATCGTCGAGAACCGGGACCCCAGAGACGTCTGGTCCTTTGTCCAAAGAATCTGCGGCGTCTGCACCCACATTCATGCCCTCACCTCCATCCGTGCCGTTGAGGATGCTCTTGACTATCGGATTCCTAAGAATGCCAACATCATCCGCAATATCATGACCCTTACCCAAATGGTTCATGATCATGTGGTTCATTTCTATCATTTGCATGGTTTCGACTGGGTGGATGTTCTCAGTGCTCTTAAAGCCGATCCCAAAGCCACCAGCGAACTGGCCATGTCCCTGTCGGATTGGCCCAACTCCTCAGCAGGTTACTTCCGCGATGTCCAGAACAAAGTCAAGGGACTGGTGGAAAGCGGGCAGTTAGGAATTTTCGCCAATGCCTATTGGGGGCATCCTGCTTACCGTCTCCCTCCAGAAGCCAATTTGCTGGCAGTGGCTCACTATATTGAAGCTCTTAATTGGCAGAAAGAAATCGTCAAAATCCACACCATCTTTGGCGGCAAAAACCCTCACCCTAATTATTGTGTGGGAGGTCATCCCTCCACTATCAATATGAATGATGTTCATGTGATCAATATGGAACGATTAAATCTCGTCAAGTCCAAAATCGATGAGGCCCAAACCTTCGTGGATAAAGTCCTCCTTCCCGATCTCTTTGCTATTGCCGGCTTCTACAAAGGGGATTTATGGGGAGGCGGCATCGGCAATTTCCTTTGCTACGGCGGTGTCCCGATGACCGATATCCGGGAGCCTGATTCCTTCCTCTTCCCCAATGGTGCCGTCTTAAACCGGGATCTGAGCAAAGTCTATGATGTAGACTTAAAAGACCCCGAACACATCAAAGAATTCGTCAGTCATTCCTGGTACCAATACGACGATCCTCAGGCCGGGCTGCATCCTTGGCAGGGCAAGACTGCTCCGGCTTATGACGGGCCAAGACCGCCCTACCATAATCTCGATGAGAATAAAAAATACAGCTGGATCAAAACTCCCCATTGGCAGGGGCATCCCATGGAAGTGGGTCCCCTGGCCCGTTTTGTGGTGGGCTATGCCCGGGGCAATAAGCCCATCAAGGGGTTGGTGGACGATGCTTTACAGCGCTTAGACCTTCCCATTACCGCTTTATTCTCTACTTTGGGCAGGACCTTGGCCAGGGCGCTGGAGGCTAAACTTTCTGTAGATCATTTAGCCGGATTTTACGCGGATTTGCTGGCTAATATTAAAGCAGGGGACAGTCAAACCTTCAATCCGGAGAAATGGGAACCCAGCCGCTGGCCGGCTGCAGCACAAGGGGTTGGCTTTGCCGAAGCGCCCCGGGGTGCTCTGGCCCACTGGGTCAAAATCCGTGACGGCAAAGTGGAAAGCTATCAAGCTGTGGTCCCAACTACCTGGAACGCCGCTCCCCGGGATGAGAAAGGGGTCAAAGGCCCTTACGAAGCCTCTCTCCTGGATACCCCTGTGGCCGTTCCGGATCAACCTCTGGAACTGCTGCGGACCATCCACTCCTTCGATCCTTGTTTAGCCTGCGCGACTCATCTCATCTCTCCGGCAGGAGAAGAATTAGCCAAAGTAAAAGTTCTCTAGACAAAGGATGTGTGCCCCATGGCTGAAGCCAAAAACTATCAACCTGATGGGAGTCCCTCAAAACTCCGCTCTCCTATCTACGTGTGGCAATGGCCGGTCAGATTCTTCCACTGGATCAATGCCGCCGCCATCGTGGTTCTGTTTATAACCGGGCTGTATATTGGCAATCCCATCCTGAGCTCTCCCGGGGAAGCGGTGGGAAATTTCTTCATGGGCAATATGCGCTATTGGCATGGGATAACTGCTTATATCTTTACAGCCAATCTTCTCTTCCGCCTGTATTGGTTTGTGGTCGGCAATGAGTTCGCCAAGCTGCGGTTTTGGCGCAAAGAGTTCTGGCAGGATGCCGTAGCCACTCTAAAATACTATCTCTTTTTAACCCGTGAACATACAACCCATGTCGGGCATAATTCCATGGCTCAATTGATGTATCTTGTCTTCATCTGGGTGGCCAGTCTGGTCATGATCCTGACCGGTTTTGCCATGAGAGCCACCGCCACGCCCAGTGGAGCTCTCGGTCTTTTTTCCTGGCTGATCCCGGCGATAGGCAGTGAAAGTCAAGTCAGAATGATCCATCACCTGTTTGCCTGGGGCTATGCCGCCTTTCTCCTCGGCCATCTCTATATGGTCTTTCGTCAGGATATTTTGGATGATGATGGTACTGTCTCCTCCATGATCAGCGGCTATAAATATGAACTCCCCGAAACCGTCAAGCCGGAGGATCATCCCCCTTCTCCCTGACATCCATAAATGGCGGCTGTGGGGCAGCCTTTTCCTGCCGGGTTAATGAAGTTAAGGGACACCGAAGTGTCCCCTGCTTGTTTCTAGCTGATAACTTTGCCGGATATCGTAGCTGGGCCTGTGACGGCAATGTCCCCTTGAGCGGGCTGAAGGTTATAAACCAACACTTGGTAAACATGATGACCGACCGTTACATCGGTCAGAACCGTTTGGAAGGCTGCCAACATTTCCACCGGTTCATCGTCACCGTCTGCAAGGGCTTCCTGGTGAGCAGCCCCTACTTCGAGCCCATCCTGCAAAACGACCAGTCTAAGGGTGGGTTGAAAATCGGCAATGGTATTCACAACCTGCCAGCCAACAGATGTCTGCAATTCTACAAAATTGGCTGGTTCGGGTACAGAAAGACCGAACTCCAGAATTAATGTTGGTATGCCTGTGAGCGGCACAAAAGTTGCCTCTGCTTCGTTGGTTATGATGCTTCTGTTGTAACTTAATAACGCCATTTCCGTTTCTCCTCTCCAATACCTAATAGTAGGAATAATCTCTATTCCATTATCAGCATATTAACGAAGCGGAAATTGGTGTGACTACGAAAAAACTTTTGAGGAATCTTGAAGATTGTCCTCAGCCTTGCTATACTAAAAATATTAAGTCCAAAGGGGAGTAGCTGTACAGCAAAGTCGTCATTCACGGACTAAAAGTCCCGGCTTTGTTGGCAACACAGTTGTTAGCGAGACCTTTGCCCATCCGGGTAAAGGTTTTTTTTATGCCCGCATTCCTGACAACTGCTCCTTATACCGCTGCTGTTAAAGGCTTATTCCATTCTGGTACTGAAAAAAATAAAAAGAGAGAAGATGAAAGAAATGGAGTTCTTTAGCCCGGAGTTTTTCTCAGCCGTACTATCCATCGTACTTATGGACCTGGTTCTTGGCGGTGATAATGCCATTGTCATCGGCATGGCAGCGCGAAACCTACCCCGTGACTCCCAGAAAAAAGTGATTCTGATCGGTACTGGTGGGGCAATCCTGATCCGCTCTTTAGCGACCATCGTGGCTGTCTGGTTATTAAAGATTCCCGGTTTAATGTTTGTAGGCGGTGTTCTCCTGGTTTGGATGGCTTACAACCTCCTTACCGATGATAAAGAAGGGGAGCATGTAGCAAGTGCTGTGAATTTCTGGGGAGCCATCCGCACAATTATTATTGCCGACTTTATTATGGGGCTGGATAATATTTTAGCCGTAGCAGGCGCTTCTCACGGAAGTCCCTTTCTGGTTATTTTCGGACTGTGCATCAGTATCCCTATCGTGGTCTGGGGAAGCACCCTTGTTATCAAGGCCATCAACCGCTTTCCGATCATTATTCCCCTCGGCGCTGCAGTCATAACCCACACAGCCGTAACTATGTTGGTGGGTGAACCTTATGTAAAGCATTTCATTGGTGAAAGCGCCCTCCTTGAATGGGGCCTCAGTGCCGTCTTTATAACCATCGTCCTGCTTCTTGGTCACCAAAAAAATAAGAAAAAGGCTCTGCAGACTACTCAACACCATGCAGCCTAGTATACATAAAGGAAGCGTGTCCTGCCCTGGCACGCTTCCTTTATGCCTTATTTGCCAACCTGGATTCTCAGCGGAATTAATCTTCCACATCGATATCCAGGGCCGATATGGCCATCCAGTATCCCTGCCAAATAGCCAGGACCTGCTTGCCCACATTATTATACTCTAAGTTGATGGCCATCAAATCATCGATCATGACAGCCAGTTCCCTGTCAATGCGCTCTCTCATTCCCATTTGACTCTCCTGTTTGGCTACGTGAACAAAACGCATATAAGTAAAATCTGCCTCCACAAATTTGTTAAAGTCCAGCCTCTTCAATACATTCCTCATCCTTCCTTAGCCTAATCACATCATAACTATCTTACCACATCCCTTAGCCCACTTCATTCTCGGCACGAAATAAAATACTGTCCCCTTCACCATAACCACGAACCTCTTTTAGACCCCCATTCGGAGCATCTTCATCGGTCTGCCAGGTAAAAAGAAACAAATCCCCGTAGAATTCAGTCTGAGTCAAAATCCTTCCATCCCTTAGGATAATCTCAACCTTCTTAATTCTGGGGTCATTGGCGATTCCATAAAGTTTGAAATCATAATGACCATCATTAAAAGAACCATCCATCGTATAGTCTATTGCCTTAGTAGGATCATTTTCAAAGCCGACGGGGTTATTGCCAAAGCTCCAAAAAAAGAAGAGCTCTTTTTTTACCGTATTACAGGATACCCATCGATCGTATTTCCCCAAAATGTACTTACCTTTGTCAAAGTCCTCCATATGCACAACCTTCGATGGTCCATAATGGATGCTGCGTTCAGAATGTTCATGGGCTGACAGCGGACTCAGGTAGAGGCCCGAACGCAGAATAAACATAGCGCCTAACACAACCATCAGGAGCATGTTGCGCATGATTTTCTTAGATCTACTCATGGACATCACCGGCCTTCAGCGGGATTTCAACCCGATAACTTCTATTGAAGTGATCATAGCTGATGATTAAGATCTCCGCTGTTTTATCAAAATCCTTAAAGGTTCTTATTCCTTTCGTGACAATTCCTCCGTTGCTGCTGCCGGAGCCACTCCAATATTCATTTTCCAGATTGTCCGAGATCCTGCCGATTCCGCCTAAGCTCCATCCTCTCCCCCAGAACCGGGTATCGTAATATTTATAGATAATGCTTAATTCCCCATTCTTTTTCAGAATAACACGGGTAAATTCAATCACTGTATCATCCAAATATACTTTTTCATCAACCTTTAAATCATAGACTATGTCGGTAGGGGGAATATCCTTGGCTGGATCATCAGCCAGCAAAGAGTCCGTGATAGGTATTCCATAAATCAAGAGATTAATGGCAACTAATAACACAACCGCTTTATTGGTTAACCACCATAACCAGCCAATGAGCGGATTATGCTGTTTATTGAGCTCTATGCCAATTTCCTTTGGCTCCCCCATACCCTCCACCGCTAAATGTACGGCGGCTTCTTCCTCATAGCCTTGTTCAAGATAGTCCTCGATTCTATCCCAAAGGTGGCTTTCCAGTTCAGAACGGATGGCCTTTTTGTCAAAGGAAAATTTAACATAGGATAGAACAGTTCTCAAAAAATTATCAAGCTCAGGAGAAGGCATGGACATTACCACCTATGACTTTGTTTACTGAAACCGAGAACGTTTCCCAGGTCTGCTTCTCCTCCGCCAGCTGCTTTTGACCCTTACCGGTTATTTTATAGTATTTCCGCTCTTTACCTGTTTCACCTTTCACCATATACGAGGTGACTAATCCGTTATTTTCAAGCTTATGAAGAACGGGATAGAGTGTCCCCTCTTTGAACAGAAAGGTACTGTCCGAACGGGATTCCAGCTCCTTGATTATTTCATAACCATACCGATCCTGCTCTTGAAGCAAAGTCAGCACTAAAAGATTCGTGCTGCCACCAATCAAGCCTTTATCAATTTTCATCGTGCCACTCTCCTTATAAATATACCTTGATCATCTATGTACATTATACATAGATGATCAAGGTATAGCAAGAAGATTTAATTGAATCCCCTTGCGTTCTAACGCAATAAGATACTGACGATTTCACTGTGGGTACCGATCCGCATGGGCATCCCCCAGGTCCCCGCACCCGACGTCACGATAACATGGGGGCTGTCGGCATCCTTTTGGTAGTGCCCGTAGTCGACAACGAATAGGGCGTTTGTGAACAAACTGCCTGGAAATATCTGACCTCTGTGTGTATGCCCGGCAAGGACCAGATCAATCTCCGGGCCATATTGGTCAAGGTTTGAGGGAGTATGATCCATGACGACAACGGGTATATTGGTCGGCAGGGAAGCGATGGTCTCCGTCATATCTTTTCTTTTCAGCTCCCCAAAGCCCCCGATGGGTGAAGAGTCCAACCGGCCGATCAAAACCAGCCGCTCATCAATTATGGCGTATTCATCATTCAGAAGCTTGATATTGCTTTGCTCAAGGAAACCCATCATTTCGTTAAAGGTTTTGCCCCCGTCATGATTGCCCAGGCAGGCATAGACGCCGTACGTTGCCTTAATACTTTTAAACAGCTCAATGGCTGCGGAAGGATTGCGCAGCGCATGATAATCATCGTTAAAAATATCCCCGGCCAGACAGACAAGATCCGGTTCCAACTGATTGATACCCTGAACGATATGTTCCAGATTTCTTTCGGAATTGACAGCACCCAAATGCAGATCGCTGATCAGGACAATGTTCATATCGGCCGCTAAGGTCGTGTCTTTTGTTTGAACGGCATAGGAAACATATTTGATTTGATTGGCGTTATAAAGCCCATAACTGACCAGGCCGGCCGTTAATAAAATCACAAGCAGGCCCGCATAGAAACGGATATTCTGAGGGATAGGCCTGGGAATTACCTTGAGGATACTTCCTAATACTATCACCAAATCTGCCACCATAAAAAATAAGAACAGATAGATAAAGACACCCATCCAATGTGCGCCTATCCAACTCATGATCTTTTTTAGGGAAGCAGAAAGAGGCAAAAAACCAAGGATCAGAGATAAAGCAAAAAACAGATAGATACCTGCGTAAACCCTGGCGTTGATATACGGAAAAAGCAAGCTAAGCCATTGGAATAGCCCTCTCCCGATATAATAGTTCACACCTCCGTAAACAGAGAGTATCAATATCACACCCAAAATAAAGCCCGATATGTTCATGCACCCCTTCCTCTCCGGGTATAAAAAAACCCGCAAATCTTTGCCTGGAGCAAGTTTACGGATTTCTCTAATTTCGTTAATGGTCGGAGCGACACGATTTGAACGTGCGACCTCTACCACCCCAAGGTAGCGCTCTACCAAGCTGAGCCACGCCCCGATTGCATCCCGTATTTGAGGGACTTATATAAAATAACACATGTTTTAAAAAAATGCAAGACATAAGTTGGCAACACACACTTTATTTTATCAGCTAATTTTGTCCGATAACCTCTATTTTCCGAACCCCGTCTATCTCACCTAATGCCGATAATAGATTTTCCGGGATATCCACCATCCCCATATTCTCCACGGATATGGTGACATTAGCGATCCCCTGGAGAGGGATTCCCTGATTAATGGTCAGCACATTAGCCTTAAAACGGGCAATGGTATTCAACACATTGGATAAAACCCCTGCCGTATTCTCCAAAGTCAGGGAAAAGGTAATGATCTTTTCCCTGCTGGCCTCATAGAAGGGAAAAACCCCATCCTTATATTTATAGAAGGCGCTGCGGCTCAGCTGGACCCGGTCCACAGCCTCATTAATCGTATTTGCATCCCCTTTAACCAACAGTTCTTTAGCCTGGGCTGTTTTGAGGATGGCCTCGGGGAGTATATCTTTGCTGACGATTAAAAAATCTTTATTCCGGTTCTGACCCGCCACTGGCTCTCGCTCCCTACTCCTGAACTATGGGGCTACAGGTGTTATTAGTGACCATTATAAGCAAATGTCTATCCTATAGCAAGAGTGAATCAAGGGGACAGGTCCCGTTTTTCATGAATGAAAAACGGGACCTGTCCCCTTGATTCACTTTTGGGCTAGATGATGATGCAGATTAGACCGCCGTTGCCGTCATTGACAATCCTTTGTAAGGTATCCTGAAGCTTGTGCTGGGCATTTTCCGGCATCCGGTAAAGCTTCGTCTGTACCCCTTCCCGGACCAAGTCATGCAGGGACTTGCCAAAGATATTGGATTCCCACACCTTCTTGGGATCGGATTCGAATTCATCAAGGATATAGCGAACTAAATCCTCAGCTTGCTTCTCTGTTCCGATCAGAGGAGTAATCTCTGTGGTAACATCCGCCCGGAGAATATGGAGGGAGGGAGCACTGGCTTTCAGCTTGATGCCATAATGCCCGCCGGATTTCACCAGTTCCGGCTCTTCCAGATACATTTCGTCAAGATGGGGGGTTACTACGCCATAGCCATTGCTGCGCACTTCTTCGATGGCCGGGGCCAGTTTATCCCATTCCTTTTTGGCCTTGCTGTAATCCAGGACCAGCCTCATCAGGGTGTGTTCCCCTTCTACATTGACTCCGGTCATTTCCTCGAGGACTGTCTTAAAGAGTCCATCAATAGCCGTCATTTCAATTTCGGCGATCCCCGTTCCCAGGTTCATCTGCTTAAGCAGAACATCCTGAGCATTGGGGCATTCCCCCAGTTTATCCAGGGCCATATCGATATCGCGGATACGGCGGATGCCCTCAACGGATTGGCGAACAGCCTCTTCGAAGCTGGCCCGGACAGGATGGCTGGATTCCAGCTCTTCAACCCACTTAGGAATCTCAATATTAACTTCTGCTACCGGGAACTCATAAAGAACTTCTTCGAGAATTTGCGTAATATCTTCCGGAGTCATATCCAGGCAATTGACCGGAATAACAGGCACATTATATTTCTCTTCGAGTGAGCTGCTCAGCTCCATGGTCATTTCCGAATAAGGACGAGTGGTGTTCATAACGACCACATAAGGCTTTCCTAACTGTTTCAGCTCTTCAATGACTCGCTCTTCAGCATCCACATAGGCTTCCCTGGGAATGTCGGTAATGGAGCCATCTGTGGTAATGACAATACCGATGGTGGAATGATCTGTGATCACTTTGCGTGTGCCAATCTCAGCCGCTTCTTGGAACGGAATGGGCTCATCGCTCCAGGAGGTCCGAACCAGACGAGGCTCTTCACCATCTTCCGACTCGTAGCCAATAGCCCCTTCCACAGCATAGCCGACACAATCCACTAAACGAACTTTCATTTGGATGCTGTCTTTAATCAGAATTTCTACCGCATCCGATGGAATAAATTTAGGCTCCGTCGTGGTGATCTGCCTTCCTGAACCACTTTGGGGAAGTTCATCATTCGCCCGCTCCCGCTCAAATACATCCATGATATTGGGCAGGACTTGGAGGTCCATGAAGCGTTTGATAAAGGTGGACTTCCCAGTGCGGACTGGCCCAACGATTCCGAGGTAGATATCGCCCCCTGTACGCTCAGCAATATCTTTAAAAATGTCCACTTTTTCCACAAAAATTCCCTCCCTTTTGAGTGCTGTCCCAAAACCGGGGAAGGGCCCCCACCTTATCCCCCCACCTCCCTGACACAAGATGATGGATACCGGATAACTGGACTAGCACATTACGCAGTATAAGTATATTGACCGGCTTGGGCAATTATGTCAAAATTCCTTTTTGCCCTGATAAATTAATTTTCTCCTTGAATTCATCCGAATTCACCACCCAATCCTTTATCATTGCTATGTAAAGATCAAGCAATATATTCCATTTCAACGAAAAATAGGGTACAAAAAGCTAACCCAAATTCGGAATCGATTACGAATTTCGGAACTGTAAGAGGATATATCTGCAAAAAAAGAGCACCGCCAACCCTTTATTAAAAAGAGTCTGACGATACTCCCGACATTTTCCATCATTCAATCCTTCAGGTTTTACTCACCATGATCATCCGGGCCATTCTCCTGATAAGAACCCTGTTCCATGGCAATCAGAGCCACTTCCTCAATCTCGTGCTTTTTGCCTCTCATCATCAGAGCAGATACTGCCGCCCTGGGATCGGCACCCTGAAAAAGAACCTGGTAAGCCTGTTCTGTGATGGGCATGGAGATTTCATACTGACGGCTCAGCTCGTAGGCAACGCGGGTGGTGCGAACGCCCTCCACCACCATACCCACCTCTTTGAGGACTTGCTCCAAAGGCTTACCCTCGCCCAAAGCAACCCCAGCCCGGTGATTGCGGCTATGCCGGCTGGTGCAGGTTACAATAAGATCCCCCACTCCGGCCAGGCCGGCAAAGGTCAGCGGGTTCCCTCCCATGGCCGCACCTAAGCGGGTAATCTCAGCAATCCCCCGGGTCATCAGGGCAGCCTTGGTATTATCCCCAAAGCCTAAGCCGTCGGCAAAGCCGGCACACAGAGCAATAATATTTTTAAAAGCTCCTCCCAATTCTACACCGATGGTATCCGGATTGGTGTAGACGCGGAATTTAGGAGTCATCAGCATATCCTGAACAGCTTCCGCAGCCTGACTGTTTTGAGAAGCCACCACAACCGTGGTCGGCATATCCTTGCCTACTTCCTCAGCGTGGCTGGGACCGGACAAAACCACGATGGGATGATGGGGAAGTTCTTCAGTCAAGACCTGAGAAAGCCGCTTGTGACTTCCCTCCTCCAGCCCTTTGGCCGTGTTCACAACGATGGTTCCCGGTTGGAGATAGGCCCTGATCTTTTGGGCCGTCTCCCGTACGCTATGGGAGGGCACACTGAGCACCAGCATTTCCGCTTCCTCAAGCGCCCCTGCGTCCCCTGTGGGGCGCACTGTTGGGGGCAGCACCACCCCCGGCAGATAAGGACGGTTTTCGCGTCTCTGCTCCATGAGATCCATCTCGCTGAGGTTTCGCCCTACTAAGGCAACCTCATGACCTGCTTTACCCATGGAAACGGCCAGGGCTGTTCCCCAACTGCCTGCGCCATAGACAGCTATTTTAGCCAATGTAATCCCCCTTCCCACACTTATCGCTTTAGGTTAAATTTATTTTCCGTTCCCTTAAGAACTCTTTGAATATTGGTTCGGTGACGAATCACCACGCCGCTGACAGCGATCACGGCAAACACTTTATAAGCCATGGGCTCATTAAAAAGAAAAACAAGAATTCCCACGGTTAAGGCAGCCAACACGGACCCCACGGAAACATAACGTGTCAAAAAGACAACCAAAACAAAGAGGACAATGGCCATAACAGTAATCTTGGGCATCAAAACGAGAATGATCCCAAAGCCCGAGGCCACCCCTTTGCCACTGGGTTTAAAGCCAAAAAAGGGATTCCAGCTGTGTCCGGCCATAGCCAGTAATCCGGCTATAATCCCTCCCCAAGGACCAAAAAAGCGATAGCCCAGATAAGCGGCCAAGGCTCCCTTTAAAGCATCCCCCAAAAGGACGAGAACTCCCAATTTTGCCCCCAGCAAACGAAAAGCGTTGGTGGTTCCTATGTTCCCGCTGCCATGCTTGCGCACGTCCATTCCCTTATAGCGGCCTGCCCAATAAGCAAAAGGAATGGCCCCCAGCAGATAAGCGATAATAAATATCGCGTATTCCCACATCCTTATTCCCTCTCTTCATCCTTTTGTCTCACAATCATCCGAATCGGTGAACCCTCAAACCCAAAGCTGCTGCGCAGCTGATTTTCCAAATATCTGCGATAAGAAAAATGCATTAACTCATGATCATTGACAAAGAAGACAAAGGTCGGTGGTTTTACTCCCACCTGGGTGGCATAAAGAACCTTTAACCGCCGTCCCTTATCCGTGGGAGGGGGATTGAGATGGACCCACTCTCTCACTAAGGTATTCAGGGTAGCTGTGGCTACACGGGTCGAATTCTGCTCGGCCACAAAGTCTACTAAATCCAAAAGCTTAGTGACCCGCTGCCCGGTTTTGGCTGAGATAAAGAGAGTCGGGGCATATTGCATAAAGCCCAATTCCTCCCGGATATCCTTTTCAAAGCGGTTCATGGTCTTATCATCTTTTTCAATCAGATCCCATTTATTGACCACTAAGACGATCCCTTTGCCCGCCTCATGGGCATATCCGGCAATCTTCTTATCCTGTTCCGTAACCCCTTCACCGGCATCGAGCAGCATCAGAATCACATCGGAACGATCCACGGCACGCAAAGAACGGGAGACGCTGTATTGTTCGGTCAATTCCTCGATGCGGCCCTTTCTTCTCATCCCGGCCGTATCGATAATGATATAATGCTTGCCCTCATGCTCAAAGGCAGAATCGATGGCATCCCGGGTGGTGCCGGGAATGTTGCTGACAATCACCCGCTCTTCTCCCAGCAGGGTGTTCACCAAAGAAGATTTCCCCACATTGGGACGGCCGACCACAGCGATCCGGATGGTATCCGGGTCCACCTCTTCCTCAATGTCCTCGGGAAAATGGGAAACCACCTCATCCAGCAAATCGCCGATATTCATACCATGAACTGCCGAGATCGGGACAGGTTCCCCTAAACCCAGATTATAAAACTCATAGAGCTCCGTTTTAGCGAAATTCTCCACTTTGTTAGCGGCTAAAATCACCGGCTTTCCTGATCGCCTTAAGGTCTGAGCAATCATATCATCATCAGGAGTCGGCGAAATTTGGGCATCGATCACAAAGACGATCACATCTGCCTCTTCGATAGCAATCTCCGCCTGACGGCGCATTTGTGCGCTTATGGAGGTGTTTTCGTTGACAAATTCGATACCCCCCGTATCAATAATTGTAAATTTACGCCCCAACCACTCAGAATCCCGATAGAGCCGGTCCCGTGTCACACCGGGCCGGTTCTCCACGATAGCCACAAGCCCCCCTGCCAAGCGGTTGAACAGGGTTGACTTTCCTACATTAGGCCTTCCCACGATAGCTACAACTGGTTTACTCACAATCTTCACCCTCCAAATCCAATCCGGTCACTGCTTCCAGGAAA
Source organism: Desulfitobacterium hafniense DCB-2 (assembly GCF_000021925.1). Lineage (NCBI taxonomy): Bacteria > Bacillati > Bacillota > Clostridia > Eubacteriales > Desulfitobacteriaceae > Desulfitobacterium > Desulfitobacterium hafniense. The sequence continues at coordinate 3,615,671 of NC_011830.1, forward strand.
GCCCTCCCCTGGTTCTCAACCACCAAAGGTATCCCCTGCAGCTCTTCAGCCAGCCATTCCACGCTTCGATCATCCAGAAATACCTCTTCATCTGCTTTAAGCATCACCCGTGGAATTAAAAAAATCTCTCCTTTAATATTACCTATCTGCCCGGCAATATCCTGAGCGGTCAACAAGCCTGCCACGGTCACCGTGGGGCCAAAGAAACTATTAATAATAGTATGACGTTGGACAGTCAAACCTTCAATAGGCGTTAACTTTTTTAGCAAATCCTCGAAAAAGGGAGCCGCCGACACCCCGGTAATCAAGTGCACCTTCCGTTGCGGGATGGCAGGAGGAAGACTTTGCCGAGCATGATCGAATTCCTGGCGGAATTTGCTGGCCATGCCCACACCGTTTTCCAACTGGGCGAAATCATCATAGATCTCTATAGATGGGTAGTCCCGTCCTGCCGAAGCATAGAATTCGTCGGAAAAATACACCAGACTGCGACCTGTTTTCCGGCGGTACTCCTTTTGCCACATTTCACCCTTAGCTAAAATACTCCAGGCTTCCTCAGGAGTAAAAGGGCGTAAATCCGGGAGATTTGCCCGATGCTTTGTTAAACCTACAGGCACCACCGCGATGGATTGCACCGAGGGGTGAAGGTTTCCCAGCTCACCTACGGTCTGCTCAAGCACCTCTCCATCATTATAACCTGGTACCAAAACGATTTGGGAATGAATTTGGATCCCCGCTTCGGCAAGCCGCTTTAATTGCGAGGATAAATCACCTGCCCTGGGATTCTTCATCAGGCGGACCCGGGCTTCGGCATCCCAGGCGTGAACCGAAACGTATAAGGGACTAAGATGGAACTTAAGGATCCTCTCAAACTCATCCTCATCTAAGTTGGAAAGGGTGATAAAGCTCCCCTGGGTCAGGGAAAGGCGGTAATCATCATCTTTATCATAGAGGCTGGCTCTCATTCCTTGGGGCATCTGGGCTACAAAACAGAAGATACAATTGTTCCGGCATAACTTTAGACCGTGGGAACTGACAGCCTGAACCTCCATGCCCAATTCCTCGCCGTAGGAACGTTCAATCTCCAGTTCCCAAAGCTCTCCACCGGCCTTTTCCAGCAGCAAGGTAAACTCATCTTCCGCGGTTAAATACTGAAAGTCAATAATATCCCCAATCTCCTGTCCATCAATGGCAAGGATCTGATCACCACATTCTATCTCCATCTCTTCGGCGATACTGCCTGCATGGACAGCCGCAACGACTAAACCTTGTGCCAAGTTAGTCATCCTTTCTATAAACACTGCCTTCTTCCGCTTGTGATTCCTGAGGAGCAGCCATCGGCAAGAGGCTTAAGGCTTTTCTGGTTTGGTAATGTTCCCGAACTTCTCTGAGCACAGCAATGATGGCGCAGGCCCCAATGCTGAAGTGCCAAAGGAAGGCATTGGGAATCGTATAATATCTCACCACTCCGTCAAACAAAAAGACGGTGAAGGCCATGCTTATAAGCATCCCTCCGCCAAGAGCGGCGATCATGCCCCACTGACTGCGGGTACTGAAAAAGGCCACCGCTACAAAGAACCCTGCAAAGAGCCATTGTTCATAGGCAAAAATACCCGGCTCATTGAGTACGAACAAATCCTGAGCCACTAAGCAAAAGCTTGCCAAAAGAATACCTGGGTATTTTCGCTCTTCGGTCTTCTTCCAGGCCACTAAGGTAAGGGTTATCAGGACAAAGATCCGCGGAAAGTGCCAATCCCAGGGCGGAGAAAAGGCGACATTATGTTCCGCAATCCAGCCCAGAACCCAAGCCAAAGGGATCATCCTCAAGCCTTTTTCAATATGGAAACAGGGCCACTCCATCCAGGCCAAAAAACCCAGACTAAGGAGCAGCCACTCTCCTAAAGGAAAAACCAAGCCCATCCCTCCTATGCTTGACTTTTCCTATTATTCCCGCAAAGCCCGTCCTTCAACCGGGGTCATAGCTGAAGAGCGCCCATGAGGCCTGGATATCTTGCTGTATCGGGAAATATTCAGCAGGATGCCAATCTCCACCAAAGTAATCACCAAGGAGCTCCCTCCGTAAGAGACTAAGGGCAGGGTAATTCCGGTGACAGGCAATACTCCTGTGACGACACCAAGATTGATCCCGGTTTGAACAGCCAGGGAAAAGGTAATCCCAAAAGCCAGCAAGCGTCCGAAGCGGTCCGGGCATTGTCTGGCGATATAGAATCCTCTTCCATAGCAGAGGATAAACAAGCTGATCAATAATAAGGCACCCATCAATCCCAGCTCTTCGCCAATTAAAGCAAAGATCATATCCGTATAGGTCTCCGGCAGGTAGCCGAATTTTTGCATACTTCGTCCTAAGCCCACACCGAAAATCCCCCCCGACCCGAAGGCAATTTGCGCATTGGTAATCTGATACCCCGCGTTCATGGCATATTTCCAGGGATCCAGCCAAACGACAATGCGCTTCCACTGGTAGGAAGTGTTATAAATCAGGTAGAGAAGAGGACCGCCCAAACAAGGAACCGCCAGGATAAACCACAGCGCCGACAGCTCTGTCTGCCAGATAAGGGCGGCGGCCGTAAACACCAGAACCATGGTCGTTCCTAAATCAGGCTGTTTGTAGACCAAAGCAAAAAGAGGAATCAGGATGAGGGACGGCCAGGCCAAATCCCTCAAGCTTTTCAGGGGATAACGATCAATATAGTTGACCAGAAAAAGGATCATGGCGATTTTGGCAATTTCCGAAGGCTGGATCTGCACAGGGCCGATTTGCAGCCAGCGGGAAGCTCCACCCGCTTCAACACCACTATCCGAGCCAAGGACCAGGGCCAGAAGAATCAACGTAACACCCATCCCGATACCGGCGAATTTCTTGAGCAAAGGATAAGGGATTCTGGTCATGATCAGTGCCGCAAAGCCCCCCAGTAAAGCCCACCTTCCCTGCCTCAGCACATAGAAGAAGGTATTATCATTCTCGTTGTAGCCTCGCACCGAACCGGCCGTAAGCACCATGACCATCCCAAAAGCGAGGATGGCAAGAACCGCTATTGATAAGTAAAAATCCACCTCATGCAAGGGTTTGGGCATTTTTCCAAGCAGAGAGCGTTTGCGTTTTTTCGGCACTGCTGATCCCTCACTTTAACTTTCATCAGTGGATTATTTCTACGGACAGCAAATGACTTCCTGCAACCTTGCAAGAAGTCATACATGCCAAATGATCACGTTTTATCTTTTAGGATTCTGATTCAGATTGAACCACATCACCGATGGTAACCTGAGGTGCTTCAGGCTGACTGGCCAAGAGTTCTGCATCTTCCGTAGCCTGTGCTTCGGCAGCGGCTTCACGGATACTTAAGCTAATCCGCTTCTCTTCCGGCTTGCATTCAATGACCTTAGCCTGAACCATGTCACCGACTTTCACTACATCTTCAACTTTATTGACCCGCTTTTCGGAAAGCTGGGAAATATGAATCAGAGCATCGATGCCATCCTCCAGTTGGACAAAGGCTCCGAAGGGGGCGATGCGCACTACTTTTCCAGTAACCAAAGAGCCTAAGGCATATTTTTCAGGAGCACTTTCCCAGGGGCTGGGTTTTAATTGTTTCAGACCCAGAGAAATTTTGCCCTGCTCTTTATCCACTTTGAGGATTTGGACTTCTACTTCATCCCCCACATTGACATATTCAGAAGGATGCTTAATCCGGGTATAGGCTATATCGGAAACATGAAGCAGTCCATCCACTCCGCCGATATCCACAAAAGCACCGAACTGAGCCAGCCTCTTCACTACACCGCTGACCACATCCCCTTCCTGAAGGGTCGCCAGGAGATGCTCTTTCTTAGCCGCTTGCTCTTCTTGGAGGATTTCTTTCTGGGAAAGGACCACGCGCCGCTTAGCCGGATCAAACTCGATCACTCTGAGACGGAGGGTTTGGCCTTTAAATTGGTTCAAATCCTCCACGTAACCCGGTTGAATTTGAGAGGCAGGAACAAAGCCGCGCATACCTACATCAACAATCAGCCCGCCTTTGACCACATCGGCCACTTTTCCTTGAATCTCTTCTTTACTCTCCGCTAATTCTTTCAGCTTATCCACGGCAGCCATTTCATCAGCCCGGCGTTTAGAGAGCACCGGGTTCCCTTCTTCATTCTCCACACGGAGAACAACGGCGCTGATTTGATCGCCGATGGCTACAATATCGCTGGTCTGCAGATCGGAAGCTACGGTAAGCTCTTTCAAAGCGATAACGCCCTCCGATTTCCAACCTAAATCGACAAATACTTCATCGTGATTGATTTTCACCACAGTTCCTGTGACCAGAGCTCCCCGGTGCAAATTTTGCATTCCTTCGGCCCAGTCCTCCATATTCATCATTTCATGAGTTTCCTTGTTTTCCATTGTTGACATCTTCCTATAAACCTCCTCAATAATCCAATCTGGTGTCGAGGCTCCCGCCGTTAATCCTACGGTGACCACCCCTGTGAACCAGTTATCTTCCAATTCGTCGGCGGTTTCGATGAGATAGGTCTGAGTTCGTTCAGAGCAAATCCCCGCCAGTTTTCTGGTGTTGGCACTGTTTTTGCCCCCAACCACAATCATCACATCAACTTTGCCGGCCAATTCACGGGCCACGGTCTGCCGCTCTTCAGTGGCATTACAAATCGTATTATGTACCTTGAGCGCGTGAGTATGGGTTTTTAACTCATCCACAATCCCGTGGAAATTAGCAGCCGGCTGGGTTGTTTGAGCAAGCACGGAGAGCTGCTCATAAAAGGGGAGTTCCCTGGCTTCCTCAAGGGTCTCAATAGCAATGGCATTGCCGCCGGCCCAGCCTAAAATCCCCTGGACTTCCGGGTGCTGCCGATCCCCCACCACCACGACCTGACCGGACTGGGAAGATTCTGCCGCCAGCCGCTGAGCCTTTTGCACAAAGGGGCAGGTAGCATCCACCACCTTGACTTGACAGCGCCGGGCTTCCTCATAGATATCCGGAGGCACTCCGTGGGAGCGGATAATCAAGGTGTCCCCGGCTTGAGTCTCCTTCACTTCCCCGACGACACGAACCCCTTGTTTCTCCATTTTTTCCACAACCTGTTGGTTATGAATTAAGGGACCCAAAGAAGCGGTACTTGAAGATTGAACTGTTCGCTCCGCCATATCCAAAGCTCGTTTAACACCAAAGCAAAATCCGGCTTTTTCTGCCCGGATGATTTTCAAGTTTGCCCCTCCTTAACTCGCATTACGCTTAAAATTCGCTATAATTCCCAAAATTCCTTCATTAGAATTAAATTGCCCTCTCTGAGAAAAAAAATTCATTGTCCGTTTACGGACAAATAATCTAGGCTTTTAATTCCACAATGGCCTTCATGATTTGGTCGGCAGCCCACTCTCTGCGGTTCTCAACCCCTTCAGGCGCTTTGAGCTGTTCAGGAAAGATCGGTTTTCCCACAATGACTTCCAGGTGTCCCCATCCCCGCACAAAAAGATTTTGAGTTCCATTGACCCGCACAGGCACGATGGGAGCCTGGCTTTTTTCCATCAACAAAATCATCCCGGGAAACCCCTTTTGTATTGCACCGGTTTTAGAGCGGGTTCCTTCGGGAAAAAGTCCCAGAACTTTCTCCTCCTTAAGAACCTTCAGGGAATTGCGAATCGCGCTGGTATCTCCTTGTCCCCGCTTGACGGGGAATGCTCCCAATCTGCGAAAAATCCCCCCCAAAAGGGGGTTGGCGAATAGTTCTTCCTTAGCCATAAAGGAAACATCCCGGGGAACACTGCAGGCAGCTACCACGGGATCCCAGATGCTGACATGGTTGCTGACTATGATCACCGGTCCCTCCTTGGGGAGATTCTCAACACCATGGATTTTCCAGCCCATCACTCGAAACTGGAGGCGGAATATCCTTTTAAGAAACTGATATAGGTTCATTGGTTCTGACTCCTTACGTACCCTGTCTCCACTTTATCATTGAATAAGCTGAGGATACGGTCAACAATCTCCTCGATCTGCAAACCGGTCGTATCCAGCAAAATCGCATCCGCCGCCGGAATTAAAGGAGAGACAGCCCTTTGCTGATCATAGTGATCCCGGGCATCCATGTCCCTTTGCACCTCAGCCAGGGACAGCTCTTTTCCGGCTCGCTGAAGTTCCAGCCAACGCCGCCGGGCCCTTTCTTCAGATGAAGCGGTCAGGAAGATTTTGAGGTCGGCATCAGGCAGGACATAGGTTCCGATATCCCTGCCGTCCATGACCACCCCTCCCTGCCCGGCTTCCTGCCGCTGGAGTTCTACCAAGCGTTCTCTGACTTCGGGGTAAGCGGCAATGATGGAAACCGAACGGGATACTTCAGGGCTGCGTATGGCTTCCGTAACATCCAGGCCATCACAAAACACCCTTCTTGCCGCTGAGTGTTCCAGAGTGATCTCCGTTTGCCGGGCCATGCCCGCAATCTCCTCTTCCTGTGTAAGCGCTATATTCAGGCGCAAAGCTTTGTAAGCTATGGCTCTGTACATTGCTCCTGTATCGACATAAAAAAATCCCAACTGCCTGGCGATTGCCTTGGCAATTGTACTTTTTCCCGCACCGGCAGGGCCGTCAATTGCTATCTGAAGATTTTTTTTCACAGTAACACCCTCAATTTTGGCCAACTTCAAAACGACAGTTTATTATACCATAATGGCCCCTGACCAACAATCCGTTCTTCATCCTTCCCTCACACCAGTCCCTCGGAAAGAGCAACTAAAAGCAAGGCCACAATATTATTGACGGCATGTAAAGCTACGGCAGGTTTGATGGACTTATGCTTCATTACAAGATAAGCCAGGACCATCCCCAGAACAAAACGGGGCAGAAAGCCGTAAGACTGCAAATGCAGTCCGGAAAAAATCGCCGCACTTACGGCCGCTGCAGTCCACTTACCCATATAAGTCTGCAAACTGCCGAAGATAATTCCGCGAAACATGGTCTCTTCAATAATCGGGGCCAGCATGCCGGCCAGGATAAGATTAAGGCAAAAGGTCACCACCGTGGCATTGCCCATTAATTGTGTATAAACATCTGTATCCGGAGGGGTAAATCCTTTCTGCAGCAAATACGCTGCATAAAAAATATTAATAATCCAGGTCAGTATATAAAAGGCGATTACACTTCCCACATATCTGCCCTTAACATCCTTCCATCCCAAATCACTCCAGGTCCAGCGGCGGACTTTCATGATGGCTATAATAACAACCAGAAACATACCTTGGGTCACAAAGCCATTAACATAAAGCAGAACACGCTCATATTCCCACCAACTGGCGAACCAGGCCATGACATAGCCTACACCGAGATAAAGAAAGATGATGCCCAGAAGGGCATAAAATAAGTCAACCCAAGTTAATTTTCTGGGCATCATCTCTGGTCCATCTTCCTGCTTTAGATGGGGTTCCTGTTTTAGTTCATGCTCTTGATTTTCGATTCCCCTCACCTCACCATTACCATTTGCTAATTAATTGAGTTTATGGCAATACTATTCTTATTGTAAAACAAAGTGTCCGGGAGGTCAAAGCATGGATGGCATCGATTCAATTGTTGTGGATACTGCCCCTGTTACCACACTGCAGGTTTTTCATAAGCGGTTGAAAATTCCTCTTCCTGTTTACCTCGACGGGGTGGCTGAATTCACTGATCCCTGGGATGAACAGGCCTATCAGCTTTTTGTTCAGCATTACTTGGATGAGATGAAAGATCCCGGCATCCTCGGCATGGTACGGCAGGAGCATGATGACCACTATGTTTATCTTGATGCCGTCATCCGTTATCCTTCGGAGTCTCCTTTGGGTTCCCAGTAGAGTGCCGACAACATCCTTGCGCATACTTTTGGTGGTGCTGAGAAAAAAAGAATGGCTGGCAGCATAAATGCTCCAGCCATCCCTGAACTTGCTTAGTCCGTCCCGGAAATGCCTCTAGGCGTTGATTTTTCTATTCGGTGTCATCGGAGGAAGTTTAGCCAGTCTTCCTTTATTGGTAGCAATAATGACTATTGCCGCTGTGTATACTGCCACAGCGATAATCGTACCAATGTTGAAAATACTCGATGCCGGAGTATAGATAATCGAGTAGCCGATGGCTGCAGGAAGGAATGCATAGTAGAGGAAGGGGAAGAATGTTTTGCGGATAACCAGACCTTCTTTTCCCAGAAGACCTACGACTGCCGATGCAGCAACAACGTTGTGGACGCAGATAATATTGCCCGCTGCACCGCCGACGGCTTGAAGAGCGACAATCCAGGTCGGATCGACAGCAATCCGCTCACCTACACCAAACTGGAACAAAGAGAACATCATATTTGATACGGTGTTACTGCCGGCTACGAAGGCACCCAGACCACCGATGGTGGGAGCAAAGAGGGGCCATGCGGAGCCTGCTAAACCTGCAACTGCTTCAGCAAGAACGATAGGCATCTTTTCAAATCCTGCTAAACCACCGCCAGAGTTCATAAACACTTGAACCATGGGCACTGTGAAGATCAACGCAGAACCGGCACCCAGCATGGTTTTGAAGGAACTCTTCCATGCCCGGCCATAAGCCGCTCCATCCATTTTATGGAGGAAGAAAGTAATAATGGTGACAAAGATGAAAGCCGATCCTGGGGAAAACAGAATTTCCCAAGAAGCTGATATGCTTGTTCCAAAAATATTGGGGATAACAATTTTTGCTTTCTTAAGAAGGGTTGCTAAAGGTAAGAAGGAGACACGAGTAGCCACGAGGGTTAAGCCAATGAGAACATAGGGCATCCAGGCTACTAATCCACTCATCTTATTTTTAGCGGCAATATTTTGGATTTCAACACTGCCCGTCCAGGATGGATCCCAGTTTTTCTTCTCATCGAAATCCCAAGCTTCACCTTTCGGCATAAGGAATCCTTTTTTAGCGGCCGGAACCACGATTGCCAGACCAATCAGACCACCCAGCATAGAGGGGAATTCAGGTCCGAGCAGGTTGGCAACGATCAGATAAGGAACAGTCATGGCTAAAGCTGCAAAGATGGCAAATGGCCATACGGCAAGACCTTCACTAAAGGATTTGTTTTTGCCAAAGAAACGGGTCATGAAGGCAACGACGAAGAGGGGCATTAAGATACCGGCTGTGACATGCAGCAAGGCAACCTTATTGGCGATACCAAAGGCTATGAAATTATGCCAGTCAGAGAATCCTAAGCTGGAAGCATAAGCTTCGAGTTCCACAGTTTTCAACCCCGAACTTACCCCGGTGAGCATTGGTGTTCCAACTGCACCGAAAGAAACGGGAGTACTCTGGATCATCATCCCTGCCACAACGGCCGCCATAGCCGGGAAACCAAGACCGACCATCAAAGGAACGGCTACTGCGGCAGGTGTACCGAAGCCGGAGGAGCCTTCGATAAAGGAACCAAAAAGCCAAGCTACAATAATAACCTGAATACGACGGTCAGGAGTGATATCGGTAAAACCATTCCGAATGGTTTGAAGCCCGCCGCTCTCCTGCAAGGTGTTCAGAAGCAGGATGGAGCCGAAAATAATATATAAGAGCGTGATGGCAGTGACAATACCATTAACCGTGGCTGCACCGACCTGGGCGCCCGGAACTTTCCATACAAAAAGGGCTAGTACCACTGCTACTACAAAAGAAATTGGCATCGCTTTACTGGCGGGCCACTTTAAGCCGACCAGAAAGATTGCAACGACTAAGATTGGCATCAATGATAGGATGGCTAATAGTCCTGTACTCATTATAGACCTCCTCAATTTTTCTCTAAATAATACTCATTTAATCTTTGTTTGCTTGTTCATCGTTTTCCAGAAAGTATTTAGTTTCTAAAGCTGATTTCTAAAATATCATTTACCTCAATAAGCATCCCCCCTTTAAGCGTAAAAAAAATAGTCAAATGATAATATATCATCTGGCTAGACCAGCCTTTGTTTTACTATTTCGACAAAGAGCTTAATATTCCTTCTTTTAATTTGAAAATTTACAATAATTAAAATTTTCTCAAGATACTTGGAAGGATGTTTATACTATTAATTCTATATTTTCTAAATGCTTAGCATATTCCTATAATTCGACCTAATCCCTTTATTTCCTCTTTTTTCGACCCATTTTTTATTACCACGCTATTTTGGCCAATGAATCTACGGCAAAAGACGGCTTCTGGCTGAATGCCAGAAGCCGTCTTTTGCTTGTTTTCAGTCTGTCTAACTGCGACAGTTCCCTTAAGGAGTAAATAAATCAAGTATTGATGCTTTTGGGTATGGATGTGTTCAACTTTTTAAGCCTGTTTTTGTTCGTGGCTATAACATAGATCAATACTGCATAGAACACGGCAAGAATGATTGAACCTAAGTTAAACGGTCCTTGGGCGTTCCAGTACAGAAGCGAATAACCAAAGGCACCGGGAATAAAGGCATAGTAGAGGAAGAACATAAAGGTCTTTCTGATGGTCTCCCCTTCTCTGCCCAGGAAGCCAACCACAGCAGAAGCAGCTACAACGTTGTGGATGCAAATAACGTTTCCTGCTGCACCGCCAATGGCCTGGAGAGCAACAACCCAAAGGGGCCACTGCATTGCCATGGGAGCCAGGGCAGGATTGCCGTCTACAATCAGCTGAGCAGTCTGGAACTGGAACAAGGAGAAGGTCATATTGCTGACGGTATTGGAACCGGCGACAAAAGCGCCTAAACCACCGATAATCGGTGCAAACAACGGCCACAATCCGCCTGCTAATTGGTAAGTGGCTTCAGCCAAGGCATAGGGCATCTTGAGCAGTTCGGCGGCTCCGCCACCGGAGTTGATGAACACTTGAACCATGGGCACGGTGAAAATCAAGGCCACGCTGGCACCGGCAGTGACTTTACCTGCTTGTTTCCAGGCTTTGACGTAGGAATCTGTTTTCATCCCATGAACCAGGAAGGTCAGCAGGGAAACAATAATAAAGATCGTGCCCGGTGAATAAAGAATGACCCATTTTTCAGTCAAGCCCCCGATGGCCGGATAAGTAATCGCCACATCGTTTAAAAAGGCTTTAAGCGGGGGTATGAAACGGGTAATGAGGATCAGGCCCGCTACAAAAATGTAAGGCAGCCAAGCGACCAATGTTGACATACCGCCGGGCTTTTCAACATAGTGAACCTCAATATTGCCCGTCCAGGAAGGATCCCAATCTTTCTTATCTATGAAATCCCAGGTATCTTCTTCTTTAGGGGTAAGGAACTTGTTTTTGGCGGCGAAGATAACGATAACCAACCCAATGAGGGCTCCCAGCATCGAGGTTAACTCGTAATTGACAAAACGGTTAATCAGAACGTAAGGGATGGTAAAAGCCAGGGCACTGAACAAAGCGAAGGGCCAAATAGCGATTCCTTCCGACCAGGATTTGTTCTTGCCAAAATATCTGGTTAAGAAAGCGACAACAAAGAGGGGAGTCAAAAATCCACCGACGAAGTGTAAAATAGCCACATTATGAGCAATAAGTGCGATAAATTGATCATAATACGCAATTGGGTTCAGAGTGCCAGCTGCATCCACAATATTAATGCCGAGATTAGAGGCAAATTCATTGATGCCAGGGTCCGTTCCGGCTCCCAAACCGGTCCCGACTCCCGTACGTATGGGAGTTCCTACCGCCCCAAAGGAAACCGGTGTGCTCTGAATCATCATGCCGGCGATAACCGCGGCAAAGGCCGGAAAGCCGAGTCCCAGCATCAAGGGGCAAGCCACAGCCGCAGGAGTACCGAAACCGGAAGCGCCTTCAATGAAAGAACCAAACAGCCAGGCCACGATGATGACCTGAATACGTCTGTCAGCAGAAACCCCGATAAGGCTTTGCCGAATCTGTGCCAAACCGCCCGACTCCATAATTGTATAGAGGACGAGAACGGAACCGAAGATAATATAGAGAAGGCTAAGTGCTACGACGAGACCTTTGACTGTTCCGCCAACGATCTGGATAACCGGTAATTTCCATACTAACAAGCCAACGATTACTACCGTAATATATGAAAGGGGCATCGCTTTACTTGCCGGCCATTTCAAGCCGACAAGAAAAATTGCCACAACCAAAATCGGCAATAAGGCCAAAAATCCTTGCAATAGAATGCTCATGTATTTACCTCCCGCTCGTGATTTTAAACTGCTCAATAAGATTTACTTTTTTAATACTACTAAACCAATTAAGAAAAATGACAAATAATAATTCAGTAATTTCAGGGTAGTAATATTTCCAGAAGTAAAATCTAAATGTTCATAATATCTACTGCCCTTTCACTTATGGCTGATCTTTGCTGAATTTCTCACCTCCAAAATCTGGAATAAAATAACTTTCTGACATCCGGCAAAGTCATTTCTTCTTTAGGCATCCCCCCTTTCAAAATTTCAAAAGTATTCCGCTTACTTTCAATAATCTGAATTTTGAGTTTATATTTATCTGTTATTCTACGTAATAATACGTTTCCCTTCTTCGTGAAATAAATAATTTCCAATAATTTTAATACTCACCGTCTATCATCTGCCGAGCTGACCACTAGACCAAAAATAATTTTAAAAGCATTGAACGAAGAAATTCGACATCATCGTGTCAATTCCTTCCTACTTGCGCAACTTTTTTAATAATTAATTATTTTACCTATTATCAAAATATTCGGTTTCCTAAATAAATAGTATAGAAACAAGCAAAAAAGAACCGCTTATATGCTAAGCAGTCCTTTTTGCACTGTCAGAAAGTATAACGACCTTGCATACTTTCCTCCAGCATAAGTGCAACCAACGACTTCGCCTCATTTGCCAGCATGGGTTTAAGGCTCGGCGAAGCCGGGTTTTCTTTACCTTATTGAGAATATCTCGTTCATAAGTTAAGAAGCTTACGATTCAGCTATCTCATGGATCAGTTCCAGAAAGTTAGGGAAGGAAACCTCTGCTGCTTCGATGCCTTGCAGACTTATCCCTTCCTCGGCAAGCAGGCCTGCCACCACCCAAGCCATGGCCAGGCGATGATCACCATGACTATGAGCGGCTCCCCCGCGCAAGCTTTTAGCCCCTTGAATCCGCAAGCCGTCGGGAAGCTCCTGAGCGTTGGCACCCAGAGCCTGCAGGCCCTGGACGACCGTCTGTATCCGGTCCGTCTCTTTGACCCGGAGCTCAGCAGCATCACGAATCACGGTTTCACCTTGGGCAAGGCTGGCCGCCACGGCCAGAACTGGAACTTCATCGATGAGCTTGGGGATCATTTCGCCTTGGATCTCTATGCCATGGAGCTGGGCCGGCCGTACGCGCAGATTGGCCCGGGGTTCACCGCATTCTTCCCGTTCCTCTTCTACCTGGATATCTGCCCCCATTTGCCAAAGAGCGTCCAGGATCCCTGTTCGGGTAGGATTCATCCCCACATTCTTAATCAGAAGTTCTCCTTGGGGAATGAGGGTTCCCAGGACCAGGAAAAAGGCTGCAGAGGAAATATCCCCCGGCACCGCTACCTCTTGCCCGGATAAGGCGGCTCCTCCCCTTACCTTGGCGGTGCGCCCTTCACTCTTCAGATCCACACCAAAGCCCCTCAGCATTCGTTCCGTATGATCCCGGGAAAGACAAGGTTCTGTGACCATAGTCTCCCCTTTTGCTCTTAACCCGGCCAGAAGAATGGCAGACTTGACCTGAGCGGAAGCCACAGGTGAACGGAATTGAATCCCCTGTAAGAGGCCGCCTTGAATGGTCAAGGGGGCATATTTTCCCTCCTGCCGGCCGAGGATGCGAGCCCCCATCTCCTGCAAAGGAAGGGTTACCCGGGCCATGGGCCGGGACCTGATGGAAGAATCCCCGGTTAAGGTCGCGCTGAAGGGACAGCCTGCTAAAACACCCAGCATGAGCCTCATGGTGGTTCCGGAATTCCCCACATCCAAAATATCCTGGGGCTCATGCCAATTCTCAAAGCCCCGGCCTCTGATCCAGACTTCCGCATCCCGTCGTTCCCATTCCACACCCAGTGTCTTCAGACATGCCAGCGTACTTAAGCAGTCCTGTCCCAGCAAAAAATTGGTAATATGGGTTTCACCCTGAGCCATCCCGCCGAACAAAGCAGCCCGGTGGGATATGGACTTATCTCCAGGGACCTCTATTTCACCTTGAATCCGCCCCATAGGATTAATCCGTATTCCTTTAGACTCATTATTTATTTGCATCTGATTCCCTCCGGTTCAGCATTTGACTCCTGGCCCCTTGAGCCCTCGCAAACACTTTAAGCATCTCTTCGCCATCAGCGCCCGCGATGATCTCCCGAATCTCCTTAACCTTTTCTTCCCAGATATCCAGGGAGCGGAGAATTGCCGAGGCGTTGGAAAACAATATATCCCGCCACATTTCCGGCGAACTATCCACCAGCCGGGTAATTTCCCGGAAGCTCCGACCGGCTATTTCAAGGGGTTTCCCTCTTAAATTCCCTTCTGCTGCAGTTAAGGCCAGGGCAAGGGACAGCACATGAGGCAGGTGACTGATCAAGGCCACTTCATCATCGTGATCCTCAGCTTCCCGCGAGACGATTCTTGCCCCAAGCCTCTGGACCAATTGAGAAAACTTTTCCACCATCTCCTGAGGACAAGAGGGGGGAGGAGTAATCACATAAGGATAGCCCTGGAATAAATTCGGTTTAGCCGCTTGAAATCCCTGCTGCTCTGATCCTGTCATGGGGTGGCCCCCAATAAAATAGACCGAATTCATCTGATTGGCTGCCCGGCATATGTCTATTTTTACACTTCCTACATCGGTGATAAGGCTGCCGGCAGACACACAACCGACGGCCCGGGCAAAACTTTCTGCCAGCAGGGAAACAGGCGTCGCCAGGATAACCAGATCCACATCAAGGCTCTCCGGTATCTCCTGCCAGCCCTCTTTGATCCATTCCCGAACTTTTGCTTCTTTCAGACTTTCTTCATGGCATTCTACAGCGCAGACAGACCACCCCTGCCCTGCCAGCGCACCTGCCCAGGACCCTCCAATCAGGCCGAGGCCGATGACACAAGCACGGGGCTGCCTTTGCCCTGTCCATCCTCCGGACAAAATAATTTCCCGACCTTTTTCCATCACCGGCGAGCCCCTTTCACCGGTCTGCCCAGTGCCTGAGCCAGAATCTCCAGCTCTGCCATCATCGAGGCAAAATTATCCGGAGTTAAGGACTGCTTGCCGTCGGATACGGCTTTCTCCGGTTGGGGATGCACCTCAACAATGATACCGTCCGCTCCGGCTGCTACCGCCGCTTTGGCCATGGGAGGCACCAGGTTCCAGCGACCGGTTCCGTGACTGGGATCGACAATAACCGGCAGATGGGAAAGGGATTGAAGAGCGGGAACCATGCTTAAATCCAGGGTATTCCGGGTATAGGTTTCAAAAGTACGAATTCCCCGTTCACAGAACATGACCTGGTAGTTGCCGCCATCCATAATGTACTCGGCGGCCATCATCCATTCTTCAAGAGTTGCCGAGGGTCCTCGTTTTAAGAGAATGGGTTTATTGGTTTTGGCTACTTCTTTCAGGAGGAAGAAGTTCTGCATATTGCGGGCCCCGATTTGCAGGATATCTGCGTAATGGGCTACAAGTTCCACATCCCGCACATCCACTACTTCGGTTATAACCAGCAATCCTGTCTCCTCCCTGGCCTCGGCAAGAAGCTTTAAGCCCTCCTCTTCCAAGCCCTGAAAAGCATACGGGGAAGTACGGGGTTTGAAGGCTCCCCCCCTCAAGAAGGTAGCTCCTGCTTCTTTAACAGCATGGGCAGTCTCGATAATCTGGGCCCGGCTTTCCACACTGCAGGGTCCCGCCATCACGTGAATTTCTTCGCCGCCGATCTCATAATCGCCGATCTTGATAATGGTATTCCCACTCTGAAATTCACGGCTGACAAGTTTGTACGGCGCCAGAATCGGAACCACTTTCTCTACCCAAGGCAGGGCTTCCAGATCCAGGGCTTTCAGCCGTGAGCGATCCCCTACAGCACCGATGATGATCTTCTCCACCCCTTGGGAGAGGTGAATTTTGAATCCTTCCTGGCTTAAACGCTCATTGATTTCCTGAACCTCTGCCTCACCGGCTCCACGCTTTAATACGATAATCATAATGTTCCACTCCTTAACTACCATCCTACATTTTTCCACTACTCACCGGCAAGGTGAGCAAAATCTACCATAATACAACTCTACTCAACAAGATCTCTGCGTAAATTAACGGCATCCCTTAGATAGACCGGCTGAATTTCTTCCTGGGTCAAAGCAGACTCCACATGAAGCAGCACGCGGATGCACATCGGCAATGAACCCGGAACAGGAACTTCATTCAGACAGATCATAGGGACCCGGTCCCAGCCCAGCTGGCGGGCGAAAGTTGCCGGGAATGCCGCATCAATATCCTTGGTCAGGGTGAAGATGGCACTGATAATATCCGTTGTTGCTAAAGAATTGCGCTTGATCATCTCCTGCAAAAGCTCTTGTGTCCCTTCACGAATGTGTTCAGCATTATTTTCTTGAATCGTAATGGCACCCCGTATACCACGAACTCTTGTCACATTGGTTCACCTCCCTTTTAGTCCTTGATTTCTTTCGGCGCCGCCCTATGTCCCAGGCCTACCGCCACCTCATCCAAATGCAATAAACCCACGCCGAAGAAAACCGCTACCGATAAATGTTCATCTCTTCTGGCAATGCCTATTTTTCCACCGATATTCAATCCCATGGCCTTGGGCATAATCTGGCTCAAAGCTTCCCGGGTTGCACCGGCAACGGCTCCTTCATCGCCATGGGTTTCTTGAATGACCCCTTCCCGTTTCGCGGCAACAATGGCTCTTTCCACGATTTTTTTAATAGCTGTAAGATATTCGCCCCCATAATCCACCGCCACAGTGCGAATGCCGTGGCGTCCGAAACCGTCCTTCAAGTGAACCTCCTCTTCACGGCTTTCAGCCATAGCCATCCGCATCGCCGCCATAGCAATTTTCTTACTTTCAGCAACCATTCTATTCATTCCTTTCCCTAAAGGGATTCCTTGGCTTAGATTAACCCATCCTTAATAGTACTACACTATGTGCTTTAGCACATTAGGACATTTTACCTAAAAAAGAAAACAAAAAAGACACCTACGGTGTCTAATTCACTAAATCACCGTCCTACCATCCTTCCTTTATTAAATTTAAGAGTAAAAGATAAGAGAACCACAACCGTCCTACACTATGCCCTACACCAGCTGTCGGATTAGATATTAAATTATATTATATAATGCATTAGGATCATTTTCAAGACAGGAGCCAAAAGAAAAAGCAGGCCCCTTTTTTCCAGAGGACCTGCTCCAGCCACACCTTAAGCCTGAGTGTCTTTGACTTTCTTGATTCCGAGCACTTTACCCAAGGCGAAAGCAATGACCGCCGCAACTGCACTGAACAGTGCTCCCATCTTTGCTGCTCCCTGCAGACCCGGATCAATAAAGGCTACACCCGAGACGAATAGGGCAACGGTAAGTCCCATAGCCGCTATCACGCCGGCCACCAGGAGCTCTTTATACCCCATGCCTTTGGGGAAGGGAAAGCCGATGACTGTAGCCAAAGAACCCATGAGGAATATGCCGATGGTTTTTCCGCCGACGAGAGCAATGAGAACCAGCCAGGTGAGAGTGTTGATTTCTGAGAATTCCACCCCCGCATTGGTTAATCCAAATAAAAGCAGGCCGAAGTCCACGAATATTTTCCATTCGTGCTCAAATGTTTTCAGAGTGGAGTGATCCTGGGGATCATCTTCGAATAAGCCGAATTCCTCCCGGGGAGGATGGGGCAGGAAGGGAACGATAAACACCAGGGCCAAAGCCGGGTGAATATGGGCCAGATAAAGGCCGGCCCAGCTCAGAATTCCCCCCAAGATGATATAAGGCCAGTAGCTCTGAACATTTTTGCGTCTGAGCAGATAAGCAACCAGCATACCCGCCACAGTGAGCAATAACCAGAGGGGTGCCACCGGGTTGGCGGGATCAGGGTAGAAGAAGGCAATAATCATCAGACCGATGCCATCATCGACAATAGCCAGAAGCAGCAAGAAAGAGACCGCAGCATGCTGAGCTCCAAACACTACCCTTGCCACCAGCCAGGCTAAAGCAATATCGGTGGCTGTAGGGATACCCCAGCCTCTGGCAAACTCAGGACTCCCGATCAGGGCATTTAAACCAAGAAAGACAAGGGCTGGGCCCAGAACTCCGCCAAGGGTGGCCATCAGAGGATTGATCGCCCTTTTAAGGGGATTTAAGCTTCCTCCGGGCAGCAGGCTTTGAGTAATTTCTATCGCTGCCATGGCAAAAAAGAACACCATAAAGATATCGTTGACAAAGAAATGAAGAGATATATGGCCGATAATTTCATTGTGGACAAAATGATGGTAGTTTTCCGGCGCTAAATTAGCCCAAACAAGTGCGATAAGGACACCTAGAATTAATGGAATCGAAAACTCCTGCAAAAAATTGATGGTCTTTTTCTGCGTACTCACTGGTCTTCCTCCTCAAGTTAAAAATAATGTGTAAAATGTTCCTTATATTTTCACGCCCCACAAAAGGCGACACTGCCGGCTGCCTTATACTGCTGTTCAACCCTTTATTCTTCCCAACAGGGCAAAAAAAGCATACAAAAAGAGAGTAGTCCAAAAAGGAACTACTCTCCCCTAAGAAGTTCTAACTACTTGTAGCCTGGCGATCCTAGCCGGTCTTGCGCGACGGCCTTAGACCCATAGCTTTAGCGTCCTTTGCTTTCACAAAGTTTGCTCCAACCATCAACGATAATATAATTTTCAGATACTTTAGTATAGCATAGATAAACTGCCTTAAGCAATAAAACCCGGCAAATTTCTGCATTTTTCTTGTTTTCCATACTTCAGCGCCCGACTCTCAAGGTTTGAATATTATGCTCGATCATTAGGGTCTGATTAAGCCGCGGCTCTGTCAGGGCGGAATCTTTCTTAATCACCTGGATGCGAACAATAGTGGGCACATTGGTTCCATCCAATTGAATTACTCCTGTTTGAGCAGGAATCTCCAACTCTCCCCGTGCCAACGTTCCCAGAGTTTTGCCATTTTGGATCACGCGAACCGGAGCAGCGGGGACCGCCTTGAGGGTGATCAGGGAAGTTTGGGGAATCGTTTCCTGAATCAAGTTCGGGGTGACCGTACTTGATACCGGTGTACTGTCCAAGGAGGGGGCTTCTATGTTTTGGGCCACGGAAATATAGTAACCTACAGGGTCTTTGGCTAACCCTAAGGCCATTTGAGCTAAAACCAAGAAGACAGCAGAGAGAACCACTGCCCGAATAATGACCTTCTCAAATCTAAGCAAGCCCGTGGGCGCACTATGCCGATAGTTCCTGACACGGGATGCGCTTCTTCCGGAACGAGGAATGAACCCGCTCCGCTTTTTATACTTACTAAAAAATTGCCACCGACGCATAAACTTCACCTCATCACCAGTTTATGCAACCGTGGCGGAACTAAGACATGATTCTTATCTTAGAATGTGCAGATTCTAGGTGTTACGGAGTACTAGTCATCGACTGAGGCGTATTCCCCCGCCCCCCGGCCGGCCCGGTACCCCATGGCAAAGGCTGCCTGCAGGTTATATCCTCCCGTCACTCCGTCCACATCCACTACTTCTCCGGCCCAATAAAGACCCTTAATCTTTTTGGAAGCCATGGTCTTGGGATCGATTTCTTTGACATCCACTCCTCCGGCGGTCACGATAGCTGCCGCTAAAGGCAGAGTCTCTTTGATAGTTAAAGGAAGTTCCTGCAACACATGGACCAGGTGTTTTCTTTCTTCTTTATTGATGCTATTGACCGCTTTCTCCGGGGGAATTTGGGACCATTGGATCACCAGGGGTATTAAGCTTTTGGGAAGCAGCTCATCCAGTGAGTTCTTGAATTGCTTATTCAAGTATTTCTTGAAATCTCTCTGCACTCTCTGATCCAATTGCTCCGCAGTTAAGGCCGGCTTAAGGTTAAGGGTCAAGCGAACCTTCTCCCCGCCGGCCAACGCTTCGCCTGCCCAACGGCTTAAGGTGAGAATGATGGGTCCTGAGACGCCGAAGTGAGTAAAAAGCATCTCCCCAAACTCCGTTTGCTGCTTTTTCCCGCCATACCACAACGTGGCTTCCACATTCCTTAAGGAAAGCCCTTGAACCTGCTTTACCCAATCTTCATAAGTTCTCAAGGGAACAAGAGATGGCCGTGGGGGAATCACCTTATGCCCCAGCTTTTGAGCCATCTTGTAGCCATCTCCGGCGGAGCCTGTGGCGGGGTAAGACCCCCCTCCCGTACAGACGATCACCGACTTGCCTTCAAGGACTTTCCCATTGCTTAAACGCACACCCCGGACCTTCTCTTCACCCAGGAGTATCTCTTCCACCGTCTGTCCGGTGGCCAGTTCCACCCCTGCATCCATAATATACTTGAGCAAGGCCTCAACGATTTGCTCGGCATCATCCGAGACAGGAAACACCCGCCCTCCCCGCTCAGTTTTGGTCTCAACACCATACTGAGCAAAGAAATCGCAAAGCCTTACATTATCAAATTCTCTTAAGATGCCATGGAGAAAACGTCCGTTGCCTGGATAATTCCGAATAAAATCTCCCACATTTTCTGCATTGGTCAGATTGCAGCGTCCTTTGCCGGAAATGGCAATTTTACGCCCGGGACGTTCTTTCTTTTCCAGGAGCAGCACGTCGGCCCCCTTCAGGGCGGCTTGGCCTGCAGCCATAAGTCCGGCTGCTCCTGCTCCGATTACAATAACGCGTTCTTTCTTCATTCTTAATCCTTTCTTGACTTAATCCTTTCTTGAACCCAATCCTTGAAGATCGACTGTATACATCATGGATTTGTTTAAAGTTTTTGTGCTTGCCACATTCTTATGCTATATTAAGTTTAAATTCAATTATAGGAGGGAATCAGTATGGAATTGGATCAAAAAACGACTTTATTAATACAGATATCTGCTGCTGCAGCTACGAATGCCCTGGCCAGCCTTCGCTCAGCCGTTACGGATGCTAAAGCCTTGGGAGTGCCTAATGAAACGCTGCGCCAAGCCATTGAGCTGGCTCTGGAAATTCAGCAGCAGCCACTTTCCCATACCCAGCATTTAATGAATCAACTGCTAAGAGAACCTATTAAAAAAGGGACCTCCAAACAAGACGGCTCTTCACCTGCCCCACATGTTCACGGGCCGGGTTGCAGCTGCGGTCATCATCACCATCATAATTAGCTCCGGCTGTTTTTACACTCACTGAGAGAGAGGGGAGAGAAGGAATGTTCTGTCGCGAATGTGGTATGGAAATTGGCAAAAAAGTTAAGGTCTGCCCAAACTGTGGAGTCAAGCCGCTTCATGGAACCAAACATTGCCAAGCCTGTGGTGCGAATACTAAATCAAAGCATGAACTTTGCAAGAATTGCGGAGCGCAGCTTATTACGAAAGGGGCTGCTTTGAAAGAGGAGAATGCTCCCAAAACAGCCAAGGCCGCTTCATTCTGTATGCCGGTTGTCGGTATCATCCTTTTTTTTATTTGGCATGCCAAAGAGCCTGAAAAAGCCAAATCCATTTGTAATTGGACCATAGGCGGAGTTGCCTTTGGCATGATTCTTTATGTGTTCGGTATTGTCTGGGGAGGATTTAGTGCGGCAACAGGTTATTGAGCATGAACATAAACATTGGCAAAGCCCTGCATTATTTGTTTCTATGCCACCGTCTGCCTGAACGATCCTTCTTTTTCAGGGGACGCCAATTTCCAGTCTGTGCAAGATGTACCGGAATAGCCTTCGGCTATATCCTTGGCGCACTCCTTGCTTTGAAGTATCACCCTGTACCACTGGGAACGATCATTCTCTTGCTTATTCCCTTAGGAATCGATGGGAGTGTTCAATATTTGGGGTTAGGGGAGAGCACGAATAAACGCAGACTATTGACCGGCATTGGGGCAGGAATCGCTACTGTTTTTTTACTGGCTAAAATTATTCTGATGGGTATTAATCATGGCAGGCTCTTGTATGATTATATCATGTTTTAAATACAACAAAGCAAAGACCCTATACGGGGCTAAGCATTAAAGATGCTGTCACCGGAAGAGGAAGCACAAGCGACACACATGGGGGGTTCAGAATTATCGAAGACTAGTTTGCCACAGCGGGTGCAATGCTTAGGACTGCCCTTATGAAGAAGAATCTTGCCTGTGTAGTGACGATGGGACAGCTGCTTTGGCACAAATTCCAGGGCCTTCGGGTTGCAGATAGTGACACAGCGCTGACAACGGACACATTTATACGGTTCATAGATCAGGGTTAACTCATCCCCGTTTTCCCTTTTGGTAAGGGCTGCCTGGGGACAGATGGCCGCACATACTCCGCAGCTGGTGCAAATATTTCCCACTTGCAAAGCAGGTATGGGCATCTTATCCTGGGGATAAGCTTGCATCCGCTTTACTAATAATTGGCGTGTGCGGGGGATTGGGTAGGCTTCATCCGCAGTCAACCCCGGCAAGATGGTTTCAAGCTTCTCCCAGCCTTTCTTCCTCCACCCTCTTTTTTCCGCCGGCTCCTTTTGGGGCAGAGCAGCTCTGCTTGGGGAACCGGTTCCAGGTGTTGCCGCCTCCCCCGGTTGATCAGGGCTAACTTGAATGACGATCGGGGGATGATCCGGCCAGCTCTCATGAATGGCTTTGAAGGTTTTCACGCTTAAGGCACAGGCTTTTTTATCAGGGCACTCTGCGCATTTGCCCGTATGAATCACCACGTTCTTTTCCTTGGCTGCATGGATCAGGGCCAGCCACAAATCGCCATCGATGACTCCCAGACAAGGTATCTCAAAACCCAGAGGGGCTGCCTGAGGACAATTGAGGATAATCTCCCCTTGCTCCTCAAGATAGGTATGCAGGAGATCCGTCGAACGATCCACAAAACCGTCACTGGGGCAAACTGCCATACATGCCCCACATTCGGTACATTTTTTGGCATCGATTTCACGATATTCAGAGACAGCCTGATGAGGGCAAGCCTCTATGCATAACCGGCAGGGTTTAGCGTAGGGCTTTTTAGTATTTAAACAATTCTTATGGTGATAAACCATTTGACATGTGTTGAGCATCTGCTTCACCTCTTAGTGCCACTTAATTTATTCTTTAGATTTAGTATAAACGTTTTAACTGAGAAAAGAAAGAACAGAGCCTTTTACGCTCTGTCCCAATACTTTCCTGTCCTATCTCAAGCCTAATATATAGGTGTTATTGCCTCATTTTCTTCATCAAAACCTTTTAAGATTTCTTCCTCTACACCGGTAAGATGAGTAAGCATATAGTTCCTGGCCATTTCCACATCCTTGGCCACAATCGCTTCATAAATCTTTTTGTGCTCCTGAAAAAGAAGGGCCGGAGTGTATTTGCCTTCATAAAGCTTCGAACGGCTCGCCTTAAGGCTATATTTCATAAGATCCGATATGGTGTCCATAAGCCGGATCATAATCTTATTCTTGGTCGCCCGGGTAATGGCGTAATGAAATCGATGGTCTGAAGAGCCATCGGAAGTAGGACTGTGTAAATCGTCCTGCAAGCGATCCAAGGCCGCCGATAATTCTCTTATATCCTCTGCTTCGGCACGTTCAGCCGCCATCCCTACAGCCTGGACCTCAAGAATTTTCCGAATCTCCAGCAATTCAAGCACGGTTCCCTTCTCCATGGTAAGCATCCACGCTAAAGGCGCCACTACCGATTCGGAACGCAGTCTGCGAACGAAGGTCCCCTCGCCGCTGCGCACCTCAAGCAGTCCCATCAATTCCAAGGCGCTGAGAGCTTCCCGAATCGAAGCCCGGCTCACTTTCAGGCGCTCCACCAAATCCCGTTCTGAAGGCAGCCGGTCGCCGGGTTTAAGTTCCCCGCGGGCTACCAGTTCCCGAATTTGCTCGACGATTTCTTCATAAATTTTTCGTGTCTTAATCGGTTTAAGCTCCAAATTTTACTCTCTCCTTAAGCCTAGCCCTCAATTCCCACTTAAGTTTATCATGAACAACTCTGCATTGACCAGCACTATTTTCTGTCAATTAAAACAAATTTCTCAATTCTGAACCTATTATTTAAATTAAAATAAAATCTGCCGGCTAATTTCCCTACACATTATTACTGGAGTAATAATTCATAAGCCGTCTCTCAACTCCCGCCAAATGCTCCAACATATACTGACGGGCTTGTTCATCATTTTTCATCTGAATAGCGTCCAGGATGAGGACATGTTCCTTATATAAAATTTCCGGTGTGGCATGCTCTTCATAAAGGCGCACCCGACTGGCCTTTAAGGACTGGTGCATGGTATCGGATATAGCATTCATCAGCCTGACCAGGATCTTATTTTTGCTGGCTCTGGCTACGGCATAATGAAAGCGCAGATCCGCTTCTTCTCCCAATTGACCGGTTTGCACATCGTCATGCATCGCCTTCAGCGCCCCTTCCAACTCACGCAGATCGTCGGAAGTCGCTCTCTTGGCAGCTAGAGTTACAGTTTGGCCCTCCAGCATTTTGCGAACTTCAAGCAGTTCCAGAATGGTGTCTTTCTCCATGCTCAACACCCATGTTAAAGGTGTCACAACCGAATCTAAATTGATTTTCTTAATATAGGTTCCTTCGCCGCTGCGAATCTCCAAGAGCCCCATCATTTCCAAAGCACTAAGGGCTTCGCGAACAGAGGCACGGCTGACATTGAGACGCACCGCCAAATCCCGCTCCGATGGCAGGCGATCCCCCGGTTTCAGATCCCCTTTAACCACCAACACCCGTATCTGCTCGATAATTTCCTCGTATATTTTCTTCGTTTTGATAGGTTTTAAATCCATGCTACCCTCCACTATAGAAAGAGATGGGAAGTAGTTTAACTACTTCCCATTATTGATTCATAATATTTTTAATATAACTTATTTGAAATAAGTTGTCCACTCTATATATGCTTCAATCTTAATGGAGGAAGGCAGCGGCATCAGCAATAACCGGGATCATGCCGGGTACCACATAAGCTTGCAGACAAATAATCACAATGACAGCTGCCAACATAGCCAGTGAGTGTTTCACTGTAAATTTGAAGAGCTCGGACTCACGGCCGACTAAAGTGGTGGCGGCGGCCACGGCGATGGATTGAGGTGAGATCATTTTGCCTACCACACCACCGGAACTGTTAGCTGCCACAGTGAGTACAGGATTCATGCCCAGCTGCTCTGCGGTAACTTGTTGCAGTTTACCAAAGAGAGCATTAGCCGAGGTATCGGAACCGGTAAGGAATACCCCTAACCAACCTAATACTGGAGAAAGAACAGGGAAGAAAGCACCGGTGGAAGCAAAGAATAATCCTAAAGTATAGGAAAGGCCGGAGTAGTTGGCCAGGTAGGCAAAGCCAAGTACTGCCGAAATATTGATAACGGGATACATCAATTGCTTCAGGGTATCACCGAAGACTTTGACCGCTGTAGATGGTTTGATTCCTAAAATGATGGTACTGATAATAGCAGCGATAAGAATGGCCGTACCTCCGGCGGACAGGAAATCCCATTTGAAGATGGCTTCATAGACGGTAGGTTTAGCCACGATGGGAGCTGCTTTATAGATCAGACCGTCAAGACCGGGCCAGCTGAATTTCAGAACAAGATGCAGTTTATCAAGAATGAAGGTTTTGAAAGAGGGTGTTCCCCAGATGGTCACCATGACAGTAAGAATAACGAAAGGAGACCATGCTTTGGCAATTTGACCTCCGGTGTATTTCTTCATTTCAGGTTCTTTGGTACCTCTCTCATGAGGGAAACGCCATACAGTTTTAGGCTTCCAGAATCTCAGGAAGACTGTAGTGCACACCAAGGAGAACAAAGAAGAGATGATATCGGGGAGATAGGCACCCAGATAGTTGGCAGACCACCATTGGGCTACCGCAAAGGATACACCGGTGACAAGAATAGCAGGCATAACTTCTTTAGCAGACTTCCAACCGGCCATCAAAATAACAAGGTAGAGAGGAATGATGACGGAGAGGAAAGGAAGCTGGCGGCCTACGGCTTGGGAGATAACAAAGTCGCCCATGCCGGTGACTGCACCTGCGGTGATGATGGGCGCACCGATGGCACCGAAGGCCACAGGAGCAGTATTGGCAATCAGGCAAAGTCCGGCTGCCTTGATGGGGTCAAAACCGAGACCGATGAGCAGTGCACCGGTAATAGCTACAGGAGCACCGAAACCGGCGGCACCCTCCAGAAAAGCTCCAAAACAGAAGGCGACAATAAGAGCCTGCAGACGGCGGTCATCGGAAATAGAAGCGAT
The DNA here is from genome assembly GCF_000021925.1 of Desulfitobacterium hafniense DCB-2. NCBI lineage: Bacteria > Bacillati > Bacillota > Clostridia > Eubacteriales > Desulfitobacteriaceae > Desulfitobacterium > Desulfitobacterium hafniense. The sequence goes on from NC_011830.1 coordinate 3,642,020, forward strand.
AGAACTTTTAATAATGTCAAACTGACCGGACACGACCGTCAAATTGTATAAGTAAACGGCGGTAATAACGATCCAGGCAATAGGCCAGAGTCCATAAAGCATACCATATGCCGTAGCAGAAAGAGCCAGAGTCACCGGCATTTTATAAACAATAATAACATCCACAATGCTTATAGCAAGGGTAATCAGTCCTGCGACATACCCTTTCATACCTTTTACGGCTAAAGCCCAAAATAAAAATACGATAGGAATTGAAACAGCAAGTGCAGTTAAGCCAAGGCTACCGCCAAGTGCTGCGTAATCCTGTGTCCATGGCATGAGTCAAATCCCCTTTCAGAATAATGTGCGTTTGTTAATTTGATTTAAATATTCTTATTTTTTATAATCTTCTGTTTAATTCCTCCTATCATAGTATGGTCAGGCCAACTAAGCCAATTTTAATGGTCGGACCAAGAATTTTACTTGATTCTGGTCTGACCTCCAGGGGTAATTGTATGTTAAATTCGCATCATTTGCAATAGAAAAGCAACTAAGAGAATAAATTCACTTACTATGTCGAATCAGTAGCGTTGCATAAAGATAGCAACGAAAAAGTCAAGGTTTAAATTTGCTCATATTTAAGCAAATTTCCTCGAAATCACCGGTTATTCCTAATTATTTCTGTAAACATCATGAAAAAATCCTTATAATAAGAGATAGGGTAGTCCTTGCCCAAATCTCAAATTATAAGGAGATAACAATGCAGGACAAGGATACTACGCAATCCACATTTATGCAAGCCTTTCAGCCGTTTTTTTCGAAAGATCTATGGGAAACTATTCACCGGGAGGTCCCTGGCCTTGACCTTCGGTCTCAAAAACTAACAACCAATCAACTCACTCTCCTCATTAGCCATGCTCAACTTCAAGAATACAGAGCTTTGCGAAAGATCAGTACAAGTGTTCACCATGACAGTTTAGGTCAAGCTATCGGACTCGAAAGCATTAGTCACAGCCAGATTTCCCGAAGGTTAAAGACCTTACCCACTCAAGTTCCGGAAATGCTTTTTAAGGGCACTTTACATAACGTAGCTCAAAAGCAAGGGTATGGGAAGATTCGGCAGCAACTCGGAAAATTGTACATGATTGATGCATCCACCATGAGCCTATGCCTTTCCCGCTACCCCTGGGCAGTCTTTAGAAAGAGCAAAGCCGGTGTCAAAATGCATCTGCGTTTAAGCTTTGATGCAATGGCTGTCCCGGATGAAGTGCTCGTTACCCCGGCCAAGACCGCCGACCGCAAGAAACTGGATGAGCTCATTGTTCAAGACCAAGAGGCTTTGAATATCTTTGATCGGGGTTATGTGGATTATAAGCTCTTTGATGATTACTGTGAAAAGGGAATACGCTTTGTGACTCGTCTCAAAAACAACGCGGTGATAGAGTTTACTGGAGTAGAACGTCCAGTCAAAGAAGATGGGCTCATCGAAGAGGACGTGGATGTCATCTTAGGAGCAGGTTCTCGAAAAATGAAGCATACCCTTCGGGAAGTGACGATAGATGATAACGTCCATGAACCCTTCACCATCCTGACGAATGATTTTAACCTAAGTGCCGAAGAACTCGGTGAGATCTATCGCTATCGCTGGCAGATTGAGTTATTTTTTAAATGGCTCAAGCAGCATGCTCAAATTAAACACTTTTACGGCACGAGTGAGACCGCAGTCATCAACCAAATCCTCCTAGCCCTGATGATGTATTGCTTATTAGTTCTGCTCAAGCTTGAGGCGGGCTATCCAAGAGATTTACTCACTTTGCAGCGACTGCTGATCGCCTGTCTGTTTGAGAGGTATGAAGAGTTTTTGGAGAAGCTGCGACGACGAAGGAGAAAGGGCTCCAAACGAATCCGTTATGAGGAGATCTATAGAATGACGGAGCATTCTATCTTGAAAGAAGAAGAGACCCAATGGCTCGATGATTTAACCTATGACCCAGTGATACTGTAAAGCATATGTGTAAAAATGTGGAATAGGACTGCCTTTTAGGTGAATGTTCCTTTTGGCAGAAGAGAGAGAAAGCAAATGGTTGTATACACCATATAAGGGATTTATGAACAATTGAAATTATGAGGGTTTTTCTATTGACATAAGCTTTTTATTTCAATGCAACGCTACTGATGTCGAATAGAATTTCAATTTGGAATCTTTAATAAGTTCTCAACAGAAAAGGAAGGGGATGGCTCCCCTTCCCTTCAGGCAATCTTGGTTTAATTATATATAACATTTTCCTTTAGGGCCCTGCCGTGATCACCGGAATCATTCCCGGAACCACATAGGCCTGCAGAGTAATCATAATACATATGACGAGCAATAGAATCAGGGAATGCTTGAGGGTAAACCGCAACAGCTCTGACTCCCTCCCCACCAGAGATGTAGCTGCAGCCGCCACCGCAATGGACTGGGGCGAAATCATCTTGCCCACAACCCCGCCGGAGCTGTTGGCCGCCACAGTCAGGACCGGATTAACCCCGATCTGCTCGGCGGTGACCTGCTGCAATTTACCAAACAAGGCGTTGGCCGAGGTATCCGAACCGGTGAGGAACACGGCCAGCCATCCCAAGACAGGAGACAGGAAGGGGAACAGGGAACCTGTCGAAGCAAAGAGCAGACCCAAGGTATAGGACAGCCCCGAATAGTTGGCTAAGTAGGCGAACCCCAGAACCGAAGCAATATTGATAATCGCAAAGGTTAATTGTTTAAGTGTCTTGACAAAGACCTTCCAGGCTCTTCCGGGGCTAACCCCGAGAATGAACATGGAGATGATGGCAGAGATTAAAATGGCTGTCCCGGCGGCAGAAAACCAATCCCATTTATAGGCTGCTGCATAGACGGTGGGCTTGGCGACAATGGGAGCCGCCTTATAGACCAGCCCATCCAATCCCGGCCAATGAGCTATATTGACGTAAAGCCCGGCATTGGTAGCCCAGGTCTTGAACCCGGGGGTTCCCCAAATTCCGACCAGGACAGTGAGTATAGCAAAGGGCGACCAGGCCTTGATAATCTGCCCTGCCGTAAATCTTTGCGCAACCACGTTATCCTCTTTACCTTCTTCATGAGGGAAGCGCCAGTTATTTTTGGGCTTCCATACACGCAGGAACAAGGTCAGGGCAATCAAGGAGAACAACGAAGAGATAATATCCGGCAAATAGGCACCCAGATGGTTAGAGGACCACCACTGGGCAACGGCGAAGGCGATCCCTGCCACAAGGGCTGCCGGAAGAACTTCCTTGGCTCCTTTCCAACCGGACATAAGCACCACCAGGTAGATAGGGATGATCACCGACAGGAAAGGAAGTTGACGTCCTATAGCCTGGGAAATGACAAAATCCCCCATGCCGGTGACTGCACCCGCTGCGATAATTGGTGCGCCGATGGCACCAAAGGCCACAGGTGCCGTGTTGGCAATTAAGCAAAGTCCTGCTGCATAGAGTGGGTTAAAGCCTAAACCGATCAGAATCGAGGCTGAGATAGCCACAGGTGCACCGAACCCGGCAGCTCCTTCTAAAAAAGCCCCAAAACAGAATGCCACCAATAAAGCTTGGATCCGCCGGTCATTGGAAATTGAGGAAATAGAGCCTTTAATGACATCGAATTGGCCGGCCTCAACGGTTAAATTATATAAGAACACTGCGGTAACCACGATCCAGGAAATCGGCCAGAGCCCATAGAGAATTCCATAAAGGCTTGCTGAAAGAGCGATGGAGATCGGCATCTTGTAGACAAGGACAACAATGACGAGGGTAATGAGCAGGGTCGACATACCCGCAATATGTCCTTTCATACGTTTAATGGCCAGCGCCCATAAGAGGAAGAAAATAGGGATGGAGACAACCAAAGCTGTCAGGGCTATACTTCCTCCCAAAGCAGAATAGTTTTGAGTCCAAGGCATGTATAAATTCCACCTTTCTTTTTTAAGATACTTGTTGAATAGCCATGTACAAAGGTTATTATTAGCAATTCTTGAGAAAATATCATACACAGCCCCAAAATAGGCAAAAAAATAAACCCAGTCCTCAACTGGGTTTTAATTTACTGAAAGCGCAATTCTGCTTTTTTAACTTCCTCCTGGATAGACTGGCTTACCCGAAAGAAAAGCCTTTCCACATCCAGCCGGTGAATCTGCAGGTTCTCCGGGCTGAGAAATTCAATTTTACGGAATTCCGGTTTGATCGTGAAGGGGAGCAGATCATCCAGGTTCTCCAGCCTTAGTGTTAAGATGACAGGGGCGTAGGCCACCTCACGTTTGCGCCGGCCATCGGATTCAGTGACGGTATACAAATCAAGGCTCACGTCGATGTCTTCAAGGAATATTCCCTGCATGGGTACATTTCTCAGTAAGGCGACTTCCTGCTCACGGACCTGTTCAGCTATTTCTTCCTGGGTTTTCCCTCCGAATATAAAACGCCCGCTCTTCCCTTCTCCACGAAAATCCAAACGGATTCTGGCCCGGATATGTTCTGTCAGCACTTCATTTCCAATACGAATTTTCATTCTTCATCTCCCTGCCACACTTAGTCATGTTCTATTAATCAATCTTTTAATAAATATACTAACGCCTAAACCCCTGATGGTGTCCATTCGCTGTTCTTGAACTATCAAGTTTACCTCTTTATTCGGCAAGGTTTCGCATTCTCCTTCTCCTCTTCGTGTGAAGCAGGCTGTTTACATTAAATTAACCTGACTGACTTTCCGCAGGGGTTGAATCCCCTGAATGAAGTCCCGTTCAATGGATATACTAACAAAAATCATGAAGGGGGATAAAAATGAGCAGAACGATTCTTGCTGTATTTAAAGGGCCCCAGCAAACCAAAGAAGCCGTAGAAGAAATCCAAGGGGAATCCTTAGCCAACAGCAATATTTCGGTTATTGTCCGGGCCGGTTATCTTCATCAAGGTGATGTCAAAGAAGAGATTGCCAACGAGCTGGCTTTTGTACCGCCGGAAATTAATTTTGACCGTTTTAACGCTTGGTTGGTTCAAGCTCCGCCTATGGATATTCCCAATCTGGGGGAATGTGTGGCAGCCGGCCCCCTGGCCAATGACCTTCTCCACCGTCCCCATGGGCAAGGCTTAGTGGAAGCTTTGTTAAGCTATGGCCTCAGTCCTGAGCGCGCCCGTCATTATGAATATGAGGTAAGAACAGGACATTTTCTTGTCCTGATCACCACCGAGCAGGAAAAGGTCAATTCTGTGGCCAATGCCCTGCAAAAATTTGGCGGGCGGGACATTGAAAAATGGAATAAGTCCCTTGATCACGCCTTGCATATGCCCCATTAGCGCCTCTGCCCCATGAGCTAAGTAAGCTTTACCGCCCGGCGCAAATGTTGGATTTCCGTTTTGGACAGGGTGCGGAATGCCCCCGGTGCCAGAGACGGGTCCAACTCCAAGGGGCCAAAACGCAGCCGCTTTAAGGTGCTTAATGGAAAACCTACGGCTTTAAACATTCGTCGTACCTGACGATTCCGCCCCTCATGAATGGTAATCTCATAGGTTGGCAGAGAGCCCCGGCCCTTTGGAGAAACTTCTCTGATACGGGCTGGGGCTGTTTTGCCATCTTCCAGAAGAACTCCTTTTTCCAAACGCTTTAAGGCTTGTTCCGGTATCTTCTCCCCCACCTCTACCCGGTAGGTCTTTTCCACACCATAGGAAGGATGCATTAAACGGTGGGCTAAATCCCCATCGTTGGTGAGAAGAAGCAGTCCTGAGGTATCATAATCCAAGCGGCCCACCGGATAGACTCTCCGGGGGATTTTTGGCATGAGTTCCATCACGGTTTTTCTGCCTTGGGGATCGGTAACACTGGTGATATACCCGGTGGGTTTGTGCAATAGATAATAGGCATAGTCATTCTGAGGAATGGAAAGGAGCCGGCCGTCCACGACGATCCGATCCGTGGACACGACCTTAGTTCCCAAGGTCCGGATGACTTCTCCGTTAACTTTAACCCTCCCCTGGAGGATGATCTCTTCAGCATGCCGGCGGGAGGCGATCCCGGCCTGGGCCAAGACCTTTTGCAAACGTTCTTCCTGCCTTGGCCTACCCCGTTCATTATTTCTGTTCAAATCCAATCGCTCCTAAAAGCTTATTATTTCCCGTTCAATTGATATACGCCGGGGCCGACCTGAGCGTAAGCACTTTCTACTCGTTCCCAAAAATCCTCCCCCCGGGAGTCGGGAAGAGCAACCAAATAATCCCCGGGCATCTCCTGCAAATCCTCCCAGGCTTGTGAGTCATCACGGATTAGGCGATAGCCATAGCGTTGGGAATAATATAAGGTCATGGGCTGAGGACCGCTTAAAACCAACACACTATCGGCTTCTGTGTGTTGACGAAGCCACTGAGCCTGGGTAAGAAGCTCCTCATTCCATTGATATTTCGACCCATAATATAAGGTTTGGTTTACCCAAAGCAATCCAATCAAGACTATTCCCACCACAAAAGCAGGAACTCCATTCCCTTCCCTATTCCCGCCCCAGACATCCAGGGCATATCCAGCCAATAGCACGATCGGCAAGGCTAAGGGAATCAGATAATAATCCAGAGGAATCCTCAGGCAGATGACCACCAGATAGACACTGCTGATCCCGGCCCATAACAGCAGAGCAAGATGCCCTTCTTTTTGGAAAGCTTTCTTTTGAACTATCAGGGCTATTCCCATTAAGGCCAAGAGCAGCGGCAAACCCAATCCGGATTTTAAGTTTTTATAAAGAATTTCCCCATAGCCTGTGGAGCCTTCTATAACCTGATGGGACAGGATCCCCGAGACAAATTGACTGGCCTCCCCCGCCCCGAAATGAACCCAGCTATAGTATAGCATAGGAAGAACTAAAGATAAAAAGCTGTAGACGAGCAGTTTCCCGATCTTTCTCCGCAACGGATAAAAGCCCAGCAGCAAGGCCACCGGAAAAATCATCAATTGGGGCAGCTTAGCCAAAACCGCCCCCGCCATCAGAATTGAAGCCCCCAGCAAATGCCTCCGGGTCGGCTTGTTCCGCCAGGACACTATGGCGACTAAAGCCCAGATACTGAAGGCCTGAGCCACAGGCTCCGGCATAACTACCCTGCCATAGTAAGTGGTTAAAGGCAGGAAGGCATAAAAAGCTGCAGCCCATAAGCCTGCTCTCCCGGATAAAGCCAGCCTGCCAAATTGATAGATTCCGCCGATGGTAAGCAGGGAGAAGCAAATTCCCCATAATCTCCCCCATAGATCCTGCCAGCCTAACCAGGTCCAAGTCCAGGCCAGAAGGTAGGGAAAGAATGGGAACTCCAGTTCCACAGGCTGGGGGCCTGCTCCATCATAATTAAGCATAGGAAAAAGGACATCAGGGAAATCCCCCAGATGTCCCAGCATATTCAAAGCCATACTTGCTGTATCTGCCTGCCGCCAGCCCTGATCATCCAGATAGGGATTGGTGACTCCTTTTAAGCGCAGCACCGCTCCCACAATCAAAATAAGAACTAAGATGCCATTTACTCGCCTACCCATTCCACCCAACCCCATTTTTCCTTCTTTAAGCGCAGGATTAAAGCAAAATAGCCCATAATCGTGGCTAAGATTTTCATTTTGCTTTTTCCTTGTTTCTTCTCATAATGTAAGTCGAAAGGAATCTCCCGAATCTCCCCACAATAGTTGGCTACCTTCACTAAAAGCTCCACCATTCCGGCAAAGCTGCGACTTTCAATGAGCTCTTCCCCATAGATTATGTAAGCGCTCTCTAAGACTGAAGCCCGATAAGCCCGGTACCCGCAGGAATAGTCCCTCAGTCCCTCCACAGGAAAAAACACGGTCATGACTTGCCCTGCTCCCCAGGAGAGAACCTGCCGCAGTGGGTTCAGACCGTATTGCTTGCCGCCGGGAGCATAGCGCGAGGCCACGACCAGATCCGCCCCTTGCTGAATCAGCTCCGCCATAAGCGGAATGCGTTCCGCCGGATGAGTATTATCGGCATCCATCGTCAGGATAACATCATCATGCCCTATCCATTCACCGGACTGTTCCCCTAACATTCTCCTCTGGGCAAAGACATGCTTAAACCCTGTCATCAAGCTGCCCCCCAGCCCTTTGTTCCGGGTATGGGACAGAACCTGAACCGCCGGGTTGCTCAGGGCATAATCCCGGGCAATCTCCAGGGTATGATCCGTGCTGGCGTCATTGACGACAATAATTTGCAGGGGAATCCCCTGACAGGCCTTGCTTATATCATCAAGGAGCGGTTGCAGACCTGCCTCCTCATTGTAAGCGGGCAACACAACAAAAAGCATACTAAGGCCTCCTTATCCTCCTTAGTATGCTCATGAACCGCTTTAATAAAACATCCTATGGACAATCCACAGAGAAGCGATCAGTCCGATCAGATCCGCCATGAGGCCCAGCTTCAAAGCATAGCGGTATTTTTTGATTCCTACCGAACCGAAATAGACGGTCAGGACAAAAAAGGTGGTGTCCGTACTCCCCTGCAGTGTGGAGGCTAAACGGCCAATGAAGGAGTCCGGTCCATACTGATTGATCAATTGAGTCGCCACTCCCAAAGCTCCTGAACCACTTAGGGGGCGCATGACCGCCAGAGGTATAATCGCCGTGAGCTCGGAATCCAGGCCAAAGATCGTAAAGATGGGCTGCAATAATCCGGCCAGAATCTCTAAGGCACCTGAATCCACAAAAATACGGATGGAGACCAGCATCCCCACCAGAAAAGGCAGAATTTTGATGGCCGTTTTAAAGCCCTCTTCCGCTCCTGTGACGAAAGATTCATACACAGGTACTCCGCGCAGAAAAGCAATTAAAGGGATAAACAAAAGCAGCAAAGGAATGGCCCAACGGGAGATTTCTGCAATAAAGCTCATGGTCTTGACCTCCGCCGAATCAGATAATCCACCAGGATGGCGATCGTCATGGCACACCCTGTAGCAAAAATTGTCGGACCGATAATCTCCGTGGGATGAACCGATTGGGCCTTCAGCCGCACTGCTATGATGGTGGCCGGAATCAAGGTAATACAGGAGGTATTTAAAGCAAGAAAGGTGATCATAGCCGGGCTGGCCGTATCCGGGTTAGGGTTCTCCTTTTGCAGCTCCTGCATGGCCTTCAGCCCAAAAGGTGTGGCAGCATTCCCCAATCCCAGAACATTGGCGCTCAGGTTTAAAATGATCGCCCCCAGGGCTGGGCTGTCTTCCCTAATGGTCGGAAAAAGCCGGCGAATCACCGGTCCAAAAAAACGGGCCAAGGCTCTTACAAAGCCTGCTTCCTCTGCCAGCTTCATGAGTCCCAGCCAAAGGCTCATGACCCCAATCAGGCCAAAAGCTGTCTCCACACCCAATTCTGCCGCTTTCATCGCTGATTCTGTGACCGTGTCTATCCTCCCATTCAGGGCAGCCACGATAATGCCCGTAACCAGCATAAACAACCAGATGGCATTGACCATGTCCTCCCCTCCCTAAGTCCATATCTATGTGGTCATGAAGGGATTTAGACCTTGAATCAAGATGAATCAAAGGGACAGGTCCCGTTTTTCACATGTGCTGCACAACCTACCCTCGGGCGTAATCTCCTGAAGCCAACCTACACGGCTAGCTTTTCCTTTGTAGTATGATTTAGTTTATATTCAATCAGCGATATCTTCCAAGATATCAGGCACATCTATGTGAATCGATCAACAGGGATTTCAGAATTCCAGCCTTGCTGTAGTGACTTGCTACGACTCGTCAGTCGATGATCATAATTTCCTGGGGGAATTGATGCAGACGTTCCGGACCATTTGCAGTGACCAGAAAATTATCGGTAACGGATATATAGGCACCATTCCTGGCTAACGTAGGATGGATGGCAATGTTCTTCATATGCAGTACAGCCTGAGCATCCCTGGTGTTGAGTTCTTCCACATAAGTCGGGAAGATGGGCACTCCCAGCCGGGTCTTCACTCCCCTGCAGCCCCAGGCCGGAGTTTGGGCAGGATTATACCCTCCGCCATTAGCGATCAGGGTCATTTCATCATCGTATGGAAAAACGACCGTTACCGGATTTGACAGACTGCCGATATCCGTAAAATAGCGAACCATGCCGCTGCGGTATTGATGGTCGTTTTGCATGACCAGAATATCCACGTTCTCTGCTTTCATGGCGGCCCTTACCAAAGCCCAGCGGCGCTCAAGCTCCTCATCCGAGATCGGGAACCGCATTTTATCCCGTTCGAAGGTATACATAGACCGGCTCCTTTCCTTTGTTATTGGTTCTCAGGCCAGCGTGGCCAAGCGCTCGCGCCACCGCTGTTCCGTCTGAGGATTGACGCAGTACAGCGGCAGCTCACCTTTGAGAATCCTGGTGATATTTTCTACCCCTATATCGGCAAAGGCCAGTTGATTTTCCAGGGTGTGACCGATTAAATGGGGGGTCAGAATCAGATTGCCGAATTCCCGGAGCGGACTGTCCAGAGGCAGGGGCTCTACCTTAAAGGTATCCAAAGCCGCCCCGGCAATCCGCTTTTCCCGTAAAGCCCGGCAAAGGGCATCTTCATCAACAATCTGGCCTCTGGAGGTATTGATAAAGTAGGCGGTTGGTTTCATCTTGCTCAGGAATTGATCATTGACCAGGTCCCGTGTCTCCTCGTTGACCGGCAGAAACACATTAACCAGATCGCTTTCCCTCAGCAGGGTGTCCAGGTCGGTTATCTGAGCATAGGCTGGGATTGCTTCCACCTTAACATAGGGGTCATATACCAAAATACGGAGATCAAAATTCTGCAGCCGCTCAATATAGGCCCTGCCAATACGGCCAAAGCCGATCACACCCACCGTCTTTTGCCAAAGCAAACGGGCCCAGTGCTGGGATTCCACCGGCTTGGGCAGGTTCTTCTGCACAATTTCCATGGATTTGTTCGGGTTATACATCAGCATCAGGGTCAGCAGAACATTGGCCTCAGCCATTCCGATATAATTTTCCGGACACGCCCCATTGCCGACAATAATGCCCAGTTCATTGGCTGTCTTCATGTCCAGACTATCTGTGCCGATGGTCGGGCAGACCAGACCCTTCAGTTTTCGTGCGCAACGGATCAGTTCTGCCGGACAGACAGAACGGGAACTGAACAAAGCTACCTCCACATCTGCGAAGTACTTTTCATATTCCTCCGGAGAAATGACCAGCTTTTTCCCCTTAATGGTCTTGGGTCCGCGGATTACACGGATACCGCATTCACTCAGCCTGGCACTGATATTATCCATGGTCTCCTGCAGATCATAATCATCCGAGATATAAACGGTATGGGCCATACAGTTTTCCTGCCTTTCCTGCCCAGCCGGTAACCCGGCAGGGCGGAGTCATTTCCGTCCCGCCGGGTATGACCGGGGACATCATCCAATATTTTCAGTCCGCTATGTTTTTTACAGATGCAGGGTACCCCACAGGCCAATCATGCCAACGGCACCTGCAACAGCCAACAAGGCCATGGTGATAACCGCCATGATAAACATATTGTTAAACATCATACTGTTGTCATAAACCTCATCCGGGCAGCTGGACAACAGCAGGCCGCCTGCGGTAGACAGAGGGCTCATGGCCGTCGTTGCGGAGCCAATGATAATGGCAGCCATAATTGCCACCGGATTAAGGCCAAGGTTAGGAGCAACGACGCCGGCGATGGGCAGAAGCAAGGGGTAAACAACGCTCAAGGAGCTGGAGAACAGGCTCAGGCCGCCTGCAATCAGGAGGAAGGAAACCAGAACCATGCCGGTCGGAATATGCTCAGCCAGTTCGCCCAAGTACTTATTCACACCCAGCGTAGCGCCCAAACCAAGCAGGATGCCCATGCCCCACAGCATAGCCAGTGTATTCCAGGGAATTCTTTTCTTCAAAACAGCTTTGTCATCCCCGATATTCATCAGCATATTGACGACTGCGCCAACGATACAAACAGGAGCGACGCTGCTGAAACGGTTGATTGTGGTCAGGAATGAACCGCCAATCATTTTCGTCAGAACAGGCACAACAACAATCAGGAAGAATGCACCCAGGATGATCACAAGGCTCTTCTTTTGTATCGGAGTGGCCGCTGCGGGTTCTTCCATTTCCGCTTGGCCGCTCAGCTTGTGGCCCTTAAAGACAAAATAGTAAATTAGGATAATGACCAAATATATTGCAAAGGCTGAGAAGAAGGTTCCCCAGCTGATGGTGTTGGCTACATGCGCCCACTTACCATCGTTCATGGTCTCAATAATCGCCTTGGCCGTAGAGCCATGGAGAGACCAGGGCAGAAAGGAACCGGCCATGGAACCCAACATAGCGCAGACACCGACATGCTGACCCTTCATGCCGATGGACTTCCCAACGGGAAATGCAACCGCCGCAGTGAATACCACCATATCGCAGCCGCCCAGGGCAGCCAGCAGGATACCCAGAAGATAGAAGGCAAAGGGAATCAGCTTCGGAGTATTGCGGAATTTCCATAGAAACTTATTTGCCAGGTACTGAATCGTACCGTTTTCAGCAAAGAATCCAAAGAACAGAGTAACGGAGAAAATCGTCAGGACCACAGTGGTTGGGAATGCACCCGGAAGATCCTTCCACTTCAGGTCTGTCAACAATCCCAACAAGACAGCAAAAGCCAGGCCGAGAACACCAATATTGACCTTTTTTACGAAGGCAATAACAATAGCAGCCACGAAAAAAGCACCCAAAAGTAATGATATGGAAGGAATAGAAGTGACCATACATATCCTCCTTTATTAATCCATTGACTTTTCAGATTAGACTCGAAAAATGCCTCTCGGTGTCTGATTCACACGGACAGCTCCCTCTTTGGTGATGATGTAATTATCCGTATTGAAAGCCCACATATGGCTGTTTTCCATGGCTGGGTGAATGGAAATGAACATATTCTCCTGGAGCAGCATATTTTCATCATAAGCGTAGAGGGGGCGCTGGGTTAAGTCGAGACCCTGGCTATGACCGAAAAATCTGTCTTCCAGCTTATAGCCGTGTTCTTTCTGATAATCATGCAAGATCTCCATCAGCTTGGCAGCGGGAACCCCCGGCCGGGCTGCTGCAGCCAGAATGTCCTGAACTTCCATGGAGTGTTTGTTCAGTTCGATCATTTCTTCATCCGGCTCACTTAAGGACCACATCCTGGACAGCTCACCATAGTAGCCGCCGGCAACGCTGACTTCAACCAGCAGATCAATATAGTCGTTCTCCTGAATGACTTTATTCTGAAAGAAGTAATGCTGATGATGGGCCATGGGATTTCCGGCGCCGATCATAATATTCAGACCTTCGCAATCCAGATCCGTGGCAATCTTCTGGATTTCGTTGGTCAGATCTTTTTCTCTCTTGCCGGGGCGCACCAAAACAGGCAGCGCAGCATAAATCTGATCGTGGACCTTGCAGACATAGCGGCAGATTTCCAGTTCTTCTTCCGACTTAACAGCCATAATTTCATCCAGCATGTCATCCACCTGTACCAATTCAACACCGGGAATGTTATCCGCAATCGTCCTGACAAAATCATAAGGAAGCATCCCCGTACGATAAAGGCCGATGCGCTTCATATTGCGCTTCTTTACATACTTGACAACTTCGTCGAAAATATGAGGCAGGGTAAAACCGGCGATACCCGCATAGGGGTAGCCAAAGTTAACATCCACTCTGTAGGCTAATTCCTTGGGAATCGTCGTACTGTTAACATGGCCATGGCCAAAGAGGGCAAGACCGCCTTCATCCGGCATAATAGCATACAAGCCATTGGTGCCGCCGGTGGGAAAGTCAACGAAATAGCGGATGGCACCACACTGGCGGATATAGCTGCCATAAAGCAGAATCCCTTCGATTCCTTTTTCCTTCATCTTTGCCTGGACCGCCCCATGGCGGCGGTCAAATTCCTTGTGGCTGGTTGGAGAAACAATTTTTGCGTAACGGTTGAGCTGCATACTGGGCACTTCCTCTCTGATTGATATTTCACCTTGAAAAACATTGGCTGGTCATGACAAAATAGATTGGGATCAGCCGGTTGCAACAGCTAATCCGGCTGCCGGCGCTGAACAAGCACTCCTTTCTTACTTTTTCATGCTATTTTTCTTCCATCCTGTCCAACTCCTGATTGTTTGTTATTGTTGTAACTTATTATATTTTCTTAAAACTCACCGGACAATTGTACAGTAAGTGTATAATCGTACTATATGAACTAGTACATTCATACCGTTTCACATTGATTTATGCGAAATCACTAATCATAAGCAAAAGGATAAAACAAAAAGACGTTCCCATCATAGAAACGTCTCAACCTGCAGGCAAAAGCCTAATTTTACCCAAACAACAGGATTCTCACCAATATAAGTCCGGCATATTGCGTCTGACTCTTTGTAAGCAATACTTCCAAATCCGCTCTGCGACACCTTCCAATAAAATTTCTTTAGCGGATCTTAAGGCCGCCTCAGCATCAATATAGACCGGTTCTCCGATCAAGCTCGACTTGTAAAATGCTATGGCGTTTTTCCGGAGGAATATGCAAGCCGCCACCAGATGGATCGGAGAATCATCAACCAAAATTGCGCCGTGATTTTTGATGAATACTGCCCGCCGGTTTCCCAGCGCTTCCAGCAGATTAGAATACTCTTCCTTTTGCAGCATACAGCTTTCCCAATCTTGTTCCCGTTTCATAGTATGAATTCCCTCAACAAACATACATGCCTCATGAATGATTGGGCGCATGGGCGTATCCGTGCAGACATAAGGCAGCCAGTCGTCACAGTGACTGTGGCAAATGGCATTGACCTCCGGTCTGGCTGCAAAAATCACCGCATGACTGCCCACTTCTCTGTACAATGACTTCTTTTTTTCAGAAACGATATTCCCTTCCAAATCAATTTCCAGAATATCATCTCTGGTCACATCTCCCGGAAAACTGCGGCAGGCCTGAAAAAAGGTATCTCCCTTAACCGGATTGCGCACACTGATATGTCCCAATACATCCAGAATTCCCTCATTGGCCAGAATCCGATTGACAATGATACATTGCTCCATCGCTTCTTTTTCCGTCTTTGGATAAAGATTGAATTCTTCTCCTACAGAATGATGATCTATCATAATGGTATTTACCTCCATAATGTATTTACCTTCAGTTTATAAAAAATCTATCTATCCGAATTTGCAGCGTTTAATCCTCCTGACTCTCCGGGATTCGATAGCGGCTGGAAATATTGAGCTTGTGCATAATACTGCTGACATGGTTCCTCGCCGTATTGGTTGAGATGGAAAGCTGCTTGGCAATTTCTTTGTTGGTATATCCTTTGCGCATCATCTGATAGATAATTTTTTCACGAGCTGTTAAATCATCTGCACTGTTCTTTTTCACGAGCCTTTCAAACAACAGAGAACCCAGTGCTTCGCTTAGCCTATACTTTCCTTCCATCACTTCGTGCAGATACACTTCGAATTTGTCAAATGCCATTGACTTGGAAAAATACCCGTTGATATGTTGTTGAGTAGCATCCAATATGCTGTCCGCATCGTCGAAATCCGTCAGCAATACAATTTTAATTCCTGGCTTATGGGCTCGGATTTCTTTGACAAAAGCATATTGGGCCTCTCCTCCCACAAACGGGTTCATTATATACAAATTTGCTTCATATTGATGGATTGCCTTTATGCCTTCTTCGACTGTATTATAGCCAACAACAGAGGATACCCAAGAAAGCTGATACAACATTCTGCAAAGTCCTTCACGGAACAACCGTTTCTCGTCCACCACGATGATTCGTGCGTCTATCACGGTCTTTCCTCCCATCCCTACCAACAGTCGGTATTAATTATAGCATTAAATTTCACATATTTCATTCAACTTCATAAAAGGCCTGTTCAAAATCGACAACGTCGCCGATTTTAAACAGGCCCAACCGTATTGGGTTTAGCTCAGCCGAAAAAACGGCAAGGTTGCTTAAATCACCTTACCGTTTTTTAATTCCTGCCAATAAGTTTTACTTCAGAACCACAGATCAACTAAAAATCAATTCTTACCTTAGTGTTCTCCCACGATAATGATATCTTCCTTGGTTACCTGATCGCTGGGTTTATCCTTCTTCACCATATTAGATATCTTATCCATTAAATTTGGAATCTCATCAAACAGACGATCGATCACCACATTGTGATCAATGGGCAACAGGCGTATCTGACCGTGTCCCACCACCAGGAATCCTACCGGCTGCACCGACACCCCAGCACCGCTGCCGCCGCCAAAGGGGAAAGCGGCCGCTTGATCTTTTTTATCTCCTTCGTCCCGGTCCCCTTCAGGAGGTGCAAACTCACTCCCACCTGCGGCAAATCCGCAGCACACCCGGGAAACAGGGATAATTACCGAACCGTCCGAGGACTCTACCGGGTCGCCGACAATCGTATTCACATCAACCATGGCTTGAATACTTTCCATAGCACTTTTCATTAAAGCTTCAATGGGATGATTCCCCATAGCTATCCACCCCTTTAAACTTAATCATTGATAATAACAATATGGTCTTTTTTCGCCAAAACTATGCATTAAAGTTTTTCTAAGCGCTGCGACGCACCCTATTTTCTGATTCTGCGCCAGATCAGCCTGGCCAGTTCAGCTCCCACCAACAGGATATGGCCAATTCGCAAATTGAAGCTGCTTTGAATATCGCAGCGAAAACCCGGCTTCTTAAACTGAGGCACCACCATAATCCGCGGTTCCTGAACATCCATGGTCACCTGGTTATACATTCTTCCCATAGAATAGCCAAGCATTGCCCAGAAACTCCCTGATACCAAAGCCGTCACCGCAGGATTTTCATGGCCATATTCGATCTTCCAATCATACTCTGTGCAATGGATTCCCCGATAAAATTTCTTTTTAAGACGGGTAAAGGCGATCAGCAAGGAAGGAATATTGGGAAAGAGCTCATAGAAAAAACTCTTCTTGAAGTAACGCATTTTCAATTGCTGGACAGCCTTCCTGGTTTCACCCGTAGGGGCCTGTGCTTCCTGTTCCGCCGCAATTTTAGGGCCTTCTTCCCATTCCAGCTTAATCGTCGGAATACTGAGCCGAAACTTCCAGAAACCGCCCAGAGCGGAAAGATGAATTTCCAGATCGTCATTTTCCTCAATGCGGGAATAACGAAAATCCAAGGATGCTTTGATCCACAGGATCATCATTAACCAAATGAACATCGCCACCAGAAGAGCGAGAATCTGCACCATTATCCCCCCGAACGCCATCTTAACAGTTTAGGATGCCCTAAGAGGGGGTATTTATGCACCCTAAATTCGTAATCGCTTACGAATTTAGAAAAAGGAGTATCGCCACTACATAAAAACGTAGTTTTGCGACACTCCCTTGTTACTCACAATCCTCATTATCTTGCCCAAACTCCCCGGCCCCCATGGACAGTTCTTCAGCCAGGGCCGCTTCCTGCATGCTCTCAAAATTCAGATCCGGCAGCTCCTCCAGGGATTTAAGCCCAAAATGAATCAGAAACTGTTCCGTAGTGCCGTAAAGAATAGGCCGGCCCGGCCCTTCCTTGCGTCCTACATCTTTGACAAGACCTTTCTCCACCAACGTCCCTAAGGAGCGATCGGATTGCACCCCACGGATAAAATCCACTTCTCCCCGGGTGACGGGTTGCTTATAGGCAATGATGGCCAACACCTCTAAAGCCGCTCCCGACAGTCCCTGGGCGGGTTGATGGTAAAGGGTTTCTATATAAGCGGACATCTCCGGTTTGGTTCCCAGCTTATAGCCTTCATTGACTTCAATCAGGGTAACCCCGCTGGCAGGTGCAGCGTAGCGCTGTTTAAGGTCATACAGTATTTCAGCAATATCCTCACTGCTTAACTGAAGGATCTCTGCTAAACGCTCCTTGGTCAGAGGTTTATCGGCAACAAATAACAGCGCTTCGACTCCCGCAATTTCTCTTTCCCGAAACAGCATATTTTACTCCCCTTCAGTAAACTCCCAAGCTTTTTCTGTAGGAAATACAAAAATCTCCTCGTTCTGCGAACTTTGTTCACAATGCACTTTTCCTGACTTCAACAGCTCCAGTAAAGCCAAAAAAGAAACAATAATCTCCATACGTTTAGTGCCCCGAATCAACTGACTGAAGCGCAGGCCGCGAGGATGCAGGATGACCCGGCGCAGTACATCATTGACCATAACTTCAATGGGGATTTCATCCGGCTCCACCGTCCTGATCTCTTCCCCCTGCTCCGCCCTCTCAATAATCCGCTGAAAAGCATGCCATAAGGCTTCAAAATGAATCCCTGCCAAAGGATCCGCCGGAGTGAATTGACTGCGCAGCCCATCCACATCAACTTCGCGAAAGTACCGCTGCCCGGAAGAGATTTGAATCTCTCCCAAAGTTTCCGCAGCCTGTTTAAAAGCCCGGTAGGCTAAAAGCCGTTCCACCAGCTCTTGGCGCGGATCCCCTTCTTCTTCGACGGTCACATCTTTAACCGGTTTGGGCAGCAAGTAGCGGGACTTGATCTGGAGAAGCTGGGCAGCTAAAACCAGAAATTCCGTGGTCACTTCCATATCCAGATCTTCCATCTGACGTACGACCTGGATAAATTGATCGGTAATCCTGGCAATGGGAATATCGTAAATATCCACTTTTTCCTGCTGGATCAGGTGCAGAAGCAGATCCATGGGACCTTGAAATGCGGGCAGCTCCACGTAAGGGGCGGTATTGGCACTATGGCTTACCGATGACCCGTTGCTCATCTCAGCCCCATCACGTGACGAACTTCTTTCATAGTTTCTTGAGTAACTTGGCGGGCTTGTTCAGCCCCCTGCTCCAAAACCCGCTCAACCTTACCAGGCTCTTCCCAAAGGGCACGGCGCTCACGGAAAGGACTGAGCAGCTTATCAAGGTTCTCGGCCAGATGACGCTTACAAGCCACACAGCCGATCTTGCCTCCGCGACAGTTTTCCTCAACTTCGGCGACTTCAGGTGTATACACCTCATGAAATTTATAGACTATACAAACTTCAGGATGACCCGGGTCATCTTTGCGCAAACGGGCCGGGTCCGTCACCATCTGCTGAACCCTTTCTTTGATCTCTGCTGTGGAAGCGGTTAAGGAGATGGTATTATTATAGCTTTTACTCATTTTACGTCCATCGACACCGGGCAACAGGGGAACTTTGCCGATCAGGGCTTTCGGTTCAGGAAAAACCGGACCATAAAGGTGATTAAAGCGTCTGGCAATTTCGCGGCACAGCTCGACATGGGGGATTTGATCTTCTCCCACCGGTACGGTATCAGCCTTATAAACCAAGATATCGGCAGCCATCAAGAGGGGATAGCCCAGGAAACCATAGGTTGAGATATCCTTGCCTCCTTCTTTGCCCAGCTGCTGCATTTGATCCTTATAGGTCGGCACCCGCTCCAGCCAGGATAGAGGGGTAATCATGGACAAAAGCAGATGCAGTTCTGCATGTTCCTTAATATGGGATTGAACAAAAATCGCCGACTGCTCCGGATCAATCCCCACACTCAGCCAATCCAGAGCAATCTCCCGGATAAGTACGCCAAAATCCAAACCATCCTCATAACCTGTCGTCAGAGCATGCTGATCCACAATTCCATAATAGCTTTGATATTCCGATTGCAGTGCGGCCCAATTCTGGATGACACTGAGATGCCCGATATGCAGGCTCCCCGTAGGGCGCATGCCGCTGAAAATTCTACCTTTCACTTATAAAACCCCTTTCAGTTGTAGGTTTTCCATTGCCTTTAGCCGATAAAAGGCGACAGCAAAAACAAAGCGGTATCACGATAAAAAGCGTAAAGGCCGGATACTGCAGGCTGCAGTATTACTCCCAAAAAGTTGGTAAATAGTATTATAACCAGAATGAACATGCCGTAAGTCTCCAGGGTATCAAGAACCTTGCTGTACCGCCCGGGAACAACCCCCCTTAAGATAGAAAAACCATCTAAAGGCGGAATCGGCAGAATATTAAACACCCCAAGACCCAAATTCATGATCACCAGGGACATGAATATTGTGGATAGTGTGCCGGTCCAGGATGAATCCTCCAGGAAGGCCAGGGTTAAGACCCAAAGCATCATGGCGATAAAAGCAACCAACAGATTGGCCAGAGGACCGGCGACCGACACCAGTACTCTCCCCCGCTCTTTATTCCCCTTGAAATAGTGGGGTTGGGTCATGACCGGCTTCGCCCAGCCAAAGGAATAAAGTACAGCCATCAGGGTACCAAAGATATCCAGGTGGACGAAGGGATTCAGAGTTAAACGTCCCTGGCTGCGGGGAGTCGGATCTCCTAAACGATCAGCCACCCAGGCGTGGGCATATTCATGAAAAGCAAACCCCACAAGTAAGGCAGGTATGTTGGCGATGATGGTGGTTAAGTTGAACACGTAGTTTCCCCCTTCGGTCGGTTTGACAAGCCATCCTTCAGCAACCCAAGCACAAATTCCTTCTCTTCTTCCTCTGTCTGCAGCTTGCCTTCCAGCCAAGCCAGACGGACCGCTTTAAGAATGCGGCCAATCTCCGGCCCTTCTTTAACTCCCCATTGTCGCAAAGCCGTGCCATCTACGGTCTGATGAATGGCCTTGACTGCTTCTGTGTAGGCTTCCAGAGAATCCCGGAAGCGTTCATCCCACAGCAGAACTTCCATGAGGAGGGCCGGTAGACCTTCAAGATACTGATCCAAACTCTTTAAAGAAATCTTTTCCCGGGCATATGGAGAAGCTTCAGAACCTTTTTCTCCCACGCCTAAGGATAGAAGTCCATCCATAATGTCAAAGAATTTATAGGCTATCCCTTTG
The DNA here is from genome assembly GCF_000021925.1 of Desulfitobacterium hafniense DCB-2. Classification (NCBI taxonomy): domain Bacteria; kingdom Bacillati; phylum Bacillota; class Clostridia; order Eubacteriales; family Desulfitobacteriaceae; genus Desulfitobacterium; species Desulfitobacterium hafniense. Next base: position 3,662,849 of record NC_011830.1, read on the forward strand.
AGCTCCCTGGCTAACCGAAGTTTTTCCTCAATTCTTTCGAACTGGGATCTGTCCATCCTGCGCAGGCAGATCAGCCATTTTCTTTCCGGGGAAATGGCTTGATTCAGCCCCGGATGAGTAAAATCCCAGGGCAGTTCGGCACCAAACCACTTGCGGAACACACCCATATCGAGCAGGGATTCTCCCATAACGCCAAACTTCAATTCAGAAAGCATATGCATGAATTCTTCCGTAAACCGTTCGATACTTAGTTTCTGTAGGACACCGGCATCTAAAGCTGTATAAAGTCCCTCCCGGGTTTCCTTGGCCAGACGAAAACCGTAACGGCCGGCAAAACGAAGAGCCCTGAGAATGCGGGTAGGATCCTCGATGAAGCTGAGATTATGAAGAAAACGGATTTCTCCTTGTTTCAGATCTCTTAAGCCCCCATAATAATCCACCAGCTCGCCATAGCGGACAGAATTAACGGCTATGGCCATGGCATTAATGGTAAAGTCACGCCGGAACATATCATCCCGCAAACGGGATTCCTCCACCTGAGGCAGTGCGCCGGGGGAAGAATAATCTTCACGGCGTGAGCTGGCTACATCCAGGTGGGAGCCATCGGCAAAATCCAAACGGGCGGTGCCAAATTGATCATGGAATACCACTTGAACGTCCTGAAGCCGCTGGGCAAGAGCCCGGGCAAAGGCATGTCCGTCTCCTTCAATGACAAAATCCAAGTCTTGGGTCGGCACCTTAAGCAGGATATCCCGCACAAATCCTCCCACTACAAATACGGAATACCCTAATTCATCGGCTACCTGTTGAGCTGCTGCCAACAAAGAGCGAATCTGCTCCGGCAACTCCTCAAGCAAGCCCAGGATATCTTCCCGCATCGCCAGACTGCGATGGCGGGTCAGTGACATTTCCGTAGGAACGGCGCTGCCATGAATAATGCGCAGAATATCGGAACGGGAAACGATCCCTGCCAGTTTTCCTTCTTCCAGAACGGGGACTCTGCCGATATCATGCTGAACCATGGTTCTTTGCACATCTTCCCAGCTGGAATCGGCCTCCACAACCACCACGTCCTTGGTCATAAATCCTTTGACCGGAGCATGGGCCAGCCCATGCTTGATGGCTTTATCCACATCCCGGCGGGAAATGATGCCCACCAGTTTTTCTCCCTGAGCTACCGGCACCCCTGTATGACCATATTTAAGCAGAATCTGCTCTACCTCGCTGAGTTTCATCTCCGGAGATACGGTTTTAACCGGATAGCTCATAATATCTCTGACCCGGTTAATGCGGTGAGCCTGCTGTGCCAATTCCCCCTTGAGTTGCTTGAGAATCTCAGCCACAGAAGCATGTTTCACAGTAGCTGAAGCAGCACGGGTATGCCCCGCTCCGCCAAAGGCCTGGGTAATGCGATTGACTTCAATCCCCCGTCCCCGGGAGCGTCCCACCAGATAGACCCGGTTTTCCATCTGAACCACCAGAAATAAAGTCTCCGCCCCTTCCATCTCTCCCACTCGATGAGCTAAAAGGGCAAGACCGCCCACATAGTCATCGCTTTCCGCCCAGGAAATATAGACAGGCTGACCGCGGAAATCCTCAGTCTTCCCATTATCCAGGAGCTGCTGCAAGAGTTCTTTTTGCTCCTCAATTAAAGGTTTACGGAGATATTCCGCCACAACTCCCAAATTCGCTCCTTGTTCAAGGAGATAGGCTACGGCTTTAACATCCCGCACTGTCGTGCTTTCAAAAAGCAGACTGCCTGTATCATCATAAATGCCCAGAGCAAGAAGGGTCGCCTCAAAAGGACTGAGCTGGACGGCCATTTTTCTGAGTTCTTCAATGAGCAACGTAGTGCAGGAACCGATGCTTTCAATATGCATCTCCTCAGTAAGGAAGCCATCATAAGGATGATGATCATAAATAACCAGAGGTATCTGCTCAAATACCCCTTCCTTAATCCCCGCAGCCCGCTGCAAATTATGGGTATCCACCAACACGATCTTTTCCACTTTGGCCCAATCCACATCCTTGGGGCGGGAAAAAGGCAGCCTGTCCCTGGCCAAGGCAATAAAATCCTGAACATAAGGGTTGGATTTCCCGTCCACGACCATCAGGCTATCCGGAAAAATCTTTTGGGCGGCGACCATGGATGCCAAAGCATCAAAATCCATTTGGCGATGGGTTAATATGACAATCATAGTTTACTTCCTTATCATTCGTTCTCACTACAAAAGATTAACCATAATTATATCATTTACCTGGCAGCTCCAGCAAGAAAAGGAACACCCATAAGCAAAGCACCTCGCGAACGAAGTGCTTTGCAGATTTCCTGTGTATTAAATACTGTCATTAATAGCTTCCATCGCTTGATCGATCTCAGCTTGAGTCAGACCCTCTTTAAGCAGCCGGTAGTTAATGGCATTCATCCAAAAAGCGGTTTTGGCACTGATCTTCTTAAAGGCTTTGGCATTCTTCTTTTCCCGCTTTTCCCGGGATTCTGCATTAGCCTGAACGATTGAGCAGGCATAACGGCCTTTGATGCGGGTATCTTGATCCATTTCCTCAAAGGTGGTATTTAAACATTCAATCAGGCTCTTATAGTATTGAGAGAACTCATCAAAGGGAATCTCATCATCCATATGTAAATACTCTTTCAACTTCTCGAACAACTTATCCATCCAATAACCTCCATTTTGTATCCTCTATCCATCTAGGAATGCCTCAAATATTATACCTTTGTTTACAGGAAATGACAAGGTACTTCTTATGCAAAGGCTTAGTCAGGACACTTAATCAAGGACTTCGAAGGTTATCTCCCCATCCTGAGGCTGTGAACCCTTCCCTTTAGAGGGAACTTGAGGTTTTTCCTTTGTTGTTTGGGGTTGTGTTTCTGATTCTTTGACTTCGGTGGTCAGAACTTCAACGGTTATCGACCCTTGATCCTCATCCTGAGCCTTCTCCTTCACATCGTCCGTTTCGCTCTCAGGCTTGGCTTCTTTGCTTGCCGGAGGTTGGGCAGGCACATGAACCTTTTGGATGGTTTCGAAAATTGGGGAGGTTTTACCCTGGAAAAGCTGGTTCAGTATGACCTTGGTCTCCTTCGGGTTCACCTTCCAATAGCTGATTCCCTCTTCATCCGAAAATTGACCCGGAAGAGTTTGATTGATCACTTCATAGGTGTCTTTATTTTTAAAGGCCATGGCTAAGGCCCAGATTTGCCCCAGATTGAGATTGGTATCTATGGCCTGATAGACCTTAGGGATGATGATGGGAAGCTTGGGAATATTCCGGGGGGTCGTGGCTTCAGCTACAATAGCTTTTATCACTTCCTGCTGCCGGGAAGTTCGGGTAATATCCGCCAGTTCATCATTGCGAAAACGGGCATATTGCAAGGCCTGGGTGCCATTGAGACGTTGGACACCTTTTTTAAGATTGATAAAACGGTCCTGGGCCTCTCCCGTATCGTAGTACATATCTTTTTCCACATCAATGGTAATGCCGCCCAAGCCGTCCACAATATTTTTAAACCCTTGGAAATTGGTTAAGACATAACCGTCAATGGGGGTACCCAGCAGCTCCTGCAAATACTGTTGGGTTGAGATTGGTCCCTTTTGCAAACGCGCTATGGCATTGACCTTTTCTTTTTTTTGATTAAGAATAACCTGAGTATCCCGGGGAACAGAAAGCAACACCATTTTTTTGCTCTTTTGATCCAAGCTGGCTACCATCAGAGTATCCGTATTGCTGAGTGCTTCACCGGGACGGTTATCCATACCAATAAGCAACACTGTAACCCGGTCCTTCAGGGAAAGTTCACTGGAGATTTCATCGCTTAGAGTATTCTCGGGCAATGCTTCGTCCGCTGTGTTTTTTAAATCTCCTGCTGCACCGGGACCGGAGGAGTCTTGATTCTGAGCTATATTCTCCTCCTGGGAAGTTGTTTGGAGCATGTTCCTGCTGCGTGCTTCCTGGCCAAAAAGATCCTGTCTCCCCGAAAACAAAACCACAGCAAACACAATGACAATCCCCAGACCAAAGCCCAGAACAGCATTAAATCCATAAGTATGAATGAAGTGAATCAGCCGATTCTTAAGATTCTTTTTGTCCATCTTTCCTCACTCCATATCCATAAAAATTCCCTCCCATAGCATCAAACAATTTGCAAGGCATTATACACCCTGGAGAAAATTTTTTCGCTTAAAAAAATGGAAATGACAAAAACGGTTCGGGTCGCGTAGCTTTACGCACAACGCGCACTCCATAGCTCCAGGGCTGGTTCACTCGCTTTCTTAACAGTATCTGCGGCGGAGAAAGGTTGGAAACAGGACGTTTCCAACCCGCCATTGAGAACAAGTGCGAAAGCAGTGCTTTCGAGGAGCGATTTGGCGGGGTATCTTTCGGAGCGGAGGGCTTTGAGCATTAGTTTTGTCCGCGCAGCTTATTGAGCGACCGGCGTAAAGTAAAATTCTGGAGAATCAACCTTCGGCCTTTTTCAAGGCGGAGTAGCAAATCGCAATAAATTGGAATATAATACCATGTCAATACCTTGTCATTTTCATCTCTCTAAATTATGTTCATTCAAAATAAGGCTTAAACATCTATGACATGAAAAAGGCTTGGGCATGGTTTTCTTATCCCAGCACAAGCCACTCTCTCTACTTCGGCTGACCCCACTTAAATCGGTTTGAATGGAGGTAGCCTATGAACTCCTCTCTGTTCGGTGCACGGGGATCTTATGACTACTCAGGAAATTGCTATCCCAGTTCCCCTTATCCTTATGGGCATCAAGGGGTGTATTCCACTTATTCAAATCCCTATCCACAATACACCTATCCTCAGTACACCTATCCTTATGGCCATGCCCATCCAGCTTATGAGCACCATTCTCTTCCTTCTTATCCCTATCCCCTGATCACTCCGGCCCAACCTCCTGTACAGCCCCCTGCCCTCGTTTACCCCAACACCCTAACCTATGGCTGGGGTGAGCCAAGGATTATCATTCCTGACCGGGGCCTGGAGACCATTCTGATCGCCATCTTAATTCTGGTTGCTCTGGATCTCCTATTTGTGAGACCCAGACGCTAAGTTCTGTTGGTCTCTTACCTCAGCTATTTCTATAGGCTCCACATCCGCAACAGACCATTTCCCGCACCGATCTCCCCAACGGGTCAGCACCTTATCCTCTTGCCTGATCTCCACCACTTCGCAGTGATTGCTGCAGCCTTTGCAATCAAAGCTCCGAGCCTTAAAATGACTTTCAGCCATCTTCAACCCCCGGAAGTTCGTGGTCGGACTCTTTTTGTTCAGGAAACGTTCTTGAGCCAGAAAAGCAGCGCCCAAGGCTCCCATGACTGAAAAGTGCTCAGGAACAATGACCTCTTGGCCCAGCTCTTCTTCAAAGGCTTGGCGAATACCCGGATTGGCTGCCACACCCCCCTGGAAAAATACCGGCCCCAGGATCTCTTTGTTTTTCCCTACATTATTGAGATAGTTGCGCACCATGGCCTGGCATAGCCCGGCGATAATATCCGGGAGAGGATGACCTAATTGCTGCTTATGAATCATATCCGACTCCGCAAAAACGGAACACCGACCAGCGATGCGTACAGGATGTTGGGCTTTTAAGGCCAATACCCCAAATTCTTCGATGGGAATCCCTAAACGTGAGGCCTGCTGATCCAAAAATGACCCGGTTCCTGCCGCACAGACCGTATTCATAGCGAAGTCCACCACAACCCCATTGCGCAGGATGATGATTTTAGAATCCTGTCCGCCGATTTCTAAAATGGTTTGGACTTTGGCATTCATCCGAGAAGCGGCTACAGCATGAGCCGTGATTTCATTTTTCACCACATCGGCCCCTAACAGGGTAGCCGCTAACTGACGGGCGCTGCCCGTGGTTCCCACTCCCTTGATCTCCGCCGCAGAGCCGATACAGGCGCGCAACTCCCGCATCCCTTCCTGAATCGTCTGCATAGGGCGGCCCTGGGTCCGCAAATACATGGTCTGGGCTATGGTTCCATCTTCATAGAGGAGCACGATATTGGTACTGACCGAACCTACATCGACTCCCAGAAAATATTTACTTACCGGCAAGATCCAACACTCCCTCGTTGTTCACTCTTCTCTTCAGACGGGACCGCTCCAACAAATCCACAAAAGCTTCAATCCGGGTTTGCACTCCGGCTTTTCCTGTATGTTCGTCCACGGTCAAGGTCATAATGGGTATGCCGTAATCCTCTTGAACCTTGGGCAGAATGCTGGAGGCTACAATCTCCGGCATACAGCCCAGGGGCAGGAGCTGAACGACTCCATCATAGCCCTCCTGGGCGAACTTGATGGCGGCGCCGATAGTTTCCTGGGCATGGCCCCCGACAAAATGACCTAAGTAAGGTTTGGCTAAAGAATAATAGGATTTCAGGGGACGGTAGCCTTGAGCCAAACCCCGGAAAACATGCTGGCCTACCCACCCCGACAGGTAGATGGAACGATCCACTACCGCTCCCAGGTTGCCCAATTCCTTCTCCACATCCATGGAAATAAAGGGCTCCAATAGGGTATATATTTCGCCGACTACCGCGATTTTCAGCAGCTCTTCTCCCTCGTAACCGGCGCTGTTTCCCAGTTTTTGCTCCATCTCTTCCTTAAGCCATTGCAGAACATCCTTCATCCCTTGATCCGTCATCGCCTGAACTAAACGCCCTTTAGCCTCTTCATAAAGGTGATCAGCCAGCTTGGCATCCTTGACAAGGGGACGAAAACCATGGAACCTATCTTCGATCTGATCCAGGACCACACTCTTTCGATAAGCGAAAAGCATGGCTTTAAGAATGCGGTTCCAGGTGTTCTTGGCACCGGCCAGCTTGCGAATCCGCTCGGTAAGCCCCAACAGACTGCCATCAGGAGGCTCCAGGGTGATGACATCAAAGGGATATCCTGCTTCCTGTAAAATCTCCCTTTCCATTTCGCCGTAATAGCCAAAACGGCAAGGACCGATTCCCCCTGTGATCAGAGCCGTATCCGCTCCTTGGGCCGCAGCCTGGACAAAATTCCCCAGGTTCAGTTTAAGGGGGAGACAGAAGGACTCCGGGGCCAGCTGGGTTCCTATGTTTAGGGTCTCTTTGCTGTTGGGCGGTGGCACCACATAGTCCACAGCCAAGTTCTCAAGTAAGGCTTGAATCACGATCCAAGCGTTCCCCATATGAGGAAAGGTGACTTTCATAATCCCTCCTCCTTTCCAGCATGTCGAGAAAGGCTTCGATCCGGGTGACCACCCCTGCCTCGCCACTGTGTTCATCTAAAGTAAGCACTAAATAGGGTTTTTGGTTCTGGCGGGCACGGCGGGCCAGTAAATCGTTAGTCATGGAATCCGTTCCGCAGCCGAAACAGGACAAATAAATTAAACCCTCGATTTCCGGATCCTCCACATAGACAGCACCCGCCCCGAAGATCTTTTTGGCATGGCTCCAAAAGATTTTTTTCTGAAGTTTGCTATGCTGCTCTTCAACAGGGGATGGGCCTATGTTCTCCACTACCACGACCTGGGCCTTTTCACGCAGCCGCTGCAACAAGTTCATATTGGCATAGGATTCATAGGTCAGATAGCTATGCCCCACCAGGGCAATCTTGGGACCCTTCTCCCGGCACCCGGAGCGGACGGCCTGGTCCAGCAGCCACCCATCTTCAAAATCCTCAGGCTTTTGGCGGCGCCCCACTTGCTTAAATCCCAAATCCTTTAACTTCATAGGTTCTGCTAAAGCCTCAAAGCATTGCATGCTTTCAGTAAAGGACCAACCGCTATGACGCATTCTTTGGTAGGCTTTCTGCCAACGCTGAGCTTCAGCAAAGGCTTCCCTGATCCGGCCTTTAGTAGCCCTAAGCGTCCCTCCGAAGGCCATAAGCTGTTTTAAAACTTCCCTCTTCCCTTCCCGCCAGTTAATATCTACGGTGTACAGCTGTACGCCCGCAGGAAGGGCATAGAGAACACTCTCCGGAAGCCCGAGAATTTTGGGACAGAGATAGGTATTTTTCTCCATGCTCACCAAACGGGGAAGAAAAATTCCATCCACATCACTTAAAACGGTGAGATGCCCGACCAGAATCTTTACCGGCAAACAAGTTTCATCAGGGGCCTTTTTGAGGCCGCTTTCCATAATCTCCCGATTGGTTAGGGGAGAAGTAACCAGTTCGATTCCTAATTTATAAAAAAACCCTGCCCAAAAAGGATAATATTCGTAGTACATTAAAGCCCGTGGAAACCCTAATCGCATAGTATCCTCCTTAGCTATTTTTCATCATGCCCTTGGGGCTGGCGGATGGTATCTTTCGGCTTAAGAATACTGGGCCGCTTATTCTTGATAGGAAGAGGAGACCGCACCAGAACGGTGCCCAAGGCTTTTATATCCAAAGGCAATAATGGCCATAAATAAGGAACACCGAAAGATTTCGTCCTCCACAGCAGGAAGAACAGGATCAGTACCCCGATGGCCAAACCGATGAAATTATTGAGGGCTACCATGACCAAAAGGAACAAACGAGCCAGACGGTTGGCCTGGGCCAGCTCATAACTGGGCGTGGCAAAGGTACCTACTGTGACAATGGCAATGTAAACAATAATTTCCTGAGCAAAAAGCCCAACCTTGATGGCCACATCACCAATCATAAAGGTAGCAATCAAACCCAGGGCTACAGTCAGGGGCCCCGGTGTGTGAATGGCAGCCATGCGGACTAAATCCACCCCAAATTCCGCAAGAAACACCTGAGGAATCAACCCGATCTTCCCTACTTCCTGAATGCCTAAAAATTGCAGCCATTCGGGAAGGAGGTGAGGATTTAAGGCACAGGCCAGCCATAGAGGCAAAAGGAAAAGAGCTGCAAAAATCCCCATAAAGCGAACCCAGCGCAAATAGGCGCCGACGATGGGTTCCTGACGGTACTCTTCCGCGTGCTGGGTATGGGACCAAAAGGTAGCCGGAGCAATCATCACCGAAGGAGAAGTATCCACCAAGACCACTACATGGCCTTCCAGCAAATGAACAGCTGCCACATCCGGCCGTTCCGTATAGCGCACCCGGGGATAGGGATTCCAAATCTTGCTGCCGAGAATGAACTCCTCCACACTTTTTTCCGCCATAGGAATGCCATCGATCTTGATCTTCTGAATTTCTTCAGATATCTCCTTGACCAAATCATCGTTGGTTATATCCTCAATATAGGCCACACAGACATCGGTTTTGGACCGTCTCCCTACCTGCATTAATTTCAGCCTGAGTTTCGGATCCCGCAAACGACGGCGGATGAGGGCCGTATTAAAAGCTAAGGTCTCCGTAAAGCCATCCCTGGCCCCCCGGGTAACCCGTTCAATATCCGGCTCACTGGGAGAGCGGGCCGGAAAACTGCGGGCATCAATGATGATCGCTTTTTCCTGACCTTCGACGAACAGAGCCATAGGGCCGGACAAAATGAAGTAGAGGATTTTATCCATGGTATCCACTTCAGATACCTGGAGGCCCACAATACGGCCTTTCACCAGGGTCTGCAGGGTATTCACCACGAGGTCCGCCCGCTCAAGCTCCACAAGGGCTTCGAGGATAATGCTGACAACCTGGGTATCCACCATACCATTCACAGAGTAAATGGCTATTTTCTTGCCGCCAATGGTCATTTCCCGCAGGACAATATCAAAATTATCGGGAACCCCCAGTTCCCGATTAAGATAGTCCAGATTCTTTTGGTAATGTTTACTGACTTTAACATTGCTTTCACTTGAATTATCCAAATTACCGCCTCCAGACCCACTTCCCGTTCATCCTTTAATCGGGTTCAAGTTTCATCACCGGCTTAGCCCTTGGGATTAAAGGTTACAGAAACCAAATAGCCAAAAAAGACCGCCGCTGCAATCCCCACGGCTGTCGCCTCGACCCCGCCTGAAAAAGCTCCGATCAGGCCTTTTTCTCCCACAGCCTCTATGGCTCCTTTAGCCAGGGAATAGCCGAATCCTGACAGTGGGACCGACGCTCCGGCTCCGGCAAATTTTACTAAGGGTTCATAGACGCCGAGAGCGCCCAAAACGGCTCCGCCGGTGACGAAGGTTACCAACACATGAGCCGGAGTGAAGGTGGGTTTCGTTAAATCCATCAGCAGCTGACCAACTACGCAAATCAGGCCGCCTACCACAAACGCTGGAATAATCTGCTCAAACATTGCTCTTCCTCCTTTATCAAGCCTCAATGACTACAGCATGCCCTATTCCTGGAATGGACTCTCCCTGCAGGCTGGAAGTAGGACTATGTAAGGCCCCGCTCCCCACGAGAAGGACTCTTTTATACTGACCGGATTTGATCTTTTCCATAATATGTCCGGCAAAGACCACTGCCGAGCAGCCGCAGCCACTGGCACCGGCATGAGCGTCCTGACTTTTGTCATAAATCAATACGCCGCAGTCCGAGAAATTCTGGAAATGGAGCCCCGACTTTTTCAGTACTTCTTGAGTAAGATTTAATCCTACACTGCCTAAATCACCGGAAATAATCAGATCATAGTCCTCTGGTGTCCGATTCATATCCTGAAAATGATTGATAACCGTATCGGCTACAGCCGGAGCCATGGCGGCTCCCATATTATTGGCATCTGTTTCCCCAAAATCCACAATCCTGCCGATGGTGGCAGCAGTAATCCGCGGCCCCTCCCCGCTCTGACCAAGAACGAGACTGCCTGCCCCGGTCACCGTCCATTGGGCACTCATCGCCCGTTGCCCCCCCTGCTCTGTAGGCAGGCGATACTGGCGTTCGGCTGTATCATGATGACTGGATACTCCCACCAGCACCTTGCGGGCAAAGCCCCCGTCAATGAGCATGGTTCCCACCGACATGCTCAAGGCCATGGTGGAACAGGCCCCATAGAGCCCGATGAAAGGGATGCCCATGGTGCGGGCAGCAAAATTCGCCGAAATGATCTGATTCAGCAAATCCCCGGCCAACAGGTAATCGATCTCATCCTTCTTGATTTGGGATTGCTTGACAGCCCCTTCCATGGCTTCCTCCAACATTTTGGTTTCCGCGACTTCCCAGGATGTATTGCCATTGATATTATCTTGCCATACCTTGTTGAAGGTCTTGCCCAAAGGGCCCTGACCCTCCATAGGGCCAACTACGGAATAAGAGGAGAGAATTACGGACGGATTCGAGAAAACCACCGTTTGATTGCCTATGCGTTTTAGGTTCATTTCTTTTTCATCCCCCGTTTCATTTACTTTACATACTAAGGACGGTTGATCAGCGCAGGAAATAGGTGATGAGCCCTATAGCAATCGAAGCCGCAATCCCGTAAACCAATACCGGCCCCGCTACGGTAAATAATTTGGCGCCGACACCCATCACATAACCTTCCCGTTTAAACTCCAAGGCCGGGGATACTATGGAGTTGGCAAATCCTGTGACCGGGACGATGGAGCCGGCCCCGGCAAATCTTCCGATTTCATCATAGATACCCAACCCGGTGAGGAGTGCCCCCAAGAGAATCAGGAAGGCTGTTGCCGCCGTTGAGGCGTCATCTTTGGGCAGCCCCATCTGAACTAAAAAATTAATGACAATTTGTCCGAAAGCGCAAATGATTCCACCTACCAGGAAAGCCCTGATGATATTTTTCATGAACGTAGGCTTTGGAGTCATAGATTGTGTGAGCTCTTTGTACTCCTCAGGAGTCACATTAAGAGTTGGTGGTCGCAGTTTTTGGTCAGCCAAGGAAATCACTCCTTTCGTTATCCCTGTTAATCCTTGTCAATAGTGCTAACACATAGTATGAATCTGGAATTCCCTTTTTATGCGGTCCTCCAAATTCTCTGCCATATTTTCCTTTATATAAATATTTTTTACACTTAAGCAGGAAAATTATGGATGTCGTCGAATTGAACTTTGAGAAGACTCAATAGGGGGGAACACCATTGCTTATTGACAAAAAACTGGAGCGTCAGACCTTGCTCTTGACCTTAAAGGGAGAACTTGACATGAATACCTCTGAAAGTCTACGCCAGACCATAGATAGTGAGATTGAACGTCGTGGAGTGCGAACAGTCATACTTAATCTGGAAGACATCAGTTTTATCGACAGTTCGGGGCTGGGGGTTATTCTTGGGCGTTACAAGAAGCTTCTCCCCATGGGGGGGAAAGTGATCATCACCCGGGTACCTCCCCATATCTATAAGATCATGGAATTATCCGGTCTCCCACGTATCATTCAATTCGAAGATATTCTGAACCAGGAAGATGGAAGGAAGGGAAAAACTGTATGAAAAGAAACCTTTTAGATCTTAAGTTCTCTAGTCTGGGCGAGAATGTGGGAATCGCCCGGATGCTGATTGCCTCCGTCGGGGCCCAACTGGACCTTTCACTCAACGATATTGAGGAACTTAAGGTCGTCGTCAGTGAAGCGGTTTCCAATGCAATTATTCATGGTTATGCCAATCATCCGGACAAGCTGGTTCAATTAATCATTGAACAAAATCCTGAAGCCTTAAAAATCATTGTCAAGGATGAGGGGTGTGGCATACCCGACGTGGAGCAAGCCATGCAGCCGGCCTTCAGCACGGATCCTGAGCGCATGGGGCTGGGATTTGTCTTCATGCAATCCTTCATGGATGATCTCCAGGTGGAGTCAGCAGTCAATCAAGGGACCACTGTCACAATGATTAAACAACTTGACAATATCCAGCCCTCCACGCATTAGGGGGGATAGAATGATGATTCAAAGACTAACGGAAATGAACCTTCCCCGCTTCCCTCTTTTATCGGACGAAGAGATGATGGATCTGCTCCATCGCGCCCAAAACGGTGATGCTGAAGCCAGAGAGCGGCTGATCAACTGCAATCTTAAACTGATCTTCAATCTTGTCCAACGCTTTTCTCACCGCGGGTATGAGCTGGAGGATCTCTTTCAAATCGGCACCATCGGTCTGATCAAGGCTATCGACAAATTTGACTTTACTTATGGCGTCAAGTTCTCCACCTATGCAGTCCCCATGATTATCGGGGAGATCCGCCGTTTCCTGCGGGACGATCATCCCGTTAAGGTCCCCCGCTCCTACAAAGAGCTGGTTTATAAAGTCAATAAGGCCCGGGAAAGCCTGTCGGCAACCTTGGGCCGGGACCCTACCATCGGCGAAATCGCAGAAAGTATCGGAGTCGATCGAGAAGACATTGTATCTGCCTTAGAAGCGGTCCAAAGTCCTACTTCCATTCATGATACCCTCTATCAAGATGACTCCGATCCCATCTATATTTTGGATCAACTTCCTATGGAGAAGGATTTGGAGGCCGGTTGGTTTGAAAAGATTGCCCTGAAAGAGGTTCTGGACAAACTCCCTGAACGGGAAAAACGAGTTTTGATGATGCGTTTTTATGAAGATAAGACCCAAAGTGAGATCGCAGCCCTCCTTAACCTTTCCCAAGTCCAAATCTCAAGGATCGAGCGGGCTGCTCTGCACCGTATTCGCCAGTATCTCCATGAACCCGAGCATGATTAAAATCCAAATACTCCTTCGAAAGTACGAAGAATTTGCTTGCCAATTCCTGCTTTCTCGATATCCTTTTCGGCCACCAGATTCACGGAGGCCATTAATTCATTATCGCGATAGAGAAGGATTTCCCCCACCTTTTGACCCGCTTTCACAGGCGCTTCCACATCTGGGTTGAGCTTCGTCTCGGCCCAGATGTTTTTGTCGCTGCCTTTCGGCACGGTGACTCCCAGGGCTTTTTCCGTAACAGCTACCAGATCTTCCTCCATTCCCTTGCGGACCTTAATCACTCCTTGTTTCTGACCAACGGGGGCATATTCTTTATAGGCATAGTTGGCGAAGCCATAATTGTACAGCTTCATGGATTCCGTAAAATGTCCCCTGACCTGAGGAACTCCCATGACCACTGCAATCAGGCGCAGCCCATCCCGCTCGACGGTGGAGGCAAGGCAATAATTCGCTTCACTGGTCCAACCGGTTTTAAAGCCATCGGCTCCCTCATACCACCACAGCAGCTTATTGGTATTCCAGAGCTTGAATTTACCCCCGCGCAAATCATACTCTTTCATATTTGTCAATTTGCGGACCAGAGGATACTTTAAAGCTTCACGACCCATCAGGGCCAGATCATAGGCACTGGTATAGTGTCCTTGTGCCGGTAAACCATAGGCATTGACAAAATGGGTATGATTAGCGCCAATCTCCTTGGCCTTCTTATTCATCTCTTCCACAAAGGCCTCGTGAGTGCCGCTGATATGTTCTCCTACGGCATAACAGGCATCATTGGCCGAGCCCACCGCGATCGAAATCAACATCTCTTCCAGAGAAAAGGTCTCCCCCGGCTCCAGATAGATTTGCGAACCGCCTAAACTGCTGGCCCCTTCACTGGCGGTTACTTTATCGGTGAGGCTGACCCGTCCCGATTCAACCGCCTCCGCGGCCACTAACAAAGTCATCAACTTGGTCACGCTGGCCGGCGGCAGTTCTTTATGGATTTCTTTTTCAAAAAGTATTTGACCGGACTTAGCATCCATCAGAATCGCACTCGCTGCCTCGGTCTCCAGTACGGCACCATAGGCCTGATGGGGAACGGCCAGATTGCCAATGAATAACGCCAAAGCAAAAACCCACGATAATGTTTTACGCATTCGTTTTAACCCCCTTACGAAACATATTTATTCTATTATCCCCAGAAAAATAAATTATATCGAAAGGCAACTTAAACATATCAACTCTCGTTAATGGAGTTTGAACATTGCTGATTTAACATAATTATAAAATTATAAAGAAAATAGCCACAACCTGGTGCTGTTACCAAGTCATGGCTATCTTCTTTTTTTCAGTTGCTCTCTCAGTTCGCGCTAACGCCTCTTGGGAGCCTTTGGTGATTTCAGTCCATGCCAATAGCAGGGATGAAGGTAAGCAAAAGGCTTGGGATAAATTTTATGCTTCAGGAGGCACCCTTGAATTACCTGAATCCCCGCTGCATCTGCTTGCTCCTGAAATTCTTCTGTCCAGTTGTGTTCTTGAAACCAAACGAATTGAGCCCCACATTCCTGAGCCTGACTGATAATATTCGGAATCGATTCCGATTTTAAGCAGGGGACCACCACATCCACCTTATCCTGCAAAGCCGCCAGCCCTGCATAGACTTTAAAACCTTCCAAACGCTGTAAATCCTCAGCCACAGGATGAACCACACAGCCGAATTGCTTTAAGGTCCTCCAGACTTTATAGGCATGCTTATGCTTCAGAAAGCGATCGGCATTCCCTACCACAGCATAACGATGAGCTGTTGTAGTTTCCCCAGCCAGAGAAAACACTTTCTTTTCACGCATCTATAGTCACCCCTAACTTCAGGTATTAAAGATTACGTGAAAACAGCTTATCCTATGACTCTCAGATTACTTTACCACTTCATGAATATATTCTATCGGGATGGATCTGCCAGTTTTCGGCCAAAGGATGATTTTCCAAAGCCCTAATTTTCCAAGTCGCGACACAGGACGCATTCAAATAGATTGCAAATAGCTTGCATATTGCATATTCTTATATATAATATCAGTAGGAGGCGATGATTATGGCAAGAACATCTAATATATTTGCTCGTGTTGAGCCAGAAGTAAAAGAACAGGCTGAACAAGTGCTTGAACAGTTAGGTATTCCTATGTCCAGCGCTGTCAGTATGTTTCTGAAACAGGTTGTATTGCAAAGAGGTATTCCTTTTGAAATGAAGTTACCAAAAGATACTCCTCCTTCCTATAGTTCCCTGACAAAAGAACAATTTAATGCTGAAATTGAAAAAGGCATGCTAGATATTGAAGCCGGCAGAACCTACCCTATGAAAAGCGTTGAGGAAGAGATGAAACGGGATTATGGACTATGAGCTGGACAGTCGTTTATTCTGCTCAGGCCAAACAAGACTTGCGGAACATCTTTGAATATATAGCACATAGCCTGTGTTCACCTGACGCTGCCAAAAGCCAAACCCGGAGAATTATGGCGGAAATCCACTCGCTTGATGAGATGCCATTGCGCTATCGAATCTATGATGATGAACCATGGCGCAGCCAGGGACTGCGTTTTTTTCCGGTAGATTATTATCTGGTATTCTATCTACCTGTTGCATCTGCGAACACCGTAAAAATAGTCCGTATCATGTACGGCGGCCGGGATGTCAAAAAGCATCTTGAGGAAGAACTATAATATTATTTTCCGAACAGGAACTTGCAAAGAACCCTGGCCACAGTCGCGGCCAGGGTTCTCTCGTTTATACTTAAAGAAGCGCCCAAATTATGCTGATTACTTTACCACTTCATGAATATATTCTATCGGATCGGGCTTGCTCTCCTGAAATCCATAGGCCTTTAAAACATCTGCTTCTACATATTCAAGGTTGGTGTGCAGAATACAGAGAGGTTCATCAAGGTCAACATAATCCCCTACCTTCTTCAAAAGCGTTACCCCGGCCGCATAGTCGATGGGATCGTCCTTCTTCTTTCTTCCTGCCCCCAACAGCATAGCCACCAGCCCAATCTGTTCGGCGTCAATAGAGCTTATATACCCTGCATGATTGGCGAGGACTTCGATATGATGCTTCGCTTGGGGTAATTGGGAGGGCTCATGGACTATTTGAGGATTTCCTCCTTGAATTGAGATCAGCTCTTTTAATTTTTCTACGGCCTTACCTGAGGCAATAACTTGCTGAAGCTCTGCATAAGTTGACTGGAAATCATGATAGTTCCCACTGGCAATGGCCATATAGGAGGCTATCGTCAAAGCAATTCTGGTTTCGTCTTCCGCTCCCTTGCCCTTTAAGACATCGATAATCTCTTTAATTTCATTAGCGTTCCCCACTTCATGGCCAAGAGGCTGATTCATATCGGTGATGATGGCGATAGTCCTTCTCTTTAATGACTTACCTATTTGCACCATACACTCAGCAAGCTTTTTGGCTTCTGGGAGAGATTTCATGAAAGCCCCTGAGCCTACCTTAACATCGAGGACTATGGCGTCCGCCCCGGAGGCAATCTTCTTGCTCATGATGGAACCTGCTATGAGAGGAATACTATCCACGGTTCCTGTCACATCTCTTAAGGCATAGGTCAGCTTGTCGGCAGGGGTCAAATTAGCTGTTTGCCCTACTACCGCCATGCCGTGGTTATTCACATTGGCGATAAATTCCCCGGTACTTAAAGCGGTCCTGAATCCTTGAATCGCTTCAAGCTTATCGATGGTCCCGCCGGTATGACCTAATCCTCTGCCGCTCATTTTCGCCACAGGGATTCCCAATGAGGCAACCAAGGGAATAACGATCAGGCTAATCTTATCCCCCACTCCCCCTGTTGAATGCTTATCGACCTTTACTCCTGGGATGCCGGATAAATCGATGGTCTCTCCTGAGTTCACATAGGCCATGGTTAAGTCGGCGATTTCCTCATCATTCATCCCTTGGAAGTAAATGGCCATGTAAAGAGCAGCTATTTGATAGTCGGGAATCTCCCCCTTTACATAACCTTGTACGAAAAACTCTATTTCCTCTTTTGTTAATGCTTCGCCTTTTTTCTTTTTGTTAATTATATCAACGACCCGCATTGCACCCACCCCCGTATGTTCCTGAAGAGCAGCCAAAACTGCCCAAAGCTCCCCATATCAATATCATCCCGAGACCTTAGGCCAGCCCTTTAACCAAAGCCTGCACAAACCGCACAAACTGCTTCTCAATGCGCTCGGCCGTCTCCATAACCTCGGCATGGCTAAGGCGCTGGGCGAGGATTCCAGCCGCCATATTGGTAACGCAGGAGATGCCAAGAACCCGCATCCCGCCATGATTAGCTATGATGACTTCCGGGACGGTGCTCATACCCACCAGATCGGCTCCTATGGTGCGCAGGAAGCGTATCTCCGCCGGGCTTTCATAGCTGGGACCGCTCATCGCTGCATAGACCCCTTCCTGAGGATGGATCCCCACTTCCCGGGCTATGGTGAGGGCCTTTTGCCGCCACTCCAGATCATACCCTTCACTTAAATCAGGAAAACGTGGGCCTAAGTTGCTGAGATTGGCTCCGCGCAAGGGATTATCCCCCATCATATTGATATGATCCTTGATCAAAATCAGATCTCCCGGACGGTAAGCAGGATTAATCCCACCGGCAGCATTGGTCACGATCAGCCCGGATACTCCCAAAACCTGCATGACCCGAACAGGAAACGTGACGCTTTGCATGGAATACCCTTCATAAAAATGAAAGCGTCCTTGCATAGCCACCACGGTCTTACCCAGAACTTTCCCGAACACCAATTGACCTTTATGTCCCTCAACGGTGGAAACAGGGAAATTGGGAATCTCCTGATAAGGAATAACCACCTTATCTTCAATCAAGTCCACAAAGCCACCCAGTCCCGAGCCAAGGATAACACCCATTTGGGGCTCTATATTTACTTTTTCAATAATAAACCGCCGGGTTTCGCTGAGTTTGTCCATAAATTCTTGCTCACGCATCATGGTGATCGTCTCCTTATCGATTATTTTTAACAGGTAGATTACAGTAGCCGCTCATGCCGGCCGCAGCAACGACAGAGCGAAAAACGTCGTTCAGGTCGTGTAGCCTTATCGTCCGGGTCGCGTAGTTTTACGCACAACGCGTACTCCATAGCTCCAGGGCTGGCTCACTCGCTTTCTTAACAGCATCTGCGGCGGATAAGTATCCTTTGGAGAGTGCCGCCTTGAGCGAAACTGACCACCGGACACTTTCGTCACCAAACCTCTGGGCAATACCTGATGTTAACCATGGCTCCGCTACGTTAAGAAAGCTTTGTTCACCCGACCGCCCCTCCGCTAAATCCGTTCTCTTTTGTACGTAAAGCTACGTCTTGCGGGTCTCTTTCAGTTTTTCCTTGGGCCTGAGGCCTGAACTTTTTATAAGCGCAGCCTCTTGTACGCCGTTTATGGGGTCTCCTTCGGAGCTATTCTTCTCTTCAAAGCCTTTCTTTGTATCTTTTTCCAAATCGCCGACCCTGCCACTTAAGCAGCGTCGGTAAAGACGGAAAAAGAGGCTTGAGTAGGGCAATTTACCCCACCCACTCCATAAGGCCCCGCTACCCAGACCCGGAAAGCAGCCCAAGGATTTTGCTTTACAAAAGGGAAGCGACTTTAAGCGAGCGGAAACAAAACTTCGCGAAAAGCACGCAGCGGAGAAAAGTTGGAAACAGGACGTTTCCAACCGGCTATGAGAACAAGTGCGAAAGCAGTGCTTTCGAGGAGCCGATTTAGCCGGGGACTTTTCGGAGCGGAGTGCTTGAGCGTTAGTTTTGTCCGCGCAGCTTATGGAGCCGACCGGTGTAAAGCAAAATCCTGGAGATCCAGCTTGCGAAGCCTTCCCTCAAATCAACTCCCCCAGAAAGCTCCGCCCATTAACCAACTCTTCCGTCCCCAAATACTCAGCAATCGTCGCTCCCAAATCCGCAAAAGAAGAGCGGATTCCCAGATTCCTTCCGGGCACAACCTTCTTCCCATAGACCAGTAAAGGAACATACTCCCGGGAATGGTCCGTGCTTTCCGTGGTGGGATCACACCCATGGTCGGCGGTGATGAAGAGGATATCCTCCTCCTCAAGGGAAGCGAGGATTTCCGGCAATCTCCCGTCAAACTCCTCAAGGGCTTGAGCATAGTTTTCCACATCATTGCGATGACCGTAAAGCATATCAAAATCCACCAGATTGGTCATGATCAAGCCCGGTTTCTTCTCCCTGATAAAAGCCAGGGTCTTCTCCACCCCATCCCTGTTCCCTTTGCTGGCCAGATGATCCGTAACCCCATGGCCTGCGTAAATATCTTTGATTTTTCCTACAGCCATGACTCGAAGTCCTTTTTCCTTTACCATATCCAGGAGGATTTTGTGGGGCGGTTCAATGGCATAATCATGACGATTGGTAGTCCGGTAGAAGTTTCCTTCCTCGCCTAAAAAGGGGCGGGCGATGACTCGGCCTACTCTTAAATCCCCCTCCAGCATTTCCCGGGCTATCCCGCAGATTCGATATAATTCCTCTAAAGGGATCACCTCTTCATGAGCCGCGATCTGAAACACTGAATCTGCTGAAGTGTAGGCGATCGGTTTCCCCGTCCGCACATGCTCCTGTCCCAGGCGCTGAATGATTTCTGTGCCGGAAGCCACTTCATTGCCTATGACCTGGCGGCCGATGCGCTCCGCAAAAGCTTGGAGAAAATCCTCCGGAAAACCCTTGGAAAAGGTAGGAAAGGCCCTTTCCAGGACCACACCGGCTATTTCCCAATGTCCCGTAGTGGTATCCTTGCCGGGGGAACGCTCCGCCATTTTTCCATAACAACCTTGAGGGCTTGCCTCAGGGTCCACCCCTTGGATAGGTGCAATATTGCCCAGACCTAATCTCTGCAGATGAGGCAAATGAAGACCTCCGCGGGCCTTGGCAATATTGCCTATGGTATTGCTGCCCACATCTCCGTATTCATGGGCATCGGGCATTTCACCGATCCCCACACTATCTAAAACAATCAAGATGGCTCGTTTCAAAAAGCGCTTCCTCCTTTAATTTCGTTAAACTTATCAACTCGTTAAGCTTATCAATCCATTAAAACTTATCAATCCTATTAAATTTTATCACATCTTAATCAGCCCGGGGATGGGCTTTGCGGAATACTTCCAACAGCCTTTGACGGGAAAGATGGGTATAAATCTGGGTCGTGGCAATATCGGCATGCCCCAGCATTTCCTGGACAGAACGTAAATCCGCTCCATGATCCAAGAGATGAGTAGCAAAACTGTGTCTGAATTTATGAGGATAAATATTTTCCTGAACACCATGGGTTTGTGCCCATTTTTTGAGGATATCCCAAATTCCTTGCCGGGTCAGAGCCGTACCTCGGGAATTAAGGAAGAGGACTTCCGTTTTATGCTTTCCCCTCAGGCGTTCCCGATCATGCTCCAGATAATTCTGCAAAACCTCAAGGGCATATTCGCCGATGGGGACAATCCTTTCTTTGTTCCCCTTGCCCCGGCAGCGCAGGGTCCTCGTCTCAAAGATGATATCCGAAACCTTTAAGCCCACCAGTTCGGAGACACGCAAGCCACAACCATAGAGTACCTCGATCATGGCCATATTACGCATCAATAGTCCCTTATCCTTCCCTTCTGAGTCAGAATCCCCAGCTTTTTTACTGCTCTTGCCAGGTTTGGGCCCTTCTTTGTCCCGGTCCCCTCCCTCACCCATAAGCTTGCTGATTGACCCCTCAGACAGAACATGGGGCAGATGCTGTTCAAGCTTCGGAGTGCTCAGGTACTCGGTGGGATCATCTTCCCGCATCTCCTCCCCTAAGAGAAAAGCAAAGAAACCCCGCAGGGTTGCGAGGTACCGCGCCAATGTGCGGGCAGACCTCCCCTGATTCTTCTCCTGGAGAAGAAATAAGAAAAGGTCGTTGCCCTCACAAGCTATAATGTTTTTCCCACGTTGTTGAAGAAAGGCTGTGAATTTCCGCAAATCGCGTTCATAGCTGTTTCGGGTATTGGGGGAAAGCCCTCGTTCCACATTAAGGTAGCTCAAATATTTCTTAAGCCAAGCTTCTGTTTGAACCTCCACAGCAATCCCTCCCTCGCTTAGAAAGTTCTACAAGAGGGAAAGGTTTTCCTGCGGGTTTAAACCGGCGAATCCCTATCTTTTTATATCAGGAAAGAGCTGTATGACAAATTCGCTCCACACAGTGCCTTCCTCCTCAACCCGCATCGGGTTGCCGCTGGGCTTCTCATCTTTGTCCTCTTGGGATGTAAGCAAGAGGCTGCAGACCGTGACCAGCTTGGGCAGCATGACGGCCAGCAGCATCATTAAAATAACGATCCGGGCGATAGTGAAAAGAAACTCCGGCCAGCTTTTACCTCTCTGCATAACTTCGACCCCCAATCCCTAAAATTTATGCAGAGGGGGATTGTCTTGATGCCATTAAGGCCGCTCCCCAAGCGGCAGTGATCGAGGGTTCACTATACACCAGCAGAGGATGGCTCAATTGGCGGCGGAGTGCAGCCAATACCCCTTGATTGCGGGCTACCCCGCCGGTAAACACAATATCCGGCACTAAGCCGATCCGCTGTGCTAAAGATGCTACACGGCTGGCCACGGATGCGCAGACCCCGGCCAGTATATCCTCTTTCGGCTTTCCTGCCGATACATGAGTGATCACTTCCGATTCCGCAAAGACCGTACAAAAGGAAGATATGGCCGTAGGATTCCGAGACGTTTCGGCAAGGTTTCCTATGTCATTCAGACTAATCTCCAGTGCCGAGGCCATGACTTCGAGGAAGCGGCCTGTTCCCGCCGCACATTTGTCATTCATGGCAAAATCCACAACTTTGCCGTTAGGCAACATTTGGATCACTTTGCTGTCCTGTCCTCCGATATCTATAACGGTGCGGGCAGTGGGAAAAAGGTGGTGAATTCCCCTGGCTTGACAGGTGATTTCCGATACTTCCCGGTCGGCGGGAAAAGTAATCCTCCCGTATCCGGTAGCAACCGTCCCGCCCACATCCTCCCGGCTAAGTCCTGACTCCGCCAGCAGCTTAGCCACCATCTGAACCGCCACCTCCCGTCCGCTATACCCGGCCCGGGCTGTGTCATAAGCGATCATCTCAGTTTCCTGATCGATAAGAACGACTTTCACCGTC
Source organism: Desulfitobacterium hafniense DCB-2 (assembly GCF_000021925.1). NCBI lineage: Bacteria > Bacillati > Bacillota > Clostridia > Eubacteriales > Desulfitobacteriaceae > Desulfitobacterium > Desulfitobacterium hafniense. The sequence goes on from NC_011830.1 coordinate 3,685,547, forward strand.
AGGGAGCCGATATCCACCCCAATATATATTTTGGCCATACCTTCCCTCTTTCCTTTGCCCACCTCAATCGAAGGTCTCCAAAAAGGCCTGAACACGATTGCGGATGGGTTCTTCTGCATAAGCCCGGGGATCAGCCATATCGGCTTCGATCATCAATCCCGGAACACCTGTCTCCATCATAACCCTTCTGCGGATAACCTCCTGGACCAGAGAATAGGGCTTACAGGAGCGATTGGAGTGCATTACGAATCCATCGGCCTGATAGTCCCGAATGAGCTGCACCAGTTGTTTGGTGCGGAATTCCGGGGAACGGTTCAGGAAAACTTCCGTATAGGTGGCGGCCAGACTTTCCAAAGGGGTACCCGGTGCCTGCTCCATGGCCCAGCCGCCGCTATAGGTATCGGTGACAAAGCATGCTCCCCGTTCCGTGAACATCTTATTGAAACTGAATACTTTAGGCCAAATCGCAATATTATCCCAGACCAAACGAATCCGCTCATTTTCCACCGCACCCTGGGCCAGGGCCTCCCGCCCCTTGACCTCGTCACGAAACAACCGGTAATAATCCCGCCCCCCTTTGGTCCCTCTCATCACCACAATGGGGGCCATATGGATAAAGAGATCGGGCGCATTCAGGGGGGAGGGGCGGGATTGACAGGCTTGACGGGCCTCTTTCCAGAGACCGGTTGTTTCCCGGCTGAATTCCATCTGCTTCTCCAGCTCTTTTTCATCTAATGTCCTGCCGGTAATTTTCTCCAGCTCCACAACCATGGCCTTAAGCTGCTCCAGGACATAATTCCTGGCCTGCTCCGTCATCTCTCCCGTCAGGTAAGGAGTATCCAGCACCAGCAAAGGAACTTTAAAGTGCCGGGCCAGCACTTCATACCATTTTAATACTGTACCGCAGATATTATTGCAGGCCACCAGCAGATCAGGCTTGGGCATTCCTCCTAAAGGGGCCAGATCCGGCCGTAAAACTCCACCGATATTGGAGCGGGCATAGGAGCATAGATCCTGGGAATAGCCTGCCGCTTCCGCCACCTGGCATAATCGGGCCGTGGCCTTATTGGTGCTGTAAATAGCAGCGTATTGCTCCGGGTAAGCCGGATGAATCTTAAAAGCCCGCAAAATTTCCACAGGGGCGCCGCTGGTTACCCAGGCAATCTTGCGGCCCAGCGGCTTACCCCAATAGCGGTGATACCCGGTTAAGATATAGTAACGCTTCATGGTTTTCTTCAGGGTATCCGTACTGCGCAGGGGACGATAATTCCGTTGCTGCGTCTCCTGGGTCATGCTTGTGCCCTCCCCCCCGAATCCGAAGACCGATTCTCCAGAATGCTCTCCAAAAATGCCTGCAGCCGGGTTCTCTCCTGTCCCCCTGCCTCCGCTCCCTCCAGTTCCAGAACCAAGGTACGAATCCCCCGGTTCTGGAGGGTTTCCGCCAAGGGAACCGCATCCCAGGCATGGGGTTCGCAATACTTGCGGATGACCAGCACCGCACCTTCCACCTGCCGCCGGGAGGCTAAATTCCCCAAATACTCCAGGCGGGCATTGAGGCTTTGATTCTTACAGGGACAGGGAGGCATATCCTCATAGCGCTTCACCAGATCATACCAGGGGTCAGCCGACTCCTCCATCAGGGGCCCGGAGTAGTGGCGGTAACCCGTACAAGTGTCATCCACCACGACCCGCCCCTCCAGTTCCTCGATCATGGCATACACTTGATCATTCTCCAGAGCAGCCCCCGAGACCATCAGGCGTGCCCTTGAACCGGATTCCTCCGCCCTGGCATAGAGTTCAGGGAGCACTTCATCCAGGGCCTCTGCATAGATCGCCCTGGGCATAAGCTGCCCGGCCCGCAGCAGGGCCGCCGTCAGGGGGGAAGGCAGTTTCTCCCGCAGCTCTTCCACCTCATTGACTTTTTCCCTGATGCGCCGGCATAGGCGGATGGCTTCCCTTAGACTTTCCTCTGTAGGCTCATGACCGGTCAGTTTTTGCAATTGCTCCCAGGCCCTTTTGACCTCCTCCTGATAATACTGATTGGCCCCGGCTGCTTTAAGCATGACGGGAGGAACCATGTTGACGATGTTTTGTTGGCCGGCAAACTCCCAAATACCGCTTAAACACTGCATGGTATCACAGGTATGGACAAAGCCGACCCCCAGCAGGTCTTCCCAGCGGCCCTGCAACTCCATATCCAGGATCCCCCGGGCCAAAGAGCAGGAAAAAGGAGGCAGCTCCCCAGGGGTCCGCTGGGCGGAATCCGGCAAAAGGCGCAGGGGCTCAAGGCCAAAGGCCATAATCAGTTCCTCCGGAAAATAGGAACATAGTATTCCCAAAAAACGGTAATTGGGATAGCGGGTTTTGCGTTTTAAGCCCTTAAGCGCGGATTCCTCCAACAGTAAGCTCAGGGAATCTCTTTGCTCTTCAGGCACACTCCATTCCATCATGGGGCATCCTCCTGACTTACAGCTACTTCGTCGCTGCCGCTTCCTTGGCACTCTGTTTTGCTTCCCCTTCTGCAGGAGGAGTATCCCGTAAGGCCCGGCGCAGGATCTTGCCAATAGCCGTCTTAGGTAAATCGGTACGGAATTCTACGGTTTTAGGAACTTTATAAGGGACCAGGTGTTTGCGGCAAAAGGCGATGACATCCTGCTCTGTAGCGGCAGCTCCATCTTTAAGGCTGACAAAAGCCACTACCTTTTCCCCGCTGTAACCGTCCTTAACCCCGATCACACAGGCCTCCCTGACTGCCGGGTGTTCATACAGCACATCCTCTACTTCCCGGGGATAGACATTGAAGCCACCGGTGATAATCATATCCTTTTTACGGTCCACAAGATAAAAATACCCGTCTTCATCCATGGTCGCGATATCTCCGGTGTATAGCCAGCCATCCCTTAAAGCGTAGGCCGTCTCTTCCGGCCGGTTATAGTAGCCCAGCATTAAGTCCGGACACTGAATCACCAGTTCTCCCGATTCACCGGGAGGCAGCTCCTCTTCACCGGTGTCAATGTCCCTGATTTTAAAGTCCACATCCGGGAAAGGAAAACCGATGCTGCCGGTTCTGTTTTCCCCCCGCAAGGGATTGCAGCAGAGGGCATTGACCCCTTCAGTGAGACCGTATCCCTCCATCAGCCTGGCTCCGGTAAGCTCTTCGAAGCTTCGTTTAACCTCGGGGGCCAGAGCAGCCGCCCCCACGAAACACCCCACTAAGGAGGAAAGGCTATAGCGTTTTAATTGGGGGTAATTAATCATGCCTATATACATCGTCGGAACTCCGGCAAAATACGTGGGCTTATGCTTGTGAATGGCTTTCAGGACATCTTTCGCTTCAAAGCGGGGAATCAGAATCGTTGAAGCTCCGGAGAATAAGGGAGCATTCATGCACACGGACATGCCAAACCCATGAAAGGCCGGGAGAACAGTGACCAAACGATCCTTGCTGCCCATTTGAACCCAGGCTATCGCCTGATAAGCATTGGCAAGCAAACCATAATGGGAAAGCATCACTCCCTTGGGGCGTCCGGTAGTGCCGCCGGTATAGATGAGGACCGCTATATCCTTACGAACATCCACTTTTTGGGACGGATAATCTTTTAGCACGGGACCGTTGCCCTCATTCAGCAGATCCTTAAACCTCCCGGCAACTTTGAGGCGTTCCTTACCTCCCGGGGACAGCTTCCGTGTGAATGGATAAAGAAATTTAAGAGGAAAAGGCATATACTCATTGAGAGCCGTATAGAAGGTATGCTTCAGCAATTGGGTCTCTCCGGCCTGATGACAAATGTCTCTCACATTTTCCAGCCGCTCGGCCAGAAGGTCCAGACAAATGGCTGCTTTGACCTGAGCATCCCGAAAAATATGCAATAATTCTGATTCGGTACTGAGAGGATTGACAGGAACGACCACCCCGCCAATGGCAAGGATAGCGTAATAAGCAATCACGTATTGGGGACAATTAGCCAGCAAAAGGGCCACCCGATCCCCGGGATCAATACCCAGCTTTTGCAGGGAACCTGCCAGGCGTTCAACTTTATTGCCCAAATCACTGTAACTCATTTTCTTATTAAAATAGATTAGGGCAACCTCTCCGGAGTTCTTTTGCACACTTTTGCGGAATAACCCATCCACCGTCTCTTCAGGATAGCTTAGGTAATGGGGAACCTGTTGGTCGTATTGAGCTCTCCAGGGAAATTCATGCCTTTTATTTTCCTGACTCATGAGTATACCTCCCGCTTCCATTACATGGTTCTTTTCCTCTAACCCTTAATCCCGGACACCCTGATTTCTATAATGAGCTCACCGCTTTTATCTTTCTCCAGCCATGAGCCAAACCTTTTGCGGCCTCATCGACCTTATGGGCAACTACTCATATACTTTTTCCTCCGTCAAATGAGCATTCACCGCATCTTCTTCTAGGGAGCGATGGAATTGTAAATTCCCCCGGCGTTCTTTGTAATACTCATGTTGGATAATGAGATTCATCACTTCATTGGTACCGGTCCAAATCATGATGAGACGGATATCCCGCAGCAATCGCTCGATGGGGAAGACATTGGTATAACCAATCCCCCCCATGATCTGCATCCCATCGTTGACCACTGCCCAGGCCGAATCCGTGGCGAACTTTTTCGCCTCGGAGACCAAACGGCGTGCCACATGGCCCGGCACTCCAGAATCCACGGCCCGGGCGGTGGTATAAACAAGTGAGCGGGCTGCATCCAGGCGGGTGATCGAGTCAGCCACTTTAAAGTTGACCCCTTGAAAATCTTTAATTTTTCTGCCAAAAGCTTTGCGCCTGGTGCTGTAATCAGAAGCTACTTCCAGAGCCGCCCGGGCCATCCCCAAAGCTCCCGCGGCACTGGTTAACCGTTCCGGGATCATCATCTGATAAAAAATGTCTGCCGCACCGTTTTCCACACCGAGAAGGTTTTCGGCAGGAACTTTTACATCCTTGAAAACTACCCGGCCTGCCCCGCCTCCACGGGTTCCCATTAAGCCGTAGATATGTTCCACTTCCACTCCGGGACCACGGTCTACGATAAAGGCACTGATACTCTGATGGGCAGGTCCTTCCGGATCGGTCTTGGCATAAACCATAAAATAGTCGGCCCCCTCTGCTCCCACCACAAAACGCTTTTGCCCATTGAGAATATAGACATCCCCCTCACGCCGGGCTAAAGTCGTTGCCCCAAAAAAATCCGATCCTCCTCTCGGCTCAGTCAATGCTTCAGCAGTGTACAGCTTTCCTTCTAAAGTAGGCTTTAAATAACGATCTTTCAGCACCTCTGAGCCAAAATGATTAATGGCTTCGCCGACGATGGAAGGTAAGGAATAAAGGCACGCCAAACTCGTACCCAAAACCCCGATCTCTTCGAGAACTGAAACTTCATCCACCCATTGCAGCCCTCGTCCGCTGTACCGCTCAGCAAAGCGCAACCCCAGAAGTCTGGCCTGACCCAGGTCCATTAAGTACTCTTTGGGATAGATCACCTTTTCTTCATCCATCGCTAAGATCAGCTGTTTGGGTACCTTTTCTTTGACAAAGCGCGCCGCCTCTTCTTGCAGGAGCTTTTGCTCTGAGGTCAAGAGAAAATCAAACATGCCCTCTCTCCTTTCCAGAAATGAATAGCCATTCATTTCGTACTATTATGAATATTCTGACACTCATAGATAAGTACGTCAATACCCTTCTTAAATTTAGAAAAGGATGTTAATTTAAAAGGGCCGCTGCTCAACGAACTATACAGTTCATTGGGCAGCGGCCCTTTGTACACACAACACTCTTGCTTAACTCTGTTCTTTCATGCGTCTGTGATACTCTTCTTTCATTTTCTCAAAGGAGTCCTGACTAATGACATGCTCCACACGGCAAGCGTCTTGAGCGGCCGTCTCTTCATCCACGCCTAAATAAACCAGATACCGGGTAAGGATATCATGGCGTTCGTAGATGCGGGAAGCGATCTTCTCACCCTCATCGGTCAGGGTGATGACGCCGGAAGAATCCACTTCAATATAGTCATTCTTCTTAAGAATTCCTACCGCACGGCTTATGCTCGGCTTAGTATAACCAAGCTCATGGGCAATATCAATGGAGCGAATATCGCCTTTTTTCTTCTGAAGTATATAAATAGTCTCGAGATACATCTCGCCGGATTCCTGAATACTCATGGCAATAGCTCCTTTTTATAATTATTTCAGACAGACTTCCTGCAATAATTGGGCTCTCTCTAAAAGCATAGTATAATTAAGCAGAAAAATCAATCGTTCGCCATCAAACTTTAGCATTATGAAAAAGCCGCTGACTGATACACAGCAGCGGCTTTCGTTATAATGTTCTTTAGACATTGGTTTTGACTATTCTACTTTATTTGACTCACAACCTCCGCTCCCACAGCCACAGCTGCTTGAGCATCCTGAGCATCCGCCGCTCTTTCTCGTTTTATACACATTGCGACCCGCCAGAGCAATGACAGCAAGAAGAACGGCACCGATAATTAAATTCACACCATTGGAGCTGATCCACTCAAGCATAGCATTCACCTTCTTATCCTAAAAATCAAACCCGCCTATAGGTTTCACCCTTTAACAGGAATCCCGCTGACTCTCGGGGTAGGCCGGCCGGGTCTAAAGAGCAGATACAATAACCCTGCGAAGACAAGGGCTGCGACGGCTGTACCTACTGTGAATCCCGCACCGCTGAACAAAGAACCAAATTGGAATACCAGGAAAGCAATGGCATAAGCAAAGATCATTTGATAACCGATGGCAAACCAGGTCCATTTCATATCATTCATTTCCCCTTTGATGGCTCCGATAGCTGCAAAGCAAGGAGCGCACAGGAGGTTAAAGACCAAGAAAGAGTAAGCAGAAAGAGCTGTGAAGTGAGCGGCGATAGCGCCCAGGCTGCCGAAAGCCCCTTCTTCAACCAAGCCCAGAGCATCTCCTGATACTCCGTAAAGAACCCCGAACACGCCGACCACTTCTTCCTTAGCAACCAAGCCCATGATGGTTGCTACCGTACTTTGCCAGGTGCCGAAGCCAAGAGGAGCAAAAATCGGTGCGACAACACCGCCAATAGCGGCCAGAACACTGGCATCCATATCTTCGACCATCTGGAAGGAGCCTTCAACCATACCGAAAGAGGACAGGAACCAAATAAAGATACTGGCTAACAAGATAATGGTTCCGGCTTTCTTAATAAAGGAGTAGCCCCGTTCCCAGGTGCTGCGCAGGACACTTCCCGCGGTGGGCATATGATAAGCAGGCAATTCCATGACAAAGGGAGAGGGGTCTCCGGCAAAACGGCTGGTCTTTTTGAGAATGATGCCGGAAATGACGATGGCCGCGACTCCGATAAAATAAGCACTGGGAGCGACCCACCATACACCGCCGAATACCGCACCGGCTATCAAGGCCACGATAGGCATCTTGGCGCCGCAAGGCATAAAGGTGGTGGTCATAACGGTCATTCTCCGGTCACGATCGCTTTCAATGGTCCGGGTGGCCATAACCCCAGGCACACCGCACCCGGTACCAACCAGCATAGGAATAAAGGATTTCCCGGAGAGGCCAAAGCGACGGAAGATCCGGTCCATGATAAAGGCGATCCTCGCCATATAACCGCATTCTTCAAGAATAGCCAGCAAGAAGAAGAGAACCAGCATTTGGGGAACAAAGCCCAGTACCGCTCCTACCCCGCCGACGATCCCATCCACGATAAGTCCGGCCAGCCAACCGGCTGCACCGATTTCCTCAAACCAGCCGGCCAAAGGCTCGCTGATCCATTCTCCAAAAAGGGTATCATTGGTGAATCCGGTGAGTATATCACCGACTGTCGTAATAGCGATATAATAGACCAGCGTCATGATGACGGCAAAAATAGGCAAAGCCAGCCAGCGATTGGTTACCACCTTGTCGATCTTATCCGAGGTAGTGATTTTAGAGGAACTCTTCTTCACATAGCTTCCTTTTATAATAGAAGTAATAAAATTATACCGGGCATTGGTGATGATGGATTCGCTGTCATCATCCAGAGCATCTTCCACAGCGACAATAACCTCTTCCACATTCACAGCGGTCATTTGTTCCAGAATTTTTTCATCCCGTTCGAAGAACTTTATGGCATACCAGCGTTTTTGTTCCTCAGCGATGCCTCCCGGCAGCTTGCTGCTAATCGCCTTGAGTGCTTCTTCGATTTCCGGTTGAAAGGCAAGTTTGGCAGGACGGCTTTGAGCATTTTGTGCTGTCTTTACCGCTTTATCAGCCAATTCAGAGATTCCCATTCTTTTAAGAGCGGAAATCTCCATGATTTCACACCCTAAAGACTTGGAGAGCTTTTCAATATTGATCTTATCACCATTCTTATTGACGATGTCCATCATATTAATGGCAATGATGACAGGAATCCCGATCTCAGTGAGTTGGGTTGTAAGATATAAGTTCCGCTCCAAATTCGAGCCGTCAATAATATTAATAATAGCGTCCGGCTTTTCACCGATTAAATAATTCCGGGAGACGACCTCTTCCAGGGTGTAGGGCGAGAGGGAATAAATTCCCGGCAGGTCAACGATGGTTACATCCTTATGTCCCTTGAGCTTGCCTTCTTTTTTCTCTACAGTCACTCCTGGCCAGTTTCCTACAGTTTGGTTAGAACCCGTAAGAGCATTAAACAGAGTTGTTTTTCCACTATTAGGGTTCCCTGCCAGTGCAATTTTCAATGGCATCTTTTTTCCTCCTTCTAAAAAGTTAGCATCAACTAACTATGGGTCAAAAAAATAGAAATCCTACTACTCAACTTCGATATTGGCGGCATCCTCTTTACGAATGGAAAGCTCATACCCCCGAACATTCAGCTCAATGGGATCTCCCAAAGGTGCTACTTTTCGCACAAATACCTCCGTGCCTTTCGTCAGACCCATGTCCATAATGCGGCGTTTGAGAGCTCCTTGACCATGGAGCTTTACTACCGTTACTGTTTGACCTACCTTCACATCCTTCAGGGTAGACATTCCAGTTCCTCCTTCATTGTCTTTCATCAATCTTCATTGCCGAGCTCTTTCTGCTCTTTATACTTTAACCGTAAGAATCCGTGTTGCCATGGATTTATTCACTGCAACCCGGGTATCCTTAACAGCAACAATGACATTACCGGCAAGCTCAGTGACCACGGAGATCACTGCCCCTTCTACAAAGCCTAAGTTTTCCAAAAAGCGTTTGGTGTTGTCTCTTCCTTTGATAGAAACGACTTTGACTTCCTCACCGGGGGCTACCATGGCTAAGGGCATTGAACCTGCAACAGGTGCCAAAGCGGATCCATTCATATTTCCAATCGGGAGACCAACAGTTTGTGTTGTCATTATGATCACTCCTTAATCCACAGAATACAGTAAGGCAACGCTAACTAGGTATAGTTTACCACCGCTAACTTTATTAATCAATATATTTTCTATTTATTTCCCGACAAATTTAATAAGAATTGCACAATAAAAAAAAATGCCGGGAAGGCAGCCGACCTGTATCCCGGCTTTTGCCTTCTCAGCATTTATTTGCTGCGGATCATTATTTTATTATGGGCAACTTTATCATAGGTTAAAGAAACGCACGCCTAAAATAGAGAAATACCCTTGGGAAACACCGACGAAGACAGCTCCCAGAGAGACCAGAACAGTGGCTACGGAATAATACATAAACTCCCGCCGCAAAGACTCGCCAACTTGTTTACCTTTTAAGAGCATCATGGAGAAGATGGTCGCCAAACCCGCCCCCAGCAGGAGAAAGGGTATCCCCGCCAAGGCCGGAATCAAGATGGAGATCAAGACAAGTCCTAACCCCCACAGGCCTTTCATGCCAATAATGAAGCTCAAGGTGAAGCCAAACACAAATCCTCTCGTAAAGACGATGAGAAAAATCAAGGGGGTCCCGATGACGGTCAAACCAAGCAACCAGATACCGGCCATAATGATAAACTGCTCCCTGGCCAGCTGAATAAGGAAGTTGGTGTCAAGAGTGGTGGGTTGGCCGGCCAGCAGCTTGTCCAGAAAGCCGCTGAGTTCCTGAGTTTCTCCAGTGTTTAACGCTCCCACACCCACTGCTCCGAAGATGACTCCTGCCAGATAGACACTGACCAGAGCCAGATAAATCACCCAATATTGTCGGATATGCTCGCCAAGTTTACGCATACCTCCCAGCCTCCTGTCTATAGCCACACCATGGCTCCCGGCACACTGGAATCATGTGCCGACATCCTCTATAGACATCCTATTCGGAAAGTTAGGAAAGTATGTCCACTACCTTGCCAAATACTCCTCCCCCACCTGCCTGAAAGAGAAGTTTTCCCTGGCGGGAAAGCTCTATCCAGCGGGCAGCCTTTTCTCCCGCTACCTTCACCAGCTCTTCTCCGGGGACCTGATGAAGCACATTCATTTCCGTCCCAAAATGCTGGAGTAAATTCCGCACCATTTTTGGCCCGATTCCCGGCAAATCCTTAAGGGGCAGCTGATAAATATACCGCGGATCCGGTTCAGGCGGAATTTCGGCATCGGCAATACTGACCAAGCGATCCAATACACCCATAACCACCTGCCGGCTCCCGCAAGCAGGACATTCCAACAAAGGCGGCTCCCCTTCAACGACCTTTTCACAAACCAGGCAATAGGTTCGGTGGTATTTGCCAAACACAGGGGGCAGCCCATAGTTGGCCAAAACTTCCCCCTTAACCTTATAGACCAGTTCCTGCAGTCCCAGAAAGGAGCCCTCGGCTAAACTCAGCAGATTATACTCCCGGGCGATCTTGGGCAGAGAGTGGGCGTCTGAATTGCTGAAAAGCACCACCTGACCCAATTCACGGATGGAACGTGCCATTTGCCGGTCCGCGCTCAGACCAATCTCCAGGGCAAGAGGCATTCCCGGCAATACATCAAGCAAGCTCTCACAGCAATTGCCATAAATCCCCTTGTGGGGTGTAAAGGCGTGGGCGGGCAGCCAGATACCCTCCCCAGCCGCTACAGCCTCCAGCCATTGTTCCACACCCAGATGAGCTTTTTGCGAGCTGAGCTGCCAGTTCTTCACATAAGGCTGCAATTTATGGATATAGCTTTCCAGGTGGTTCAAGGTTGGGAAATACGCAAGAAAATGAGCGGAGCCCGTGCCCAAAGAGAGTTCGATTTCCGTACCCGGAATAATGATCAACCCCTGGGCGGCATATCCTCCCCCCTCCAGAGGTTGGAGTACCCCTTCGTGAAGCAAGGTGCGGAAATCCTTCCGCACACCCTGCGATTGGGCATCGATGACCCCGATCATGGCAAGGCCTTTGATATCACGGGCAACCTGGATGACTCCGGGCAAATTCATGGTCTTGGCCGCAGTAATCTTGACTGCTTTGCCATCTAAGCTTTGGCCGATGTGAATATGAAGATCCGTGTAGTAATGCTTCACCGCTCTTTACCCGCTAGCAAAATTATGGCCAGCATGGTCTTGGCATCATTAAGCTCACCTGATAAAGCCTTTTCTTTAGCTTGGACCCAAGGTGTATTCACCACATTGAGAAATTCATCCTCATCAGCTTGCAAGGGATCCCAGACCAAGTCCGTTGCCTTATAAAGATGAATGATTTCATCGGTAAAACCCGGAGTGGTATAGATGCTGACCAAATGCTCCAAAGTGCCACGATAGCCTGTCTCTTCCCGCAATTCCCGCTCGGCGCAGACCAGCGGCTCTTCCCCCGGCTCCAGCTTACCTGCCGGTATCTCTAAAATGGCCTGCTGGATAGGATAACGATATTGACGGACCAAAAGCAGCTCATCCCCTTTAAACGGTAAAATTCCCACCGCCCCCGGGTGCCTCACCACTTCCCGGGTGGCTTCCGCACCATTGGGCAAACGAATCCTATCCCGGTCCATTCGCAGCATGCGCCCGGCAAAAACGATTTCTTTCTCTATGCATTTCTCTTCCAGTCCGGCGTCCTCAATGGCGCCGGTCCTTTGTTGGCTGGATTGATCACTCATAATCTGTTTCATCTCCCCAACTATCGATCTTATTTAGTCTGTCCATTCACTATTTATTATAACATACTGTCTTGGGTCCCTGAAACGAAGCCACGGGATAGTCTCCGCCCTGAAATCCTTTATAAGCAAAAAAAGCGGACGGCTGCAGCCGCCCGCGCAAACGTTCCTATCTAGTTATGAATCTCCAGTTTCCCCTGCTCCTCCATGGTGTTTAAATCATTAGCTTGCAGATAGCTGTTGGATAAGGTGTAAAGTGTATCTCCGATATAGAGGCTGCGGGAAATATCCCGGTTGTAATCATAGCGCCCAGTATTTTGAAGATTCACCACTTCTCCCGGAGGATGGTGGGTTATCATCCCTTTCAGGGTGAAGCCCTCTTCAGCGGAAAGATCATAAACAAAAGCTCCCTGGAAAACCGGCTGCCCATAGGCCAAGCGCGGGTCTTTTTGAGCCAGATAATCGTCTTTGTTGACGGTGGCCGGGTCAATATCGCAAACGGTCACCGGGAAGGACAGGATGCCTTTTTCCCGATCAAAAAGAAGGGCTTTATGGTTCCAGAACAATTCCGACTCCGTTCCTCTGTCCCCGATTTCAACTTTAAATTTCTCCTGGGGGTTGTTCACATCACTGACATCAAAGAGAGCCACCTTCATGCCAAGGTAATAGGCATTTTTCACCGTTCCTTCACCCGACCAGTGCGGATCTTCCACTTCTATGGCCTCTTTCCCAAAGCCGATAATATGATTCTCATCATAAGGATGAAGGTAATTGCTGTAACCAGGGATTTTAAGTTCACCGAGAACAGCGGGATGATTGGGATCTTTTAAGTCCAGAACGAACAAGGGATCTACTGTTTTAAAGGTGACCATATAGCCCCTATCCCCCATAAAACGAACCGAATAAATTTTCTCTCCGGGAGCGATGTTTTCTATTTTCCCTGCTTGCTTCATGCTTTGATCCAAAATATGAAGATTATTGGTCAGTTCCGCTTCTCCTGTCCGAACCGGCAATTTCTGAAGGGTGGTTGCAATCCGGAAATAGCCGTTATGTTCATCCATGCTGAACTGATTGAGGATATTGCCGGGTACGCTGCCCATCCCCAAATACTTTGTATCTCCAGCCTGCAAGTTGAATTTATAAACACTGGTGTTCACTTCCGCCGGCATGACCGCAATCATTCTGGACATGGCAGAGGTATTGCTGCCTGCCGTATCAGCCGGCTCCGGAAGGGGCTGGACTTGCTCGTATTTATACTCGGGTACGGCCACATAGAGATTTTCTAAAGAACTGTAGATATTCTCACCGGCTCCCAGATAAGTTTTTACTTCCGTCTTTTTGGTACTCAGGTTGCCGAGATCAATTCCGGCAATCAGCAGGTAATTCGGTTGAGGGGACCCCGGAAAATAGCATATTTCTTCATAACCGATCCGCTGAATCTCCCCGCCTTCCAGGCTGTCCCGATAGCCGGGGGTCAGCAGTGCCTCCGGTTGCTCCTGCAGCCGGTAAAGGGGAATGTATTTATTATTGACCAGATAGAGAGTATCGCCGATTTTTCTTGAGGAAAGATAGCTTCCGTCAAGCTCCAGTTCCCTGACCTGCTTCAGATTGCTGGGATCAGCCAGATCATAGATCAGAACCTTGACACTGTTTTCAAAAGGAGGAGCCGGTGCCGGATAAACTTGCCGCCAAGCATAGTTTTGGTTGAGAATAACGGTCAGATACTGGTCGTCCACATACATCTCCAGAGGATGAACTTCCCCGTCAAACTGCAGAGCAGCAACGACTTCCATCTCTTCCACCGGATAGGCTTTGGCTATGATCAGCTGATTATCGGTGAGCTTATAGATGTATTTCCCGTCTGTTTTAACCGTATCGGCCTCATCTACCCCCTGGACCTGAACATTGGTTTCGGAATAATCCAGCTTACCGTCTAAAAGATTCCCTGCCGAAGAAGCGGCTGAAGCCTGCGGGCTACTCTCAGCAGCAGCTATATCGCCACCGCTGTACATCACAACATTCCTGGTGCGCGACTCGGCTTCCGCCATCAGTTTCTTGAAGTTTTCAAAAGAACCCACAGTCGGCAGCGGTTCCACCGGCGCCTCCTGCCCTACCTTTTGCGGACCTTCTGCTCCTATTTTTTCATCGCCGCTTGCTGCTATGGTCTTCGTCTGGTAAGCATTCCAGCCCAGAAGAGTGAGCAAACACGCCATCACCAGAGCCAAACCCATCTTTTGCCCTTTCACCTGTTCTCCCTCCTTATCCATATTCTTTATCCGACTGCCTCATTTTTCCTTTATTCTTATAGACGTAAAGAGCGGGGAAAAACTGTTTCCTGCGGTTGCCTTATTCTCTTGTTTCATAAACTTTTTCTTTAAGTTTCTGAAGTCCGATATACTCAATTACAGCATGACGTCCGATATTATTTAAGGAGAGTACTTCCGTTAAAAGGCGTCCGGTTGTATAAGCTCCCACCACAGATTGATTCAATGCGTCAATCCCTTGCCGGCATTCCGTTCTGCCTAAAAGATAATCTGTTGAAACATCGTAAAAATCAGCCAATTTAATAATTGCCCGGGTCTGAAGATCACATTCTCCCTGCTCACATCTGGAATAATGCTGTTGGGTTGTGCCAATAACTTCCGCAATATCCCGTTGCCTCAAATCTTTATCTTCGCGAAGCCCGCGGATTATTTCATAGGATTTTTTCATACTCTGCCCCTTCTACATTTTGTTCGTGTATAAAATAATATCACACACATTATTGATGTATTGACTTAAATCCATGATTGATGTACAATATCCCAGAATACATTTATTATGTGTAAATAAGGGGCTTTTTATTCATGGTTACCAGCCTTGTGAATCTATGTTTATATTTATATAGAATGTATCGAAAAGACCAGAATAGTTTGCGGATTACATCAACCGATTCTCAAAATGACGCGCATAGGCGCGTCATTTCCTTATACTCCGGAGAGAAAGGTGAATAACAAATGGTTTTTAACACTTTAGCAGAAGCCTTAACCATCATTCAGGCACTGGAATCGGCAAATACATCGATTTGCATTACCGACACTGACCATAAGATCATTTATGAGAGCGCGAAGAGCGGGTATAAGCTGAATCTCTCCTCTGATCATCTTAATAAGCTCGACACTGGCTTCTACCATTCTGCCAATGCTGCCTTCAGAGTTCTGTTAAGTGATAACTCCCTCACTACCATAACTACAATACCCGTCCTCATTGCCGGCAGACCTTATTCATTGGAATTCAAACAACTTATCCGGCAAAATACGTATTTCAGCCTGGAATCTTACCACTTCGAAAATTTATCCATCCATCAAATCAAGGAAATGGCGATCACGGACTCCCTTACCAAACTTTATAATCGCCGCTATATCGACGAACGGCTGCCTATTGATATACAAAGTTCTTTTGAACTGGCTCGGCCCTTAAGTATTCTCTTTATAGATATCGACTATTTTAAAAAGATCAACGACCAAAATGGACACGCGGCAGGGGACCAGGTGCTTCAAAAGCTGGCTCTGCTCCTGCAAAAGCAGCTCCGCAGAGGAAGCGGCTGGGTTGCCCGGTACGGCGGCGACGAACTCCTCATCTGTCTGCCCGGCAGTGGCAAAAAAGTCGCCAGAAGCATTGCCAACCGACTCAGAGAAGCAATTGAACATTATCCCTTTTATTTTAAAGGAAAAGCCATAAATATTACCTGCAGTATAGGCGTCCAGACGATCTTCAAAGATTCCGGAGTTGTCAACATCGCGGAGTTGATAGCTATGGCAGACAATAATCTATATCAGGCCAAGAACGAGGGACGTAATAGAGTGTACTAATTTTAAATATAAGTTATAATAACACTAAGGAGTCAGATTTGACTTTCGGCTTTGAATTGTAATTTCCTAGCTTATTGGCTATTATAATATTCGGTTCAATCATTACATTTTAAGGGGTGAGGGATAATGTCTACAGATTTAGCCGAACAACCATTTAAATTCGATGATGTTTTCATGCAATATTATCCCTGCATCTATAATTTTATTCGCTGGCTAATCCAGGACGAAGATTGCGCCCAGGATTTAGCACAGGAAACCTTTTTGCGTGCCTTCGTTAATCTTGGCACAAGATCAGAGCATAATCTTTCCCCTTGGCTGCATACCATAGCCAGGAATCTCTGTCATGATTATTGGCGTAAAAACAAACGCAGGGGCGGCAGAGAGCTGCTGCTTCAGGATGCCTTCGAGTGTGAAGATGAATCTTCCAAGCCACTGGCGGCCATTGAAAATAAAGAGACAGCCAAACAAATCTATAAGATTTTAAATCTATTGAAAAGTGAACAGCGAACCGCACTGCTCCTCCGCGAAATCGAAGGATTGTCCTATGACGACGCTGCCAGAGTTATGGGAATCAGCGTGTCAGCCTATACCTCTTTATTGAATCGGGCAAGAAACAAGTTCATTAAACTGATCATGACTCCTTATACAAAGATAAACAAAGGCCTTTTCACTCCTAAAGAATACACAGTCTTATACCGCTGGTTCGGCATCGATGCCTGGCCGGAAGACCCGGAACAGGAGATCGTCCATAAGGCTAAGCATTACTTTGATAACTCTGCCCTCTCTTTTGATGAGTTCAGGAATTCTCTTTACCCCTTTCACCTGGATCAGGCTATTTTAAACAGAGTGCTCAATAAGGACCCCCAAATCATTGGGGATTTCGGCTCAGGAACCGGACAGTTTACACTGAAGGCTGCTTCCTCAGTAAATCTTGAAAAAACCTACGCCTTCGACATCTCACCGAAGATGGTTGACTTCTCCCAACAGCGTTTTAAGCGCGAAGGTCTCCGCCATATCCAGTGCTTGCCTGCGGATTTAAATTCTATCCCTTTGGAAAGTGAAACCCTGGATATCGGGTATTGCCTGGTTGTGCTTCACCATCTTTACGATCCCGGTAAAGCGATCAAAGAAATGACCAGAACCCTTAAGCCTGGAGGTCAGCTGATTATCGGCGATTTTGGTTCTCACAATTACAATCTGTTTACCAAAAACAACAAAGATCTATGGTCCGGCTTCAGCCCGGACCAAATGACCAAATGGTTCAATGAAGCCGGCTTGGAAAACATCGATATCAGGGAAGAAAAGGACTGTATTTTTAAGTCGACAACACAAGCAGGAGAACTTGTTAAAATACCCCTGCTTATGAGCAGTGGTATCAAAAGAGCCTGATCAACCCTTGTCTTATTAATAACAATAACCAACAACCAAGAAGGTGTTCCCTTCAGAGTTGTTGGTTATTGCTTTATTATTTTGCCCTTGGCATTCTTAAAACCAGGGATAGAGCGCCATGGTCGAAGCGTAAAACAAAATTCGTCCCGAAATCTCGCCAACCAGAACACCGGCCAAACCGAGGCCCAAAAGGGCCGACCTTCCCTCGGCTTGCAAGGCCAGGCCGACACAGGCTGCAGGCACAAGGACGCCTAAGATCGCCCGCACGTAAAAGACCGGCGATGAAAACATGCCCAAGGCCACAGCGGCCTGTTCAGCGGAATTACCAGCCATAGCGCCGGAACCGGATAAAACCAGCAGCCCGGCGGCCAGGGCGGCCATAGCCACCATCGAAAAACTCTTGATGCCCGGTGCCACCTCTTTATCCTTACTTCTGCCCAGGCAAAAGAGGACGGTGAAGGTTCCCAGCACAACGGCGGTCAGCAGGAACGCTCCCGGCGTCGTCCAACTGTTCCAAGCCGGCCGGGCGGGCAACATGTACACCTTGCTGCTCACCGCGACAGCGGCCAGCCCGACTACACTCACCCCAAGGCCGGCCAATTTACGCACTCCGGCCTGATCGGCTTTCTTCCACCAGATGTAGCTGTAGGCCAGTGCCAGGAGAGCGACCAAGGCAAAGAGCAGCACTTCCAGACTGAGAGCCGCTGTTCCTAAATTGCTCAGAGCCGTCACCGCCTGCCAGGGCTGGCCGAGATGGAAGACGGAAAAGAGGAGACCTCCCCCGACGAGAGGCAGGGTCATCATACCGGCCGGCCGCAGGAATTTCTCCCTGCCCCCGGCCACCAACTTAGCAAAGAAAAATTCTACGACTGTCAAAATGAGGGCGATTCCCACCGCCCACTGAGTCAGCACGGTAAACAAGACCAACGGGATTTCCCAGTTATGCATATCCGATTCCCTCCCTAATTTTTATGCGGCTTGGCCGGATTGATGAGGATCGATGGTTTGGTGACTTCCGCCTTCGGCGTAATGCCGGGAATCTCCCGCACGCCCTGATAGCGGGCCTCAAGCTCTGCCAGATCGCCGACGATGATGTTACCGCCCGGGCAGGCCTCAGCACAGCGCGGCATCAGCCCTTGCTCCACCCGTTCTTTGCAGTAGCTGCACTTGCTGACCTTTTTTTCCACCGGATCATATTGAGGTGCGCCGTAGGGGCAGGCGTAAGTGCACATCCGGCAGCCAAGGCATTTGGCGTGATCCTGGTAGACGATGCCGTTTTCCAGGCGCGTGTAAGCGCCGGCCGGGCAATTGAGCAGGCATTGCGGGTCCTGACAATGATTGCAGGCCATGGAAATGTTGACATGGGAAGGGGGATTGTTCGTGTCCAACTGACGGACGCGGCGCCAGCTCACGCCCGGCGCGGTTTTTTGCTCCGACATACACGCCACTTGGCATGTCTGACATCCATAACATCCCTCACTATTGATATAAAAGCCGACTTGTCCCGACATTTTTTAGCCCTCCTTTCGTACTTGAACCAGTGTATTGTTGCAGCTTTGGCCGCCGCTTAAATGTTCGACAAAATCGCTGGTGATATAGCTGCTGCTGCCGCCTTGCTGCTCCCACCAGCCGTTCTCCGCCGTTACGACACCCCGCTTGATATGGGCGCTGACATTGGCTTTGCAGCGGTGCTGGCCCCGGTCGTTGTAAAGGATGACCCAATCGTCGTGGGCGATCCCGCGGGGGCCGGCATCGTCGGGATGAATCATCACGTGAGGAACATCGGATACAGCTTGGTTCAACCACTGCAGGGACCCGAAGGTGGAATGGATGGTACGGTTTGTTTTGCGTTGGACGCAGGCCAGAGGATATTTGGCCGCCAATTCCGGATTCCCCTTGACGCTCTCTTCAGCGCGGATATAGGCGAGCATAGGGTTGAACCCCTTCTCATGCCAATCGTAGACGAAGAACTCCGCTTTCTGGGTCGGCGTCTTGAAGATCCCGTTCTCAAAAGGTATATAGACCTCCGGCAGGGGATTGATGCATTTCTTTTCCAGCAACTCTTCATAGGTGATCCCTGTGGGCTCCAGGACGGCTTTGATATGCTCGGCCACCGGCTTGTCGAAAGCGTCGCCGAAGCCCAATCTTTTAGCGAGCTGGGTAAAGATCCACAAGTCATCGTGGGCCTCGCCAGGCGGATCAACGGCTTTTTCCATCAGCTGCACGTAATGGCTGCGGGAAGAAGCGAGGACATTTTCACTTTCAAAGATGGTGGTACAGGGCAGCACGAGATCGGAATAGAGAGCGGTGGACGTCATCAGGCTATCCACTGTGACCACAAAGGGAATCTTCTTCAGGGCTTCTTTTACCGCGCCCGTGTTAGGGTTTTGGGTCATAATGCTGCTGGTCATGGTCCAGAGAAACCCGATCTTATTGGGCTTATCTTCCAGGATATCCCGGCCAAAGCGTGCTCCCCGCACCGCGCCGAACTCGCCTTGGGGCTTGGGCGAAGGGATGGCATTGCCCACTTTGATAGAGGTCGTCACCCCGCCGGCGTCGCAGATGCCATTGCCGCGGCCGCCGATGTTCCCTGTCAAAACCGCCAGATACATATGCGCCGCCGCCGCGTAGGACCCCCACTCCGTGCGCTGGAAGCCGCCCATATTCTGGATGAGCATAGCCGGCTTGATGGTGGCATAGTCCCGCGCCATCCGGATGGTCGACGCAGCGGGAACATCGGTCTCTTTCTCCACTTCTTCCGGGGTCCAGGGCCGGCATTCATCCGCCAGGATATCGAATTGGGTCTTATATTGACTTGCCCAGGCTGTGTTCCTGACCGTCAAAGCCGGAACAACACCGGGCCCATCATGCCGGGTAATCTGCCCGCTTGCTTCGTCCAGAACCAGGAAGGAAGTGGGATCTTCTTCGTCCTCAAGGGCAGGCTTGCCGCTCGTTTCCGCGACGAGGAAAGGCAGACTGCTGTGGGCGCGGATGAAATCGGCATCATACAGGTTTTCCTCGATGATGATCTTGATCATCCCCAGAGCCAATGCCGTATCCGTGCCGGGAATGATCGGCACCCACTCATCTGACTGAGCTGCCGTCTCGCTGAAGCGGGGATCGACGGTGACCATCTTAGCCCCCTGAGCCTGGGCCTCCTGGTACCATTTAAAGTAAGATTGCATGGTGACGGCGGGATTGTTCCCCCACGCCAGCAGATAACGGCTATCCCGAATCGAATCCCGCGTATCTTCGTAACGGCTGCCGAAGATGGGAGTCATGCTCCCGGTGACAGCCTGACAGCAGAGGGAACCGACAACGGGGGTAAATCCGCCCAAATAATTGAAGAACGATGCCGCTACAGCGTTGCTGAGAGAGCCGAAGTTACCGGAAAAGGAACGCAGGCAGATCCCTTGATTGCCCAGTTCGGCCTGGGTTTCTTTAATTTTTTCCACGATCAGATCCAGGGCCTCGTCCCAGGATATCTCTTGCCAACGATTGGAGCCTTTTTCGCCATCCCGCAGCATCGGCATCTTGATCCGCTCGGGATGGTTGACCCATTGGGTTCGGGCCAGACCACGCAGGCAGGCGACCGTTTCATCCGCTTCGCAGCTCTCCACTTTGACAAGTTTTCCATCCACCACGTAAGCTTTCAGATTGTGATGCAGGCATTCCATGGTACAGCTGGACGTGAAAATCTCCGCCTTGGAGATATCGGCGGGAGCCGCCTCCACATCACCGGCCAGTGTCGTCAACCCGATCCCTCCGCCGATAGCGGCGGTAGTGGCTACCGCACCAGTCGTTTTGAGAAAAGTACGTCTGGAGATACCCTTCTTTTTTTCATTTTCCATGTTCTTTCCCCCATTCCTTTCTTTCCACACTTTTGGTTTTATCCAGATAAACGTTAATCGACCAGGTCCCCTTTCCTTTTTTCTCTTTAAAAATGCATTGAATACCGGATTGACCAATTGTCCAAGGTTACCGAGCCACCCTTGTCGGCTAAAACTGCCGATGATCACTATAAACAAGTGCTCTGGGTGTCACACCGGCCTGCAGGGTTTCCAAAATCTCATAATCACGGGTATCCACTACAAAAACAGTACCTTCCAGCAGGTTGGCAATGTAAGCCTTATCCCCAGCTTTGGAAAGCGCCAGATCACCGGGCTGGCCGCTTAAGAGACACTGACCCGTAACCTGGCCTGTCTCCGTATCCAGCCCGACTAATTTCGCCTCTTTTTCAGTAACAACATATAAAATAGTGCCATCCGGGGAGGAAGCAATGCTTACCGGCTTCTCACCTACTTTAACCTTGTCCGTCTTACCACCTCCCTTCAAGTCCATGCTTAAGATCGCATCATTAATATCCAGTTCATTGCCGGCAGCGGAAATATAGAGTCGGGAAGCCGAGCCGGCAAAAATCATCTCATTAATGCCAAAGGCAGCATCATAGGCCTCCACCTCTTTTCCTTCCTGCAGATCGATGACTGCTATATCCCAGGTGCCCATATTCCCTACATAAATCTTGTTCTCCGCTTCATCAAGAACGATAGCCGAGGGTTTGCGGCCGGCGCCTAAGGGCTCTCCGAAAATATCATGGCAGCAGTCCGGCGGCTCCATCCTTTCTTCGAAGCCACATGTATTTAAAGGATAGAACCCTACCATAGAGCGGATTTTCAGATCGACACTACTCACCCTGTTGAGGTAATAATCCAGGACATAGAGCCTATCCCCGGCTGAGTTAATCGCCATCGCCACCGGCTGATTGCCCATGGCAATCCTGGCTTCTATCTCCCCGGAAACGGTGCTTATCCTGTACACATCACCAGAGCCGCTATTGGCTACATAGACATAGTGACCATCGGGAGATTGTAACAGAGCAATGGGTTTGGCTCCCACAGGAATTTCCCTGACCGTTTCACCGGTTGCCAAGTCGATGACCGCAACCTGATTGGTTGTATACTGACAGACATAGAGCGCTTCCTCAGGCATCTTCTTCGGCTCGCCGGCAGGCTCATTAGATGGTTCCTCAGCAGGAGCCTGAGCCTGATTCTGAATCTGAGCACCGGTCCCCGCTCCCTGAACCGGTTCCCCAGTGCCGGCCGGTTGGGCGCAGGCGGTCAAGGTTAAAGAAACAGCTAACAGCAATAAGACAATGATCCTGTTATATCTGCCCATTCTCCACAAGCCTTCCTTCTTGCATAAGATAGCGTTTAGTCGCTTTTTCAGCCCATTGGGGATTATGAGTGACCATAACGACAGCACCACCGCCCCCCACAGCCCCGGTCAAAAGAGCCATAACCTTCCCTGCCCACATCTCATCCAGGTCATTGGTCGGCTCATCTGCCAAAATAAGCTGAGGATCATTGATTAAGGCCCTGGCTACAATCAGCCTGCGGCGCTGCCCCACACTGAGCTGGCCCGGCAGAAAATCCCGTCTTGAACTCAGCCCCAGCTCTTCCAGATAGCGGGAGATTTTTGCTTCATCCGGCTTCTTCCCCTTGCCAACACTTTGGGCAAACCGCAAGTTGCCTTCCACGGTTAATGCTTGCAAAAGATTGGTTTCCTGAAACACAAAGCCGACAAGGTCTCCCCGCAGCTCTGTCACCTTGGTATCCGGCAGGCTGCTCAGGTTCTCATCCTTTAAGAAAACGTCCCCGCCGGTAGGCCTTAACAACCCGCACATAATGTACAGCAGTGTGCTCTTGCCCGTGCCGGAGGGGCCTTCGATGGCCAGAAAATCACCTTTGTCCACGGTGAGGGAAACTTCATTGATCGGGCAAACCACTTCACCCATCGCATAGGTTTTACTGACTTTCTCCAGTCTGCAAAGAGTCAATTCTAATCCACCTCCCCTCTGGCAATTGCTTCCTGCGGATCAAGCCGCGAACTCTTCCATGCGGGATACACTGAGGCTATGAACCCTAAGAACAAAGCGACGAAGATTCCTAACAAACCGCTTCCCAAGGCAGAGCTCCAGGACCACTGACCCATCGGCAGGCCCAGGGAACTTCTCAGCGCCGTTAAAATCGAATTGACTCCCAGCACACCGGCAATGCTGCCTGCTGCACCCCCTGCCCCTGCCAGCAGCCATGCTTCCAGCAGGATGAGTTTGAAGACCTCTGTCCTCTGCACTCCGATGGCTCTAAGCAGTCCGATTTCCTTTTTTCTTTCCCGGACCAGAGCACTGAAGCGACCAATGAGTGCTAAGCAGGCAACAAAAAACAGGGCGAGCCAAAGACCGAGTATCAGCCTCGTGACCATGAGTAGTTGTGTTCTCATAGCCGAGACCATTTCACTGGTAGCCACGGCTTCCACGGCAAGCTCCAGGCTATTTATATCTTCAGCCACTTGAACCGGATCATAGCCCGTGGAAGTCTTAATCAAAACTGCCGAAATAAGCTTTTCCGGTGCTTCTTTCTTCCACAGGCCCTGAAGGTAGGGACTATCCTGGGCTAACTCTCTGGCAACATTGATGTTAATAAAGATGGTCTCATCCATACCGCTCCCTGTCGGGTATAAGCTGCCTGCCAC
The DNA here is from genome assembly GCF_000021925.1 of Desulfitobacterium hafniense DCB-2. Classification (NCBI taxonomy): domain Bacteria; kingdom Bacillati; phylum Bacillota; class Clostridia; order Eubacteriales; family Desulfitobacteriaceae; genus Desulfitobacterium; species Desulfitobacterium hafniense. The sequence continues at coordinate 3,709,323 of NC_011830.1, forward strand.
CGTGAACACTCCGCCTAATACTGAAGCTTGATTACCCAAAAAAGCCGGAATGTTGCCGCCGATAATAACCTGGTCATCCGCTAAAGCCTTAAGATTGTGTTCGCTTAGCCAAGGTTCTAAAATAAAATCCGTCGCCGGATCATACCCTACTAAACGGGTCGCCCCACCTATCGAACAGCAGCTCTGATCGAGAGTTTGGGTAAAGAACTGGGAAGTGAGCTGCTCTATCCCCTTGACTTGCCCAATTTCCCGGGCGACCTCCTGATTCATATAAATATTAACGGGCTCAGCCGTAAAGATCGTTTGAAAGGCATCGGCGTTGCTTTTATTAGGTAAAACGATAATATCTGCTCCCAGCCGGTCATTGGATAGCTTTAACCCCTCCTGTAAAGTGAATAGTACGGAAAAAGTCAGCACAAAGGTTAATACCGTTAACCCGGTGATGGCCATTGTGAGCACAGATTGTCCTTTGCGGCGTACGCTGTTTTCCCAGGCCAGAAACCACATTTTATTCACCCCTCCTCGTTAAATAAATCACAAATCTTCATTCTTTTGTCTCAGACCTCACTCCTCAATCCAGTAAAATGCTCCTCTTCAAAAGTTAATTTGAACTATGTGTTACTTATATAAACGCTTTCAATTCAAAAACCTTTCGCTTTTTCACACGGGAAAAAAATATTTTTCACCTAATTTTATTTTAAAATAATATTTCCATATTGTGGCAATTTCTATAAAAGTTCATAAGCTATAGTATCTTCACACAAAGGAGGAACTCAAAATGGCATTAGGCACTGGTTGCGCAGGCGGTTCTAATTTCGGTGCAGGTATTGCGATTATTGTGGTTATCATTCTGTTGTTAATTGCCTTAGGAATCGTATTCTAAAGAAAATCTAAAATATTAGGAGGTAAAACTATGTTCGGAATGGGTAATATGGGAATGGGCGGAGCATGTTGTCCTCAACCTGTTATGCCAGTCAGCGGCGGCATGGGTGCAGGGGTCGGCGTAGGCATTATCGCTATCGCTATCTTGATTCTTATTGCTTTGGGCGTAATCTTCTAAAAACCGGTAGAGGGAGCATGGCAGAGCTACTTTCAGGGGTAGCCGGCCATGCTCCTTTTTCTCCACTTTTCCATACTTACCCCAAATTCGGAATCGCTTACGAATTTACAGCTAATCGGGCAAAAAGAAGCAGCCCAAGGTTCAAATGCCCTTGGGCTGCACTTCTGTACAGGACTCATAGCCTACACTTTTGTTTCTTATTCCGGCTTTAAACGACGCTGGTAATAGATAAAGACCGGCAGAGGGATGACGATCCAGCCAAAGCTTTTGATCAAGCTGTTTAAGGCCCGCTCCCTGGATCTGTTTTTCTCATCATTCACCATGGTCTGGTAATCTGCCTTGAGCTGTTCTTCGCTTTTTTCCACAGCAGGGGGCGTGGTTTCCGTTGTCCCTTTATCGTAGCTCTGGTTCCGTTTATATTCTTCGAAAGACATATAGTAACTCTGGGGAGCCAATAGATCCGCCACAGCCATAAAGGCCGCCACACTGCCCCCGATAGTCATCATCAAGGTAGCAAACAATATCAAATAGGTGTATACAGTCTTAATCATTCCTTTTCCCCTTTCCTTTTGCTCGGATGGTTCTTCATTCCGATGTTGTGAGCGCACTGCTAAGGCAATTCCGGCAATAACCAAAACAAGGACTATTAGGGCTATTCCTAAAACCATCATTAACGAAAATCCCACCACTATTTCCCCCTCCTTTTTTCCATAGTATCACGACTTCTGTTTATTAGTATAGACGATCAAGAGGAAATCTTTCTTCTCCTTCTTTCAGACATTAATCTAAATTTTAAATTTATCGATATACTGTTTCAGATCTGTCACGGTAGCCAAATTATTTTCTGAATTGCTTTTAATCTCCTTCATATGGTTCAAGATCATTTCGGTTTGCTGGAAAATCCCCTCAATGCTTTCGGCACTTGCAGAAATACTGCCGGAAACCTCGCCTGTTCTTGTGGATACTTCATTGGTTGACGCGCTGATTTCCTCGGAAGTAGAACTTAATTCCAGCATGATGGCATTGATATGTTTGGCATCACTGGCATACTTCGCCCCTACACTTACCATGTTGTCATAATTAGCGAGCACATCTTCTTCAATAAACACCAGAACCTGCCGGATATTGTCCACCAGTTTATCCACGGAAACAATGACCTGACGAGAGATCCCTTCGATTTTTTGCACGGTCAAAGCCGTACTTTCCGCCAGTTTTCTTATCTCATCGGCAACAACCGCAAACCCTCGGCCGGCTTCTCCGGCTCTGGCGCTTTCAATGGCAGCGTTTAAGGCCAATAAGTCCGTTTGATCGGCAATGGCGTTTATCTCACTTAAAAGGTGAATCATTTCCTCTACTTTTTTCACTTCGGATATGGCCTGTTCCACACCGGAACGGGTTGTATCGTAAATTGCCTTAGTTTTTTTAATAGAATGGTTGGAATCATCCTGTAGTTTTTGCGCCCTATCACTTACCTCATGGGAAGAAACAGCCCCTTCTTCTGCTCTTTGGGAGATGGAGGTCAATGCTGCATCAATCTCCTCAATAGCCCGGGTGATTTCGCCGGTAGAGGCTGCCACCGCTTCCATCAATTCATTGATCCTGGCGGTCTTTTCCGCCGAATCCTGGACAGTATCTTCTACCCGCCCTGCCAAAGAATTGAAATCATTGGCTTGTTGCGTCAGATCTTGTACACCGTTTTGGGCGCCGCTGATAAAATTTCTTAACTGAGCGGACAGTTCATTGAGGGTTTTCGCCAGCAAGCCGATTTCGTCCTGAGAAGTATGGTTGATTTCCTGTATGTAAATCTGCCCGTTGGCATCTTTTTCGAAGGCCTTGACCAGGGCGTTGAGAGGATCGGAAATTCTCCGGCTGATTTGTAAACTAATGACTGCCAGAATAATCAAGGCAGCGACAGTAATCAGAACAGATACCATGACGATTTGCCTGAGATGGTCCCCTAATTCCTGATTTTTCTCCTCTATCAAAGCATCAATCGTGTCCACATAATTCCCCGTGCTGATTACCCAGTTCCAGGGCTGAAATTCTTTGGAATAGGCTCGTTTCGAGCTGAGTTCGTTTGTCCCCACATCATTGGGTTTTTCCCACATATAGTCTGAATACCCGCCGTTTTCATTTTCCTGAGCCGCCTTGAGCAGCTGTTGGATCAACTTGACTCCGTTAGGATCGGTCAGCTCCCGGCGATCCGTTCCTTCCTGATCCGGAAGCATGGGGTGGGCAACGAGAATACCATGAACATCATCAATCCAAAAATATCCTTCGCTCCCATAGCGCAGTCCTTTGACTGCCTTTTTAGCCGTTTCCTGGGCTTCTGCTTCTGTCATCAGACCCTCTTGGAATTGTTTATAATAAAAATCCACAAGATGGACCGCGGTCTCCACTTCGCTTTTGATCACATTATCGTAATCATCATACAGCATTTTTTTTATGGATTGTCCCTCCAGCTGATTCCAGCCTATCAGACTGACAATGTTATAAGCGCCGAACAGCCCGATTAAAAGACCTGAAGAAATTAAAAAAGATAATAGTATTTTGTATTTAATTTTTTTCACACTGTTTTGCCTCCCTTTTCACAAATACTGTTGCAGGTGTTTCTTAAATAATGTTGCGTTTTGGCTTAATTTCAGAAAAAACAAGTAACTATTGCCAATTGATCTATCTTATTATAACTCTTTAATAATTTTTATAAAATAGCGTTCTAATTAAATAAATGTAATATTTTTTTATAACTTTTATTTAATAAAAACTCTCCTTACACACAACTAAGGCAATGGCTGAGGGTGCACCTACACTGCAAAAGGGGACCGGGACAGGAAAAAACGGTGGCTTCAATCTGAAACCACCGTCAAACTATGCTGCTTTAATACGTCAATATTTCGCATCCTGTATCCGTAACAAGAACTGTCTTTTCCCATTGGGCAGAGGGCTTGCCATCGGCTGTATAAACCGTCCAACCATCGTTTTGGTCGAGAACTATTCCTGCCTTGCCCATATTGATCATCGGTTCTACAGTGAAAATCAGTCCAGGTACAAGCAACATTCCTGTACCTCGTTTAGATACATAGCCCACCCATGGATCTTCATGGAACTTTTCCCCAATACCATGTCCGCCTATCTCTTTCACAACAGTATAGCCGTTCTTTTTGGCATGGTCATTCACCGCTTGCCCCACATCACCAAGAAATCCCCATGGTTTAACCTCTTGCACTCCCAGCTCAGTGCATTCTTTTGCCACCGTGACAAGTTTTCTTTTTTCAACAGAGACTTCACCAATACAAAACATGCGTGATGAATCTGAATAAAACCCCTTGTAGAGAGTGGAAACGTCAATGTTGACTATATCCCCGTTTCGCAGCCTTACCCCCCTTGATGGGACACCGTGACATACTATGTCATTGACAGAGATACAACTACTTTTTTGATATCCCTTGTAGTTCAGGGTTGCAGGTATTCCGCCCAGTTCCTTTGTCTTGTTATAGATGAGCCGATCAAGCTCTTCGGTAGTTACACCTTCGACGACAAAATCCCCTATATAGTCCAGCAGGGCTATATTGATTTTACTGCTCCCGCGGATGCCCTCAATCTGTTTTTGGTTTTTTAGTAAGCTGCGGTCCGGTATCGCATAGCCTTTCGCGGCATAGCTTTTAATTTTTTCTTCTATGCTGGCATGACACTTTTTGTACTTTTGCCCGCTGCCACACCAACACTCTTCATTCCTGCCTAATTTGTCTGACATGAAGTCCCCCCACCTTAAGAAACTAGAATTAAACAACCATTTATCCCTCTGAAACCGGTATATCCGGCGAAGATTTGCGGAATTGGCTCGGAGAACATTTGAATGCGGCTACAAAGGCTCTTGTCAATGATTCGGATGAGGAATAACCATACCGAAAGGCAATTTCCGTTATTTTATCATTGGTATTGGCCAAATCACCAGCGGCGGCCTTAAGCCTGCACCGGGCCAGAAATTGCTTATAGGTCATGCCGATATGTTCGTGAAACTTCGCCGAACAATAATAGGGGGAATAGCCCACATATGCCGACATTTCTGTCAAGGTTGGATTCTTGGCGATATTATCCTCCACCCATTTGGCCATTGCTTCGATTGTCTGCACAGACATTGCCCTCACTCCCACCCTATTTTACTAAAACTATCCGTCAGATACCTGATATGAGTTGCAAACTTTTACCCACTATTTTTAACCATAAAAACACCCTCCCAATCAATAGTCTTATTGATAAAAAGGGTGATTTATTTACAGCATTTTCGCCATTCTTAATTTATCCGCCACCATGGCGATGAATTCAGAATTGGTGGGTTTACCCCTGTCCACATTGATGGTATAGCCGAAAAAGCGATTCATAAATTCGATATTGCCACGGTCCCAAGCCAGCTCAATAGCATGGCGGATGGCCCGCTCCACCCGGCTGGGAGTGGTATTGTACTTTTCCGCAATCATGGGATACAGTTCTTTCGTCACAGCTCCCAGGAGTGATACCTCCTGAACCACACAGACGATTGCGTCTCTTAAATATTGATATCCTTTAACATGAGCGGGAACACCCATCTGATGGATCATACGGGTTACTTCAACTTCGAGATTGCGTGTATTCGCACCAAGGGCCGAAGAAGAGGAGGTCGCTGCAATGGGGGAGGCGGTTGCTGCACCATTTCCCGGACTCTCATATTTTACTAAAGGAATAAGTCCCTGCAGTTGGCGGATTCTTTTGCCTAATGTTTCCAGGTCAAAGGGTTTGAGAATAAAATAATCTGCTCCCAGTTGAACAGCTCTTTGCGTCATATTTTCCTGCCCAAAAGCAGTAAGTATAATCACGCGAGGTTTCTTAATATCATCCTGGAGTTTTTCCAAGACTCCCAGACCATCCAAATGGGGCATGATTATATCCAGGATCACCAAGTCAGGCTGCTCACGGTAAATCAGGTCTAAGGCTTCGTTACCATGGTAGGCAATTCCTACCAGTTGCATATCCGGCTGGCGTACAATATACTCCTTTAAAACCTCAACAAACTCCCGATTATCATCGGCTAATAAAACTCTGATGGGTTTTTGCATAAAAAATGGCTCCCCCTTGCACGAACATGGTTAATCTTTCGACAATTGCACGTTTATTTCCTGCTATAGGCAGATAAAATTACAATTGCAGCACGATTACTCTTAATTCTCCCTTTTTGTGAAAAAATTAAGCAGCTTATTACAGTATACCACTTGAAATCAACTATTCAATAGCCCTTACCTGATTTTGCCATAATTCAGTCAAATATTCTATTATTCGACACAAATTATTTTAAAGAAAGACTTCCATTGAGACCGCCGTCTCAATGGAAGTGCCAAAACTCATTGTTAATTTAGTTATGCTACTTCTTTTTTATCGATTATATCAGCGTCCTTAAGCATATTCTGAATGAATACACCATAGCCACGGGAAGCATCATTGACAAAAACATGAGTAACCGCTCCAATTATTTTGCCGTCTTGGACGATAGGGCTGCCTGACATGCCCTGAATAATCCCGCCCGTCTTCTCCACAAGCTCCGGATCGGTTACTTTAATGACCATATTCTTGCTGTCCGTACGATTGTGCATAATCCGTTCTATCTGTACATCGTACTCTTCAATTCGTTCTCCCTCTAATACAGTATAGATTTTGGCAGGCCCTTCTTTAATTTCTGATTCCCAGCCTACGGTAATCGGTTCCTGGAAGTAAGGATTCTTGATCTCCCCCTCTAAAGAACCAAAAATACCGGACACGGTATTCTTCTCGATATTACCTGAGAATTTCGACTGGTTAACGAATGAGCCAATCTTTTCTCCGGGATGTCCTCGTTTTCCTTTCTCAATAGCATAGATTGTCGAAGCTACCACATTGCCGTTAAGAATCTCGATCTTTTGATTGGTATCCACATCATTGATAACATGACCTAAAGCTCCGTATTTGTGATTTGTGGGGTCGTAGAAGGTTAGGGTACCGACACCTGCTGCTTCATTTCTTACATAGAGACCCACACGATGGCGGTTGGTCTCCGGGCAATAGACTGTTGACACCCTCTTTTGCATAGTCTGACCGTTGTGATTTAAAAGAATTTCTGAGAACCCTTGCTTTTCGCCGGCACGATGGATGGCATTGGCTACATCCTGATCACTGTTCATTTCGCGACCGTCAATTTTCAGGATGATATCCCCTACTTCGATTCCCGCTTCTTTAGCCGGGTACACTAATTTCCCCTCCTGGTTCTGCACTGCGGCTTGACCAACTACCATGACACCTTTAGCCTGCAGGCTTACTCCAATTGATTGTCCACCCGGTAAAAGCTTCAGCTGCGGCATGACTTGGATGGCACTGGATTTAAAGGGAATCAGTCCGAACAGTTTGTAAGTGACCTGGACAATTTCAGACTTTCCCGTATTGGCAGCCATGATCGCGTCCGTTTCGGCAGCTTTTACTTCTTCTGTAACTATCAGGCTGGACAAGATTCCCGTCAGTTGGGGAAGAGCGCTCTGACTGGATTCTTGGAGTACCGGAAACTGAGCTACCTGATGGAGTGTTGGATTAAGACTGAGAAAGGTACAGAGAAGAACACTGGCGAAGACCATGGCTCTCTTCGTTTTCACTCTCTTATCACCCTCCGTCTTTTTGTCTCCCCATGTTCTTCCTTTCTCCCTATGCTATTATTTTTTTCGGAATCTAATAATAAATTAACCATTGCGATTTCTTTTCATCCTGTCAATTCCGTTCTGAATTACCAAATAAAAAAATAGAAGGCCAAATTCACCTTCTATTCTATAAAATCTCCATAATAATTCATTTCTATAAGAGATTATTGAATTTTTTTCCTGAGTTTGCGTGCATGCTCCAAGGCAATCGCTTCTTCATCGCCGCCCAGCATGCGGGCTAATTCATGGATTCTCTCATCTTCTGTCAAATATTGAATGCGGGTTCGTGTTCTTTCATTAATTATTTCTTTTTGGATGCCAAAATGATGATCCCCAAAAGCGGCCACTTGAGGGGCATGGGTTATACAAAAAACCTGTTTGCCCTCAGCGATCCTGGCTAATTTTTCTCCCACCTTCTGAATAGTGCGTCCACCGACACCGCTGTCCACTTCGTCAAAGACAAAGGTACCCACACTTTCAATTTTTGAGAGCAAGCTTTTCATAGCCAGCATTAAGCGGGACATCTCCCCACCGGATGCTACCTTGGCCAGAGGTTTAAGGGGTTCACCCACATTGGCGCTGAAATAGAATTCAGCCTGTTCGGCTCCCCCTACCTGAGGTTCTTTCAGGGCAGTGAAATGAACCTGGAAACTGCTTTTTTCCAGCCCCAAATCGGCACATTCTTTTTTTAAACCCTCCGCCAGCCGCTGGGCCTGAACTGCCCGGACCCGGGATAGTTCCTTGGCTTTTTCCGTATAATCCCGGCGGGCTGCTTCCTTATCCCGGCGCAAATCCTCCAGCTCGCCCTGAAGATGGGTTATGGTATGAAGTTCTTTCAACATCTCTTCTTTGGTTTGGAGAACCTCCTGGACCGTGTGCCCGTATTTTCGCAAGCGCTGCAACTGGATTAAACGCTCTTCGATTTGGTCTAAACGGCCGGGGTCAAAGTCAAAGCCTTCCCGGTAAGACATGACCTGAGAGGCTAAATCTTCAATCATATAATAAATGGATTCGATGGGCTCAAGCATCGTGCTGCACCCCTCATCATAGCGGAAGATTTCCTGCAAGGCTTTTCTGCTCCGTCCGATTTGATCAAATGCGGAGGATTGCCCATTGCCTTCATATAAAAGGGAATACACTTCAGTAATATTTCCCATGATCTTTTCCGAATTGACCAAACGCTTCTTTTCCTGTAATAAGGAGTCCTCTTCATCCCCTTGAGGATCAACCGCGGTGATCTCATCGATTTGATAGCGCAAAATATCTTCACGCCGCTCTCTATCCGCTTCACTGCGCAGAAGCTGCTGTTCCCGCTGGAGAAGACCGCGATAATTTTTGGCTGATTGATTCACCTGCTTAAGAAGCTCCAGTTGCTGCTCTCCCCCAAAGGCATCCAGCAAGCCGCGATGACTGTCCGGATTAAACAGGGATTGATGTTCCATTTGACCGTGGATATCCACTAAACCTTGAACTAAGGTGCGATAGAGAGTTAAGGGGACGGTTCTTCCTTGAACACGGCAGATATTTCTGCCGCTGCGATTGATTTCACGGGAAAGAATCAGCTGGCCGTCCTCAACGGGATAACCGGCTTCAGCCAGACCTTCGAGAACCTCCGGGGGACATTCTTCAAAAATTCCCTCCACCAAAGCTTTTTCCAGACCATGACGAATAAAATCCGTGCTGGCTCTGCCTCCGAGCAATACCCCAAGAGCATCAATAAGCATGGATTTACCTGTACCCGTTTCTCCGGAAAAAATAGTTAATCCCCGGGAAAAGGATAATTGCACGGCTTCCATCAAGGCGAAATTTTCTACATGGATTTCTGTTAACATATCAATCCATCTCCCCTTTGACCAATGACCCTATTGCATAAGCTTAGCGATGCGTTCCCGGACGCTGGGTACGGCACCGGCTGGCTTAACCACTAAGAGAATGGTATCATCACCGGCCACTGTTCCAATCACTTCTTCCCAATTGCTGTGATCGATTAAACTGGCCAGAGCCTGGGCATTCCCGGGAATGGTCCGCAGCACCACTAAATTCTCGCTGTCATTCACCGTAACCACAGTTTCTCTCAGCCGCCTTTTCAGCCGGTCCGGTGTGCTGAGAGGCTGAGCCGTCCCCGGAACAGCATAACGGTAATCATCTTCTGAAGTGGGAACTTTGATTAATCCCATTTCTTTGATGTCACGGGATACAGTGGCCTGGGTGACATCAAAGCCTGCCTTCCTTAATAGCTCAGCCAGCTCTTCCTGGGTATGAATCACTTGATTATTAATAATTTCTTGGATTTTCATCTGGCGACGGGTCTTCATTCGGTATCCCCCTTATTCTTCTGAACCAAAATCCAGTATGGTGCATTAGGGAGTTGGTTGATATACTCTCCCCGCAAGACACTATACTTTCGGCGCGGCAAACAGCTTAAGAATTCTTCCACTGCAGCAGCTTCTTCCAATCCGCCGGGATGACCGCGATACACCGTAAGAGCGATGACACCGCCTTGGCGGAGCAATTGGAGTACGGCTTCCAGGGCCGCAAGGGTTGAGGCGGCCTGGGTGGTAATCTCCTGACTATGTCCCGGCAAATATCCCAAATTAAACATAGCAGCCTGGACAGGGTCTTGAACTTTTTCCAGCAACCGACCATGATCCCAATGATACAGATGAACACGCTCTGCCATTTGCTGTTCCTTGAGCAGCCGTTGGGTTTCCTGAAGGGCGACCTCCTGAACATCAAAGGCATGAACCCTTCCTTCTGCTCCCACCAACTGAGCAAGAAACAAAGTATCCCGCCCCCGGCCGGCTGTGAGATCCAAAGCAATATCTCCCGGCTGGATGCTTCCCCTAAGTATAGTCTTCAGAAACCCTTGTATATCTTGAAGTCGATTATTCATGCCAACGATCCTTTAATTTCTCCCGCACCACACGGGGGAAACTCCTTTTCCCCAGACGGATTAGTAAGGCATTAATGGGAGCCCGTTTGATAACGACCTTTTCCCCATATTTAATAGCCGTCCGATGATAACCGTCAAAACTGACGATACACTCCTCGCCGCGGACCAAGCTGATTTCAATATTTTCTTGATCAGAAATGACCATCGGACGAGCCGATAAGGAATGAGCCGCCAGAGGAGTCAGCAAGATAGCCTCTACATTAGGACTCATAATCGGTCCCCCTGCAGATAAAGCATAGGCAGTAGAGCCTGTAGGGGTGGATACAATCAAGCCGTCGGCCGGATAGCTTACTGAAGGTTCTCCCGTCAGATTAGCCTGCAAGGTAACCATAGCTGAAGCAGGTTCTCTCAAAAAGACCACATCGTTTAATACGTCGAAGGTCTGGTCTGCATCATTCACAGTCGCCGTGAGCATAAGCCGTTCCTGAATACTATAGTCATGATTCGTGATCTTCTCTAAAGCGTCAAAGATCTCGTTTCGTTCAATTTCACAAAGAAATCCCAGGCGGCCAAGATTGACACCCAGAACAGGAATAGCATAGGGAGCCGCCTCCCGGGAGGCTTCCAGCAACGTCCCGTCCCCCCCTAAAGAGATGAGGAAACCCACTCCTTGAGCAGTGATCTTTTCCCAATCGGTATAAACATCCCACCCACGTTCTGCAAACCAGTGAGTGATCTGCCCGGCTAAGGTTATAGCTTCAGGTTTACTGTGATTAATCCACAAGCCGACTCGATCCACAGCTTCTCACGACCTTCCTCCTTGAGCATCTTGTACAATCTCAGGAATCAATTCCCGCCAGGGCAAGTTATTCTCCTGTTCTCGGTTTAACCAAGCCAGATATTCAATATTTCCCTCCGGACCGCGGATCGGTGAGAAGTCCAAACCTTTAACCTTAAGCCCGTTTTTCTCCGCCTCTTCAAGGACATGAACCAGGACCTCCTGATGAACCTGAGGGTCCTTGACAACTCCCTTTTTCCCGATATGCTCCCGTCCTGCTTCAAACTGAGGTTTGATTAAAGTAATAATTTGGCCATCCTCTTTGAGTATCTTCAGCATGGCCGGAAAAATCTTCGTGACGGAGATAAAGGCCACATCAGATACCACAAAATCCACCTGTTCCGGCAAAGAATCCCCCTCAAGGTAGCGGGCATTGACCCGTTCCATGCAGACAACCCGGGAATCCGTACGCAGTTTCCAATCCAACTGTCCATAGCCTACGTCAATGGCATAGACCCGCTGGGCACCGTTTTGCAAAGCACAATCCGTAAACCCTCCGGTAGAGGCGCCAATATCGGCGACAACAGCTTCAGCGAAAGATACGGGAAATACTTTGAGGGCCTTCTCCAGCTTGAGACCGCCCCGGGAAACATAGGGTATGAGATCTCCCTTGACTTCCAGAAGGGTATCCTCCGCCAGTTCCAGGCCCGGCTTATCCAGCCGCCGCCCCTGGCTATAGACCAGCCCGGCCATAATGGTGGCCTTGGCTTTTTCCCGGCTGGGGGATAATCCTCTTTTGACCAGCAAACTATCCAGTCGCTCTTTCCCTTTAGACACTGCTTCTACCCTCAATCCGCTGTAAAACCTTTAAACGCTCCGCTGCCTTTAGTATGCCAACAACAGACAATCCATACCCTTGATGCAACAGAGAGATGGCTCCCTGATCCACATACTCGTCATAGCCTAAACGCTCCACGACCACATCGGTTAACCCCTCATCGCCCAAAACTTCCATGACGGCACTGCCCATACCGCCGGCCAGCATATGGTCCTCCACAGTGATGATACGCTTGGTCATCCGGGCATAGCGCAGAATTGACTCTCTATCCAAAGGATTAATATAACGCAAATTAATGACGGTGGCTTCCACTCCCCGGTGGCGAAGCTCAACCGCCGCAGCCAGGCAGGTATACACCATCGGGCCCACCCCGATCAGAGTAATATCCTTACCTTCTTGAAGGATCTCGGCTTTACCCACGGGAAGCTCCCTCAGCTCCTCAGTCAGCTCCACCCCTTGGCCCACAGAACGGGGATAACGCAAGGCCACCGGTCCGTCCAGCTGCAAAGAAGTATACAGCATATGGCGCAGCTCATTCTCATCCTTCGGCGCCATAAACACCAAATTCGGTATCACTCTTAAAAAAGAAATATCAAAAACTCCATGGTGGGTTGGTCCGTCATCCCCGACCACTCCGGCCCGGTCAATGGCCATGACCACATTGGCATGGGGCAGACAGACATCATGGAGAACCTGGTCGTAAGCACGTTGATAAAAGGTAGAATAAATGGACACCACAGGCTTCATGCCACCAAAAGCCAAGGCCGCGGAAAAGGTCACCGCATGCTGCTCCGCAATTCCTACATCAAAGAAACGATCAGGAAATTTCTGAGCGAAGAGATTAAGACCGGTGCCGCTGGGCATGGCCGCTGTAATCGCTGTAATCCGCGGATCCTTTTCCGCAAGTTCACACAGAGCCTCACCAAAGACTTGGGTATAGGTGGGGGGAGCCGGTTTTTTGATCACTTCCCCGGTCACCTTATTGAAAGGTCCCACCCCATGAAAGAGAGCGGGGTTTTTCTCCGAAGGCTCATAGCCTCTCCCTTTTTGAGTCAAAACATGAACAAGTACAGGCTCCTTGACCATCTTGGCCTGTTCAAAAACCTGTTCCAAAGCGATTTGATCATGACCGTTAACCGGGCCAAGATAGGTAAAACCCATTTCTTCAAATAAGAGTCCCGGCACCAGCAGATACTTTAAGCTGTCTTTGGCTTTCTCCGCTGCCTTGGCCATCTTGGAACCGATTCCCGGAATCCTTTTCAGCAGATTTTCAATTTCGTCTTTGCTGCGATCATAGCGGGGGTCCGTACGCAGCCGGTTAAGGTAAGAAGACATGGCTCCCACATTCTGGGCAATCGCCATTTCATTATCATTAAGGACCACAATCATATTGGTTTTGGTATGACCGGCATGATTCAATGCTTCAAAAGCCATTCCCCCGGTCATGGCTCCATCACCGATGACGGCAACCACTTGATTCTTCTCTTTACGAAGATCTCTTGCTTTGGCAAAGCCTACCGCCGCGGAAATAGACGTGCTGGAGTGACCTGTTTCAAAGCAATCATGAGGGCTTTCACAGCGTTTCGGGAAGCCGGACAGACCTTTATAAAGCCTTAAGCTTTTAAATTCCTTTTGCCGGCCTGTGACCAGTTTATGAACATAGCTTTGATGGCCTACATCCCAGATGATTTTATCTTTCGGGCTGTCAAAGACCCGGTGCAAGGCAAGAGTTAATTCTACGACGCCAAGATTAGGAGCCAGATGCCCTCCATTGGCGGAGACCACATCGATCATTTCAGCGCGGATTTCTTGAGCAAGCTGTTCCAGTTCAGGATAAGTCAGTCCTTTTAAATCCCGGGGCTGCTCAATTTTTGCGAGAATTCCCATGTCGCTTTCCCCCCTTCCGTTTTTTATCTGTCATTGTCCAACCTGTTAAATCTTCAATTCGGGCCGTGAGACTCCCCACCTGCCCAATAATCTCATCAGCTTTTTGAATAGCAAAGGTCTTGCCCGCAGCCTTTCCCGTTACGGTAACGGAGGCCACCAGGGCAATCAGCAGGGTATCAATCCAAATCTCATGAACCTCTAAGGCCGGATAGGTCCTGATGATCTCTAAGACTATGGAAGCGGACATCCCGCCGCTGATGGCGCCTGTCACATCGCCAACGATATCATTGGTAAAATTCGCCACCGTATCCGCATGGCGGACCAAAAAGACAGTTTGCCGGGCACCGGGAACCTTATTGGCCGCTTTGGCGTGATGTGGCTGCTCGGTAGCAGCGGTAGCAGCAGTTCCAATCACATCAAAACCAATATTAATAATAACAATGACCAGCAAAAGAATCAGGGCTAAGCCAAGATTGGTTTTCCTCATTAAAATTGTCGTTCCCAGGCTGGTGATGACCGCTAATGTAAAACTGAGCAGGAAGACAAAGGCAATATGCTTCCAGCTCTTTCGCTTATATCCCAACAGTGACCCTCCACATCATGACCTTACATCAGCACCCCAACAATAATACCGACAATCGCTCCGGCAAAGACTTCAAAGGGTGTATGGCCGATTAACTCCTTAAGGCGCTCCTGGGACAGATGAGTCATTTGCTGATAAAGTCCCTCTACCAATTGATTGATCACTTCCGCTTGTTTGCCGCCCGCCCGCCGTACTCCGGCCGCATCATACATGACAATCATGCCGAAAATCGCAGCAATGGCGAAAGTCGGTGAACTCCATCCATAGTATTTCCCAACGCCAATGGCCAGAGCACTCACGGTGGCGGAATGGGAACTGGGAAACCCTCCTGAGCTGAAGAGGAAAGCCACATCAAAGGTTCTATGTATGGAAAAATTGATGATCAGTTTCAACGTCTGAGCAATAAACCAGGCTATCATAGCAGAGATCAGTATGTGGTTATCCAGAATTTCCGATAGTACGCTCATGCTTCACCTCAATACTTCCGTTGAGCTATATAATCAGCCAATTCATGCAGGAAACCCGCCCGCTCTCCTAAAACCGCCAAGGCGGCATGAGCTTCATCGGTCTTTATCTTCAATTCCAGCTTAGCGCCTGCCAAACCCATTAAAGAGGGATAAGTGGATTTATGCTGGCGGAGATCGCTATGTACAGGCTTGCCTAAGGTCTCGCTATCGCTTTCCAGATCAAGAATATCGTCCTTAATCTGGAAAGCCAGACCGATGGCTTGAGCATAGCTGGTCAACGCTTCGATCTTCTCTTCCGTTCCTCCGGCGAGAATTGCTCCTAAACGGGCGGCAACCACCAATATCGCTCCGGTTTTCAGACGATGGACCTGCTCCAGCTCAGCAAGGTTTAACTGCTTTTCTTCAGCTTCCAAATCCAGCATCTGACCGCCGACCATTCCCTCCGGCCCCGCTGCTTGGGCAACTTCCCTGACAGCCCGCAACTGACGTTGAGAATCTACCCCACTCATGGGCTGAGCAAGCAGTTCAAAAGCATAGGTTAAAAGGGCGTCACCGGCAAGAATGGCCTGCCCTTCGCCAAAAACTTTATGATTGGCCAAACGTCCCCGTCGATAATCATCATTGTCCATGGCGGGAAGATCATCATGGATCAATGAATAGGTATGTATCAGCTCCAAAGCACAGACCGCCGGAAGGATGTCTTCACAGTCCCCTCCCACAGCATGGGCCGCGGCCAGAGCCAGAACAGGGCGGATGCGTTTACCCCCTGCGGAAAGAGAATAGTTCATGCTTTCAGCAAGGGTGCCGGTTGGCCAAGGAAATTGTGCCAAATACGAATCCACTAAGCGAGCATAATCTTCTAATTCCTTTTGAAACATCAAATCATCCTTCCACAGGAAAATCGGCCGGGCGTACTTCCAACTCCCCATTGGGATTCTCCAGGAGAATCTGCATTTGCTTTTCAGCATAATCAAGCTGGTTATTGCATTTCTGAACAAGCTCAATTCCCTGGCGAAAGAGATTCAGTGCCTGCTCAAGAGGGACCTCTTTTTGCTCAAGCTCACGGACAATACGCTCTAAATGCTCGATCCCTTCTTCGAAGGATAACTCTTTATTCACTGCTTCCATCATATTTCCCCTTTAAGAATTTGCTGTATTAATCTGAGTCAACACTCTTGGCCAATACGGCACAGGTCAGGACCCCCTGCTGCAGCCGCACTTGCACCTGCTGACCAACATTGATATCATCGCTTTTGCGCAGAACATTCCCTTTGGGACCATAGGTGAGGGAGTAGCCCCTCCCCAAAATTGCTAAAGGACTTAATAAATCCAGCTTTGCAGTCAATAGCTTTAGTATACCATTTTTATCAGAAACAAATCTAGTCATGCCCTGCTCCACACGTTCACTGAGGGAATCCAGGCGCTGGCGGTTCTGATCGATACGCCAAAAGGGATTGGAAAGAGGTCCTATGGTTTTTAGGCTGTCCAACCGCTGCCTTTTCCGCTGCAGCTGTGAGCTCATGGTGCTGTGCAGCCGGGCCTCCAGCTGCTCAAGGTCGGATTTCAGTTCCCGCCAGACAGGGACAGCCAGTTCAGCCGCCGCAGAAGGTGTGGGGGCCCGCAGATCCGCCACCATATCCGCAATAGTCACATCGGTTTCATGGCCTACTGCAGAAATCACCGGAATTCCGGAGGCGGCGATGGCCCGGGCCACTTCCTCGGTATTGAAGGCCCACAGCTCTTCCAGAGAGCCGCCGCCGCGGCCGACGATGATCACATCCACTTGGGAGTGCCGGTTCAACCGGGCAATGGCCTGAGCCACCTCCTTGGGAGCAAGTTCTCCTTGAACGGCGGCCGGTGCCAGAATCCAGGAAATTTGCGGATTACGGCGAAACATGACCTTCAGGATATCTTTAATGGCAGCCCCTGTGGGACTGGTAACAATGCCAATGCGACGAGGATAACGGGGGATGGCTTTTTTGCGCTCCGGTGCAAATAAACCTTCCTGGCCCAAGCGTTCCTTAAGCTGTTCGAAGGCCAAATAAAGAGCACCTACGCCGCTGGGCTGCATCTCCTCAGCATAAAGCTGAATCGTGCCATCCCGTTCATAGATGCGGATACTTCCCCGCACCAGCACTTTCATCCCATCCTGGGGGGTGAAACGAACCCGTTCCGCACGGCTGCGGAACATGACCCCCTTCATGCTGGACTGCTCATCCTTTAAGGTAAAATACCAATGTCCCGAGGGACGGTGGTTTTTGTAATTGGAAATCTCCCCGCTGACCCAGCAATTTACAAAATCCGGGTTATCATTGAGGGTCTGACCGATTTCTCGTGTTAATTCGGCAACGGTCCAAATCTTAGGCACATTTTTCACCTCTTACTCATAATACAAAGATGCCCGCGACTTTTCAAGATGGAGGAAAAGCAAAAAGGGAGGTCTCCCCCCCTATCAGAACATTTTCTTTTTCCACAAGGTCAAGGCACTGATGCCGGCAATACTAAAGGCAATCACGGTAACCAAGCCAAAACCGTAAGGGTTATCGCCAAAAGGAACAGGAACATTCATTCCCCAAAAACTGGCCAACATGGTCGGTACCGCCATGGTAATGGTTATGGAAGTCAACAGCTTGATGACCATATTCTGATTGTTGGAGATGATCGACGCAAAAGCATCGGAGAAACCAACAATAATATGACTGTACATCTCAACCATTTGGATCGCCTGATTGTTTTCAATGATGACATCTTCCAGCAAATCCTCGTCTTCTTCATACATCTTAATCAAGTGCTGGCTTTGACTATTGGACCGCAAACGCATCAGACGGTCCATGACCACTCCATTGGAGCGCAGCGAGACCGTGAAATAGGTCAAGCCTTTTTGCAGATCCATCAATTGAAAAATTTCCTGGTTTTTCATGGAGGTGCGCAGGTCCATCTCGATTCGATCCGTGTACTTGTTAATCTGGCGCAGATACTTAAGATAATAAGAAGCCGATTTATAAAGAATCTGGAATAAAAAGCGGGTCCGCTTTGCCGTGTTGAAATTCCGGTAGGTACCGGCATTAAACTCCGAAAATACCGGATTATCTTCCAGGCAGACCGTGATAATGTGGTCTTCTGAGATAATCATCCCCAAAGGCAGCGTATCGTAATTCGTCTCATTAATCATCAAGGGAATATTGGTAATCACCAGCATACAATGGTCTTCCAGCTCAATACGCGATCGTTCTTCTTCGTCCAGGGCCGCTTTAAGAAAATCCATGGGCACTTCCGTAGCCTCCGCTACGGCATTGAGCTCCCATGCAGTGGGATTCACAAGTTGAATCCAGGCTCCCTTAACCAGATTGTCCAAGGATAGTTCCTGATAATTGCCTGCATCATTTTTACAAATTTTGATCATCCGGTCTCCCCCTTCAGGTGGCCGGTTGAATCACAAATCCTGCTTTAAAACCGGACACACCCCTATTTTTGGATAAAATATTCAATTTCCTTCGACTAGGGCCTCCAGCGTCCAGTTTAATCACCATCCCGTCATTTTAAGCTCCATTAGAACTATACTCCTTGAGTTAATATGTGTCAATAAGCTGCGCTCTTATAAAAATGCATCATGTTACATATTTTTTATTTCCGAAGGCCAAAGACTATTATTATTATGGCCCAAAGAAAAACTCAACCATACTTAAAATGGGAGCGTCACCGGCTGCTTTAAATAAAACAGTTTTGTGACACTCCCATGCTTAAACAACTATACTCTCTCTGCAGCTCCGTTTATAAAGCCCCTTCTTTAAGCCCATAACTTCTGTGAAAAAGCTTAAAGGCAGGCATCAAAAACTACAGTCTGCTTTGCACCACGGCTACGGTCTCATTCTTAAGCTTTTCGGCTTGAGCAAAGAGGCGTTCCCGTTCCGCTTTAACCTTCTCCTGATAATCACTGTCTTTGACCTGGGGCAGATTAATGTCCACACTGAACATAGCTGCTTTGAGGGCGCTTTCAGCCAGATAGGCGGCCACACCCACATCGCTGATGGCTCCTTTATTGCCGATGGGGGCCAGCTCCTGGGCCAGCTCCAGAACTGCATAGCAGTTTTGAGCAATGGCCAAAGGGGTATCCGTAGCTGAAACCAGAACTTCCTGCATTTTGGCCGAGCGCGCTTGTTTTTGCTCCTCTGTATCCTTAGGAAGCTTCAAGACAGCCATGAAATTAGAGAATTCCTCAATATCCTGGGTCAGGCCATTTTTCAGATCATGGAGGAGCTTCTCACCTTTGGCCAGGATGACTTGGACTTGAGGCTCTACATCCTTATATTTTTCCTTACCCACAGTCAGATTGGCCACCATGCACACCATGGAAGCGCCTAAAGCGCCCACATAAGCGGACACGCTGCCGCCGCCGGGAGTGGGTGCGGCACTGGCGGACTGGGCCAGGAATTCCGCAGTTGTCCATTGCCAGATTGTGTTCTCAGCCATTATTGACCCTCCTTGCGCTGCAGAGTGATTCCCTTCAGAACATTTTTCATGATCAAGGCGGTGGTTAATGAGCCTACGCCCCCCGGCACCGGTGAAATAAGGGAAGCGACTTCTTTAACTTCCTCAAAATCAACGTCCCCGCAGATTCCGCCCGGGATCTCATTGATACCGGCATCGACGACGATGGCACCTGGTTTCACCATATCTTTCTTAACAAGTTTTGCTTTACCTACAGCGGCCACGATAATATCCGCCTGACGGGTAAAAGCTCCCAGATCCGGAGTACGGGAATGGCAGATGGTCACGGTGGCATTATGTTTTAGGATCAGGAAAACCAAAGGCTTGCCGACTGTCTCTCCCCGTCCCACGATGACCACATGCTTGCCGGCGATTTCAACTCCCGAACGGAGCATAATTTCGATACAGCTTTCCGGAGTTGCCGGGAACAGACCTTCTTCCCCACTGAGAATATAGCCACGATTAATGGGATGAACTCCGTCCACATCCTTATCAGGGCGCACGGCTGCCATGACACGCTCTTTGGAAATATGTTTCGGCAAGGGCAGCTCGATCATAATCCCATGAACATCCGGATTGGCATTGAGGGAATCAATCAGGGCCAGAATGGACTCTTCTGAACTGTCGGCGGGCAATACGGTGAGTTCAAAGTCAATGCCTAAGCTGTCACTCACTTTTTGCTTGGATTTCGCATAGACCACCGAAGCCGGGTCGTCTCCCACGAGAACCACCGCCAGCTTAGGATTAACCCCCTGTTCCTTCCACCTCTTTACTTCTTCCTTGATCTCTTCTTTTAAGACTTTGGAAATCTCTTTTCCGTCCAGCAATTGAGCCAATGAAATCCCACTCCTCTCTTTCTTATCCATAAACTATATCAGTTCGTCCTTTACTATTCTCCATTCCGGCCGGAATTCCCTTTCCTTGGGAACAATTTATGAGGTATTTTTGTAAACTTTTCGATTATTCCATCATTAATCACCAAGTTATAGTCAGCTCGTTTTATTATTCACTCCGTGGAGGATCTTTTATTATTTTACTTGATACTCTCGGCCATCTTGATCAACTCTGCCCGTTCTGTTTCTCCGATCAGGGAAAACAGAGTATCATCTTCCCAGACAATGCTGACCAGCCCCTGCTTTTCGGCTAAAATTGCCTCCTTATCGTGAATCATAATATTCTGCACCGCAGCACCTTCAGTATCTATTCTCACATCAGTATTGCTGTTCGAGTATCGGGTGAAGCGGATAGTTTGACCCTGATCGTTGGCATAATGAATGGCTTCCAGATGGTCTCGTTTTTCTGTTTTGTCCACTTTAAATCCTTGGGGAATATAGCTTGGGGCATACCCCTAATCTGTGCTACCAAAACATATTAATAGTTAGCTTTTAAATTTCAATGTGGTATAGAAAAAAGTAAGCTACGCAGGCAAGCTCATCCCGGCATCCCAATGTAAGAAATTCATTGGTCTATATCAAGTATTTGTTGCAAAAAGCGTTCTTGGTTGTCTTTATTTGCAAAGAAAGATCGATGGAGGGATAGGTATTTTATAAAGCAGCGCTGCTTTAATTTAAGTCAGGAGGGAGGAGGACATGAATTTTCCAGCTGATCAGAACCGGGATATCCAAAGCTTAACCTATAGAGAAAAGGATGTATTACGATTAAGGGTAAAAGGGTATAGCAGTAAAAAGATCGCGGATTCTTTAACTATTGAAATAACTACAGTAAGGACTCATCTCAAGCATATTCACCGCAAGCTGGGAGTTTCAAGCCAAGTTGAGTTGATTCAATTCGTGCATAAAATGTATATTTAAATAGAAAACACTCGAAAATATCCTCCATGCGGGGGATAGACCCGTATTATAAAACGGTGCAAAATATACATAAGGAAAGCATAAGTATGTGGCTTAAAGTCAAAGAAGGGCAAGGAAAAGGAGGTGAATGTCATAAGAAAGAAAACCGTAGCGCTTACTCTGTCTCTTTTTCATTCTTTGTCTGACCCCTATGCAGATGTTTGCTCAGGGCACAAATCAGGCAACTGAATCGGACGTAAGGCCCAATGTGAGTTAACATCACCGAATTCACCAATTCTTTTGACATTTCCGGTAGTGGCTTAGTTCAATTTAATGCCAGTCTTTATGCCCGCAGCAACATCGATAAAGTCGCATTGATGCCAGCACCAACAGCACAATAATGAAAGTTGGCAAACGATCAAAAGCTGGACGAGTACTTCCAACCGCAATAGCGGTTATCTGACTCAAAAAAGATATGTCGTGAGCGGGTATTATTATCGGCTGGTTTCCACAGGAACAGTCTATCAGAATGATGCCTTGTAGAACAACTCTATTTTAGGTTTTAGGAGGTAAAAAGTATGAAAAAAAACATAGTGGCATGTATTCTTGTTATTGCGATGTTATTAAGTGTCGGAACTACCGCAGTATTTGCAGAAAACACTGCTCAAAGTTTAGTCGAAGATATAAATATTGATAGAAAAGACATCTCTTCCTCGCAAGATCCTTTTGAATTTCCGATTACGCCGAATTCAAAAGAATGGGGAAATTACTCATCTGTACAATTGAAAGAAATGCTTAATATCCCATTAAGCACTGCAGAAAAAATGGATACAGCCGCATTGCTGAAAATGGTACTTGAGTACCCCTTTATGATTGACATTTATGCCTATGACACTATAGAACAAGGTTTTAAGGGGCTTTCCTTGGAGTTTAATGGCGCAGCCGTTCTTTTGCAAAGATCGGACTTAGCAAAAAACCTTTTGACTCATTACAAGAATTCTACAGAAAAAATGCTGGCCGTTGAAACAAAAAGCCATATTAGTGATAAAGAAATTATACAAAAAATGTTTATGGAGTCTCTGTTGCTCTATCCGAAAGTATCGGATAAGCTAAGTGAGGATGAAAAACATATCATAGTGACACTTTCACAACAAGTAGCTGATAAATTTCAGATATCTCCCCTTGTAGTGGGAGAAACATCGGTGACAGCGGCAGCACCAGGGGATGTCTTAGGTTACGGCTATGTTTACACTCCAGCGCCTCCTGTTACAGTTCTAGTCTTAAAACTACAAGATTTTGATGCAGAGCAAAAAAAAGTGATAAATAACGACTATGATACAAGATATCCTGCGGCTACAAGATTGTCTTCCGCTACTTATAACTACAACTGCCATTCATATGCATGGTATTTAGCTTCGAGCTCCAACCCGTGGTGGATGAATGATCCATCTGCATATATGTCTGAATCTCGTTATACACAAGTTACAAACCCCATAGTCGGCGACAAAGTATACTGGATTGGGACTCATTCTGGACTTGTAACATCTGTAAGCGGTTCCAATATAACAGTTACCTCCAAATGGGGGGCTGCCGGCTTATATCGTCACCCCATTAATGATTGCCCATACCCCATTGTAATTCAAAAAACCTTTTGGAGATAAGTGAGCAGTGGCTAAAATAATAGTGCACAGGGTTTTACGTGGCATTCTTTTCGCTTTTGTGTTTATATCCATCATGACGGCAATATCAGCATGTGGTAATCCCGATTCATTGAATGTGATTCAAAAAAAGGAAGATGAGATTTCCTTGGAAATTAATAATACAAAAAGGATCAGCATCTATGATATAGTCAGCAGTGATAGCAATAATAATACCCATTTTACGGATCCGGCAATCATAAAGCAGATTGAGGATTTATTTAACAAAACGTCTTTTCTAAAATGCGAAGATAACAGCATACAAGGCTACTCCCTTTTTATTACCTTTTCCAACGACACGTTTTCCAGTGACAGTAATTCACTTCACTTTTTTGTTTACGCAAATGACATTGTCGATATTGATGGGATAAAATACAAATCGAGGGATAGTATTTTTGATGCAATCAATGATTTCTATCTTCAAAAAAAAATCTCTCCTCCAAGATAATTATGGACCTCAAAACCGTACCACCCACATTCCCCGGAGCAGCTATCGTTCCAATTACGGTCAGGACCGCTATAAATCTATGTGTCCTTTATGTAACTCTTTCCGAAATTAAACCTAGGATGCAAGCATAAGCGCAGATAACTGGGATTATATTCTCATTAAAGAAAGCGAAGAATCTCCCTGGGTTATCCATAATTGGGGAATTTGAAACAAAGCAAGCCTCCGGAGAGCTTCTCCAACAGGCTTGCTTTATTTCTGGCCTACTATATTATCCGAATTACCTGAACCTTACCGCAGTAATTAACC
Source organism: Desulfitobacterium hafniense DCB-2 (assembly GCF_000021925.1). Taxonomy (NCBI): domain Bacteria; kingdom Bacillati; phylum Bacillota; class Clostridia; order Eubacteriales; family Desulfitobacteriaceae; genus Desulfitobacterium; species Desulfitobacterium hafniense. The sequence continues at coordinate 3,733,250 of NC_011830.1, forward strand.
CTTATTCTTAAGATAAGCGTTAATTCCCGCGGCGGCTTTCTTGCCGGCTCCCATAGCCAGAATAACCGTAGCGGCACCGGTCACAATATCGCCCCCGGCGAACACTCCGGGAATGGAGGTCTCCAGGGTTTCTTCATTAACGACGATATTGCCCCATTTGTTCAGCTCCAAGCCTTCCGTGGATTGGGTGACCAAAGGATTGGGACCTTGCCCAATGGCGACAACCACCGTATCCACTTCAATCTCAAACTCCGAGCCGGGGATGGGCACAGGTTTACGGCGTCCGGAGGCATCCGGTTCTCCCAACTCATAGCGGAGACAGGTCAGGGACTTGACCGCACCCTTTTCATCCCCTTGGATGGCTACCGGGTTGGTCAAGAGCTGGAAGTTAACCCCTTCTTCCTCGGCGTGCTCAAGCTCTTCATGACGGGCAGGCATTTCCGCCCGGGAACGACGATAGACAATGCTGACTTCTTCCGCGCCCAAACGCAGGGCAGTACGGGCAGCATCCATAGCCACGTTGCCGGCCCCAAAGACAGCGACTTTTTTGCCTATTTTAACCGGGGTCTTATACTCAGGGAAGCGATATCCCTTCATAAGATTAGTACGGGTTAAGAACTCATTGGCGGAATAGACGCCATTTAAATTTTCACCGGGAATTCCCAGGAAATTAGGCAATCCAGCCCCTGTGCCGATGAACACCGCATCATAGCCGTTTTGCATAAGCTCATGAACGGAGGTCACTTTGCCCACCACTTGGTTAACCAGAATCTCCACACCCATCGGTTCCAAATTGCAAATCTCATTTTGGACAATATCTTTGGGCAGACGGAACTCAGGAATACCATACATCAGCACGCCGCCGGCCACATGGAGAGCTTCAAAGATCGTCACTTTGTGCCCAGCCTTAGCCAAATCACCGGCACAGGCTAATCCTGCCGGACCGGCACCGATGATCGCCACCTTTTTACCGCTGGGTGGAGCCACTTCGGGAATCTTACATCCTTTGCTGATTTCGTAATCAGCCACAAAGCGCTCCAAACGGCCAATGGCCACCGATTCACCTTTGATGCCTAAGATACATTTAGCCTCACATTGGGACTCCTGGGGACAAACCCGGCCGCACACTGCAGGCAAAGAACTGCTCTGCTTGATAACCGCTGCGGCTCCTTCAAAATCTTCTTCCGTGATTTTTTGAATGAACTCAGGAATGGAAATATTCACCGGGCAGCCTTCAACACATTTCGGTTTTTTGCATTGGAGACAACGTTGAGCCTCTTCGATAGCCGTTTCCGAAGCATATCCCAAGGCAACTTCATTGAAATTGTGAGCACGCTCTTTAGGGTCCTGGCAGGGCATCTCATGACGGGGTACTTTTAAGGCCATGATTATTGCGCCCCCTTTCCGCAGTCACAGTCTTTGGAGACTTTGGCGCGTTCTTCTTCATCTTTATAAAAAGCCAGCCGTTTCATAGCCAGATCAAAATCCACCAGATGGCCGTCAAACTCAGGGCCATCCACACAGGCGAATTTGGTCTCATCTCCTACACTGAGACGGCAGGCGCCACACATCCCTGTCCCATCGACCATGATGGGGTTCATGCTGACGATGGTTTTGATCCCTAAGGGACGGGTAAAATTGGCTACAGAGCGCATCATGACCACCGGTCCGATGGCCCAAATGGCATCAATCTTCGTGCCCTGAGCGATAATCTGCTCCAGGCCATTGGTGACAAAACCCTTAACCCCTTTGCTGCCATCATCGGTGGCAATCACCAGTTCATCACTAATAGCCGCCATCTCTTCTTCAAGAATAAGGATATCGGCGCTGCGGGCGCCAATTACGGAAATAAGCTTATTGCCGGCTTCTTTTAAAGCCCGGGCAATGGGGTATACCGGTGCCACGCCAAGTCCGCCGCCGATACAAACCACCGTGCCCAGATTTTCAATTTCGGAAGGGACTCCCAAGGGACCTACAAAATCAAGGAAATGGCTTCCTTCCTCCATGGAGTTAATCATTGCTGAGGAATAGCCTACATCCTGAATGACAATAGTGATAGTGCCCTTTTCCCGATCAAAGTCCATGACTGTAAGCGGGATACGTTCAGATTGTTCATCCATACGCACAATGACAAATTGGCCTGGTTCAACTTTTGCTGCGACGGCCGGAGCTTCAACTTCCAGCAAAACAATGCAAGGAGCTGAAGCAAGCTGCCTTCTTTTCACTACCCGATACACGTACACTCCTCCTTAATTTCATGCAAAAAAATAATAACTTTCTAACTATTCGATATGGTCTGTCATATCTCCTGCCTAAATTATACATCCCCTGACTTTTTCAAGGGCAAGCAGGGCTACACCAATCGCGTTATCCCGGCTCCAATCAGGCTCCGCCCAGTGGAGATTAGCATGTCGGGCCAGTCTCTTTTTCAGCTCTTGGCGGATAAATTGATTGGAAGCTACACCACCCACAATGAGAATCTCCGACAGTGTGGTCTTTTCCATTCCTGCCTGCAATAATTTCCCTAAGGTTCGCACAATACACCCTTCCACGGCACGAGCCACGTCGGCGGGATTCTTACCTTGATCGATCAATCTTTGGGCAGCGGTCTCCACTCCGGAAAAGCTCACTTCAAAGCCCCTGACAGCGGAAGGAAGCCATGCCGCTGCCCCGGGATCAGCCTGACGGGCCAGCTCCTCCAAGCTTTTACCCGCAGGGAAGGGCAGTCCTAAGCGGACTCCTACCCGATCCACGAATTGACCGGCATGAAGATCCGTTGTCCCACCTAAAAGCTGTATATCAAGTTTCCCGGGCTGTGTATGATGGACTTCCAGAAGCTCCGTGGTTCCTCCTGAAATATGAATGGCCAGGAAATGTGGCTCTTTCAGCTTGCTGGAGGCTATTCCTGCCGCTAAGTGTCCTTCCTGATGACTGGTTTCAACCAGAGGGATGCACCGAGCGGAAGCCATGGCCGCTGCCACACCATATCCGGGAAGAAAAACCGGCATATAGGACTCTTGGATAGGACGGGGCGCGGTGCTTACTCCCAAAGCGCTGACTTTCTCCCAATATTGAGGAGGCACTGCGGTCACCAGTTGAGGCAAATTCTGAACATGCTGAAAAAGGGCTGCCGATTGAGCAAGCCCTCTCTCCCCTTCCGGAACAGTCAAGATCTTCCTGTTTTCATAGACCAGTTCAGCCTGCTCATCCACAATCGCCAATGAAGTGGTATATGCACTTGTATCAATCCCGAGATAGAGTGTCATTCCCTTTTTCATCCTTTTTGTTGACGCTTTCCACGACTTTATCCAATATACCATTGATAAATTTGCCGGATTCTTCACTGCCATAGCGTTTGGCGATTTCTATGGCTTCATTAATGGTCACCCGGCCGGGAATATCTTTCCGAAAGAGGATTTCATAACTGGCAAGGCGTAAAAGATTCCGATCCACATTAGCCATCCGTGCTAATGACCAGCCTTCGGATAATTTCTCCAGATTCTCATCGATCACTTCTTTGTGAGTCAATGTTCCTTCCGCCAGTTCCTCTGCAAAAGGAATACTTCCTTCCGGAACAGCAAATTCATCCGCCCATTTGTGAATTGCGGACTTCAGGTCCTGGCTTTCCCCAGTCATCTCCAGCTGGAATAAAACTTGCAATGCGGTTTCCCGAGCTAATCTGCGGCTCATAGGTTCCTCCTAGAATTATTTGTTATGATTATGTCGCCAAGAACTCTGATTCTATGTATTATTTTCTGCTTTCCCACTTACCTGACTCGCGGCGGACGATTGGATTGAACGGGATCCAGCCGGCGTGCCAATACTTTCACCTCGGCAACTTTAATGCCTGTAAAGCGTTCTACATCCTCTTTAATTTGAGTTTGCAGCTGCTCCGACACCTCCGGAATCACCGTTTCAAAATTAAACTGACAATCCAGCAGAATCTCCAAGCCATCCTCCCGCTGCTTAATCAAGGGTTTAACCAGGCGCACCTCGTTTTTACTCTGAGCACTGCGTACAATAAGATCCCCAATAGCATCAATGGTAACCCGCACTTCACCTAACTGGGAAACTGTCCGAAAAGTGTGATCTATGCTTTTGCGCGGCTTTAAGAAGGGTAATATCCCCAGGATCATGATCAAGATGGCTATGACTAAGCTTTCCCAAGTATTCGTCCTTAACCAATCCAATCCAGCCAGTAAAAGTTCATAAGGGAGTTCCCACCCCGTACTTATGGCTAGAATACATCCCCCTATCACTACCAATAAGGCACCAACACTATACCCTAACAAACCGGTCACCACCTTATATTTGTTTACCCCCCCTGGTCCACCAGGGGGGGTAAATCCGTTCGCTTATTTTAACCGAGCAAGCTCTTCATCTTTAATCTCAGGAACTGGACGAAAATTAACCCCCTGGACATGAACGTTGGTTTCGACGACCAGAAGGCCCGTCATACTTTCAATAGCCTCTTTCACGGCTTCTTGAACCTTTAACGACACCTCAGGTATCGACACACCGTATTCCACAACGAGATAAAGATTCACAGCAGCTTCCTGTTCCCCAACTTCAACCTTAACCCCCTTGGAGAGGTTCTTGCCACGACCAAGCATCTGGGCAATATCTCCCACCAGGCCGCCGCTCATACCGGCTACACCTTCCACTTGGGAAGCGGCCAGGCCGGCAATGATTTCTACGACTTCATCAGCAATCTTTATCGTTCCCAGTGCATTTTCTATGTCTGGTTTTTCCATAGTTTCACCTCATCATCCACATATTAATCCATAAGTATCTTTTGTCATTATAACAAAAGAAGACCATGCTGGCAAAGGTGAATGTACTATCTATTCCCCTAAAATCCGCCTTTGGATAAAGTTAGTATAGACTTCCCCACGGCGGAAAAAGGCATTATCCAGTACTTTAAGATGGAAGGGAATGGTGGTGTGTACTCCTTCAATATAAAACTCTTCCAAAGCACGCTTCATTCTTTGGATCGCTTCTTCCCGGTCAGCACCCCAGACGATCAATTTGCCGATCATGGAATCATAATAGGGAGGGATGGTGTAGCCTTGATAAGCGGCACTGTCCACCCGAACCCCGGGACCGCCGGGCGGGTGATAGAACTCAATGGTTCCCGGAGAGGGCATAAAGTTCTTTTCCGAGTTCTCAGCATTGATGCGGCACTCCATAGCCCAGCCGCGAATTTGCACATCTTCCTGTTCAATCCCCAAAGGCTCTCCCGCAGCAACGCGAATCTGAGCCTTCAGCAGATCAATTCCTGTTACAAACTCTGTCACCGGGTGCTCCACCTGAATACGCGTATTCATCTCAATAAAATAGTAATGCCCATGCTTATCTAAAAGAAATTCGATGGTTCCGGCACTGGAATAATCAGCGGCCTTGGCAGCCTTTACTGCAGCTTCTCCCATAGCTTTACGCAGTTCAGGGGTAAGGGCGCTGGAAGGAGCCTCCTCCAGCAATTTCTGATTTCTTCTTTGCAGGGAGCAGTCCCGCTCTCCGAGATGGATCACATTGCCGTGTTTATCCGCTAAAATTTGAAACTCGATATGACGAGGTTCCTCCACGTACTTCTCCAGATAAATCTCCGAATTGCCAAAAGCAGCCTGAGCCTCGCTTTGGGCAGCTTGAATAGATTTAGCCAGCTCTTTGGGGTTTTGGGCAATGCGCATCCCTTTACCCCCGCCTCCTGCTGAGGCTTTGATCATGACGGGGTAGCCAATCTCCTTGGCCAGAACTGAGGCGGATTCCACATCGGTGAGCACTTCTTTGGACCCGGGAACCACCGGAACTCCCGCCTCGATCATAGTCTTGCGCGCCGTGGCCTTATCCCCCATGGTTTCAATGGCTCGCGGCGAGGGACCGATAAAGGTTATACCACAGGACTCACAAATCTCGGCGAACCGTGCATTCTCCGATAAGAACCCATAACCGGGGTGAATAGCATCCACACCGGTTAACTCAGCAGCGCTGATGATATTGGGGATATTTAAATAACTCTTAGTCGAAGGATGGGGACCGATACAGACGGCCTGATCCGCTTCCCGGACATGCAGGGCATCCCGATCCGCCTCGGAAAAGACGGCCACGGTCTCAATGTCCATCTCCCGGCAGGCTCTGATGATCCGTAAGGCAATTTCTCCCCGATTGGCTATTAATACCTTTTTAAACATGCTGCCTATCTCCTCATTATTCAACTGCAAACAAAGGTTGACCGAACTCCACCGGCTGGCCGTTTTCAACCAAAATTTCCACGATGCGTCCACTGATTTCTGCTTCTATCTCATTCATGAGTTTCATCGCTTCAATGATGCATACCGTTTGGGACTCTTTCACCATCTGCCCCCGCTCCACAAAGGATGGAGCATCCGGTGCCGGTGAACGATAGAAGGTTCCCACCATAGGGGCCTTGATGTACTGCAGATTTTTCTTAGGAGCCTCAGCAGGGCTTTGCGGTTCCTGGACAACTTTAACCGGTGCACTGACTGCCGCCGGTGCAGGCTGAACAGCAGCTTCAGCGGTTCCTCCCATGACAGGCAGCGCCATGGCTGGTACGGGCATGCTGCCCTTTTTAATGGAGACCTTTACTCCTTCACTTTCAAGGTTCAACTCGGTGATATCTGTGTCACCAATAAGTTTAATAAGCTCTTTAATTTCTTTTAAATCCATTTTGGAATCCTCCTTCGCAACTGGGACGGACGGGCTTTTCGCAGCGACCGTGATCCCCTTCTCTCTTTCAATAAAGAACTTTTTAGCCACCTGTGGAAACAGGGCATAACTCAAGACATCTTCACGGGATAAGGCAAACTCTTTGCTTTCCTGTTCCGCCTTTTTAAGACCAGGTTCTAATTTGTCCGCAGGACGAATAGTGAGGACTTCTTCATCGCCGATGATCAGCTTCTGAATCTCGGGATCGACGGGTGCGGGCGGTTTGCCGTAAAGCCCACGGACATAGGCTTTCACCTCGGCAGGCACTAATTTATATCTTGCCCCGCTCAACACATTCAATACAGCTTGAGTCCCCACGATTTGGCTGGTTGGCGTTACCAAAGGTGGATAACCCAATTCTGCCCTAACACTGGGTATCTCGTCAAGCACTTCATTAATCCGATTCAGGGCTTTTTGTTCTTCCAGTTGGGATACGAGATTGGAGATCATTCCCCCAGGCACTTGATGTTCAAAAACCCGCATATCGGAAATACGGGTGATTCCCCGTTCAAAGCCTCTGCTCTTGCGGAGTTCTTCAAAATAATTAGCGATGGAAAAGAGCTGGGGAATATTCATCTCCGGAGCGAATTCAAACTCCTGAAGTGCCCGTACCACAAGCTCTACCGGCGGCTGACTGGCACCGAAAGCTAAGGGAACACTGGCTGTGTCGATGACATCCACACCGGCTTCGGCAGCTTTCACATAGGCAATGGTTCCCATACCACCAATATAATGGGTATGCAGCTGGATCATGACTCCCAATTCTTCTTTAAGCATTCTTACCAATTTATACCCGCGCTGTGGGGTTAAGAGACCCGCCATATCCTTAATACAAATAGAGTCAGCGCCTAAAGCCACAAGTTCTTTAGCCGTTTCCACATAATGCTCCAAAGTATGCACAGGACTGATAGTATAGACCACGGAAGCCTGAACGTGGGCTCCGGCTGCTTTAGCCGCTTCCATAGGAACGATCATATTGCGGACATCATTTAACGCATCGAAAATGCGGATAATATCAATTCCATTTTTTACACTAAGCTGGACAAATTCACGAACCACATCATCAGGATAATGCTGATAGCCCACTAAGGATTGACCTCTCAGCAACATCTGCAGTGGGGTTTTCTTGACATGCTGTTTGATGGTTCTTAATCGTTCCCAGGGATCTTCCCCCAGAAAACGCAGGCACACATCAAAGGTCGCTCCGCCCCAGACCTCAAGGGAATGGTATCCCACTTGATCCAATTCGGTCAGGATAGGAAGCATATCTTCTGTTCTCATCCGCGTAGCCCAAAGGCTTTGATGAGCATCACGCAGTGTCGTATCCGTAATTTTCACCGGTTTCATCCAGTACAACCCCTCTCTAATACCCTATCACGCTCTCTGTCTAAAATTCCGTTTATGTTTTATTATATGAAACTGGTAAAATTTTTTCAACGAAACAGCGTCAAGTATACAATATCACGCCAAAGTATACAGTATAACCTTCGAGATCGGATCTATAAGTAAATCGAAAAGATTCTGCACACTTTATTTCAGAAAACTCTCATGTCAGTCATGCGCAGAATCTTTTTGCTGTTAATAACGATAGGCTATGCGGACTTGTTCTTTGGCGGTATTGGTAACACGAAACACAATATCTTGAATCACCTTGATCTCTGTCCCTTCCAGGTTGGGGGCATAGACGATGACTGCAACTTCATTATTCCCCAAATCAGCTATGGCATCCTTAATTCCGCTGATTTTAAGGAGATTCTCTATTTCTTCTTCCTTTTGAATCTTATGACTCAACTGCAACCATTTTTCCTGGGCTTCTTCCCTTGTCTTGACCACATTGGAATCTAAAAGGGGAGCCAGCATAGTTTTGGCCTCCTGCCGGGAGGCTTCCCGCTGCAGCCGATAATTGACAAAATAGTCTCCTCCCTGGGGTAAGGGCTTGACCACCTCCGCAGAAAAATAAATACTCTGACCTTCCGGTTGTACCTGGACCGGCATACTTTCATGAGTAGGCTGACTAAGGGGCTCATCACCAAAAACCAGCTGCCAAAAGGCGTACAGCACCAGCAATGCGACAATAACAGAACCCACCAGCACCCATTTTTGCCCCTTCTTCAAATCCCCCCACCGCTTCAAAGTCATGACTTTCATAGTACCCCTCCCATGGGCTGAACATTGATCTTATCGGAAGAAATATCTAATAAGGTTCGTACGGCATTATGAATATTTTCCCGAACATTGGGGTCACTGGCCCCCTCGGCGATGATCAGAACCCCTGCCACATTAGGACGTTCTTCCATGACAATGACCGGTTGGCTGGCCCCGTTGGGCATCACCAGCTGATTGTTTTCAGTGACTTCTGTGGACTCCCGTGTTCCGCCGCTTTTATCAGACTCTTTGGTTGTTTTCTTGGTCACACTGCCGTTGGTGGCATAATCAGAGCGCAGGCTGGAGGATAAGGTTACGGATACCTGAACACTGCCAACCCCTGACATCTGCTGAAGATTCTGCACCAATTTCTTTTCCATTTCTTTTTCCAGAGTGCTGATTCGGGTGACCTCAACGGTATCCCGGTTCTCCACTGCCTGATTCATAGGCACCACAGGGGCGCTGCCCCCGCCTTTGCTATAGAGCAGCATACATACTGCAGCCACTACGAGCACTGCAGGGATTAAGATTTTAGGCTGGATATCTTTAAAAAGATTCATGAGCTATTCCTCCTTACTTTCTGGTTCACTGTTTTCATTTGCTGACACTGCCGTCAGCATCATGAAATTTACCCTTCCGTTATAATGATCTGCTCCCTGGGCATCTGCATAAAAAGAGCTACTTTATCCCTGATTTCCAGAGCTGTTGCCGACAATACCTGCTTCTGGATCGGCTTGGGTTCGTTTAAGTCAATCACGATGTCTTCAATAGGCTGAACTCCCTGCTCCTCGGCATCCAAATGAATCATAATCCGGTCGATTCGGGGTATGTTCGTCAATCCGCTTGAGCCTTCCGCCAAGTCCACATTCACCTGAAGCTCTTTAATTCCTTCCATGCCAACAGTTAAGGCTTTAATCTGGCTGACAACGATTGCTTTATACTGCTCCTGGACTGCATTGGTGCTAATGGCTTCTCCCACTTCCCCCGGGGCAAGAACCGCCAATTCCTGGGCAGAGCTTTCCGTCCAAGCCGGGATTGCACTCTCCACGGTCATTCCCAATAAGGTGGTAAGGGGAGTAAGGATGGCCGAGATGACGAACAACCCCATCACCAGTTTGACAAAGCCCTTCATGGACTTATTAGGAAGCAGCATCTCCAGAAAGCTGGCTAGAAGCAAGATAATAGCTAAATTGCGTACAAGGGTTTGTAAACTCTCCAAAACCTCACCTCCCTATCGCAGCATGACAGTTAAATTACCGGACCCCACCACCACGGCAATAGCCATAAAGAACATAATGGCTACAGAGGCTACCGAGGCAAAGATAAAAATCAAACTCTTGGACATTTCCTGAAGGGTGTCCGCTAACTCCTTTTGTCCCAGAGGCTCAATCAAAGCCGAAGAGATTTTGAAAACCAGAATCATGGCGACCAGCTTGACCACCGGACCTAAACAAATCAAGGCTAAAGCGATAATGGCCACAATCCCTAAAGCATTTTTTAATAAGAGTCCTGAAGTGACCACCAATTCCACCGCATCTTTAAAGAATTTACCCACCACAGGAATCAGGTCTGCAGAGTATTTTGCAGTACGCAGAACGACCCCATCAGCCACACCTCCAGTGACCCCTTGCACGGCCATGACCCCAATAAAAACGGTTAAAATGATACCCAAGCTCAATTTTCCGGTAAACTCCAGAAGTCCCGCCAGTCTGCTGAGCTTGAATTCACTGGAAATATGGTTAAACAGCTTGAGAACTGCTGCCAAAAAAAACAAGGGTAAGGCTACGGTTTTGATTAAGGTCGCCAAAAAGGTCAAACTGCCCAAGACGATGGGCTTAAATAAGGCCGCAGTGGTCAGATTCCCCATAGCCACCAGCATAGTCATCATGACCGGAAGCAGGGTCTGCATGAATCCCGTCATGGTTTGAATGGAATCGGAGGCTAGGTTCATGGCTATTTGGAAGGTGGCCAGGGCAATCCCCATCAGCACCAGATAGGCAAGGATCTGGGCCATTTTCCCTACCTCACCGCTGAATGCGGACTGAAGCTGCTGGAGAACGGCAGTCAATACGGCTAAAATCAAGAGCTTTCCGATTAAGGGAGCACTCTCGAGAATTTCTTTTCCCAATAAGGCGAGGAGTGTTTTACCGATCTCCACAGGGTGAAGATTGATATTGCCTTGACGAAGGTCATCAAAGAATTTTGCCAGAGAAAAATTAGGCAAAGACTCCTGAACATCCCGATCAATTTGCTCCAGGAACCCGCGGACTTCTGTCAGATCCACTTGAGCAGCTAGATCTGCGGTCGGCTCTGACATTTCCTCCGCTCCATAAACCAAGGAGGGAGTTGTCCCATTTCCTATGAAAAAAAAGAAAAGAAAGATAATTATCACTCGCTGCATTGTTTCACCTCACGGCACAAGTCGCATAACGGACTCCAGTATCGCTACGATAATAGGAATCGCCAGAACTAAAACCCCCACCTTGGCGGCGATCTCAATTTTAGTCGCGAGAGCTTTTTCTCCCGCATCCCTGCAGATATCAGCACCAAATTCAGCCAGGTAAGCGACTCCCACAATTTTCAAAACTATAATTAAATAGTAAGAGCTGATATTCGCCTGATCCGCAAGGTTCTGCAGTAAATCGATGATGATTTTGATTTTGTCCAGAATCAGGGTAAAGATAATAACTCCGGTCAGTATGGTCAGTTGAAGGGCAATTTCTTTGCGCACTTCTTTTAGAACCACCCCGATAATGGCAACCACTAAAGCAATTCCTACAATCTGCCATATTTCCACATTCAGACCTCCCTAATAGATCTGAAATACACTGCGTACAAGACTGAATAGGTCAGCCACAGCCTGAACGACAATATAAAGAACGACCACAACCCCTGCCAATACGGTAAGTTGAGCAATATCCTTGCGATTAGCCTGTTCCAGAACCATGACGAGAACTCCCACAAGGAGCCCGATTCCCGCTATTTTCATCACCATATAAAAATCCATAATCTCCACCTCATCTGCCTAAATTAAGAAAAGAACTACAGCGGCTCCTCCCAAAAACCCGAGATAGGACCACATCTTGGCTTGTTTCTCAGACCATTGGGCTGCATGTTCTTTGACAAGGGAAACTTGTTGTTTGACCAACTCGATTTGCTTATGCTGTTCTTGGCGATCAGAGCGTCCCAGACCTTTGCCTACGTCTTTTATCACCTGCCAATCCTCAGTTTTTAAGCAAAAATTCTTCTTTTGCTGTTCAATGGTCTCGTTCCAAGCACCATAGGCCCCTTCACCCTTATGCAACCGCTCTGACAATTCGGCAAAAAAGCCGGACCATGCTCCATCGGTTCTATCCCTTAGAATTGAAAAGGCTTCCGGCAGTGGAGTATTTCCCCAAAAAATCTCCGTATCAAGAAGGGTCAGAGCCGTCAGGCACTCCCGCAATTCCACCGGTCTTTTACGGATGCGTGCGGCACTATAAAGCCCCAGACTGCCACAACCTATAATCATTAAGAGAGCACCTACCCAAATCAAAGAGCATCCCCCCTTACCATCTCTTTATGAACTCTATCCGTCGGAGCCAAAACGATAATCTCTTCAACAGTTCCGGGCCCCTGGCGGCGACTGAGCACCACCACCCGTTCAAAAACCCCGAATTCAAACAATGCTTTTAAGGTGGGACGCCTCAATGCTTCGCTCATAGTGGCTGCGTGGGCGGTGCTGAGAATCTTCACCCCCGTCCTCAAAGCATCCAGGACGGCCTCCACATCTTCAGGATGTCCCAGCTCATCCACCGCCACCACCTGAGGAGCCATGGAGCGGATGAGCATATTGATCCCCATCCGTTTCGGACAACCATCCAGAATATCGGTACGGCACCCTAAGTTATAGGCAGGAATCCCCTGCCACATACCGGCCAATTCCCTCCGTTCATCCACCACCCCTACGGTCTGACCCGGCAGGTTAAGTGCAGGGCTGCCATCGCTGAGCCTGCGGATTAAATCCCTCAGCAAAGTGGTCTTTCCTGCCCGCGGCGGTGAAAGAATTAAGGTATGATGCAGAGTCCCTTCCTTTGTTAAAAGCTTGGGTAAAATGAGCTCTGCTTTGCCTTCGACAGCTTTGGCCAGGCGGATATTTAAAGCTGAAATATGCTTCAGAGTCTGCACTTCCCCCTGTTTCATGATGGCTTCACCTGTAATTCCAACCCGGTGCCCCCCAGGCAAAGTGATAAACCCCTGCTTCATTTCCTCTTCGGCAGCATAGAGAGAACTTTGGGTCATCCGCTCCAAGGCCTGTAAAACATCTTCACGCTGAACCCGGTACCCCTTTTCCGCCGCAACAGTCCGACCTTGTTCATCAATAAACAGCTCTCGATGATGTCCCAGGATCAAAAGGGGCCGCTCAATGCGCAAGCGGATTTCTTCTATATCTTTGAGAGCTATATCCTGAATCTGCAGAAAAATGCCTGCCAGATTGCTGCCAAACCAACGTCCAAAATCCTCTGAGGGATTCTTCCCTGCCACTTTTCCCTGATTTATAGAAACAGCCAGGGGTTTGGTTTTGGGTTTAAGTTCGGGATTGGGGTTTATGGGATGTAAAGTATAGCGCAGCGACACGGCATTGTCCCCCTTTGTTAAAAAGGTATGTCTGTGCCTAAAGTTTTAGACATGCTTTTCTTGCTTCCCGCCAAAAAACTTGTCCATGGGAATCAAAGGTGAATCAAGGGGACAGGTCCCATTTTTCAGATAGCCGACCATGCCGCCGCTCAGGCGACACCAATGAAGGATGAAAAAAAGTTAAAAGAGACCCGACCGCCCATTTAAGCTTATCGAGTCTCTTACTTATCACAACAACTGCTTAATTCTAATGAATAATCGTACCTGTCCCTTGATTCCCTTTGATTCAAAACTGCAGCAACACCGGCAAAATCATAGGCCTTCTGCGGGTTTTATCCCAAAGGTACTGGCTTAGGGATTCATGGATGGACCCGCGGAGAACCCCCCATTCCCAGCGTTCTTTGTTGATCTGAGTTTCGATACTGGCTGCGACGACTTTCTTCGCCCCTTCCACCAGTTCCTCTGCTTCCTTCATAAAAGTAAAGCCCCGGGAGATAATATCCGGCCCCGACACTAAAGTGGTGGGAGATCCTTTGCTAAGTGCCGCTACCACCACCACTACCCCATCCTGGGATAACTGCTGGCGATCTCTCAGGACGATTTGCCCCACATCACCAATTCCCAATCCGTCCACAAAGACGCTGCCGGATTCTACCCGTTCAGCACATTCCATCTTATCCGTATCGAGAAGAACACGGGTGCCAATTTGAGTGATAGCAATTTTTTTATCATCATACCCCATAAGATTGCCGATCTTGCGGAAAGCCATTTGATGTCTTACTTCACCATGGTGAGGAATTAAAAATTTCGGCCGGGTTAAGCGGATGATGAGCTTAATCTCTTCTTGATTGGCATGGCCGGAAACATGAACCAGTCCCATATCCTTGGTAATGACATCGGCTCCAATCTGGAACAGATGATTAATCGTTCTCCCGATCAGTTTTTCATTGCCTGGAACAGGTGTGGCTGAGATAACGACAGTATCTCCTGCTGAAACATTCACTTGACGGTGACTTCCGGTAGCCATCCGTGTCAAAGCAGCCAAAGGCTCTCCCTGGCTGCCCGTGGTAAGGATAAGCAAACGGGAAGGGGATATATCATTCACCGAACTGGTCTCAATCAGCATATCCGGATCAGGAAGGTGCAGATAGCCTAATTCTCTGGCAGTAGCCACAACCGCTTCCATACTGCGGCCGACCACACATACCTTCCGTTTAAGAAGAGCCGCTGCCTCAAGTGCTTGTTGAATGCGGTGGACATTGGAAGCAAAGGTAGCCATGATTATTTTTCCCTCGGCCCTGGAAAAAGCATCCATCAGAGTTTTCCCCACCACCTTCTCGGATATGGTGGAGCCGCTGCGCTCTGCATTGGTCGAATCACAGAGCAAAGCCAACACCCCTTCCTGACCCCAGGCTGCCAATCTTCCCAAATCCATCTCCTGACCATCAATAGGAGTATAATCCACTTTAAAATCTCCGGTGTAGATCACCCGCCCCAGGGGAGTCAGAATTCCATAACCTACAGCATCCGGGATACTGTGAGTCACCCTAAATGCTTCAACCTGGAAGTCCTTTGCTTTAACAGGCTCCCCAGGATCAATGACTCTCAATAAATTTTCCGGGTAACCGCCCCGTTCCCTCAGCTTAGCCCGTACCAAACCCATGGTTAATTTCGTGCCGTAAACAGGAGCTTCTAATTTAGGCAGAAGGAAAGGCAGACCACCAATATGATCTTCGTGGCCATGAGTAATGAAAATACCCTGAATTTTGTGTTTGCGTTTCTCCAGATAAGTAATATCCGGTATGACAAGATCAATTCCTAACAGTTCATCATCTGGAAATTTGACCCCGCCGTCAATAACAATAATGGAGTCCCCATATTCAAAAACCAAAAGATTTTTGCCGATTTCACCGGTTCCCCCTAAAGGAATAATGCTCAATTTCATACAATAAAAAACCCCCTCTGGTACACCTTTTCTAACAAAAGGTTTCCCTAAAGGAGGCATTATGATTCGGGAATATATGCAGATGTGCTATCTTTAAGCCCTTTGGACGTAGTTTCCTGTACGGGTATCGATGATTAATTTTTCCCCTTCGTTAACAAAGAAGGGAACTTGAACCACGGCGCCGGTCTCCAAGGTGGCCGGCTTAGAACCGCCTGTCGCTGTATCGCCGCGCACACCAGGTTCGGTATGGGCAACCTCAAGAATGACGGTGTTGGGAAGATCGACGCCAATGACGGTGCCGTTGAAGAAGAGGATACCCAAATTCATATTCTCTTTGAGATATTTAACTCCATCCCCGATTTGAGCCTCGGTCAAAGAGGTTTGCTCATAGGTCTCATTATCCATAGCCACAAAATGATCCCCATCTTTATAAAGATATTGCATTTCACGACGCTCCACATGAGCCTTAGGCACCTTTTCACCTGCATTAAACTTCCGCTCAATGATGCCGCCGGTTTTGACATTCTTTAATTTCGTTCTCACGAAAGCCGCGCCTTTACCGGGCTTAACGTGCTGAAACTCAATAATTGTATACACATCGTTATCCACTTCAATTGTTAAACCTGTCTTAAATTCATTGGATGAAATCATAATTATCCTCCTAAATATTCATTTTTATGCTGTTTAGCTTATCCCAATCGAACCAAATTTACCACTGAAAGAAAGTTTCCTATATCCACACAGAGGATAAGTCAGCTAAGCTTGTGAACAAGCAAGCTTCCTATATAATGAACTTTCTTCACTTCTGTGTCAAGGCCTCCAGGGCATAATCCAAAGCTAAGCTATAGCTTTTTCCACCTAAGCCGGAAATTTGCCCACAGCAGACAGGAGCAATGACTGAGGTTTTCCGGAATTCTTCCCGGGCATGGATATTGGATAAATGGACCTCAATAGCCGGCACCTGAACGCTGGTTATGGCATCCCGAACAGCATAGCTGTAATGAGTCCATGCTCCAGGATTAATAATCAAAAAGTCATCCGGTCCCATACTGTGAATCCACTGAATTAACTCCCCTTCGAAATTGGTCTGCTCCACCTGTATAGGGATTCCTGCAGTATAAGCCTTATGTAGAAGTTCGTTGTTAATTTCGTCGAGAGTCTGAGTCCCATACTTGTCCGGTTCACGCCGTCCTAGCAAATTCAAATTAGGGCCATGAAGGACCCAAATCTTTCCCATCGTATCCACTTCCTTAACAGCACGTCATGCACCCCAAAATTTTATCATAATTTCGTTTTTTCCACCAGTGGTCACGACAAAAAAAACGTAGAGATTAGCCCTCTACGGTGGTCTTTCCCTACGATTGATATGAGATTTTATTCCTAAGAGAAAAGGATATATTGGGAGAATTAAGCTGGTAGTCCGAACAGCTAAAAAACAGGCCGATCCTGGCGCACGTCGGAGTACAGCTCCCTGACTTGAGAAAGCTCCGGTGCATTATTCTGCTGAGCATTCCCCTGATTGCCCTGGGTTGTACCACCATTCTGGGCTTCAATACGAGGCCGGTCGCTCATCAGGCGGGGAGAATGAATGATATTAACATTGCTTAACATAATCTGTACTTCGCTAGGACCATAAATACCGCAAGGCTGAATCTTACGTATTTCGGTTCTCGGCACGGTGAGATGAATTTCATGAGGAATTCTGCTTTCCCCTATCCGTTTGATTCTGAACTTTACTCCCTCGACTTCCATCTCCACTTCATCAAGATGATCCCCCGCATACCCTACCCCCTGCTGTGGTGTAATGACGGCATAATGCTCATTTCCCCCGGGATTCACCGTTCTGGGCAGGTAAACCTTTTGACCGATCTGCAGATAATCCGGGTTCAAGCCCGGATTCGCCAGGCTCCACTCCTCACAGGTTCCTCCCCATCTTTGGGCAAGCTGGTAAAAGGTATCTCCCGGTTGAATCACATAATCTTCCACAGGGTCCACCCCCTCTTACCCATCTTATGGTCAGGAGAGATTGTCAGGTTCAAAGAAAAATATCTTTAGCAGAATTTCTCCCTCATTCTTTTCTAAAACTGCTTCTTCCACATAAATACCACCTTCAGATATGCCTTCAATACGGGTTAATCCCCTCTCGATCCCTGACCACGTTCCTTGTACTTGTAAACGAATTAAGGCGAAATAGAGAAAAGAAGGATTAACCTCCCCCTCAAAAATCCCTTCAAGGTGATACGAACGAACAGCTAAATTTTCTTCCCTAAATATCCTAATACATTCATCCATGACCAGAAGCAAATCATCCATCAGCCAGAGGTCTGAAGCCGCCTCCTTTGCCGGGTTCTGCAGGATGAGTCCTTCCCCATGTTTTATCTCTTGGCGAAGAGCTCCAACCTCTTGTCGGCGAAAAACCAATGTCCCCCCGATTAAGCAGAGCAAAATCACCAGAGTTATCAGGGCACTATAGCCGAGCTTGGGAAATTGTCTTCTTAAGCTTTCTTTCGTTTTAATCATCTTCTTCAGCCTTCAAAACGAATTGAATCGGCATTCCCTCCCTAAATGAATCCTCTAATGAATCCCCTGCCGTTTGATATTTGGCCAATTGGACCTTCCTCCACCCTAAGGCTTTAAGTTGCTGAAACATTCTTTGAACCTCCAGTGATTCCGTAGCAAGGCCCTGGATTAACAAAGTCCGGCCTTTAATCTCAATTCGTTCAAGGTAAATCCCCTCAGGTGCATAGGCTGTTAATTCCCTTATCTCCTGCCCAACCGCAGTGGGATTCCCGATAATCCTATCCCATGTTTGCTTTAGGGCTGTTTCCTTCTCCCTCTCCCAAGTTTGGTTGGCGGTTATTTCACTTAGTCGTTGAGCCTCAACCCGCAAGGTATCAAGGGTCTGTTGGGTGGATACAAGCATCCTCAAACCATATATATTTACAAGCAATATAAGTCCTGCGATTCCCCACGTAATGCGTTGCTTCTTTTTCTTTAGATTCTCTGTTCTCCAAAAATTATTCTGCCCTAGTTTCTCATCTTCAAGGGCCAGCCCCAATACAGCAAGGTATTTTTCCGGGGCATAAGCTGCCAAAGCATTTAAAGGCTGCGAACCCCAAAAGGCATAAAAGGCCTCATCCACTCCTTGTAAGACCGGAACTTTTCCTCGTACACCCTTAATGTATTCTCCTATTCTTTTCCCTGTTTTTTCAGCCACCCTGTCCTGACTCCACAGGATTCTCATAAGCTCTGCTTGGTCATGGGGTGAAGAAAGATAGAGCAGCATCCGATGAATCTCATGCTTCCATTCTTCCTCACCGAAATATTGAAGGGTGGCGGGAAAGCTGCGAATTATCTCAGGTATCCCTCCCTTATAGAAAATATATTGAATCTGCCCTTCATCTTCCCGAAGAAACAGAGTATTTCCCTCGGGACCAAAGCCCAATACCCTCCCCCAAGCCAGTTGGGAAAAACATACCTTGTTAATTTCAAAGCCTGCTTTCCGGAAACAAAAAATGACTGGAGATAAAACTGAATTCCTTATCCCGGATAAAATCACCCTCAATCTCCGCGACGGCCCTTTTTCCTCTTCAAGAAAGTAATCATAAACCAATTCTTCTTCAGGAATAGGAATCTCTTCTTCCGCCAAATAGCGAAGGAGCCCAGTACGGTTCCTTTTTTTTACCCAGGGCAGATGATACTCGCGAATAAATTGGTTCTGGAGAGGTAATCCGATATCAATCTTGGGGTTACGAGGCAATTGGAAATCTATCTTGTATTGCTCAAGGTATCCCTTCAAAATCGACAGGAAGGTATCCAGGTGAAGAACTTTACCCTGCTTTATCAACCCTTTAGGAAGAGGGGTAATCTCAAACTGAGCAGGTGCCAAAGACCCCTTATCCTTCCCTTTTTGGATATACCAAAGCCAACGCAGTTCATGATCGGTTAGTTCAACACAAACTCGACCTTGCTCGGTAGGCATCACGCATCAAATCCTTCCAATGATCCATATCAAAACAGAGAGTAATAAAAAGAAAGGATAGTTTGTCCCCAAAAGAACACAATCCAACCTCCCAGTACCAGATAAGGCCCAAAGGGAATCTGTTCCCTGAAACTTCTTTTTTCAAAGGACAACATGATAAGTCCGCCTATGGATCCTGTGAAACTGGCGATGAAAACAGCTATTAAAGCTTCCGGAAATCCTAAAAATGCGCTCAATCCGGCAATAAGCTTTATATCCCCTAAGCCCATCCCTTCAGGATAGAGCCGAGTGATCATCCAAAACACTCCTCCTACCCCCAGTGCCGTAGCCAGGCTTTCCCAACCCGATGGGCCCTGGGGCAGCAAAAAACCTGCCACAATACCGACACCCAGTAAAGGAAGAGTGAAAACATCCGGCAGGCGGTAGGTATCCCAATCAATAACAGCGAGAACTAAAAGCACAGATATAAAATAAAAGTTTATCCCCAACTCAAGAAATGAGCGGCTGTGATTCACCCAGGCAGCATAAAAATACAGAGATCCATTGAGCCCCTCGATTAAGGGGTAACGCCATGAAATCTTCTCCCGGCATTGAGCGCACCGTCCCCTCAAAATGAGGAAACTTAGAACCGGAACCAGTTCCCAGGGGCGAAGATTATGACCACATGCAGGGCAGTGGGAACCAGGGAAAATTATAGATTTTCCCTGGGGAACACGATAAATCACCACATTTAAAAAACTGCCGATGATCACCCCCAATATTCCGGATAATACACTGAGTTCAATTCCCACTCTTTTCGTCCTTTCTCATAGTAATGCTGATTTTTTAGCCATCCGGCTTAATTAGCAGAGCTCCAAAGTATATTGGTTAAGTTTGCATCATAGACTCGTACTTCCGCAGCCGAGCCATCAGCAGTGAGGTAGAGCATAATAAGGTGGGTTTGGGCATTCTCAGGTATGGACCCATTGGTGGCCAATGTTCCTATACCAAAACCTTTTTTGCCTTCAGCCGCTTCCTGTTGTGTGGTATCCACACTCAATTTAGCGATATATTTTGGGATAAGTACAGGCGCAGAAATGTTTCCTTCATTTCCGGTTACTTCAGTGGATTTGGGATACCTACCATTCTCCACTTGATAACGATCTAAAGCGGACTTCACTTGATGGCCTGTAGCAATATCTGAGTTTTTCCGTGCCGCTTCCGAACTTGCACTTACCTTAGGAATGATAATTGCTGACAACATAGCTATGATAAAGACTACCATTAGAACTTCGACTAGGGTAAAGCCCCTCTGCGCGTTATCGCTGTTTCCCTGCCCAAAGTGCATTATATCCTACTCTCCTTTTATTATTTCTTATTGAAGGTATGTCCCTATATCAAAGATGGGTAGCAGGACACCGATTGCTACCAAGCCGATGATTCCTGCTAAAACTATGACGAGCAGCGGACCCACCAGGTGGGGCACTTGAGTCATCTGTTCCTCAAGCTCCATCCGAAACAGTCGGCTCAAGTGATACAGCATGGTACTCAGCTGGCCCGATTCCTCTCCTACTTCAAGCATCTGCGTCGCATCCCCAGGAAAATCGGACCTGCCGGCCAGAACAGCCGTCAACCGTTTCCCCGCCCGAACCGCTTCCTCAAGATCAGCAACCACCTTTTTCATGGAGAAAGTCAGCACCGCTCCGTAAGTCAACCTCAAGGCTTCCAGAAGAGGAATTCCTGCGTCCAGCAATGTCCCCAATATCTGAGAAAATTGCAGATAATCATAAAGCTGATAGACCCTGCCCAAAAAAGGCACCTTACTCAGCCCACCCCGCAGCCTTTCTCTCCAATCATCCAGGTGGCGCAGGCGGAGAAGGAGAACAGAACTCATTCCCACACTAAATACCCCTAGGACCAGAAAAGGTAATCCATGAGAAACCCGGAATATGACTTGAGTCAGAACCGGAAGCTCAGCATCCATGCTGAGAAAAATCTGTTCATATACAGGTAAAACAAGAAAGCTTAAAGCATAAATCAGCCCTATGGTCAGCACAAGCAAGAATACCGGATAAGTTAAGGTACCTTTAAGTTTACGGCGATAAGTATGCTCCTCAAAAAGATCTCTGGAAAGATGATCGAGAATCTCCGGCAATCTGCCCGCACGTTCTCCGGCTTGGGCCATAGCTCGGATATAGGGGGTAGGAGGCGGCACCAAGAAGTTAAGAGCTTCCGATAATTCTGCACCCGCTTCTAATTGTTCCTTCACCTGTCCCCAGGCTAAGCGTGTTATGCGTCCCTTACTCTGCTTTTCCAAAATATCAATGGCCAGGAGCAATGGCAGACCAGCCCCTAAAAGAAGGGATAAGCGCTGCGTAATGCCTGCCCAAATCCTCAGCCGATCGCTTTTCTTACTCAAAAGTTCAAAATAGGAGAGCAGATTGAAAAGTCTGTGGTGGCGGGGACTAATAGCCAAAGGGTAATATCCTTTGAGAAATAATCGATGTCTTACCTCTCCTTCCTGCCGAACTTCCCAAATCCCCTCAAGGTGATTTCCCTCCTGATCCAAAGCTCTCCACGCAAAGCTGCGACTCCTCATAAATCCCCCTTCTTAGTGGCCCATATTTTGTATCATTTCTTGCGCGACTGCATTGGAGATGCGTCCAGCCCGGACATGTTCCTGAATAGCTTTCTCCATACTTTGCATCCCAAGTTTACCGCCGGTTTGCATTGTGTTAGCAATTTGATGGGTCTTTCCTTCTCTGATGAGATTTCTTACTGCCGGTGTGACAACAAGAATTTCCTGGGCTGCAACTCTTCCCTGTTGATCCTTACGAGGAAGCAGCTGTTGGGCGATAACTCCTTGAAGAACCGCTGCCAACTGGACCCGCATTTGCTGCTGCTGAAAAGGCGGAAACACGTCGATCATTCTGTCCACTGCCTGAGTAGCATCATTGGTATGGAGGGTACTAAATACCAGATGCCCTGTCTCTGCAGCCGTCACCGCCGTACTTATGGTCTCAAGATCCCGCATTTCACCGACGAGGATTACATCCGGATCCTGCCGCAATGCTGCTCGCAAAGCATTGGCAAAGGATTGGGTGTCACTTCCCACTTCCCGCTGATTAACTAAGCTTAGGCGATGTTTATGCATATACTCGATGGGATCTTCAACGGTAACGATATGCTCCGACCTGGTCCTATTGATGTAATCAATCATTGAGGCTAAGGTGGTAGACTTCCCGCTTCCCGTAGGACCCGTCACAAGAACCAGCCCTTTGCGTAAATTGGCAAACTCGATGCAGACAGGGGGAAGACCAAGCTGCTCCGGTGTCGAGATATTAAAGGGAATAAGACGAATGGCGATTCCCGCAGCTCCTCGTTGGCGAAAAGCATTGACACGGAAACGACCTACATCGGGAATGCTGTGGGAAAAATCTATTTCTCCAGACTCTTTAAACTTGCTACTCTGAGCACTGTCCATTAAAGTTCTCGCCATTTCATCCAGCACATTGGGAGTTAATATCTCTTCTTCAGCCCTTACCAAAGAACCATCAATACGGAAAACTGGAGGACTGTCCACTGTAAGATGAATATCCGAGGCACGTCGCTGAGCTGCTTCTTTTAATAGTTGCTCTATAGTCATGATTATTTTCACACTCCTATCGCATTATACCGCTAGTTGAATACCAGATTTCCTCCAGGCTTGTTAAACCTTGGCGCACTTTGTTATAGCCGTCCCGGCGCAGGGGAATCATCCCTTTGGCTATAGCCTTTTCTTCGATCGCTCCTGAACTTTGACCTTCCAATACTAAATCCTTAATATCCTGATGGTAAAGTAGTAACTCGTGAATACCGATACGTCCGGAATAACCGGTTCCCCGACATTTAGGGCAACCTTTTGCCCTAAAAACCTGCCGGACGCTCTCCGGCAAATCCATGGCGTCCTTTTCAAGGGGATCCAGGTGCCAAGGCTCTTTACACTGTTCACAGAGACGGCGGACTAAGCGTTGGGACAGAACACCTCTTAAAACGGCCGCCACCAAATAGGGTTCTATCCCCATATCCAAAAGACGGGTAAAAGCTTCCGCCGCTGTGTTGGTATGTAAGGTGGACAAGACCAAATGACCCGTCAAGGCTGCAGCGATGGCAATGCGGGCTGTCTCTTCATCCCGTATTTCCCCAATCATAATCACATCGGGATCCTGCCGCAATATGGAACGCAATCCTTGAGCAAAGGTCAGGCCGATCTTGGGCTGGACCTGTACGGATACGACTCCGGGCAACTGATATTCCACCGGATCTTCGATAGAAACCAGATTAAGCTGCTCAGAAACGAGTTCTCTCAGTAAGGCATAGAGGGTGGTTGTTTTTCCGCTGCCAGTGGGCCCTACGACGAGGATAATCCCATGAGGCTCCTTGATTAAGCGTTGAATACTTTGCTCAACCCCCCTGCTCATGCCCAAAGATTGCAAGGATCGTTGGGCTGTATCCTGATCCAGAATACGTATCACGATTTTTTCCCCATGGACCGTGGGAAGACTGGATATTCGCAGGTCAATGGTCTTTGCGCCGACCATAAAACTGCTCCTGCCGTCTTGGGGCAGCCTTCGTTCCGCCACATCCATTCCTGACATAATTTTTATTCTGGCCAGCACATTGCGGGCAACCCCCAGAGGAAAAGAGCGCTTAGTCTCCAGCTTCCCATCGATCCGGTAGCGCACCCGCATTACCGTCTTACCCGGCTCCCAGTGGACATCGCTGGCTCCAAGCATGATAGCATCCCGAAGGAGAAAATCCACCAATTGAATCGTTGGGGCGTCATTTCCTTCCTCAGAGTCAAGAGTATTAATCCGCCCTATCCCTTTACACTCTTGTTCATCCTGCCCGCTGAGCTCAGCAATACTTTTCTCCACAGTAAGATATTTTTTGATGGCCGTCACCACCTGGGCCTCATCAGCAAGCAGTGGCTCGACCTCAAAACCTGTTAATATTCGAATATTCTCCACATAATGATGGTTTCCTGGGTCAAACATAGCGACCTGCAAAATTCTATCCTTAAGCCCTACCGGAATAGCACCATAACGACAGGCAGCCTGCTCACTTAATAAGGATGCTACCTTAGGGTCAATATCGACCTGAGTCAAATCCACTTTAGTCACACCCAGATATCCACCCAGCTCAAGTAGCAATTGCTCCAAAGTAAGTGCCTTGTGCCGAACAAGAATTTCTCCCAAGCGGGCACCTGTTTCCTTTTGTTCCCCTAAAGCCCTGGATAACTGACCCAAGTCGATTTTTTGCCGACTTAGCAAATATTGACCGAATCCTTCCTCATGGGAGATCTGCTGTTTCCATTTGTCCCGAAAGCCCTCATAATCTCCATCCTTCTTGCGGCGGTTCGTCCAAAGAGGTATCTTATTCATGCTCATGAATCTCCTGATACTTCATAATCAGCCACTGCTCATCGATCTTTGCCAGTTCCGCCTTAAGTATCCGTTGAGCACGGCCATATTGAGCCAAAGAAGTTACAGTATAGTTTTTTTCCCCGGCCAGGACATTGACTTTTACTGTACCTTCCCCGATGCCAATGGTTCCTCCCATAAAGGCCGGATCTTTTTCCAACATCACCTTAGCCCATTCAATGCCGCCTTCAGCCCCGTAGATTGCCTGGCGTGAGTTTACTTCCCGCCGGACAATTTTATTTTCTGAATGGACTTTCACATACATTTCCAGGCCATACGCCGAAAATGTGGCAAGGAGAATAAGGATTAAGAGGGTAATATACCCTGATTCACCCCGCCCCTTGCCCTGATCCTGCCTTGCCAATGAACTCTTTGCTTCCCTATCTGTCCTTGAAAGGTTATCGTCCACAGCCCTGACACTCCTTGAGTGCAATTCCAGTCCACAATCCCGCTGACTATCGGATTATGGGCACCTTTATGATAGCGGTACAAATCTTTAACCCCATCATAATCTTTATCATCCAGATAATATTGGTCACTATAGTTCTCTCCACTGGGGGTTACTGTCAAGGTCCATTTTCCCCGGTTGGTCCACTGAACTGACTCAGCTTCACGGATAGCATCACTCACCCATCTCCCGGCAGTAACCACCGCATAATGCGCTTCCATCTTATCTTTAAGGGTTTGGCTGATATTCCACTCTCCATAAAAAAATCTCAAGGCAACACCTAAGAGTATACCGGTTATTAAAAGGGCAAATAAAACTTCTATCAAGGTGAAGCCTCTATCCTGGTCTACCCTGCCTGAACGCTCTTTTTGATTCCACCGAATAGTTTGCATACCGCTGTCCTCTCCCTAATTGAGGCTATTGGATTTATTGCAAGGCATAAAGGCTTTCCAAGGTATAGCGTTGAACACTCCCTTGTTCCAGCCAGGAAACTTCCACCTTAACTCTTAATAATTCATCAGGGATATCCCAATCAGAATAAACCCTCCAGCGGAAAAATCCCTCCGACCCTTCCACTTCTCCGCCGGGGATACAGCTGCCTCTCCGGATGTTATCCCGCCAGGACTCCGCTCCTAAGGTTTCCATGATATTTTGGGCATGATTGGCCGCCTCGGTGAGACGAAGCGCCTGGTCAGCTTCACTTAAAGCCTTCTCGCTTAAACCATACAAAGCAGCAAAACCTACCGTAAAAAGAAAGAGGGCCAGAATCACATCCAAAAGCACAAAACCCTTTTCATTATAGTCATTCATGGGACGACTTTGCCTCCCTCATCCAGTTCATAGCGTTCTTCATTATCAGTAGGTTTGGTAAAACGCTGTCTGAGATAAGGTCCCCGCCAACCTTCTATTCCCGGAGGTGGTGCATATAAATCTGCTATTCCCTCAGGTAACTTTCCGGTATCCAGTTTGTATAGTTCCACTGCCCCCTCGATCAGCACTCGATTAGCTAAATCCGCTTGAGTAGAAGTGTGATTCTTAGCAGTGCCCCATCGTGGTGCTGCAATGCTGATGATAGCCATCATCAAACAAAGAACCAAAAGAACTTCCAGCAGTGTAAAACCTTTCTCTTTACATCGATTCCCCATAAAATTATCTCATTCTCCTAAACTCAATGGTAAAATACGCCTATTCTGGATGTATCTATAATATTCTATCAATTCCATGAAGAATTCCTTCTTTAGAACTGTCTTTAGACAATCTTTATTCGATTTAGAGAAAATTTGTCTCATTCAAAGCTTTTTTTACTTATTTTAGGATCATTCGACTTTAAGCGTCGCCAAGCCCTTAAGTCGAAGAGATATAAAAAAACCACGACTCATAGCCGTGGTTTTCCCTTAATTTGAAGTTAAATTTCTCACTCAATAACCTTATCCCAAGCTCTTAGAATTTCCTCATCGTTGGCGTCACGAATCACGATCCCCTGTCCTATCCCTTTAGGCAGGACCAAAACTTTCTGCCCTTTGTAATTCTTTTTATCTGCCCCCATAAGATCGGTTAACACTCGGGGATTCTTAGCTCTGACAGTTACCGGCAAACCGAAAGCTTTGAGAAGCTTAATCAAGCGTTCCACTTCTCCACTGTTCATCAGTCCCCGTTCTTGGGCCAGATGGGCAGCTGCTACCATGCCGATGCTGACACCCTGTCCATGGGTAATCCCTTGGTAGGCCACCTCAGCCTCAAGAGCATGACCAAAGCTATGCCCGTAATTAAGAAACATCCTCTTGCCCTGTTCCGTCTCGTCCTCAGAGACCAGTCTGACTTTAACCGCCGAGGAGCGGGAAGTCAACTCCTTGTATAGCTCAGGCTTCCGCGCCATGATTTCTTCCTGGTGTTTTTCGATAAAAGAGAGAAGCTCTTCATCGGCAATGACAGCATGCTTGATAGTCTCTGCCAGACCATTAAGCATTTCTTCCCAGGGCAGGGTCTCTAATGTACTAAAATCTGTCCATACAGCCAGAGGCGGGTAAAAATCTCCCAGCAGGTTCTTGCCTGCAGCATGATTTACCGCAACTTTACCGCCGATGCTGCTATCCACCATCGCCAGAAGGGTGGTGGGAATTTGGACATAACGCATTCCCCGCATAAAGACACTGGCGAAGAAGCCGGCCAAATCTCCAATAACCCCTCCCCCCAAAGCCAAGACCACGGTCTTGCGATCCGCGCCGCAGGCAATGGCTTCACTGGTTAAATCACTGAGGCGGTCCAGGGATTTCTCATCCTCACCCTGAGGTACAATCAGGGTATTGACCATAAAGGAGCTTAGCCCTTTTTGCAAAGTATCCAGATAGTAATCGCCGACATTAGGGTGAGTAATCACCAGAAGATGTTCCCCAGCTCCGATGCGGGTGGTCAGATAGTCACCCAGCTCCTCCAGCCTGGCCCCCAGGAAAACAGGGTAGGGCTTCACGGAGGCAACATCAATCCTCTGTCCTTGCATCCATAGAACCTCCTTCATATAGGCTGAATATCTCTTCAACCACTTGTTCAATTCCCTTATGAGTCGTATCGATAGTCCAATTCGCCTGGTTATAGATAGGTTGTCTCTTGGCCCACAGCTCTTCAACCACTTGGCGATCTCCTCTCAAAAGAGGACGGTCATTGCGATAGCCAATTCGTTTGTAAATCTCATCAAGGGGCGCATATAAGCCGATAATAACACCGCTTTGTGCCAAATCCCGCCAATTCTCAGGATTCAGCACAGTTCCTCCCCCTGTAGCAATAACATACCCTTTATGTTCAGCCAGACGTTTCACCAACAGCCGCTCCTCCGAACGAAAACGGGTCTCGCCATGGCGGCGAAAAATTTCCGATACAGTCATTTCCGTTAGTCTTTCGATCTCCAGATCCGTATCAATAAACTCCCGTCCCAGGAGCTTGGCCAAACGCCTGCCCACAGTGCTTTTGCCGGTACCCATAAAGCCTACAAGCACAATATTATCATTATGAGCAGCGCCAGAGAGTCCCTCCCCCTCCTCCAAGGCATCATTTTTAGAGGGATCTCCATTAAAAGATGTGATTTCATGCTCAAAAAAATTATTCATACTATTGCTCACTCACAAATCGTTTATAATCCTGCCAGGCTTTATCCAACTCATCCCATGTATCGGCAGGAAACTTTTCCAGAATGGCCTGAAGGATTTCCCAAGCCGCCACATGCTTAAGGACCACCAGAGCGGCGGGAACCGCACACACATCGCTGCGCTCTACACTGGCCTCCATAACTTCTTTCGTTTCCAGATTAACCGTTGACAAAGGACTGTATAAGGTAGGGATGGGCTTCATGACCGCTTCGATTATCACCGGTTCCCCATTGGT
Organism: Desulfitobacterium hafniense DCB-2; assembly: GCF_000021925.1. Lineage (NCBI taxonomy): Bacteria > Bacillati > Bacillota > Clostridia > Eubacteriales > Desulfitobacteriaceae > Desulfitobacterium > Desulfitobacterium hafniense. The sequence continues at coordinate 3,761,929 of NC_011830.1, forward strand.
CATTCCACCTTCAATTCCGCCGGCATTATTGCTATAACGATAATAACCCCGCCCGCTGTCATAACCGATGGGATCATGGACTTCGGACCCAAAGTGCTGGCCTGCCGTAAAACCCATGCCAAAGGCTACTCCCTTGATGGCCTGGACAGATAAAACGGCCTGAGCCAACCGGCCATCCAATTTTCTATCCCACTGGACATAGGAACCCAGACCCGGCAGCAGGTTCCGCACTTGGATCTGCAGCACTCCCCCTAAGGACTCCCCTTGGCTCCGAGCCTCTTGCAGCTGAGCATCTAACGCTTCTTCACCCTTGGGGTCTCCTACCTTCCACTCAGAGGCCTGGACCCGTTGCCAATACTCAGGGGTATCCTCGCTATCCATGTGGACTTTTCCTACGGATAGGACCTGTCCTCTTATCTCCACCCCTAAAGCTTCCAGAATCTGTACGGCAATATTCCCGATAGCCACCCGCATAGCTGTCTCCCGGGCACTGGCTCGCTCCAGAACATTGCGCACTTCGGTCCGATATTTCAAATATCCCGTCAAATCCGCATGGCCTGGTCGCGGTGTCATAACTTTGCGGCTTTCCAAATCCGCTTCATCACCCCAGGCCATAATTTTCTCCCAATTGGCCCAGTCCCGGTTGATAATCTCTAAGGCTATAGGAGCCCCTGTGGTTAATCCCCCCCGGACTCCGGAAAGAATCGTGATCTGATCCTTTTCAATTTTCATTCGTCCCCCGCGGCCAGGACCCTTTTGCCGCTCTTGCAGTGCTTGATCGATGGTTTCTTTATCTATCTTAGCCCCCGAGGGAACCCCTTCAAGGATGCCGACAAGCTTTGGTCCGTGAGATTCACCTGCTGTCAAATAACGCATACCTTGCCTCCTTACTTAATTTCTTCCCGAACTCTGCCTGTAATCAAGGCAGTAATGACATTTCTGGTATGTTTTCCATTGGTTAAGGAAATACTGCCGGTCTTGATTGGCCCTCCCAGAAAGATGGGTGAGCCTTCCGCAGAAAAGCGTATATTGCTCGGTTGATTGGCGAAGCTTATTTTTTCCGGAAGGGTGATGGTTTTCTCCAACGTCCCTTCTCTGAAAATACGATAAGTATTATTGCTTGGATAAAGGCGGATTTCATACCAGGTATTTTCGGCCATCGCCTTGGCCCTGGCATCCCGTAGTTCCTGAATGAGCTGGGTACTGGCTAAAGACAAATTGCGGTTGTCCATCTGCACTGGGAGCTTTATCAAAAGCACAAAACCCACCCCTGCCAGGAGGGTTAGGACCAGAAGCACCTCAAGGAGAGTAAAGCCCCTTGTCTTGTCCGATTGACCGGCTTTAAGCTGCCTCTTTCTCCTCATTCATAGCCACTCCCTCGTCCGGGTCGCGTAGCTTTACGCACAACGCGAAGATACTGCTTACGGGTCTTTTCAATGTAGCCATCAAACTGCCAAAGCCTGATACAAAGCCTTCCTCATGGATTCTACAGGCGCCTTATCTTCCAGCCAGAATTCCCAGGCATTGACCCCTTGATAAAGAAGCATATCGATTCCGTTGACAGTCTTGCAGCCCATGGCTTTAGCCGAATGTAAGAAAGGTGTCTCCCAAGGATTAAAGATGATGTCCACTACCAGAGTGCCTGGCCGTATTCCTGCAAGAGAAAAAGGGTATTCTTCCTTTTTTAAGCCTATGCTGGTTGTTTGGATCACGCAATCCGCCTGAACCAGCCAGGCTCCCCTTCCCCATTCCTCCTGGTGCGCTTGTCCGCCCCACTCTAGTACTTTTCCCACCAACTCCGCCCCCCGCTCAGGAGTGCGGTTCATGATGCAAAGCTGGGCTTGAAAAGGCGCCAGGGCCATAGCAATCCCCTTGGCGGCACCTCCGGCTCCTAAGATAACGATTTGTTGTCGCTCATCTAACTCCATATGTTCCTGCAGGGAACGAACGAAGCCGGAACCATCGGTGTTATGGCCGATCAGCCGACCCTTGTCCACTTTTACGGTGTTCACAGCGCCTGCTCTGACCGCCTCCTCTGTCAGTTCATCCAGAAAAGGAAGAATGGTTTCCTTATGGGGAACGGTTACATTCCAGCCGCTGAAGCCCAGAGCCTTAAGACCCAATACGGCCTCTCCCAAATCCTCAGGGCTCACCTGGAATTTTTGATAATCTGCAGCTAAGTTTAAAGCCTTATATCCGGCATTATGCATCACCGGAGATAAGGAATGAGCAATCGGATCGCCAATCACTGCAAAATGCTTTACCAAGTCTACACCCCCAAAGCTTTTGGATAGCACAACGGAATGGTTTTCCCATTCCGTTATCGTCATCATACAGTTCCTCGTTTAGCGTACCTTTGTACCATGGGGCTCCGACGTTTCATAACGCTTCATCAACCAGACCAATACTCGCTCCATTCTACGCAGGAGCCGTGTACCGATAAATTCCCGATCATTGATGGGGAGAACTAAAATCGTATACATTTCCATACGATTCCCGCCGAGGATATCCGTAAACAGTTGATCCCCAATGACAGCGGTATCGGAAATCCCGGTACCCAAAACATTCATTCCTGCCTGAAAAGCCCTACGACGTGGTTTCGTTGCCCGAAAAACAAAAGGTATTCCTAAACGCTCCGCCACAACGGCCACCCGTTGCTTGCGCTTATTATTGGATACGACACATGCCTGAATCCCTGCCACTTTAAGTTTCTCAAACCATTCCACAACCTTCGGTCCAACTTCCAAGTCATTCCAGGGCGTCATCGTGTTGTCAAGATCTATAATAAGCCCGCGAATACCATTTCTTTTCAAAACATCCATGGGTATACTATCCAATGAATCTGCCTGAAAAGTCGGCTTGAAGAGATCAAACATAGTGTCCTCCCCACATGGCATTTTTTACTTATTATATCCCAGAGTTCTACTCTGGGCAAGTTAAATGGAAGAGGGCTTTAGAAATAACCTCTGGTGAAATGTGAAAAAATATCATAAAATGTCCTGTATAGGAGTTGAACACATTTGATTAAATATTATGATCGCAAAACCCAAACCTATCAGATCGAAAAAGTGGCTGGGGAGAAAATGATTCGCTGGACTTATTCTTCTCCTGTGGGGATGAGACTATTGGAAACGGTGGTCAAAAAAAGGATGTGCTCCAGCTTTTACGGCTGGTATCTTGATCGGCGCATCAGCCGGCGCAAGATCCACCCTTTTGTTTGCAAATTTGATCTGGACTTATCCATTGCCGAGAAAAACCTCAAAGATTTTTCTTCATTTAATGATTTCTTTTACCGTAAGCTAAAACCATCAGCCCGTTCTATCGACCCCTGTCAAGACTCCCTCATCTCTTTGGGGGATGGTAAGTTGCTGGCCTACGAAGACATTAACTTGGACTGCTTGGTCCAGGTTAAAGGCCTTACTTACAGTCTTAAAGAACTGATTAAAGACCCGGAGACGGCTTCAAAATACAAGAGAGGCACCTGCTTGATTCTACGGCTATGCCCCACGGATTATCACCGTTTTCATTTTATCGACAGCGGTATCTGTGAACCCTCTCACCGTATTAAAGGCTCTTACTACTCCGTTAATCCGGTGGCTCTGCAGAAGGTAGCCAAGCTTTTCTGCGAGAACAAAAGGGAATGGAGCATTTTCCATTCAGACCATTTTGGAGATATTCTCACCATCGAAGTAGGCGCTACTTTTGTGGGCTCCATCATTCAGAGCTACACTCCCCACCAACCGGTGGCCCGGGGAGATGAAAAAGGCTATTTCAAATTCGGCGGTTCCACGGTTCTGCTCTTTTTCGAAGAAAATAAGATTAAGATCGATCCCGATATTGTTGAACAGACAAAATTAGGCTATGAGACTTATATTCTTTTCGGAGAAAAAATCGGTGTCCGCCATAAGGGCCGATAATTTACTCATACCGTGGCGTTATCAGCAGCGGATGGCCTCAGGCAAACACGAATTGCACCAGGGCCATATAGAGCACCGTTCCTCCGCCGATGCTGAGCAGCACATTGTTTTTCCACAGATGAATAAAGATGATAAACCCGATGGCAATCCCTTCCGGCAGCCCATAAGGAGCAGCCAGGAGGGATACATTTTTTAGACAATAGATAATCAACATAGCAATAGCAGCGAAGGGAATCACCTGACCAAGGTAAAGGATAAAAGCCGGCGTCTCCTTATGTGAAGGGAATAAAAGAAAGGGCAGCCCTCTGGTGAGAATTGTTCCCAGAGCGATCACTGCGATGATAACAAGGGACTGTTGGCTGGTAAGTATCATACTTGCTCCTCCTTGATAGCCATGGGAGTCGTTTTAGCCCCATCAGGCATGGACACCCCTTCCGACTTACAGAGGTTCTCCAGCGGCTTTCTGAACAGGGAAAGGATCCCAATGATGGCAGCCATGGCGGGAATAATAAAATGTTCCGGTCCAAACACCCATAAGCAAAGCACTGAAGCGCCGAGGCCGATTAGAGCCGGAGCATGCTGCTTCTGGGACTTCCATTGTTCCAGAAAGATCACCACAAACAGAGCTGTCATCACAAAGTCTATCCCTTTCGTATTAAAAGACACCATGGACCCTAATATGCCGCCCAGGGCACAAGCAGCAATCCAGTAACTATGATTGAGGATCGTCACAAAAAACATGAACCAGCCACGGTTCACTCCCTGGGGAGGATTCGTGGCACAAAGAATGGAGAAGGTCTCATCCGTAAGCCCAAAGACTAAATAAGGCTTTTTCCTTCCCGCTTCGCTGTACTTGCCTAAAAGAGAGAGACCGTAAAACAAATGCCTGGCATTCACCATCAAGGTCATAATAAAAGCATTTAAGGGATTAAAAGCCATGGTCAGCAGATTAATCGCCACATATTGCATAGAGCCGGCATAAATAAAAACACTCATCAGGATGGCCCAGCCAAAATGATAGCCCTTACTGTTCAAAAGAATCCCAAAGGCCATACCAAGAAATAAGTAGCCGGTCATTACCGGCAATGTATAGGGAAACGCCGCTTTCAAGGCTTTGATCTTATCCTGCATACTGGGTTGCTCTCCTCCTCTGCTCTTTCCATTCAATTCCATAGGCAACTCATACCTACTTAAAAGATCGCCCCTAATCTTGATCTATAGGTATGGTTAACGTGCATTTATCCCTGTTCATGACAATACTGGTTTCTACTTTATCCACCCCCGGAATAGCCATAATGGTGTCGATGATAAAATCCCGAAAAGTAGCAATGTCCTTCGCCACTACTTTTAAAAGAAAATCCCGGCTGCCCGTCACTGTATAGCATTCGAGAACATTAGGGATTTCATTAATCGTCGCCAAAAAATGGTTGGCAATCTCTCTATTGAGAGGAGAAAGATTCACCATCGTGAAAGCAATTAACTCAACGCCCAGCTTTTTCTCATCGACAAAGGCAGTATATTGCTTAATGACCCCTTGTTCTTTTAAGTTTTTTGTCCGTGTTAAACAGGCCGAGGGCGATAAGCCAATCTTCTTCGATAGTTCCAAATTTGAGATAGAGGAATCTTCCTGCAAAGCATGGATAATGGCTTTATCCTGAGTGTCAAGATTAATTTCCAATTTAATTCTCCTTTTATAAAAATAACAAAATAAAATTCTAAATTACTATTTATATACTATATATTATTCTTTTCATTCTGACAAGCATTATCTGACAGCAGCGCTATAAATTATGACAATAATGCTATAAATCATGACAGCTATCATTAAAGAAAGCTGCCCTAAATCATCGGGCAGCTTTATGCTTTACAGGCTATATACTGATCATCCAGCCTCTTTTTTCATCCGAGCCTTTTCTAAATTACTCATTGCTTCCCGCCTTAAAGGCGGCAACACGAGCAGCACACAAGATAGAAAGGAATTTAGACTCCGGAGTATCCGCACGACTGGGCAGAATGATCGGTGCTTTGGCTCCAAAAACCAATCCGGCTGAACGAAAAGAAGCTAAACAGGTGGCTGCTTTATAGATGGCATTGCCCGTCTCAATATTTGGCACCAAAAGGATATCCGCCTGCCCGGCTACCTCACTTCCCCGGATGCCTTTATGCTCGGCCCTTTCCGCATTGACGGCGTTATCAAGGGCAAAAGGCCCATCCACCAGGCAATCTTTAATCTGGCCCCGGCGATTCATCTGAGTGAGTATAGCAGCATCTAAGGTTGAAGGCATATCGGGATTAACCACCTCAAGAGCAGAGAGGGCCGCAACTTTGGGCTGCTCTACACCTAAGGCCCGGGCCACTGTCACTGCATTTCTGATGATATCCGCTTTTTGCTTGATATCCGGGGCGATGTTCATTCCTGCATCGGTAATCAACAGCAGCCGATTTAAACTCGGAACTTCAATAATGGCAATATGGCTGAGGGTTGAGCCCGCCCTTAAGCCCTTCTCTTTATCCAGCACAGCTTTGAGGATCTCCGCCGTTTGCAGCATGCCCTTCATGAGCAGATCGGCTTGACCTTCACGAACCAGATTGCTGGCATATAGGGCAGCTTTCCTGACATTGGGTTCATGAACAAGGGGGCTGTCTGCAAGATCGATGCCCATTTCCTCAGCATAGCGGCGTATTTTTCCTTCATCTCCTACCAATATAGGCAAGGCCGCTCCCAGCTCCTTAGCCTTAAAAACTGCTTCTAAAACAGGTTTATCGTGGGCCGCGGCTACGGCAATCCTTTGGGGTGGCTTCAATACTTCAGATAAAATTCTAGCGAACATTCTCTATCTCCTTACTCCATAATGCTTAACCTGTTCCCGCCCGGTCAGTACAGCAAAAGCTCCCTCAGCCATAGCCTGCAATTCATCCTCACCCGGGTATACCGTAACCGGAGCCATTTTCCTTACCCGCTGGTCAATCAATTGGACAAACCGCCGGCTATAAGCCAATCCTCCCGTTAGTACAATTCCCTCCACTTCTCCCTCGAGAGCGGCAGCCATCGCCCCGATTTGCTTAGACACTTGATAGGCCATGGCCTCCACCACCAATTGGGCATAGTCGTCCCCTTGGTCGATTCTTTTCTCCGCTTCCCGCAAATCATTGGTTCCCAGAAGCATTTGCATCCCGCCCTTGGACATGATCTGAGTAAAGATAGTTTCCTTGGTGTAGAGTCCGGAAAAGCACAGCTCGACAACAGCCGATACGGGTAATCCACCTGCCCGTTCCGGCCCAAAAGGGCCATCCCCGGCCGAAGCGTCATTGACATCGATGGTTCGTCCATTCCGATGGGCACTGACTGAAATGCCTCCGCCCAGATGAACCACGATCAAGCGGCTCTCTTCATATCTCTTTTGGTTTTCTCTGCAAAACCGTTTAGCCACATATTTGGAATTAAGGGCATGAAAAATGCTGCGCCGCGCAATAGCTTTGATTCCCGTAAGCCTGGCCTGAGGAATCATTTCATCGATGGTCACCGGGTCCACCACATAAGCGGGAATGGATAGTTGCCGGCCTATTTCATAAGCAATGACCCCACCTAAAGAAGAAGCATGGCGCATAGACTCCTCACTTGTTAAATCATGAACCAGATGTTCGTCAAGCAAATACGTCCCGGATTCTAAAGGTTTGACCATACCGCAGCGGCCGACCACAGCCTGCAGGGAAGTCATGGGAATGCCGGATTCCTGCACAGAGTTCAGGACAAATGCCCTGCGCAACTCCTTCTGCTCCATAATACTGGCATAGCCCTCCAATTCAGCACGGTGATAGCGAACGGTTTTATCAAATACACAGGTTAAATTCTCATAAATCCCGATCTTTGTAGAAGTAGAGCCTGGATTGATGACTAAAATCCGAACTGCAGGTTCCGCCAATCCTATTCCTCCTCAATTTTGCCGATACAGTGATGATTTAACTAAATGCCTCCACCACGACTGCCATAGCCGGTCCTCCTCCGGCACAAAGAGAGGCACAGCCATACTGATTGCGGCGGCGCTTCATTTCCTGGATCAAGGTCAAAATAAGGCGGGCACCGGTCATCCCTACAGGATGGCCCAGGGAGATTCCCGAGCCATTGACATTGACCTTATCCAGATCCAGCTTCAGTTCCCGGTTACAGGCCAGGAATTGAGCAGCGAAGGCTTCATTGATTTCCCAGAGGTCAATATCTTTGGTATCCATCCGGGCAAAGTTCAGAGCACGCCTAACAGCCGGTACCACACCAAACCCCATGATTTTTGGATCCACGGAAGCAGACGCCGTGGCCACAATTCGGGCTAAGGGCTTAAACCCCAGCTCCTGAGCTTTTTCCCCGGACATCAGCAGCAAAGCCACCGCTCCATCATTGAGACTGGAGGCATTCCCCGCCGTCACCGTCCCCTCTTTTTGGAAAGCCGGCCTCAGCTTGGCAAAGCTCTCCAGCGTGACATCTTCACGAGGATGCTCATCCTCAGCAATAAGGCGGGTTTCTTTCTTGGTTACGATCTCCACCGGAACAATCTCTTCTTTAAGTTTTCCCTCTTTCAGAGCCCGACAGGCCCGCCGGTGGCTTTCCAAAGCATGCTCATCCTGCTCTTCCCGGGAAATGCCGTACATCTCCGCCAGATTCTCGGCCGTAATCCCCATATGATAGTTATAGAAGGCATCAATCAGAGCATCATACAGTAAACCATCGTGAAGGGTATCAGACCCCATCCGATAGCCTCCGCGAGCCTTGAGCAGGAGATAGGGCACATTGGTCATGCTTTCTATTCCCACAGCAGCTCCAATCTGGATCTTCCCCAGCATAATTTCCTGGCTTACCATCTCTGTAGCCCGCATGGATGAAGGACATTGCTGATTGATAGTGGCCGCCACTGTTTCTACAGGACAACCGACTCCCATAGCCACTTGACGAGCGGGGTTCCCTTTACATCCCGCCTGATAGACATGGCCGGCTATCACCTCTTCGATCTGAGCCGGCTCAAGGTTGGATTTCTGAAGCGCCCCCTTCAGAGCAATCATTCCCAAATCCACGGCCTTAAAATCTTTAAGTGCTCCATTGAAATCCCCAATAGGTGTTCTGGCACCGCTCACAATAACTACATCCTGCATCGATAGACCCCTCCCCTTTTCATCCTCGGTACTGTTATGGCTCTCCTCAGTTGAGTAGATATTAACTTCGAGGAATATTCTTAATATTCTACCATTTGTGTATTTCTCCTCTAAACAACCAATTTTTTATATAAAAAAGCCCTCAGAAAATTCTTTGGGCTCATTTGTCTTTATATTAAATTCTTAAATTTTTATTCAGTCATTACTCATATGCATTACATTACTTACTTCTTCGGATCATGGTCTTCCATTTGCTCCATCAACTTCTGAATGGCTTTCTTCTCAATGCGGGAGACATAGGATCTGGAGATGCCCAAAGCCTTAGCTATTTCGCGCTGAGTTCTTCTGGGGCTGTTCATCAAACCATAACGCAGCTGCAGAACAAGCCGCTCCCGGCGGGTTAGATTTTTGACTTTATCCAGAAGGACCCGCTGCTCAAATTCATTTTCTATCCGGTCCGATATAGCCTCACCTTCTGAAGCCAGAACATCCATCAGGGATATTTCGTTCCCTTCCTTATCCACTCCAATCGGATCGTAGATAGAGACTTCACCGCGGGATTTCTTGAGAGATCTGAGATGCATGAGAATCTCATTTTCAATACAGCGGGCCGCATAAGTCGCCAGCTTCGTCCCTTTCCCAGGATCAAAGGTATCAATTCCTTTGATCAGGCCAATCGTACCAATGGAAATCAGGTCGTCACTGTCTTCTCCCGTACCGTCAAACTTCTTGACCAAATGGGCCACCAACCGCAGGTTATGCTCCACCAGCTTATTGCGGGCATATTCCGCTTTGGTAAGATCTTTGGGAGTGGCTTCCGGGCTTTTGCTGGCTCTAAGAACTTTAAGATAGTGAGCTTCATCCTGTTCGTTAAGAGGGTGTGGGAAAGCATTATTATTGATATAGGAGACAAGAAGGGTTACTCCCTTCAAGACCGTTAAGGCAATACTGGCAACAAGGATTTCGGTCAACATGATTTAAGCCACTCCTTTCACGCTTACGTTTTAATACCTATGCGAAAGGAGGGCAATTTCTGCTTGGCCCTTTTACCTTTTTAATTTTTGCGGGGATGCCGGTTGATTGTTTTTTAAGTAAATGCAGCTTCTACTTTATTTTGCGCTACAAAAAAAAATGACCCTTCAGGCCATTTTTCAATGCAAATCATCAACTGTTTAAAAGTTATCCATCATTCGGATTACGCTGCTGTTCTTCAGTCATATAATCCTCATCCAGCACTTTCTTTGCTGCCGGTTTTACTGTGCTGGCATAAGCAATCAAGTGAATTTCTCCGTTAAGTACCCCTTCCGAATGGACAAAGTTTAAGCTTGCTAATGTAAATCGCTGATCATTGGCAGATTGGAGATCATTGATCAATTTCGTAATCTGTTCTTGAGAACCGCGGCAATTAAGCACTAGGCGTTGGGCAATATAATCCTTCTCCCCTTGAGTCTCACCGAAAGATACATGCAGAGGCTCAACCTGATTTTGCTTGGCTATCGTATAAAGCTCAACCACTATATCGGGCTTATGGATGGCCGAAGGAATCTGCTTCCACAGCTCCTCAGACTGTTTCTCCAGATTCTTTATCTCCGCCGACAAGTAAGCTTCCTGCCCCGAATATCCAAGAAGCAGCTCATAACGGCTTTGCCTTTCCTGATACATCCCTTTCAGGGTTTGGATATCGGCCCACTTTGGGGTGAATAAATAGGTGTAATAAGCATAGGATACCCCGACGACCAACAGCACCACTAATAAAAAAACCTGCCTAGACTCTTTACTCATGCTTTTCCCACTTTTCCATTCTTACTATTCTTCCCTGAACCTAAGCTCACCTGAGTTTGAAATCCATGACAATAGTTTGCCTTTCATCCTTAAGAGACAAGGCTCCGATATCCTGAGTCTCAAAATACTGGGACACATTCATAGCCGACCAGAAATTGGCCGCATCCACCGGTGATAAGAAACTTATGGATGCCCTGAGAGTGTTGTCTTGGTTTAAGGTGACATTCTCTAAAATTGCGCCGGCAGGGAGGGATTCCTTAAGACGATCGAGCACTTCCCCGGGGTTCTTTCTCTGCCCCCCAACGAAATCAAGCACTTTTTCCTGTAACCCGAGCTGTTCCTCAAGGGCTTGCACCTGGTAAACCTTGCCGTCTATCTCCTGCAGAGCTGCGATCCGCTGATTCAGCACCGCCAGTTCAGTGTTTAGTTCATACTCATAAACCCATGGAAGGCTTCCCAGCACTATACAAACAAGACCGGCGAGCACACCTAAGGCAATGCGCACCCTTTTGTTCCTGGCCGCTCGTTGTGGTGCCTTAAGCCTGACTCTCCATCTCTGGGCAAAATTCAACTGTACTCTCTCTCGCATTTAATCCTCCCGGAAGGCCAGCCCATACAAGCTTCCATACTTTATCCCTTGATTCACCAAATGTCTGGACTTTTTATTGAAGACCGGCATCCAGTCCCCTGGAAAACCTACTTTGGCCTGAATACCCATATTCCTTTCGAAAATTTCTTCCAAGCCGGGAAAATCCGCACACTCCCCTGTAATAAAAATCTGATCCGCCGTCTTGCCATAGTGGCGGGAAGCAAAAAAGTTCAAAAACTCGCTTAAGGCATTAAATACAGGGACTAAATTATCTTCTAACTCACTTTGATAAACTCTGTCGGCCCCGTCAACACCTTCAGTCCGCTCCTTCGCCTCATCCTGCTCATTCAGCCCATCAAGAGAAATTCCCATATCCGAATACAGAAACAGCACACCATGCTCTAAAAGAACAAACTCCACCCGGTCAGCCCCCAAATCCACCACCGCTAAATCCCTTGCCGAAGCTTGCCGTTTATTCTCCTCCCATTTGGATAAGCGGCTATACAACCGGCATAAACTGTCTGCCGCAAAATCAGTGACCTTGGGAGTGACCCCGAGCTGTTCCCATATCTGCCACTGTTTGGACCATTCCGAAAAGGGGATTGCCACCAAAAGGACCCTCAGCCGTTCCTGATCCTCTTCTTTGATCCTTTCTAAAATCCGGTAGTCCACCAGATAATCGGAAATATTCAATGTAAAATATTGATCCACCTGCTCTGTCAGCAGCTTCTCCAAATCCTTATAGGATAATATAGGAAGAGTGATCATGCGCGTGATCACACCTGGGCAGGAAAGGGCATAGTTCAGCTTTTTCAGGGGTATTCTCTCTTTGTCCGCCCATTGCTTTAAACCTCTCAGACCAAGCGCCGCTCCTTGCCCAGCCTGGGTCTGCCCAAGCACTTCCTCCTGCTCTGTAACCATGTTCATACCCTCAGGAGCCAAGCCCTCTCCTCTATACTCAAAAAGACCATGAATCTTCAGCTTATTCCCGTGCCGTGAGACTTTGGCCACCGTCCAATGCTGGCCATGGACCAAGGCCACCCACTTTTTCTTTCTAATCACAGTCTCTCTCCTTCGGACATCTTAATCGTCTCCTTACACAGTTAGGGGCCGGAAAGGACCTCCCGCTCCCAGATAATCAGCCCTGAATCCTCGTCCCCTTCATGAGATTCAGATACTTTTATTTCGGTCACGCCAACTCGATTAATAACAATATCGCTTCTCTCCTGATGGTTATAAGTATATGAAGCAGAAACCAATGTTGCATTACATCCCTCAACTCCGGTATCCATTACACCCGTGAGAACATTACCTGAAATAGAAGCTATTTGAGGATATGTACTTGACCAGATCACCTTACTGGTAACATCTTCTGTGGTTCCATCAGAAAAAAGGGCTGTCGCCCTAAATGTAACCTTTTCACCCTCCTTTATGATCATAGAAGATGGTGAAATAACCACGCTTTGCAGAGTGACACAATCTTCCAATAGCTCCCAAGGCCCATTAGGATCGGAAGCATCAGGAGGACCCTGCGGGTTATTCCATTTTACGCGATACCGTTTTCCGTTATAGCTGACAACTTCTTTCTCCGGATAAGCTTCGTACGGGCGCCATTCATCGATCAGCTCACGCCACATACCGCTGGAACGCTCTGTATTTTTACCGGGTTCATTTCCGGTCCCATGTCCATTCCACCTTGCTTGCCAATAAGTGGACCCATAATAGATAATCGTATTCCCATTAATAAGTTCATAAAAATTAGAAACTCTGTAATGATTGGTTATTTCCTGCCAAGTGGTCCAGGGAGCCCCAGGCAGCTCACCTACATAGCCATTATGACGAGCACGATATAATCTCTCAACGCTCCTGCCATCGATCATAACACTATAAACAACGTAATCACCTTCTATATATCTATGGTTCAAATCCCAATAGGGATAAGCCGGCTCTCCTCCCCCAGGCCCGCCCGATCCTTCGCCTCCGCCAACACCTTCGGTTCCTATGGTAAACCCGGCGGTTTTTGTCCTCGTAATTTTACCATAGCTCCCCCTGCTGAAGATTATAAATGAGTTTGCTTCAGAGCCATTTTCCCACCAAATATCAAAATCCCCCCCATTATTCAATGGATCGCTTGGTGGATTAGCCAGTGAAGGGAGATCCTCCAATGAAAAAGGCTCATCTCCTGCTTTAATCTCATCAACCAGAAGTAGGGAAATTCCATACTGAATACCTGCATCCGCCAGATTGTTGGCCAGAATAGCTCCTTGTTCGGAATTGACCAGTTTCATATTCGACCTGACTAAGAAGAAAAACACTCCGGAAATCATTGTAATAACCAGCATCGCCATAACGACGGTTATCAGAGCCGCCCCCCGTTCCTTCATCCCTATTCCCCCTAATACATCCGAATCCATGTTAACAATTCCTGTTCATAGGTTCCGGAAGTGCTTCTGGCTTTGAGGTGAATCTGCAGAAGATGCTCAGTAAGCGGTTGGATAGTCAGAGCATCGATCTCATCAGCGATAAGATGCACTTCATTGGTCGAAGTGTCCCGATACCAAAGCTTTTTATCCCAATAATCATAATAGATTTCCGTGCCACCAGGCAATTTGCTCATATCCCCATTTAAGACATCCGGCACCGGCCTGATATTGATCAGGCAGCGGGATGTTCCTCCCGGTTCATTGGCATACACACCTTCATTATGCCGCCCGCCCTCAGCCGTATCACCGGCATAATAAGCTACATAGCGATTGAGCCTGACTTCATCCAGCAGATGAACCATGGCTGATCTTGCCTTTTGTTGGATCGCATCCTGACCGCTGGCTGTATTGAGCATGCGGATCTCCCCCCGCATCAGCTGAGAGATGATCATCATCAGTATCCCGAAAATGACAATGGCTATCATCACTTCCAGGATAGTAAATCCTTCTTCCCGTTGCTTGTTCATTCTCTTATCACCCTGTATGTGGCTAAAACGACCGGTTCAGGATCGGTTGGGGAATTGCGCAGAGATACCTTTACCTCAATCTTTTCCAGATGGTCATTTACCCTATGGGTAGTCATCACCGGGACAAAATCTGTAAAGCCTGGGATAGTCACCGCAGGGGTAACCCCCTCCATCTCCGCCTCTAGCACGCCTGCCGCATAGAAGAGCATCTGCTCCCTGACTTGGCTCCGGTAAGCATATTTATGAGACACAGCATCGCTTTGCAAAACAAAACCGACACCAATCATCAAGATAGTCAGAGCGACAGCCACTTCCAAAACAGTCATCCCCTGTTCCCTGCTTTTGCCTTCCATCCCGTTCCCTCCTGCTGTCCAAATGCCGGTTAGGGCCAGACCATGAACAGATGTCCTGTCTTTTTCTCAATCTGAATTCCCACCCTGCGCCCGCTTCCCGCCTCCAGCCAAATCGTTCCGCTCTGGGATACAAACCCCCGATGGTCATAGAACAGCCCATGGCCAAGGGTCTCACCGCTCCCCAATCGAATCTCTGGCAGCCATAGGTTGTCGGCATCATCAGGCTTAAAGACAACCCCCATATCAAATCCATAGCTCTCCACCGCCACACCCGGGCTGCTTACACTCTCGAAAAGAGATACTCTCTCCGCCGTCAGCAGCACATAAATTGACTTTCTCCGATCCATAGACAATTGCTTGGCATATTTAAGTTCAGCCATAACGGCCTGGGCGGAGCTTTCCAGCCGGTACTGCTCCCTCACCCCTTGATATTTGGGTACCCCAAAAGCCATGATAATGCCGATCACCGTGATCACGATCAGCAGCTCAATCAAGGTAAAGCCCCTCTCAGCATTTCTATTCCCAAGATCAGGCATCCATGGCATACTCCACTCTCCCTATTACTGAGTCCCTGTCGCCATGCTGAAGATGGGCAGGGCGATGGCAATAATCATGCCCCCGGCAAAAATACCGATAATAACGGTAAATACCGGTTCCACCAAGGAGATCATCCGGGCTATTCCCAGCTCTACCTTTTTATCGTAAAGATCGGCGACTTCCTCCAGCATTTCTTCAAGTCGGCCCGTCTCTTCACCAATGGATATCATCTGAACCACCAAAGGATCAAAGAATTTCTCCTGTCCAAAAGCCTGCGTCAGGGGTTCACCCTTAATAATCCGCTCCCGTATACGCGCGATTCCCGTCCGTGATACTTCATTGCCCACAATGGTCTCCATGGAGTTCAGAATCGGAACCATGGGAATGGAAGAATGAAGAAAGAGGGCAAAGGTCCGGCTGAATCTGGAGATCACAATATTTTTTATATTTATCCCCAAAATTGGCATACCAAGCATCAGGGCATCCCGATAGTAACGGTATTTCGGAATTTTAAATAACCAATTCAAACCAAAAACTAACCCGATCAAGCCGGCCAGCAAATAGATGCCATAATTGGAAAAGAAGTCGGCAGTGTTAATAATCATCCGGGTGGGTAAGGGCAGACTTTGACCGCTTTCCGTCAGCATACCTGTGATCTCCGGCAAGAGGAAATTCATGAAAAAGAATATAATGCCAATAAGCACTGTCAGCAGAATAACCGGATAGATGGAAGCACTTTGCACTTTCTTGCGGATATAATTCTCCCGATCGTAATATTCCGCCATGCTGGTCAAGACAGATTCCAGGTTCCCGCTCTCTTCCCCTACGGCCACCAGATTGATCAATAAATCCGGCAAGGCGCCCCGGCAATCCCGCATCGCTTGGGAAAGGGAATCTCCCCTGCTCACTCCCCGCACGATGATCTCCAAAACCTCCTGCAATTCCTTATCTTCCAGCTGAAGCTTGAGAACCTCCAGCCCCCGGACAAGATTAGCCCCGGAGCGAACCATCATCGCCAGCTGGCTGCAAAAAGCGGAGATAGATTCATACTTGACCTTAGTCATAATTCTTTTATTAAGCAAAGCGTTTAATCCCCGGGGTTCCAGCAAAGATATAACCTGCCAGCCATTTTCCTGAATCATCCGCCTGGCCGCCTCATAATCCGCTGCCTCTAAAGTGCCTTCGGCGACACTCATCTGCTCATCAATTACTTTGTACTTAAACCGCATCTTGCACCCCCCGCAAGGAGGAAATTTCATTTACCTTATTGTATCATTCATTGACATAAGTAACGCGGAGAAGCTCTTCGATGGTCGTCACCCCATTGAGCACCAGATCCGTCGCTGATTTTTTCAGTGTAATCATCCCTTGACTGATGGCATATTCCCGCAATTCGTCGGCTGTGGCCCCTCTGCTAATCAGATTTCTATGTCCGCCGTAGATGGGCATAATCTCGAAAATAGCGGTACGGCCTTTATAGCCTGAATCATGGCAATAGGGGCATCCGGTTCCCCGTCTCAGCTTTAAGGGGAAATCCTGAGAGAGTCCTAAAAAGGCATAGTCTTTGAGCTCTGCCGGGTATTCCTGGACACAATTGGGACAAATCTTGCGCACCAAACGTTGGGATATAATTCCAACTACCGAAGCAGAAATAAGAAAAGGCTCGATCTCCATATCCACCAGGCGGGTCACCGCACTGGGAGCATCATTAGTATGAATCGTGGACAGGACAAGATGACCTGTCAAGGCCGATCTCACCGCGATCTCGGCAGTTTCGTTGTCCCGCATCTCTCCCACCATGATGATATCCGGGTCCTGACGGAGAATGGAACGCAAGCCCTTGGCAAAGGTCAACCCAGCCTTGGGATTAACCTGCATTTGATTGACCCCTTTAAAATTATATTCCACCGGATCTTCCAACGTGATGATGTTCTTCTCCGGGGTGTTCAGCTGATTCAGTGCCGTATATAAGGTGGTGGTTTTACCGCTTCCTGTAGGGCCGGTAACCAGCACGATACCGTATGGCTTCGCAATCAGTTCATCAAAAAGCTCCAGATTATGGCCTTGAAGGCCAAGGGAGGCCTTTTCTAGGATCACCGAACCCTTATCCAGAATACGCAGCACCACCTTTTCTCCATACATGGTCGGTGCCGTGGAAACCCGCAGGTCGATCATCTTCCTGCCCACCAGATAGGTGATCCGCCCATCCTGAGGAAGCCGCCGTTCGGCGATGTTGAGATCCGCCATAATCTTAACCCGGCTCACCACCGGCCCGGTCATCCCTACAGGAGTGCGCATAATCTCCCGGAGGACCCCGTCAATGCGGAAACGAACCCTCAGCTCATCATCCACAGGTTCGATATGAATATCGCTGGCAAAGTTATTGACCGCATTCTCAATAATCGTGTTCAGAAACTTAATGATGGGGGTGGCCTCTTCATCCGCCGTCTCCCCTCCGGCCTGCACCACCGTCAAGACAGGAGTTTGAGCGGCGGCCGCCACTTGATCGTGGCCCTTCTGTCTGACAAAATCGCTAACCGCTTTTTCCGCCTCACTGCGACCGTAGAAACGGTCAATTGCCCGGAGAATATCCGCTTTTCTGGCCACACAAGGCTTGACCATCATCCCGGAGGCCAAGCGAAGGTCATCGATGGCATAATAATCCGTCGGATCGCTTGTGGCAACAAGTAGTTGCCCATTCGTAAAATCCACCGGCAAAACGGTATATTTGCGGGCGACCGACTCAGGGATCATTTTTAGAATTTTCTCCGTGACGAAAATTCGGTTAAGGTCAACCGCAGGGAGGCCCAATTGCCTCTGGATAGTGCGAAGGATTTCTTCTTCTGAGACAAAATTTTGACGGATGAGAACTTCGCCAAGGCGCAGCCCCAGGGATTTTTGCAGCTTCAGTGCTTCATTAAGCTGTTCTTCCATCAGCGCGCCACCGGCAATGAGAATTTCGCCAAGGCGCTTGCGTTCTTGTCGGATAGCCAAAGGTAGTTCCCTCCTTTATCTATTGCGGGGCTTTGTGGAGTTATGAGGGCGCTAGAGGGGGCCTAGATCGGTCTGATCCAATAATCACTGCCAGTATGACAAAAGGGTGTTTAGCGCAAACACCCTCTTGTCACGATATCCTGATACTTAATTTGGACTGATATCATTTTTATATACAACATCTGCAGTGCTGGTACCATTAGCGTATCCTGTTATGGTAATTTTAAATGGGCTCTCAGCTACATCAATCGCGACTACTCCTGTAGAAGCAGTAGCCGTCGCGCCAACACTAACCGCAGCCGTTGTAGGAGCAAGCGGGTTATTAAGCTTTTCTTTAGGATTTGTGGCCGGTGAAGTAGTTCCGACAAATTGAGCTGTTAGATCGCTTATAGCTGTCCCATCCTGATCACTCGCTCTCGACCATCTATCTATATTAGCTGCAACATAGGCTTCTACAGACTTCGCATTAGTTACCACTCCCGCAGCCTTTGCCGAATCCTTCACTCCGCTCATCTTCGGCACCAAGACCACTGCCAAAATCCCAATTACTGCGATAACAATCATAAGTTCAATCAGTGTAAATCCGCCGTCTTTTCTCCGTTTAAACATTTGCCTCTCCCCCATTAGTTAAAATTTTAGCAAAGTCCTTAAGTCCAGCCTGTTTTATGTATTCCAACCATGAGCATGGCTCTATGACCTTATAAGTTCAGGACTTTAGGCCCATTCACATTAATAGTACATTTGTACTTATTCTAAGTCAATAGGCCAAAAAAGGGGATCGAGAAGAAAATTCAGTTTTTAAATGCGACCTCAAAGGGCATCCCTTCCAGAGCCTTTTTCAAATCCGGCCAAGTGTACTTCGTCGTCTGAATCAGAACCTCCCCGGCATGACGGTCCGTAGTGGTAACGACACCCAGATGCCCAAGGCCTTCCACATATTTCACCAGCATCTGTATCTCTGATCGGGGCACCTGAGCCTTGATAAGCACATCGGAATCAGCATAAGGTATCTCTCTATTCATTGATAGTTTTCCTTTCCAAACTTATAACCAATTGTAAATCTCATTTAGATCTCGGACTCATTTCTTATCCTTCTTCGCTCTCCTCAAGATAGCAAAAGGGGGCAAAGGCCGGGGCAGTTCCAGCTTAAGGATCTCCTTGGCATGACGGGCAACGTCCACTTCTTCCCCTTCTACCGTGTGAATGCCTTTGACCTCAAAGGTCCAAGGTTCTTCATGAGGTGAGAATACTTCAATAAGCTCCCCTTTTTGGAAATGATAGCGTTGTTCCACCCAATATCCTTGACTGAATTCATCTTTGACTAAAGTCGGAATTTGGGGATGTTCCCGATTATCTGCAGCTAAGCCAAAGGCGACAAATTCATAATCCCGGATATAGTTGGAGCTCTCAATATTATGGGATTCTGCTCCAGGCTTGCCAAAGAGGAATCCCGGTGAATAATCCCGATGACTGACCTTGTCCATTTCTTCCAGCCAGCTGGAGAGTTTGGCTTTAAAGGCCTCTTCCCCTTGTTCCCAAAGGGTATCGATAGCCTCCCGATAAACCTTCACGGTGCTGGAGACATAATGGATGCTCTTCATACGCCCTTCAATCTTATAGCTGTCAATACCCAGTGGCTTCAGCATGGGCAGATAAGGAAGCAAACAGAGATCATGGGAATTAAAGATATAAGTGCCCCGCTCATCTTCCTCTACGGGAAATACCTGACCGGGGCGTTTCTCTTCCACTAGGCCATAGCCCCAACGGCAGGGCTGGGTGCATTCCCCCCGGTTGGCATCTCTTCCGGTGAGATAATTGGAGAGCAGACATCTTCCGGAATAGGACATGCACATGGCTCCATGAATGAACATTTCCAGCTCCCCGGGTACCTTCTCCCGTACTGCTCGGATCTCTGCCAAGGTCAGCTCCCGGGCCAGAACAATCCGCTCCAATCCCTGCTTCAGCCAAAAGTTTATGCTGTAAGAATTAGTGCTGTTCATCTGGGTACTGAGGTGCAGAGGAAGTTTAGGGGCCGCTTCTTGAGCCAAGGCGATGATGCCGGGGTCTGAGACAATGGCTCCATCGGCACCTAAGGACTCCAATTGTTTCAAATACGCAGCCATTTCTTCAAAATCCTGCTCATGGGCAAAGATGTTTACTGTCACATAGAGCTTGCGGCCGGCATGGTGGGTATACTGAATAGCCTCAGCCATCTGCTCCATGGTAAAATTCCCCGCATAAGCTCGCAGCCCGAAGGCAGGCCCTCCCATATAGACCGCATCTGCCCCATAGGCGATGGCGAATTTCAACTTTTCATAATCTCCTGCCGGCGCAAGGAGTTCAGGTTTCCTGGATTGGTTTTGCTCTAACATAACGGTTCTTTCAACCTCTCTGTATTCAATTATAGCTTAGCCGTGTAAAAAAATGATATGGTAAAGGTTATCGTTTTCTCAACTTCCCTGTTCATTGCCTTTACTTGGCCGTTGCTGCACTCCTATTTTTCTAGTTCCTATACTTAATTCATATACTTGGCCTGATTCTGCAAATGCTCCTGATGGGTTTTCGCATAAATCGTCTCACCACTTGGAGTAGCTAAGAAGTATAGGTAATCGGAATCCGTGCTGTTGAGCACTGCATCCAGAGAGGCATGCCCAGGACTGGCAATGGGGCTGGGCGGCAATCCCGGATACTTATAGGTGTTATAAGGAGACTCCACCTGGATATCTTCTAAAGAGAGGATATATTTCTGAGTTCCCAGTACATATTGAATGGTGGCACAGGATTGGAGGGCCATGTCGATCTTGAGGCGATTAAGGAAAATTCCGGCGATAATCGGACGGTCCGCATCCTTGCCTGCTTCCTTTTCTACGATGGAAGCGAGATTCACCCACTCCCGCAGCGTAAGATTCATTTCTGCCAATTTAGTCATCACTTCCGGGGTTATTTCCTGTTCAAAGCGTTTAAGCATTCGATTGATGTTTTCCTTAGGACCGGCCTCCGGAGCAAAGAAGTAGGTATCAGGAAAAAGAAAACCATCCAGCCGGTTCGGTCCCGCAGGGATATCGGCAAGAAAAGAATAACTGAAAGGCTCGCTTTCAATAACCCTCTGATAATCCTCTTTGCTTCCCAAGTCATTCTTTACAAATAGATCAATAATCTGGGCTGTCGTATATCCCTCGGGAATGGTGACCTTTACAGTATGCACGTCAGGTCCCTCAAGAATCTTATTAATCATTTCCTGGGGGGGCATTTGGGCGGAAAGCTGGTACTCTCCCGCCAGCAGCTTGGAATCCACATTTTGCTGACTGGCCAAAAAGCGAAAGGCCAGGGCATTGCGGATAAGCCCCTGATGTTCCAGTTCCTGAGCAACTTGAGAGGCATTCATTCCCGGAGTTATCATAAACTGCACTTCTGCAGCATTGCTTCCTTCCTCAGCGTAGGGTTGGCTCGCCCAGTTCCACCAAGCTGCGATTCCTGCTCCCGCAAGAACTGCCATAATAAATAAAGTACTGAGCAGACCTTTTAACCAGCGTCTTCCCATTCTCTCACTCTCTCTTTCGCATCCTGTATTTATCACTGGATTAACCTTCAGTGGGGGGTGAATCCCCCACTGAAGGACGTTCCGTTCAATGAACCCTTAAAAACTGCACCGCTTCCGGCAATCCTCCACCAACCTGCCGCTTTAATCAGCACCTATTTTAAGAATTCTATTGGTGGGGGCATAGCTATCACGGCTTAAGAGCTGCCTCGTCTCTTTGCCCTGGGCATCGGTGACAATCTTCCAGGTCTTCACGATATATCCCTTACTCCCGCTTTGTTGTTGAATCACCGCACCGGGAAGCAAGTCCGGATCTATCTTCCGTACGGTATGATAATTCAATTCCTTCTCGATCTCCTTCTCAAAACGAACTTTCACCCCTGTTTTTTTACCATAAATCTTAATCGTAAGATTTCCTGCTTCTACTTTGGTGCGAAAATAAAGATAGGATGAACTATCATTGCGCAATTTCAAATCAAGATTGGGATAGTTGATCGTAGCATCCTGACCCAGAGGAATATAAGCCACCACCACCGCATGAGGGTGCCGTTCCACTATGGACAGATTCGCCAGCAACGCAGCATTATATAAGGTAGAGGATACCTGGCAGATTCCTCCCCCGATTCCCTTGACATACTCATTGTTGATGACGATATAGGCATCCTTAAAACCCGTCTCCGCTGTCCGCGGTCCAATAGTTCCATTAAAAGAAAACGTTTCCCCGGGTTTTAAAACGGCTTTATCCATTTTCTTCGCCGCCGTGATCAGATTAGCGGTACGGTTTTTATCACCGGCATTGTATTTGGTGGTGTATTCACCGATGACGCCGTCAAAAGCTAAGGCTTCCAAGGACTCTGTAGTGACAGCAGCCGGAATCTCTACCCCTGTCAGGGAAATTCTCTTGGGCAAATCACCCAAAGATACTTCCTTAATCTCATCAAAAAAAGCATCCACATTGATGGCTTCCCCGGAAATGGCCGGGGTAATCTTAAATTGATCATTCTCAATCTTAAAAGAGGCATCCACCGCAGAACGATTAAACTCTGCAAGCTTCTCGTGAAGAACCTGATTGGCCATGACATAATCGATAGCTAAAACGCTTTGGTTTTCTTGACCGGTGTTCTCCAAGAGATTCTGCCAAGTTCTTTCAAAATCGAGAGTAATACCAAGCTCTTCCGGTGTCAACTGAATCTCTGTCTCATTGTACACTAAGAAGAGGTTTTCTTCCAGTTTGTCCTTTGACCAACTCCTAATCTTCTCCTTGGCTTCCTCCTGCATCATCCCCCCTAATTCCAAGTCATCTAAAACTATGCCTGGAGGAAGCTGGTTTGGGTCTCTGGAAACG
Source organism: Desulfitobacterium hafniense DCB-2 (assembly GCF_000021925.1). Taxonomy (NCBI): domain Bacteria; kingdom Bacillati; phylum Bacillota; class Clostridia; order Eubacteriales; family Desulfitobacteriaceae; genus Desulfitobacterium; species Desulfitobacterium hafniense. Next base: position 3,785,076 of record NC_011830.1, read on the forward strand.
GCTTCTGGGGTAAGATTCAATAGGCGAGCTTCATTCATAGTACAGCCTGTAAGGGCCAGCAACGCCAGTATTAAAAAATAGGAGCAGTACTTCCACCTTAGGCTCATCATCTTTCCCCCTTAGCACTGAACATTTATTTTTTGCTTTTCTATAGGGTCTGCAATTTGCCTAAAAAATATTGAGCAAAAATAAAAAAGCAGCCGATTCGATATTCACCGAACCCGACTGCTTTAAACAGCTGGTTTTTATTCTTCTTCCATGCTTTCCCAAGCATCTGCGACTTTTTCCCACTCTTCATCATCTTCGATATCCAGGAGCATTTCATTGCCTTCAGCATCTTTGCCAAGTTTGAGGATGATCGCTTCATCAGCTTCTTCGTCTTCTTCAGCACTGATAGGCATTAAAACAAAATATGTAGACCCTTCAACTTCCAACGTATCAAGATGGAGAAATTCATGATCGTTTCCTTCATCATCAGTCAGAATAATTGTGTCAAATTCTTCAACGTCATGCTCGTGGTCGCAGTTCGGACCATGTGTATGTTCAGTCATTTGATTCACCTCTTATTAAAGATATAGTCATTGTACTCCCCGGGGGGAGGAATGTCAAATACATCTGGGTATTTCTAATTTCTCATCTATTCCTTATTCTGCCCATTTTTTTGCCTTATATAATCCAGGTACCCCTGTAAAATAAAGACGGCTGCCATCTTATCGATCACTTGCTTGCGTTTGGCCCGTGATACATCTGCTTCCAGCAAAGAGCGCTGGGCCCCCATGGTGCTTAAACGCTCATCCCATAGAGTGACCGGCAACCCAAATTCCTCTTTAAGAATCTGGGCAAATTCCTCGGTGGCCTGGGCACGAGGCCCCAGCGTACCATTCATATTTTTCGGATAACCCAAGACAATGTGGTCTACCTCATAGTCCTGAAGCATGGTCTTTAGCTCCTCAAGCTCTTTTGGGGAGCGGCGGATGGTCTTTACCCCCTGGGCGGTAAGGAGCATAGCATCACTCACTGCCACTCCGATGGTCCGTTCACCAAAGTCCAGACCCATAATTCTCATTTAATCACCCCCGCTTCAGACAATTTTCTACTCAGACGATTTTCAGGCAAAAATGCGGACAGACTCTTCCGCAATACCCACAAAGGACACACTGACCGGCTTCCACTACGGCTTGCACCATCCCGCCCCCGACCACTTCTTCCAGAGATAAAGCGCTTTGGGGGCAGGCTTCACAACAGCGGCCACAGCCTTGACACCAATCCGCTATATAGAGCTTCCGTTCCCTATAAGTAACGGATTGTCTTAATTCTTCAGATATCTCCTGACCGGCGAGATATTTCAGATTAAAATCCACTTCCTCGACACTGGACATACCTAAGGCCATAGCTTGAATCCAAGGGATGCTGCGGATAAAATCCAGGGCTTCCTGGGGATGAGCCGCCAAATGCCCTCCGCCAAAGATTTTCATGGCATAAATTCCGATCCCCAGCTCAGAGGCAAACCGAATGGCTGCCAGCATTTCCTCTAAAGTACCGTCGATGATGCCTAAGCCTTGATGATTGATGATAGGATGGATCACATCGATGTCCGGGAGGAGGGCACCGGCCTTCACCGCATCCACAGCATGAGTGGAGATGCCGATATACTTCACCCTTCCATCCCCTTTGGCTTTCCGCAACTCTTCCCATGCCCCCTGATGTCCTTTGAGGGTTAAAGCACTCTCTTGTTCATGAAGAAGAAAGAAATCGATGACATCCCGATTGAGTTCCCTTCTTGCTTTTTCAATACTTGCGGACATCTCTTGTGCTGTGACCGAGTAGGACTTGCTTACCAGCTTAACTTCCGGGTGATGCTGAAGGGCCTGGGCAATCTGGGAATAATTATCATATATTTCGGCGGTATCGATCCAATCAATTCCCTGCTCTAAAGCATAGCGAAGAACGTTCACTCCCTCCGCCAGGGATACACGCCCTTGCAGGGGAGAAATAGCTAAGCTGCCAAAACATACTTCAGATACCAAGGGACCATGCCAGCCCAACGAGACTTGCCTCATCATCGCTTCCCTTTCTCACACAGAAACCCTCACCTTGAAGTGAGGGTTTCCTAAAAATTACTTCTCTTGCAAATACGAACGAACAAGCTCTTCCAGAAGCTCATACCGCTCCAGCTTCCGTATAAGGGATCGCGCTTGATTGTGGCTGGTGATATAGACCGGATCGCCCGACATTAAATATCCTACCAGCTGATTGATCGGGTCGTATCCCTTCTCTTCCAGAGCCACATACACTTGCTGCAAAATTTCCTGGGGTGAAACATCCCCCCCCTGAGATTTAAACATCATAGTGTGTTCTAAACGGTCCATTGGCGTTCCCCCTTTGCTTCCACGTATCAGAAACCATTGTTTTTATTTCTCTTTGGAGAAGTCATTTTCCTTTATTTCAGGATCAAAAACTTACATTTTATTTTATATGGCTTTTTATAATCCCAGGGACCTGATCGAGAGCTTCCCCTAATTTAGCGGCATCTTTTCCCCCTGCTTGGGCCATATCAGGGCGGCCGCCACCGCCACCGCCGGTGATTTTGGCCACTTCCTTAATAATCTGCCCCGCATGAAGCCCCCTTAAACCTACCGGTGTGACAACGGTTACCCAGTTGACCTTTCCTTCCACAGCGGCCCCCAGAACGAGGACACCGTCCTTCATTTTATCCTTTAAAAGGTCCGCTGTATTGCGGAGTGTATCCATATCCTGAGCGGAGACTTTAGCCGCCAGAACAGGTACCCCTTCCACATCCTTGACCTGTTGCAGGAGAGATTCCACTTCGGATTTGGCCACTTTGGCATTAAGCTGCTGAACTTCCTTCTCCAGATCCTTGACCTGGACTAAGAGTCCTTGGATGCGCTTGAGCAGATCCGAGGGCTGGGCTTTGAGAAGTTGGGCCGCGTCGAGAATCTGGTCATTGAGGGAACGCATATATTTAAGAGCTTCCGCGCCTGCCACGGCTTCGATCCGCCTTAAGCCTGCTCCGATCCCACTCTCAGAGATGATCTTGACCAAGCCGATATCTCCGGTAGCATGAATATGGGTTCCTCCGCAAAGCTCCAGGGAATAATCTCCCATGGATACAACGCGAACGGTATCCCCGTATTTTTCTCCGAAAAGGGCCGTGGCCCCGCTGGCCTTCGCCGCATCCAAGCTCATTTCTTCAGCCGCAACAGGCATATTGGCCAGTACCGCCTTGTTCAAAAGATCCTCTACCCGCTGCAACTCAGCGGAGGTCAAGGCGGAGAAATGGGTGAAGTCAAAGCGGAGACGATCCGGCGTGACCAAGGAACCTGCCTGCTGAACATGCTCTCCCAATACAGCACGGAGAGCCGATTGGAGAAGGTGAGTGGCACTGTGATGACGGGCTGTAGCCAGCCGCAGATGTTCATCCACCAAAGCCTCCACTTCATCTCCGGTATGCAAGACCCCCTGGGTGAGCAGGAAGCGATGATAGACGGTTCCTGTAACACCCTTCTTCACTTCGATAAGCTTTGCCTCAGCCCTTAGGCTGCGAATCAGGCCACTGTCGGAGATTTGCCCTCCGCTTTCGGCATAGAAAGGAGATTCCCTCAGGAAGATCAGGACTTCGTCTCCTTCGGCAGCATCCTTAACCTCTTCTCCATCCCGGAATAGTGCTTCCACCCTAGTGTGGGCAGCCAGTTCATGATAACCCAGGAAGGGCGTCGTGCCCAAGGCCTTGGCTTTTTCCGAGATGGCGGCACTTTCTTGAACTGCTTTCATCTGCTGGGACTGCTCTTTAGCCAGACGGCGATGCTCTTCAGCCGCAGCATTAAAGGTTTCCATATCCACACTCATCCCTTGTTCGATGAGCATCTCTTCTGTCAATTCCACCGGGAAGCCATAGGTTTCATAGAGATAGAAGGCATCTGCCCCACTGAGCATGGTTTCTCCGGCTTCCTGAAGGGTTTTGACTTTGTCCTGAAGAATTTGCGTTCCTTGCTCTAAAGTGGCCTGGAAGTTCTTTTCCTCTAAGCGCAGATGATTGAGGATGAAGTTTTCATTTTCTTTAAGTTCGGGATAATGATGGCTGTAGTCCCTCTGGATGATCAGGAAGATCTGCTCCAGGAAGGGTTTATCAATACCCAGGAGACGGGCATAACGAATGGCCCGGCGCAGAATCCGGCGCAGTACATACCCACGGCCTTCACTGCCCGGACGGATGCCATCGGAAAGCATGAAGGATACAGCCCGGGTATGGTCGGCAACCACCTTCATGGCAACATCATTTTTCGGGCTGTCATGGTAAGGGATTCCGGAAAGTTCGGATACTTTATTGATGATCGGCAGGAATAAATCCGTATCAAAATTGGAAGCCGCGCCTTGCATGACAGAAGCGATCCGCTCCAGACCCATCCCAGTATCGATATTTTGCTTGGGCAACGGGGTAAGCAGGCCGGACTCATCCCGGTTATACTGCATAAAGACGAGATTCCAGATCTCCAGGAAGCGATCGCAATCGCAGCCTAAAGCACAGTCTGGTTTACCGCAGCCCCGGCTTTCGCCTAAATCCACATAGATTTCCGAGCAGTAGCCGCATGGTCCCACAGGACCGGCAGCCCATAAATTTTCCGGGTCATATTTAATCCGCTCCGGAGATACGCCCGTCTTTTCGATCCAAAGATTTTTAGCTTCTTCATCTTCCGGATGAACCGTAATCCACAGCTGATCAATGGGCAGCTTCAAGACCTCGGTCACAAACTCCCAAGCCCAGGGAATGGCTTCAGCTTTGAAATAGTCACCGAAGGAGAAGTTCCCCAACATTTCGAAAAAAGTATGATGGCGGGCTGTTTTACCCACTACCTCTAAGTCCGGTGTACGGACACACTTTTGTGATGTGGTAGCACGAGGAAAAGGCGGCTCCACTTTGCGCATAAAATAGGGTTTAAAAGGAACCATCCCGGCTACAGTAAGAAGCAAGGTAGGGTCATCCTTGGGGATCAGAGACGCACTGGGTAAGATTCTATGTCCTTTGGATGCAAAGAAGTTTAAAAACATGTCTCTAAGCTGGTTACCTGTATACATTTTATTTCCTCCCTATGCAATTTGGTTTAAAAATAGATAAACCCGCCCCCTGAATCAGGGACGGGTTAAATTACCGTGGTACCACCCTGCTTACTCATCCGGAGGCCAGAGCCCTCTCTTGAGAATGAGTCGCTTAGCGACAGTTTACTGTCATCGCATTTAACGCATGCCTCGTCAAGGTTTTCCTCGCCCTCGGGAATAGCCTTCATACAGAATCCCTTAGCTTCCTTTCACCCCTGAAAGCCTCTCTATAAAGGAATTAGGTATTACTCGTTCCGTCATCAGTTTACATCTTACAAATTAATCTAAAGTATAGCGGAGGACCCGGGTGCTTGTCAACTTTCATCGCCATCATTCACTCCAAAACCTGTCCAAGAACACGACAACGTTGTCGCGTTCTTGGACATCCTTTGTGTACGGCCCTTATTTCTTATAGCGGTAATCCACCTTCACCAGAAACTCGTTGGTTTTCATCCCTTCCTGAATCCAGGTGTCATAGACCATGTACATAGCCTCTTCCCCGGCCGCATAAAAAATCCCTTCCCCCGGGAAAACTGTCCTTATTATTTCAGGATAATGGATCTCGACCGGTATATAGGGTTCCATTAAGTTATATCCCCAGTAGTAGACTTTCCCGTCATGGGTTAACGCCAGAAAATCGCTTTCCCGGGGCGAAACTACAAAGTCTTGGACATTTTCCAGGAAAATCTGAGGCTCTTGTTTGAATCTAAATCCCCAAGCATACAGATTTCCCGTTGCCGATAAGACAAAATTGTCGTAGGCCGTCGATTTGGCTTTGATGACTTTTTCCGGCAAGGCTATTTTTTGGTACTTAAGATCCTGTGTCTGAACATCCGGCATATACATTTCCTCGGCAAATTTGTTTTGCCAAGTTCCCCACTGGTAGACTTCGCCTTCTGCAGTCAAAGCCAGCCAATAGCTCCGGCTGGGAAATAGCTCGGCAAAGGGAACCGGCGTCTCGAGTTTAACCGGACCGGCTGCATAATCCTTGGTCCCGGTCGCCAAACTGCCGTAGGTATTATCTCCCCACATATACCAGTTCCCACTCTCGGCTAAAGCCCCTGTGCTGTACATGTCGCTGCGTATTTTGGTTATTTTCTCGGGCAGGGGAACTTGGGTTGGCGTCAGATACCATTTGTTTTCCTTATGGTCATGGCCGAGTGAATTGAGTTGGCTTAACCCCCAATTGTACACTTCACCTTTAGCGGTCAGTACGGTAAACGTAAAGAGTCCCGCTTCGATTTGGGTGATCGCTTCCGACATGGGAACATAGGTTGGCTCCTCATGGCTATTCGCCGTTGCTGTTCCCAGCGTTCCCATGTCACCAGGCCCCTTGGTAAACACCCGGCCTGATTCTGTAAGAAAGGCTTCCATGGTTGCCGCGATCGCGACTTCCTGGCTAAACTCCGGAATAATAACCGGGTCCGGATTGGCTACGACGGATTGCAGATCGGCTACGGTCGGCGTGTCCCGGGATGTCTGATCTCCGGTCATCAGCTGTCCATAATCATTAGCGTCAAAGGCATAGAGCTTGCCGCTTTCCCCAAGGGCATCGCTGTGGTGAAAGCCGGTAGCGATCAACGTGATTTTTTCCGGAAAAGCGATATTTTCCGGTGATAGCACCTCTTTCCGATCCGCCAGACCTAACTGATTCCTGGCATTATCCCCCCAGGCCAACACCTTTCCGGAGCGGGTCAGGGCCAGAATATGGCTGGGTCCCACGGCGACATCCCGGAGCGGGTCTTCGGCAAAGCTTCTGAATAGGGGGACCTTGCGCAGTTGATAATCGCCGCTGGCCAGTTCACCCCGAAAATTATCGCCCCACAGATAGAGAGACCCTTCCGCTGTCAACAGAACGCAAAACAATCGGCCGGCCGCGATCTTGACGATTTCTCCCGGTGTATAAGGGATTGCACCGAAAATGTTTTCGCCAACCGGGCCAAAGAAGGTTCCGTCGTCCCCTATGCCCATAATTGTATAGTTAGAAATATCGATCTTGCTTATTTTTGGGGGAATATACCGCTTGTTTTCTTTCCCGTCAACAATCGGAAATGCCCGACTTTGCGGCAAGGGAACCGCTTGATAGATCGGCTCATAATTGAGATCTTCCAACGTCACCAGCCCTAACTTGCTTCCCCAGCCGTACAATACGTCCGACTCCGTGAGTCCATAAGAAGCGTACCAGCCTAAAGCGAACTGAGTCACTTTTTCCTGTTCCTTGATTTGATAGCGTATGGGAGTGGGGACAGCCGGCTCAGCGCTGTTCTCAGCCTGACGGCATCGGTTATCCCCCCAGGTATAGAGTGTGCCGTCTTGGGTAAGGGCGAAGGCCGAATCGTCGCTGACTCCGATTTCGCTTACCGCCTCAGGAAGGAGAACTTCCGTCAGCTCATAGCGATCCTCTGTATCACCTACTCCCAATTGCCCGGAAGAGTTTTTGCCGATGGCGCGGACTTTCCCCGTGTCATAGAGAAACAGAGAAAAATCGTTGCCGCAAGCTATTTGCACAATCTTTTGTTGTTGAACCTGCTGATCGGCGCATCCCCCTGATAATAAGGTAAGCAAAATCAGCATCACCATAAGCTTCATTCTTTTTCTCATTCAATTCTTTCCCACAAAAATTATTGCCTTAGGCGGGTCAACATTACCGGTCCATCCAGTTGTTCCGATCGTATAGCCTGCTCCCAAGTTTGATTTAATTTTAATATCACTTCCTATAGAGTCAAAATCAGCCTCTGCTAATTAATAGATTCGAAGAACCTGCTTGTATTAAAAGCTCACTGTTGTCATACCTTAATGAAAAGGTTTTAGGACCATCCGGGGTGCTTACTGTAGCAAAAGCGTTATTCGAATACGATCCTAAATGAGCGTATACCACCCGCAATGAATACATTTGGCCGGTTGTTGGTACCAACACCATAATCCTGCGTGTACATTCCGGATGTAATCGGTTTCGTCAATCTGTTATTATTGGCATCTACAAACTAAGGAATGTAGATGTTCCCTTTTTGTATAAATCCATTCTTATAGCCGGTTGGCGTTTTATACCTTATATTGTATGCTATAAGCCGTATAAAGCGTATCCTCTTTTATTTTATATAGAGAGTAGAGACGTTCAAGCTTATTTCGGCTCCCCCCTATTGTGTACCTACTCAATCAATATGTTTTTGCAAAATATTTAAGTTATCCACATCCACATATTCGTGTGCCTACACATTTTGGAGCAATTCACTTGTAGATAACCCCCCAAACCTGCGCAGTTGATAGGTCTCAACTATTTCCATGTGCCTAAAATGCGATTTGACTGTCGAACCCGAGCGGTTGTCTCCCCAAGTATAGAATACGCCGTCTAGGGTTAAAGCCAAAGACGAATCATCGCCGACCCCGATTTCGCTTACTTCCTCGGGAAGGAGAACTTCTGTCAGAGCGTAGAGGTCCCCCGTGTCGCCCCCGCCTAGCTGACCCGAAGTGCTTGTGTCAAGTATTCACAAAATTTGGCGATATCGAATTTTGGAAAGATACGCCCTTGAGAGGGAAGCCTGACCGAATGGAAGGCTTTTTCTCAAAAAAATCGGACGACCTGGATTCTTATCAACTTGCTCTTGACATTTTCTCTTCACCTTGTGCTATTTGATAGGTAACCACTCAATTAATTATGTCCATAATCTTTTGACTATTCACTTTATAAATCTCAATCTGATCTTTAGTTGCTTTATCCAGTTCAATATAAGATATTTCATCGAGTAATTCAGAAATTGTCATTAATTCTTCATGTCTGCTCTTCAGCGATTCAATTTCTTCCGTCTCTTTTACAAGATTCTTTAAGTATTCATTAAGTTCCACAATAACAGTAACAGCTGATTCTTGTAATTCAGTGACTACAATTTTATCAAAAGTTTGAGGCATATTAGGTTTATTTGTGCTATTTATCAACAAGATAATTTGAGCATTATCATATGTATATCCTTCGAGTAATCCATGCAAATAGCTTAAATCTAAAGCCGTTTTAGCTTTCAAAGCATGCTCAACTACATTTTGGTATTCCCATAACTTATTGTGGTATTCAAAATTAAAAACACTATGCATTAAACTGTAATAATGGGATTCAGTGACACTGACGGGTTCTATTTCGTTAGTATGCTTATTACATCCTGAAATGAAAGCTACAAAAATGGATAGGATTAAAAACAAAGTATACTTTTTATAATTCATATTTCAAATTCCTCCATAATACATTCTAGTTAAAAACAGTAGCGTTGCATTAAATTAAGATGGTTACTGTCAAGGGAAAATTCGCCTCAGGTCTCCTTCAATTATTTATCATAATTGGTGTATACAACCATCCGAGTTTACTCCCCTCAGTCCAAAGAAAGACCAGGCAACAGATAGCCCTTTTCCACATTTTTACACATATTATCTCACAGAATCACAGGGTCATATATCAAGTCATTTAACCATCCTGTGTCTTCCTCAGTGATGATGTAATGCTCTGTCATTTGGTAGATCTTTTCATGGTTAATCCTTTTGGCAGCTTTCCTTCTTCGTCGTCGGAGTTTTTCTAAAAACTCCTCATAGCTCTCAAAGAGACAGGTAATCAGTAGTCTTTGCAAGGTGAGCAAGTCTCTTGGATATTCCACTTCAAGTTTAAGCAGCATTAAAGAACAATAAGTCATCAGTGCTAATAGAATTTGGTTGGTTACTGCGGTTTCGCTTGTACCGTAAAAGTGTTTAATTTGAGCGTGCTGCTTGAGCCATTTAAAGAACAATTCAATCTGCCAGCGATAACGATAGATCTCACCCAGTTCTTCGGCACTTAGTTCAAAATCATTGGTCAAGATCGTAAAGGGTTCGTTGATGGTATCATCTATGGTCACTTCCCGGAGGGTATGCTTCATTTTTCGGGAACCTGTTCCTAGGATGATATCCACGTCTTCCTCGATAATCCCATCTTCTTCTACGGGACGCTCAACGCCTGTAAACTCCATGATTGCGTTGTTTTTGAGACGAGTAACAAAGCGTATCCCTTTTTCGCAGTAATCATCAAATAGCTCGTAGTCCACATAACCTCGATCAAAAATATTGAGGGCATCCTTATCTTCAACAATAAGTTCATCCAGCTTCTTGCGATCGGCTATTTTGGCTGGGGTAATGACCACTTCATCGGGTAGAGCTATTCCATCAAAGCTTAAGCGTAGATGTATTTTTACACCGGCTTTGCTCTTTCTGAACACGGCCCAGGGATAACGGGAAAGGCATAGGCTGATAGTCGATGCGTCAATCATGTACAATTTACCGAGTTGCTGCCGAATCTTCCCATACCCTTGCTTTTGAGCTACTTTGTGTAAAGTGCGCCTAAAGAGCATTTCCGAAACCTTAGTAGGCAAAGTCTTTAACCTTCGAGAAATCTGACTGTGACTAATGCTCTTTAAACCGATGGCTTGACCAAGATTGTCACTTAGAACGCTCGTACTGATCTTTCGTAAAGCTCTGTATTCTTGAAGTTGTGCGTTACTAATGAGGAGAGTGAGTTGATTTGTCTTTAGTTTTTGGGTCCTGCGATCGAGGTCTGGGACCTGCTGATGGATATCTTTCCATAAATCTTTTGAAAAAAGCGGCTGAAAGGCTTGCATAAATGTGGAATGCGTAGTATCCTTGTCCTGCATTTTAAATCTCCTTATAATTTGAGATTTGGGCAAGGACTACCCTATCTCTTATTATAAGGATTTTTTATGTGTATTTACAGTGATAATCAGGAATATACGCTGATTTCGGGTCTATTTGCTTAAATTTAGCTAAATTTGAGCTTTGACATTTTTGTTGTTAGCTTTATGCAACGCTACTGAGTTAAAAATAAGCAAAATTAAATGCTAGTTGTAACTAGCATTTAATTTTATGATTGATGATTAGCTTATGGCAGATTTACTGCATTAATATCACTTTTGTACCAAATAGTTTCCTGAGGAGCCCAGTTTATTTTAGCACCTATAGAACCTTTAACTATCCCAAGTCCGGAAAAAGTGACTGAGGGATCAAGTGTCCCACTAAACGTAAAGTTAGTAAAACTATGTTGATACTCAACAGCGAAATCTAAATACCCAGAAGCTATTGGAGTAACATATGCCGCTACATATTGTTCAGGAGTTAAAATAGAATATCTATAGTCATATGAATTAAAGACTAATGTTCCATTGTATGCTCCTGCAGGGCTTTTGAGACTATTGTAATTAGAGTTAGATGTATTATAAGAGTAGAAATCACCTTTTGAACTGTCCCAAGACAGTGTGATAGAATCGTATGATGCTGGAAATTGTTCAGCAGCCGAAGGTTTATAGTAAGCAAGAAGCCTGTAGAATGGGTCTCCAATTCTTTTTGTAGCTGTAACATATATATTTAAATCTCGGGCTTCAAAACCTTGGGTTATAATTTTTTCGTCCGCCTTTTTAGGCGGCTGAATTATAATCCCAACTTTTAATAAATTATCAATTTTAGTAAATTCCTTATCTCCTGTTAAATATGCAACGATAAAATCGTCAAATTCTTTGTCCGTCAATGAATTTACTTTTTGGGATAAATCAGCAATATTTTCATTGTTAATATTTTGGGAATCAAGCTTTGAAATTTCATCGACTAATTCCGGCAAATTATTTTTCGAAATAATCTCAGCCGATACTGGAAAAGACATGAAAAACAACAAGAATGTTGCTAACATCAAAGTAGCCGTTTTTTTCATACTAAACCCTCCATTCAAATGTGGAAATAATATTTTTCAAGAAAATTTATCATTCATTGACCCTTCTACTCAGAATAGCGCCTACTAGAAATTCGACACTAGGATCAAATAAAAAAACTGCCATCCAAAAATATACATAGGTAACATAATTCTCGCCTTTAACAAGCGGCTGCAAGCTCAGCTTAACTATCATCTTCGTGGCGATGGGCCCATTACACTACAGCTTTTCCTCATTCATCTTAATACGAATAGGTCGGACTTACATAACTCGATTGCTCAACCATCACTCCATTCTTATACACTTTGACACTCGATGCCATATGGTAGGAATACCCGCTCATAACATACCATGTTTCTGAGAGACCACAGCTGGCACCCGCAGATGTCTTTGACCAATTTTTGACGCTTGTCCAATTCCCATTCCTATACTGCTGCAAATCTGCCTCAATCCTTATCTCGTCGCCATTCCGTGCACTTGCGATGACCTCTACCAATGCTATCCCATTGGGTTCAATGTAGAAGTCATTTTGGTACTTTTGAAGATAGGTCCAATAAGGCTGAATGATTCCCCCATTGGCGGCTTGTGTCCATGAAGTTCTTTCGTCAGCTAAAATGGCTGATGGAATTGAACTTACTAAAAGAACCGCTAATAAAACCGCTGTTATCCCTCTTTTCCTCATTAATCAATACCTCCTTTCTTCGCTTTTTACGGTTCTACTTAATAAACGAATCAGAGAGGTGGTTTATAACACATTTCTCAGAGTAAAATTAACCTATTTTCCTACACTTTTCGCCATTTTAATCAATTCCTCCCTTTCTATTTCCGAAGCAAGATAAAAGGAATGCTCTTGATCATGCCATACTATCGTGGTAAAGCCCTCTTTTTCAGAAATCAGACCCTCCACACCGTGGATTAGGACTTTTCCCACTTGAGCTTCTTCCGTATCAATCATTAATTCCATGGTCTCACTGGTATACTGGTTAAATTCAATCTGTTCACCCTGTTCATTAGCATAATAGATGATTTTAGTTGATGAATAGGTTTCCGTATTGACGATCTTAAAACCTGACGGAATATATTCTGGGATATACACATTGCCCAAATGCTCAGGTACCCCTTCCTTTTCCGGACCAGGCAGAAAACGGATCTTCGTAAATTCGTCCTCTGCTTCAATCAGGAAATTCAGGATTTTGACTCGGGCCGCTTCACTGGTGGCTGCCAGCACGCCCAGGCTTAGGCACACTGCTAAGAAAACCACGGCAACCTTGGCTAGGATTTGGGAGCCCTTTTTGCCTGCTTGTAAAAAATCCTCTTTCAGTTGCCTGCGCCTGAAAAACTTTTTCATACGAACATCTAACTCAGGGGGAAAGGTGTTCTCTTGATAAAACTTCTCCTTTTCGGCATCAATCGTGTCCAGCATATGGTCCTTATAGCAATTGGCTGCATATTCCATAAGAGCATCCATCATTTTTTCCTGAGCAGCTTCCTTAGGAGATAAAGGCTTATTCATGGTCCGGTGCCTCCTTTCCTTCTGTCAGCATCTCTTTCAGCTTCCTGCGTGCCCTGCTGAGTCTCATCCTCGTATTCTCCAAGCTGATCCCCAGCATCTCAGCCAATTCCTGATCGGGTAGTCCGTAAATGTATTTTAAGAGGATGATGTCCCCGTAAGCATTCGGCAATTCGTCGATCTTTTTCTGCAGGATATCAAACATTTCCCTGTTAATGATGTCATCTTCAATTGAGACAGCCTCATCACCGACTAAATTCTCTATTTCATCTAAAGATGAATCCTGGCGGCTCCTTTTGCGCCCGATATCAATAGCTGTATTTTTAGCGATAGAAAAGATGTAGGCTCTATCTTTTTCGTCTATGGTGTCCATCTATCCGCTATTTTTATAAAAGTCGTATGGACCGCATCCTGAGCCAGGTGATAGTCTTTTAGGATGCTACAAGCTAGGTAAAACATATCCTTGTTATATAGGGAGTAAAGGCGTTCAAGCTTATTTCGGCTCCTTCTATTGATTTTAATCAAAGAAAAAAACTTCACTTCGACTCCCCCCTTGCTAATCGTCACAACACTTAACAAGCCTTCATTTGCTTAAATTAATAATTCCACCCCATTAAGAGATTTCCTCCCACAAAATCCAAAACCTCCCTATGCCTTCAGTGTGGTACAGGGAGGTTTGGTTTCAGTTCTTTGATTTACTATTTTGGCTGATGGTGGTCGCCATGCCGGCACACTTCCGGCTGCTTAAAAAACAAACATTTATTGACAATGCAAATAAATATTCATACAATATAGTAGTAAACGTAAAGGAAGTGGTGCTATGGCGCAGACCAATATCAATATTCGTATGGATGAAAACCTGAAGCAAGATTTTGACAGACTATGTGGTGAATTAGGTCTAACTATGACCACTGCGTTCACCATTTTTGCAAAAACCATGGTTCGGCAAAACGGAATACCCTTTCCTGTTTCGTTGGATATGCCCAACGAGGAAACACTGGCGGCGATCAACGAAATACAGCGCATGAAGCAGAAGCCGAATAAAAAACTTTACTCCAACTTCTCTGAGCTTCTACGCGAGGTGGAGACAGATGTATAAAATCTTCCCTTCCACCCAATTCAAAAAGGATTTGAAGCTCGTCCTCAAGAGAGGATACAACATGAATCTGATGGATGAGGTTGTGACAACACTTGCACAAGGAAGAACGCTGCCTGACAAATATCGTGACCACGCCTTGAAGGGAAATTATGAGGGATGCCGAGAATGCCACATCACACCGGACTGGCTCTTGGTTTATGAGCTTACGGAAAACGAACTGATTTTGTATTTAACCAGAACAGGAACGCACAGTGATTTATTCTAAAGCCGGGGGAGCTATGAAGTTGAGGTTGACGCTCGGCGAAAAGTTCCGTGACCTACACGATGAGAAGAAAATGAAACTGCATTTTATTAAGAGATTTCCTCCCACAAAATCCAAAACCTCCCTATACCTTCAATATGGTGCAGGGAGGTTTGGATTTCATTTCATCTCAGGGGAAACCAGCCAGAAGTAGATATGCCGGATGATCACCCGCAATACGGCGGCAAAAGGTACTGCAAACAGCATCCCCCAAAAGCCGGCGATTTCTCCTCCCGCCAGGAGGGCAAAGATAATCCACAAAGGATGCAGCCCTACGCTGTCTCCCATGAGCTTCGGGGAGATAATGCTGCTTTCCAGCTGTTGTACGATCAGGATAACTATGGCGACTTTTAAGGCCATCATGGGGGATTGAATCAATCCCAGCAGCACCGAAGGAACAGCGCCGATCAAAGGGCCAAAATAAGGAATCAGATCAAAGACTCCGCAAATCACCCCGATCAGTAAGGCATAATCCATGCCTACCAACTTTACTCCTACACCGGTGAGAATCCCAACGATCAAGGCCACGATAACATTGCCCCGGATAAAGCTGCGGACAATATGGCTGATATCCTGAACCACTCTTTGCCAGGCTACCCGCTTGCGCTGAGGGACTAACCTTAAAAACCCTGCCTGGAGACGTTGCCAATCAGCCAATAGGTAGATAGCTATGACCGGAGAAAGGATAAAAAGGCTCATGGAAGTCAAGGCCTTAGGCAGATTATCCAGAAATTCTTCCAGCCAATGGATTAGGAAGGACTCGCCTTCACTTAAATGTTCGTCCAGGACACTGACCACCTGATGGGGAAGCCCTGTAGCTCTGAAGTTGGCCCGAAAATCCTGAATGACCAATTCCAGGGTCCGGACGGTCTCCGGCAGCACCTGGGACAGTTTGGACAGTTCTATGTAAAGCTTAGGGATAACGATGAAGATGAGCAGAGCGAGGCTCAGGAGAATTCCGACAAACACCAAAGCAATGGATATTTTCCGCCCCACTCCCCGTCTCACCAAAGCTTCTACGACAGGGGCCAATAAATAGGCCAGGACAAAAGCCAGCATAAACGGGCTTAAGATAGGGCGCACCGAAAGAATCAGGAGCAAACCTAACAAAACAATAATAATGAGAAAAATCCAGCGCCATTTTTCTTTCTTCATAGTCTCCTCCAAGCCTCTTTTGAACTTGTCTTCCCCCATTCCGAGAGGTTTTATACCTCCGCAAAGGCATTGTTTTTTGTTTCAACTGTATTTGTTTCACATATTTTTACTTCAAGTGTCCGGAAATTTAACCCAAATTCGTAATCGATTCCGAATTTGGGATGATCCGACTGTACAAGAAGAGCGTAAGCCCGGCATGCCATCCGTGCTTACGCTCTTATCTTTCCCTGAAACATTTTACATGAATTTCTTGCATTTGACACTTTGGAGAGAGACTAGAATTTCATCATCTTCATACCCTTACGCATCATAGACGCAGCTTTATTCTTTGGACGCATCATATAACCAACGGTCATACCTAGGATACTGCCTGCTACGATTCCTCCAATAACTTGTCCTGACCTCAAGGTATATCCCTCCTTATTTTCTTTTACTCCAGTGCAGCCTCACTGAGTTCTTCACCGATTGCCGGGTCATTCCACGCCACTAAGGAACCGTCTTCAGCCAAATCGTAGATGACGACTTTGTCCATAGCGCTGGTGAATTCCACGCAGCAATCCCAGCAATAAAACTGACCCACTCCGACTTTACCGATAGCACGACCACTACATACTGGACAATTCATGATAGTGAACCCCCTTCATTTCCCTGGTCCCAGGGGGATACCTGGTCTTCAACGATTAAGACATCTTTCCCATCTACCATTACGTCCGCTTGCAGAATCGCGCCGCGGCCATCTAAAAGATCGGAAAAAAGGCCGTCCGAAACCTCGAAACCCACAATGTTCTCAGCTGAATCATCAAGAAAGACATCCTCAATCGTGCCCTTTGCTTCCCCGCCTTGGGTAAAAACTTGATTGCCAACTTTTTGTGACCATTTAACCCCTTGAAGTCTTTGAACCACATGGTCTCTTACAGTTAAGGCGTCTTTACCAACAGCAGCTACAACTTCCCGCGGCAAGCCCTTTTCGGAGTGAAAAATGTGTGCGCTTTCCAAGAGAATACCGCTAATCTTCCTGCTGCTTTCATCGAAAACCACATCCTTTACCCAACCAACCTGGTTTCCATTTTTTAAACACAATACAGGTAAACCAACGATTTCCCGTGTTCGTCGCATTTTTTCCCTCCCTTTCAAAAAACTTTATGGTTCTATGCTACTTTGCCCATTTTTAATAATGTTCATTCACAAATTTTTGTGAACATGAATCGAGAGAATACGGCGTTCTTTATCAAAAATACCGTTGAATAACGGTACCTGTCCCTGTTATTCACGTGATGATTTTGCCGCCGCCTACAACGAGATCCCCTTGGTAGAAGACTACGGCTTGCCCTGGAGTAATAGCCCGTTGCGGAGTGGTGAATTCTACCCGTACTACAGGGCCGATGGCTCCGGGCAATGTTTCAGAATCCTTGAGGGGGATAATTTTCGCTTCAGCGAGAGGCGCCTTATAACGAATTTTCGCTTGGACTGTCAAGGGCCCCTCCAGCCCGGTAATGGCTATCCAATTTAAATCTGTGGCCAGAAGAGTATGGGCATATACCTCTTGATCCTCACCTAAGATCACTTCATTGCCTTCCACATTAAAGCCGAGGACAAACATGGGTTTACCAAAAGTTACTCCCAAACCTTTCCGTTGGCCGACGGTATAGTTGATCAGGCCTTGGTGCCGCCCCAGAATATTGCCTTGACGATCAACAAAATTCCCCGGCTTAATCTTGTCCGGAGACCGCTCGCGAATGAAAGAGACATAATCATCATCGGGGATAAAGCATATTTCCTGACTATCAGGCTTCCGGGAGACCCGGAGCAACCCCCGCTCAGCGGCCATCTCGCGAATATGTTCTTTCTTATAGTCTGCCAGGGGAAACAAGGTGTGCTTGAGCTGGTCCTGAGTCAGGTTGTAAAGCATATAGGTTTGGTCCTTCCATGTATCCACCGGCCGGCTCATCAAGTAACGCCCGCTATCCGGGTCCTGAAGAATTTTAGCATAATGGCCTGTGGCCAGATAATCGGCCCCCAAAGCCCGGGCTTTCCGCAAAAACTCTCCCCAGCGTACAACCCGATTGCACATGGTACAGGGATTAGGCGTTTCACCGCTGAGGTAAGCGTTGGTAAAATAATCGATGACATTCTCCTCAAAGATAGTACGAAAGTTCAGAACATAATGAGGTATGCCCAATTGATGAGCTACCCGCCGGGCATCATCGATGGCGGTAATGGAACAGCACCCTCCCACATCATCCGGGCCGCCGGAGGGCATGGTTTGGAGGGTTATGCCAATGACCTCATAACCTTCTTCTTTAAGCAAAGCGGCGGCCATGGAACTGTCCACACCGCCGCTCATGCCGACCACTACCTTTTTCTTTTCGGTAAGCGTCATTTCTTCATCCCTTATACCTTTAGAGTTTTCTCATGATAGTTTTTAATGGCCTCATGCAAGGCATCAGCTGCCAGGTTGGAACAGTGCATCTTCGCCGGGGGAAGTCCGTCCAGAGCTTCAGCTACAGCAGCATTGGTAATTTTCAGAGCTTCTTCTATGGTCTTGCCTTTAACCATTTCCGTAACCATACTGCTGGTGGCTACCGCGGCTCCGCAGCCAAAGGTCTTGAACTTAACGTCTTTAATAATATCGCCTTCAACATCCAAATAGATACGCATAATATCGCCGCATTTAGCGTTGCCTACTTCGCCGACACCGTTAGCATCCTCAATCTCACCCACATTGCGGGGATTCATAAAATGATCCATTACTTTTTCTGTATACATATCGCTCACTCCTTCTATTGCGCTTTGGCCCGACTGCATTGACTATGTTTGGCTTGGTCATAGAGAGGGGACATCATCCGCAGCCGTTCGACGATTTTGGGTAATTGCTCCAAGACGTAATCCACATCTTCTTCCGTGTTCTGAGCTCCGAACGAGAACCGTAAGGAACCATGAGCAATCTCGTGGGACAGCCCCATAGCCAGCAAGACATGGGAGGGATCCAAAGATCCGGATGTGCAGGCGGAACCGCTGGAAGCAGCAATTCCCATCATGTCAAGGCTTAAAAGCAGTGCTTCACCTTCGATAAACTGAATACTGACATTCAAGTTGCCGGGGAGCCGTTTCTCTCCACCTTGAGGACCATTCAATTTGACATAATCTATCTTTTCCACAATGCCTCTAAGCAGCTTATCCCTCAGCTTGGCTTCCCGGACAGCCTCTTCTTCCATCCGCTGGGCAGCCAACTCACAGGCTTTGCCAAAACCGATGATTCCAGGAGTATTTTCTGTACCGGAACGGCGTTTCTTCTCTTGGCCGCCGCCATAGATGCGGGGAATAATCCGGATACCTTTGCGGATGTAAAGAGCGCCTACCCCTTTGGGCCCGTAAATCTTGTGGCTGGATACGGTCATAAGATCCACGTTCATAGCTACCACATCAATGGGAATCTTGCCGAAAGATTGTACTGCATCCACATGGAAGACAATGCCTTTATCCCGGGCTAGTTTTCCTATCTCAGCAATGGGCTGAATCGTTCCCACTTCATTATTGGCATGCATGATGGTAATCAGGATGGTATCGGGCCGGATGGCTTTGGCTACATCTTCAACGGCCACAAGTCCTTCTTCATCTACCGGAACGATGGTGAGTTCATAGCCATTCTTCTCTAAAAATTCACAGGCCTCCAGAACTCCATGGTGTTCAACTGCTGAAGTGATGATATGTTTCCCTTTTTTACTCTGAGCTTCAGTCACGCCAAAGATGGCAAGGTTATCTGCTTCTGTGCCGCCGCTGGTAAAGGTGATTTCCGTAGGCTGAGCACCCAAAAGCTTGGCGACAGACTCTCTGGCATTCTCCAAGGCCGCTTTGGCGTCTCGTCCAAAGCTGTGAACACTGGAGGGGTTTCCATATTTCTCTGTGTAATAGGTCATCATAAGCTTGGCAACTTCAGGGTCGACTGGAGTTGTGGCGCTATGGTCAAGATATACTCTGCGCATGTTAGTTCCTCCTAGCAAACTTGATTAATAAGTAGTCACTGATTAAACTGCAAGCTTTATTATCCAGGGTCTGCAATAGTACACATAGTTTGAGGATCTCTGACCAGATCGGCCAAGCTGATGGAGTCCAAAACATCTTCAATGGGATCACGAACCTTCTCGCGAATACTCCGCGTCACACAATAATCCGACTTCTGACAGCATTCAGGATCGCCATTGGCCTCGCACTCCACCGGCGCTATCGGTCCTTCTAAAACCCTGATGATATCACCAATTCTGATTTTTTCTGCTTTCTTACCTAAGACATATCCACCTTGTGCTCCTCGAATGCTTTTCACCAGCCCAGCCTTGCGCAGCCCGGAAATCAGCTGTTCGAGATAGTGCTCAGACAATCCCTGTCGATCGGCTATACTTTTTAGGGAGATTGGCCCTTCGCCCGAATTTAAAGCTAGATCAACCATGGCCGTGAGACCATAGCGGCCTTTCGTAGAAAGCTTCAAACCCCCCACTCCTTTTCACCCATTCTATCATCCGTTAAGTAATATGGAATTCGCTTTTCAAGGATATCTTACAAAAACACTCGGGATTTGTCAAGTCAATCCCGAGCAATTTGCTCAGATTTTTTTATAAAATATTATCAGTTTCCAGTGCTTTGCTCAATTTACCTATATATTCCCATTTAGTTATCAGAAGCTCTTATGCTATACCTCTTTTTTGATTATAATCAGCTGTAGAGGTTTAGTTAGTGTACTGCTCATTCATCTTTCTTTAATTAAACCAGGAAACAAAGTATACTAAGGTTAGGTCAAGCTGCTCCCTTTACTTAGTACCTATCCTAAAGACACATTTGTTTTCAATGTAATATAGAGTTCAGCTTCAGAAAGGATTGTTACGCATGGACTTATTCTCAGCTTCTTTTAACCCCCATCAAATCGCTCCGCTGGCCGAACGGATGCGTCCCCGAACTCTTGATGACTATATCGGGCAATCGGAAATCATCGGCAAGGGAAAGCTTCTCCGCCGGGCCATCGAAGCGGACCGGGTCACTTCTCTCATTCTTTACGGACCTCCGGGAACAGGTAAGACCTCCTTGGCTCAAGTCATTGCCAACACCACGTCATCCGGCTTTGTGCGTATTAATGCAGTGGCAGCCGGCGTCAAAGAGATCCGGGAGATCATTCAAACGGCCACGGAGCAACTGCATCTCTATGGCAAGAAAACCCTTGTCTTCTGTGATGAAGTTCATCGTTTTAATAAAGGTCAACAAGATGCCTTGCTCCCCGCCGTGGAGAATGGAACCATTACCTTTATCGGCGCGACCACCGAAAATCCTTTTTTTGAGCTTAACTCCGCTCTGTTAAGCCGTTCCACTCTCTTTCGCCTCCAGCCTCTCACGGCAGAGGATATTCGCAGCGGCTTGGCACAAGCTCTGGCCGATAAGGAACGGGGACTGGGAAATTACTCGGTAAGCATCGATCCGGAGGCCTGGGAGCATTGGCTTAATTTCGCCAACGGGGATCTGCGGCGGGCCTTAAATGCTTTGGAATTGGCCGTACTCACTACCCCTCCTGAGCAGGGAGTGCGCCGGATCACTTTGTCTGTAGCTGAAGAATCCATACAGCAAAGAGCAATGCGTTTTGATAAAAATGGGGATAATCACTACGATATTGTCTCAGCCTTTATCAAAAGTATGCGCGGCTCCGACCCCGATGCGGCCCTTTATTGGCTGGCAGTCCTACTGGAATCGGGAGAAGATCCCCGCTTTATCGTGCGCCGGATTATCGTCCATGCTTCCGAAGATGTGGGACTGGCGGACCCTATGGTGATGCTCCAGGCTCATGCAGCAGCCAATGCCCTGGAATGGGTGGGGCTTCCTGAGGCCAGAATCCCAATCGCCCAAGCCGTCCTGGCCATTGCCACGGCTCCTAAGAGCAACAGCACCATTATGGCTATCGACAGAGCCACGGGCTATGTCCGCTCCCATCCCACCGGCCAGGTTCCTGCGCATCTGCGGGATGCTAATTATCCGGGGGCCAAAAAAATGGGCCATGGCAAGAACTACCTTTATCCTCATGACTATCCCGGTCATTGGGTGGAGCAAGGGTATTTGCCCCAAGAAGTCCAGGGAGAGAATTTCTTTACTCCTTCCGGAACGGGACAGGACCGCGATAACCGCGGCAAACCTCAGGTTATTCCGCCCTCGGAATGACATGGAACTAAGCCTGATGATAACAAAAGCACAGCAAAGGAGCCTGATTAATACAAAAACGGTGCCGAATGGCACCGTTTTGATCTTCCTTACCTTAGGTTACCCAAGGCAAGAGTCCACTTAATTAGGCATGTTTTTCAATCATTTTGACGAGGTCAGCCTTACCGCGGAACCCTACACTCTTATCCACCACTTGGCCGTTTTTAAAAACAGCTAAAGTGGGAATGCTCATCACTTGGTATTGTCCGGCAATTGCCGGTTCCTCATCCACATTAAGCTTGCCGATGATGACTCTTCCTGCCATTTCATCTGCCAGCTCCTCAATGATAGGAGCAACCATACGGCAGGGTCCGCACCAAGCCGCCCAGAAATCTACTAATACGGCTTTGTCGGAACCCAAAACTTCTTCATTCCAATTTGCTGTTGTAAAGGTCTTAACATTTTCGCCTGCCATGAATATACCCTCCTCAAATTAGTTTGAATTAATTCAGCTGCTATAAATAACATAATGGATTAACTATGAGCTACTTAATGAATTTCGCTAAAACGGCAATCAATTCATCGATGGATTCATCCTGATGGTTTTCTACTACAGCTTTTTGCAAACACTCCCGCGAATGGTTCTCAAAGATTAAAACGCCAACTTTATTAATGGCTGCGCGTACAGCTGCAACTTGAATTAAAATATCCACACAATACTTTTCATTATCCACCATGCGCTGAAGACCTTTAACCTGACCTTCAATTTTCTTCAAACGACGGATAATATCTTCCTTTTGTGCTAAATCAGAGTTTTCCTGCACTACACGTTCCCCTCTCTGATACCCATAGGGGGTACATCCTTTATTATAAAACAGAGTCCCTTCCTTTGTCAAAGGTTTTGCTATTTAAAATTCAGATGGAATGTATTGTTCCATTTGATATCATTATATTATTTTGTTTTACCCGGCAGAATATCCCTTTTGATGTGCAATTCTTTCAATTGCTTTTCGTCAACGGAAGATGGAGCTTGAATCATGAGATCAGACGCACTTTGGGTCTTGGGGAAGGCGATCACATCCCGGATATTATCCTTGCCCGTTAAGAGCATGATCAACCGGTCTAAGCCAAAGGCAATCCCACCATGAGGAGGCGTACCATATTCAAAGGCATCCAGCAAGTAACCAAATTTAGCCTTGGCCTCCTCAGGGGTAAGGCCTAACAGGTCAAACATCTGCTCCTGAACTTCTCTTTGATGGATACGGATACTTCCTCCGCCCAATTCTGTTCCGTTAAGAACCATATCATAAGCCTTGGCTCTGACTTTACCCGGTTCTGTTGGCAAGAGGGGCAGATCCTCGGTCATGGGTGAGGTGAAAGGATGGTGAATTGCTACAAAACGCTTATCTTCTTCATCCCACTGGAGAAGGGGGAATTCCGTAACCCATAAGAAGTTCAAGGCATCCTCAGGTATGAGTCCCAGACGTTTTCCTAATTCCAGCCTTAAGTGTCCCAAGGCATCGGCAACGACAGCTTCCTTATCGGCTACAAAGAAGAGAATATCTCCTGTTTCCCCTTTCAGTTTGGCGATTAAGCCGTTAAGCTGCTCTTCGCTGAAGAATTTAGCAATGGGGGATTTGATTCCCTCTTCTGCTAAAACGATATAGGCCAGACCTTTGGCGCCATAGATGCTGACAAATTGAATCAAGCCATCCAACTCACGGCGGGGCATGCCTGCACAGCCTTTGGCGCAAAGGGCTTTGACCCGTCCGCCTTTGGCTAAGGTATCTGTAAAGACCTTGAAATTGGAATCCTTGACGCATTCCGCCACATCCACCATTTCCATACCAAAACGAATATCCGGTTTATCTGAGCCGTACAGCTCCATGGCTTCTTGGTAGGTCATCCGCGGGAAGGGACGGGGAATATCTCGGCCGATGGTCTCTTTAAAAATACGAGCCATCAGCTCTTCCATCATGGGCAGAATATCCTCTACTTCGGCAAAAGACATCTCCACATCCAATTGGGTGAATTCCGGTTGCCGATCGGCCCGCAAATCTTCGTCACGGAAGCAGCGCACAATTTGGAAATACTTCTCCATACCGGAAACCATTAGAAGCTGCTTAAAAATCTGGGGAGATTGGGGTAATGCATAGAATTCCCCGGGATGAACACGGCTGGGAACGAGATAGTCCCTGGCCCCCTCCGGTGAAGATTTAATCAGCATCGGGGTCTCAATTTCATAGAACCCCTGGCTGTCGAAGAAATTCCGCATGACTTGGGTAACCTGGTGACGAATCTTGAAAACCTGCTGCATTTCCGGACGGCGCAGATCAAGGTAACGATATTTAAGGCGAACCATCTCATCCACATCCACATCATCCTGGATATAGAAAGGCGGTGTTTTGGCTCCATTTAAGATAGTCAACGATTCAGCCACCACTTCGATTTCCCCGGTCTCCAGATTGGGGTTGGTCGCTCCTTCAGGACGGGGGCGCACTTTTCCTTTAATGGCTACCACATATTCTGAGCGCAGGCGTTCTGCGGCAGCAAAATCAGGCATATCAGGATTAAATACAACCTGTACAAACCCTGAGCGATCGCGGAGATCTACAAAGATAACTCCCCCATGGTCCCGGCGGCGCTGTACCCAGCCCAAAAGATGAATCACTGCTCCGGCATGGCTTAATCTCAAACTTCCTGATTCTGTTCGTTCAGCTAATAAGGTCATTAATTTCCATCCTCCTTATATCTCTTCCACACAACCTCTTCAAAGTCCTGAAGCGGTAATTCAACCTGTTCTCCCAGCCTGAGATCCCGCAAAATAATGATTCCTTTATGGAGTTCCTCTTCCCCGAGAATGGCAGCATAGTGAGCCTGAACCCGATCGGCTGCCTTAAGCTGGGCTTTAAGGCTCCGGCCTAATAGGTCAATTCCGGCAGGCATTCCCTGCTTCCGCAGACGGCTGACGATGGCGAAACCTTCCCTTTGGGCTTGGTCCCCTAAGGCCACCAGCATCAAATACTCTTTTCCTTCCCCTTCCTGCTCTCCCTGAGCAAGCTTCCGGGCGGCCAGTACCCGCTCCATTCCCATGGCAAAACCGATACCAGGGGTCGGAGGCCCGCCTACTTCCTGGACAAGGCCGTCATAGCGGCCCCCTCCGCAGATGGCGCTTTGAGCACCTATATCCTCTACCAGGACTTCAAAAGCGGTCTTACGATAATAATCCAGTCCCCTCACCAGGCGGGGATTGACTTTATAGACGACTTCAGCGGCACTCAGTAAGCTCTGCAGTTCCTTAAAGTGTTCTGCACACTCCTCACATAGAGTATCCAGGGTCGTCGGTGCTCCCTGGGTGATCTCCTGACAGGTTGGGTTCTTACAGTCCAGTATCCGCAAGGGATTTTTCTCAAAGCGCGACTGACAATCCTTACAGAGTTGCTCCTGGCGGGGAGCCAGGAATTCCTGGAGTTTCTTCTTATGCTCCGGACGGCAGCTCGGGCAGCCGACGGAATTCACATGAACTTCCAATCCCTTCAACCCTAAACGGCTGTACAAATCCCACACCAGGGTAATGACCTCCGCATCCACCATGGGTTTATCCACTCCCAGAACCTCTACCCCAAACTGATGGAATTGCCGGAACCTTCCCGATTGAGGACGCTCATAACGGAACATGGGGCCAATGTAGTAGAGCTTTACGGGTTGGGGCCCGCCATGGAGCTTGTTCTCTACATAGGCACGACACACCGAGGCTGTCCCTTCCGGGCGCAGGGTAATGGAACGATCTCCTTTATCAAGAAAAGTGTACATTTCCTTATTAACGATATCCGTGGTTTCACCCACCCCTCGTTGAAACAACTCCGTGGCTTCAAAGATAGGAGTACGAATCTCCTGATAGCCATATTCCCTACAGATCTTCCGGATCTGTTCTTCAAGGTCCTGCCATTGTTCCACCACTCCGGGCAGCAAGTCCTGTGTTCCTTTCGGACGTTGAATAGCCATAATTTTAAACTCCTTCCTGGAATCTATTCCAAATATGTAAGCTAAAGAAAACCCGGCTTCGCTCGAAGACACTGTCTTCGCACTTGTTTGCCTTATAATCACGCATCCAGAAAGGCGAAGTCGTTGGTTGCACTTATGCTGGAAGAAAGTATGCAACGAAGTTATACTTTCTGAAAGTGCAACAATAAAAAGCCCCCTCCCTTGCTGTAAAGCAAGGGACGAGAGCTCCCGTGGTGCCACCCTTATTGGCGGATTCCTTGAAAGGCTCCGCCCACTTTTTTAGTCGATAACGAGACCAACCGCTGTCATTTCTGTTCTTGGGGTGTCCTCCTAAGCGTCTCCCAGGCTGGTTTCAGTCCAGGCCAGCCTTCCCTGCCGAGAGATGATGCACAGTCTCTTCCCAAGAATTTCTCAGAAACTTAAGTTGCATAATGCTTTTTAAGCATGATAGCTCGAACTATGTAAACGTGTTATATTACAACATCTTAACGAGAGAATGATCATTTGTCAATGCGTCAAATACAGTTTTGTTATACAGTTTATCCAATGAGATACCATAATAACCCCATTATAATCAATGATACTTACATGTTTAGGATGATTTAGGGAAAACTTAAAAGACAAAGCAAGGAGGTTATTGATCATGTCAGACAAGCAAACCGATAAAACCCGCACTCATGCACCCAATGCCGACGATAATACCCAAAGTCCCAACAAATCAGACCGCTATATCGACAAAGCAACGAAGCAAAAATAAGATCGGAGCAGCTCCGATCTTATTTTTTCATATTAAGTCATATAGTTTCAATCGAGGTAATCGTTTAGAAGAAGAGTCTCGACTCCCTCTACCTTTTGAAGTCTTACATCATTGGTAACAAAAAGCTTTGCCTTTTCTTGGATAGCTGTGGCTATAAAGATTGCATCCGGAGTCTTCAATCCATAAGCTGCTCTAAGCTTTGCAGCTTTAAATGCGATCTTATTGTTAACTTCTTTTAGCTCCAAATTAGGAAATGTACCTATAAAAGCCATATAACGATTGACGAGCACTTTATCTCTTTCACGAAGTGGTTTAGTCAACACTTCTGTCATCAGTAATATTGAAGAAACAGCATAGACAGTACCGGACTCAATCGAATTAAAGAGTTCTCGTACAACATTAAAAAATATGGGATTTCTCTCCATGAGGTAGATAAAAGAATTTGTATCAATTGCGATACAATCATATTGCTTAATCTTATCCTCTAATCGTCCCACTGTTCCCTCTCCCGACGGATAAATTCTGTGCCTCCTTCTCCTTGTTTCCACATTTCAGCACCTAAACCTGATAATGCGTCTGTGTAGGACTGCGGCTTCTTTATCAAAGTTAATTCTTGGGATTCTTCATCATATATCCAGAGCACATCGTTTCCAAACTTTTCTTTGAGGCTCTCTATCATATCATTGGGTATCAATACCACGCTGTATTCTCCACCGGGATTTGTTATAACCTTTTTCTCAGTCTCCACGATATTTCCCCCTTCTCAATAATAGCTCTTAATTTATTATACACCTTCTGTGACTAAATTAAAATTTACGAATTGTAACTTTATGGTACACACCTTAAAGAGTCTTGCCATTTAGAGCATCTTCACTATACAAAAAAAGATCGGAGTACCCTCGGTACCCTCCGATCTTTTTTTGTATGCCTTTATTTCCCCATACCCGCCCTCACTGAATTCGCAAATTAGTACGCGGTGGTTACAATCACAATAAGTCGTACCGGTGTCACATTACTGGGCCTGACTTGTTAAGAGTGGAGTCGAACCACCAGTATTGCCCCCATACTACCATCAACCCAACTCACCCAGTTGGCGGGTTTGTACTCACCTTTGCCAAATCAGCTACCACTGAGATTATTCATTATCAATAATCATTCCATGAGATCAATAGTCCAGTTCATGCCCTGGATCCGGGTATCCAGTTCTCTGAATTCCCTCGACAATTGGTCCGCTTGCTTTTGGGTCTCGCCTACATCGATGGTGCTGATAAACTTCACTTCGGAGCGGCTGAACCGGTCGTGTTTGATAGCGGCATTCTCGGCAATGTGAGCAAGAATCCCCCTCTTATTGAGCAATAGATCCCTTTCCACCAAAGCATCGGCCAGGGTCCGCTTCTCATCAAATCTGATGTGGCAATTGGTTCTGTTGATCCTTTGAATAAGTTCAGTTAATTCCTTGAAGATAGCGTCAATCTCACTTAACAACACCTGAGGATTCTCCGCCGGCTCTTCTCCCTCCTGAACCTTAACACAATGCTCCAGCCGGTTTCTCAGCTGTTGAATTCTTTTTTGATAATCGGCTCGTAAAATCAGTGCTTCTGCCAGTTTCATAGCTTATGGCCCCTTTCTCTTAAGCTAATAATCTATTAAGGCAAAGTCGATAGGCTCTTTCACCTCTTTGATGGCTTTAATACTATATAGGGATAGTTTACCAAGGTTCCTCTGTTTGCTCAAGCTCCTTATTTCGCTTTCTTTACCATTCGAACCAGAAACACACCCCTGCCTCCGTATTTTCCGCCCCATATTGGAAACCATGCAGCTCCATGATTGAGCGAACGATGGAAAGCCCAAGACCTGAGCCGCTGCCCGTTCGCGACTGATCCAGCTTATAATAGGCCTGCCAGATACGGGGAAGCTCTTCGTCCGGAATAGGGGAACCGGTATTCGTAATACTCCACCGTTTTTCGGTGATCTTTACCTGAACCGTGCCACCTATCGCCGTATGAGCGGCCGCATTGCTGACAAGGTTATCCAGGACCCGCTCCATAAGCTCCCTGTCCGCCTTGATTCCGGCTCTGCCATCTATCGCCCAAATAATTCCTTTAGTAAAAAAAACATCCTCATACCTCGACATCATCTCCTCGGTAATTTCCCGTAAGGAAACCTCTTCCAAAGCCAGCTTTACCCCGCCGCTCTCCATGCGGGAGAGTTCCAGCATATCCCTGACCATACGGTCGCAGCGCCGGACATTCTCCTGAATCCCCGCTGCATAGTGCTCCCGCTTTTCCGTGTGGACATTCTCAGCCAGGTTCTCCGCATAACCGGATATAACAGCCAGCGGCGTCTTTAAATCATGAGCGATAGCCTGGGTCATGTCCCGACGCTGTTGTTCCAGCTCCTCGCGGCTGCGGAAGGTTTTCCAGGTCTGTGCCGAAAGAATTCCGGCAGTAAAGGCAAAGATTGCGAAGCAACCGATCCAGACCCCGCTCAGGATCGGCAAGACCCCGGTCAAAATATTAAATTCATTGGCCGTTACAATCCAATATTCACTGGTATAGCTGCCACCATCCTGAGAGTTAATCATGCTTTGATAAGGATAAGGGGTGATAAAGCGGTAAGTGAAGCCCTCCCTGACCTCGATGGCCGGAGCTTGCATAAAATTGGCGATAGCTGCCTCGATGACTTCTTCAAAGATATGTTTATCGAGCAAAGCTTCCCGCAAGGCGGTCTGCCGCTCATCGCTGCGTAATCTTATTTTCCCGTCAGGAGTAAAGACACTATTCCCTTGTAGGGCTCCATGTTCATAATAGGGCAATTCACCGGCATCCACATAATTGGATCGGTAGACTGGAACACCTAATCTCTTCCCTCCGCCGGAGGTAACCTCCCCCTGCTCATTAAAGGTGTCCGCCACGGTTTTCGTTACCCTGATCGTATCCGGAATGACCTCGGCCCCATCCAGCCAGAATCCCTCCATATCCAGAGAATAACGCCAGAGATCCCCCACCTTTACCGGATGATGCTCCCCATACAAATATTCTTCCATTTCTGCAACTTCTTCGGCACTGAACCACTTCTTAGGATCAAGCACAGCATAGCCCATATAGTGGGTATTCCCTTTCCGGTGAGATGTATATTGGCAGGTCCAATACTCATTGGTGCTGGAGATCAGCTCTCCTTCCTCAGTGTAAACGGCGGCTTCATAGCCTTGATAAGAAGTCAAGGAGTTGATTTTCCAGTTGAGTTCTTTCTGGATGGCGACCTTTTTATCCTCACTGCCCTGACAATCGTTAATAATACGCTCCACATCCACACCGATGGTCCTGGCACGCTCCATAAACTCTCTCTTGATTTCGTTTTTCTCCACGGATAAGACAAACACTGAAAAACCGCTCATAAAGACCAGCCAAATCCCCATCAGCCAGCTAAAGGTACGCAGATAGATCTTCTTTTTCATTTTCTCTCCTCCAGACGGTAGCCGCTTTTCACCACGGTTTTAATCTGTTCCGCCCCTTTTCCCAGCGTCTGCCGGAGCTTTTTGATATGGTTATCCACCACCCGGTCATTCCCGGAAAAATCATAGCCCCAGATCCTCGCCAGCAGGGTCTCCCGGGTGACGATTTTTCCGGCATTCTCCATCAGCAATTTTAAGAGGGCGTATTCTTTCGGGGCCAGCTCCACCACTCTTCCGTCCACCGAAACGGTGCCCCTGTAAGGATCGAGGCTGATTCCCCCCACGCTCATCAGGTCATCCCGTACCATACCCTTGGCCCGCCGAACCAAAGAGTTGGCTTTGGCATAGAGTTCCGCCAGGGAAAAGGGTTTTATCATGTAGTCGTCACACCCAAGGCCGTAACCGTGAAGTCTGTCCCCTTCCGCCTGGCGGGCCGTCAGGAACATTATGGGGACATCGCTGTGACGCCTGAGTTCCCGGCAGATAGTGAAACCATCCACTTCCGGCAGCATCACATCCAGCAGCACCAGGTCATAGTCCTTTTCCTGAGCGCTCTCCAACCCATCGGCTCCGTTGGCCGCACAGACCATTTCGATTTCACCGGCACTTTTGGCGGTGAAATAATCCTCAATGATCTCTTGTAACTGCAGATCGTCCTCCACCAAAAGGATCTTGATCATCCAGCTTCCCTCCTCAGGTATAAGTGTAGCAAACCCATCTATCTTTTCTGTGTCCTTACTCGATAATGTACCATTAATATTAAAAACCAAAGCTCTCTCTGCTAATCAAAAGAACCCCCGCCCTTGCCCTAAGGCAAGAGGTGAAGGTTCTCTACTCTTGATTCTTATTTTGATTCTTATTCTTATTGGTTCAATTCATGTGCTTCCTGCAAAGCTTGCAAATAATACTGAGGAACACATTCTTCCTTGATACTGAACTTATTGAGCAATCGGTTTACCACAGACCAATTTCCTTGTTCATAAGCAATGATCAACTCCAGCAGATAACGATACCCATTGGGTTGCCCTAAAAGAGCATTTTTTACCGGCACTTCGATGGGAAGTTCCTGAAGAATCTCGGCCAGGGGACGATCCAGGCAGGCATCGATCAAGGAGAAAAGCCCTAATAAGAAAGCATTGGAATCCATACTCCCTAAGCCCACCTTCGCGGATAGTTTTTCGGCAAAGCTGGCTCTGACATAGGATTGGATAGCAAGGGCATCGGGTTTTCCATCGGTGATTTTACCCATCACGATGACTGAGGCCCATTTTTTCACTTCTTTAGGTCCTAATAGGGTCAAGGCTTGCTTAATGGAGGAGATCTGAGAGTTCAGACCAAAGGCGGAGGAATTAATAAATTTCAATAATTTATAGGTAAGGGAGATATCCGCCCTTATGATTTTTTCCAGTTTGTCTATGTCTACATCCGGAGAATTGACCTGCTGCAACAATCTCAAGTAGTTCAATTTATTTGAGGAAATATCTTTACCTTGAACAATATTCGGCTTGCTGAAGAAATACCCCTGAAACAATCCATAACCAAAATCCTTGGCCTTCTTATATTCCTCCAGAGTCTCTACTTTTTCAGCTAAGAAACGTATATTGAGTTCATTCAATCGTTTGATCAAGGCCTGCAATTCATAGCTCTGAGTGGCTCGGAAATCCACCTTAATGATGTCGGCCAGTTCAATCAAAGAGCGATAATCCGGCCGGAACACAAAATCATCCAAAGCGATTTGATAGCCCTTTTCCTTAAGGCTCTTACAGGCTGCTACAACTTCCGGATCGGGCTCCACATCTTCGAGGATCTCAATGACCACTTGGTTCTTGGGGAGTAAAGTGGCCATCCCTTCCCTAAGCAAATTTGCTGTGAAGTTGATGAAGGCAGGTTTGCCCATGGTCAGCTTATTGAAGTCCATGAGAAAAAAGCTGCTGGAGATCAGGGAACTGGTGGCTGAGTCCCCATCGCCGCTCTTAAAATAATTGTCCATGCTTTCCCTGAAAAGAAGTTCATAAGCGTGAATATGACCCTGGGAATCCAGGATTGGCTGACGAGCTACAAAAACATCCATGAGCTCCTCCATTTTAGCAGTAATATTCCTGCAATTATACCAAATATTCACTTATTCTAACTCTAAATCCTTAAATCCTTTATTTTTAGACCAACATTACGAAATTAACGCATTTATTATCAAAGCCCAGATTTTTAATCCTCTTTAATCTCAATTCCTGCCAGACGTATCAGGTATAAAGCATTGCGTGTGGTGGATATTCCCTCTCTGAGGGTATAATCAAAGTGGATCTCCTTGTTTTGGTAGTACTCCCGGAAGTGGTAGTTTTTGATCCTGCCCTTGCTTTCCCTCTCCAGCTCACCCAGCTCCAGGTCATGGGTCGATACCAGCCCCAATGCCCCTTTCTTCTGCAATTGCTGAATTAATGCGATAGCTCCTTGGTGACGATCATGGGAGTTCGTTCCCTTGAAAATCTCATCTAGTAAGAAGAACACCGGTTCATTCCCTTCTGCTGCTTCCACAATCTGCTTAATCCGCAATATCTCCGCATAGAAGGAGGAAATGCTTTGCTCAAGATTATCGCTGACACGCATACAGGTCCATATCTCCACAATAGAGCAGCGGAACTTTTGGGCACACACCGGAGCACCTGTATAGGCAAGCAGAAGATTCGTCCCCACAGTGCGTAAAAAAGTACTCTTCCCTGACATGTTGGAGCCGGTAATAAGAGCGATTCCCGAGGGCTCCCTTAGGGTAAAATCATTGGTCACCCGTTTACGGGTAAGCAGAGGATGGCCCATTTGGCGGGCGGCTATTCCCCGTTGTTGTTCATTGCCTTTTTCTACTATCTCAGGGACTACCCAATCCGGATTCTCGAAAGGGATGGTAGCCAGGCTGGATAATTCTTCAAATTTCGCTATAACCTCCAGCCAGCTGCGCAAAAGGCCTCCGGATTTGCTCTTCCATTCCTCAAGAGCTATCATGCAATGATAGTCCCAAAGCAAAAGAATGTTGATAAAGATAAACATCGCATTGTCACGATTGGAGATCCGCTCCACTATCTTGGAGAGCTTCTGAATCTGCTTATAGGCAGATCGCCCTTCTTGGTCACGCAAAATGTTCTGAAGCTTCTGAAGTTCCTCTGTGCGGAACTTCTTTTTCTCAAGCTGCTTCAGCATATCGGCATAGGTCTTTAAACTGGCTTCATGCTTATACACCATGGCTAGAACCTTGGAACGCTCTTTATTATATAACTGGAGCAGCAGGATTTGGACAGCAACCAATAGTCCGGGAACCTGCCAGGGAACGGCACTCCAAAACACATAGAGGGCTCCCATGATGCAGGTTATGGCGGGAAGAACCGTTACGGCCAGCTTGAGAACAGGCTTTAAATAAGCTTCTTCTCTTTCCTTTGCCCAATGGATAAAGGGCTCCACGGCCTGAAATTGCTGGGAGGCAATGATTCCTTCTGTCTCAAAACGCTGACGCCATCCTAAATTTTGGGCCAGCTCCGCAATGGCTTCTTGACGCTTTAGTATTTCCTCATGGTTCTTAGCTGGAGTTTTGAGGACTTCGCTTAAAGCAATTCTCCCCAAGGGAGTTTGGGCAGAATTAATCCATTGAAAAATTGAAGCCTGTCCAAAAAGATCCAAATCAATAGCATAGGGGTGTTTTTCCTCAATGAATTCTACCCCCTGCTCCTTAAACTTTACCCATTCTCCTTGCAACCGTTGGATTCCTTTCTGATTAAGGCCGGTGAGAATCTCCGCGTAGCGCAATTGGGTGCGGACAGAGCGATGACGTGAAGCAAGGTACAGGAAAACTCCCAGGGTGAGAATCCCCACCACTATTCCTAAGACGCCACTGACTTTTAGATATAGTAAAACAGCGACAGAAAAGCCCAATAAGAAAGAAAACAACCGATAGTTGCTTAACTGATTCGCTGTTCGCTTCTGTTTTTTACTTAAGTCTTCATAGGCCTGTTTTCTTTTTTCGTAAATGATTTGCGGCTCCTTCACACTATGCCTCCCCGTCTTTTTATGAAAAGAATTCTTCATACTGCCATTATACCATTATCAGGTGGAAAAAGGGCCTGACTTTTTACAATGAAGCTGCCAATGAACTCCGAATTTATCCGTAAATTTCGCATAGAGAGGGCTGAAGAAAGTTTCCTGGAGATCCATCTCGACTTCTCCTTCTTGGGATAGAGCGGTGAAGATCCTGCGAGTCTCTTCTGCAGTAGGCAATTCCAGGGCAAAGGAAATAGCGTTTCCTTGGCTAAAGGGGGTGCCGGGAAAATTGTCTGCGAATCGAATGACATGTCCGTCCTTTCTGAGCTCGGCATGCAGGACCAGGTTTTGGCTACCCTCACTGATGGGAAAATCCGGATTAGCCGGGGCATCTTTGTAGTGGAGAATTTGCGCTTCTCCACCTATTGCCGATTGATAGAACTTCACCGCTTCTTCACAATTGCCGTTAAAGTTAATATAGGGAATTAACCAATCGCTCATAGCCAGACCTTCTTCCATAAAAACTTTTTAGTGATACAAAAAGAGACATCCATGAGGAGTTCCACCCATAGTATGCCTCTATAATTACCAATTTACAATAATCAATAAACCTGCCCAGCCATTGCTGGACAATCGACTCATACGTTTTTTATCCTGGCTGCGAATTCAGTTAGTCTAAGGGAATATTGATCACTTTATTATAGTTTTTGCTATAGGTCATCCGCCTGACATCCAGTTGGAGATCCTTCCCCGTTCCCAGGAAGCGCAGAGTCCTTTGATGCTTAATCGTACCGTCTGAGCTTTTTACATAATCATCATTGATGGTTTCTTCTAAAGCAATCTGCTGCCCATCGGCCAGGAGATAGACTTTAGTCAGAACCACACTCTCTTCACTGGTTAGGGTGAGCAAAGTCTCTCCATGGGTTGTCTCAATCTGGTTAATCTCGACCTGCTGTCCGAGCATATCCAGGACTTGAGGCTTCTCCTCCCTGTTTAAACTATACTGCTGGTTCACATCATGATCCGCACTAAAGCTCACCAATTCCAGTTTCAGCTCATGCAAAGAGGCAGGCAGAGCATCAAAATTAGTATGGAAGGTAATCCCTTTCATATCTGTACTCAGCCCTCTCCCTTTGACTTCTATCGCTTCGCCATTGGCAATTAAGCGGAGATTGATATCCGTTGGCCTAAAGCGTTCACCACTAAGGGTATCTATGGCTAAGCCAAAAATGCTCTGGGCCGCTCCCTTAATTACCGTTTGGGTAGGGGAAGCCACAATGGACTGGAATTTTAGTTCCGTTTGATCCACAACAATGGTTTGATTAAGATCTTTCTTTATAGTGTGTCCCATAGCCGTATTGCGGTCCAAGGCAAAGGTAATTTCAGCAGGAGTACTTACTCCTTGTCCATTGAGAGCAAAATTAAGGGTTAGTTTTCTTGCCAAGCTCGATGGCGGCTCAAAGCTGGCAATATATTTTACCTCCGACTCCTCTTCGTTGATTCTCCCTTGGGAACTTATACACCGGCTCTCTCCGAATAAGTTCTGCAAAGACATAAAGGGAGATAAAGCATTGGTTACATCTCCTGCAGGAGCTTTTACCGTATAGAAAAGAAGGAGTTGGTTTTCGTCCAGCATCACATAGTCTACCGTTAAGGACACCCCATTAGGAAAGGTATGGCTTTTACCGATCAGCTGCCCTTTGCCCAGCTCATTCAGTTCCCTTAGAGTTCCGTCCATGACCTGATCATAGCCGAAAAGCTGTTTGCCGTAGGAGGCTATAGCATTATAATTAAAGCCGATGAGCAGAGCAAGAACGAGAACCAGCGCGATCTTGAACTGCCTGGCCTGACGTTGATAAAAGAACAGGGGCTGGGGCTTGGGCTCCGCCTTTTCCAGCGCATTGCGCAGTCTCATCTCCAGTTCATCGGGCACTTGGATGCGGTCCATTTGAGCCTTGCCCTCCTCGAACAATTCTTCAACATTCTTCATACCTGCTCCACCTCCATCCTTTGTTTTAGCTTTTGCAATCCGGTGTGCATTCTTGATTTCACCGTACCCAGAGGGATTTTCAATAGATCGGCGATGGTTTGATAATCCATATCCAGTAAAAACCGCAGCCTTAGAACCTCCTGATAGTGTGGATTCAATGAGGTTAAATAGGCTTCAAAGGTCATCCGCTCTTCGTGTACACTATACGCTTCTTCATAGGCTTCTTCAGGCAGCTCCTGGAGCAGGATAACTTTGTTCTTCTTCCGCAAATTCTGCTTACAGCAATTGACTAAAATCGTTTTGCTCCAGTTAAAGAAGGCTTCGGCATCTTTAAGCGTCCTGATATTTTCAAACACTTTCAGAATCATATCTTCCAGCGCATCCAGGGAATCTTCCTGATTTTTCATATAAACATAAGCCAGACGATAATAGTCCTCCTTCTGACTCATGATCAATTGAATCAAGGCTTCTTTATCGCCGTTTTGGGCCTGTTTCACCCTGTTCATAATCTTTTGTTCCACTCTGCCACCTCTCTTTCTATAGATAAGAGTATTTACCCAGGCAAAAAGTTCGCAGACGCTAAAGAAAACCCGGCTCCGCCGAGCTTAATTTTCACACCCCACAAAAGGCAAGTCACTGGTTGCCCTTATGCTTAGAAAGCATATAGCGCAAACTTATACCTCCTGATAGTGCATATGAAAAACAACCGCTGCCCTGAATGATTCAGGGCAGGGTTGTCTGGCCGTTTATATAAGGCTGTTTATCTCTCCTCACTCATCGTATTTGCCGTTCGTCTTTGCAATTCACTAAGCCACAGACGCATCAGTACAGCATGAGGCTTAATCGCTCCACACTATCCCCTCCTTATGGACTTTCTCAAGGAAAGCCGGATCCGCATGAACCAGATCAATAATATCCACTCGGTAAGGAACCGTTGACTCCTCCACAAGATCGCGAAGCTGCGCAAAAAACTCCGGTCCAGGTGAAGCAGGATGAAAAATCCCGATATCTATATCTGAACTCTTTTTTTCAGTTCCTCGTGCCCAAGAACCCAATAGATAAACTTTGACGCGCCGATCGCTAATAGCCGGGAGCAATAACTTCTTGAGATCTGTCAGCACTTCGCGGGTATTTTGGTCAGCAGCCATCGGTTTCCACTCCTCATCATCAAGCATTACATTGACTAAGTTTATTATGCCATATATAACCAGATATGCAAAGTCCGCAGAGAAAGCAGCTTAACTATCATTTGTTGCTGCGTCCAAAAACAGGCAGCCCTAAAGCTGCCTGTCCAATCATAATTCTGATACATCCATCTGAAACCAAACAACTTCTACCCCATCAACAGCGCCGTTATCGTCCCCAAACTTGCACCGATCATAATGTCCGACGGATAATGCATGCCCAGATAAACTCTGGAGAAGGCAACAACTGAGGCGAAGCCATAGAAAAAAATCAATAAGGACGGAACTGCCAAGGCCAGCACAGTGGCCATACAGAAGATGGCGGTGGAATGTCCGGAGGGAAAGGAGGCATCTTTGAGGGGCTTGATTCCAGTCAATACTCCCTCCAGGGCCTGATAGGGACGGCGCCGGCGAACAAAGCGCTTGAGAATATTGGCAAGCAGATGACTTATAAGCAGGCTGGACGCCAAATGAACACCGGTCTGATGCCAAAAGGGCGTTTTGCTCAAAAGCAGGAACAATGAACACAAAACACTGGCGGTGACTCCTCCCGCGTGAGTGATCCTGGGCATCAGCCAATCACCAAAAGAGGAACGCAGCACATGATTAATCCAATAGAAAGTGAAAAGCTCTCCCCCGCGCAATCGTTCAGTGACTTTATACACTATTATCCCTCCCATGCTCGTCATTTATTTTATCGTTCTTTTGTAAATTGAGCACGGACCCATTCTAAAGCTTCCGTAAAATCTTTCTGAGTCCGCTGAACAAAGCATTATTTAACCTTAATCTTACATAGCATTCATTGGCAGTTAATACTTCTATGTTAACCTTTTAATTGACAGCATTCTTCTACATTCTTCTTCCTACTTTTACTATAGATGGGAGCGAAGCCGCTCTCGTCCTTGCAACCGCTTGCCTGAAGCGGTTATTTTTTTATGGTTGTCAATGAGTGGTTGCAAAAAAAGCTCCTGAAAATCAGGAGCTCTCCGGCAGGTCTTTGAGCAACATCAAGGGCTTGGCTACGGGAAGCAGTGCCTGAGTAACAAGCAGGTCGGTAATGCTCAGGGATGCGGCATAGATATAATGAATGTCTCTTTCCAGGCTCGGTTGACCGGAGAGATAATCTTGGCGGCAGCAGGTGAGCAGGTCGTAGGGGTCGTCATAATTTAAGCACTGAATTCCGCGGAAGGATTCAAAGTGACGGAAGGCCACATCCAGCTTTAGTTCGTAGAGCAGATGTTCCCACATGTTTTCCCTCAGGTTGGGCAGGTTGTGGGCGCTGCAGAAAAAATCGGCCGTGAAATGGAGGATTACTCCCAGTTTATCGCTGAAATTGCGGATAGAGCGTTTTTTTTGCTCCCCCAGCAGCTGGGCTACCTCCGCAAGCCAGGTTCCCGAACAGCTCTCATAATAATGAGATCCTTCCCAATATTTGGGCAGCAGGTCAGGTTTGATGCTGCCATACTGAAGCTGGTCAAGCTGCAACGATACCTTATACTTTTCTTTGATATAACTATGAATTGACTTAGCCATGAAATAATGGGTTCGTATCCACATATTACCCCCAGCACTATCTCTATTTTCTAATCCTAGCTTACCTGAGGATTATTAAGATAAGGGGAGTACTTTGTAAAGTTCAGATAAAAGTTTTATTAAAATTCAAGCCGTTACAACAGTTCAGCCGTCCGGGTGGCCAGTTCACTGCGTTCCCCTTTAACTAAAACAACCTGACCATAGAAAGCCTGGCCTTTCAGGCGGGAAGCCACATAAGCCAAACCATTGCTTTCCTTATCCAGATAGGGGTGATCGATTTGATCCGGATCGCCGCAGAGCACGATTTTAGTTCCTTCTCCAGCCCGGGTAATGATGGTTTTCAGTTCATGAGCATTCAGATTCTGTGCCTCATCGATAATGATCAGCTGGTTGGCGATGCTGCGTCCCCGAATATAAGTGAGAACCTCGATCTCCAACTGGTCTTTTTTCCTGAGCATGTCAATGGCACTGTCTACTATGAAATCATCGTTTTTATCCCGCTGCCTGCTCATTTTGGGACGCAGTAAAAATTCAAGGTTGTCATAGATGGGCTGCATATAGGGACGCACTTTATCTTCTTTCAGACCGGGAAGATAGCCGATATCCTTGCCCAAGGGAACGATGGGCCGGGCGCAGAGAATCCGTGTATAGAGTTCCTGATGAAGGGTCTGTTCCAGAGCGCTGGCTAAAGCAAGCAAGGTCTTGCCTGTACCGGCCGGTCCCATCAGATTGACCAGCTTGATTTCCGGATCGTTGAGCATATGCAGCGCCCAGATCTGCTCGATGTTTTTGGGAAAAATGCCCCAGGAACTACCGTTGCGCTTATAGATATTGACCAGTTTGGTTCCGTCCTTGGCGACCAAGAGCGGAATCTCCATCTGATCGGTGAGAACTCCTTTAACGCAGCTATTGGGCACTTTCTTGTCTGCCAGGGGCAGTGAGCCTTTTTCATAAAGCTCGGCCGCTTCGTCATCCTTAAGATTTATGACCATAACCTCTTCATCCAAGGGAGTAAGGTTCATTTTATCATTATAAAAATCCTCGGTCTGGACGGACAGGGCATCCGCCTTGACACGCATCGTGATGTCCTTCGTAACCAGAATAACCGGGCGTTCATCTTCATTGGCCAGATTAAGGGTCACGGCGAGAATCCGGTTATCCGGCAGAGAAAGATCGGAAAGAAGGGGCAGAATCGTTCCTGAAGAATGGTTCAGCTCAATTCTCAGTTTTCCTCTCCCCGGCAGAGCAACTCCCTGAGCAAGCTGTCCCCCTTCGCGCAATTGATCCAAATAACGGATGACCTGACGGGCCAGGCGCCCAACATCGTCCAGCAATCTTTTTTTATGCTCCAACTCTTCCAGAACGGCATAGGGGATAACCACCTCGTTGTCTTCAAAGCAGAACATTGCCTTGGGGTCATGGAGCAAAACGCTGGTATCCAGTACAAATACTTTCTTCATATTATCCTTCCTCCCGCCTTACCGATTTTGATGTCAGGATTTAATATGGAGTTGTCAGACTCTGTTTTATTTAGAGAGCCTGTTGGCCACACTGGAAGCCATATAGGAGTTGGGCTTAACCTCGCAGAGAAAGCCGCAGGACTTGACCCAGCCCACCACTTCATCCATGAACTGGGCGGTAGGGCCGTTGTAGCCTACATCCACATGGACGGCAATAGGGCAGTAGATGTTATCCTTCTCAAAGCGTTCCTGGAGCTTTTGAGCATACTCCAAACTCAGACCGGTCTCAAAGAGGATCTTCTGTTTGGTGTTGGTGATTTTCCTGACCTTTCTGATCTCCGAGAAGAAAATCCCGCCCCGGCCCACATCGTTGATGAACTTGTGCACCCCGATGGTGATCGGGACTTTGGTATAGGAGAAATTCTGACTGTCCGTCCCAACGGCAAGCTTGTATTGGATTTTGCTGCCGTGAGCCGTGTAATTTCTGATCAGCTGATACATTTCCTCGAAGGTCACCTCTCCGTAAGTGATGCTGTACATAATCGCCCTCCTCACCGACTTGATCTGCGTGTTGCCCTATATAGAAAACCCGACTTCGCCGTTCCTTTTAGTCACGCCTTCAAAACGGCGAAGTCGTTGGTTGCACTTATGCTGGAAGAAAGTAGGCAGCGAAGCTATACTTTCTGAAAGTATAAAAAATGAAAGCGAGTCCTAACTGCCGTCAGGAGACCCGCTTTCACTCTTTATAATAATGATACCGATACCAGGACATGGGGGCCCGGCCCTCTGAACATCTTTCTCCAGACGCCCGCCTTAAATCTCTGTACCTGCTCTCTTTCCTGTCATGAAACATAAATACCCCTCCCCTGCCAATTCACCGTCTATGTCCGGTTTCTGTGATTCCTTGGCGATAAAAGAATATTACACTATTAATGTTAATTCATTATTAAACATAAGTAAATAAAAAGAAAAAATTTTTCTGCGGGCTCCACTGTCCAACAGGTGTTTTTTGCTTCCTTAAACAGATTGAAGCCCATAAAAAAGCGGCCGGAGAGCCGGCCCATCAAAGTCCGGTGCCACCCGGAGACTTAGTCAATCTTAAAATAGCACACTAATCATAAACTAAAAGCCCGATTAGGTTAAGCCTAAGTAAAATCTGCTAAAACTCATAGTCTTGCGGGCAAATTTCAACTCCAGTTTACAAATACATAAAACTCCTTTTGCACTTATATTTTATACTTTTCATAAAAGGACTATGAGGAGGGAAGGTTTTGCGAATCGCTTATTTTACAGATACCTACCTGCCGCAAATCAATGGCGTTACCAATACTCTGGGCAGGTTAGGGGATTATCTGAAAAACCGGCAAACAGAACACCTCTTTTTTGCTCCCCAATATGAAAGGGAGCCTTCCGGTCTCACCTGTCTTTGCCCCTCTCCCGTGGCCCGTTTTAAAAGCGTGACCCTGCCTTTCTACCCGGAGTGCCGCCTTTCCTTGCCTAATTATACCAAGCTTGCGGGAATTGCCGACCGTTTTCGCCCTGACCTCATTCATCTGACCGACCCCTTGGGCATCGGGCTTGCCGGCCTGCGCTACGCTAAGGAGCGCCGGATTCCCGTGGTCTCATCTTTCCATACCAACTTCGATGCCTATCTCAGCTATTATAAAATGGAATATTTGGAGGGAATGGTCTGGGCTTTGTTCCAGTGGTTCCATAATTCCTGTGCGATGAATTTCTGTCCTTCCCAAACAACCATGCAGGTTCTTGCCGCCAAAGGAATCGAAAATCTGGCCCTGTGGGCCAGAGGAGTGGACTCTGTCAGATTCAGCCCGCATCATCGCCGTGAAGAGATTCGCCGCCGCTTCATCAGCCGGCCCCAACAACTGCTCTTCCTCTACGTAGGCCGCCTTGCCCCGGAGAAAGACCTCGATATCCTGACCCAAAGCATTAAGCAGGTGAACCAAACCCACCAGGAGAAAATCCGCTTCATCATCGCCGGGGACGGACCCTATGCCCAGGATATGCGTGAGCAGTCCGACGGGAATGTCCTTTTTACCGGCTACCTCCAGGGAGCGGAACTGTCCTCCCTTTACGCTTCCTGTGATGCCTTTGTCTTTCCTTCAAGTACGGAGACCTTCGGCAATGTGGTTCTGGAAGCCATGGCCTCCCGTCTGCCGGTAATTACGGTCAGAAGCGGCGGCGTTACCGATAATGTTGTTGACGGGCAGAACGGCTTGCTGTGTGCCCCCCGGGATGAAGCAAGTCTGGCGGAGGCGATGATCAGGCTGGCTGATCAGGACGAACTCAGAGAAGCACTTGCCGCTAATGCTCTCGCCCATGCATCGTCTCAGTCCTGGAACACTATTTTTGACCGGCTGCTCAGGGATTACAGATTTGTACTGGATAAATATAGTGATACGGTTCAGTCAGCTTAGGGAGTTGTTTAATTGCGCATAAAAGCGTGTTGGGATTGCATAGTGAGTATCCGCAACACGCTTTTACCATACGGCAAATTAAATATATGAGCAGCTCCCAGCCCCCAGCGGTCAGATTTTTCGAGTTTAACGGGCTGAAATCATGCTTTGCACGACAGGCCACTCGCTGGAAGAGGGCCGCTCGGGAAGGAAAAAGCCTGCCTCCAGCAATCTTTTCCGTTCAAAGAGATAACGCCCGTCGATAAATACAGGGGCATTCATGCTCTTTTGCAGACG
Organism: Desulfitobacterium hafniense DCB-2; assembly: GCF_000021925.1. Taxonomy (NCBI): domain Bacteria; kingdom Bacillati; phylum Bacillota; class Clostridia; order Eubacteriales; family Desulfitobacteriaceae; genus Desulfitobacterium; species Desulfitobacterium hafniense. The sequence goes on from NC_011830.1 coordinate 3,828,269, forward strand.
CTTCAGATCAAGATCCAGGAATTCCTCCCATTCCGTCAGCACAATTACGGCGTCGACGCCCTGGCATGCTGCATAGGGATTGTCCGCAGTACTTACAGAAATGATATTAGGCAAGCTCGAACTATCCACAACGGGATCATAGACTTTGACCAGTCCTCCCAGTTTGATAATCTGGGCAATAATCGTTACCGAAGGAGCGTCCCTGAGATCATCCGTATTGGCTTTGAAGGCCAGACCCAGGATGGCGATTTTTCTGCCCTTCAGGTTGCCCAGCACCTCGGTCAGCCGCTGAACAATGTGTACCCGCTGCTCATAGTTGACCTCCAGCACATCCTTGAACATCCAGACATTGACACCGTGAACCTCACCCTGAGCGATCAGCCCCTGGGTATCTTTAGCCAGACAGGAGCCCCCGAAGCCTACTCCCGGCTTCAGGTAAGCCTGACCAATGCGGTGGTCCAGACCGACCGCTGCAGCCACATCCTGGATATTGCCTCCCACAGCTTCACATAAATTAGCAATGGTATTGATATAAGAAATTTTCAAGGCCAAAAAACTGTTGGAAGCATATTTAATCATCTCCGCACTATGCCAGTCGGTGAAAACCTTAGGACAATCCAAGGGCTGAAACAGTTCCTTCATTTGCTCCCTGATTTCCGGTGACATACAGCCCACAACCAGACGGTCGGGATGAAGAAAGTCATGGACGGCTGTTCCCTGACGCAAGAATTCCGGTGCAGAGACTACGGAAAATGTATGACTGACCTTTTCATTTAAATACAGGGAAACCGCCTCACCGGTTCCCACCGGTACAGTGCTTTTGATCATGACGATCACATTATTGCCCACATTCTCCCGGAAACTTTTGACTACCGCCCAAAAGTCTTCCAGATTGGGATGTCCGTTTTCTGCAGGGGGAGTTCCCACGGCGACGATGATCATCTCACATCCCCTCAGTGCCTCCGCCATTTCTGCAGTAAAGCGCAGATATTGCCTGCGCCTATTAAGTTCCACCAATTCCTGAAGCCCCGGCTCAAAGATCGGCAGTTTACCAGCCAAAAGGTCCTCAATTTTTTGTTCATTGTGATCAACGCATACCACATTATGCTGCCAGTCAGCCAGAATCGCGGCTGAGACCAAGCCCACATATCCTGCGCCGACGACACAAATCTTCATAATCAAGCCTCCTTCACTTCATCCTGGCCGATGACTCAGAACAAGCCATTAGTCATAGTCTTGTTTTGATTATAGCGCCGGAATGTAAATGCTTGATTATAGCCCATGAATGACTTAGTAAAGCGGATGTAAATGTTTAGCCAAAGATTTTTCTGCTTCTTCTCTCTTCCTTTGGGTCTCCCGCCATCGCTTCAGGTAAACCTGCCAGTTCGCGGGATGATGAAAACTGACCAGGGAAAAGTCCCTGGGATCAACGATTTTGCTGGAAGCTCCCGCTCCCAGGCCGATGACCGTTTGGCGCTCTTCCATGATGCCAATATTATAACGGCATGCCAAGCCGGGCTTGGCAAAGCCGATGTTCTCCAGATTGCCGGCGATATGCTTTTGGCGGTAGAGATAATAGGGCTCCATCCCCATAGAGCGGACAGCGGCCATGATGTCTTCCTGCATTCCCTCCAACTCCCTGCCCAGGTTTTGTGTTGAACCCTGCTCATGCTCTTTAGAGCCTCGTTTAATAGCTAAGGCATGGACGGTAAGGTTATCAGGTTCCAGTGCCCTGATCCTCTCTAAAGTCTCCTGGATATCCTTAGCCCCTTCTCCAGGCAGCCCCATAATCAAGTCCATATTGATCACCCAGCCCGGAATCTCACGGGCAAGTTCATAGGCTTTAATTATATCTTCCACAGTATGGGCACGACCGATCCGTTGCAGAGTTCGATTATGCATGGTTTGAGGATTGACGCTCAACCGATTGACACCGCTGGCACGGAGAGCCAAAAGTTTCCCTTCAGACAAGGTATCGGGCCGCCCGGCCTCTACTGTAAATTCCCCAGCCTCTCTATGGGGAATATGAGTCATCATTAAAGCGATCAGGCCTTCCATCTCCCGAATCGTGAGTATAGTGGGAGTTCCTCCGCCCAGATAAAGGGAGTCGGCTGTGAGTCCTCCAGCCTTCATCCATGCTCCTGCCGTCCTGATTTCTTCCCCTAACCCCTGCAGATAATGCTCCAGAGGCTCTCTGCCCTGCTTTAACGAATAGGCAGGGAAGGAGCAATAGGAGCAGCGGGTAGGGCAAAAGGGTATCCCTATGTATACAGCTACATCCTGGGGATGGCTTTTCATATCTTCCAGAAAGGGCTGTTGAATGTCCACCACTTCCTGAAGCAATTGTGACTTATCCTCACGAATAGCATACACTTCCCCCAGTGATGCCGCTCTCTCTTCAGAAGAGTATCCTGCCTCTTTTAAGCGATGAAGAATTTTACTGGGGCGAATTCCCGTTAAGATTCCCCAGGGAGGAGTGTGTCCTGTCACCTGGGCAAGAAGTGACAAGAGTCCCCTCTTCAGCAAAAACTTCCGCTTATCTTCTTTTCCTGCATAAGGATGGGACAAAATAAATTTTATTTGCTCCTCATTGAGAATAACCGAGCTTTTGCCAGACCCTAACTTGGTCCCGCAGCTAAGACCCCTAAAACTCCCTTCAATCTGCCAGGGAGTATCGGGATAATGAATATCAATGTGAATAATCCCCACCCCGCAGCCGGCGGCATTATTTTCTCCGCTTAGGTCCTCAACTTCGATCTGTGCCTCAGGGAAAAAGGCCCGGCTTAAGGAAAGACCCGCTTCCAGTTCGGAGCGGGATAAAGTATGGCTTCTTAAAACTATTTTCATTGCAAAAACGGGTTTTCCCGCTTTTCCCTCCCGATCGTGGTCTCCGGTCCATGACCAGGGTAGACTTTAGTGTCCTCCGGCAGCACAAGCAGTTTCTTCACCACAGATTTAATCAATTCATCATAAGACCCGCCGGGAAAATCAGTTCGTCCGATGGAACCGTCGAACAGAGTATCCCCGCTGAGCAATCCTTCAGAAGTCAGGAAGCAGACCCCACCCAGGGTGTGCCCAGGTGTAGCGATCACGGTAAGATTCAGATTCCCCACCTGCAGTATCTGACCATCTTCCAGCAGAAAATCCGCCGGCTTAAACTCATAGGATCTTCCCAGCATTCGGGAAAGGTTATGGGCACCGCTGGTCAGCATCACGGCATCTTCTTTATGAATCCCTACCTTGGCCTGATAAAGTTCACGCAATTTATCCACCGCACCGATATGATCAAAGTGTCCATGAGTAAGCAGAATATATTCCACCTGAACCCCTCTCTCATCCACCCATTCCTGAATTCCGGGCCCATTGGCTCCCGGATCGATAAGGGCTGCCTTCTTGGTCTCAGGGCAGCTCACCAGATAACAATTAGCCCCCATAGCTCCTACCGCGCGACACTCAATCATGTCCATCCCTCCATCCTAATCTATGCTTTCTCATTGAACTTAGAAATTCTTCTCACTATCGATAAGCAAGGTCACCGGTCCATCATTGACCAGGGCTACCTGCATCTCAGCCTGAAAAACCCCTGTTTCCACATGAAGCCCATAGCCCCGCATTTTTGCCACGGCCTGCTGGAAAAGCTCTCCAGCCGTCTCGGGAGGTGCTGCCGTGGCAAAGCTGGGGCGTTTGCCTTTGCGGCAATCTCCATAAAGGGTGAATTGAGAGACCATGAGGATTTCGCCCCCGACATCCTGAACCGAGCGATTCATCTTCCCTTCTCCATCTTCAAAAAGCCGAAGTCCGGCAATTTTATCCACCATCCAGTTCAGATCCGCTTCTGTATCTCCCCGGCCCACTCCGAACAGCACCAACAATCCGGCTCCAATCCGGCCAACGACCTCTCCCTCCACAGTAACGGAGGCCTGGGTCACTCTCTGAACAACACTGCGCAAACTTAACGCCCTCCTAAATGTACCCGCTCCACAGATGTGACATCTTTAACCCGCCGGATTTTCTGCATCACATTATACAAATGTCCCAAATTGCGAATCTCAATACTCAGTTGAATATGGGTATTCTTATCTTTGGCCACCCGGGCATTGATCCCCAAGATATTCGTGCGGGTCTCCATCACCACATTCATCACATCGGTAACCAGCCGCGGCCGGTCTAAAGCGAAAATCTCCAAATCCACCGGATAAATGGATTCTACTTCCGTATCCCAAATCACTTCCACCATCCGGGCTTGCTCCTCCTGAGAATGAGCTTTGACATTATCACACTCCCGGCGATGGATGGAGACCCCCCTGCCCCGGGTAATATAACCAACAATATCATCTCCGGGCAAAGGATTACAACAACGGGAAAAGCGCACAAGAATATTGTCCACACCCTTGACCCTTACCCCTTGGCTCGCCTTCCCATAGCCACTGGAAGGCTTACCTTCTCCCTGCTGCAGGGCCTCCAACTGAAGCCGTTCCCGTTCATCCTTGGTCAAATCTTCCTTTAAGCGCACCAGAACCTTATTCACGGTAACGGCGCCGTCTCCCATGGCGGCATAGAGATCTTCCACATTAGTTATATTATAAGATTTACCGATTTTTAAGAGAAGATCGGATTTAAGCACTTGAGCTGGATCCAGGCCAAGCTTCCGCACCTCCCGCTCGATTCCCTCCCGGCCGCGGACAATATTTTCTTCCCGCTTTTCCTTCTTAAACCACCCACGAATTCTGTTTTTCGCCTGAGATGTTTTTACGAAAGAAAGCCAATCCCGGCTGGGTCCATTGCTCTGCTTGGAAGTCAGAATCTCCACAATATCCCCATTGGCCAATTTGGTTTCCAGCGGGACAATGCGGCTGTTAATCTTAGCCCCTACACAGCGGTGCCCTACATCCGTATGAACCCGATAGGCAAAGTCAACCGGACAGGAGCCCGCCGGCAGCTCCACCACATCTCCCTTGGGCGTAAAGACAAAAACCGTATCGGCAAACAGGTCTATTTTGAGTGATTCCATGAATTCCCCGGCATCCGGGGAATCATGCTGCCACTCCAACATCTGCCGCAGCCAGGACAGCTTCTGCTCAAAATTACCGCCGACGGGTTTGCCGGCCCCTTCTTTATATTTCCAATGGGCGGCAATGCCGTATTCAGCAGTACGATGCATTTCCCAGGTACGAATCTGGATCTCAAAGGGTTCTCCATGGGCTCCTACCAACGTAGTATGCAGAGACTGATACATATTAGGCTTGGGCATGGCGATATAGTCCTTAAACCGGCCGGGCAAAGGCTTCCACATCGTATGAATGATTCCCAGGGCACCATAACAATCATTCACAGAATCCACGATCACCCGAACCGCAGTTAAATCGTAGATTTCGCTGAGCTCTCTGTGCTGATTGATCATTTTCCGGTAGATACTGTAAAAATGCTTGGGACGGCCTGATATATCCGCTTTGATGCCTACTTCAGCCAGGCGCTTGGATAACTGGCTGATGACTTCATTGATCTGTACTTCCCGTTCTGCCCGTTTTAAAGCAATTCCTTCCGATAAGTCATAATACTCTTGAGGTTTTAAGTAGCGGAAAGATAAATCCTCCAGCTCCCATTTAATCCGGAAAATACCCAGCCGGTTGGCCAAAGGAGCGAAAATCTCCAGGGTTTCCAGAGCGATTTCCTTTTGTTTTTTTTCAGAATGAAATTTCAGCGTCCGCATATTGTGGAGACGATCCGCCAGCTTGATTAAAATCACCCGAATATCCTTAGCCATAGCCAGGAACATCTTGCGCAGGTTTTCAACCTGAAGCTCTTCCTTGCTCTTGTACTCGATTCGCCCCAGCTTCGTGACGCCATCGACCAGGATAGCTACTTGAGAGCCAAACTCTCTTTCTATATCTTCGTTGGTGTAATGGGTATCTTCCACCACATCATGGAGGAAAGCCGCCGCAATGGTAGCCTCATCCATTTCCAGTTCCAAGAGGATCTTGGCCACTTCCAGAGGATGCTGAATATATTCTTCTCCTGAATTGCGAAGCTGCCCACGGTGAGCTTCTTCAGCAAAGGAATAAGCTTTCTCCACAAGCTTGATCCCTTCTGGAGACGCTTTATGCAATTTTTCCATGAGCTCGCTTATCGTCATTACCCTGCTCCTCTCTTGTGACCGCTTTTAATACTTAATTAAAGAAAATACCTCATACCCTTCCAGTCTCTTACGGCCTTCCAGAAAGCCCAATTCAATCAAAAAACTCATTCCTGCCACCTGGGCGCCGGTCTTTTCAATTAAACGGGCTGTGGCGGAAGTCGTGCCGCCGGTCGCCAGCAAATCATCGACAATCGCGATCCGTTGTCCCGGTTGAATGGCATCAGCGTGAACTTCTAACGTATCACTACCATATTCAAGTTCATAGGTTTCGCTCACTGTTTTACCCGGAAGTTTGCCCGGTTTACGCACCGGAACAAAGCCAATGCCCAAGGCATAAGCTACCGGAGCTCCCAGCAAAAAGCCGCGGGCTTCCGGTCCCACAATCAGATCCGGTTGAGATTCCCTGACCCGCTCAACGATGGCATCAACCGCTGCCCGATAAGCTTCTCCATCCTTTAACAGGGTAGTAATATCCTTGAAAGAAATACCGGGTTTGGGGAAATCATCAATAACGCGTATGTACTTATCAAAATCCAATGCCTTCACACCTTTCACTGCTTAGTTCTCTACTATTAGTACCGGCCCAGCCTTTTCTTAAACTCCGGCCACGGCATCGTACAATATTCTTCTTTAAACGCCATGGCTTCCTCCCAGCGGCTTTTGGCCCCGCGAAAACGCAGCGCTCCTTCCAGGTCCAGCTTCTTTTGGGCCGGGATCCACTCGATATGGATGGTATCGGAGCTATAGCGCAGACAGCGGAACAAATTCAATTCTTCGAAGATCTTTAATCCAGCCTGTGCTTGCCATAGGGGAATTTCCTCTGCCACCCAGGTAAACGGATTATTCTTAATAGCCAAATCATATAATACTCTGTACATTTGGACAAGATCTTCCCGCGCTAAATAACCCGTTCGCTCCTTCAGAACCAGCGGATCAATCTGACTTTCAGCCAGGATCACTCCTTGTCCACCGCTGTTCCGGACCTGCCTGATCATATCCGCAACCCTTTGCCACGATGGAGGAACCCCTATGACTACAGCCCATGGTGCCCGGTGATCTGCGTCTGGCCCTTGAGGGCTTATCCCGGTAAAATCCCAAAGAGCAACGGAGTCCCCCCGGCTTTCCAGGGTTTTGCTCCATTCTTCCCGATTTTTGCTTCGCCAATCCATAATTTCCAGTTCTTGAGGATATAGGCCACTTGCAGCCGTTTCCTCCTGACCCAAGGCAATCTCCTGCCCGGCCAGGAATCGGTCATGCTCCTCCTGCCATGAGGCTTGGGGCTGAATATCTTTGATCATCAGCTGAATACTCTGGGCGCCACGAAAGGTATTCCAATCCAAACCAAAAGCAACATCCACCGTTGCCGAACCCAAAATATTGGCTAACTCTTCCCCTTTGCGAAAGGCTATTCCTTCCCATTCCCCTTGGGGTCCGAACATACACTTTAAATGAGCATGGTCTTTGCCCACCGTGTCGGCCATATAGAGGGGATAATCCCTTCCGGCCAGCACCGGGCTGGGGTTGCCAAATCCAAAAGGGGCCAGATGTTCCAAATCATGCAGCAAAGAGGCATCAAGAACTTCCAAAGGGACGCATTGGTCCACACGAATCCGTTCATAGAACATCTCCTCAGGAAGGTGTAAGGCCGCCTGATTCAAAGCCTCCCGAAGCAGGGGGATAGTTTCCAGTTTTAACGAGAAGCCGGCGGCCTGACTATGTCCGCCGAATTTCTCCAACAACTCTGCTTGAGCCTTGAGCTCATCCAATACATGATAGCCCCCAATCCCTCTGGCGGACCCTTTCCCAATCTCCTCTTCCTCAGCAATAAGGAAAACCGGGCGATAGTAGCGCTCCACCAAGCGGGAGGCCACGATGCCGATGACCCCATGATGCCAGTTCTTTCCTGATAAAACAATCACCCGTGGCATAGGGTTTTTCTCCAAAATCTCCACCGCTTCAGCAAAGATTTCCTTTTCGGTGTCCTGGCGCAAGGTATTCTCCCGGCTCAAAAACCGTGCCAGCTCAACAGCCCGTTCTTCATGACCTGTGAGCAACAGCTCCAATCCGGCCCGGGCACTGTCCATGCGGCCTGCAGCATTAATACGCGGCGCCACCATGAAGGCGATTTGCCCGGCTTTAAGCGGTTTTCCCCACAGACCGCACTCCTCAAGAAGAGTACGCAGTCCCAGATGAATGGTATTCTCCATCTGGCGTAAGCCATAGGCCACAATGATGCGGTTCTCATGGGTTAAGGGGACAAGATCAGCAATGGTACCTAAAGCTGCTAAATCTAAGATTTCCAGGACCGCATAAGCACCTGATTTTCCCTCTTCTAACCTCTCCAACAAGGCCTGAGCCAGCTTAAACGCTACTCCTACTCCGGCTAAGTCCCGAAAAGGATATCCTGAATCCTTAACCTTGGGATTCAGAATGGCATAAGCTTGAGGCAGACTATCCGGCGGCTCATGATGGTCGGTAAGGATAATATCTATCCCCTGAGACCGAGCATACTCCACTTCCTCCACGGCGGTAATGCCACAATCCACAGTGATCATCACCTTCACATTGGCTTGCAAAGCTTTTGTTATAGCATCCTTATGTAAGCCATAGCCTTCGTCCATCCTGCTGGGAATATAGGCGACCGCCTTAAACCCCAAATCTGTCAATACTTTATAGAGCAAAGCCGTGCTGGTTACCCCATCAACGTCATAATCGCCGTAGATAAGGATTTTTTCTTCTTGAGCCCGTGCCAGCTCTAAACGCTCAATAGCCCTAGCCATTTCTCGAAAGGCAAACGGAGAATTTAAATTAAGCAAAGAAGGTCTGAGAAATTCCATGATTTCCTCCTCTGCCTCGATGCCCCGCTGCCTGAGAATGTCTGCCACTACCGGAGTAATCCCTAATCGTTGGGGGAGCGGGCTTCTACTATCTTTAAACCCAGGAAGGGGTTGTGGTTTTGTCCATATTCTTTTGGTCATGCTCCACCTCCATAGGCAATATTATAGCTTATCCCTGCCACTTTTGTGGATATTTATTATTATAAAGAAAACCCGGCTTCGCCGAGCTTTATATTTCTCGCCCCCAAAAAGGCGAAGTCGTTGGTTGCCCTTATGCTTAGAAAGTATATAGCGCAAGCTTATACTTTCTGATAGTGATATAAAAAGGACTTCCCAGTGAAGTCCTCCATCCGAGCCGCTGTCAGTCCAAAGAATTTTGACATTAACTTATTTCAGAATAACAAAATTGATTAATAATGACAAGAAAAAAATATCGCATTTTCAAATCATCAGATTGCCTATGACAATACACAATATCCCCAGCAACGCACGCCAGAGCATCGGCGAAACTCCCCACGCCACTTCTTTCAGCTTAATCTTAGGAATTAACCCTGTACCTACAACTAAAGCCCAAACTATTACTGCCAAAAGAGGGGTGAAAAAAGCGCCAAAGATAACCAGACTGGCTATCCCTCCGGCTAAACCTGCCACGATACTGCTTTGCCCCGCTTTTTTTACAAAATACCAAAGCACACCTATGCCTATTAATGCCCCGATTAAAAAGGGGACTTCCAGCGACCAAAAATTATCCGGATGTGTATACCAAACTATTCCGCTTAAGATGAGTGCTGCAACCAAGGCCCCCCGGATTCCACCTATGAACACCGATGCGGCCGCCAGCAAGAGCAACCATTCCAATAAGATCAGAACCACAAAGGCCAAGGCCCGCCCCCCTTTCTAATCAGCATTTTGAATTAGTATCTCCCGTATTATGGTAAATAAACCTGACAGGAAATATATTCCTGGACAATTGGCATATTACACCATTTATGCATATCTTGTATTGACACTAACAAATCTTTTTAAGGGAGGAATTGGACTATGTGGGGTTGGTGGGGTTTCCCCTGGTGGGGCTTTGGTTTCGGGTTCCCCTGGTTTGGTTGGTTTGGTTGGCGGCGTCGCTGGTGGTGGTAAACCGCTCCAGGGCTCAGCCTTCTTAGTGCTTCTTATTTCTTGTTCTTCTTATAAGCTTCATTATAAGTACTATCAAGAAAGGCCGCTGGATATCTCCACGGCTTTTCTTGCATGCTCAGCATATCCCACGCCCGCGCCGCTCATCGGCCGCAAAGTGCGAAAAAGCCCCCTCGAATGAGGAGGCTCACTGTGCAGATCTGGTTTTATTAGTTGAAGATTACGCCCAAAGCGATAAGAATCAAGATGGCAATAGCAATGATGCCTGCGCCAACACCCCAGTTTCCGCCGCCGCCGCAAAAGCCAGCGCCGCCGCCAAAACCTGCTCCATATCCTAAACCGTACATAAAGTACCCTCCTTTAAATTCATAAAATCTTTAGAATACGATACCCATTGCGATCAATAAGAGAATGATTACTACAACCACCGCGATTCCTTGTAAATAGTTAGGTCCGCAAGCTCCACCTGCTCCGAATGCCATATTCTTATCCCCCTTTCGAGTTGGTAATATCTGGTTACATTACAAGATATGTCCGCTCTCCAAATATGTGAGATGTCCGTCATATTATTTTGTAAAATTTCCCATCGTTCTTTGAGTTATTATTTAAACTTAATAGTTGGCATTTTCAACCCTTCTCCTAAACTCATCAAGGCCCATCTGAGCATAGCAATAGACGCGCTTCATTCGAAAGGGATCCTCTGGTCCGGCCCACCCTCTGTCTATGGTCAGCCCCATTTTATATCCTGTTTCCCGGCATAATTCAATAATGGAAGAGTCATAGACTCCATAGGGATAAGCAAAAGCGACTTTCGGCTTACCAAGCAACTCTTCCAGAACCTCTTTGGAAGTGAGGAGCTCCTCTTTGATTTGTTCTGTAGAAATACTATCCAAATAAGGATGGGTCACAGTATGACTTTCAATCTGCCAACCGGCCTGGTTCATTTCCAGCAATTGTTGCCGGTTTAAATATCCTTTTCCCCCAATCCATTCTGTCACTACAAAAACCGTTCCGCTGTATCCATACTTCTCCGCAATAGGAAAAGCGTGAATATAATTATCTTCGTAACCATCATCAAAGGTCAAGACAAAAGCCTTTTCCGGAAGGTCCTTCCCTGCATAAAAATACTGATAGAGATCATCCAGGGTAACGCTCTCATAGCCGTTTTGGGAAAGGTGCTCCATATGAGCTTCAAATTCCTCAGGAGGTACTCTCAGCTCATTGCCCTCTTCATAGTCGATGGAATGATAATAGAGTATAGGGATAGGCGATTTTAAGGCTGGTGAAAGCGATGCAGGCGGTAAAGGCTGTGTAGGCTCCAAAGATTCTAAAGGGTCATTTCCTGACTCTAATGGATTATCGGCTTCAGGAGGGCTCACATCCTTATCGCTCTCCTTTTCGATGGGTTCTTGTTCTTCCCTTGGTTCTTGGTTTTGAATTTCCTCATTGATAGTAGGTTTTTGCGGTACTGGCGCTTCATTGGGCCTTGACGAACAGCCAAGGATGACCAGAGTGGTTAGAACAGTAATAACAAAGAATAAATAGATATATTTGCTCTTCACATGATTCATATCCCCAACTCCTCTGAGCATTATAAACTAGATGCCGCTCTCCCTTTCCACTTGATTGAATATTCTCTACAGCCACTCGATCCACCTCTTTTTCCGACATTTAAAAAGCCAAATTACCAACCGATTGGTAATTTGGCTTAACTATCATTCCGGGTTATCCATGTTTTGCTGGGATAGGTCCCCGTGACAAAGCTATTTTTCCAGTCCTGACAATTTCAATAATACCGTAATCCTTAAGGACTTCACAAAGAGCGTCAATCTTGGTTTCTTCTCCTGTCAATTCAATAACCATCGTCTCACGGTTCACATCGACGATTTTGGCACGGAAAATATCGACAATATCCACAATATCGGAACGGGTCTCGCTGCTGGCCTTCACTTTAATCATAGCCAGCTCTCTTTGAATGGAATCCGCTGCGGTTAAATTCGTTATCTTAATCACATCGACCAGTTTGGAAAGCTGGTTGACCACCTGTTCCAGTTCCATTTCATCAGCCTGAACAACAACCGTGATGCGTGTGGTATCGGGTTCCTCCGTATACCCTGCGGCAATGCTTTCAATATTAAAGGCCCTCCGGCTGATTAATCCTGAGATATGAGTCAATACTCCGGGGCGATTCTCAACCAACACGGCTAATGTATGTCTCATAATGCCTTACCCTCCCATAATCATTTGGTCAAGACGCCCTCCCGCCGGAACCATGGGCAGTACATTTTCGTCAGCAGGAATCCGAATCTCCACGACTACAGGCCCTTTGATTGCGAAAGCCTTTTGAATAGCCATGTCAACATCCTGCGGTTCCGTGACTCTCAAGCCGGTGACACCCATCGCTTCCGCCAGTTTCACAAAATCCGTACGCCCTTTCAGGGTAGTGTGGGAGTAATGTCCATTATAGAACATCCGCTGCCATTGGGCTACCATACCGAGGACCTGATTATTAAGAATAAATACCTTGACCGGCAAGTCCAAATCTGCTAACGTCGACAACTCCTGACAGTTCATCATAAAACCGCCATCACCCGAAAAACAGACAATCTGGCGGCCGGGGCATCCCACTTGGGCTCCCAAAGCCGCGGGCAGCCCGTATCCCATGGTTCCCAAACCACCGGAGGTGAGCAACGTCCGGGGGCGTTTATACTCATAAAATTGGCTGGCCCACATCTGGTGCTGCCCGACATCCGTAACGACGACAGCATCCTCTGCCGCAAAATGGCTGACTCGCTGGATTAAATGCTGAGGCATAATCATTCCTTCCCGGGGAAGATAAGTCAGGGGATTATCCTCCCGCCATTCATCCAGTTGCTTTTTCCATTCCCTATTGGACCCCATCCATGTTTCCGCAGCTCTCTCTTTCACTTGATTCAACAGAGCCGGTATGGACCACTTTAAATCCCCTACAACACGAATATTGGCGATAATATTCTTATTAACCTCAGCAGGATCGATATCGAAATGAATCACTTTCGCCTTTGAGGCAAAATCCGCCACAAGGCCCGTGACCCGATCGTCAAAACGCACGCCCAGGCCAATCAGCAAATCCGCATGGGTGGTCGCCATGTTGGCAGCATAGGTTCCGTGCATGCCCACCATACCGTAATTCTGCGGGTGTTGATCAGGAATACAGCCTAAGCCCATAAGACTGCTTATGACAGGGATGCGGGTGTATTCTACAAACTCCCTTAAGGCTGGAGAAACATCGGCCAGATTTACCCCGCCACCCACAAAGAGCAGCGGTCTTTGGGCCTTGCTCAGTTCTTCAGCGACTTGGGCAATGATCTGAGCGTCCCCTTCAAAAATCGGGCGATATCCCCGCAAGTGGACGTTATCAGGGTAGTGAAAGTCCAGCTCCTTAGCAAACACATCTTTGGCAACGTCGATCAAGACCGGGCCGGGTCGGCCTGTCCGGGCGATATGGAAAGCCTCTTTAAACACTCTGGGCAATTCACTGACATCTTTGACAAGATAGTTATGCTTGGTAATCGGCGTGGTAATTCCTGTTACATCAGCTTCCTGAAAGGAATCCCGCCCGATCAGAGAAACTGCCACCTGGCCTGTGATGGCCACCATGGGAATGGAATCCATATAAGCTGTGGCGATCCCGGTAATTAAGTTCGTAGCTCCCGGTCCAGAGGTGGCAATACATACCCCCACTTTTCCAGTCGATCGGGCATAGCCATCTGCAGCGTGGACCGCACCCTGTTCATGACGAGTCAATATATGAGGAAACTGGGTCTCATAAAGCGCATCATAAAGCGTCAAGACCGCACCCCCAGGATATCCGAAAACGATTTCCACATTTTCTTGCTTCAAGCATTCAATGACAGCTTGAGCTCCCGACATCCTCATGCCCACTCCTCCTTTATTTTCTATTTAGAATGTATTATAGTACAGAATAGAAAAAAATGCACTATATAATATTATAAATCCAGGAACAAATTTATCAGCCGCCTTCTGCCGGTGTAATAAAAATTCCGGGAGCCAGCCCGGAATTTTTAGGTTTATATTAGATTATGCAAAAGCCGAAGATTATGCTTTCGTGCGGGCAGCCTTACCGCCCCTTTTCGGCTTCATTCTTTTTTTAATCTCGACCAAAATCTGGCTGGCATTAAAGACGGAAGAATAAGCTCCGGCTATGACACCAATCAGCATGGCTAAGGCAAATCCTTGGGTTGATTCGCCGCCGAGGATATAAATTGCCAGCAGGGAAATGAGAACCGTCAGGACGGTTTTGATCGAACGCCCCATCATCTGCCAGACGGATTTATCCACCATGTCCTCATAGCTGTCCCCTCGTTTTAGGCGAGGTTCATTTTCTCTGATTCGGTCAAAAATAACCACTGTATCATTGATGGAATATCCGAAGATGGTCAGGATAGCGGCTACAAAGGTCGCATCGATTTCCCATTGGAACAGGGAGAATATCCCTACGGTGATGATCACGTCATGCACCAGAGCCAAAATTCCCGATACAGCATAAGCAAATTGGAAGCGGAAGCCAATATACACCAGCATTAAGACTGCTGCAATAGCCAGAGATAAGAAAGCGTTCTCGGTCAGCTCCTGGCCGATAGCCGGTCCGACCTTGTCTTCTTTCAGGGATTCCTTATCAAAATCTCCTACCTGAGTCTGCAGGGCGGTGAGCAATTCGTTGCGCTTGTCTTCTTCCAAGGCAGAGGTCCGGATCAAAGCCGACGTATCATTATCGGAAAGCTGCACCACCGGTCCTTCCAGACCTACGGATTCCATAGCCTGGGTGATCTTTTCCTGGGTAACCTGCTGACTGAATTTCATATCAAGCATGGTGCCGCCGGTAAAGTCCACTCCCAGATTCAGCTTCTGAGTGAAGAGGGAGCCCAAACTGACGGCAATCATAATTAAGGATAGAGCAAACCAGATATACCGGCGTTTCACTACATTGAAATAGAAAGGCATGGATGCCTTAACATCTTCATAGGTAGCTGCCTGAGTCGCAGGCGTTGCTTCCCCGGTTTTCTTTCCGGAAGCATCGTTTTCCCTTTTCACGCCAAACCAAGCTGTATTCATGCGCGGATTAATACCTACTATCCAGCGTAAAAGCATCCGGGTAAAGGTAATGGCCGTAAAGAGGCTGGCAAAAATACCGATACCCAAGGTTATGGCAAATCCTTTAATGGAACTTGTGCCCAGGAAAAAGAGGGTTGCCGCTGCAAATAAGGTGGTAATATTAGAGTCAAAGACGGTCAGAAAGGCGCGGCTGAAGCCGGCTTCCACAGAGGCGCGCAGGGATTTGCCCAGGCGCAGCTCTTCTTTAATCCGCTCATAAATAATAATGTTTAAATCCACCGCCATGCCGATGGAGAGAAGTATCCCCGCTATGCCCGGCAAGGTCAGAACGGCGCCAAATCCCTTCAAGGCCCACAACACAATTAAGGTAAAGACAATCAAAGAGATATTCGCGACAAGTCCGGGGAGACGATAGAGCACCAGCATGAATAAAAGAATAAATACTAAAGCTACAATACCGGCATTGATACTCTTATTCAGGGAGTCTACACCCAGCGAAGCTCCCACAGTACGTTTCTCTTCAATGCTTAAGCTTACAGGTAATGCGCCGGAACGAAGCAAGACTGCATATTGAGCAGCTTCTTCCAGAGATGCATACCCGGTGATTTCAGCCTGGCCATTGGTAATGGCAGCCTGTACTTGAGGATTTTGCAGTAGCTGATCATCTAAGTAAATGCCAATGTTTTGACCAATATTACGGCTGGTCACATCTGCAAATTTCTTTGCTCCTTCCGGAGAGAAGGTGAGATGAACCACATAACTGCGTTCTCCCTGTCCCGCACGGGCATCTTTCAAATCCCCTCCTTCAATGACCACATTGCCTTGCGGATCTTTAAAAGTGAGTTTTGCTGTCGTCTTTAAAGCTTCTACCGCTTTATCCGGGTCCTGAACTCCGGCTAAATCCACAATAATCCGCTTCTTATCTAAATCAGCCTGAATGACCGGCTCAGACAGCCCCATCTCATTGACCCGTTTCTCAATGATGCTTTTAGCCTTTTCCACATCATCCGCTGTAATAGCTGCACCGTCAGGTCCAGGTTCAGCTTGCAGGACGAGGTGAACTCCTCCGCGCAGGTCAAGTCCTAACGAAATTCCCCTTTCTGAATCCGTAAGGGGCTGAATTGAGAATACTACGGCGATGACGATCAGCAATAAGGCTGCTGTTAATTTCAGGATACTTCCCCTTTTCATCATACTTCCTCCCTTAATTGTTACCTGGGACTTGCCCATGCCAAACCTAATTATAATCCTCGCTTATTCACGGTGTCAATGAAAGGTAGTTTTTATCGTAGTTTTAAAGAAGCTTAACTTCATTGATTTTAAGTTCAAATACAGTGTCTAAAAAACTGGCTGCCCTACGGCAAAGGAGCATGCGGGCCAAGAATATTTCGAAATAATCCATAACGGGGCAAATTTCCGTGTTGATGGTAATCTCCAACGCAACTCTATCTTTGGGGTAAACCCGTAAAAATGAATGTTCCACAGCATAATTGACACGGTCATGAATATCAAAGGTGGCCGGGTCCTGGTTTCTTACCCGCGAGCGGTGCACATCGGATTTGTCCGCTAAGATTAATGCTGCGGAAATATTGCTGACAGGGTTGCCGTCGCTTTCGTCATGATTGCCAATGGCGCCAATGACGATGGCAATTTCTTCAGGGGCCATGGCGTGACGTTCCAGAATATGAGCAGACAGCAGCGCCCCTGTCTGAGCGTGTCCGCTTCGATTGATGACATTGCCGATATCATGAAGATAAGCGGCTACTGCCGCAAGCTCGCACTCACGTTCCGAGTAACCCAATTTCTCCAGGATATTATAAGCAATATTGGACACCAATCCCACATGTCTCAAGCCGTGTTCCGTAAATCCAATGGCTGCCAGATTTCTGTTGCCCACTTCGATATAGCCTTGAACGATTGGGTCCGCTTTCAAATCAGCTACCGTAACCGATTTCATGAAAATTCCCCCAGACTGTTTGCCGCATCTTATTGAATCCACTTGCTTATAAATCCACTTGGATAAGTCCTTTTTCCTGAAGAATCCTTAACCGGTAGCAATTCATGCCCACATGGCCCAAATCCTCCAGTAAACCATAATTGGCTACAGCACCAACCACTGCTCCGATTCCCGGCAGCATTTGGAGCATTTTTCTCAGGTCGATGGCATCCCGATATTCCACCTGGAACTGCTCCCAATCAAAAAGTTCCATGGCTTTTAGTTCCGGATATTCTTTGACTGTTTCCTCCCAATGCACCAGGTTGTAGAACACCCCCGGGCGTTTCTCCTGGCTGGAAAAGGCCAATTGGAAAACAAACAACAGGTATAACCGCTCCTTATAGCTTTCAGTGGAATAACCATAGATATGAGCAAGTTCGAAAAGAAATTTCATCTTAATAGCGATCAGGGCGGGAAAATCCGCTATACCCAGTATGATTCCCCCGGCTCCTGTTCCGGCGCCTTCTGCCGCCGCCACTCGTTTGTAATTCTTGAGCAGTTCCAAGGCCTTCTGATCCCTTTCCATAAGGGCAGCCTGCTTAATGGGCTTGCCTTTGGGTATAAATTCAAGACCAAAGAGCACCCCGCGAACCAGTCCTTTGATGGTGACCGTCAGGGTATCAAAAAACTTCTTAGGGTAGAGCCCGTTGACTTTACTTTGAATTGCTTTCGATCCCTTTTCCAACAAACCCGGTGGGCGCAGCATTTTCTTTTGCCACCGCAGTAATTCGCTTTGGATATGCTCTTCGTAGGTCACATTTATCCCCACCTGACATAAAGATTTATTTTGAACAAAACCAAATTTCTAGCAACCAATGAAATAAGCAAGCAGATACTTCCACTTGCTTATTCGTTCCTCTATATTGTACCCGTAATCAGGTCGGACATTCTTGTGGGTCCTATTCTGCGGTCTGCTCCTGTTCGACGACCTCTTCTTTTTTCTCTGCTTTATCCTTTTTATCTGCCTTCTTCTCTTTTTCTACGACAATGTCACGATTTTCGACGGAACCTACACCGGTCTTAGTCACTTCGATCTCCACTTTATCGGCAATCTGGATGATCACAGAATCTTCTTTGACCTTGCGGATTTTCCCATAGATTCCACCGGCGGTTATGATCTTATCATTAACACGTAAGCTATCCAGCATAGCTCGTCTTTGTTTCGCTTGTTTTTGCTGTGGGCGGATCATGAAAAAATACATTATACCACCAAAAACTACGACGTAAATAAGAAGTGTCATTGTACCTTGATCCATAAATTTATTGTCCCCCTTTTAATATTGTCCATCATTCTAGTGTACCTTATTCCTCATAGCCCTCCATAAATCCTGCTTATTGAACGAATTATTTCAAATATCCATACTCATAGAAAAACTTCTCTCGGTATTCGGGCAGGCGGTTTTCTTTAATGGCCGCCCGAATCTCGCTCATAAGATTGGTTAAGAAACGCAGGTTATGAATGGTCATCAGGCGCAAACCCAGGATTTCATCCGCTTTGATTAGATGCCTTAGGTAAGCCCGGGAGTAATTTTTACAGGTGTAGCAATCACAGGTGGGATCGATAGGTGAGAAATCATGAGCTGATTCAGCGTTTCTGACCACAAGCTTGCCATAACGGGTAAGTGCGGTTCCGTTACGGGCAATTCGCGTCGGCAGAACGCAGTCAAACATATCAATCCCCCTCATCACTCCTTCAATCAGGGCATCCGGTGAACCTACTCCCATCAAATATCGGGGCTTATCCTTAGGTAATAGAGGAACTGTATAATCCAGAACTTCATACATCAGTTCCTTAGGCTCTCCCACACTCAGGCCACCTACGGCATAGCCCGGCAAATCCAATTCAGTGATTTCCGCCGCACTTTGCTTGCGCAGATCCTCATACATGCTTCCTTGAACAATCCCAAAAAGAGCCTGCCGGTCTGTGGTGGTCAAGGTCTCCTGGCAACGCTTAAGCCAACGGGTCGTACGCTCCAAAGAAGCTTTGGCATAGTCCCGGGTGGCGGGATAAGGTGTGCATTCATCAAAAGCCATGACGATATCGGAGCCTAAAGCCATCTGAACTTGTGTAGCAATCTCCGGACTTAAAAATTTCTTTGAACCATCCAGATGGGAACGGAATTCCACTCCCTCCTCAGTAATTTTGCGCAAGTCACCGAGACTGAATACTTGAAAGCCGCCGCTATCGGTGAGAATTGCTCCATCCCAATGCATAAAAGCATGAAGGCCGCCTGCTTCACGGATGAGCTCATGACCCGGGCGCAAAAAAAGGTGATAGGTATTGCTTAATATTATGCCCGCTCCCAGGTCCTTTAATTCCTCAGGGGTCATAGTTTTTACCGTAGCCTGGGTTCCCACGGGCATAAAGACGGGAGTTTCGATCACTCCGTGAGGAGTGTGGAGCTTGCCGAGGCGGGCACGGGTACGGTTATCTTCTTTGAGAACTTCTATACGAACTGCCAATGGGGTCACTTCCTTTATTACAATATCATCATAGCATCGCCAAAGCTATAGAAACGGTAGCCCTCTGCAATGGCGATCTGATAGGCTTTGAGGATCTGATCTCTGCCGGCTAAAGCACTGACCAGCATAACCAGGGTGGACTTGGGAAAATGAAAGTTCGTGATCAAGCCATCGAGAATTTTGAAGGTATAACCCGGGTAGATATAGATATCTGTCCACCCTTCCTTCCCTTCAATCCGGCCATTTTCCCCAGCCACGGACTCCAACGTCCGGGAAGCCGTGGTTCCTACGGCGATGACCCGGCGCCCCTGGCTTTTAGCACGATTGATCCGCTCCGCAGCGTCTGGGGTAACCCGGTAATATTCCGAATGCATCGTATGTTCTTCCACATTTTCCACTTTGACCGGCCGGAAAGTTCCCAACCCTACATGGAGCAGGATCTCAACGATTTCCACGCCTTTATCCTGCAAACGCTCCAACAGCTCCGGCGTAAAATGGAGACCGGCAGTAGGAGCAGCGGCGGAGCCACTCTCCTTGGCATAGATGGTTTGATACCGCTCCTTATCCTGCAGCTGCTCCGTAATATAGGGGGGCAAGGGCATGTTCCCTAATTGATCAAGGACCTCTTCAAAGATTCCCTGATAATTAAACCTCACCAGCCGATTGCCATCAGGTAAAATCTCCAGGAGCTCTCCCCGCAGGAGGCCATCCCCAAATACTACAGTCTGCCCTGCCTTTAAGCGTTTACCAGGCTTAATAAGGGTCTCCCACACATCTTTGTCCCGGCGGGTGAGGAGCAAGCACTCGATTTTGGCCTGGGTACCCTCTTTTTCACCAATTAACCGAGCAGGGATGACCCTGGTATTGTTGACCACCAGGACATCTCCTGCTTGGAGCAGCTCGGGGAGTTCCCGAAACACACGATGCTCAATCTCTCCAGTCCAACGATTCATCACCATAAGACGGGAAGAATCCCGGGGTTCCACTGGATGCTGAGCAATCCGATCCTCGGGCAGCTCAAAATCGAAATCTTCTAATTTCAAAATGATTCTCCTTTTTCTCTGGAACAAAGTCACAGCGAATCTTATAAATAATGTTTGATTAAATCCGTCTGCTGGTAATAAAAAGCCAGGATTTCTCCGTAAGTATATCCCCGTTGAGCCATGTGATAGGCTCCCCATTGCGACATACCCACACCATGACCCCAGCCCCGGCCATTAAAAACAAAGACATCATGGGCAGCGGGAATATCCCGAATCCCTTGGTTCGTACTTAGAATACGGCTCAAACGGGGTCCGGAGCCGGCTTCCATCGCTTTTTGCCGTTCTATAAGTTCGCTCAGACGGGAGGGAACACCTAATTCCCCCAGATCAAAAGAAAATAAAGGTTCATCCCCAGGTATTTGCCGGACGGTAAATAGATTGCCCAGAAAGGCTTGGACGGTAATCGGCCGGCCATAGGGGTAAAATTTCTGCACAAAAGCCCTGCCGCTCACCTCATGAAGTTTACCATGAATGTCCTGCATCCTTACCTTTTTTACCCTACCTGAAGGGAGTTTGTCAAGTTCAATTTTGGCAATGGGACCCATTTCGAAGGCTTGCCCCAGAATATCTGCGCCTATAATAAACCGCCAGCGATCGGCCGGGCCGCCGATTCCTTGGGAAAAGGGATCCGGCTGCGAGATAAAATGAGGATCCGGATTGGACCACACATTTTCCGCAAGTTCCGTATACCCGCCGTTATGAGAAGAATAAAGGGCATCAATGGGCTGATAGGTTATAGAGTCCACCAGGATTTCTCCCCGGGTAGCTTCTACGGCTTGGTTGGCCGCACCCTCTACATTCCTTCCCGAATAAGCTTGATCATAATCAGGAGAGTCCGTAATCTGAGCCGCAGTACGGGTTTTTCTCACCATATAGGTTCTGGCAGCTACCGCTTGGGCTTTGAGGGCCTCCAAACCGTCCCCGGCCCAGGAGTTGCTCATTTCAATGGAGACAACTCCTTTGAGATACTCTTCCTGATCCACCCGGTTGATAAGCTTACAACCGCCATTTTCCCAACGGATCTTCAGGCTCCCCCGATAGCTTACCTTTTGACCATCCGGAGTTTGCACGAGAAAGGATCCGTATGCCCCTTGGCGATTCAACTCCAGCTCTTTCCCGCTCCAGCTTTGAAAAGGATCATAGTTTTTCTTCAGAGCGGGGGACCAGCCTCCCCAGGTGAGCTCGAGGTTAGAACCCGCCGGAAAAGGCATTGCTGTCTGCTTATCTTTACCAGCTTCTTTAAGGGTATAATTCCCTTGTTCCACCTCAACTTTAATCCACCCGGCATCTTTAAACTTCCATACTAACTCCACATCAATTTCCTTGGCTTGACAAGGCGCAGCTTGAAGAGCCAAGGAAACCATGAGAAAAAAGAATACTTTCTTTACGGAAAAAGACAATCTGTCTGACAAAGGCAGCAAATTCAACCACCTCACTACTCTTTTCAAACAGATTGCCCGTTTCAGGTTTTATCTATTCCTGTACTTCAGACTTATCACTGAAAGAAGTCTCGTTCAATCCTCCGCTGCGTCAAACAAACTGTCACCCTGCCCGCCTTCTTGGTGAGAAGAATTTACAGGAATATTGAGATGCTGATAAGCGCGAACCGTAGCCACCCGTCCCCGGGGTGTCCTTTGAATAAACCCTTGCTGCAGGAGATAAGGTTCCACCACATCTTCGATGGTTTCCGCCTCTTCGCCAATAGTTGCTGAGAGGGTCTCCAAACCAACCGGCCCCCCCGCGAACATCTGAATGATAGTAAGGAGGCATTTTTGGTCAATTCGATCCAGTCCGGCGGGATCGACTTCCAGCCGATCGAGAGATTTGCCGGCCAATTCCTGAGTAACTCTGCCATCTTCCCAGACCTGGGCATAATCCCGCACTCGTTTGAGGAGACGGTTGGCTACCCGTGGGGTTCCCCGCGATCTTCTGGCAATCTCCGACGCTCCTTCCAAGGTTATCTGAAGATTTAAGATCCCTGCGGCCCGGGTTATGATCCTGATGAGATCCTCCACTTCATAAAACTCAAGGCGGCTGATGACCCCGAACCGATCCCTTAAGGGAGAAGCCAGCTGCCCGGCCCGGGTGGTTGCCCCCACTAAGGTAAAGGGCGGTAAGGTGAGACGGATGGACCGGGCACTGGGCCCTTTGCCGATGACAATATCCAGGCACCCATCCTCCATAGCGGAGTAGAGTATTTCCTCAGTGGTACGGCTTAACCGATGAATTTCGTCGATAAATAAGACATCTCTTGGTTCTAAAGAGGTAAGAATAGCCGCTAAATCTCCCGGTCGCTCAATAGCCGGTCCTGAAGTGGTCCGAATGTTTACCTCCATCTCCGTGGCGATAATATTAGCCAGTGTGGTTTTGCCCAGACCCGGCGGGCCATAGAGAAGGACGTGGTCCAGAGCTTCTCCCCTGGCCAGGGCAGCCTGAATAAAAATCTGCAGGTTATCCTTAACCTTAGTCTGACCTATGTAGTCCGCCAGCCGGTGGGGTCTAAGGACTTCCCCTTCCTGATCCCCTGGAAGCTGCTGCGGTGTGATCATCCGTTCTTCCATAATCTTTCTCCTCTATCTTCATCATCCTTCAAAGGGCATGCCTCATCCCTCAAAGGGCGCTATAGTTTACTTTGTCGCGGCAAGAGAGCGCAGCGCCAATCGTACCTGCTCCTCCGTACTCAATGCTTGGGCTGAATCGGGAAGAGCTTGGAGCGCTTTCTTAGCTTCCTCTTGGCTGAATCCCAAAGCCAGCAGGGTTTCCATAGCTTCCGAGTGAAAAGCAGCCTGGGGCAAGCTTCCTGCTCCCTCTATCCCCTCCAACGCTATGGCCCGGCCTTTGAATTTCTCTTTTAACTCTAAAATCAAGCGCTGTGCCGTTTTTTTGCCGATACCGGGCACCTTGGTCAAAAGGGTAATATTTTCACTGGCAATGGCACTTTCTGTCTGGCCAATGCCTAAAGTCGATAGGATCGATAAGGCTGCTTTGGGTCCAATGCCCGATACGGAAAGCATCAGCAAGAAGAGCTCTTTCTCCGCTGCTGAAGAAAAACCGTACAGAGCCAGCTCATCCTCCCGCAAAATCACATGGGTATACAGAATCAGCTCGTGACCAGGATGTGCTTTGCCTAATAATCCATACGGGATGGATAATTGATAGCCTACTCCCTGAACATCCAGAATCAATTTATCGGCTTGAATCTCCCATACCTTTCCTCTGAGCATTCCTATCAAAGGGCTCCCCCCATTCTATTGAGCAAATTCACACTATGGGCATGGCAGATAGCGATGGCTAAGGCATCTGCCGTATCATCCGGTTTCGGTATCTCCTGCAGGCCCAGCAAGGCTCTGACCATCTGTTGAATCTGCTGCTTATCCGCTCTGCCATAACCCGCCACAGCCTGTTTAACCTGCAAGGGGGTATACTCATAGACAGGGAGGCCACATTGAGCTGCGGCCAGCAACACAACTCCTCTGGCCTGCCCCACGGAAATAGCGGTTGTCGTATTGCGATTAAAAAAGAGCTCTTCAACAGCTACATGGTGGGGTTGTTTTTCCTTTATATAGGCCTCTATCTCATGATAGAGCATAAGCAACCGTTCAGGCATGGGGGTATGAGCCGGTGTACGCCAACAAGCATAATCCACGGGAAATAAACGATTCCCCTTTTTTTCAATTAATCCATAACCCATAATCGCGGTGCCTGGATCAATACCTAATATAAGCATAAACGCCTTCCTTTCTCTCTTGATTAAGATTCGACAGGAAGACGATTTATTCCTTGTGGGGGGATTTTATTTAAAAGAGGCATTGGGTTTCCTTTTGGCACTGGTCAAACCACATAAAGGATCGGAATTCCCTTTAATTTTTCCGCCAGTTCCTTCCGCAGGAACTCTTCACCACTCACCCGGACTGTTTCTTTGTACCAGTACTTTCCCCGGCCTCTCCCCGTCATGCGGGATTGATCGTATAACTCAACTGCTTTAGGAAAAGCCTCTTGATTTATAGCCCGGTGAATAAAGCTGTAGGTCATGAAAATGATTTCAATAAACAGTTTCTTCTTAGCTTGCGGGGTGATCAGCTCAGCCAGCTGCTCGATCAATTGAGCATAAAGTTCTTGCCAATGCTCCACCAGCACCACGGGGGCAATGAGTATGCCCACTTTGTACCCTGCTTCAGCCATTTGGTTCAGCGCTTGGACCCTCGCCTTTAATGGCGAGGTTCCCAACTCCACTTTTTGAATGATCTCTTCAGGGTTTACGCTCATACGAAAGATAATTCTTTCCCGATGATTTAAAGCCAACAACGGTTCAACCCGATCAAACTTGGTGGGAAAGGTCAGGTAACCTCTTTCCTTTTTGGCAAACTCTTCTATAGTCCACTCCAGGTTTCCTGTGATGGTATTTTCCAAAACAAGATCACTGTTGCTGCCAATCTCAAAGACCAGTTCACCTTCCCCTTGATCAGCAGTCTTGATCAATTTATCCATCATCTGTTCACGGTTTACAAACAGCCGCAGATAGGAGCATTTATTGTAATTGCATACCAAGTAGCAATAAAGACACATGGCACTGCAACCGGAGGAAGTATAGGGAACGAGAAAGTCGGAAACCTTTTGATTTGGAGTGTACTTTAACGATTTTCTAACCCCGAGAATAAGCAGACGCTTCATGCGCGGAAACTCTTGATTGGGATTCTTGCGCAATTTCTCAATATTGTTATGGCTCTCGATTGGCTCCCAAGGAACAGTGGCGTATTTAGCCTGGAGTTGCCGTCCTAATTCATAATTCAGAACTGCCGGCTCAAAATAGATCCTTTCAGGGTGCATAAAGCTCATCTCCCTTTCCCTCACTTTGTGGCATCAGCAAAAACAACATATCATCTGATCGTGTTTTTTAGTATGTCCTATTCAGGGAAGGAAAGTCGTAAGAGAGGATTTTAAGCTATAAGAAAACAAAGAGTTCTGCACCGATGACACAGTGCAGAACTCTTGATCACTGAAAGAAGTCTCGTTCAATCCTTCCAATCAGTCAGTTAGGCCAATCAGTCCAGTTCCTCTTCATCAATCGAGTCTGCAAACTCAAAGTTAGCATAGACTCCCTGGGAATCATCGTGGTCTTCCAGGAGTTCCATCATACGGACCAGCTTTTTCGCCTGCTCCAGATCAGCGATCTCAATGGTATTTTGGGGAACTTGGTTAATCTTCGCTTCCTCGATGGCAATGCCTTGATCGAGCAAAGCCTGCCGCACTGCTTCCATATCACCGGGAGCCGTATACACCACAAAGCTCTCTTCATCCTGCTGCAAATCCTCTGCGCCGGCTTCGAGGACAAGCAGCATCAGTTCGTCTTCATCACATTTTAGATCTTCTTTAAGGATCATCAGTTGACCCTTTTCAGTGAACATCCAGTTTACGCAGCCTGTCTCTCCCAGGTTTCCACCATGCTTGGAGAAAATATGACGCACTTCACCGGCCGTACGATTGCGGTTATCGGTCATGATATCCACCATGATGGCTACGCCGCCCGGACCATAGCCTTCATACCGGAGTTCCTCATAGCTTTCCCCTTCGCCGCCGCCCACACCTTTTTGGATGGCTCTTTGAATATTATCGTTCGGCATATTAGCCGATTTAGCATTATCAATCGCAATTTTCAAGCGAAAATTATTATTAGGGTCTCCACCGCCGGCCCTTGCAGCCACAATGAGCTCCCTGCCAAGCTTGGTAAAGATTTTTCCTTTTTGTGCATCAGCTTTTGCTTTTTTATGTTTAATATTCGCCCATTTAGAATGTCCAGACACAGTGACTCCTCCTTTGTTTAGTCCAAGGCTTATTGTACCATAGAGAATTTTTGCCTGTAAAGCTATTTGGAGGGAATGAAAAATCTTCCGGCACCTCATACTAAAGACAAAAACAGAGAGGAGGTTTTGTTTTGTCACCCATACCACGCAAATACAAAAAACTTCTTGTCATCAGTATACCCGTCCTGGCAGTATTCGTCGGTTTTATCGCCTACATCTATGAATACACTTCAACCACTCATTATTGCGGGACGACCTGTCACATCATGGAAGAAGCTTATGAAACGCAACTGCACAGCGTTCATCGGGAAGAACTTGTGGGGTGCGGCGACTGTCATCTTTATCATGGTCCTAATATAGCCTATTCCCTGATCTATAAGGGATATTCCGGAATGAAGGATGTTTATAAAAACGCCTTTGCTCAACCGGTCGTCTTGCATACTTCAGAATGGAGCCAGGATGTCATTCAGAAGAATTGTCTGCGCTGTCATCAAGATGTGGTAGCCAACATCCGGATCTCAGATGGTCCTCAGTGCTTTGATTGTCATAGAAATACTCCTCACGGACAAGGGACTCAATCCTTTGGCATACAAACCATTTCCACACCACTTCACTCGATTGGAGGCTCATAAATGCGTAAATCTTGGAAAAGCTTTTTACTTATCTCATTGTTCTTAGCCGTTTCATCTGTGCTGGCCTTCGGCTGTGCTTCGCAAATTACTCCTTCGCCGCGAACCGCCGCCACTATCCCGGAAGGAGCCCTTGATTCCGAGACCTGGGGAAAGGTCTATCCGGATCAATACGCCAGCCAAAACAAACAGAAGGAAATGACCAAGGGCAACTCCAAATACGGAGGTTCATTGCCAGAATCCCATCTTGAAAAATATCCCATCGAAAAAAGGCTTTTTGCCGGTTATGGATTCTCGGAAGACTACAATGACGAGAGGGGTCATGTCTACGCCCTTGAGGATGTAACGACCACATTGCGGGTTAATGAAAAAACCATCAGCTCCTGTTGGAACTGCAAAAGCCCTCAGGTTCCCGGTTTAATCGAGCAAATGGGGGATGACTTCTGGTCCACGCCTTTCCTGCAGCTCAAAGATCAAATCACCATGCCCATTGCCTGTGCAGATTGCCATGATCCTGAGACCATGAATCTGCGCATTACCCGGGTTACCTTGCTCAATGCCCTCAAGGAACGCGGCATCGATCCCAACCAGCTCAGCCGCCAGGAAATGCGTACCATGGTCTGCGCTCAATGCCATGTGGAATATTATTTTGAACCTGAGACCAAAAGAGTGACCTATCCCTGGAAATATGGCCTCACCGCCAATGACGCAGAAAAATACTACGAAGAGATCAACTTCAAAGATTGGAACCATGCCGAAACCGGAGCGCCTATGCTGAAAGCCCAGCACCCTGATTATGAGCTGTTTTCAACAGGAGTCCACGCCGCTAACGGGGTGGCTTGTGCCGACTGCCATATGCCCTACGTTAAAGAAGGAACATCCAAGATCTCCTCCCATCATCTGCAAAGCCCCCTCAACAGCATTAGTGAGTCATGCCAAACCTGTCATCGCCAAAGCGAGGAATACCTGAAAAATCAAGTCATAGCCACTCAGGATAAAGTCTTTGCGACACGGACGGTTCTGGAAAACGCCCTGGCTGACGCCATGGATGCTATCAAGACTGCCGATAAAAATGCCAATGCCAAAGCCGATGCCATGAGTAAAGCCCGGGATCTGCACCGCAAAGCTCAGTGGCGCTGGGATTACATTGCCGCCGAAAACAGCATGGGTTTCCACAGTCCTAATGAAGCCCTGCGTGTGCTGGGTGAAGGAATCGACTTTGCCCGTCAGGCTCAGCTGCAGGCTAATCTGGCCGTTGGTACCGCTGCCGGTGGTGCGGCTAATCCCGATGCCGGTCAGACTCCGGGCGCAGGAACCGCCAATGAAGCAGCAGGGGGCGCTACCCCACTCCCAGACAATAAGAACAATGATAAGAAGCCCACGGATGGGGATGGCTCTGCTCCTAATGATGAAACAAAACAAACAGAGGAAAAGAAACAATCATAATCATTGCAACAAAGGGAGGCCGCAACTGCTTAGTCAGCGGCCTCCCTTATTACTTCCTTACTACTTCCTCTTTATTCCTTCGCCCTTGCGGCCACCTCATCCACCAATTGCTCGACATGATGGGGCAAGGGCATACGGGTAATTCCTGTGATCACTGTATTGCTTCTTTGGATAGGTATGAGAAGCTTCAGAGCCGGACTTGAGGATATTGCTCCGGCTATCCCTGGTGTAATCTCACCCAGCAGACCATGAACTGTGGCAATAGCTAAAGAGCCCGCTATAATATCCACCCTATGGGCATTATAACAGATGGCCGCTTCACCGGAGGCGCCTTCTGTAGCACCTGCTTTGAGCATAGCACCTGTGGCCAATGCATTGGTTCCGAGGGCTAATATCTCCAGATCCGGCATGCGTTTGCGCAATTGTTCCACGATATGCTTCCCCATTCCTCCGCCTTGTCCATCAATGACTGCAACTCTCATCCCCAACCTCCACACTTCTTATTATATCAATATTCTCTTTCCCCAAGGCGCGATTTCTTCCTGAAAAATGGTACCTGTCCCCTTGATTCAGCAAATCCTTGGCAGATGCTCACCTTCCAGCATTCCTACGATGCGTTTTCCTCCCAGGGGAGTCTCCAGCAGGACAAGTCCCGGATCGGCTTCTTCAACCCTGCCGATAACTGCGGCCTCTTTGCCAAGAGGATGAGCTCTCATCTGAATTAAGACTCTTTCCACAGCTTCCGGTGAAACGATCACCAGAACTTTCCCTTCATTGGCAAGGTAGAGAGGATCCAATCCCAGCATTCCACAAGCTCCCGCAACTCCAGGGTTGAGGGGTAGTTTTTCTTCTTCAAGAAGGATGCTGACCTGGGCCTGACGGGCCAGCTCATTCAAAGTTGTACCGACACCCCCCCGGGTAGGGTCACGCATGCAATGCACTCCCGGCATATAGAAGCTGTCGATAAGATGATTTAAAGGCGCACAATCACTGATGACAGGGGTCTCAAATTCCAACCCCTCCCGATCGGCAAGAATGGAAATCCCATGATCACCAAGGGTACCGCTGATCAGGACATAATCCCCCGGTTTGATACAGTGAGGTCCTACCAACCGCTCTTGAATCATCCCTATCCCCGTAGTATTGATGAAAATTTTATCCGCACTGCCCCGCTCTACGACCTTAGTATCCCCGCAGACGATGGCTGCACCGGCCTGACGGGATGTCTCGGCAATGCTCATGACAATTCTTTCGAGATCGCCGATGGGAAATCCTTCTTCCAGGATCACTGCCAGGGAAAGGTAGCGGGGCTGAGCCCCCGCTACGGCCAAGTCATTGATAGTGCCGCAAACTGCTAACTTGCCGATATCGCCCCCTCGGAAAAAAATCGGGGAAACCACAAAGGAATCCGTGGTTACGGCCAGTTTTTCACTTCCGGGCAGGCAGGTGGCATCATTCATCTGATTAAGGAAATCGTTGCTCAGATGTTTCTGGAAAATCTCCTGGACCAATTGATGGCTTAAGCGTCCCCCGCTGCCATGTGCCATAATAATTCGCTCCATTTATATCCCACTCCTTTGCGCATATCGGTAATAAGCTGCACAAGACCCTTCTGAGGAAACCATGCAAGGTCCCACAGGAGACAAGGGGGTACACTTACGGGCAAATAATGGACACTCAGGTGGAGTAATCTGCCCCTTTAGAACGTTCCCACAGCGGCAGCCGGGGATTTCTACGGTCTCAAACTCCGGGAGCGCGAATTTTTTCGCAGCATCCCAATCCTCATATTCCTTACGGACCCCCAACCCTCCCAGAGGAATGATACCGAGTCCCCGAAATGCTGCATCAACCGGTTCAAAGATCTTATGGATGAGAGCCTGAGCTACCCGATTGCCTTCCGGTTTCACGATCTTATCATATTGTATTTCTATCTCCGCACGGCCTTGGTCTCTTTGCCGGAGCAGCATGACCAACCCCTCCAGGATATCCAGAGCTTCAAAACCAGTAACCACTCCGGGCATGGCGTAATCCTCAGCCATAAAGGCCAAGGCTTCGCTGCCAATAATAGCGCAGGCATGACCGGGATCCAGAAACCCATCCACTTCCGTCTCCGGATCCTCTGCTAAGGCGCGCAGCACAGGAGGCACAAGCTTATGCATGGATAAAATACTGTAATTCCTGATATCTTCCTTTTGGGCCTGTTCAATGCTTACACACACCGTGGGAACGGTGGTCTCAAAGCCCACGCCGAGAAAGACCACTTCTTTGTCAGGGTTCTTCCGGGCCAGGTCCAAGGCGTCCAGTGTGGAGTAAACAATGCGGATATCCGCCCCTTCCCCACGCAGCATCTGCAGACTCTTTTGCGAGCCGGGCACCCGAATCATATCGCCAAAGGTTGCGGTAATGACATGAGGCTGAGCAGCCAGATAGAGAAACTGATCAATATCGCTGCTGTCTGTAACACATACAGGGCACCCCGGACCGGAGACCAAGCGAATCTGAGCCGGCAGCAAATCCCGCAAGGCATTCTTGGCAATAGCCACAGTATGAGTTCCACATACCTCCATAACCGTATAGGGGGCTGCCGCTAATTCCCGAATTTCTTTTAGATAGCCCGCCGCCACTTCTTTAACCGATTGCTTTGAATTATAATTATTCACGTGCATTCGCTTCCTCTATCAGTAATTCTTCTGTCTCTTTAGCATACTGAGGGTCAACGATTTCAATAGCAAACCCGGCGTGAACCAAAACATAGTCCCCCACCTGCACATCTGGTACCAGATGAGTCCCGACGATACGTTCATTGCCCATCATATCAACTTTGGCCATCATTTCATCTATGGATACCACCAGGGCAGGAATAGCTATACACATTATGAGCACCTCTCATTCCCTATCAATATTTGACCTAAGGCTAATCCCCCATCACCCGGCGGCAACTCCTTGGCACGGATGACTTGGATCCCGAAAGCTTTACATAGTACCAATACCTTTTCCGTTAAAAGTTTATTCTGGAAGACCCCACCCGTCAGAACAAGGGGGCCTTCACCAACCTGAAGCTCAAGCACCGTCCGGACAATCCCGTGAGCCAGAGAATCGTGAAAATGATAAGCTATAAAAGCGGGCTCTTTCCCGTCA
The DNA here is from genome assembly GCF_000021925.1 of Desulfitobacterium hafniense DCB-2. NCBI lineage: Bacteria > Bacillati > Bacillota > Clostridia > Eubacteriales > Desulfitobacteriaceae > Desulfitobacterium > Desulfitobacterium hafniense. Next base: position 3,860,004 of record NC_011830.1, read on the forward strand.
AGTACATCCTGAATAATACCCCAATAGAGTTCCTTCACCTTTAAGATTAAGCATTCCCCATTCTCAGCCCACTCGATAAGGTAGCGTGGCTCAAGCGCATCTTCACTGTTTTTGCCGGACCACAGTGCAGCCTTACTCTCTAATTCGATAGCGGCCTGCCCTTCATAGGTAACGCTTGTACAGATACCCAGCAAAGCGCTCACCGCATCGAATAGCCTGCCTCCACTGGATGTCTCAAAGATCTGAAGCCTTTTCTCCAGCTGTTGATCGAGAATCTTCTGCTCAGCCCCAGCAAGCCTTTCCCATAATCTTTCCGTCATCAGCCACTCCCGCTCAGAGAGCAGGCTTTTTCCATAGGCATAGGCAATCCGCAGGGGATGTTTAGCTCCGGCATCTCCTCCAGGTAAGGGCAGATATTCCAAATGAGCCAAACGCCGGTATCCTTCAGCATTTCCCTTCAAAAACTCAAATCCCCAGATTCGCCGATCCTCACCCCAGCCTGTCCCGTCACACACCACACCTAAGGCAGGGGCTGTGATGCCATGCTCTCCCAAGACACTCACTAAATGGGCGTGGTGATGCTGTACTTTTATTTTCTGCGGCCAGGGGCCTGCCAAGGCAAACTGTGTGGTCTGGAAATCGGGGTGGGCATCATAGGCTACCACCTCAGGTACAATTTGCACTACTTTTTGGAAGGAAGCGAGCTCCTGACGAAAACGCTGAAAATTCTCGTACCCTTCCATATCTCCGATATATTGGCTGGTAAAGGCTCTGTCTTTGGCCCCCAGACAAAAGGCATTTTTTAATTCTCCCCCTACCCCTAAGATTGAAGCCTTCAAATCCTGGGGACATTTCTGAGGGAGCGGAACATAACCACGGGCCCGCCGGTGCAAGACGGCCTCATCTCCAATGACTTGAACCACAGAATCATCACAGGGATGAAAAATATCCCGGTTATGAAGGAGAAAATAGTCGGCGATCCCTTTAAGCTCCCGGACAGCCTCTTCATTAGTATAAATCAAAGGACGGCCACTGAGATTCCCACTGGTCATCACCAAAAAATCAAAGGCTCCATCGAAAAGCAGGGCATGGAGGGGAGTATAAGGGAGCATCACTCCCAGGGTGTGAAGCCCTGGGGCCAGTTCGTCAGGAAGAACATTCCCGCTTTCCTTTTTTCTTTCTAAGATGACGATAGGAGCTGCTGAACTCTTTAATAGCTCTTCCTCTTTTAAAGAGACTTTAAGATATCTGCGAATGACCTCAAGATTGCGGGCCATTAAAGCAAAAGGCTTAGCTCCTCTTTCTTTGCGCTGGCGTAAGCGTTGAACAGCTGTCGGATTTCCTCCATCACAAACTAAATGAAATCCGCCTAACCCTTTGATAGCAATAATTTCTCCCCGGGCTATCTGTTCAATGCCCAGACCTGCGCAGAAATCACCTTGAGCATTCAAAAGCTGAACCGCAGGACCACATTGAGAGCAAGCTACAGGCTGAGCATGAAAGCGCCGGTTCAGGGGATCTGCATACTCCTGAGCGCAGACAGGGCACATGGGGAAGGACTGCATCGTCGTCTGGGCCCGGTCATAGGGTACATCTTGAATAATCGTGTAACGGGGCCCGCAATTGGTGCAGTTGATAAAAGGATATCGATAACGCAAATCCTGCACATCCCTGAGCTCAGCCAGACAATCTCCACAGGTAGCTATATCCGGAGAAATGAGCACATCGGCTTGCCCTTCCTCCCGACTTTGCAGGATTGCAAAATCTGCATAATTGCCAAATGCTACTTCTCGGTATTCTTCATGAGTAATCTTGGCTAACGGGGGCACCTCTTGAAGCAAACGCCTATAGAAAACCGGAACCTGTAAACCTTCAGCATGAATATAAACTCCATGGCTGGAATTGTTCACCCACCCTTTAATTCCCATTTCATGAGCTAAACGGTAGACATAGGGTCTAAAGCCTACACCTTGAACGATGCCATTGAGATGTATAAAATAAGCTGTCGTCATAAATTTACCCGCTTTCTGCCCGGCCTAATCATGTAAATACATTCTACACTCGAATGAGGTATTAAGTAAATAATTTTAATATTCGGAAATTTTAAAAAGGGCTAGCCAAGGCTTGCGAAATGGGTTACAATCTAATTGTGAAATGCACATCAATCTAATTTTGTGTGGTACATTAGTTACCTTCTCATTTCACTCCTCCTCAATCTAACCCCTCTGCTCTATGCCCAGCAACGCGTTGGGCTCTTTTTTTGTTATGTATAGAATTCTTCAATTTGGTTACTTTAATAATGACCCTTGAGAATTTCCCAATGTTCTATAAAAAAGGAGGCAGGTCACATGAGCAATAAAACGCCAATGGTTCCTGAATCCGAAAACAAGTTGGATCAACTTAAATGGGAAGTTGCTGAGGAACTCCATTTAGACGACGACATCCAGGAAAGAGGTTTTGAAAACATGACCACCCGGGAAGTCGGACAAATCGGCGGCAATATGGTCAAAAAAATGGTGGCATTTGCCGAAGAGCAGATGGGTAAAGGGGCCGACATTAAGGATTAATGACGAATTAAATATTGGAAGGAGAGCATGACGGCCATCATGTTCCCCTTGCAAATGAAGTGACTCTTTAGGAGAGCACTTACAAGGAAAAGAAGCGAGTTGTCACTCGCTTCTTTTCCTTAACCTGTCAAAATTCCACAGGGCGCTTTAAGCTTCCTGTGCATGTTCTTCCAGTTTTTGTTTTTCTTCCTCAACTAAAAATCTCCTCAGTACCTTACCAACGGCTGTCTTAGGCAGATTATCCCTGATTTCAATTTGCTTCGGCACTTTATAGGAGGCTAATTCTTTCTTTAAGAAACTAAGAAGCTCCTCCTCTGTGACTTGCTGCTCTTCTCTCAGCACTACATAAGCCTTTACTTTCTCTCCCCAGTATGAATCCGGAACTCCTGCACATATCGCTTCTCTGACGGCAGGATGAGCATATAATGCTTCTTCAATTTCACGGGGATAAACATTATAGCCACCGGTAATAATCATATCTTTTTTTCTATCGACAACATAAAAGTACCCATCTTCATCCATGCGGGCCAGATCACCGGTATACAACCATCCGTCCCGCAACACCGCTCTGGTCTCATTTTCTCTTTGCCAGTACCCCAGCATGACCTGGGGACCTTTAACAGCCAGTTCTCCGACTTCCCCTACAGGAAGCTCTTTATCTCCCAGCTCTATATCCACAATCTTGGCTTGGGTATTGGAGACAGGTGTGCCGATGGAACCTACGCGGGCACTGGGGAAAGGATTAATATGAGTCACAGGCGAGGCCTCAGATAACCCATAGCCCTCCACAAGCTTCCCGCCGGTCAACTCTCCAAAGCGCAGTGCGACTTCCACAGGCAAAGGAGCCGAGCCACTGACACATGCCCTGATGGAGGAAACATCATGCTCTTTAAGCTTGGGATGGTTAATCAACGCTACATACATGGTTGGAGTTCCTGGATAAAGGGTGGGCTTCTCATCATTAATAAGTTTTAGGATAAGATCCGCATCGAATTTGGGAACGGGAATCACGGCACTTCCCCCAAGAATTGAGGTATTCATACAGACGGATAAGGCGTAGATATGAAACAAGGGAATGACGCATAAGGATTTTTCTTGTCCTGGTGACCCTTTAATCCACTCCCAAATCTGGTAAGCGTTAGCATAAAGATTGCCGTGGGAAAGCATGGCGCCCTTTGAGGTGCCAGTGGTTCCTCCGGTATATTGCAACACGGCAATATCTGTCTGGGGATCGATAACCGGCTTGGACCACTCAACCTCGGAGTCATCATTGAGGCAACCGTGGAAGTCACAAGTTCCTTCTCCTTCATCCAGGCCCATGGCCTTTAGGCCTTCTACAAGAACCCACTTAAGCGATGTTTCTTGACGGATTCCCTGAACTCTCGGGTAGAGAGGTGCAACAGTAATCATACCTATCGCACCGGAGTCATTCATAAGTGCTTTTAGCTCGCCTTCGACATAGAGTGGGTTGGTCTGAACTACGATAGCACCAACTTTCATGATGGCAAAGAAACTAATCATCCAGGTCGCAGAGTTGGGCATATTGATAGAAATTCGGTCCTTAGGCTTGACACCAAGTCTGCTTAACGCCTTAGCCAAACGATCGACATCCCGCTCCATGTCCGTATAAGTCCAGGTCTTGCCGCCAAAAACTATAGCCGGCCGCTGGCCAAAGTTTTTGGCGCTGCGCTCGAACATTTCGTATAGCGATATGTTCTCGATCTCGATACGTTTAGGTACCCCTTCTTCATAACAATTATACCAGACCGGATCGTTCATAATCCCCACTCCTTCGATTATTCTCACTCCGCCAGAACTCCCAAGTATGTCAACCTATGTCTTATCATAATATTATGAATTTTCAAACTAAACAATGAATTATCCCTCAGCTGCTTTGAATCTCTGTTAAAATGTCATATTCAACTTGCGAACGGTTAAAGAAAAACTCCCCTGATCGTAGTAAGAATCCTCTTGCTACTTCAAGGGAGTCTGGATTGCCAAATAGTTTAACGTTTATTTATTTTTTAGCGGCCTCTGGAAGTAGTTTGGTGATCAAATCGATGGCTTCCTGATTGGTAATCTCAATCTCAGGTGTCTTTTTATCATCCCCTAATTTATCGTAGGGAAGAGCGCCAAAGCTATGATCTTTAGTAAAGTGCCCTCGTGCATCGGTTGGGTTCTTCCACATCATCTTCTCAAGATCAAAGGATTTCCCCTCATGACACTTGGCACAGATATCCTGCGCTTTGTCTGCTTTTAAAAGTAAACCGCTGGCATTGGGTTTATGAGAATCATGACATGTCAGACAGTTCATGGAAGCGCTTTGTCCATGCTTGCTGGCAAAATAGTTCCGTGTTCCGTAGTGAGTATTGGCTGTCCATACTCCTTTGTCGTTCTTGCTCGGGTTGCTTTCGTGACAGGAATTACAGGCGTTAACCGCCGTTTTAGGATCCATTGTCCCTGCTTTATTGGCAGCAGTAACATGGTTTCCTCCCGGGCCATGACAGGATTCACAGGATACGCCATAGTCTTTTGAATTGTGTTCGATGCCTGGTGAATGACAACTGCCGCATGTATAGCTCTCTGCTGTATAGTCGGGTTTGCCGTCTTTATCAATATCTGCTTCTTTCGCAGGTTTGACCACATATTTATCTCCCGACTTTTCAAGGGCTGCGACACGATATACCTTATCTGTGAAACCCTCAGGCGCCTTAGCAACAACGTAGTGATCCATCATGACTCCATAAACTTGGTCCTTATTGGCCAAGTCAAGGTTCCCTGTCTTATCCGTAGCCTTAGCATCAAAAAGCTTGATTTCACCTGCTGGCTGGGTTAAGGGATAATCCGATAGGGGCTTAAAGGCCAGGGCATGGTGGGATTTCTCAAAATTAGTATGATATTCAGCGTGGCAGGTTTTGCAGCTATCGCTGCCCACATATTGGGCGACAGGCTGTTGATCCGTTGGCGGCGGTGTAACAGCTGTCCCTGGGCCAGGTTTTTGGTTATTACAGCCTATAAGCACTGTAACAGCCAGTGCGAGCACCAGTAATCCGAGTAATATTTTTTTCCTGGATTTCAAGATACCTTCCTCCTTTTTTTAACCTTTTCCCTTTTGCATTCACAGATTGTGCTTGACATTGCTTAGTTTGTTCATTTTTCCTAACGAATAAACACGTTTTCATAAAAAGTAAAGAGAGCTTTAAACCGCTCTCTTAGTCTCTAATAACTATCTATTTATATTAAACGCAAATAAAGCAGGCGACCTGTTAAATACCAGGCAACCTGCTTATCCTGTACCATTTTCATCCTAAATGATGCTTTACACCCCTATGGAGTTAAACTGCCAAGCTGCATTGACTCCCATCACTGAATACCTGGTATTCAGTGACCATGAAGGTCACAAAGTCGTATTTCTTCGTTTGGAGGGCAGCATATCTTTCTGCTTCCTGCTTATTAAGAAAAATCTTATCTATTGAGCTGACAAAGTTGGTATCCATACATTTCACAACATAAACCTTCATCAGTGTGTCACTCCCCTTTTTCTCTCTCTTCTTGGTTATATTGTACACCAAATCTTTTTAAATAATAAGAATATTTCTGCAAATGGCACAATATAGACCGTATCCTGTTCAAAATCGGGGGTCAGCGGTTGATTAATATCTCTCAATGGCTCGTCCCCACCAGATCATCCACCAATTGATCCGTGTTTATTGTAGACTTGATAAACCCATTCTCTTGCAGAAACTGTGCCGATAGTTTAAGCTCATGAATCATTTCCGAATTAATTTCCGTGGAAAACATAAATTTCGGGTAAAGTGCCGCCACTGCTTTAGGCTCCAGCTTCAGTTGTTCACCGGCAACACTGTAAAACTGCTCTTTGTTCTGCTCGGCCCAGTGAATACTTTCCTCATGGAGTTGAATAAAGCGTTTGACGGCTTCGGGATGCTCCAGGGCAAAGTCTGCTCTCGCTACGATAAAGGTTTGACCGGTTATCAGCCCTTCCGCATTCAGAACTAAAGTCCCTTTTCCGGAACTGACCACTTTCGTCAGAAGGGGGTCAGGTAAAATAGCCGCATCAATTTGTCCGCCCATCAAGGCAGGAGCTGCATCTACAGATTCCATCGCTACCATTTCCACATCCCCGGGACTTAAGTTCTCTTTTTTCAGGGCCTTAATTAAGAACTCATGGAGCATGGTTCCCTTTTGCAGGGCGATTTTCTTACCCTTCAGATCAGCTAATGTTTTGACATTAAGCTCAGTTTGAGCAACGATAGCGATCCCTTTAGGAAATTGTGAATACCCGGCAACGACCTTGATATCGTTACCATTGGCTTTGGCCAGCAAAGCGGACACATAATTCATAGAGGTGCTTATATCGATACTCTTGGAAGCCAGGGCTTCAAGCTGTGCCGGCCCCGCTGCAATCTCAGTCCATTTAAAATCGATACCCTCCCCTTGAAAATCTTTTTCAAAATTATGTTGGTCGAGGGCAACGATAGCAGGAACGTTAATGGGCCGTGTGGAGTAGGATGCGTTAAGCTGAGTCAATGCCTGAGGCTTCTTTTCTTCCGGTTGACCCTGCTTTACTGTGCTGCAGCCCTGTGTTCCCAGCAAAAGCAGAAACAGGCATAGTAGATAAATGAATGGGGTTTTTCTTTTTAGCAATGGTAGTCCTTCTTTCTTTGCCTTTTATTATAGTGTTAAGCAACTCATGATCTCTCGTTTAATCTCCACCCGCTTCTCTTTTTCCACATCAAAGACGTGAGTGATTCGACCGGGGGAAGGGGAAAACACTAAGACCCGCTGTCCGAGATTAATGGCTTCATCGATGTCATGAGTCACCATGATCATGGTTTTGCCGGTAGCTCGCCAAAGCTGCAAAATCTCATCCTGCATGCGTCTACGGGTAAGAGCATCCAATGCTGAAAAGGGTTCATCCAAAAGGAGGAGCTCCGGATCAATGGCCAAGGCCCGTGCGATAGCTACCCTTTGGGCCATACCACCGGATAATTCATGGGGATAAACCTGGGCAAAGTCAGTTAAGCCGATGAGCTCAAGCTGATAATCCACTGCCTGTTGCAAATCGGAAACTGAAAGTCTTCCCTTTACCCCCACCCCAATATTATCTGCCACTGTGAGCCAAGGGAAAAGTCGCGGTTCTTGAAAAACCATTCCACATTGGCGGCTAGGCCCCAGCACTTTCTTTCCCAGGATGGACACTGTGCCGGCTGTGGGCAGCTCTAAGCCTGCTATAAGGCGCAGCAAGGTTGTTTTTCCACAACCGCTGGGCCCAACCAGACATATAAACTCCCCCCCTGCTACAGTCATATATACTTTTGCTAAGGCAGTTGTATTCGTTCTGGGGGTGATAAACTCTTTCCTTACCCCGTCAATCTCTAAAAGCGGCCTCATTCTTTCTCCTTTGTCATGCCTTATGCCAAGGTAATGCTCTTTGTTCAAGGTACTTAATCCCGTAGTCAATCAATGCACCAAGGCTGCCGATGATAAAAATCGAAACAAAAATTAACTCCGCCTGGGCTAGATTTCTACCCTCCATCAACAGATAGCCTAATCCCTTTGAAGAAGCAATAATTTCGGCAGCTACCAGGGCCCGCCAACAGTTGCTGAAGCCTAAGCGTATGCCCACAAAAAAATGGGGCGCTGCCGAAGGGAGATAAACATGAGTAATCCTTGCCTGGTAACCTAAACTGAAAGCCTGGGCCACCTCTTTTAATTTCTGATCTACGGATTGAATGCCAAATAATGTGTTAATAAAGACAGGAAAAAACGCTGCGTAGACCATCAGCGCAATCTTCATTGCCTCGCCAATGCCCAGCCAAAGAATAAAGACAGGAATCCAGGCAATCGTGGGGATTTGCTGCAAGAATGCTAAGGTGGGAGTGATAAACTTCTGCGCCCGGCTAAAAAGTCCAATGAACAAACCGAGGGGAACGGCAAGCCCTATGGTAATTGCCATCCCCACTCCCAGTCTGAAAAGGCTAGATTTGATATGGGTAAAAATCTCCCCTGTGAATAAAAGTTCCGTAAATGCCCCTATAATATCACCCGGTGAAGGCAAAAGGTAGGGGTTAACCCAGCCAAAATAACTAACGCCTTGCCATAGTATAATCAGTAAGGCAGGAAAAACCAAACCATGAATTTTTCGAATGATCCGCTCGTTCATTATTACACCACTTCTAGTTTATTATAGCACCTCTAATTATATTTTAGATTTTTTCTTTTGCAAGGTAACGAGTGTGGCTGCGGATATTTTTCAACTCCTTGAGCTTCAGTAAACTATAATACCAGACACTGGGAAAGATCAGCCCCGCCAATAAAAATAAATACCATGGCAAGGGGATAAACTTACTGATGATGATTCCGGTCATAATATGGAGATACATTATCTCCATGGTGGCCTTCCCTAAAAACTCCAACATTGTGCGGATCACCTTAATGCGGCTAAGCAGCTTGCTTAAAAATGCAACGATTATTGTACAGGTTAAAGGGGTTAGGATAACCGTGCCCAAAAAGTAATACTGGCGATGCTTTAAATCTAAGCCAAAGCGAATCATACCTTCAGCATACAAATAGAAAAAGACTGCCAGATAGGCTATCGCTCCGAGCAACAATAATCGGCCTACCCCTTCTTTATTGAGCCAATCCTTTTCATGAAATAAATGCCCCAAAGCGTAGAAGATGATTCCAAATAGAGCAACGTCCACATTCCCTGGTACAAAGATGTGTTGGTAATTTGTCGATTCCCAATGAGCTATTCCATAGAAGGCTATAATAATTAACCCTAAGAACCAGGAAGATTTCACTTTGCGCTGTAAAAAGTCATATAGAATTTGGACGGTAAATAAAAATGTCACAAACCAAAACACACCATAAGCACCATTGAGCAAGCTGCCACCCAGGATCAGGCTCTTCCAATCCAGACTTAATGCCTTAAGAAGAGGCGCACCAGCGACTAGATTATAGCTGCACATAATCAGCGTTATAAGCAACATATAAGCAATATAGGGAACCATCAGATGCTTAAATTTTCTTTTTGAAGCTTCCCACCATGACATATTGGAATTCTTTTTGTACAAATAGCCACTTGCAAAAACAAACAAAGGCATGTGAAAGAAAAACATAAAATAGCCATTTTGATAACCTGAGTGACCAAGCACTACGGCAATAATACCTAACCCTTTCAGAATATCAATCCATAAAACTCTTTTCACTAAGGAATTCGAACCGGCTCCAGCTGTCATGCCTTTCATCTCCAATACATCTCATGTAGAAATCTCGACCCCAAAGCCTCTTACACACACCTTGTTTTTCCGCAAGGAAAAAAGCTAACTCCCCCACCCATGAGAATCCAAATGGTGCACCGGTGCACCATTTGAACCAAAGCAAAAAGACCATCTACTACAGACGGTCTCTTCACTCTACTTACCTGGCAACGACTTACTTTCCCAGGACCCTGCGGTCCAAGTATCATCAGCCCTGGAGATCTTAACTTCCGTGTTCGGGATGGGAACGGGTGGGACCCCTCCGGTATAGTCACCAGATCCTTTGAAGTTTCAGTGTTCCTCTCGGAACTCTGTTCCCTCAAAACTGCACAGATCCTCTTCCACTGTAATTTAGTCTTTCATCGTCCTCACTGCAGATTTGAGCCCTTCAGTGAGTTCCTTTTTCGTTGCGATTCGTTAGGTCAAGCCCTCGACCGATTAGTACCCGTCAGCTCCATACCTCACGGCACTTCCACTCCGGGCCTATCTACCTGATCATCTTTCAGGGGTCTTACCAGATTACTCTGTGGGAAATCTCATCTTGAGGCCGGTTTCGCGCTTAGATGCTTTCAGCGCTTATCCGCTCCGGATATAGCTACCCAGCACTGCCTCTGGCGAGACAACTGGTACACCAGTGATCCGTCCAACCCGGTCCTCTCGTACTAGGGTCAGTTCCTCTCAAATTTCCTGCGCCTGCGACGGATAGGGACCGAACTGTCTCACGACGTTCTGAACCCAGCTCACGTACCGCTTTAATGGGCGAACAGCCCAACCCTTGGGACCTACTACAGCCCCAGGATGCGATGAGCCGACATCGAGGTGCCAAACCTCCCCGTCGATATGGACTCTTGGGGGAGATAAGCCTGTTATCCCCAGGGTAGCTTTTATCCGTTGAGCGATGGCCCTTCCACTCGGTACCACCGGATCACTAAGCCCGACTTTCGTCCCTGCTCGACTTGTTGGTCTCGCAGTCAAGCTCCCTTCTGCCTTTACACTCTTCGCGCGATTTCCATCCGCGCTGAGGGAACCTTTGGGCGCCTCCGTTACTCTTTAGGAGGCGACCGCCCCAGTCAAACTGCCCACCTGACACGGTCCTCAACCCCGATTCAGGGGCCTAAGTTAGAACTTCAGTACAAAAAGAGTGGTATCCCACCATTGACTCCACCAAGGCTGGCGCCCTAGCTTCTCAGTCTCCCACCTATCCTGTACATTTTATACCAAAGTCCAATGTCAAGCTACAGTAAAGCTCCATGGGGTCTTTCTGTCCTGTCGCAGGTAACCCGCATCTTCACGGGTATTACAATTTCGCCGAGTCCCTCGTTGAGACAGTGTCCAGATCGTTACGCCTTTCGTGCGGGTCAGAACTTACCTGACAAGGAATTTCGCTACCTTAGGACCGTTATAGTTACGGCCGCCGTTTACTGGGGCTTCAATTCAAAGCTTCGCCTTACGGCTAACCTCTCCTCTTAACCTTCCAGCACCGGGCAGGCGTCAGCTCCTATACTTCTCTTTTCAGATTGGCAGGAACCTGTGTTTTTGATAAACAGTCGCCTGGACCTCTTCTCTGCGGCTCTACTTGCATAGAGCACCCCTTCTCCCGAAGTTACGGGGTCATTTTGCCGAGTTCCTTAACGAGGGTTTTCTCGCGCGCCTTAGGATTCTCTCCTTACCTACCTGTGTCGGTTTGCGGTACGGGCACTCACTTGCTCACTAGAGGCTTTTCTTGACAGCTTGGAGTCAGTTACTTCGCTACTCATTTCGCTCCCCATCACCCTTCAGAATTCTCGCGAGACGGATTTGCCTATCTCACTTCCTATGGGCTTGGGCGTGCTCGACCAACGGCACGCTTAACCTATCCTTCTGTGTCACCCCATCGCTCAAACGCTCCTGAGTGGTACTGGAATTTCAACCAGTTGTCCATCGCCTACGCTTTTCGCCTCGGCTTAGGTCCCGACTTACCCTGGGCGGACGAGCCTTCCCCAGGAATCCTTAGGTTTTCGGCGGGTGAGATTCTCACTCACCTTTTCGCATACTCATACCGGCATTCTCACTTCTATTCACTCCACCCAACCTCACAGTTGAACTTCTCAGCAAATAGAACGCTCCCCTACCCCTGCACACATCGTGTGCAAGCCATAGCTTCGGTGATACGCTTGAGCCCCGTTACATTTTCGGCGCAGAACCACTCGACCAGTGAGCTATTACGCACTCTTTAAATGGTGGCTGCTTCTAAGCCAACATCCTGGTTGTCTATGCAATTCCACATCCTTTTCCACTTAGCGTATACTTGGGGACCTTAGCTGATGGTCTGGGCTGTTTCCCTTTTGACTATGAAGCTTATCCCCCACAGTCTGACTCCCAATCTAAAATTCTTGGCATTCTGAGTTTGATAAGGTTCGGTAACCCGGTAAGGCCCCTAGCCTATTCAGTGCTTTACCGCCAAGAATCATCCATTGAGGCTAGCCCTAAAGCTATTTCGGGGAGAACCAGCTATCTCCGTGTTCGATTGGAATTTCTCCCCTACCCACAGCTCATCCCCTGCCTTTTCAACGACAGTGAGTTCGGGCCTCCAGTGGGTTTTACCCCACCTTCACCCTGTCCATGGGTAGATCACACGGTTTCGGGTCTACAGCATGTAACTTAAGCGCCCTTTTCAGACTCGCTTTCGCTCCGGCTCCGACTTCTCGTCTTAACCTTGCTACATACCGTAACTCGCCGGTTCATTCTACAAAAGGCACGCCATCACACCTCATGGGTGCTTTGACTGCTTGTAAGCGTACGGTTTCAGGTTCTCTTTCACTCCCCTCCCGGGGTGCTTTTCACCTTTCCCTCACGGTACTGGTTCGCTATCGGTCGCTAAGGAGTATTTAGCCTTGGGAGGTGGTCCTCCCTGCTTCCCACGGGGTTTCACGTGTCCCGCGGTACTCAGGATCCCTTCACAGTCTGTCTCTCTTTCGCCTACAGGGGTGTTACCTGCTTTGCCCGGCCTTTCCAGACCTCTTCGACTAGAGATTCAGACCTAACAGAAGGTCCTACAACCCCAACCCCCGAAGGGATTGGTTTGGGCTGTTCCCGTTTCGCTCGCCGCTACTCAGGGAATCGATGATTCTTTCTCTTCCTCCGGGTACTTAGATGTTTCAGTTCCCCGGGTTGTCTTCGTTAACCTATGAATTCAGTTAACGATATCCAGATATGACTCTGGATGGGTTGCCCCATTCGGATATCCACGGATCAAAGCATGCTTACTGCTCCCCGTGGCGTTTCGCCGCTCGCCGCGTCCTTCTTCGACTCTTAGCGCCTAGGCATCCACCGTACGCCCTTAGTAGCTTGACCAAACGTCTCCGCCACATTCAGGTTTTTCAGATGTTATCCTAAATTACAGTTTTTTCTTCTCTGTGCAGTTTTCAAAGAACAGTTTTTCTTGACTTTTGGTCAAAAAAATAATGAGTTTCCATTGCTGGTCCCTCAAAACTAAACAACAAGTAAGCTTGCGCTTGAACAGGTTTGACTCGATTTCAGGGTCATCTTATGCAGATTTCCCCTGCTTTGCCTCTTCGGCATCTCGAAGTCTCTTCAGACTTCTCCAGCTTTGAACCGTTTCACTTCATTGCTTCCGTGACGTCCTTCAAAGCATCGACCTCAGGATATGCTCACTTCCAGAGTGAACATGTCTCCTTAGAAAGGAGGTGATCCAGCCGCACCTTCCGATACGGCTACCTTGTTACGACTTCACCCCAATCATCGGCCCCACCTTCGACGGCTAGCTCCCTTTCGGGTTACCTCACCGGCTTCGGGTGTTGCAGACTTTCGTGGTGTGACGGGCGGTGTGTACAAGGCCCGGGAACGTATTCACCGCAGTATGCTGACCTGCGATTACTAGCGATTCCGACTTCATGTTCTCGAGTTGCAGAGAACAATCCGAACTGAGACCAGCTTTCTCGGATTGGCTTCACCTCACGGCTTCGCTTCCGTCTGTACTGGCCATTGTAGCACGTGTGTAGCCCAAGACATAAGGGGCATGATGATTTGACGTCATCCCCACCTTCCTCCGGTTTGTCACCGGCAGTCTGTCTAGAGTGCTCACCATTACGCGTTAGCAACTAAACATAGGGGTTGCGCTCGTTGCGGGACTTAACCCAACATCTCACGACACGAGCTGACGACAACCATGCACCACCTGTCTCATAGCTCCCCGAAGGGCACTCCCATGTTTCCACAGGATTCTATGGATGTCAAGCCTTGGTAAGGTTCTTCGCGTTGCGTCGAATTAAACCACATGCTCCACCGCTTGTGCGGGCCCCCGTCAATTCCTTTGAGTTTCAACCTTGCGGCCGTACTCCCCAGGCGGAGTGCTTAGTGTGTTAACTGCGGCACAGAAGGGGTCGATACCCTCTACACCTAGCACTCATCGTTTACGGCGTGGACTACCAGGGTATCTAATCCTGTTTGCTCCCCACGCTTTCGCGCCTCAGCGTCAGTTACAGTCCAGAAAGTCGCCTTCGCCACTGGTGTTCCTCCACATATCTACGCATTTCACCGCTACACGTGGAATTCCACTTTCCTCTCCTGTCCTCAAGATACCCAGTTTCCGATGCAGTCCCAGGGTTGAGCCCTAGGTTTTCACACCAGACTTAAGTATCCGCCTACGCGCCCTTTACGCCCAATGATTCCGGACAACGCTTGCCCCCTACGTATTACCGCGGCTGCTGGCACGTAGTTAGCCGGGGCTTCCTCCTCAGGTACCGTCATGTAAGTACATTATTTACATACTTACCGTTCGTCCCTGAAGACAGTACTTTACAACCCGAAGGCCTTCGTCGTACACGCGGCGTTGCTCCGTCAGACTTTCGTCCATTGCGGAAGATTCCCCACTGCTGCCTCCCGTAGGAGTCTGGGCCGTGTCTCAGTCCCAGTGTGGCCGTTCACCCTCTCAGGCCGGCTACTGATCGTCGCCTTGGTAGGCCTTTACCCCACCAACTAGCTAATCAGACGCGGATCCATCTACTAACGATAGCATTTTCAGAGGCCATCTTTCCTTAATCAGTGATGCCACTAATTAAGCTCATCCGGTATTAGCCCTCGTTTCCAAGGGTTGTCCCGGTCTACTAGGTAGGTTATCCACGCGTTACTCACCCGTCCGCCACTAACTAACGTCTAGCACTCAGTGTTCTTACTGTTTCCCTTTAGCACACTGTGTTGGCACTTTATAAAGCCTGGAGCTCTCTCTTCGCTTCACTACGTTCGAGCTCTCGCTTTAACCAACTTCACTGAACACTCAGTGCTAAACGTTAGTCCGTTCGACTTGCATGTGTTAGGCACGCCGCCAGCGTTCGTCCTGAGCCAGGATCAAACTCTCCATAAAATTTATGAAGAACATTTGATTGCTCAAATTTCTTACTCTCATTTGACGAGTCATTGGCTGTTCCTTGTTGTTTAGTTTTCAAAGACCATTTTTGTTTTTGCCGCTTTCAGCGGCGAGATTCATCTTAACATTTTTGACGAGTTCCGTCAACTGTTATTTTTTCATCACATAATCTTTCGATTAGTGACTAGTTACTGGCCGCCGCACTTAGTGGCGACATTTATAGACTTTACCAGAGTAATCAAACTTTGTCAACCCCTTTTATCATGTTATTTTTTTTAAAAAATATGCATGGTTCATTATCTTTTTTATCTATGTTTAATCTGAGTCTGCCCAATCGAATCTGAGACTTAAAAGAGAGTGCCGAAAAAGCTATTTTAATAGCTTGCGGCACTCCCTTACTTTCAGCAACTATAGAACAATCCATCCCAAACACTCTAAGCAAGACAAGTTGCATCCGACCATCATGGAAACCGCAATGTTAAGCAATACCACACAGAATCGCAGTATGCCGTTTCCCTATCAGGAGACCTTAATGACCAGTGACGCACCTGTGTCGCCGGCGGCGCATCCTGTGAACAAACCATAACCGCCTCCCAGCATTACCAGTTCTTCAATCATTTCAATAATCGTCCGACCAGCTGTCGGCCCTTGAGGATGCCCATACACCAGTGAGCAGCCGTAGTTATTCATATTCATGACATCCAGACCCATTTCATTGGCCATAAACAAATCATTCCCTGTAAAAGGATTGTGAGATTTAATGGCTTTCAAGTCTTGGGTTCCGATACCGGCCTTGTCCAAAGCCATTTTTGAGGCAGGTACTACAGCTGCCGCCATATGAGCTTTCTCAGCGCGGGCATAACCATAAGAAAGAATTTGAATCCGGATGTTTTTGTCCGTACTCAGTTCCTGGGCTCTATCTTGCGTCGTGACAATTAACCCGCAATTGCCATCGGCCGGATGGGTTTGGGCCCCGAAGGAGTGTACTCCTCCAGGAATAACCGCTTTCAACGGAGCTAAGGTCTCATAGGTTGAAGAGGTCACACCATCATCCTCTTCAAGAATGCCTGTTTTCTTTTTGCTGATTTTATATTCCACAGGGAACATATAGCGTTTTTGGAAGGCCCTGTCGTTGGCCAGGGCATCATTATATTGTTCGTAACGTCGGGCTGTGACCCGGTCCACATCCTCCTTGGTAATTCCACCGGCTTTGGCCACCACATTTTCGGCTGTTTGGATCATTGCAGAGCCGGCCCAGGGATCGGCAGCAAAGTTATCCATCATCCAGCTCTCCTTAATGAGCTCGCCACCGGGGCCCATGGGATTGGGCCAAAGGGTGAAGGGGCCATTGGAAGCCCGGTCGGTGAGCAGGCAGAATGAGGTGTCATAAAGACCCGTCTCAATACTGGAAGCCGCTTGGCTCAAGCATGTGGTGGAGGTTGAGCAGGCTTGTGTAATATGCAGACCGGGAATATCCGGGGCTCCCATCAGAGCAGCCGCCCATGGAGCGGCATAAAACGTATGCAATTGACCAATGGTTTTTCCCAGAACCAAGTATTTAAAGATCTTCGGATCGATTCCTTTGGAGGCAAACCATCGTTTAGCTGTAGCAGCGGCCAATTCAACGGAATGTTCATTCTGAAGGACTCCCTGCCAACGGGCAAATGGGGTACTGTAATAACCACCATAAGGGATAAAGGCTTTTGAATACATAATAACAACCTCCTAAATTTTTTATAGGATTGAACGAGATTCCATTCAAGGGGGATTCGCCCCCCACTGATGATGAGCTAAGTCCATACCGGATCTATCCGCTTAAATTTAGGATATCTTCTCAGCCAAAATTTCAGCAATGTCCAGGACTTTAACCTGCTCACCTGCCTCACGTGCTGCAACTCCATCGCTGATCATGGTCAAACAGAAGGGACATGCCGTGCCCACCCTATCTACTCCTGGGGCGATGGCTTCATCGGCACGCATCACATTGATTCGCTCTCCTTGATGCTCCTCCAGCCACATGCGACCGCCCCCCGCTCCGCAGCAGAAGCTCTTTTCCTTGGTATGGGCCATCTCCAGAAGATTAAGCCCAACCTCTTGCAATAATTGGCGGGGAGCTTGATAAATAGTGTTGTAACGCCCTAAGTAGCAGGAATCGTGGTAAGTGATCCGGCGCCCATCTGCTCCGCCTATCCCATGATTGAGTTGCAAACGTCCTGAACTGAGCAGATCATTCAGGTATTCCGTATGATGAAGGACTTCAAAATCTCCTCCAAACTGGGGATATTCGTGTTTCAGGCAGTTGAAACAGTGAGGACATTGGGTAAGAATCTTCTTTACCCCATAGCCGTTCAGCACTTTAATATTCTCGGTGGCCAAGGAGTGGAAAAGGTAC
This sequence comes from Desulfitobacterium hafniense DCB-2, assembly GCF_000021925.1. Taxonomy (NCBI): domain Bacteria; kingdom Bacillati; phylum Bacillota; class Clostridia; order Eubacteriales; family Desulfitobacteriaceae; genus Desulfitobacterium; species Desulfitobacterium hafniense. Next base: position 3,877,611 of record NC_011830.1, read on the forward strand.
TCATTCCCCAAACGGCGGGCCGAATCTCCGCAGCATTTCTCTTCATTGCCGAGGATGGCAAAATTGACCTGCGCCTCCCGCAGCAGCTTCACTATGGCCGCGGAAACCTTCTGATTCCGCCCGTCAAAGGCCCCAGAACAGCCCGGGTAATAAAGGATTTCCGCCTCAGGGTTCTCGGCCAGGGTGGGAACATCCAAACTTTGTAGATAGTCGGCCCGGGTACTCCAGCCAATTCCCCATGGGTTGCCGTTATTCTCCATATTGCGGAAGGCCAGTTGGGCCTCCGGGGGAAAGCAACTTTCCATGAGCACCAGATTCCGACGCATAGCCACGGTTTTGTCCACGTGTTCCACAAAGATCGGACACTGTTCCTCACAGGAACGGCAAGTGGTACAATCCCAGATGTCATTCTCTGAAATCACCTGACCGATAAGCTCAGGCAGACCCAGTTCTTCTTCACCGGGCAAATTTTCCTGCCCAGTACTTCCTTGGGCCGCTGCAACTGTCTCCTGCAGGCCGGCTCCCCCTCCAACGGCCGTGGTCGGATGCTTCTTCCTATAGTTCTCATAGGCTTTGCCCACCTCTTCCATATGAACGCGCAGATCCTGAATCACCTGTTTGGGATTGAGGTGTTTGCCGCTCAAATAGGCGGGACAATGATCCTGGCAGCGCCCGCATTTCACACAGGCATCGGTGTTAAACAGGGTTTTCCAGCTGAATTCCCGCAGCTTGCTTTTACCGTAAGTTTCTATGCTCTCATCTTCAAAATCGATGGGCTCCGGCACGCCTGGGGGACCATGATGGCGCAATGCCTGATTGGCCGGAGCCAACAGGATATGGGAGAGCTTGGAATAAGGAAAATAAGCGATCAAGGTAAAGGCCAGGATGGGATGAATCCACCAAATTATTTTGTGCAAGGATAACAGGGTCGCTTCACTAAAGAGGCTTGCCAGCCAGGGAGCCATAATATAACCCATAAAGGCGTAAGTTGCCCAGGGATCCGGCTCGATAGCCATCCGGAGCCCTTGTACGATGAATCCGGTTATCAGAATCAACAAGATCAAGGCCAGAATGATGGCATCATCTTTGGTATTATCCAACCTTTGAGGGCGGATAACATAACGCCGCCAAAGGGCCATAAGGATTCCCAGCAGAGCCAATAAGCCAAAAAGATTGGCCGTTACTTTAATAAAGAGATAAAGGGGTCCTCGGAAAATTTGCAGCCCAAAGTCTGCCTGGATAGCCACAATTAAGGTGGCAAAGAAAAGCAAGGCAAATCCCCAGAAGATCATGGCATGCATGAGACCCGGATATCCTTCTTTGAGAATTCTTTTGTGTCCAAAGCCGTAAATCAACACATCTTTAATCCCTTGCCACAGCCCCGGCCAACGCTTTTCAGGCTGTCCCATTTTCCAGAGACGATAACGCCGGTAATAGCCGTAGAAAAATATTATAAAAGTAATCACAGCCAGAGGATAGATGAGCCAATGCCCGTCAATATTCCAATAAAGCACCCGCGTAGCTATTTGAGACCCTCCTCTCCTTTTCCGCCCGTCCCTTTAGGCGCTGACCAGTTTTTTGAACTCTTCTGTAAGCAAGGGCACCACCTCGAACAAATCTCCTACAATACCATAATCGGCCACGCTGAAAATCGGGGCCTCCGGGTCTTTATTGATGGCAACAATAAACTTAGATGCCCCCATGCCGGCCAGGTGCTGAATCGCTCCGCTGATCCCGCAGGCCACATACAAGGTGGGGGCGACAATGCTCCCCGTCTGTCCGACTTGGAACTGGTTATCGATCCAACCGGAATCCACGGCTGCTCGCGAAGCTCCTACCGCTCCCCCCATCACATCGGCTAACCCTTCCAGGATAGCGAAATTTTCTTGGGCTTTCATGCCCCGGCCACCGGAGACCACAAAATCTGCTTCGGTCAGTGCCGGGCGGCTGGTAACCAAAAGGGCTACATCCTTTACAAGAACCTTAAGATCTTCCGGATCGACCGTTACCGTCCTTTCAATGACTTCGGCTTGCCTGGAGGGAGTCGATTCCGCTACTGGGAAAGATTTGGCCCTTACCGTAGCAAGGACTGGTCTGGTCACGATCTCGACAAAGCTATAGGCACTGCCCGTATAAACAGGGCGTTTGCAGATCAGGAATTTTTCCGAATCCACTTCAATGTCGATGACATCTGAAGCAAGACCCACTCCCAGACGTTGGGCAAGGCGGGGAGCCAAGTCCTTTCCAACTGCTGTATAGCCCAGGAGAAAGGCCTGGGGCTCTTTTTCCCGAATGAGCTTAGTCAGTGCAGAAGTATAGACACCGGTAGTGTACTGAGCCAATTGTGGGGAGTCCAGTAAGTAGACCTGGTCAACTCCATAGGCAGCGGCTTCCTGGGCCAAAGGGGCGATCCCTTCCCCAGCAATGACCGCTACCAGGGGTTCTCCCGTCTGGTCGGCAATTTTCCGTCCCTGACTTAATAATTCCAAAGATATTTTGCGAATTTTTCCGGCAGCTTGTTCGACAAATATCCAGATTCCCTTTGGCATACGACTCGCTCCTTTACAGTGTTTCCTCACCTGATTAGAGAACTTTAGCTTCCTCGCGGAGCAGGCGTGCTAATTCACGAGTGGATTCCGCTGCTTCACCGGGAAGTATTCTGCCGCCTTTTCTCGGGGTAGGCAAAGTATAGTGGATAACTTTTGCCTGCAGCGCGAAGTCGGAGGCATTCAGCCCTAAATCGCTTAGTTTAACGGTGGTTAAGGGTTTTTTCTTCGCTTTCATAATTCCGGCGACGGATGGATAACGAACTTCATTGATCCCTTGAACTACGGTTATGACTGCAGGGAGCGTAACCTCAAGGGTTGCCAGTCCGCCGTCGATAACCCGCAGGGCTGTTGCCTGACTGCCGTTAATATCTAATTTAGTGACACTGCTGATGGAAGGAAGTCCCAATTTTTCGGCCATACGCACCGCAACCTGGGCCGAACCTATATCTGTGTCCATAACTCCCGCTAAAATAATGTCATAAGGGAGGGGCTCCACCGCCTTGGCCAGTATAGCCGCGACTATGCCCTCATCCACCTCTCCCAGAGCAGGGTCCTTAATGTGAATCGCTTGATCGGCACCCATCGCCAAAGCGCCGCGAATGGCCGCCGTAGCTTCTTCTCCTCCGAGGGTGACCACGGTCACTTCACCGCCAAATTTCTCCTTCATCCGGAGAGCCTCTTCAATGGCATACTCATCTAAAGGATTGATAACCAGAGTGACCCCATTGACATCTACTTTGCCATCGCTGTTCAAAACTATTTTCGCTTCTGTATCAATCGTTTGCTTAACGCATACCACAATGTTCATAGGGTATCCTCCTTATGGGGCTAACGATTTTTAAATACCGCTTCACGCTTATTGATGAAGGCATCGAGACCTTCACGGAGATCCTCCGTCTCAAAAACCTTTTCCACATAGTGCATTTCCATTTCCAGAGCATCCGCTAAACTGAGTTCCAAGCCTTTATTGATTAACAACTTATCGTAACCCATGGCGATACCGGCCCCTTTAGCCAACTTCTCAGCTAATTTAAGGGCTTCATTCAAAGATTCACCGGCGGGGACCACTTCATTGACTAAGCCGATTCTAAGGGCCTCATCCGCTTTGACAATTTTTCCGCTGAATAAAAGTTCTTTCGCTTTCGCCGGTCCTACCAGCCGGGCCAGTCTTTGGGTGCCCCCAAGTCCCGGAAGCAGACCGAGCAGAACTTCTGTAAGGCCCAGCTTGGCCTTTTCATCCGCTATTCTGATATCACAAGCCAAAGCCAGTTCAAGGCCTCCGCCTAAAGCAAGGCCATTGAGAGCGCAGATCACGGGTCTGGGGGTATTCTCCAAATAGGAGAACATTTCTTTGTAGATGGTGGCATTTTCCCGGGGACCTTCTTTAAACTGATTGGGAAAATCTTTAATATCCGCACCGGCCACAAAGCACTTGGGCCCTGCTCCGGTAATGACCAGGACTCTAATCCCTGTGTTCTTTTCCACTTCATTTAAGGTTTCTTTCAATTGCCCTCTTACCTCTAAGGTCAGAGCATTGACGGGCGGTTTATTGATTGTAATAACCCCTACTCCATTACAAACGGTAAGCTCGACCACCCTATTTTCCGGCATAACTATATTCCTCCCCCTGTAAGATTCAGTTCCGCTGCAAGGAAAAGACCACTGTATTGGCAGGATCAGGGCATTGCAGCGCCCTAAGCTGGTTAATCCAGTCCTTACCCTCTGTTTCCCTGCCTAATGCAGTCAGGTAAGGAATGAAGCTGCTCAACGCATATAGGCAAAGGGGGCTGCCTTCACAGGAGGTTATATTGGGTTCAGAATAAATCACCCTCTCCCCTACTTGATAGCCTGCCGCACAATGCCCCTTTATGCTTTTTACTTTCATCTCTACCTTCATCTTGCTCTCCTCTTGTAAGCATTGATTTCTTCTCGCTATGGAATGCACTTGTCCTTGAACACCTCTGCTTCAGATGGAGTTTAAGCTCCATCTGAAGCAAGGGTACGGATTTCCAGAGAACTATTTCTTATTTGTCGTAATCGTACCAGCCGGCGCCGGTCTTTTTGCCAAGACGTCCGGCCCGGACAATGTTCTTGAGCAATTGGGGCGCATTCCATTTCATATCTTTGTACTCTTCTACGAAATAATCGGAGACATGGACAGAAATTTCTACACCGGTGAAGTCCATGAGTTCAAACGGTCCCATGGGGTAATTCAGACCAAGCTTGACGGCGGTATCAATGTCCTCGATGGAGGCGATTCCTTCCTCGGCGATGCGAACCGCCTCCAGGAATTGGGGCATCATGATCCGGTTGACGATAAAGCCCGGCGTATCCTTCTTCACTTCAACGGGGGTTTTCCCCATGGCTCTGGAAACATCGGATACTTTGGCCACCGTCTCATCGCTGGTGTAATAGCCGCGGATGACTTCGACCAAACGCATAACCAGGGGAGGATTAAAGAAATGCATGCCTACGACCCGATCCGGGCGGGAGGTGGCTGCCGCTAAAGTGGTGATGGACATGGAGGAGGTATTGGAGGCAATGATCGTTTCCGGGCCGCAAATCTGATCCAATTTCTGAAAGGCTGTCTTTTTGATATCCATATCTTCGAAAATCGCCTCAATGACCAGAGGAACCGACGCTAGGTCCTCCATATTGGTGGTGGTGGTGATGCGCTGCAAAGCAGCGTCTTTTTCTTCAACCGTCATTTTTTGCTTAGCCACATTCTTATCCAGAAAACCGGCAATGCGCTGGACGGCCCCGTCGACGAACCGCTGCTCAACATCGCAAAGAATCACATCCAAGCCCTTCACCGCTGCCAGGTGGGCAATCCCGCCACCCATAGAACCTGCTCCCAAAACCCCTATCTTTGTCATTGTCATTTTAATATGACCTCCTCTTTTTTATTTCCAATAGAACGGACTTCGTTCAGCGGAATACTCTGCTTCCATTGAAAGTAGTCCTTAGACCGCGTATTTACCTGCCTCGGATACTGCCGCAGCGATATCTCTATGCAGAGCGATGGTGTTCCCCAAAGTGCATTGGGTCACTGCCTGCAAATCCTTCAACAAGCTCTCCAGCTCCTGACCCTCGGCCAGAGCGGATAAGATTTCTTTGGCGATGGACTCAAGGTATCCTATCGTTCCATAAATAAAGGCACTGGTCATCCAACTCTTCAGTTTTGCCTTAGTCTCACCCTCATTGGCTACAGCCTTCTGGGTCCGCAGCCAGGCGCTCTCCATGGCAAAAGCCTGGATTGCCAAATCTGCCAGTTTACCGACAATCTCTTGTTCCTTCTGGAGATTCTTTCCGTACTTCTGCAGGCCGGCAGCCATGGTCAGCAGGAACATATCCTTTGCTGCCTGGATTAATCCGGCTTCATCTTCCCTTGCCGCTCCCCCGGCAGCAATGTACTCTTTCAGCTTTTGCACAGCCTCTTGGAGGGGCAAATCCCCTTTGTCCGCCCGCCGCAATAAGGTAATCGGTATAATCGTCCGGTTGATCTCGTTGGTTCCTTCGAAAATCCGGTAAATCCGGGCATCCCTGTAAAGCCTTTCGATGCTGTATTCGGAGCAATACCCGTACCCGCCGTGAATTTGGACACCTTCATCCACCACATAGCCCTGGGCCTCTGTAGCAAAAATCTTGTTCATGGAACACTCCAGAGCGTACTCCTCAATTCCCTTGGCGGCAACCTGTCCCCCGTTCTCACCGGAAGTATCCAAGCCATGGAGTATCCCGTCCAAAAGACCTCCCGTACGGTAGAGCATACTTTCCATCACATAGGTTTTAATGGCCATCTTCGCCAGCTTTTCCTTGATCAAGCCAAAATTAGCGATAGGGGTCCCGAACTGTTTGCGCTCATTGGCATAGGCGGCCGCTAATTCCAAGGCATGCTTGGAAGCTCCTAAGGCATTGGCAGCGAGCTTATAACGACCTAAGTTTAAAATGTTAAAGGCGACAATATGACCTCTCCCAATTTCAAACAAAATATTCTCCACAGGTACTTTGACATTATCCAGGATGACCTGCCTGGTGGAGGAGCCTTTGATCCCCATCTTCTTTTCTTCCGGTCCCAGGGACAGCCCCTCGGAATCGGCATCGACGATAAAGGCCGTATACTTATCCCCAGCGATTTTGGCATAAACAATAAAAAGATCGGCAAAGGCGGAATTGGTGATAAACTGCTTGGTTCCGTTTAACAGATAATATTTGCCATCGGGACTCAGATCCGCCCGGGTTTTCGCCGACATGGCATCGGAGCCGGCTCCCGGTTCCGTCAAAGCATAAGCCCCCGCCTTTTCTCCGCTGACGATCCCCGGCAGATACTTTTTCTTTTGTTCATGGGTGCCGAACATGACGATGGGCATACTGCCGATGCCGGTATGTCCCCCCTGGGTCATGGCGAAGGAACCGCCCTTTCCTATGCACTCGGCGACAATGGTGGTGCTGATTTTATCCAGATCCAAACCGTCGTATTCCTCGGGAATATCCAGCCCATTAAGTCCTAATTCACCAGCTTCTTGGATAAGCTGTTTGTTCAGACCATCCCGCTTCTCTTCCAACTCCTCCATAACCGCCAAAACGCGATCCGTCACAAAGCCCATCGCCGTTCGATAAAGCATCTTATGCTCAAGGGTAAAGTCCTCAGGGGTAAAAACATCCTGAAACCTGGTTTCCCCGAAGAGAAAGCTCCCCCCTTTTGGTAAGTCGCTCATTCTGTTCACACTCTCTTTCTACACTCTTTACGAACACATCATGGTCAGGCGTTGGCACTAATTCTTTCGATACTTTTTCCTTTGGTTTCAACCACAAAGAATAAGGCTACAAAAGAGGCAATCACCGCCGGAACGGCAAAGAAGACAAAGGTGCCTGTGAAGCCTACCCCCAGCTGCTGAACATACCCGGCAACGATGGGGCCAAGAAATCCTCCAACCCGTCCGAAAGCCTGAGCCGAAGCAACCCCCGTACTTCGGAATTCCGTAGGATACCCCTCAGCCAGCAGGGGCTGTGTTCCGCTCAGACCCCAGTTCATAGCCAGGCCAACCAACATCCCACAGATCACTACCATCCACTGATTTGAGGCAACCCCCAGCAGAAGTATGGCAACCGCTGTCGCTATCCAACCGATAATCACATTGGTTCTCCGCCCGATGATATCCGCCACATAACCGGTACACAGACCTCCGATGGCACCAAAAACATTTTGCAGGACGGCGAAGGAATATCCTTTGACCAAGCCGTACCCCTTATCCACAAGCAGAGTAGGCAGCCAGCCGTTGATGCCATAAATCACCACGGAACCCATAAAATAAATGATCCAAAGGGCCATGGTTGCCCGGCTATACTCCCGGGAGAAAAGGGCTCCAACGCCAACCTTTTTCGGGCGAGGAGGCAAGAACAAGCTGCCCGGAGCATAGTCGTTGGCTTTTCCTTTGCTTACCATCTCAATGCGCTTAAGAACCTCAATGGCTTCTTTCTCTCTCCCTTTACCTAATAACCAATGGGGAGATTCTTGAAGAGCCGCCATTAAAACGAAGGCGTAGAGAACGGGAAGCACTCCGATTAAATAACACACTCTCCAGCCAAAGGTGGGAACCACATAAATCGCCACCACACCGGCCACGACCCAACCCAAAACATAGAAGGACATGATGGAAGAGATGAAAAACCCTCTGTTTTTCGTGGGCACATTCTCCGCCATCAAAGTAATGGCGATGGGGATGCAAGCACCAAAGCCAACCCCGCCTAAGATCCTTAAAATAGCAAAAGCTTCAAAGCTGTTAACAAAATAAATGGGAAAGGTGAGTAAAGAAAACCATATGGTGAAAATGGCCAGACCCTTTTTCCGGCCAATACTGTCGGAAATAATTCCTGCGATCATTCCGCCCACCATCAGCCCCAAAAGACTCCATGATGCCAGACTCCCCGTTTGAACCTTGGTCAGTCCCCATTCTGCAGACATCTGAGGCATGGTGTAGGAAACAATCATATAGCTGAATCCACAGAAAATGAGGGTAAGGCCTACTAAAAAGTAGGTTTTATACGTATACTTTGAGACGCCTATTTGATCCACTACATCGGAAATCGAAATTTTGCCCATCGTTATTCCCCCATCCAATATCTATCCCCTACCCTTTTTAAAAATCAGATAACGTTCTTTTCTCTAAACGCCGCTATTTCACTTGCGCTGTACCCCAGCAGCTTGCTGAGAATATTATCGGTGTCTTGACCCAGGGTGGGGGCGCCACGCCATACTTGGGCGGGGGTCACACTCAGCTTGGGAGCAAAACCAAAGGCTTTAACTTTTTCACCCAGGGTTTCATCCGTATATTCAATGAAATTCCCCCTCTTTTGGTAGTGCTCATTGGCCGCCAGGTCGGCTGAAGTCCTGACAATACCGCTGGGCACTTTTTGGCTGAGCAAATACTGCAAGGCCTCCTCTGCGTCACGGGCTGCCACCCAGTCAATGGCCTTCTGATTTAATTCCAGTCCCAGCTCGGAATTGATCGCCTCGATGGAATTGCCGCAGGTTTCATGGGAATATTTATCGAGATCAAGACCCAAGGCTTTGATGAAGCGTCCGTATACCGCAGCTCCATAGGCGCCGATATAAAGGTATTTCTCATCCTTTGTCTTGAAGAGGTTCCCCGGTTGGAAGATGGCTACTTTATTGCCATTCCGCTGCCTTACCCGGCCCAGTTCAAAATACTGGACAAAGGTATCGTTGAGAACCTTGCTCATGGACTCGATCTGTGTCACATCAATGGCCTGACCCTTCCCTGTCTTCTGGGCATGGTGATAGGCCATCAGTATGCCGTTAACCGCAAACATCGCCGTCATATAATCGTTGATAAAGGTGGCCGCATGGGAGGGAGGCATAGGCTCGGGAAAACCGTTGACAAACATATATCCACCCTCTGCCTGGCCAATGGGGTCGTAGGACGGCCTGTTGCATTGTTCCGGAACACCGCCAAATTGCGGTCTCCCGAACCCACTGATATGAGCAATGACCAGTTTAGGGTTGACTTCGAGAAGCATCTCTTCCGTAATTCCCAATTTTTCCGTCCACACCATGTTCTCCAGCCAGACATCACAGTTCTTGATCATAGAGAGAAAGATTTCTTTACTCTCCGGAATTTTTAAATTGATCTCCAAGGTCAGACTTAATTTATTTCTGCCTTCTTGGATCCAAGCCGCACTGATTTTCCGGTCATTGCGTTTAACGATTGGAGCTTGTTCACGGTAAGGATCGCCAACATTCGGCCGCTCAACGTGAATAACCTCCGCTCCGAACTCTGCAAGCATCGATGCCGCAAAAGGAGCCGCTACAATACTACCGGTCATTAAGACCCTCATCCCCGCAAGAGGCCCGTAGACCGGTGTCAAGGCCGGAGCAGGAATGCGCTCGAGTTCTTTCCATCTGCCCATTTAATAATCTCCCCTCTGCTACTAATCTTTTTTACTCATCTGCGGTTCATACCCTTAAACAAATCTTCATTGCTCTAACCCTTCAAAAACTCCTTTCCCAAGATTGTCGACTTTAAGATATTTTCCTAATTTTCAAACTAATCTGATATCAATGCAATTCTCATGCCAACTTGTCAATGAATGGCAAACCCTCTCTCTTGGCCTTTCCAGGAAAACACCCCACCGCCCTCCTGAAAACTATGTCAAATTTTTTGCTATCCTTGTAAAGTTTTTTTAAACATTGGCACTCACAATTTTTTCGATAGCTTTATCCTTGGTTTCAACGACGAAGAAAAAAGCTACTGCAGCGGCAATAAAGGAGGGAATCGCAAAAAATATAAATAGACCTGTAAACCCTGCCCCCATCTGTTGGATAAACCCCGCCGCGATGGGTCCTGAAAACCCTCCCAACCGTCCGAAGGCCTGGGCCCACGCCACACCAGTGCTTCTAAACTCCGTCGGATACGATTCCGTCAACAAGGGCTGGGTCGAGCTTAAGGCTCCGTTCATTAAGAAGCCGACAATAATGATAAACAAAATAACCTGCCATTGGGTGGTCGCAAAGCCTAAAAGAATGGCGAAGACCGCCGTAAAGAACCAGCTTAAGGAAACATTTAACCTGCGGCCAATAATATCGGCAAAAAACCCAATGCTCATTGCACCGATTATCGCAAAAATATTTTGTAATACGGCAAATGAGTATCCCTTCACTACTCCAAAACCGGACTCAACCAGCAATGTAGGCAACCAGCCGGAAATCCCATAGATTAACACTGAGCCCATAAAATAAATTGTCCAATTGGCGAGGGTCGCTTTACGATAGTTTTTGGAAAAAATCATACTTACCCCTACTTTAGGGGGAGCAGGCGGAGTGATTAACCGTCCAAGAGGCCATTCGCCGGCTTTTCCTCTTGCGGCGATTTCGATGGTTTTGACGACATCAATGGCCTCTTTTTCGCGGCCTTTGCTCAGAAGCCAATAAGGGGACTCTTTCATTTTGAACCATAAAACCAAAGAATAGAGGGCTGGTATTCCTCCGAGCAGGTAACAAACCCGCCAGCCAAAGACCGGAACAATGGTGATGGCTACGATACCCGCTACCACCCAACCGGAGATATAAAAGGCCATAATCGACGAGGTGAAAAAACCTCTTTTATGGGTTGGCGCGCTCTCTGTCATCATGGTCACCGCAATGGGAATACATGCCCCCAGACCGATACCGCTTAATATTCTCAACATCGCAAACACTTCAAAGCTATGTACAAAATAAATAGGCAGCGTCAGCAGAGAATACATAGCCACAAAGATGGACAGGGTTTTTTTCCTGCCAATGCGATCGGAGATAATACCTGCAGTCAATCCTCCAATGATCAAGCCGATCAGGCTCCATGAGGTCAGACTTCCCGTTTGGACTTTGGACAGTCCCCATTCAGCCGCCATCTGAGGCATGGTATAAGCCACGATCATATAATCAAATCCATCAAAAAGCAGGGCAATCCCGACCAGAATATACATTGTGTAAGTGTATTTTGAGACGCCTAATTGATCTATGACCTCGGATATATAGGTTCTATTCACATTTATCTCTCCTTATCTCGATCTCCTCACCCTCTTCAAGCCCGGCCACATCCTTCGCTCATGATGCCTTATGCAGAAATCCTTTCTACCCCCCCTCTTCTATAATATTCTGAATTTTCTGTACATAAAGTTAGCTATGCAATTCCCGTGCCATCCCTTTCCGCCCCTGATTTCCTCTGCTCAGCCCTTTATTGCCGCGGACCGGAAGCCGGCATTTAAAAAAATTGTCATATTTTTTTATAGGCTGTAAAAAACTTTTACATGTTAAAGAAAGCACTAAATTCCTTGCTGGGGGCACACAGCAAGAGGCGTATCGAAACCTTAGTCTCAATACGCCTCTTAATATAAAGTATTTTATAATCACCTGCCACTTTTCAGCATTTTAAGCAGTGTGGGCCGGCTAATCCCCATCATTAATGCGAGTTCACCGTTGGAGATTTTTGTCTTCGCCTTTACTCTATGAACAATTTCTGCATTCATTTCCTCTAAGGACCTTATCCGCACATTAATGGTGTCATTGTCTTGTTCTTCCTCCTCTCTGGCGTGCAGTGTGGGCCGGGTCGAGAATTCTTCTTCCAGCATCATTAAGATAATCTCGGGCAAATCATTTCCGTCGTCACACAGGACAACGCACCTTTCTATAAAATGATTCAACTGTCGTATATTTCCATACCATTCGCAATGGGATATCTTGTCAAGAACAGCCGCAGGCAGCTCAATATTTATTTTATTATATTTTTCGGTGTACTTTTGCAGATAGACTCTGACGAGGTGAGGTATATCCCCTCTTCTTTCTCGAAGAGGGGGCAGGGTTAGTTTCAAGACGTTTAAACGATAATACAGATCTTCTCTAAATTCTCCTTTTCTGACCAGATCCAAGAGATCCTCATTGGAAGCGGCTATGATGCGTACATCCACAGAAACAACCTGATCGCTGCCGATTCTGCGAATTTCCTTCTCCTGGAGAACCCTTAGAAGATTTGCTTGAACATCCTTTTTCATTTTATCTATTTCATCCAAAAACAGGGTTCCACCATGAGCTATTTCGAATAGCCCCGGTTTTCCGCCCTTACTTGCGCCCGTGAAGGCCCCTTCACTGTAGCCGAAAAGCTCACTATTCAATAGACTGCCGTCCAATGAAGCACAATTGACCGCCACAAAAGGCTTACGGGAGCGTTGGCGGTGTCCATTATGAATGCTTTGAGAGATAAGCTCCTTGCCGGTTCCGGTTTCTCCTTTGATCAGTACATTGCAGTCTGTATTAGCATATCTCATGGCCATAGTTATTACTTCAGACATTTTACTGTTGTTGTTGATGATGTCTCTAAAATGATGTTTGGCCACCAATCCCTTGGTCCCGGTTGCTCTCGTTTTTTCCCATTCTTCCTGATTAGCCTCTTTAAAGTTAATCATAATGCCCCTGAATTGGTGATTGTGAAGAATCGGAACTTTATTAACCAAAATCGTTCCCTTCGGAGTATGGTGCAGGAAATTCAGCTTCTGATCAAAATCCTTTAACAGAGCTGCCAGGCTTGGACAGCCGCTCAGATCCTGGACAGATTTTCCTATTACATCTTTCTCATGGAGTCCAAAAAACTTCGCCGCATTGGCATTAAAATTGACCAATATCCGATTCTCATTTAAATGAATCATCCCTTCGTGGGTAGAATCGGCTATTGTCTTGATGCATTCGTGGGAGACCTTCTCATTACGCTTAAGATCCACAAGTAACTGAGCATATTTAAAGGCTCTTCTAATCGTATATTCACCGCTCGTTACCGATACATATTGAATATTTTTCCTCTCTACAGCTGATGAAATCTTTTCTCCGGCCCCAATGGCTACTTCTACTCCATCCTGATAGGCCTTTTCAACCTGAACCAGCACTTCCTTCCAACTGTTATATCGATAGATGTGCGCGTCAATCTGTATCGCTGAACAAACGGCTTTGATCGCTTCGGTATCAATTTGTCCGGGATTAAACAGCCCTATGGTTTTTTTCGTTTTCTTTGCCTGTTCAAGAGCTATAACCAAGTCATACTCGGTTGGAAAAATATTTACCCAAGGCATTCTTCCCAAATTGTCCCGGAGCAACCCAAGGGTTGCGCCACCGGTGGCAATGATCGGATCCCAATGCTCCCGATGAGCCACTTTACCCCGAATGAGCTCTACCGCATCATCAAAGGTTGCTTCATAAGCATCAATTTCGAAGTTATATTCCTTTCTAATCTTTTCCAATAATCTAGTCGTTTTCTTATCTGGGGATGTCAAGACGATTTTTCCGAACATTTTTCTTCCCCCTAAAATCTAACTCCTAAATCCTGCATGACCATTCCGTATCCATTATAGTAACTGAATTTTCGGAATTATACAACAAGTCCTTCCCGACAGGTAATTAATTAAAAACGAAGTGTTGCAATCTACCCGTCAAAGTAGTTTGGCAACACTTCATTTTAGCAATGGATCTTATTCTACTTCCTGAATAATCGGCAGAATCATGGGGCGCCTCCGGGTTTTCTCATAGAAATGCTTGCTTAAGGTTTCTCGAACTTGTCCCTTTAGTACAGCCCATTCTGTAACATGATTCTCCCTGAGGCGGTTCATGGTTTGTCTTACTTTATCTTTTGCTTCTTCTAGCATGGATTCCGATTCCCGTACATAGACAAAGCCACGTGTTACTACATCAGGGCCTGCCACAATAGCGCCGGAGCTGCGGCTAATCGTCATAACCACGATTAAAATGCCATCTTGAGAGAGTTGTTTCCGATCTCTTAGAACAATATTGCCGACATCGCCAACACCAAGTCCATCAATCAGCACTTTCCCAGCGGGAACTTTTCCCGCTATACTCGCTCCATGGCGAGTGAACTCAACAATTGTGCCATTATCAGCAACAAACGTGTTCTCTCTGGAAATTCCCATTTGCTCGGCCAGTTTAGCATGCTTAATAAGCATACGGTACTCACCATGAACAGGAATGAAATACTGAGGACGAATCATATTAAGCATGAGCTTAAGCTCTTCCTGGCTGGCGTGCCCGGAAACGTGCATACCCTGGTAAGATTCATAGATCACATTGGCACCGAGCTTAAACAAGAGGTCGATGGTTTTTGATACTGATTTTTCATTACCGGGGATAGGATTGGCAGATATGATCACTGTATCGCCGGGCTGAATTTCAATACGCCGGTGATCGCTCATAGCCATCCGGGTCAGAGCCGACATGGGCTCACCCTGACTGCCTGTCGTTAGAATACAAGCTTGATTGCCCGGCAAGTTCACCACTTCATCCACATCAACCAAAGTATCCTCCGGTATATCCAAATACCCTAACTCAGAGGCTATGGCTACTGTGTTGACCATACTCCGGCCGACCACAGCAACCTTGCGGTTAGTATGGTGCGCTGCCGTAATCACTTGCTGAAGTCTGTGGACATTGGTTGCAAAGCTGGCAATGATGATTCTGTCTTTGGCACTATTAAATGCTTCCTCGAACATGTGTCCCACGCTGCGTTCAGACATGGTAAAACCAGGCCGTTCCACATTCGTACTGTCGGACATCAGGCAAAGGACCCCTTTATCGCCCAGTTCAGCGAACTTATGAATATCAATCTTTTCACCCATGACAGGAGTATGATCCACTTTGAAATCCCCAGTATGAACAATAGTACCTAGAGGAGTATGGATCGCCAGTGCCACTGCATCTGGAATACTGTGATTCACACTCAGGAACTCAACTTTAAAAACTCCAAGTTTAACCGTATCTCTGGGACGGACCACCGTGGCCTTGATATTATCGAGATTTCCTTCTTTTAATTTGGATTGAATGAGTCCTAAGGTTAATCGTGTAGCAAAAATAGGAGCATCCAAGTCTTTGAGGAGATAAGGCAGTGCACCAATATGGTCTTCATGACCATGGGTGACTAGAATCCCTTGAACCATGTCCTTATGCTCCAGCAGATAAGAATAATCTGGTATAACTATGTCTATCCCCAGCATCTCATCTTCGGGAAATGCCAATCCCGCATCTATAACGATCATTTGATTATCGTAACGAATCACGGTCATATTTTTACCGATCTCGCCTAATCCGCCTAAAGGTATGATCTGAACCTTATGTTCTTTTGGCAAATTTTTACACCTCCACCATATTTTTCCTTTTGATAGAACTATTTGTGCCTTCTTTTCACGGATCTTGCTAATTTGCTTCCACCTAAAAATGATAAGGAAACCTCCGAGAAGTTGTCCTTATACTATCATCCGCTCTAAACACGTTCTGATAGTGAAACAAAAAGACTCGAAATACCCAAACGAATACAACGCCCTTGGTACTCGCTGATATTCCGCAAACAAATATGAAACTTACCGCACAATACAGTCAATCTATTATAACTCTTTATGTAAGGAAAGACAAGAGATAGAAAAAGCAGAAATTCAATCTAAAAAAATTGAATCTCTGCCTTTCAATAATTACCTGCAGGTTTTATCAATGAAGTTTGCTTTACCGTTTCTACCCTTTGATCTTTTGGTAGAGATCATCCAAGAAAGCTTCTTCCTCCGGGGCCGCACAGACTAAGGGGAGTTTTACCCCTCCTGCATTGATGCCTGCTTTCTTTAAAAGATATTTAACAGGAACCGGATTGGTGGTCACAAACACTCCTTTGAACATAGGCATAAGCTTTAGATGCCATTGCAGGGCAGTCTGTGGTTCGCCATTAAACCAGGCATCAACCAATTGTTTGATTTCATCACCGACCACATGAGCCGCTACACTGATGATGCCGTCACAGCCTAAAGACAGCATGGGCAAGGTTAAAGAATCGTCACCGCTATAAATCAGGAAGTCTTCCGGTAAAATACGTCTCATTTCGCTGACTTGATCCATGGAGCCGGCTGCTTCTTTAATGGAGGTTATGTTGGGAATTTCACTTAGCCGCAGAACCGTTTCCGGAAGAAGATTAATGGATGTTCTTCCCGGAATATTGTACACCATCAAAGGCAGGGATATTGCTTCAGCAATAGCTCGAAAATGTTGATACAATCCTTCTTGTGAAGGTTTATTGTAGTAGGGGACCACAGCCATGAGCCCATCTACTCCGGTTTTCTCCGCTTGGCGCGCTAAATTAATACTCCCGTCGGTGGTATTGGAGCCAATTCCGGCTATTACCGTTGCTCTGCTGCCTACAGCCTTCTTGACCGTTTTGAAAAGTTCAATCTTTTCTTCGGCTGATACTGTGGGAGATTCACCGGTGGTACCGCAAACAACGATTCCATCATTACCATGCTCGATGAGATAATTAGCTAACTTCTCGGCTTCCGGGTAATTCACTTCCATTTTGTCATTAAAGGGTGTGACCATTGCCGTCATAATCCTATTCAAAGCCATATCTCTCTCAACTCCTCATTTGCTTGTTTTTAACAGGCACCCAACAGAAACTTCTTGTGGAGTGCTTGCACTGCCGGAACCATATCCTCTTTATTGACAAGTACCCATATAGTTGTGTGAGAGTCTGCTGACTGCAAGATACGGACACCCGCATCGGATAAGGCCTCCACCATATTGGCCATCACACCGGGAACTCCTGCGATACCCGCTCCAACGATGGAGACTTTGGCACATCCAGGGACCGCTGTAGGCTTAAATCCTAAATTATCGAGAATCTTCATTGCTTTTTCCGCTATTTCATCAGGTACGGTGTAAAGCACACTCTCCGGCTGCACACTTATAAAGTCGACACTAATATCTGCTAAAGCCATTCCCTTAAAGATCTGTTTATCGACTTGCAGCACATCGGCTACATCATGGGTAGGTACTTGAATCTGGGTCACATTGGGCGTGTGGGCAATCCCCGTAATCGTTCGGTCTCCCGTAATATCTGTTCCCGCTCCCATGTCGGGCTGTATACTTGTTACTAAAGTTCCTCGGGCATCGGAAAA
Organism: Desulfitobacterium hafniense DCB-2; assembly: GCF_000021925.1. NCBI lineage: Bacteria > Bacillati > Bacillota > Clostridia > Eubacteriales > Desulfitobacteriaceae > Desulfitobacterium > Desulfitobacterium hafniense. Next base: position 3,895,145 of record NC_011830.1, read on the forward strand.
TGTACATTTGATCCAAATGGGAATATTGCGCTGCATAGCAATTTCCACCGCACGGGGATGAATCACTTTGGCTCCCTGATGGGCCAAATGACATATCTCATTATAGGTTACCACATCTAAGATACGGGCATCCTCAACAATACGCGGATCGGCAGTCATAATTCCTTCCACATCAGTATAGATATCGATGGCCTCGGCATTTAATGCAACACCAAGAGCTGAAGCTGTAGTATCGCTTCCCCCGCGACCTAATGTGGTGACCTGGCCATCTTCGGTAACTCCTTGAAAGCCGGTAACGACGACAACTCTTCCCTCACTTAGATGATCAAGGATCCCTTTCGGCTCTACGCGAATGATGCGGGCATCTCCATAACAATCATTGGTTATAATTCCTGCTTGACCACCTGTTAACAGGATTGCCTCAAGCCCCATGCTCTTTAGGGTGCTGGTCAAAACCACACCGGAGATGATTTCCCCGCAGCTCATCAAAAGATCCATTTCCCGCTTGGGTGATTCAAGGGTAATGCCGTTGACCAGATTGATAAAGGTATCTGTCGCATAGGGATCCCCACTGCGTCCAATGGCGGAAACTACAACAACAGGTGAATACCCTTCCCGCACTGCTTCAGAGACTTTTGCGGCAACCTGGGCCCGACGTTCAGCACTGGATACTGAAGTTCCCCCAAACTTTTGGACCAAAACACGCACCTGAACTCCTCCTGTCGCCTCACATTATTATTCAATTATTCTATTCTCTGATCCAGAGGCTGTATGCTTGTGTTTTTAACATTTTAATATGGACCCTGCTATGAACACTCTTCTCTACAGTGCTCATAATCAGACTATAATAAGAGTTCGGCAATCTGTATCGTATTGGTGGCGGCTCCCTTACGAATTTGGTCACCCACAACCCAGAGATTGATCCCATTTTCAATGGAAAAATCTTTACGGATACGGCCTATATAGACTTCATCGGTGTCTGAAGTAAACCAAGGCATGGGATAACGATCTTCTGCCGGATTATCCTCAACGATAACTCCCGGAGCCTTTTGGAAAGCTGCCTTGACCTCATCCAAGCCGACACTCCGCTCTGTTTCTATGTTAATAGATTCGGAATGGCTTCTTAACACAGGAACCCGGACTGTGGTTGCCGTAATCGGCATAGTATCCACATGAAAAATCTTCTGAGTCTCCTTAACCATCTTCCACTCTTCTTTGGTGTAATCTCCTTCTTGGAATACATCAATTCTGGGAATCAAGTTAAAAGCAATTTGATAAGGGAATGTCTGACTCTTCACTTCTTCCCCTTGCACCCAATTGCGAACCTGATCTTCCAATTCTTCGATCCCTTCACGTCCTGCTCCGGAAACGGCCTGATAGGTTGACACAACCACCCTTTTAATCCCTGCCAGATCAAAGATAGGTTTCAAGGCGACTGCCATAATAATCGTTGAACAGTTAGGATTAGCGATGATCCCCTTATGCCATTTTACATCTTCCGGGTTGACTTCAGGTACGACCAGGGGGACCTCAGGATCAAGACGATAAGCACTGCTGTTATCAATCACTACAGCCCCGCTTTTAACCGCGGAAGGAGCGAATTCTGTACTGGATGATCCTCCGGCAAATAATGCTATATCGATACCTTTAAAACTATCATGGGTAGTTTCTTGAACCTCAATTTCCCTGCCTTGCCAAAGGATCTTTTTGCCTGCGGAGCGTTTTGTCGCTAATAAGCGTAATTCCTCCACAGGAAAATTCCTTTCCACAAGAATCTTTAAGAACTCTTGTCCAACCGCACCTGTAGCTCCAACAATTGCAACATTCGGCATAAATGTTCCTCCTTAATCCACTGATAAAATACTAGGAATATGGTGCTAAGCCTGAAAGCACAGCACCATATCCACCTAACTGATCAGTTTGAGTTTATTAGTGATAATCAACCAGTATGGGCTGAATTTGTTTTCCCTCATAAGCCATGAGAATTGTATCCGGAATTTTATCCATATGGGCTACTAAAGAATTCGCTTTGGTAGCCGGGCTATCCTGCCCGAATGGAACGAGAAATATATTTTTTGTACATAAAAGCGTCCCGATATTCCGCGCGTTCAATCCCAGGCCATCATTGGTTGAGACGGCTATCACCAAAGGCCGCTGATTACGAAGATGGGCTTTGGCCGCCATCAGCACCGGAGTGTCGGTAATACCATTGGCCAGCTTTGCCAGTGTATTGCCTGTACAGGGCGCAATGAGCAGGCAGTCAAATTTCTTCTGCGGCCCGATGGGTTCAGCATCCGGGATAGTCTGAATAACCTTTTTCTGGGTTATTTCTTCGAATTTTTTCTTCCAGTCTTCTGCTTTACCAAATCGTGTGTCCATGGTATCTACGGCATAAGAGATAATGGGCGTTAAATCCGCTCCTTCTTCAACCATCTTACGCATGACCTCAGTGATTTCATGCAAGGTGCAATGTGAGCCCGTTACAGCAAAACCAATCTTTAACCCGTCAAGTTTCATGCCTTCGTCACCTCCACTTCAAAACTTTAAAGAGGCATTCTTTGTGGTCAGGTGGCGAAGAATAAGTTGCGGGTAGACTTGAGCAAGAATTTTCCCTGCTGCTTTGGGTGCAACCTTACCGGGTAGACCTGGGGCAAGCATTGCTTTGATGCCTTTAGCCTTGGCGTATTCAAAATCCGTGCCGCCGGGAAGTGAAGCAATGTCGATAATGACAGCCTCATGATTCACCTGTTCCAACATGACTTTGTCCAGAATCAGGTGAGGAACTGTATTGAAAATAAGTTCCGCCTTCCCAATCTTTTCATCCAGATCAGCAAAATGAACCGCCTCCAGGCCCATTTCCAAGGCCCTGGCCAGATCCGCCGGTTTACGGGCTACTCCGGTAACATGAGCCCCCATCCCTTTTAAGGTCCGGGCAAGAGTCCAGCCACATCGCCCCAGGCCAAGCACAAAGCTCTCACTGCCGTGGATAGTGATGGGGGAGGCCTCCATGGCCATTTGGATAGCTCCTTCCGCTGAAGGGATCGAGTTGAGAATAGCAAGTTGATCAAGGTTAGCCGTTTCGACAATCTGGATTCCCAGCATTTCTGCAGCTGATTTTAAGGCGGGACGAGCCCACCCGATAAAAAGCGGCACCTTAGGCGAAACAGCTTTTAACAGTTCCTTATTCAGCACAATCGGCGTCTCGGAATACTTGGCTTTGACATCCCCACGTTCATCGGTACCGTACATTGGAAAAAGCAGAACATCTGCCTTCTCCACCGCTTCCAGCGGTGAAGAAAGGAGTGTCACCCCTTGGATTGGAGCTGCTTTTTCAAATCCGACCCCGACTATGTAGGCCCCTAGCTTTTGAAGCTCCGGAATCATATAAATCTCTCGGTCATCCCCTCCAATTACAGCTACTCGAATTCCAGTTAGACCCGCACTCATCTTGAAGCCCCCTTTGAGACTGTGTCCCATGACTACTATCCAGTATATGAGGAAAGATAGAATGCGGTTCCCCGATGAGGATTCCTATTCGAGGAAATTCTCTAGTCCTATTACCAAATTTGAGAGTTGGCTTGCTTTGCGGACGGCCAGCATAATCCCAGGCATATAGGTTTCCCGGGAAAGGGCATCATGCCGGATCGTCAAAGCTTGTCCGAGGCCGCCGAAAATGACTTCCTGATGAGCTATAAATCCGGGCAAGCGAACAGAATGAATATGAATTCCGTCCACATCACCGCCCCGTGAGCCCTTGATTTTTTCGTACTCATTAGGATGACCCTGCACCAGGGGTTTTCTTACTTCTGATATCCACTCTACGGTTTTGAGAGCCGTTCCGGAAGGTGCATCCAGCTTTTGGTCATGATGCAGCTCAATAATCTCCACATGAGGGAAATACTTTGCAGCCTCCTGAGCAAAGCGCATCATGAGTATGGCGCCTATGGCAAAATTCGGGGCAATAAAAGCCCCCACTTTCGTTTGATCCACAAGATCCCGGATTTCCGAAATATCGGCTTCATCTAAGCCCGTGGTCCCTAAGACTGGAACGACTCCGGCCGCCAAAGCACATTTGGCATTTTTCAGTACAGATTGAGGATTGGTAAAATCCACCATAATATCTGCCCGGGTCTCTTTAAGGTGCGCCACTTCCAGAGGGCCGGTTATCTCAATCCCTAAGGGAGCCATGGCCAGAAGCTCTCCTATATCCCTGCCTTGCTGACGTGCATCTGAAGCACCAACCAGCTGCATATCTTCCTGGTCGAGGATAGTGCGAACTACTTCCCTGCCCATTTTTCCTCCGGCTCCAGAAACAAAAACACGAATTTTCTTCATCTATAACCCTCGCTACACTAACAACCCCGCTGCCAAGGCATTTCGGGGTTGTTGAACCCTTTTTACTATTTTAGTTAATTAACGTATTCATGTCAAACAGAATATTTACCCCCACAGAGGATAAGTCAGCTAAACTGTAGATAGAGGCCGCTCTATCTACAGTAAGCTTCCTTTATTAATGCGCTCTGTTCTACCACTCATATCCACAATAATGACTTCCGAACCTACCTTTTTAATAGCTTCCCAGGGAATCACCAGAATATCTCTATCTCTTTCGTTATTTCCCCAAAGCCCTGAAAAGCCGGAGCGGGAAGTAAGGATAATGGCTTCAATCGCTCCACTTGCCGAAATAGCTAAATCTGCATCTCCCACCAGTCCCAATTTTGCTCCGTCAAATAAATTGATAATTTCTTTACCCGCTAAGTCGCTAAGAAGCATCATGACTCCTCCTTATTTTTTAATTTTCAGCCACAACTGAACCGCAAAAGGCTGCACAATGGCCAGGGCCAGGGAGATGACAGCAAGTGGCTCGACAATGAATGTTGATGGATTCCACCAATTCTCCGGAATTTTTAAGAAAGAAAATAATAGCTCCAGGGAGAGATAGATTCCCCCCGCAGTACCTACGAGCTGGGTTATAGCTGCCGATAACAGACTGGGTTTTGTATCTGTTCGCCACATAAGCAGATAGCGCCTGGAGCGAAGGGATGCCAGGATTCCAGCGGCAAGTAAAAAAAGTCCTAGGGCTTGCATGGCCATACCTCCTCTATGGGATGTGTATGACAAGTTCATGCACCCTAGAACTTTTTACACTCAACAACTTAGGAAACACCTGTCGAACCAAAGCCGCCGCAACCCCGGCCGGTCTCATCCAATTGGTCTGCCAGGTAAAACTCACCAATAAATACGGGCAGAAAAACCATTTGCGCAATCCGATCCCCGTCTTTTACAACAAAAGGTTCCGAACCCTGGTTGATGACTGCCACCAGAATTTCACCCCGATAATCTGAATCGATAACCCCCACTCCGTTGGCTAAAGCCAGACCATACTTGGAGGCCAGACCACTGCGGGCAAAGACAAAGGCTCCGACCCCTGCATGGGGCAGCTCTATGGCCAGTCCGGTAGGAATTTTAACGATCTGCCCCGGCTCGATGGTCAGCTCCTGATCCAGAGAAGCTTGTAAGTCCACACCGGCTGCTCCCGGTGTGGCGTATTGGGGAAGCTTGGGAGCCTTGTCTTTCCTGACATAAGCTATCTTTACTTTAATTGAATTCAATTTCCGCTCCTCTCCTACTCTTCATCCCAGCCTATCTTCTCAAATAGCGCGTCCATATCCACTTCATTCCCTGCCGGACCTAACATGAGGAGACTTATTTTATCCCGCTTCCACAGGCGGTTGATGACTCGCTTCGTATCCTCAACGGTAACACGTTCCAGCTTTTCAACCACTTCTTCGGGAGAGATCACCCGATTATAGGTCAATTCCGTCTTGCCTAAACGGCTCATCCTGCTGCTTGCTGATTCTAAGCCCAGATAAAGTCCGCCCTTAATCTGAGACTTGGTCCGTTGCAGCTCGGATTGGGATATGCCATTCTTCTTAATATCTAAAATCTCGGCGAGAACGCATTCTACTACTTCCTGAGAATTTGAAGGGGTGGTTCCTGCATAAATAGCAAACAAACCGGTATCCACATAAGTGGAATGATAGGAAAACACAGTGTAAGCCATTCCCCGCTGCTCCCTGATTTCTTGGAACAAACGGGAACTTAAGCCTCCCCCCAGGATGTTATTGAGGATATGCATGGGATAGAGATCCTCATCTTCCTGCCCTAAACCGGGAACTCCCAGGATGAGGTGCATTTGTTCGGTATCTTTCAGGATCATTTCCTGCACCTGCTGACCTTTGGGGGTCTCTTCCAGAATTCGTCTTCCTCCCCGTTTGAATTCACCGTAAAGAGGAGCAAGCTTCTTCAAGACCTCGTCATGCTTGATTTTGCCCGCCACGGCAATGACCAGATTATCCGGAGCGTAGTGATGATCCATAAAATCAAGAATTTTCTCGCGGCTTAGTCCTTTAACACTCTCCTCGGTCCCTAAAATGGGTCTTCCCAAAGGATGGTCATTCCAGACATGATCGGAAAACAGGTCATGAATCAATTCATCGGGAGAATCCTCATACATTTTTATCTCTTCGATGACGACTTTCTTTTCTTTTTCTATTTCGTTTTCATCAAAGAGAGACTCAAAAAACATATCATTGAGCACATCCATGGCCAAATCCATGTCCTCGTCCAGCACTTTGGCATAGTAACAGGTATATTCCTTTGTGGTAAAGGCATTGAGCTGCCCCCCCACAGCTTCCAAAGATTCAGCGATATCACGGGCAGTACGGTTTTTTGTTCCTTTAAAAAACATGTGCTCTATAAAATGAGATATACCTTCATACCCTTCCCTCTCGTCCCGGGAACCCGCTCCTACCCATATCCCTACAGCTACTGAGCGTACATAATCTATTTCCTCCGTAATGATACGAACTCCGTTAGGTAAAACGGTTTTTTGATACATACCTTTCACTTCCCCTCTAAGAGATTGCTTAATCTCCCTTTTGGCTTGACCGAACTTTCCGCATAAAGTGGTGTGCTGCCTAATTTTTCTCCGTTCAGCCATACCTCATATGCTCCTAAACTATCACCGGCCTTAATGGGGAGACCTGGCTCTCTTGTCCAAACAATTTTCTTTTCAAGTTTTTCTTTATCCGTCTTTAAGATACTGATCTGAATCGGATTTTGGGCAAAGGCTTTAATCGGCTCTGAATTTTCAGCAGGAAACTCAATAGTTTCTCCCGCTTGTACATAATTCAGTGTTTCTGTTTCGTTAAAGCCCCATTCCAAGAGCTTTTGCGCATCCCCGAAACGGTCGGGAGCATGGAGGACAACAGCAATCAGCTGCCGGCCATCTTTCGTCGCCGCTGCAACCAAACATTTTCCGGCGGCAGTGGTTGTCCCTGTCTTAACTCCATCAGTATAAGGGTAATTCCAAAGCAGTTTATTGGTATTTCTTAAGTTCATGAAAAAATCGGGTTCAATAAAATGAATTTCCGTTTCTTTTAAGCGCGTAATCGAAGTAAATGCCGGGATCTGCAGTCCGTAACGAGCCATTAAAGCCAAATCATAGGCTGTCGAGACATGGTTTTTGCTGGGCAAGCCGTTGGTGTTTTCAAAATGGGTATTTTTCGCTCCGAGCAGGAACGCTTTTTGGTTCATTAATCGGACAAAATCCTCTTCAGTACCCGCTATTTGTTCTGCAATAGCTACACAGGCATCATTTCCTGATTTGACCATGGCCCCTGTAACCAGTTCATAGAGCAGAATCTTTTCCCCTGGGTCCAGGTGAATGGTGGATTCACCGACAGCTGCCGCTTTTTCGCTTACCACGACGAGCTCGTCGGGTTTTCCCAATTCCAGCCCAAGAATTGCCGTTAAAATCTTGGTAGTGCTGGCTGGCGGTCTTTGCTTATGAGCGTTTTTGTCATAAAGTATATCTCCTGTTGCCCCATCCATCAGTACCGCCGCATCGGCAGTAATAGCTAACGAGGATGTCGGTATTAATCCTTGATTGGTGTCCGTGGTTTGCGCATACACGGGAGCAGCACTTAAAGATAGTGAAATAAGAACGCAAACCCCGGCTTGCGTCCATTTTTGCTTGAACATTCTACCACCTCACATTAAAGTCTATGAGGTAGTATCTCCGACTCCTTCCAATGTTATCAGTTCATTTACAGTAATGAATTGGAATCCTTCCTTGGTCAGTTGGCTTAAAATATTGGGCAAAGCTTTCACTGTGTTCTCTTTGGGATGCATTAACACAATAGCTCCTTCTCGGGTGGGCTTAATGCCAAACCGTACGGCAGGATCCACAATGCGCTTGGTAATAATTTCCGGCGTACTTTCCGGACGCCAATCCACCGTATCCAGGGTCCAAAGAATGGTGGTATAGCCAAGATTTTCAGCCGCTTTAAGCCCTGAGGCTCCCTTTTCGCCATAAGGCGGTGCATAATACTTGGTCTTGGTTCCAGTGATCTCCTGAATGATCGCTTCTGTCTTCAGAATTTCTTCTTGATTGGCACTGACGGATATTTGGTCAGGATGGGGATGGGAATAGCCATGATTTTCGATGGCGTGGCCGCGGGCCTGGAGCTCTTTCACCATTTCCGGATTATTTTTAGCCCAGCGTCCCGTAAGGAAGAAGGTTGCTTTGGCATGATACTTATCTAAAGCCTCCAGAATCCCGGGCACAAACTCTCCGCCCCAATCCACATTAATGGTTAAAGCCATGACTTTCTTCTCGGTCTTGACTTGGTCTATAGGGGTGGGGAGGTTTGCCACGATCCCCACCACTCTCTGTTCTATCAATAAGCCGACAGCTAATACGAGAATAAGTCCGAAAAGCTTTAAGGTCTTAAATGGAATTTTAAAAACATACATTCGTCTACCCCCTTCCATTTAGATGTATGCAAGGGGGGACGAATGCAGAATAATTGAGGCTATTCTTCTTTAACTATTCCTGGGATTTTTATTGGCTGTGCTTCCATTGGGATTAGGGTTGGGGTTGGGAAGTGCCTCTTTCCGGGAAAGGTTCAAGCGCCCTTGCTTATCGATGCCTGTCGCTTTAACCAGGATTTCGTCTCCCAGTTTCACCACATCTTCTACTTTCTCAACCCGTCCGTGGGCCAGTTGGGAAATATGAACCAGCCCTTCTTTGCCGCTTAATCCCAGCACACCGGGAATAACTTCTACAAAGGCTCCGAAGTCCATAATCCGGGTTACCCGGCCATTATAAATACGGCCTACTTCCACCTCTTGGGTAAGGGCTTGGATGATCTTAAGGGCGTTCTCCCCGGCTTCTCCATCCACTGCGGATATAAAGACCCGGCCATCATCTTCGATATCGATCTTGACACCGGTTTCATCAATGATCTTCTTAATGGTCTTACCGCCAGGTCCAATCACCTCACGGATCTTATCCGGGTGAATGGATGCCGTAATAATTCTCGGCGCAAAGGGTGAAAGCTCCGGTCGTGGTTTTTCAATCACAGAGAGCATTTTATCAAGAATAAACAGGCGTCCTTCTTTCGCTTGAGTAAGGGCTCTTTCCAGGATTTCCCGGGATACCCCTTTGATTTTTATATCCATCTGCAAGGCTGTCACACCTTGACTGGTTCCTGCCACTTTGAAATCCATATCTCCATCATGATCTTCCATTCCTTGAATGTCGGAAAGAATGGCGATATGATTCTCCTCGCTGATCAAGCCCATAGCTATTCCGGCCACAGGAGATTTAACAGGCACTCCGGCATCCATCAAGGAAAGAGTGCTGCCGCACACTGAGGCCATCGAGCTGGAACCATTGGATTCAAGAACCTCCGAGACCAGACGAATGGTATAGGGGAAATCGTTTTCATTAGGGATAACAGGGAGAAGGGCCCGTTCAGCCAGAGCTCCGTGGCCAATTTCCCGACGACCCGGTCCGCGCATAGGACGGGTTTCCCCTACACTGTAAGGCGGGAAATTATAGTGGTGCATGTAGCGCTTGGACTCTTCAAGGCCTAACCCGTCAAGAATCTGTTCATCACCAACGGCTCCCAGAGTGGCCACCGTGAGTACCTGAGTTTGCCCCCGGGTAAACAGACCGGTACCATGAGTTCTGGGTAAGATTCCGACTTCGACACTGATGGGACGGATTTCGTCTAAAGCACGTCCATCGGGACGAATATGCTCTACAGTAATCAAACGCCGCACAATCTTATGTACGAAATCTTCCAGAATCTTATCAATGGTTTTCAGGTCTTCAGGGTATTGCTCCGCGAAATGAGCCAAGGCCTCTTCCTTCACTTGCCGGATGGCTTCTTCCCTTGCTTTCTTTTCTTCGGTGCGAACTGCCTGATCCATTTTATCATAGGCAAATGCTTTGACCGCCTGGACGATCTCTTCCGGCATCTGCTTCATCACAACTTCTTGTTTGGGTTTGGCTAAATTTCTTTCCAGAGCTTCGAGGCGATAGTTCTCGATAAACTCAGCAATACGTTGAATCTCACGGTGACCAAACATAATGGCTTCCAGCATTTGAGCTTCCGGTACCTCTTGGGCACCGGCTTCCACCATCATTACCGCATCCTTTGTACCGGCGACGGTAAGATGCATGACGCTTTTTTCGGACTGTTCAACGGTGGGGTTAATAATAAATTCATCCCCGATTAAACCCACGGTCACAGCAGCTACCGGTCCTTCGAAGGGAACATTGGAAATCGTCAAGGCTGCCGAGGCTGCGTTAATACCGGTAATGTCGGAGGCACAATCCTGATCGACCGACATTACCTGAGCAACGACTTGTACATCATTGCGATAGCCTTCGGGGAATAGAGGCCGAATCGGCCGGTCGATGAGGCGGGCAGACAGAATCGCCTTCTCACTGGGGCGCCCCTCCCGCTTAATAAAGCCTCCCGGAATTTTCCCGGCGGCATAGAGTCTCTCTTCAAATTCAACGGTCAACGGAAAAAAGTCAATACCTTCCCTTGGTTGAGCACTTCCAGTAGCAAATGCTGAAACAACGGTATCCCCATACCGGCAGAAAATGGCACCGCCCGCTTGCTTACCTATTTTCCCGGTTTGGAAGGTCATCGTCCTGCCGCCGACCTGGATCGAACGTTCTAATACTTCCTGTGTCACAATGGAACCTCCTTAAAATTCTCTCCAACTATTTTCTTCTTAACTTGATTCATCTTCGACATATTGTTATTATTTCCTGCATTTAGATTAAAAAAACTAATTATATAAAGAAAACCTGATTTCGCTGAGTCCTGGCGAAAGGGTCGTCTTTAGTTGCCCTTACTATCCGCCAATAAAAGCTTTATTCCCTGATACGTATAAAAAAGAGAGACAGGAATAGTCTGTCTCTCTTTTCTCTCCATTTTATAGTGTGCGAACAGGATTAACGGCGTAAGCCGAGATCGGAAATAATCTTACGATAGCGGTTGAAGTCCATATCTTTCAGATAGTTGAGCAGAGCACGGCGTTGTCCAACCATCTTCAAAAGGCCACGGCGGGAATGATGATCCTTCTTGTGGGTCTTGAAGTGCTCAGTTAAATAGGTAATGCGCTCAGTGAGCAAGGCAATCTGCACTTCAGGAGAACCGGTATCTCCTTCGTGTTGTTGGAACTTCGCAATAATTTCTTTTTTCTTTTCGGCTGTCATCATGGTAATTTACCTCCATTAATTCTAAAAATCGCCTGCTGCCCAGAATTGCGACGGAGAACGCAAGCCCGAGCGAGCGGTTCTCATGTATTTTACTAAAAAAAATTCTATTTGTAAAGGAATTTAATGAGCATTTACGGCCTGAACAGGGTTTCCGAAGATTTCTTCCAGTACTTGTTTCGTCTTTAAGGCATCCCGTTCCAGCTGTCCCTTCAGCTCGTCAAAACCATTGAATTTTCTTTCATCACGAATCTTCTCTTCACAGCATATTGCTAATTCCATGCCATAAAGATCGCCGCTGAAATCAAAGAAGTGTATTTCTACCGTAAGGGCATATTCCTCATGAAACGTGGGCTTCATGCCAATATTCATCATACCATGAACAAGCCGTCCTTCGATCTCGGCCCATACGGCATAGACTCCCCGTTTGGGAATAATCAGCTCTTCATAGATCCTTAAGTTTGCTGTCGGATACCCTAAGTCATGGCCGCGCCTTTCTCCTTCAACCACAGTTCCCACCAGCTTATAGGTCCGGCCCAACAGCTTCTTGGCTTGGACGGCATCCCCATTAAGCAAAGCCTTGCGGACGGCTGTCGAAGAGATGACCTTGCCCTCAAACGTCTGGGGCTGGAGCACACTGACTCCAAAGCCATAGTCTTGGCCATAGCACTGAAGGTCTTCAGCAGTCCCTTTTCCCAAGGCACCAAAGGAGTAGTTGAAGCCAACCACAATATGAATGACGCCGAGTTTGACAAGGATATCTCTGACAAACCCTTCAGGGGACGTATCAGCCATTTCCTTTGTAAAGGGTACTAAATAAACCCGATCGACGCCGATTTCAGAAAACAACCTCATCTGCTCTTTTTGAGTGGTCAGGAAGCCTAGAACCCTTTCCGGAAAAAGCAGCTTCAAGGGATGAGGTTCAAACAGAAGAACGGCAAGATCCACTCCTTTTTGAGCAGCTTGCTCCAAACCGCTTTTAAGCAAGCGTTGATGTCCCAGATGCACTCCGTCAAAATTTCCTAAAGCCAATACACACTGATGCCCAGGGTCTGACGGTAATTCTTGGATGATTTGCATAGTTCCCCACCTAACTTTCCCTCAGTACTACTCTATTTTTATCCTTAAAAAACTTTGTAAGGACAGAGGGCCTGCTCTCTCCAAATTCCTATACCTAAAAAATTTCCCTCACTAAAGACTTGAACTTCGCACCCCTCACCTATCTCAGCCCCGACCTCAATTTGACTTTTCGCTGTCGAAAGTCCATTGCGAAAGGCCAACGCTCTTTGCGGAGACAAGGACACCCGGGGTAAGTCCAATACTTGGATGTAAGGAATCAGGAATGAATAATCATCCTGCTCCATAAAGTTTTGAATCGTCTCCAGGGATAGACTCTCCTGAATATGAAAGGGTCCGGAACGGAGGCGGATCAGCGCTGACATATGTGCCCCGCACCCTAAAGTCTGCCCCATATCATGGCACAATGTCCGTATGTAGGTGCCCTTTGAACAATCCACTTCAAAAATCGCCTTAGGGTATTCACCTGCAATCCATTCCATAAGCTGCAAATGATCGATGTGTATTTCCCGGGATGTTCTTTCCACTTCCAGACCCTGACGGGCTAATTCATAAAGACGTTTCCCTTGATGTTTTACCGCCGAGAACATAGGTGGAATCTGCCGGATGGAACCAAGATACTGGGGAATGAGCCGTTGAAAATCCTCAGCACTCACCTGAGCCGGCTCCTTGTGGAGAATCTCTCCGGAAGCATCCTGGGTGTCTGTCGTTATGCCAAAAATCATCTCACAACGGTAGGATTTTCCCTGATTGGTGATATATTCAGCCAAGCGGGTTGCTTTACCGACGCAAATGGGCAATACCCCCGTAACCTCGGGATCCAAGGTTCCCGTATGCCCAATTTTCCGGGTGTTCAATATTCTTCTTAAGCGAACGACCACATCAGAAGAAGTCATCCCTGGGGGTTTGAGTACATTAATGACTCCGTCCAAGCTTGAGCTCCTCCTCAATGATTTGCCGAACCTTCTGCTTTGCTTCTTCCAGGGAAAGATGCAAGGTGCAGCCTGCCGCCCGTTGATGTCCCCCACCGCCAAAACCATCGGCGATTCTGTTGACATCAAACCAGCGATTGGAGCGCAGGCTTACACGCACCACATCAGGTTTGACTTCTTTAAGTAAGACTGCGACCTCTACCCCTTCTACAGTTCGGGCATGGTCGATCAGCCCTTCGCTTAAACTTTCCTCAGCACCGCTTTCCTCAAAGTCTTGTTTCCTTAAGGTCATCATCCCTAGTTGTCCCTCTGCAAAAAACTGCAATTGATTTAAGCCCCGCCGCAGCAACTCTAACTTAACCATAGGGGTTTGATCAAAGACGAAATGATGAATATCACCTAAGCTGATTCCGGTCTCCATGAGTTCACCGGCAATCTGATGAGTCTTCGCAGTGGTATTGGCATACTTAAAGGATCCGGTATCTGTCAATAAAGCTGTATAGAGGTTGGCAGCGATTTCCTGAGTTAATTCCACATTAAGCCGGCGTACTAAAACATACGCGAGCTCACCGCTGGCTGCAGCCTGACTATCCACCCAATTAATCCTGCCAAAGTTCTGATTGGAAATATGGTGGTCTAAATTCAGAATGACGGCATCCGCGGGCAGATCCTCCCTTTGCAATTGGACCCGTTGCAAGTCGGCGCAATCTACAAAAAGCAACGTTTCAGGAAGAGGATCAGGCATTGATTGAGTAATCTTGTCTACACCGGGCAAAAAACTTAAATTGCGCGGAATTGGATCGGGGTTAAACATCGCTACTTCTTTCCCCAAAGCTTCTAATGCCAAGCCAATTCCCAGCATGGATCCTATGCAATCCCCGTCCGGGGATACATGGGAGAAAAGCGCCACTTTTGACGCTTTTCTTAATTCCTCTGCCATTTGAGTTATTACACTATTGATCATGGGATTCGCCCTCGTCTTTTTCTTCCTCCTGCTTTACTCCCCGCAGCAATTGGGCGATATGAGCGCCATGCTCGATGGAAGTATCGTACTTGAACACGATCTCAGGAGCATGCCTTAAGCGAACCCTTTTGCCGATTTCGCTGCGTACGAAGCCCGCTGCCCTTTTTAAGGCATCCAATGAATCCTTAGCCTGCTGGGAGTCACCCAAAACACTGACATAGACTTTAGCATTGCCAAGGTCATCGGCGACTTCGACACTGGTCACCGTCACAAAGCCAATCCTGGGGTCCTTGAGTTCCTCCCGGATCAACTGGGATATTTCTTGCTTTAGGGTCTCGGCGAGCCTATTCGAACGATGTTTAGCCATGTGGTCTCCCTCCATAGGGGTGAATTATAGTTGTCGTTTCACTTCTTCCATGATAAAGGCCTCTATAATGTCTCCCTCTTTAATATCATTGAAGTTTGCTACTCCAATACCGCATTCGTAGCCTTCCACAACCTCTTTGGCATCGTCCTTGAAACGTCTCAGGGATTCCAGCTCTCCTTCATGAATGACTATGCCATCACGAATGACGCGGATTTTGGAGTGCCTTGTGATCTTGCCGTTGAGCACATAAGATCCGCCGACAGTTCCAACTTTGGGAACTTTAAAGACTTGGCGAACTTCAGCCCGGCCTTGTACCACTTCTTTAAAATCAGGATCCAGCATACCTGTCATAGCAGCCTTAACATCCTCAATCGCATCATAGATGACCCGATAGAGGCGCATATCTACTCCTTGCAGCTCTGCTGTTGCTTTGGTATTGGCGTCGGGGCGGACGTTAAAGCCAATGATGATAGCATTGGAAGCCGCGGCAAGCATGATGTCTGTCTCTGTAATGGCTCCAACCCCTCCATGAATCGGGTTGACCCTGACTTCACTGGTGGATAAACGAAGCAGTGATTGCTTCAGAGCCTCGATAGAGCCCTGAACGTCAGCCTTGATGATCACATTCAGCTCTTTGACTTCCCCTTCTTTAATCCGATCGAAAAGGTCCTCTAAGCTGACTTTAGTCGTCTGCCGCACTTCTTCAGCCTTCCGCTCGTTAGCACGTGCTTCGGCAATCTGGCGGGCATGTTTCTCATCGTCAACAACATTGAAGACTTGACCGGCTTTGGGAACCTCATTGAGCCCCTGAACCTCGACAGGAGTGGAAGGACCGGCTTTTTTAACACGGCGTCCTTTGTCATCCACCATGGCACGAATGCGGCCAAAGGAGGATCCGGCGAGAATAATATCGCCAACATTTAAGGTTCCTTTAGAGACGAGAACTGTCGCCACAGGTCCCTTTCCTTTATCCAATTCAGCTTCAATCACTGTTCCGGTGGCACTGCGATTGGGGTTGGCCTTCAGCTCTTTGATTTCCGCGACAAGCAGAACCATCTCCAAGAGCTGTTCAATATTCATGCGGGCTTTGGCTGAAACAGGCACCGCGATGGTGTCTCCTCCCCATTCTTCAACCACCAGTCCATACTCGGTCAATTCCTGCTTAACCCGATCCGGGTTAGACTCTTCTTTATCAATCTTGTTGATGGCGACAATGATCGGCACATCGGCAGCTTTGGCATGGTTGATCGCCTCAACAGTTTGGGGCATCACACCATCATCTGCAGCCACCACAAGAATGGCAATATCCGTGACTTGAGCCCCGCGAGCGCGCATAGCGGTAAACGCTTCATGGCCCGGGGTATCAAGGAAGGTAATCTTCTGTCCATTGATCTCTACCTGATAAGCACCAATATGCTGAGTGATACCCCCTGCTTCCGATGCAGTGACTTTAGTCGTCCGTATGGCATCAAGGAGTGATGTTTTACCATGGTCAACATGCCCCATGACAGTGACAACGGGTGGACGTGACCGCAGTTCAGCAGGATCGTCCTCAATCTCTTCAATCACAGTGATGGGCTTTTCGATCTTAACCTCCACTGTAACTCCCATTTCTCCCGCAATAATGACGGCAGTTTCCGAATCAATCTCTTGATTGATGGTGGCCATGACACCCATATCCATCAGTTTCTTGATAACTTCTCCGGATTTGCGACTCATTTTGGCTGCCAAATCCTGAACCGTCAGGCTCTCCGGAATAACGATATGCTTGGGGGCTGTATCACGAATCTCCCGTGGTGCTGCCTTCACATTGCGTCTGTTGCCTCGTGGTGCGCGTATCTCTTTTTCCATCTCTTTTTTGCGTTCAAAATTCCGGTCTTGTGGCTTCTTCTTTTCACCGATTTGACGCTTAGGCGGTTGCTCTACAGCTGGTGTACCAGGAGTTGCAGGGGGTCTCTGAGGTGGTCTTTGTCCCTGGGGACGGTCTCCCATCGGTCTCTGCCCTTGGGGACGATCTCCCATTGGTCTTTGCCCTTGAGGACGATCTCCCATCGGTCTCTGCCCCTGAGGACGATCTCCCATTGGTCTTTGCCCTTGAGGACGATCTCCCATTGGTCTTTGCCCCTGAGGACGATCTCCCATCGGTCTCTGCCCTTGAGGGCGATCTCCCATCGGTCTCTGCCCTTGGGGACGATCTCCCATTGGTCTTTGCCCTTGAGGACGATCTCCCATCGGTCTCTGCCCTTGAGGACGATCTCCCATGGGTCTTTGCCCCTGAGGACGATCTCCCATTGGTCTTTGCCCCTGAGGACGATCTCCCATTGGTCTTTGCCCTTGAGGACGATCTCCCATCGGTCTCTGCCCCTGAGGACGATCTCCCATTGGTCTTTGCCCTTGAGGACGATCTCCCATTGGTCTTTGCCCCTGAGGACGATCTCCCATCGGTCTCTGCCCTTGAGGGCGATCTCCCATCGGTCTCTGCCCTTGGGGACGATCTCCCATTGGTCTTTGCCCTTGAGGACGATCTCCCATCGGTCTCTGCCCTTGAGGACGATCTCCCATGGGTCTTTGCCCCTGAGGACGATCTCCCATTGGTCTTTGCCCCTGAGGACGATCTCCCATTGGTCTCTGCCCTTGAGGACGTCCTTCTCCTTCTACTCGGGAACTTTCCACTTGCAAACCTTGAGATTTGTCACGATTCCCTTCAGCCGGCCCTTGCGTTAAGTTCTTGCTTTCCTGGGACGGAACGCTTTTCCTAGGTTCTACGGCTTGTTCTTTACCCTGCGGTTTCTGAATTCGAGTCCGAAGACGATTGGCATCCTGATCTTCGACGGCACTCAAATGGTTCTTTACATCGACACCTATACTTTCCAGGCGACTCATCACTTCTTTGCTGCTTAAATTTAATTCCTTGGCTAATTCATGAACACGTATACTCAAAATACCACCCCCACATATTCAGCGCACATTATCTTTCCAGGCGTCAACTCCTTATCTTTAATATGGCCTTAGCAAATCCTTCGTCCATAATCAAAACCGTTGATCTTGGGGAGAGCCCGATGGCCATCCCCAAGTCCTGCTTAGTCCCCAGTATCAAAACAGGCAAGCGAAGGTCTTCCGCCCATTTCCCATATTTCTTATGAGTTCCAGGAGCGTCTTCAGCCAAAATGAGAAGAAATCCCTTCCCCTTCTTTAGCATAACTTCTATTTGTGACTCTCCGGAGGTAATTTTTCCCGCTCTTCGGGCTAATCCTAAGAGTGAGTAGATTCGTTCTAGCACTCTCTACCCAACTTCCTTTCCAATTCCTCAATCACTTGAGGTGCCAGTTCAATTTCCAGGGCTTTTTGGAACCGCTTACCCTTTACTGCTGCTTTAAAGCACTCGATATCGGGGCAAATGTATGCGCCACGGCCATTCCGTTTACCAGTGAGGTCAAGCTCCACGGCTCCTTCTGGGGTGCGAACTACGCGAATGAGCTCCTTTTTCGGTTTCATTTCTTGACAGCCCAGACACATTCTTAGCGGAATTTTGCGTGTCTTCATAGCATTCACCTACCTTTTGCCTTTGGCTTTCTTCTTTTTCTCCTTGCGGCTGTTTTTCTCATCCGCTTCAAAGTATTTCATCATGGACCGATCCCGTTCCGTCAGTCGTTCTTCCTTATCGCCTGACTCTGTGTAGGCATAGTTTTCCTCAGCATTTTCGGCCTTAGGCTCCCCGTTATCCGGAGTCGCTGCATAGTCTTCGCTTTCTTCGTAGGGAAGTTCTTCATTTTGATAAGCATCGAATTCCTCATACTGGTCATTCTCATCATAAACCAGCTCATCATCATAATTCTCCCCATAGGTCGCGTTTTCATCGTAGTCCTCATTCTCTTCATAGTCATCGTATTCGCTATAGTCTTCATATTCATCGTAGTTTTCATACTCTGCATAATCAGCGAATTCGTCGTACTCTTCGTATTCTCCCTGGACTTCATTCTTATCGGGAATAAGATTTTGGGCCAGGGCCTGGGACTCACTCTTAATGTCAATCTTCCAATTGGTCAGCTTGGCGGCCAAACGGGCATTTTGACCTTCTTTGCCGATCGCCAGGGATAATTGATAGTCGGGAACTACGACCAAAGCCACTTTCTCATTAGGTTTAGGGTATACTCCCACAACTTTGGCCGGGGAAAGGGCATTAGCCACAAATTCCTCAGGATCTGTGGAATAATTGACGATGTCTATCTTTTCACCCTTCAACTCGGTAACAATGGTTTGAACCCGGCTGCCTTTCGGTCCTACGCAAGCCCCCACAGGATCTACATTGGCATCCCGGGAATAAACAGCGATTTTAGAGCGGGCTCCCGCCTCCCGGGACACACCTTTAATCTCAACCAGTCCGTCATGGATTTCCGGCACTTCCAGTTCAAACAAACGTTTAATCAGACCCGGGTGGGTACGGGAGAGCATGACCTGAGGCCCTTTGGTTGTTTTTTTGACTTCTACCACAAAGGTCTTAATCCGCTCAAAGGGTTGATAAGTCTCACCGGGAATTTGTTCCTGTGCTGTCAGAATGGCCTCTACCTTACCTAAATCAACAATGACGTTTTTCTGATCATAGCGCTGAACAATTCCGGTAACGATATCCCCTTCCCGGTTGATATATTCATCGTAAATCATGCCCCGCTCAGCTTCACGAATTCTTTGCACTACTACTTGTTTAGCTGTCTGAGCCGCAATCCGCCCAAATTCACGGGGCGTGACTTCGTATTCCACCACATCATCGATGGCATAGTTGGGGTCAATCTTCTGTGCTTCTTCCATACTTACCTGAGTTCGTGAATCTTCAACCTCTTCCACCACGTTTTTCCGGGCGAAAACTTTGAACTCTCCAGTCATACGGTCGATATGTACCCGGACATTCTGTAATGAAGCAAAATTTTTCTTGTAAGCAGATATCAGGGCCGCTTCAATGGCTTCAAACAGAATATCCGCTGAGATCCCTCTGTCTTTCTCCAATTCATGGAGGGCCTCAATGAACTCCATATTCATTTTTTATTCTTCCCCCTTATATTATGTTCCAAAACATATCACTACACTAGAACTCAAAGGTCAGATTAGCTTTATCTACTATCGCTCTGGGGATGGCCATTCTTTCCTTTTCATATTCCAAAACGATATCATCCTCGATTAAACCCACTAAATAACCGGTAAATTCTTTATATCCCTGATATACTTCTTTGGTCAGGACCCGGACGAGCTTTCCTGTGAAGCGTTCAAAATCTTCATCCTTCTTCAGTGGGCGTTCCAATCCCGGTGAAGAGACTTCAAGCATATACGCTTGGGCTATCGGGTCATGCTTATCCAATACCTCGCTTACCAAATGGCTTACATTAGTGCAATCATCAATATCCACTCCGCCTTCTTTATCAATATAGATGCGGAGATACCAGTGTGCACCTTCCTTAACATATTCGACATCAACCAGCTCAAGGCCTTGTTCGGTTATTACCGGTGCAATGATCGCTTCAACTTGTTCCATGATGGATTCTCCCATAGCCATCCTCCTCTTATTTTAATAACCACTATGATTAGTGTTGCGAGGTTTTCATGAGTTATACAAAACAAAGGAAAGAGTGGGTTCAAGACCCACTCCTCTTCGGCTGCAATAGAATTTCTCTTCTTTAAACTATAGCACATACTGGGAGATAGTGCAAGCTATTTGAAATGATTCGTCAATTTCTTTAAGAGGCTGGTAATTCCATCTCTGGAGCGTTTATAGCTTCCTCAGGAATGGTGAAGTCTTGGGCGTTATTTGGGTTTAAAATCGTGTATTCCATAAATATTTCCGCATTAGCGAAGATGTCTTTTATCTCTGCAGGCATATTTGGCTCTTCAGCCAGAGCTTTACCTAAGTTTCTCATATTCTCGGATAGATCCATTTGACACTTCAATGTATCAAGAGTAGCTTTATCAACCCAGATCGTATAGACCATATCCCCTATCTGAGAAAAGACATCCGCACTGATCAGACCATTCCCTAAGCCAAGCATATCGCCGGCTGTTTCCTGGAAAATCTGGTCAAAGATATCTCCTGAAGCCACCAGCTTTATCTTTAAGGCATCTTTCCCGTCAATTTTTTCTTCCCCAATGATTTCTGCCGAGACAAGATGGTCCATAAACAATTTAAGGTTATCCTTGGGATCCATATACATCGTTTCCATCATGGCTGGGTCATCAAAGGTGATTTTTTGCCAGTTGTTTTCGATATTCTGATAGATAGCCATCTTTTGCTCATTTTGCTCTGCATACTGCTCTATCGTCATTTTTTGACCCATGCCAGGAATAGTGGTTTCCATAACCATTTTCATTTTCATCGGGTTTTGAAATACAGTTCCTTTTCCTGTCATGGACATATCCAGAACCTCATCTTCGACAGAAAACTTCATATTCATAGTCATATCCATATCATAGCTCTTAAGCCCATACCACTTTGCAAAAGATTCCTCAGCGATCTGTTGGGGGCTTTTTTCCTGGTTTACATTAGCCGTCCCTGTCGAACAGGCTACAAGAGTCATTGTGCAAATGAGCACAAGCATGAGAGATACTATCTTTTTATTCATTCCAGCTAAGCACTTCCTTCTTATCCATTTTAATAGGGCTTCGAAAATCATAGGTACTGATTTAATATTAGCATAGATATCCCGCTTCTGATAGCTGAATAATATGGGAAGGAAGCGATGGCTAGTCTATAAAATATTTTAGACTCAAATGGTGCAGCGCTGCAACATTTGAGTTGCAGCAGGAACGCTTTGCAGATTCTTATCCCGCAAAAAACATTAGAAACAGTTGAGAAAGCAGCAATACCCCAGAAAACATCATCATTATAAGCTTTTTTGATCTATAGTAAAACACAAAAGCCGCAAGGCCAATTAATGGTATAAGAATATTTATCCAGCTCATATGCCCTTCATTCCTACGGTAACATGCGTAACAAATTGCTGTAAAGAGCCAATGCGACTAAATAGAAACTACTTAAAGCCAAAAGTACAACAATTGTATTTGTTAGATATAGCAAAATTTTCTTTATTTTAATGTCCATTATACATACCTCCCGGTTTAAATAATCTTTCTTAAAGCTCATTATCTCAGATCTTAACTGAAGGTTCTATGTGCAAAGTATTGTCAAGTAGCAAGAACGCCTCACGGCACCCAAGCCCTCACAGATCCGTGCGGGCGCAATTAACGCACACGGCTCTTCATCTTGAGATTTGCTGGCTGTTAGCCGTAAATGCTTACCCTTACGCTTGGCAACGCCAGTGGAAAACAGCTTGAACCCTTCCCATGTGTAACTGCGTTTCTGACTTCTGCGATTCAACCATTTGAAGAGCGCATGTATTGTCCTGAAGTAGTAAGTGTGGATGCTCGGGCTATTATCGGTGACGCCGTAGTACTGATAATGGCCGCGCAATTTTAAGTTTAGCGCTACAAACATCGTATGGATTGGCAGGTGGCGATTTTCTTTAATCCATATATTCATCTCTGCCAGCCGCAATCTCTTTTTCTTCTTGGACGTCTTCCTTTTGACTCGGAAATATCCTTTTTGACTCTTGGAACAATAATGCGTAAATCCTAGCAAAGCGTCCGGAGCCAGCGAATAAACTTACGGAAGCAGAACGCAAGGAAATTCTAGAAATAATCAATCAACCTGAATTCAAAAGTTTACCTCCCAGTGAAATTGTTCCGATCCTTGCGGATCGAGGAACCTATATCGCCTCCGAATCAACCTTCTACACGTGACTATCACAAACCCCAAGTGAGTCAGGGCAGTCTGTATATTCCGCCCGTTGAGCCACCCTTGCACAGACAGATAGCCACACCTCACCGGATAAATAGCCACACCATATCGGAAGAGCCGCACTGAATATTTAAGTAAAGAGAGCCGACCTTTAAAAATTGAGCCATATATATTTTTCATTGACCCCAGAGCAAGACTTGACATGGGGACAGCGGATGCTACCCTAAACCAAGGGATGGGGCTTACCCAAGAGGAATACATCATAAGGAGCCACAGTCCTCGACCCATTGAAGCATCCGATGTGGGGGCCCATGTCAAGTCTACCTCAAAGTGACTATCTATCCGGCATGGTGTGGCTATTTTACCGTGCAGATGTGGCTCTCACGCCGGAATATACACAGTCAAAGGGAATAAGGACGATGCCATATATTTCTGCTGAAAACACCTGGTTGTTACCTTATCAATGAGAAAGTAACAAAAGTACTTTCCCACTGTCACCCTAAAAGGTAACAGTGGGAAAGTACTTTGCGCGCCCTATAAAAATAAACCAATAACCTCAATTTAAGTCTAAATTGCTTTAAGAAAAGTCATACCTTACGCTTCCTGCAGACCACGAAATATACTCCCATACTGTATAGGTACCATTAGCAAATGCCGTTGCCCACGGGTTATCAAAATGATCTGATTTCACTTCTTCATTGAAGGTCCGATCAGTAAGATAGGGCACCTTTCCAGTATTTGCAAAATACGTTTCTTGTCCCAATCTCTTTATTGTAACCTTATACGTAACAAGACCAGTTTGCCAGCCTGTTAATCCGCCGAAATCCCTCATGGTGTACTTTTCCACCTGATCCCACACAAGTCTTGCTGAAAAATAATCCTCTACATTCTTCGATACTTGAGTGGATGTCAAACCATAATGATTCAGAAAAGCATTCAAAACACTAACTCCAGAAGAGAAAAATGATAGTTTTCCCTTCAAAATTGATCCAAGTGAAAGACTAACCTCTTTAACTAAAGATGCTGTATCTTTGGTCGCTGTTCCTGTTTTTATGGTCTTCCAATTCGAACTCAAATTTGTATAGTTAAATTGATATGTCATCATCGGCCAGCCATTATATGTATAATATGTTATTTGATCTGGGTCTCCATTTGCTTTGTTCACCATAGCTTCTGCCGGTTCAAACAAAACCAAAGCAGGCGGTGCAATATTCTCTTCATCTGCTTCCAAATACAACTGATACTTTTCATTAAAACTGTCAATTGCCTCTTTTGGAATATTTTCTCTACTCATAAATGCCTCTACTGCAGCTGCATTAGAAAATTCAACATTCTTTCTATCAACTGGAATAATCACACTTTGTGTACTACCTTCGTCTGCTGATTTGATCACCATTACATATTGATTTCCATCTTCATAGATGTCATCAAATTCTTCGGATTTAACATAAGTATCTCCTCTAAAGAAGGTCTCTTGACAAGTGTCGATAGGTTCTGCTTTATAAACCTCATCAAAATTTCCTTCGTAAGCAGAAACTACAGCTGCTTGCACCGTCATTGTAAAGCACATCACTAACGCTAAAATTAACGAGCCTGTTCTACGAATTTTTATTTTACTCCCCTTTCTAAAAACAGCGCGCAAAGCCTTCCCTCATAATGGTCGAAAAGGACAGCATATTTATCTCATATCAGCCTAATCGGGAAGCCATACCATTACGGCTTCATGCTATTAAGCATACCATCCATATGAATTCATGGTAATTTTTGTTATTATTTCAGTTCTTTCCCACAATTTCTGCAATACTTTCCTAAGTCTCGGCCAATATATTTCTCACAGTATGGGCACCGCCAAAATAAAATTCTTATAATTATGATGATCATCAATAAGCCAACACACACTATTAATGCTATCCCATTCTCAAAAATATAACCTATCAACCATGAGACAGCAATAAGTCCCCATAATATTGTCTGTACCATGTCTGCTGTTTTTATTTTCATGCTAACCTCCACTCTGCCGCTACGCGTCAGCACAAAATAGGAAAGAGGCTACTGTGACATAGTGTCAATTTCATTCATTAATTAAGTGCTCCTTGCCTTTAATCTTTAGTTTTTCTAGCCCTTCAAAAGCAAGCAATTTTCCATAAGAACATCGCTTGTAGAGAAAATCAGCAATTATTTAGTTATAAAGTTACTGTAGGCATGTGCTCAATTCCCCGCCCGTAGTAATAGTTCAAACTACTTACAAAATCAATTTCTTCAGTTGTATTCAAATTATTCGCCAAAATTTCGGATTATTTACCACGTCTTCGAAATCACGGCCTAATCTTCTTGATGTCACTCTTCCAAATGCTTAAATATAAAATACATTATTACTACCTCCTTGCCTACTGAAAACGTCTAAGTTCTCTCTTTCCATGTCCAGAATCTCGTTTTGGTTACAAAAAAGCGCAAGACATTTCCATCTCCCACGTTATCTAAAATTCAATTTAATTTGCAATTCCCTGTATTTCTCATCAGTGATATAAGCTCTTTCTTTCGTTTCACCAAAAATCACTAAATATTCATTACGTGACAAAGGCTGTATTTCAACAATCCTATCCAAATTTACAAGATAGCTTCGATGCGTCCTCATAAAGTTATATCCTGCTAATCTTTTCTCCAGGCCTTCCAAGGATTCGTTTACTGTTACCTTCCCATCAATAGTATGAATTACCGTTTTCCGTTTATCACGAGTAGTGTAAATGATTTTAGTCGTATCAATCAAGGTTAGCTTACCCTCAATTTTTACTGCAATCTTATTCTTAATACCTACCGAATTACTACCCTCTTCTCTGCTTTGCTGTATGCCTTTTCCCTTGGATTCTATAAGCTTCTGAATCCTCGTGATGGTTTGAGTAAGCCGCTCCATCCTATAGGGTTTTACAAGATAATCAAAGGCGTACATTTCAAACGCTTCCGCCATATATTCCGGATGCCCCGTGGCATAAACCAAAAAAACATCAGGACTAATATTGAGAATTTCCCTGGAGGCTTCAACCCCGTCTTTACCCGGTAGATCAACATCCATAATAATCACATGCGGCTCTAACTCGGCAGCAAGGCCGACGGCCTCTGTTCCATTTCCCGCTTCCCCCACGACTTCCACATTGGGAATGCCAAAAAGCGCCCGTTTGAGTATCAGGCGCATATTAGCATCGTCTTCAACTATAAGTACTCTTAACACCATCTTGCCCTCTTATTTCTGCAGGGCTTTAGGTACTTTAGGTTGGTAAATGGTAACCAGACTTGTAGGCTGCACCGCGAGGAGAGCAACTGCTGATACCACTGAAGCCAGAAATGATAACATACTTTTCTTAAACATGGTCCTATTCCCTTCCTTTTTGGTTTAATTATTTTATCCGCAGGGTATCAAGTAAACGCATGACCTTGAAGCCTAACGGGGTAACGCTAAATGACTGAAAAATATGAGCTAAAAGCGTCCCCAGGACAATTATTCCGGTCTGTTCCCCAGGAAATACAAGGGCAAGAAAGCTTGTCACCAAAAACCAAAGCAAGACCCAGATAACAGAAAATTTCTTTTGTCTGCCTTTTCATCCTCGGCAAGGGGTTTATTGGGTGTCTCAGCGGGTGCCCATTTGATGGCAATCCATAAGCTCCAGACAAAAACTATAAAGATAAGGGTGATTATCTGAGCGACAGACAGCTTAAAATAGGGAAGCAGAAGCTGGGTTATTTTTCCCATACCTAAAAAGAAGAACATACTGAAAATAAAGCAACGGCTGTAAGTCTCTGAATGATATCCTCCGGAAAACAGCCGATAGGTTCCTACTGTCAAGAATGTGACCAATACATAAGGTGTAAGCCCAAGTAAAGAGGCCATAACGAATATGCTAATCACCTTGAGCCCTTCGCCAATAATAACCTCGAAACCATAACGCAAAATATCGGTCTTATCCTCATCCAGCTCCAGTTCCCTGCCAAAGTAATTGGCTATAGAGCAGGACAGATCGGGAATGCCCATAGAACACCTCTTCATAACGGCAGTAACACTCTGAATGTTGTTAACCCATTGTCATTCTCGACTTGTATTTCACCGCCATATTTTTCCAATATCTGCTTTACATTATACAAACCTAATCCTTGCCCGTTTGACTTGGTACTAAAGCCCGGAAGAAAAAGCTTATCCAAGTGTAATGGCTCCACAGGAGCCCCATTATCCTTTATAGCCAGTATGAGTAATCCGCCTCGTTGGCAAGCTTCAAACACTATTTGAAGATTAGGTAATTGTGTATTTGATAATTTTTGTATCCCATTATCCAGTAGGTTCCCTACTACAGCATTTAACTCTGATGGTTTCAATGGCGAGGTTATAGAAGATCGAATATCAAGTGAAAAGCTTATTCCATAACGCTCCATTTCACCACTTTTAACATATAACAAAGCATTCAACCCCGGATTGTCGGATCGTATCATTTCATTCGCTACTGAAATCTGGGCAAGGCTTTCTTCCAAATACTGCTTAGCTTCATCATAGGCATCTACAGAGAGGAACCCGTAAACTGTTTGGAAATGGTGGCTAAAATCATGTCTTTGCCCACGCATTGTCTGCAATAACTCTTTTAATTGCTCCTGGCTTTCCATTCTTAATTTGTTCTCTATCTCTTCTTCCAAGTTCTTAAATGTGTTGTTGATAACTGCAACGGAGATAAAAGTAAGTGTCAGTAAAATTATGTTAATCGGCAATAACCAACTGACCATAGTTCCCTTCGCAAACACCTCATGAGGAATATTGATGCTTAAATTAAATAAGGCAATAACAAGAAGTTGGAACATGATTAAGGCGGTTAAAGGAAATGCCTTTTTGATAATGTCCATTTTCCTTTACTCCCTGTTAACTAATTTATAATTGTTAATATCGAATATCTTAATTCTTTTAAGGGAAACAATAATCACCAGTAAAAGCATGATCATGAACTGAGGGATGAAAAACAATAACCTCAAAGTAGTATTGGTCAGAACCGCCTCCAACGGTATCCCCGTCCAGTAAAGCAAAAAAGGAATTATCGAAGCGTCTAAAATTGTATATAGCGTTGCGCTGATTAAAATAACGACCAAAGAATATAGATAGGGAAGACCTAGAAGTAAGTATAAAGGTAGAGCAAACAATGGAATCTGCAGAATAGTATGAATGCCAAAAGGCAGTGGCAGCAATCTGACGCTAAAAGATATGGCAGCCTGCAGTATAGCAATCACAACAATCTTCCCTATCAAAGGACGTATCTTTACCCCAAAGAGCTTTAACCCCAATACAGTAATAAGAAATTCTTCGGGAATGGATGCAAACAGAACAATAAGCAAAGGCATGATCTCCATCGTCTCCACCTCCGATACAGTTCAATTTAATCGATGGGCTTTCCTGTAGGCCCTGTCTGAATTCTCGTTTTCCATGTCTAAACTCTCCGTTTTATTCCACCATATGATTATTTAGACAAATAATGGTGAATTTCCTGCTCAATGGTAAAAAAACAATCCGCCCCGTTGGAGCGGATAACAGTTTATTTCATTGGGGACGTCGGTCACATCCCCCAAACTTCCAGTTAGCCCTAAGTTTATAGTCTTATACTGCACCTATACATAATTTATGCTTCTATGATCTCAAATAATCAGTCAGAACGAATTGTTTCCTTATTAGTATAGACAGTATTCACACCGCCTTGTTCTTCATTTTGAGTAACCGTGATTTCAAAATCATGGATTTTCCGCACCTTATTCTCTAAGAAACCGCCTTCTACTGAACTTTCAGCTTGAGTCCATACATTCAGAGACAGCAACACTACATTATCAGATAACTTCAACCCATCCTCACTACGGTAGGCAGCATCTAATCCTGCGGCCAATCCCACCAGTCCGATACCGTTGCTATCCACAATAAACAAAGTGGATGAAGTATTATCTTTAAGGTTTTTGGCTACTCCAACCAGCATAATCGGGGCATTTTTACTACTACCCTTCACATAGTCCAATAGCTCAAAATCCGAAAATTCCTGCGAGAAGTTTGCCAAAAAATTATCTGCTCGGTTGAAAGCAGCCTCATTTTTTGATTCAGTTTCTCCTGAGCTATTCTCTTGCACATTGCTTGCCGAGGGCGGCGCGCCCTTGGAAGCACAACCGTTTAACAGACACAATAATGAACTTAGTAACAACAAAGCTAACTTTAGACGCATTATTACCTCCTCGCCTACCCCAAACGTCCGAACCTCTTTTTCCATATCCTGCGGCTTTTTGAATAATCATTTAAACCCCGTCATAGCTGAATAATAATGCACCCCGGCTGAAAGATATGGAAAGTATCTATTCTTTCCCTTTCTTACCCTTTAAAAAAAATCCTAAAACGATCAACACCACGCCAGGGATAACATTTATTGAGATGCTATCCGGGGTAAACATGGGAAAAGGGGGATTTGTGCTGAATGAAAGGATCGCTATACCTAGCATATATATCAGGCCTAATATCTGGATGATAAATCCGAGTTTTTTCATAGAAACCTCCTTTTCGCTCTTATCGCCGACGACATAAACTCAAATGGTGCACCGTTGCACCATTTGAACTACAGGCACATGGTCAGTTCAAAGGCATAGTCCCAAAAGCTCTAAAAGCAACTGGTGTGAGGAGGCAAATTACCAACCGGTTGGTAATTTGGCCATTCCTGCAATCGGCTCATCATTCAGCTTCTTTCAACAATAAGCCCATCATTTCAACCATATATAAAGGCAAGTTTAGCAGCCTGTTCTCGCGTCTATAATCAGCCATGGAGGCGCGGATGGAGAGCTCCGGTCGAAATTTTTCCTGATACATTTTCAGGCTTTTCGCCTTCAGATTCGTTTCTGCTTTTACTTCAATGGGAATGACCTTATGTCCGTCATCCACAACAAAGTCGATCTCGGCGCTACCGCGGTCGTTTGTCCAATAATAGGCTTCCAGCTCTTTAAGGGTTCTTAGCTGCTGCAATACATACTGTTCGGTCAGCGCGCCCTTGAATTCCTTGAAAAGCTCGTTACCATCCAAAAGAGTGCCTTGGTTCAGTCGTACCATACAGGAAAGCAGACCGATATCCACAAGGAACAGCTTAAAGGCTTTCAAGTCCTCATAGGCTTTTAGCGGCAGGCTGGGCGCATTCACCCGATGCACCTTATGAACAAGGCCGCAATCGGTCAGCCAAAGCATGGACTGCTCGTATTCCTTAGCCCGCGCACCTTCTTTGATTAGGCCATAGATAAACTTCTTATTTTCCTTGGTGAGCTGGGCGGGAATGCTGTTCCAAAGCATACGGATTCTCGGCACAACATCATGGGGCGCGTGTTTGGAAAAATCCTGCTCATAGGCATCAAGAATACGCTGTTGTATTTCCCGCACCTCACCAAAATCCTTAGTTTCCGAAAAGCTTTGTACGACCTCCGGCATGCCGCCCACATAGTAATAATATTTGAGCATATCAACGTAAGTCTGCTTAAAAGTGGCTATCATATCAAAGTCGCCTTTTTGCAATAGTTCTACATATCGACCTTTGTCCATAGCATTTAAAAACTCTGTAAAGCTTAAGGGATATAAGTCCAAAAATTCCACCTTGCCCACAGGGAATGATGTTCCCTGATGCAGCGCCACGCCCAGGAGTGAACCGGCACTTATAATCTGATATTGGGGAGCGTTCTCGTTAAAGTATTTAAGCGAAGTCAGGGCCGTTGGCACTTCCTGTACTTCATCGAAGATAAGCAACGTATTGGCGGGATCAATCTTTTGGCCGGAATAGAGTTCCAACCCTGTCACGATCCGTTCCACATCCAGATCGGCTGAAAACAACTCCTTCATGCGCCGATTGTTGTCAAGGCTGATGTAGACAGTCTTTGCAAAGGCGACCCTGCCAAACTCCTTCATAAGCCAGGTTTTGCCGACCTGCCTGGCGCCGCGGATAATAAGCGGCTTTTTATTCCGCTTGGCTTTCCATCTATGCAATTCTTCTATCGCTGTTCTATACATGAGATATCACCTCTCACGGTAAGTATGCCCTATTTCAACAAAAAATACAACGATATTTGATTCTAATAATACACTTTTTACAACGATACCTGTATAACAAGCAGCATTTACAAAGAAATTACCAACCAATTGGTAATTTCGCCACTTCATTCTCCGGCTTTAAGTGCCTTTTGGATGATACCTGAATCCACAGAAAGATCTTCTATAGTCACTTTCTGTCCCTTTGGGCCAGTTACCCACTCTTTGAATTTCACACAATAAAAACCTGGAATCCCCATTTCATTTTCCGTAAGCTCCATAGCCCCGGGTATCGGTTGATTTGGCGAATAAACTACCTCCAGCTCCTGACGCCAAGTCCATCCTGCTTGCTCACCAGACAAGTACTGCCATAATTTTGCCTTTTGCCAGGCACCCTGTAAAGGGATTTCGCCCGTTAACATCGGAGCAAAACGCTTATCCCACTTTCTTTCCAAAAACATGACATCGGTTGCTTCAGGGTCCCAAGCAGCAGCCGATTGGTTATGAATGAAAGCTTCCCAATTGTCCAAAGTCCCCTTAAATGATCTTCCTTGAGGATTATAGCCATAATCATCAAAAGCAGCAAATGCCCCTAAGGGGATAAATGAGAATATCAGTACGAGTAAAACGAATGGAATTAACCTCTTTTTGCTCTTCATACGATCTCTCCTTTAATTTCTTTATATACCATATAATGGTATATTTTCGGTATGTAATCACCAATTCCTTCCTAAAATTAATAATTTAGTAAAAATCTCATTGCTTTTTGTTTTTGCTTAAATATAATAGAACCCCCTGCCATTCATTGATGGCAGGGGGTTCTAAACCAACCGTTAAAACAAATTTGAAATTCAAACTTATTCCTGGCATAGGTATTACACTTCCTGGTATTTTCTCTATTGTGCTTGTATATCTTGTTCCATACACCCAGGTCCATATTACCAAAGATTAAGGCTAACTGCTGCCGCCAAGGAGCCTAGCCTGCTCCCCAGGGATGGGATGTGCTTTAACCTTCTGCTCAGGATAAAACTCCGTCAGATGCTTCCAAAAGCGTTTGGGCATGAAATTCATACGGCAGCGGGGATTATCCCTGCTTTCAATGGCAATGGTTTTGTAGAACTGCTGCCAGAGGCGGCGATATTCCACTTCCTCTTCGTCCGGCTCCGGCAGCTCCCAATCTTCAATATCCAGAATTTCCACTCTGCCTGCTTGATGAATGAGGGCGGCCTTATGGGTTTTGTCAAAAATCATAAAGACTTCATTGGGGTAACGGTTGGAGAAGTGATAAGCCAGCAAAGGCAACACGAAATTCTCTGGTTCAATCATGGCAACCAAGGCTTCATTATAGATTGAAAACCGGACGAACCCTTTATAACGATGGCTTTCACAGGTTAAGTTCCGTACGGCTTTCTGTAAAGCATGGACATTGTCATCAGTCAGCATCCCCATAACTTTCCCGCCTACCTTGTATCCCAGCCTTAGAAAAAGAAAAATCAGGCGTTCCTTTTGTGGGGTACAGGTCAGGAAGCCAAGCTTCACCAATTCCTGTGCTTCCAGGGAGATCCTGATGGGAATGGAGTCATACACCCGCTGAGCTTTTTGGTGATCTGTCTCTATAGTCTTGAGGATATCAAAAAGGCCGGGCTGACCTTCAGGCGGAAGAATGTCGAGGGGGATTTCTTTATGCTCATAGCTTGCGAAGACGCAGCACATGAGCCCTTCAAAGCTTCCGTCGTATTTGTAAACTAAAGTTGCCCCGTCAAACACTGAATCACATCCTCTCGGGAAAGGGGCGGTTCCTCAAATAAGGCCAACTGCTGGGGAGCCTGGGAAGGAAGACCGGCGATGATCCGCTCGGACATCAGAGCCTGCATCACATTATGGGGAGCCACCTTAAGCCCCGCCAAGGTTTTTCCTTTGCAAAGAATAAAGTACTGAGCACGCTTAAGGACAACGCCCAGCTTTTTCAACCCTGCGAAATCCAGATGGGCTATTTTCCGTGCCCGCAAAATCCGGCGGGCACTGGTTACGCCGATTCCCGGTACCCGCAGGAGCATTTCATACGGAGCTTGATTGATCTCGACGGGGAACTGGTCCAGGTGATTAAGGGCCCAATTGCATTTGGGATCCACATGCAAATTAAAATTCTGATGGCCTTCATCCAACAGTTCCCGGGCTTCAAAACCGTAGAACCTCAGGAGCCAATCCGCTTGATAAAGGCGATGCTCTCTCAACAAGGGAGGTTTTACGGAAACGGCCGGCAGCAGACTGTGTTCAGCGACCGGTATGTAGGCCGAGAAAAAGACCCGTTTCAGTTGATATTTCTTATACAACCCCTCCGCCAGGGTCAGAATTTTATAATCGGTATCCGGTGTAGCACCAACGATGAGCTGGGTACTTTGACCTGCCGGGACAAACTTCGGAGCATGGCGGTATTTGATCAGATCCGTAGTATTTTCCGTTATTTTACCTTTGATCAGACCCATAGGCCGGAGAATAGCTTCCTTGCTCTTATCGGGGGCTAAAAGCTTCAGGCTCTCCTGAGATGGCAGTTCAATATTAACGCTGACCCGGTCCGCCAGATAACCCAGCCTGGTTAGGACCTCATTATCCGTGCCGGGAATAGCCTTGACATGAATATATCCGGCAAACCGGTACTCATGGCGCAAAAGTTCCAAAGTCTTAATCAGTAGTTCGGAGGTATAGTTGGAGTTTTTTATGACCGCCGAACTCAAAAACAGTCCCTCAATATAATTGCGGCGATAAAAATTAATTGTCAGGTCGGCAAGCTCCCGGGGAGTAAAGGCAGCTCTGGGAACATCATTGGAGCTGCGATTGATGCAATATTTACAATCGTAGACACAAACATTGGTTAGCAACACTTTAAGCAGGGTTATACAGCGGCCGTCTGCGGCAAAGCTATGACAGATCCCGGCTGCTACCGTATTGCCAATGCTGCCTGCTCTGCCCTTCCGCTCTACTCCGCTGGAAGTGCAGGCTACATCATATTTCGCGGAGTCTGTTAAAATCGTGAGTTTATCAAATACATCCATATCCGTTCCCTCCATGATAAGAATATAACAGAACATACATTCTTGCAAGAGGGATTGTCCGTTCTTACAAAACAAACTTTATCGTTTTATCTTTTTAAAATAATCAAGGCAGCGCAAGAATTGATCTGCCCCTGCCTTTTTGATCCCTATATCACTCTAAATCTATATTTAGGTCCCACTTTATGGTTCAACATAGTCGCTTGAAAAAATTATTTCCCCCACTTGGTTATAACCTACAATTTTAGTTAATATTCCGTCCGAAGGATTCAAAAAGACAAACCATATCTTGCCTTCTCCGTTGCCGACAATGCGAACTTTCTTTTCTATATCTGAATTCTTAGTTAGGACGCCGATACTAGCGATATCCTCTCTTAGACTTTCACCATACGCTAAGGGAAAGGGGCTTTTCACGTATCCTTTCGTAGAGGGAAAATATTGAGCTGTTACTTCATCTATTCCAGTATGCTCTCCGCCGAACACCCATTTCCAGCTACTATTGGTCCGTTGAACATATCCAGCCGCTACGCTGTGAGCTTCCCCATTATTGATCCCTTTATGATAGAACACCACTTCTCCGTCATTTACTTTCTCTCTATGGAGAATCGCCACAACCTCCCTCCCGGATCTTTCTATAGCTTCCTCAATAGTTCGACCTGAAGGATGATGTGTGTTGTTAAACAATGTTCCTATAATTCCAAAAATCAAGAGCAATATAACAGCAAACAATCTACCCATATTTCCCTCCACACCTACCAATAAAAATCATCAGCTATTGCTGATATCTACATGCAAGCAAAAGTTCCTCTATCTTCCAACCCGGTATGATTATGAGTAAATCAACGTTACGATACAAAAGCCATACTCTATAAAAAAAGCTGGTCTCCCATAATATAAGGACAATCAGCTTTTACTTATTTATACACTCCTCCACGGGAGTCTATCACCTGAATGTAGATAATCCTTTCAGTATGACTGATCTCAAAAAGTATGCGGTATGAGCCAACGCGAAGACGGTACAACTTCTTGTAGCCTTTCAGGAGCTTTATGTCACCGCTAGGAGGAATTTCTAAAAGACCTGCCAGCCCTTTTGCAATACGCTCTTGGGCAGACACGTCCTGTTTGGCTAGAAATTTTACCGCTTCCTTACGGTAAATCAACCTGTAATCCGAATTCACGCTTAGCATCCTCCCCTGTAACGTAACCGTCATCACTGTTAAGCTGGCGAAGTTCTTCTTCAGTTAGAGGTTCATCATCCGGGTCCGCTTGATTAATTTGTTCCCACCCCTCTTCTTTTTGGGTGGAACGATTTAATAGATACTGCATGAAATCAAAAACAGTTTTTTGATCATCTTCAGGAAGACGCTCGACTAAATTATGAATATCTTCTTTTCTTATAACCATGGGCCTAACCTCCTATAATATCCACTAATGTAAAATTATCATTCCCACTAAGTAAAGTCAAGGATTGGAAAAACCTTAAAACTAACCTGGTTGAAAAATAAACCGGGAGATGCCTTTACAGCTCCTCCCGGTCATACCGCTCATATTATGCCGCGTTATCGCTCTTTACTTAACGCCTAATGCTTCTCGAATCATTCCCTGGATACGGCCTGCCAGTTCTTCCACCTTCACCAGCTGGACTTCCCCGGTCTTGCGATCCCGAAGCTCGACTTCGCCATTGGCTAAAGTCTTGCTGCCTACGGTCACTCTCAGGGGATAGCCCACAAGGTCCGCGTCTTTGAACTTGACTCCGGGGCGCTCATCCCGGTCATCCAGGACGGCTTCTACTCCGAGCTTCAGCAGTTCTTGGTATAAGGCCTCACCCGTTTCACGGACCTGGTCATCCTTCATGTTGACGGGAACGACGATCACATGATAGGGAGCAATGGGAATAGGCCAGATGATGCCGTCCTTATCATTGTTTTGCTCAATGGCCGCAGCCATGGTACGGCTGACCCCGATACCGTAGCATCCCATGACGCAGGGATGTTCAGCTCCG
The DNA here is from genome assembly GCF_000021925.1 of Desulfitobacterium hafniense DCB-2. Classification (NCBI taxonomy): domain Bacteria; kingdom Bacillati; phylum Bacillota; class Clostridia; order Eubacteriales; family Desulfitobacteriaceae; genus Desulfitobacterium; species Desulfitobacterium hafniense. The sequence goes on from NC_011830.1 coordinate 3,930,960, forward strand.
TTCTCATCCAGGAATACAGCATTGAGAGCTTTGGAGTATTTGGTACCCAGTTTAAAGACCTGACCCACCTCGATGCCCCGTGCTTCTTTGAGAGGGCTGCCGCATTGGGGGCAAGGCTCCCCGGCGTTTACCATGCGCAGATCAAGAATCTGATCGATACGGAAATCCTTCTCCGGTACCGCATCCACATAATGCTTGTCCTCAGCGTTGGCACCGCAAACAGCTTTCGCCATCAGAGGCACTTCTAAATCAGCAACCACCGTTAAGTTCTTGGGTGCACCTATGGGGCCTACATAGCCTGGTTCGCAGCCCAGTTTTTCCAGTACAACCTCAGGGCCGGCCAGCTGGAGATTGATAAAGGGACCAAGGGCATTGTTCACTTTGATTTCATTGATTTCCCGATCTCCCCGCACCAGTATCAAGAAGAGTTTATCATCGCCTTGATAAAGGAGGGATTTGACCAGATCACTCTTGGAGACCTTCAAGAATTCAGCCACCTGTTCAATGGTCTTCGTTCCAGGCGTATCCACGCCGCGATAAGCTCCTACGGGAGCATCGCCGGCTACAGGGGCGGGCTTACATTCAGCCTTCTCTACATTGGCGGCATAATCGCAATCAGGGCAATAAACTACGGCAGCTTCCCCGGATTCAGCCAAGACCATGAATTCATGAGTGCCTCCCGTACCGCCAATGGCTCCGGCATCGGCTTCTACAGGACGGAAAGTCAAACCACAGCGGGTAAAGATCCGGGTATAGGCATCATACATTTTCTTATAGCTTTCCGCTAAGCCTGCCTCATCCCGGTCAAAAGAATAGAGATCTTTCATAATGAACTCCCGGCCCCGCATTAAACCAAAACGGGGGCGCCGCTCATCCCGGTATTTGTTTTGGATTTGATAAAGGAGCAGGGGCAGCTGTTTATAGGAACGGATTTCACCCCGTATCAGATCGGTGATGATCTCTTCATGAGTCGGTCCCAGGCAGAATTCCCGATTGTGGCGGTCGTTAAGGCGCATCAGCTCCTGTCCGTATAGATCCCAGCGACCGCTCTCACGCCAGAGCTCGGCAGGCTGAATAATCGGGAGCAGGACTTCCTGTCCTCCCTTGGCATCCATTTCTTCCCGGACGATTTGTTCGATTTTGCGCAATACGCGCAAGCCCAAAGGCAAGTAGGTATAGATGCCGGCTGCGGATTTACGAATTAACCCCGCCCTGACCAACAATTGATGACTGACTACTTCCGCCTCGGCAGGAACCTCCCGCAGAGTGGGATTGAGAATTTGGCTTACACGCATGAATGCTGCTCCCTTCCATACTGTTTCACATAATTTTCAATTTCCGCAAGTAAAGCGGGCAATAGTTCTTCTTCCGATAAACGGGCGACAATCTCCCCTTTTTTAAAGAGCAAGCCCATGCCTTTGCCACCGGCAATACCAAAATCTGCTTCCCGGGCTTCTCCAGGTCCGTTGACTGCGCAGCCCATCACGGCAACTTTCAAGGGCCGATCCAAAGGGGGCAGATGGGAAAGCTTGTCCTCCACCTTCTCTGCCAGTTCAGCCAGATTCACCTGAGTGCGGCCGCAGGTAGGGCAGCTGATCAGCTCCACTCCCCGGTTCCTTAACCCGAGAACTTTTAAAATTTCCAGGGCTACAGGAATCTCCTGAACAGGATCTCCGGTGAGAGATACGCGCAGGGTATCTCCTATCCCTTCGGCTAAGAGACTGCCGATACCTACCGCAGATTTTACCACTCCGGAACGTACCGTTCCTGCCTCAGTGACTCCTATATGGAGGGGGTAATCCACCCTTGCCGACATCTTGCGGTAAGCCGCCAGCATCAGCGGAACATGGGAAGCTTTTAAAGAGACTTTGATTTTATCATAACCTTCTTCTTCAAGTAAGTGGATATGCCCTAAAGCACTTTCCACCATGCCTTCAGGAGTAACTCCCTGATATTTTTCCAGAATTTCTTTTTCCAATGAGCCGGCATTGACCCCGATTCGTATGGGTATCTCTCTTTCTTTGCAAGCCCGGACCACCTCTTGCACCTTCCAGCGGGCACCGATATTGCCCGGATTCAGTCTTAGCCCGTGCACGCCTTGTTCGATGGCCAGCAAAGCCAGCTGATAATCAAAATGGATGTCGGCAATAACAGGCAGTTCGCTCTTCAAGGCGATCTCCCCGAGAGCATAGCCTGCTTCCCGATCCAGCACGGCCAGCCGCACCACCTCACACCCCGCCCGGGCCAAAGCTTGAATCTGAGCCAGGGTAGCGGGGATATCCCGGGTATCTGTATTGGTCATGGATTGGACGACGATGGGACTGCCTCCCCCTATGATTACATCGCCAATTCGCACTGTTTTCGTCAGCTTACGCTCCACATTGAAGCCTCCTTAGCCTTTGCCGGTGAAGAGTTTTAAAATATCCTGATAGGTTACGGCCAGCATCAGGCACATTAAGAAAACAAAGCCCAGGAAATGAATAAAGTTCTGCCGTTCGGGATTCATCGGTTTACCCCTCAATCCCTCGATGAGCAAAAAGACCAGGTGGCTTCCATCCAGGGCCGGAATGGGAAAAAGGTTAAGCAGGCCCAGCTGGATACTCAATATCCCAATAAATCCTAAATAATTCTCCCAGCCTGATTCAGCACTTTGATCGATAGCCTGGACAATGGCTACCGGTCCTCCCAGTTCAGCCTTGGTCTCACCTGTAATCATCTGGGTTAACGTGACCAGGATCAAACGAGTGAAATTAATGGTTTGTTCCAGGCCATAGCGTGCCGCCTCCAATAGAGTTGTCTTCTGATAGACCACTTCCGGACTGATCCCTACCAGACCATTTCCTGAGGCGGGGTCTTTTTGAGTCCCTATGGTGAGGGCTCTTTGTACTCCCTGGTGCTCAACCACCAGCACAACTTCTTGATCCGGCTTAATATGAATCGCTTGGGTTAAGTCCGTCCAGGTAGGAGTCTCCACGCCATTGACTGAAACAATCTTATCCCCGGCTTCAATCCCTGCGGCTTGGGCGGGCATTCCTTCAATAAGGGAACCCACCACATTGGTATTGGTTGCCGTGGCGATGCCAAAGTAAGCAAAGACAATCATGAACAGGAAGATGGCCAGGACTAAATTCATAATGGGTCCGGCAGCGATCACCGACATCCGCTGCCACACTTTTTTATTGCTGAAGCTCCGCGGATCTGTGGTAGCAGCTAAAACCTGGTTTCCATTTTCATCTGTTTCAGCATCCATACCATAGAGTTTCACAAAACCGCCTAAAGGAATCAACCTTAGGGAGTAAGCGGTCTCTTTACCCTGGAAACCAATGATCTTCGGCCCAAAGCCAAACGCAAACTCCAAAACCTTGATGCCGTTTAAACGAGCCACAATAAAATGACCCAGTTCATGAATCATCACCAACAGCCCGAAAGCAAATACCACAGCTATAGCACTTACCAAACTAAACCCTCCTCCATTCCCCACTATGAATGGGTGTCTTGCTTGTGTTCTCTTAATCTTATACCAATCTATCTTCAACTATGCCTTGTCTTCTTTAGAAAAGCAATGCGTACTCCACATTGAATGTCCGTCGCTTCTAGCTATGGATAAGCTCTTCCGTACGGATACGAGCCCAATGATCCGCATTAAGTATGGTTTCCAAATCTGTGGCATCTAACACATCATGTTCCGAGCAAACCTTATCCACCAAGCCGATAATTTCCAGATAAGCTACCCTGCGTGCTAAAAAGGCATGAACCGCAACTTCATTGGCGGCATTCATCACAGCCGGCAACGTACCTCCCCGTTTTCCACAAGCGTAAGCAAGCTTCAAGGCAGGGAAATCATAATCCTCCGGGTCAAAAAAGCTTAAGGTCTTTCCCCGTAAATCCAGTCGTTCAAAGGGGTTAGGCCAGCGGGTCGGATAAGTTAAGGCATACTGGATAGGCAAACGCATATCCGGTCTTCCACATTGTGCCAGAACACTCCCATCACAGTATTGAACCATAGAATGAATCACACTTTGCGGATGGATCAAGACGTCAATCTGATCATACTCCATATTGAAGAGGTGATGAGCCTCAATAACTTCCAGGCCTTTATTCATCATGGTGGCGGAGTCAATGGTTATCTTTGCTCCCATCGCCCAATTAGGATGCTGCAGAGCTCTTTCCGGAGTGACCTCCCTCAATTGTTCTTCAGACCACCCCCGGAATGGACCGCCGGAAGCCGTCAGGATGATCTTGTCCAGGGTACGCGGATCTTCTTCTAAGCATTGGAAGATGGCCGAGTGTTCACTATCCACGGGAAGAATGGTTCTGCCCAGCCTTTGGGCTGTTCCCATCACCAAATCGCCGCCGGCAACCAAGGTTTCCTTATTGGCTAAGGCGATGTCTTTTCCCGCCTTCAAGGCCTCCATGGTCGGCTCCAAACCAATGCGCCCGCTGATGGCCGTTACCACCGTATCCGGCACCTCATCCGTAACGGTGCGCAGGAGCCCCTCCATCCCGGAAACCACTTCAATATCCAGATCCGCCACCCGTTGTTTTAATTCCCGGGCAGCCTTTTCCTCCATCAACCCGATGATCTGAGGCTTAAATTCCCGGGCCTGAAGTTCAATTTCCTGGACATTCTTCCCTGCCGCTAAAGCAAAAACCTCTAACTGTTCCGGATTTTGACGCACAATATCCAATGTCTGGGTGCCGATAGACCCCGTAGAGCCTAAAATTGTCAATCTCTTCACGCACTCACTACCTTCTTATTTGCCAAAAAAGCCTGCTTTTCTTAGGGCTTCATAGATAATCACTAAACCAGGTCCCAGAATCAAACCAAAACCACCCAATAGCTTTAGACCAACATACATGGAAATAATGGTGGCCAAAGGATGGATGCCAATATTTTGGGACATGACTTTAGGTTCAAGGATTTGTCTTATGACAGTAGCTATCAAATATATAATTAAGAGCTTAATGCCCTCAGATACCGAACCCAAAATAAACAAACCAACAATCCAGGGTACAAAGATCATCCCTGTGCCAACGATGGGCAATAGATCTAAAAGGGCCGAAATAAACCCAATGGTAAAGGCATAGGGATTACCCATCCATAATAGCCCCACCGTTAAAATAATACCGGTCACAGAAATAAGTATGACTTCCGCCCGAACAAATCCAACCACCGCAGCGCCCAAAGCCCGGCTTACGGAACGGGCACCGGGTTTCCACTTCCGAGGCACCAGGTTGCTGAAAAAATTCTTGACCCCCGGATAACTGGCACTCATAAAAAAGGTAGCTACGACGGATACAACTAAGACTATAAAAACTCCCGGCAAAGCAGAAATGAAATTCAAAAGAACCTTACTGCCTGTAAGCGCCCAGCCCTGCAAGGAGTCGATAAGCCCTTGGGTAGCATTGTTGATGGAAATCTGGATCTGAGGATTGAGTTGGATAAAGTTGTCGATTGTGCCGAGGATGTTGTTAAAAAAGCCCACCAAATAGCCATAGCTAGGGAAAGAATTACCCAGATCGGACAGCTCCGTATAAAGACGGACTACAATCAAAAAGACAATACTGCCAATTCCCAAAATAGCAAGAACTAAGGCTAAAACCGCGGCGATGGGTCTGCTTGCTTTCAATCCCTGCATAAAACGCAAAACCAAAGGTTCCAGCAAAAGAGCAATGAAAAAAGCAATGATGAAGGGTAAAAACGCAGCAAGGAATTGACTCAAAACCTGGCCGAATACCGGCATAAACTCCATAAAGAAAAAGGTAATGACTTTAAGCAGAACCAAAATAAAGGTAATAACCGCCAGGCGATTAATATTTTGTTTAAGCTTTGGTTCGTCTTGAAGATTCATAGAATCACCCCACAATTAGTACCCAATAATACATGATCGGTATCACAAACAAAAGACTGTCAAAGCGGTCGAGGATTCCCCCATGTCCCGGTATAACATTCCCCGAATCCTTAATATTGACACTGCGTTTCAGGGCGGATTCAAACAGATCGCCAATCTGAGCACTGATAGCTACAATGCCGCTTAAAGCAATGTAGCCTGCCAAGGGAGCGCCGCCGATCATCTTCCAAGCCAGGATACCGCTTAAAATGCAAAAAACCAGCCCCCCTACGGAACCCTCTATGGTCTTTTTGGGACTGACCCGAGGGGCCAGTAAATGCTTCCCCATAACTCTCCCTATAAGGTATGCAAAGGTGTCCGTTGCCCATACCAAAATAAAGGTAAGGATACCCCAAGCTATTCCTTCGGAAAATCCCCGGATCAGATAGAGGTGAGAAAACAGCACCACCGTATAAATGGGAGCAAAGCAATTATATCCCGCTTCCCCCAAGCTAACTTTAGGATACCCCAAAGCCGCTCTTCCCATAGCAAACAGAAGCCAGGCGATCATTAAAGGAAAATTCCACTGGATTTCACCAGCAAAAATCAGCACTAGCCATAGCATAGAAAAGATACCGGAACTTATCGTCCATGCTTTAAATCCCAATTTTTGACCAATGGCCAGAGCTTCCTTAAGCGCTATGAGGGAAACCGTCGTCACGAGTAAGGCAGTATATACCCCTCCCAAATATGTTAATCCCAGTAAAACAGGGACTAAAACCAAAGCGCTTAGTGTTCTTGTCAGCATATGATACTCCTTACCGCTTGTTCAACCCGCCGAAACGGCGCTCCCGCTTCTGAAATTCCAGCAGCGCTTCAACCAGTTGATCCGGACTAAAATCAGGCCACAAGCATTCTGTGACAATAATCTCGGTATAAGCAATCTGCCATAATAAAAAATTACTTACACGCAATTCACCTGAAGTTCGAATGAGCAAATCCGGATCAGATAATCCTGAAGTAAACAAATGCTGTGAGATCAGTTCACCCGTGATTTCCTCAGGTGTAAGTTCCTTTTTCAAGACTTTTTCACAGAGTTGCCGTACGGCACAAGTAATTTCAGCACGCCCACCGTAATTTAGGGCTAAATTGAGAATAAGTCCCCCATTATTCACTGTTTTCTTAATAGAGCGCTTTAATTCCCTCTGAGCTTCCAGGGGGAGCTGCTCCATATTGCCAATCATCTGTACACGCACTTTATTATCATGGAGTTCATCCAGCTCACGCCGTAAATAATCGATCAATAGATTCATAAGAATATTGACTTCTTCTTTAGGCCTACTCCAATTTTCGGTGGAGAAAGCATAAACCGTTAAGGCCTCAATGCCAAGATTTGAACAAGCTTTGACGATATCCCTCAGTGCTTCAACACCAGCCTTATGACCTACAGTTCGGGGTAAGCCACGTTTTTGAGCCCAGCGGCCGTTCCCATCCATGATGATCGCGATATGCCGGGGTAAATTGTTCTTATCCAGCTGATCGGCCAAGGTTTTGCTTTGCTCTTTTTTGTCCCAAAATCTATGCCACATTTCCACACCTCCAATGGGCAGACCTTAGAGAGGGTAAAGACCCCCTTATGTTTAAAGGGGGTCAGAGCCACTGGAAATCAAACTTCCATGATTTCCTTTTCTTTCGTACCCATAATACGATCAATTTCTTTGACGAACTTATCCGTCATTTTTTGCACATCATCCTGGGCACGTTTAACTTCATCTTCCGAAGCCGTATGATCTTTTTCCAGTTTTTTCAGTTCGTCATTGGAGTCCCGGCGGATATTGCGTACGGCAACCCGGGAATCCTCAGCCTTTTTCTTCACCGTCTTGACGATTTCCGTTCTGCGTTCGGCGGTTAACTGAGGTATGAGCAAACGAATGACTGTACCGTCGCTTGAGGGGTTCAATCCTAAATCAGATTTTAAAATCGCTTTCTCAATCATGGGCAGACTGGACTTATCCCAGGGCTGAATCGTCAGCATGCGTGGCTCCGGTACGGAAATATTGGCAAGTTGGTTCACCGGAGTTTGGGTACCGTAGTACTCCACAGTGATCTTGTCCAACATGTTGGGGTTAGCCCGCCCGGCCCGAATCGTAGCATATTCTCTTTTCAGCGCTTCCACCGCTTTGACCATCCGGTCTTCTGCTTCTTTTAAAACGTCATTAATCATTACTTATCCCTCCCTACATATGTTCCAATGGATTCACCCATAATCCCTTTGCGGATATTACCCTTTTTGTTGAGATCAAACACGATAAGAGGAATATTGTTGTCCATACACAATGAAGCTGCTGTCGAGTCCATGACTCCCAATCCCTGACTAAGCACATCCAAAAAGGTCAATCTATCGTATTTCTTAGCTTCAGGATTCTTCAGGGGATCGCTGTCATACACTCCATCCACACGTTTAGCCATCAGAATAGCTTCAGCTTCAATCTCCGCCGCCCGCAGCGCTGCCGTGGTATCCGTCGAGAAGTAAGGGTTGCCGGTCCCAGCCGCAAAAATAACAACGCGTCCTTTCTCAAGGTGGCGGATAGCCCGTCTTCTGATATAGGGTTCTGCCACTTGTCTCATTTCTATAGCGGACAAAACACGGGTGGCCGCACCAGCCTTTTCCATGGCATCCTGCAGCGCTAAAGCGTTCATGACCGTAGCCAGCATTCCCATATAATCCGCATTGGCCCGATCCATCCCTTGCTTACTCCCCGCGATTCCTCTCCAGATGTTTCCACCACCAACCACTAAGGCTACTTCTACCCCAAGTTTCTGGATTTCAACAACTTGTTCGGCAACGGTTACAAGCATCTCATGAGCAATACCAAATCCCTGACTCCCAGCTAACGCTTCCCCGCTAAGCTTCAAGATAACCCGGCGATATCGTGGTGTTTCCATTGCTGAACCTCCAAATACATATTTCTACATAACGAAAAATAATCCTCTTCTATATTCAAGTTTATACTTGCTGACGGTGTAAAAAGAGAACACCTAAGTGTCCTCTAATTGCTTACCTTAGCGGTTCATTTCTTTCATAACTTCTGCAGCAAAATCTTCTTCGCGTTTCTCGATACCTTCGCCCATTTCATAGCGGGTGAAGCGGCGGATAACGATACGCTCCCCGATCTTTGCCGTTTTTTCAAGCACAAGATCATTAATCGTCTTATCCGGATCTTTAACAAATTCTTGTTCAAGCAAACATACTTCTTTATAGAATTTAGAGATCCTTCCTTCGACCATTTTATCAACGATCTTCTCAGGTTTTCCTTCATTTAAAGCCTGAGCTCTAAGGATATTCTTTTCGTGTTCCAGCTCTTCTTCAGGAACATCGGCTTTGGCAAGGTAGCGGGGCTTGGCCGCAGCAATTTGTAGAGCAATATCTCTGGCAAATTGTTTGAAACCATCCGTATTGGCCACGAAGTCTGTTTCGCAGTTAAGCTCAAGCATGACGCCAATTCTTCCGCCGCCATGAATATAAGCTTCAACGATCCCCTCAGCCGCGATGCGTCCTTCTTTTTTGGCTGCAGCAGCGAGACCTTTTTCACGAAGGAAATCAATCGCTTTATCCATATTGCCACCGACTTCATTAAGAGCCTTTTTACAATCCATCATTCCTGCTCCGGTACGTTCACGGAGCTCTTTTACTTGAGCTGCAGTTACTTCTGCCATAGTTAAAACCCTCCAAACATATGTATCTATTTCTTAGGACATGATCTTTACATAAAAGGAGCAGGATGAGCATCCGGGAAGCTTAACCAACCCTTCTTCACCCTGCCCCTCTACTTAATCTACATTTACCCGTATGGGGGATAATTATTCAGCAACGACTTCTTCAGCAGCTTCTTCTGCTTCTTCAGCCTCATCGCTTCCTTGTTGTCCCTCAATGATGGCATCTGCTATACGGCCTGTTAAAAGCTTTACTGCACGAATGGCGTCATCATTCGCTGGAATGACCACGTCGATTTCATCAGGATCGCAGTTCGTATCCACAATACCAACGATAGGGATGTTCAAGCGGCGGGCTTCAGCCACAGCGATCCGCTCTTTGCGTGGATCCACAACAAACAGAGCATCAGGAAGTTTCTTCATGCTTTTGATTCCGCCTAAGAATCTCTCCAGCTTCTCCATTTCATGGCGAAGTGCAGCAACTTCTTTCTTAGGAAGAACTTCGAATACACCTTCAGCTTCCATCTTTTCCAATTCACGAAGACGGCTGACGCGCTTTTGAATGGTTTGGAAGTTGGTCATCATGCCGCCGAGCCAACGCTCATTGACATAGTACATACCGCAGCGTTCAGCTTCTTCTTTCACTGACTCCTGAGCTTGCTTCTTGGTACCGACAAACAAAACCGTACCACCGTCTGCCGCTAAATTCCGCACGTAATTGTAGGCTTCCTCTACCTTTCTTACGGTTTTTTGCAGGTCAATGATATAAATACCATTGCGCTCCGTAAAAATGTAACGAGCCATTTTAGGATTCCAACGACGAGTTTGATGACCGAAGTGAACACCGGCTTCTAGTAATTGCTTCATAGAAATTACAGCCATTGTGTTGCACCTCCTTTCTTGTTTTTTCCTCCGCAGGTTCATCTCTTGGCTTACCCTGTTTTAGGGAACGCAAGCCTCAATCCCTCTGCGTGTGTAGTCATTTCACACTGCGAATAGGATATCACAATTATAACTCTAATGCAACAAAAAGCTTAGGCACGGGAAAAGTTTGTCCGAATCTCATTCTCTCTGATGTATTGCTCCAGCTCCGTCATCAATTCAGGGAAAGGAAAATAGAGATCACTAAGATAATAGTCCTGTTGCTTCGTTTTGATCTGAACGATCTCCTTACCTTGTTTGGTGGTGAAGAGAGCAATGCGGCGAATCTCGGCGGGGGAAAGGCTGTGCTCTCCCCTCAGAGAACCAAAGACCAGTTGATTGTCACTGACCCGGAAATTCTTGCTCCGCCCATAAAGCCATATGGCGGCAATTCCCAGAGCCGTGAGTAAATAGATAACCCGCAGCACATTGAATTCTAAAGCCGCTATCTTAAGTCCATAGTGTAAAACAGCTAAAACAAGAGGGGTAATGACCAGATATAGCCCCCCGGGAATCAGCAAAGGCTTCACTTGATAGGAATAAACCTGCTCTTCCATCCAGATCCCTCCACCTTTGTGTTTACACGGAATAAACGAGTCCGGTAATTACTTGTTGTGGCTGATTTTGTCCAACTCTTCGAGGAGATAATCATTTAAGACGCGGATGTAGGTTCCTTTCATCCCTAAGGATTTGGATTCAATCACTCCGGCGGATTCAAATTTTCTTAAGGCGTTGACAATGACGGAACGGGTAATTCCCACCCGGTCGGCGATCTTGCTGGCCACCAGCAAGCCGTCGCCGCCGCCCAATTCAGCAAAGATATGCTCCACCGCTTCCAATTCGGAATAAGATAAAGTACCTACAGCGATTTGAACAGCCGCTTTCTTGCGCGCTTCTTCTTCCGCCCGCTCAGCTTTGATGCGCAGAATTTCCATACCGACTACAGTCGCTCCGTATTCAGCAAGAATTAAGTCTGCTTCACTGAAATCCTGATCGAATTTTGCCAATACCAAAGTCCCTACCCGTTCGCCGCCGCCGAGAATCGGAAGAATCGTCGTGATTTTATTATTGAAATGGCAACGCTCTTTTTCGTTAAAAACGCAGCCATTGGCTACCTGAGTGGTATTGGAGCGGGTTTCTGTGACCTTTAATAATCCTTCATTATAGCTTTCCGGGAACCGCTCGGTATGAACGACGATGTCTTCCATGGTGTTGCAGCCAAAATTCTGCATAAAGCTATAGCCTAAAATTTTACCGCGACGTCCTACAATATAGCAATTGGACTGAATAGATTCACTGAGCACATTGGCCATTTCGTCAAAATCTACGGAATGGCCGGCAGCTTTTTGAATTAATTTACTAATCGCTCTTGTTTTTTCCAATAAGTTTTTCATGGTGAAAATTCCTCCTATTATTTAAAACGCTGATTCGAGTTCCTGTTAAAGGATATACCTGGAAAGATCTTGGTTCCTCACGATATTGCCAAGTCGGTGTTGAATATATTCCCGATTAATCGTGACCGTATAATCTTCCGGCAGCTCCGAGGCTTCGAAGGACAATTCCTCCAAGACTCTTTCCACGATAGTATGAAGCCTTCTGGCTCCGATGTTTTCCGTGTTGGAATTCACCTCATAGGCAACTTTTGCTAATTCATCAATAGCATTCTCTGTAAACTCGACCTTTATCCCTTCGGTTTCCAGCAAGGCGCTGTACTGTTTTATCAATGAGGATTGAGGTTCTGTTAAAATCCGTTGGAAATCCTCAATGCTCAGAGATTCCAGTTCAACCCGAATAGGAAAGCGTCCCTGGAGTTCGGGAATGAGGTCTGATGGCTTGGCCACATGGAAAGCACCAGCCGCAATAAACAGGATGTGATCTGTCTTGACAGGTCCGTATTTTGTATTAATGGTAGAGCCTTCGACAATGGGCAGTATGTCCCTTTGGACACCTCCCCTGGATACATCGGGGCCCGAGGCTCCATCTCTTCCGGCAATCTTATCGATTTCGTCGAGGAAAACCATACCTTCCTGTTCAACTCGGCGAATTGCTTCTTGAACCGCTTCATCATGATCAATGAGCTTCTGGGCTTCTTCAGTGGTTAGGATACGGCGGGCCTCGCGGACGGTGACTTTTCGTTTATGCCGCTTTTTAGGCAGCATACCTGCCATCATATCCTGGAGATTCGTATTGATCTCCATGCCGGTTCCTAAGAAATCAGGCAGCAGGGGTTGATTGTCCTCTACCTCAACCTCGATGACCTGCTCATCAAGTTCCCCGCGGTGCAAGCGTTCCCGAATAAAGGTCCGATCCCTTTCAATCTCGGGAGTTACCGTCTCCTCCTTTTCCTGGCCTTGATTAAACAAGAACTGGAAAGGGTTTGACGAGTTATTTTCTTGACGTTTCCCCGGAACCAGTAAGGCTTCAAGGCGTTTTTCCGCAGCCTGTGCAGCCTGAATCTCCACTTCTTCCATCTTCTCCGCCTTAACCATGCGCAAGGAAATTTCCACTAAGTCACGGACGATGGATTCCACATCTCTTCCCACATAGCCCACTTCAGTGAACTTTGTGGCTTCCACTTTAAGAAAAGGAGCCCGCACCAGCTTAGCCAGACGTCTGGCAATCTCGGTTTTCCCAACCCCTGTGGGACCAATCATCAGGATATTCTTCGGGAGAACTTCCTCCTGCATCCCTTCGGGGAGTAAGGATCTTCTGTAGCGATTACGGAGCGCTATGGCTACTGCCCGCTTAGCTTGGTTCTGACCTACGATGTATCGATCCAATTCCCGGACAGTTTCCCGTGGTGTTAGTTGTTCCATTGGCTCCCCTCCTTACAATTCTTCAACAATAATTTGGTCATTGGTATAGACACAAATGGATGAAGCGACCTCCATAGCCTCTTGAACAAGCTGTGCAGGTTGGAGATCTGTATTTTTAACCAATGCCCGGGCTGCTGCTAAAGCATAGTTGCCGCCGGAGCCAATCGCTGCTATTCCATCGTCAGGTTCGATGACCTCACCGGAACCGGAAATTAAGAGCATGCTTTGCTTATCTGCTACAATGAGCAGGGCTTCAAGATTGCGGAGGGCTTTGTCCATCCGCCAGTCTTTAGCAAGTTCCACCGCAGCTCGCTGGAGATTTCCTTGGTATTCCTCAAGTTTATTTTCAAACTTCTCGAAGAGTGTGAAAGCATCGGCGACAGAACCGGCAAATCCTGCCAGAACCTTGCCATGGAACAGTCGGCGCACTTTTCTTGCTTTATGCTTCATCACCGTGGCCTGACCCATGGTCACCTGGCCATCGCCAGCCATTGCCACCTGATCACCCTTTTTTACAGCAACTATAGTTGTTGCGTGGAACATGGGAATACCTCCTCGTATAATTGATTTAGTTCCTGCCCCACGAGTCCCAAAAACTAATGGAACGTGGGGTATTTAAATGACCATAGAAAACTGGAAATTCAGTAGATATGGTCAACCGCAACAAGATGCACACAGGATAACGCATACCCCATGCAGCCGTCGTGCCTGTGGGCAGTGTGGACAAGTCAACCCCAAGGCATACTTCAAATTCGACTTGTCCAAAGCCTGTTGGGAAAGCTCTTTTAGGACAGACCCCAAAGGGCTTTTCCACAGGCTGGCACTGTCCACAGGCTCAGGATGAGGAATACCTGAGATTCCTCAGATCGTTCTTTGACAACAAAAAAGTATTTAAGTTTGTTGGGATTTCAAGCAAAATGGTACCGTGAGGTTCGTTCTGGCAAAGCCTTTTCCTCCTTGAGGCTCTGACCTCTTTTTAAGTCTGACTGCCAGCCCACAATTTGAACTTTTAACTCGAAGGTTGCACAGCTTAAAGGGAACTCCTCCGATAGTAGCAGATCGGTTGGATCCAAGGTCTTTTTAGGACAAGTGCTGATTCGGCGAGGTTGTTGACCTGTTGTGGTGCCTGGTCCCAACGTTAATCTTACAAATTGTTTGGCTCAGAAAGTGAGGTGATTTTAATTGAGTTTATTTGTCGGTATTGATGTGAGTTCCAGTGATTTTAAAGTGCGAATCTTAGATGAGCGTGGTAATGAACCGGTTAAAAGGCTACGGGCTTTGAATGATCAGCCTGGTTGTGAGCAAGTTGCCCGATATCTCTTTGACGCCTGTGCTCAAGTGAATGTGGACCGGCTGGTTATTGGTTTAGAGGCCACTTCCGTATACAGTTGGCCGTTACAAATGTTCTTAGCGGAAGACCATTCTTTAGCCCCTTTGCAGCCCCAAATTTATTCCTTTAACCCCAAGGTCGTTGCTAATTTCAAGAAGGCTTATGTGGACCTTCCGAAAAACGATTGGATTGATGCCTGGGTCATTGCCGAACGTCTACGCTTCGGTCGGCTCCCAGAGGGCTCTCAGGTCGATTTCCGCTACTTACCCTTACAGCGCCTCACTCGCTTTCGGTGTCATTTGATTGAGATGATTTCCAGAGAGAAGAATTATTTTCTCACGAACTTGTTCTTGAAGTTTAGCACGCTTGCCCAAGGTGCGGTTTTTAGTAACACTTTCGGCGCTACTTCTGAATCCTTGACACTTGAGTTTTTTTCTCCAGAAGAGGTTGCGGCTCGACCGCTTGATGAACTGATTGATTTCCTCATGGAGAAAGGAAAACGTCATTTCGAGGATCCGGAAACCAAAGCCAGAGAGTTGAAGGAAGCTGCCCGCAAGGCCCATCGACTGCGTGGAAGCCTATTGCAACCCATTAACCTTATCCTGGCCACGAGCATTGAAACCATCCACACCTTGGAGAAGCAGGTAAAGAAAATCGATAAGGCAATCGAAGCAGAAATCAGGCATTTCCCGAATACGCTCATTACCATTCCCGGTATTGGCCCTGTGCTTTCAGCTGGTATTATTGCTGAGATCGGAGACATCCGTCGTTTTCCGAATGAAGGAGCCTTAGCAAAGTTTATTGGGTTAACCTGGCGTACCCACCAGTCAGGTGATTTTACAGCCGATGACACACCCTTAACCCGAACTGGCAACACCTACTTGCGCAGTTATATCATCCAGGCTGCTAACTTAGTACGCCAAAAGGAACCAGAGTACAAGGTCTTCTACCAACGTAAATTTTCGGAAAGTAAGACTCATCATCATCGCCGTGCTCTCGTGCTTACTGCACGCAAACTCGTCCGTATGGTTGATGCTCTGCTACGCAGCAACCAAATCTATAGGCCACATGGCAATAGGGGGAATGCAAACCAAGCATGAATTGCGCTAACCGATACTCCATTTTTGTAACTTTTTCCCACGATAGTTTGGGAATGAGATGGTTTCTTGTTGCCTTTTTTGCCCACTGATTATTAGCTAACTGAAAATTTGACTCGCTTAGAGTCTTGACATATTACCGAAGGACTTATATCGGCAGTTTACAGAATTATTGGGTAAGTGTCAAGGGAAATTGTGTACAATTGTTGTCTTTTTGTGAAAATTTACGAATTCCTCACATTTTCTTAGCACGGGGATGATTTTGTTCATAAACCTCCCGCAAACGCTCCTTGGTTAAATGAGTGTAAATCTGGGTAGAGGAGAGCTTGGCATGCCCTAAAAGCTCCTGAACACTGCGGAGATCGGCTCCGCCATCAAGCAAGTGGGTGGCAAAGGAGTGGCGAAGCATGTGGGGATGAAGGTGTTGGGATAATCCAGCCTCCAAAGCCAATCCGTCGAGAATTCGCCGTATAGAACGAACGGAGAGCCTTGTGCCCTGATAATTCAAAAGCAAGGCCTCTTGTTTGTCCTCTCTCATCTCCAGATACTGGCGGGCGGCTTCCAGAGCATAGTTGGTCAAGGGAACAATTCTCTCTTTATTTCCTTTGCCGCGAACCCGCAAGAGAGAACTTCCCGCATCGATATCCTGACGGTTAAGATCCGCCAGCTCGCTGACCCGTAAACCTGAGCCATAGAGCAATTCCAGGATCACCTGGTCCCGCGCTCCCAGCAGTGTGGCACAATCAGGAGTGCGAATTAATCGATCCAATTCCTCCAGGGAGAGAAAGTGGGGAAGCTTTCTGCCCAGCTTAGGGGTGGCTATGCGCTGAATGGGGTTTTTCTGCAGGATCCCCTCCCGGCAAAGGAACTTAAAAAAGGCTCTCAAGGCAGAAAGTTTGCGAGCCATGCTTTTTCTCTCCAGACCCCGATCCGTCATTTCACCGAGGAAACTGCGCACGATATAAATATCCACTTGATCGACGGTCACTTTTTCCGGCTCTTCTCCCAGCTCCCGGGCGGCAAACACAAAAAATTGGATGAGGTCCTTATGATAAGCCATGAGAGTATGCTGGGAACGGTTTTGGGTTTTTAGGTGACCGTCGAATAGGCTGAGGGCATGATCGGCTTGCATGGTGGCGTTTTCACCTCGGTTTGTTTAGTGTTTTGGCTATAGGGCGGTTTGGCTTTGAGGTGGCTTTGTAGCTTGTTCAGGTCGCGTAGCTTCACGCACAACGCGTACTCCCTAGCTCCGGGGCTGGCTCACTCGCTTTCTTAACAGCTCATCTGCGGCGGATAAGTATGCTTTGGGGAATGCCGCCTTGAGCGAAACTGTCCACCGGACACTTTCGTGCCAAACCTCAGGGTAGTACCTGATGTGAACCGTGGCTCCGCTACGTTAAGAAAGCCTCGTTCACCTAACCGCCCCTTCGCTAAATCCGTTCGCTTTTGTGCGTAAAGCTACTGCTTGCAGGTCTTTTTAGCACTTCTTTTGAGACTCATGCAAGTCTTTTCTGTGGTCATCTCCACGGCCATCTCCTAAGCTTTCCCCAAAAGGGAAAGCCAGCTTGTGCTACTGCGGCTACCATCGCCGACCTTGCCGCCCCAAGCGGCGTCGGCAAAGACGGAAAAAGTGACTCAGGTCAAGCCAAGCAGCTTATCCCTTCAAAGCCCTGCATGCACAACTTAAAAAACAACCCAAGGATTTTGATTTACAGAAGGGAAGCGACTTTAAGCGAGCGGAAACAAAACTTCGCGAAAAGCCTGCAGCGGAGAAAGGTTGGAAACAGGACGTTTCCAACCCGCCACTGAGCAGGAGCGATTTGGCGGGGCACCTTTCGTAGCGGCAGGCTTTTCGCGTTAGTTTTGTCCGCGCAGCTTATGGAGCGACCGCTGTAAATCAAAATCCTGGAGAGTCTGCTTTCGTTTAATCCAGTCCCTCTGCGGCTTTAAACTCCTCCAGCCTCGCCAACGCCCGGGCGGAGATTTTGGCGTTTTTCTCCTTTTTCGCTTTGATACGGACTTCCAGCGGGGGAAGGAGGCCGTAGTTGATGCTCATCGGCTGAAAATCCACACTGGGAGATCCTTCTAAGTGACGGGCTAAAGCACCCAGAGCTGTTTCCTGGGGGAAAATGAGGGTGGGCAGATTCTTAAGGCGTCGCACAGCATTGAGACCTGCCACTAAGCCGCTGGCCGTGGATTCCACATACCCTTCCACTCCGGTGATTTGACCGGCAAAAAAGAGCTGCGGTGTTTTCTGAAGGCTGTAGTCGGCTTTTAATACCTTAGGGGCGTTTAAGAAGGTATTGCGGTGCATGACTCCGAAACGGACGAATTCAGCGTTTTCCAAGCCCGGGATGAGACGGAAAACCCGCTGTTGCTCTCCCCATTTGAGATGGGTTTGGAATCCCACCAGGTTAAAGAGGGTCCCCGCCCGGTTTTCTTTGCGGAGTTGGACAACGGCATAGGAGCGTTGGCCTGTCCGTGCATCAATAAGACCGACAGGTTTCAGGGGGCCAAAAGTCAGGGTTTGCTCTCCCCGGGCTGCCATGACTTCCACAGGCATACAGCCTTCGAAGACTTTCCCTTTTTCAAAGCCTTTCACTTCAGCTGTCTCGGCTTTAAGCAGCTCATGATAAAACCGCTTATACTCTTCCTCAGTCATGGGGCAGTTCAGGTAATCAGGGTCCCCCTTATCATAACGCGAAGCCCAGAAGGCTTTTTCCAGATCAATCGATTCCAAAGTAACGATGGGGGCTGCGGCATCATAAAAAGCAAGGGCATCCTCACCTGTCACCTGCTGAATCTCCCCAGCTAAGTCCTCCGCGGTCAGCGGCCCTGTGGCGATCACAGCAATACCCGCTTGGGGAAGGGACTTAACTTCTTCCCGGTGAACCTGGATCAAGGGGTGCTCTTGGAGCAATTTGGTTATTTCCTGAGAAAACTGCTCGCGATCAACAGCTAAAGCGCCTCCTGCCGGCACGGCATACTGGTCCGCCACTCTCATGAGCAATGAATCCAGCCGGCGCATCTCTTCTTTCAACAGCCCCGCCGCATTATCCAACCCTGCTCCTTTAAGGGAGTTGCTGCAGACCAATTCGGCAAAATGGCCGGTATGGTGGGCCGGTGTCATTTGCACCGGCCTCATCTCATAAAGCTCAACTTCTATTCCTTGCCGGGCAATCTGCCAAGCGGCTTCCGCCCCGGCCAGACCTGCTCCGATCACTTTAATGGCTGACATATTATTCTGCTTGCTCCTCTACTTGCTTGTCAAAACGGCATTCGGAATTGGTGCAGACATATTTTTGCCCTTGCTTCGAAGTCTTAACCACCATCAACCCTCCGCATTTCGGACAGGGCTCCGGCGCCGGCAACTCCCATGATACAAACTCACATTCCGGGTAAGTGCTGCAGCCATAGAACTTTCTGCCCTTCTTGCTGCGCCGAATCACCAGCGGGTTCCCGCAGTCAGGACAGGGCCTTCCCACCTCTTCCAGCAGAGGTTTGGTGTTACGGCATTCAGGGAAGCCCGGACAGGCCAGAAACTTACCATAGCGTCCCATTTTGATCACCATATTGCGACCGCAGTTTTCACAGATTTCTTCCGATACCTTATCTTCGATTTGTACCTTACCCATCACCTGATCCGCTTCCTCTATGGATTCCGCAAAGGGGCCATAGAAATCCCGAATGACGGCTTTCCAGGGTAAAGCTCCTTCTTCAATATCATCCAGCCTTTTCTCCATATTGGCCGTGAATTCCAAATCCACGATCTCCGGGAAATACTCTTTGAGAATAGAGACGACGATTTCTCCCAATTCAGTGGGAGAAAGCTGTTTCCCTTCCTTCGCCACATAGCCCCGGGATTGAATGGTTTCGATAGTCGGAGCATAGGTACTGGGCCGGCCGATTCCCTCCTCCTCCATTTTGCGTACCAAAGAGGCTTCCGTATACTTGGGAGGTGGTTCTGTAAAATGCTGCTTCTCCTGGAGCTGAAGGACATTGAGACTCTCATCAGGTTGAATATTGGCCGCGAGGGTCCCTTCTTCCTGGTCGTCATTCTCATCCTGTCCATCTTCATAAACGGCAAGATACCCGGGGAAACGCACGGTGGAAGCGTTAGCACGGAATAAGTACTCCCCGGCCTCCACTTCAACAGTTAAGGTATCAAGGACAGCCGCACTCATTTGGCTGGCCAGGAAACGCTCCCAGACTAACCGGTAAAGACGCAGTTGATCCCTGGACAAGAACTCCTTCACGGAGTCCGGTGTTCTCAATATGGAAGTAGGGCGAATGGCCTCATGGGCTTCTTGGGCCCGGCCTTTGCTTTTAAATTGACGGGGTTCCGGAGGATAATAATCCGCCCCATAGTGCTCGGCAATAAACTCCTTGGCTTCTTCTTGGGCAGTCTCTGAAATTCTCACGGAGTCGGTACGCATATAGGTAATTAAACCAATGCCTCCCGCCTTACCCAGCTCGATCCCTTCATAGAGCTGCTGGGCCAGCATCATGGTCCTTTTCGGTGACATATTCAGCTTGCGATGAGCTTCCTGTTGCAGGCTGCTGGTGGTAAAGGGGGGTGAAGGTTGTTTCTTTTTCTCCTTGGTGCGAACATCTTTAACCCGGTAGGTCTGATCTGCCAGCTCTTGGAGAACCTTCTGCATCTCTTCTTCCGAAGCAATGGCAATCCTGTGCTCCCCTTTCCTGGCGAGCTTAGCCGAAAATACCCCTCCCTCACTTTTCAAGGAAGCGGTCAACGTCCAGTATTCTTCCGGGATGAACTCCCGAATCTCTTCTTCCCGATCGCAAATTAAACGAACAGCAACCGATTGAACCCGGCCGGCACTTAAGCCCTTTTTCACTTTTCTCCAAAGGAACGGACTCAGCTGGTACCCCACCAAACGATCTAAGACGCGACGGGCTTGTTGGGCATCTACTTTACTGGAATCGATCTGACGGGGGTGTTTAATGGCAGCCGTAATAGCCGGTTTGGTAATCTCATGGAATTCAATGCGGCACTTCTCCGCTAGATCCAAACCGAGCAGATGGCCTAAATGCCAGGCAATAGCTTCCCCCTCGCGGTCGGGGTCAGAGGCCAGGAGAATTTTATTAGCGGTCTTCGCGGCGGCCCGCAGCTCTTTAATTAAATCCCCGCGTCCACGAATCGCTATATATTTGGGTTCGAAGTCATTGTCTACGTCAACTCCCATTTGGCTTTTGGGCAAATCCCGCAAATGTCCCATGGACGCTTTGACCGTATAATTATTGCTTAAAAATTTGCTTATGGATTTAGCCTTAGCCGGAGATTCAACGATCACGAGTGTTTTAGCCATACATCACCTCAAAGAAATCTCA
Source organism: Desulfitobacterium hafniense DCB-2 (assembly GCF_000021925.1). Taxonomy (NCBI): domain Bacteria; kingdom Bacillati; phylum Bacillota; class Clostridia; order Eubacteriales; family Desulfitobacteriaceae; genus Desulfitobacterium; species Desulfitobacterium hafniense. Next base: position 3,952,021 of record NC_011830.1, read on the forward strand.
AACGTCTTCTTTTACTTTCCTATTGTATATCACAAGCCTAAATCTTCAAAATTTTGAATGTCTTCAGCTTGAAGGGTTACAAATAAACTAGCCTAATAGTATCTTCTTTTCCATAGTATGTCTAGCACTTATACGCTAATACATAAAGTTGGCCGGGAAGTTGCTCGATGCGGCCGGCCAGCTGGAGCTCAAGCAATGCCAAGGGAATTTGCTCAGGAGGAACCTCTGAGTTCATGGTAATCTGATCAATATGGGTAGGGACATCACTCAATTGGTTCAGAATCTGCTGCTGTTCGCTGCTTATTCCCCGTTTGCCTTCTTGCTTTCCGCTCTCCACTGACTCCGTACCCCGGTCTGGAGATGGGGGGGACAGATGGTCAACTCCGGCAAAAGCAGGAATCTCAACCCATATATCTTCAAAGCTCTCTACCAGCTTGGCTCCTTGCCGGATCAGATGATGAGGACCTTTACTCATCTGGCTAAAAATAGGTCCAGGCACTGCAAAAACTTCACGGCCCTGCTCCAGGGCGAAATCCACAGTGATCAATGCTCCACTTTTCAGGGCGGCTTCCACAACGACGACACCTCTGGACATTCCGCTGATTAAGCGATTGCGGGCCGGAAAGAATTGGGGTTCCGGAGGCATTCCCGGAGGAAATTCGCTCCATAGAGCACCTCCCTTTGCCAGGATTTCCTCGGCGAGCTTTTGATTTTCCGGCGGATACATATGATTCAGCCCACAGCCCATGACCGCCCAGGTTATTCCCTTACCGGCCAGTGCTCCCCGATGGGCAGCGGCATCGATACCCCTGGCTAACCCGCTCACCACCACGATTCCCTGTCCGGCGATGTCCTTGGCCAGGGCTTCTGCCGCGGCTCTGCCGTAAGGAGTAGCTTTACGAGCCCCCACAATGGCCAGGCATTCTTGCCTGACCGGCAAAGCTCCTTTGTAATAGAGCAGGGGCGGAGCATCCGGCAACTGACGCAGCAAATCCGGATAACCCTCTTCTTCGGGAATGATCAACTTGATGCCTTGACTTTGTAAAGCTTCCAGAACCTCCCCAGGATTGATTTCTTGGCACTTCTGCGCAATCAGCTGCTGCCAATGCTCTTCTGGAGAGTGTTGACTACCTTTGCTTGGCTGCAAAGCGTTTACGGCACTTCCGTAGCGGGCAATCAGATGGCGCAGCCTGCTGTTTCCTACGCCCCGTATAGTATGTATCATAGCTCGCATAAGCTTTTCTTCTATTAATGTGTCCTTTATTGCTCCTTTTAAACTCTCTTTACACATAGATCAACCCTCCCCCGTCCATCAATTCGCGACTTTGGGGATTTTTTCCTGCGTCGAGCTATGTCGAATTTTATACTATTACTAAAAATAATGATGTATTCTCTGAAAATCGTTTTTTTCCTGCCTGACTTTTAGGCAAATCCAAAATTATGCTCCCTTTACCTTGCGTCGTCCCCGGGGAGTTAATGTGGATTTTGTTGGCTTTTCCTCCGTTTCCGATTCTGCTGTATTTTGCTGCTTTTTCTGATCGGTCATGGCGATGCTGGCCCGTAAAGCTTCCATTAAATCCACGACTTTTCCCGGTTCCGGCGCAGCGGCAACCCGATAAGTTTCTCCGGAGACCTTCTTCTCGATAAGCTCTTTAACTTGTTCCCGCAATTCATCCCGATATTTCTCCGGTGCAAAAGGTGCTGCCAAATTCTCAATGAGCTGACGGGCCATGGCAATTTCTGTGTCTGTAGGGGATACATTATCCCAGCTTGCCTCCAGATGTCTGATTTCTGCCGGATAATACATGGTTTCTAAGACCATAATGCTCTGGTCAATAATCCTAAGACAGGCCAGGTGTTGTTTGGAGCGCATCGTTAGTTTGGCTATAGCGACTTTTCCGGTGTCGGACATAGCTTGACAAAGCAGCTTATAGGCTTTATGGGCCGCTTCTTCCGGGCTTAAATAATAGGATTTTTGATAATAGATCGGATCAATATCACTGAGATCGATAAAGTCCAATATATCAATGGAACGGCTCAGGGGAGCCTCCAGAGAGGCTAAATCTTCCTCCTCCATAATGACATAATGATCCTTCTCATATTCATAACCTTTAATTATATTTTCAGCAGCCACTTCTACTTCACAATGGGGGCATTTCTTGATATAGCGAATACGATTATGGCAGTCTTTATGTAAATAATTAAAGTGGAATTCATGAGTTTCTGTAGCAGCATGCATTTTGACCGGAACATTGACTAAGCCGAAACTGATGGAACCTTTCCATACGGTATGCATAAATACACCTCCTCAAGCTTTATTGTAAACCAGAGCTCAAAGTTCATTCGATGTTATGGGCTTAGATTATTGGCATCCTCTCCATTAAGAGTCATCCCTTCCTTATTAAGGGATTAAAAATTAAGGGATTAAAAAAAGAGCGCCCTTTACTACCTTTTTCAGGCAGCGGGCACTCTTTTACGCTTGAAGAGCTCTAATATTTAATAGTAAGCTAAATTATTTGGCAGCTTTTGCAGCATCAACAACAGCTTTGATATAGCCGGCAGTATCAGCTAAAGTAGAACCGGATACTGTGTCAACAGGCATCTTTTCTGCAGGAGTAGAGGAAAGAATTCCTTCCAATTCGGAGATAGTCTTTCCTTCGCAGAATTCGACAATAGCGTTGAAGTTGTCAGCATAGGCAACGGTGGAGCCTGCTTTTTCTTTCATGTTGTTGCTGTAGTATTCATTGTTGTCAATTTTGGAAGCAAGGACTTGAGCAGGATCCTTATAGTTCTTGGCAGCCAGACCTTCCGTATTGGCAAGACCTTTAGCTTTATCAGCAGGCATGAATTGGTACTCGTCAAGTGATACACCAACGATCTTGTCCCCTTGAACTGCAACGACAGCAATGGCTACGGCGTTGGTACCATGAGCGGCAGCATCAACGCGGCCCATCTTAATCGGTTCCGGAGTGGAGGCAGCAGTAGCTGCAGGAGCCTGGCTCGAACAACCGGCAAGCCCAACGATTAACCCTAAAGAAAGCACAACACCCAAAATCTTTTTCATCTCTTCTTTTCCTCCCTAATCTTGAGAACTTGTTATTTTTTACGTTTTAGCTTTAATAAAAAAGCTAAAAATTACACTAACTTGAAAAGCCTCCTATGAAGAAATACCTCTTCTGCCCTATGACCCAGAACGAGTCTATCTGTGAAAATAAATCTTTTAACGAAAACACTGAATATACAAGTCGTTGCATAACCAACTATTGCTTATTCAATATTTGCATTAACTACATTTGTCATAACAAGTATCTGGCCAAAAAAAACACTTGTTAGACAAATTTCTGCCATACAAGCTCTATAGATTTTCATAATCCGGATTACATTTGCAATTATATAAGCTTGTTAAATCTATGTCAAGGCCTTTATTCAATATTTTTAATAAAAATAATTATCATTTAACCCATTGGTTTACTTATTGCTTTGCAGGGATATATGACCTGATTTTCTTTAATCTCATCCTTAGCTTTTTTCAGCTCTCTCCCCAGCTATGCTATGAATAATTTTTCGCCCCATCCGGCTCATTGAGATGCTAATTTACGCAAGGCGAACACTACCTGGCTGGCTAAGACTGCATAGTCTTCTGTGGGAAGAACCGTGCCGGCCGAGGAATCGAAAAGAATATTGCCGGTGGCCGGAAACTCATCATCAGCCTCCCAGATCACCAAGGTGATGGGCACCTTGGGGAATACACTGAGAACCACGGCAGCATCGCCCAGAGAAACGACTTCCCCTCCCAAAGCAACCGCCGCCTGAATAAGCTTTGACCTTTGGGAACCAAAGGTTTTAACCAAAGGATTAATGGCACGGTTGGTAAATGGTTGTATATAGATATTTCCCCCCGGCAGTTCTTTATAAGATATTAATTGCCCGGTCTGCATAGCGGGCGAGCGGTTCACTAAATAATGAAGTATCAGTATCTGAGTGGGAACAGAAATCTCCTCATTCAGTGTTGTCTCAGCATAAAATTGACCGGATGGATAGTCAACCTCAAATCTTCGATCCAGGAATTCTATCTTGATCCTATTGCCATCGATGGGGTAACCGGAGTATTCTGATATTTCCTCAAGGGTTGCCTTGCGGAATTTCTCAAGGGCCACATCATGAGCTGCTGAATAATTCATTTCTCATCCTCCCTAAAGTCAACTTGCTTTTGCCATGCCTCGGCACATTCCTAAATTGTTTCCCAATTCCTTGTATATTCTTTTCAGACTTTTGTTTTTCCTCCTTATCCATAAAGAAACTTGGCCTGACCCTGCATTAAAACCATCAGTAAAAGAGAAAATACCCAGGAGACCCATTATGTATACGCTTAGGGTATACTCTCAGGAGGCTGTCATGCTTGAGCTTAAAGACATTAAAAAGACCTATCGGGTAGGGGATATCGAAACGAAGGCTCTTGATGGTATCAACCTTTCCTTTCGGGATAAAGAGTTTGTGGCTATATTGGGTACCAGCGGCTCCGGAAAGACCACCTGCTTAAACATGATCGGCGGACTGGATCATTACGATTCAGGAGACTTGATTATCAAAGGGAAAAGCACCAAAGCCTTTAAAGAGTATGAATGGGATGCCTATCGCAATAACTCGGTAGGCTTTGTTTTCCAAAGCTATAATTTGATTTCTCATATCAGTATCGTGGCTAATGTGGAAATGGGGATGACTTTGAGCGGAGTCTCCAAACAGGCCAAACGCCAAAAGGCCTTGGACATTCTGGAAAAAGTCGGACTTAAGGAGCATCTGCATAAAAAACCCAATCAACTGTCCGGGGGACAGATGCAAAGGGTTGCCATAGCACGGGCTCTCGCCAATGATCCGGAAATTCTTTTATGCGATGAACCTACGGGAGCCTTGGATAGCACTACCAGTGTTCAGATTATGGATCTGATCAAAGGAGTATCCAAGGATCGGCTGGTGATTATGGTTACCCACAATCCTCAGTTGGCCAAAACCTACGCAGACCGCATTATCCGCTTTTCCGACGGCAAGATTATTGACGATACTAACCCCTATGGAGCTCCCCCCCAACCCGAGTATTTTCACCTTAAGAAAACGGGAATGAGCTTTTTGACTGCTCTTAACTTATCCTTCCGAAATTTATGGACCAAAAAAGGGCGTACCTTTCTCACTGCTCTTGCTTCCAGTATCGGTATCATCGGGATCGCCGTCATTTTAAGCTTATCCACAGGCTTTCGTTCCGAGATTGATGAATTTCAATTCGATGCCATGGCTGAGTTCCCGATCATTATTTCCCAGGAAACTCAACAGATGAATGCCAACGATCTGAACAATATGACCCTGGAAATCCGGGATCGGATTTATGGTACCCCTGCCGCTTCCACTGCTGATGAAATTGTGATCGTCGATTCCAGTAAAAACGTTATTACTCATAAGAACGATCTTTCTCAAGAGTTTATCGACTACTTAGAGAATGTCTCCCCGGATATTGTGGGCAGTATTGGCTATACCCGGGTGGTCCAGATGAACCTCTTACGGAAGACTGAGGATAAGTACCTTCCCATCACTCTGAGCAATGGACCTCCCTCAGGCAATATGACCTCCTCAAGCTCAGTAGGTTTGTCCTCCTTTCCCAGCGCTGTTTCCGGAAATAATAGTTACCTGGCAGACAATTATGAATTACTGAACGGTGACTATCCCCTGCAACTTACAGACGTGGTCCTGGTATTAAATAATCAAAATCAAATCGAAAAGGGGACCCTGGGGGCTTTAGGGTTTGCAGTAGAAGGAAGTGACCGTATCGCCTTCTCCGCTGTTGTAGGAACAGAGTACAGAGTGATCCATAATAACGACTTCTACACGAAAACTTCCTTCGGAACCTATCTCCCGGCCAATGATTATGAGAAAAACTATACCTCCGAGCAGGGTTTTACCATCAGGATTTCCGGTGTGGTTCGCCCTAAAGCTGGAACCAGTATGTCTATGCTGGCCTCCGGGATCGCTTATGATGATCAGCTGTCCCAAAAAGTTATTGATAACGCTATGGATTCCGATATTGTGATCGCTCAGCGGGATGCTGATTATAATGTTTTATCCAGGGAGAAAATCGACGCAAACACCAAAGAACTTCTGCTCGCTTATTTAGGGGGTGACCCTTCGCCCTATATGGTCATGGTTTTTCCTAAGGACTTTGACGCCAAGGACGAAGTCATCAACTATATTGAGCAATATAATGTGGGCAAAGCTGAAGAGGATGTCATTACCTTTACCGATTTGGCCGGGACCCTTTCCAGTCTGACGAAAGGAATTATGGATGGCATCACCCTGGTTCTGATCGCCTTTGCCGCTATTTCTTTGGTGGTCAGTATGATTATGATCAGCATCATTACCTACACCAGTGTTTTGGAACGGACCAAAGAAATCGGTATTTTAAAAGCACTGGGGGCCAGAAAAAAGGATATTACCAGAGTATTTGATGCTGAAACTTTTATTCTCGGAGTTTTTTCCGGTGTGCTCGGCGTTATGGTAGCCTGGTCCTGCACCTTCCCCATCAATCAAGCCATCCATGAGTCGACCGGCCTCACCAATGCCTCCCATTTAAGGCTGGATCATGCTGTTCTCTTAGTCATCCTCAGCACCGTAATAACCGTATTAGGGGGCCACATCCCCGCCCGGCTGGCCTCCCAAAAGGATGCTGTGGAAGCCTTGCGCACCGAATAATCGAACTAAGCCATAGTGCGGTAAGTCGTTTGCAGGAGCAGGGCATCCTCTTCGAGATTGGGACTTTCACAAATCACCAATCCTTCCACACCGAAAGTGTGAAATGCTTTCATTAACTCTGGATAGCGCAAATCGGATTCTTTAAGTATGAGGTGCTTTTTCTCTCCCTTAACACCATAATCAATCCCGGAGACATGAAAGTGAACATGCTTAACCCAGCGGTCCCCCAGGGATTCTGCCGCAGCCTCCAGGACTTGACAGAATTCATCATAGGTATTGATCCGCCCATTGCTGCGGGCATGCAGATGACTGATATCAATACAGGGCAAGACCCCTGGAACTGCTTGCGCCAAGGTCAGAACCTCCTGCAGAGTGCCCAGCTGTGAGGGCTTCCCCGTTGTCTCCGGCCGTAATATGACATCATTCCCTTCCGCATCCAGAATCTCCCGAACCTTCATGAGTTCCCCAGCGGTTCTTACCAGGACAACCTGAGGATCATCCTGATGGTAAAAAGCAGGATGGAATACTACACTCTTAACACCTAAAATTTTGCTGATGCGTGCACTATGCAAAAGGCGCTCACGGCTGGCCGCTACTTTCTCAGGTTCCTGAGAATTAAAGTTAATCCAATAAGGGCCGTGGCAGCTTAGGGCAACCTTCTCTTCCACAGCTATTTGAGCAATTTTTTGGGCTTTTTCTTCCCCCATGCGGACCCCTTGGACAAATTCTACTTCCATAGCATCCAGCTGAAGCTCCCGGACGCGCTTGACCCCTGCTTCTGTGGAACGTTCTTTGGCCGATAAAGGAACCCCGGCCGTCCCGAATAAAAGCGGCACATCCCTTCCTCCTTTTGTTGCTTTATTTTTTGTTGGGCATAAATTGGGTTTATCATAACAGTTTTTCTGGCTTTCATCTAATTATTTATCCCTTATCTGAGCTAAGGAGCTCCAAGAAGATCTGAGAACAACTCTTTCCTCACACATAAAGTTCAGGGAAGCGATGCAAACTAGTGTTACTTGCTTAAATGGCAAGGAGATGTATTTCCCTAAGGTGAAAGGAGGAATCCAAATGTCCAGACGTCGCAGTACCATGTCCGATAACCTTAAGCAGCAGATAGCCCAGGAGCTTGGATTTTCGAATACCTTAAATCAGGAAGGGTTCAGTGGCGTTTCATCCCGGGATTGTGGCAATATGGTGAAAAAGGCAATTGAGATCGCCGAACGCAATATGGCCGGTCGTTTGTCCTAGGACAAGGACGGTAATGAGGGCTCGTAAGATTCGAATCCAGATTCGAATCTTGCGAGCCCCTTTCTAAATGCCGGTACTCTAATGAAAATCCACTTCGATGGTGCGGGCTGCCGGGTGACGATCCTTGAGAAAAGACAATTCCAAAATCCCATTTTTGTAGCTGGCATGGGAGCCGTCTGCTTTTACCACTGCCGGAAGGGTGAGCGTCCTGCTGAACTTCCCGTAATATCTCTCCGTGTGGTGAGAAGAACGTTCACTTGTCGATGCAGCCCGTTTGATCTCACCACTGATGGTCAAAAGCTTTTCATCAACCTCAATATGCAGATCTTCTCTCTTCTCAAGACCGGGAATCTCCGCTGTGACGAACACTTGGTCCGCTGTTTCTTCCACATCCACCCGGTAAAGAAACTGGGAAAGTTCCTCTTTGCCACGGCCGCGAAGATAATTACGCTCCATCTCATCCCAATAGTGATTGAACATCCGGAAAGGGTCATTAGGAATTAATGCCATAATTCTCACCTCATTAAGATTGGTATTGCTCAAATCTTAGTATGGCAAATCCCCTGGCAAAACATGCATCACTCAGCGTTATAACCGGCGTCTTCCACAGCTTTAATCAGCTCTTCCCGTCCGGCTGATCCGGCGACTACTGCTTCTCCTTTTTCTAAATTCACATCTACCTGTTGGACTCCGCCCACTTTCAGCAAGGCTTTTTCCACATGGGCTTTGCAATGATTGCAGGTCATTCCGGTAACTTTTAAGGTTTGATTCATGGTTCTTAACCTCCCTTTATTTATTCCTCCATCCTGTAGAAGGAGAGCATAACAATGTTTAATCAACCAGTTCTTTACTATACCTGGAGAGCAGCAGCGAGCTGGTCACTACGGACACTGAGGAAAAGGCCATGGCCAGGCCCGCCCATTCCGGGGGCAAGAGCTCTCCGGTAATCGGAAAAAGCACTCCGGCGGCAATGGGGATTCCCAGTGTATTGTAAATGAGAGCCCAGAATAAATTCTGCTTAATCTTGGTTAAGGTTTTGCGGCCAAGGCGAATGGCCCGTTCCACATCGAGAAGATCATTGCGCACCAGGACCACATCCCCGGTTTCTTTGGCCACATCCGTTCCTGAGCCGATGGCGATGCCGATATCGGCCTGAGCTAAAGCGGGGGCATCATTGATCCCATCCCCAACCATGGCCACTTTCAGGCCATCATTTTGGTACCTCTTGATGATCTCAATTTTGTCCTGAGGGAGGACCTCCGCCACCACTTCGTCGATGCCTACTTCATTGCCGATGACGGTGGCGACTTTCTTATTATCCCCGGTAATCATGAAGGTTTTAATCCCCAGGCCGTGCAGGCGTTTAATCGCTTCTTGCGTACTCTCCTTTAAGACATCGGCCAAGGCGATGATGCCAATGACTTTCCCGTCATAGGCCACAAAGCTGGTGGTTTTTCCTTCATTGGCCAATTCCTGAAAATCCTTCTCTACTGCTTCAGTGGGAATATTCTCTTTGAGCATCAGCTTTTTATTGCCGATGAGCAATTTCTTGCCTTGGTAAGAGCAAAGGGTGCCGTGACCACTTTCTTCATGATAGTCCTGAACTTCCTCCACCTCGATCCCTTCATCTTTAGCTCTTTGGACAATAGCTTGAGCCAAGGGATGAATGGAAGGGTTCTCCCCTGCCGCAGCAATCCTGAGCAGGTCCTTTTGGGCATATCCTTCATAGGCCATAAGATGGGTTACTTCCGGTTTCCCTTTGGTTAAGGTGCCTGTTTTGTCAAAGCCAATAGCCTCCACTTTGGCTATTCCTTCAAGCACGGCAGCTGATTTGAAGAGGATCCCCCGGTTTAAACCGACACCGCTCCCCACCATAATGGCTGTGGGCGTCGCCAACCCTAAAGCACAGGGGCAGGCTATGACCAGGACGGCAATGGCGGCGGTGAAGGCGAAGACAAAGGCACTGTCCAAAAATACATACCAGATGATGAAGGTAAGTATGGAGATAGCTACCACCACGGGCACAAAGACATTGGATATCTTATCTGCCAGACGTTGAATGGGCGGCTTAACTCCTTGGGCGTCCTCCACCATTTTAATAATTCCGGAAAGGACACTGTCCTTGCCTGTTTTGGTGGTGGAGACTTTAATGCTTCCCGAACGGTTGATGGTTGCTCCGATCACATTTTCACCGGCACCTTTATCAACAGGTATCGATTCTCCCGTAATCATGGACTCATCGATGCTGGCTTGCCCTTCAACAATCACTCCATCCACAGGAATCTTTTCACCGGGCTTCACCAGGACGATATCCCCGATTTTGACACTGGAGGCGGGGACCTCCTTTTCTTCTCCATTAATCAACAGACGGGCTCGATCCGCTTGCAGCTCAAGGAGACGTTTTAGGGCCTGCCCGGCACGTCCCTTGGCTTTTGCTTCCAGGTACTTGCCGAAACGCACAAAGGTGATCAGAAGAGCCGATGTGTCAAAGAAGGTATCCCCCTCGAAGAAAATATGGGGAAAGGTTGTCATCACACTATAGCCATAAGCAGCTGTGATACCCATAGCGACCAGCACATCCATATTGGTGGAGCGGTTCTTCAGGGCATGGTAAGCTCCCCGATAAAATGTCAAGCCAGCCGTAAATTGAACGATGGTGGCCAGAATAAACATAGTATACATGATGCCATGGGTCATGGGCATAAACATCATGGGCATCAGGGGCGCCGACAGCACTGCACTGAAGATGACCCAGTTGCGCTGGGATTTCACATGGTTATCCTCACGGGATTCCTCTTTATTCTCAATGGGGGTATAGCCTGCATCTCTGACCTGTTCATAGATGGTCTCCAGATCGATCAGGTTGGGATCATATTCTGCCGTGACGCTTTCTGTCGCAAAATTAACGGCTACAGTCTGAATTCCCGGTGTATTGCGCAATTTCTTTTCAATGGTAAGAGCACAATTAGCGCAGGTCATACCGCTCACTTTAAACTGGGCTTTTCCTTCATCCCTTTCCATATAAGCCCCATAACCCAAATCCTTGACCTTCTCAAGGATAGTTTTCTCATCGAGAAGTGCCGGGTCATAATCCAAGGAAAGTTTCTCTGAGGCAAAATTGACCGTAGCGGCTTTGACCCCCGGCAGCTTGGCCATTCCCTTTTCAATGGTCAGGGCACAATTGGCACAGGTCATACCGGTTATTTTAAGTTGCTTCTTCTCGTTAACTGATTCCTGTGCAGGGCTTTCCGATTCTTGAATGTCCGGTACGGAGGCTTCAGTGACTTCAATGGATTCTGTGGCTTCTGTAGAATATCCCGCCTCCTGGATTGCTTCTTTAATCTGTGCCTCTGTGGTTATGGCCGGATTATGACGAAAGGCGGCTTTTGACTCCGCCAGGGAAACTTCCACATCGGCCACTTCAGGGAGGTTCTCCAAAGCTTTTTTCACCCTACGCACACAATGCTCACAGGTCATACCATAAACATTCAGTTCTTTCATAAGCATCCCCTGAGCCTGAACCGGAACCCTTTGCTGAGCTTCTTGGTCCTCTATCACTGTATAGCCCGCTTCTTCGATGACATCTTTCACTCTTGCCATGCTTAAGCCTTCTCCGGTCCAGTCAAAGCTGGCCTCCCCGTTCTCCAGAGAGACGTTGACATTCTCCAGCTCCGGCAAACTTTCCAGGGCTTTCTTTACCCGGCCCACGCAATGCTCACAGGTCATGCCGGTCACCTTGATTGCTGTATTCTTTTTACTCATTATCTCGCCCCCTCGGCTTCTATCCCGCTATAAGTCCTTGCTGCCGCTTATTTCATCATTCTGTGCATGGTTTTGACCAGCTCATCGATGACTTGCTCGTTGCCCTCCTGAAGTTGCTCAAGCACACAGGATTTCATGTGTTTTTCCAGAAGAAGCTTGGAGACTCCGTTAAGAGCGGCTTGAGCCGAAGCAATCTGGTTTAATACATCGTCACAGTAGGCATGATTTTCAATCATTCCTTTGATACCGCGAATCTGACCTTCGATGCGATTCATCCGGTTGGCCAATTCACGAATGGTCTTTTCGTTATGATGGCTTAGTCTTTCACTTTTCTGAGAATTTGAGTCATGGCAAGCTGGACAGTGTTCCATTTTTTTGTCCATAAGTGTCCACCTCCTGAAATTATAGTATACCCCCCTATCCTATTTGTCAAATATAATTTAATAAAAAAAATGCTCCGCCAACCCAGTCAGGTTAGTAAAAACCCACTGCAGTCAGAGGAGCACATCTCTATCCAATAGCAAATTAAATCAAGCGAAGAGGCTTCCCAGGTGTTGCAGAGTCCTAGCTCCTGGAAATAAAAATAACGCCGACAATAACCAACACCGTTCCCAGCACCCGGTAAAAGGAAATATTCTCTTTAAAGACCATAACCGAAAACGCCATGATAAAAATATAGCCCAGGCTAACAAAAGGGTACGCATAGCTTAATTCCGTCTTAGTCAACACTTTAATCCATAATATGAAGCTTACCCCGTAGAGAAACAGCCCCGACATCACCGGGAAGTTTTGCATAATTGCACCGAGGCTTCTCAGTAAATTCTCAGGAGCAAAATCCAGTTCAAGATTTTTTGCTCCGATTTTTACGAGGATCTGGCCAAATGCTCCCAGAATCACCGAGATGATAATTTGCCCTAACATCTTATTCCCCCATCTCATCCTGCCATTGATACACCCGCCAAAGGGCGAAATAGATTAACATCATCACCGTTGGGAAAGCGTAACGGCTCTGCCCCTCTGTGATAAAATAGATGCCGGCAAACATCAAGAATGTTATCAAGAGGGTAAGTTTCTCTTTATTGATTCTTCTTGGTCCCCCTCCACCCGAGCGGAAAAAGCCTCTCAGAACCCGCCAGGAATAACTTAGTATGCCGAGGCAGCCCAGCCAGAAGACGGGGGCCCGCACCAGCTCGGAGGTCAGGAATAAGAAAAACGATAGCCAATTACTCCCTGGAGCAGCAAGGAACATTTGAATACTCGGCACTGCGAGCGCCGTCCCTCGCAAGGCATAATTAATATCCCCGACGAACAGAAAGGTGCGGGCAAGCCGCTTTATTCCCAAACCGACAAATTCAACAGGATGGCCTGCGATCCACTCTTTGGCTGCCGCGCTAAGCATCTTATTCTTTTCAAGGGCATTGGCCTCCTGATAGACCGGTGTTTTAACCAGAGAATCAGCAACGTCCTCGGCAGGCATCCAGCCTCCCACTTTATTCTGAGAGTTGTTGTTAATGTAGAGAACGATGCCGCTGTTGTTGGAAATATAGCAAAACTCCCCAAATATCTTGGAATTTCGGTAGAGCCAGGGGGATAGCACCACAAGCGCCACGAGAAGCACGATTCCAGACCGCTTAAGACTCTGCCGGAAATTCCTCTCGCTTAAAACTTCGACCAGGAAGACGGCCAGAACGAAGGCCGGAAAAAAGGGCTTCACCATGGCATTGAGTCCCGTCAGCAGGCCAATCCCAACATACTTCCAACGCAGATTGGAAAAGTAGAGCAATAATACCGAGAGCAGCCCTGTGGTAAAAAGAATTTCCGAAGCCACTAAGCTATTGTAGTAAACATTCATCGGGAATAAAACAAAGAGCAAAAGGAAGGTATTCCGCAGCCTCCCTGGAATGGAGATCTTTTTAAGCAGAAAATAGACAAGGATATTATTTGTTGTGCTCAGGGCAATATTTAAACATTTGGCAACCCAGAGCGAACTCCCGAACAGCTTATAAAAGAATCCCAGGAAAATAGGATAACCGACAGATGTGTAGGTATCACCCCATGGTCCGCCAGCGGCAATTTGGGTTGCTAAGTGGTGATAATATGAGAAATCTGAAAAAGGCACTGTGGGTACCAGCATGACCCACAGTGCATCAGCCAGCAAACCAATGAGCAGAATCCAGAACATCACAACACCCCTAATACTAAATCATGAAGCTTAAGAGTCCACAAAACATAGAGAACCCAAAGCATAACGACCGCGATGAGATGCCTGTCTTTAGTGACAAGTTTGGATGGATCTCCGGCCTCACCTTTATGAATAAGATAAAGATAGCGGAAAATACCATAGATGACAAAGGGCACTGAATAAATGAGATTGGTGGTATGATGAAGAGCCACCGTTGCCGAATCGAGAGTATATAGACTGTAGGTAAAGATAACCCCTCCGGCCGTAATCCCCAGCAATTGATTCAGCAATCCGGGGCTGTATCGTTCCAAAACAGGCCGATGCAATCCGGCATCCACGCTCAATTCGTTCAATTCGGAACACCGCTTTCCGAAGCCCATAAAAAGAGCTACCATAAAGCCACACAATAAGAGCCACTCTGAAGGGGGAATTCCCACCCCCCAGGTTCCCATGAGAATCCTCATCATAAAGCCCAGGGCAATAATAAATACATCGATGAGCACAATCCGCTTAAGCCCCTTTGTATAAGCCAAATTCTGGGCAACATACAAAACAAGAATTCCGGCAGCAATTTTTGACACATGCCAGCCCAAGAGAAGTCCCCCCAGCAGAAACAGTACGAAAACCGAGCCTGCCGCAGAAAGGGTCACCCGATTTGAAGCAAGGGGACGCTTACATTTAGTCGGATGATTCCGATCATAATCTCGATCGACAAAATCATTCATCACATAGACTGCGCTGGAAACAAGACAAAAGGCCACCGCAGCAATGATGACCTTTAGAATCAGGTGTTGGTTAAGGTTTTGAGTAAAAAGGAGACCGATGAAGACAAAGGAATTCTTAACCCATTGTCGTGGACGAACTAATTGAGCAATTGCCTGCATAGTATTCTTCTTTTGCGGGTCAAAATCAGGTTTTTTATCCTTTAAAGTTTCCAACCGGGCCATCAATGACATACACACCCTATCTATTAATCTTAAATAATAATTATAGCATAGTCGTTGCTATTCATAAATATACGATTAGATATTCGACCAATCCTTCCCACTTCCTCTATTTCCTAATAATGTTCCAGAAATTGTTTTTTGCGCTTTACAACCCCAAGCTTGTCTTATATGATTATCTGGAGAGCAAATTTGAGCGGGATGCCCAGTTGATAAGGAGGGTTGATAAGTTGGATAACGGCCAATTTCAGGAATTAGTCATCCAGCAGCTGAGTACACTCACTAAAAGCATAGATACCTTAGCAATCAACCAAGAAGTGATGCAGGCTGATATCAACACCATGAAGGCTGATATCACCGATATGAAAACAGATATCTCTAACCTCAAACAATCTCAGGTCCGCATGGAAAAAGATATTGATGCTATGAAGATCGATATCACCGATATGAAAACAGATATCTCTAACCTCAAGCAATCTCAGGTCCGCATGGAAGAAGATATCGAAGTTATGAAGATCGATATCACCGATATGAAAACAGATATCTCCAACCTTAAACAATCTCAGGCTCGCATGGAAGAAGATTTAACGAGGAAAATCACAGCTTTATTTGACAGCAGAGAACTACAAAAAGATGTCAATCAAAATGTTTCACGCTCCTTAGAGCGTATTGAAGCCAAGATTGACATCCTACAAATAGAAACGGCTTACCTTAAACGAATAAAATGAGAGAATCCTAGGCTCCTCCCACCGTAGTCGGCTGTGAAAATCACTACGCTGGAGGAGCCTAATTTTTACAAATTCCCAAAACACCTTGGAAGGAAACTCTAATATTTTGTCGAATTCTTCCTCCTATGGGAGGGATTTGGATGTTTGCTGCTGTTCATGGCATGGCGGTTTCCGGTATTCAGGCGCATTTAATACGGGTGGAAGTGGATGTCTCCAATGGTTTGCCTGAGTTCAGCATCGTTGGGCTGGCCAAGGCTGCCGTACGTGAGTCCCGGGAGCGGGTTCGCTCAGCCATCAAAAATTCAGGGTTTGATTTTCCCTTGCAGCGTATTACGGTTAATCTGGCTCCTGCTGATCTGAAAAAGGATGGTTCCAGTTTAGATTTGCCTATTGCCATCGGCATTTTAGCGGCTACCGGGCAATGTTCATTTGCAGGTCTTTCTCATACCGTCTTTGTCGGGGAGTTATCCCTTGAAGGGCAGTTGCGGCCGGTCCCCGGAATTCTCGCCATGGCCGTATCCTTAGCCCCGCACAGTGACTATGATCTAATCGTTCCTCCAGAAAACCTTCCTGAAGCTAACCTCATTGAAGAGATTAAAAGCGGCTCCGCAGCGTATCTGGCCCAGCTGGTCCATTCTTTGGAAACGGATCAACTCTTCGGCAATCCCCAGGCAAAATCCTCCTCACCAGAAGTAACTGCGGATCATCCTATCGATTTAAGCAGTATTCGGGGACAGCAGCAAGCCAAACGAGCCTTAGAAATCGCCGCTGCCGGTGGGCACAACCTTCTGCTCATAGGTCCCCCCGGCTCTGGTAAAACCATGCTTGCCAAAGCCTATGCAGGCATTCTGCCTCCTTTAACCCGCTCTGAAAGCCTGGAAGTCACAAAGATTTACAGCATCGCCGGCTTGCTCGGCCATAACGGGCAGCTTATCCGGAAGAGACCCTTTCGGCAGCCCCACCATTCGGCAACTGTAAGCGGAATTCTCGGTGGCGGGCATGATCTTAAGCCCGGTGAACTCATTCTTGCCAATCATGGCGTGCTCTTTCTGGATGAATTGCCGGAGTTTTCCCGGGGAGTCCTGGAATCTCTGCGTCAACCCCTGGAAGACCGGGAACTTACCTTAACCCGCCAGCGGGGCAGTGTCAGGTACCCGGCACGTTTGAGCCTCGTCTGCAGTATGAATCCATGTCTCTGCGGCTGGAACGGGGATTCAGCGCGGGTCTGTACCTGTACACCATGGCAAATCAGTCATTACCGCGGCCGGATATCCGGCCCCTTGCTTGACCGCCTTGATCTTCATATAGAAGTTCCCCGGGTGGAGTTTGATGAGCTCCACCGCTATCCGGAAAGCGAAACCTCAGCAGATGTTCAAAAACGTGTCCTTAAGGCCCGCCAATGCCAATGGATCCGCCTGGGAGAAAGCCGAACCAATGCGGAAATGAGCGCTGGGGAAACATCAGCTTTTTGCCGCCTCGACTCCACAGGTGAACAGCTTTTGCGCAGTGTGTTCGATCGTCAACACCTTAGCGCCCGCAGTCATGACAGGATTCTCAGGGTTGCCCGCACCATTGCCGATTTGGATAGTGAGGACTCTATCCTGCCTCGCCATCTTGCTGAAGCCCTTCAGTACCGGGCTTTGGACCGCCCTGGTGCCCACTGATCCTTCATTCTTCCTCTTTGTTTTTAAGACATCATCTGGCTCACTCGTCAACCCCATGACAAGCAGAAATTGCAGACGGCTGAAGAATAGGGTCATCCCCTGCTCTCCAGCCGTTTGTTTTTTGCCTATCTCTTTGCCTATTATACTTAAGCTGTAATAGACACTCCGGTCTCATAGAGTTTTTCTTCTGCGATGAGCTTTACTTGATATTTTCCGGATAATCCGGTCTTGTTGATATAAACATCGATATTGCGGGGGTCAGCTTTCTGGAACGTCCCTACACACATGGCTTGGAAGGCCTGAGGCACAGTATTGACAGGATATCTCTTTACCCCGCCGTCTCCGTCCACCAAAAGCAGCTGAGCCATTTCCCCGGCCTCGAAGATGGCGTTAAAGAGAACCCGATCCTCTTCTTCTGTGATGGATGCCTCATAATGATCCGGCACTCTTTCACCTGTCTCCACAGCCTTGATCTTCATCTTTGTCTCCTGGGTCTCAATTAAATTGCCCAGTATTTCGCCCGCACCTAATTCAGCCGTTTCGTGGGCATAGTAGAGGGGCAATTTTTCAGCCCGGTAACAATTGGCCGGTACTTGCAACTCATACATCAGCACGTCATCTTTAAGCTCACAGGTAATGGAATTGAAGGTAAACACACTATCCTTAAACTCCGGTTGCAGGACTTTCATAACTGCCATACCTTCGCAGGTTTCACCGTTTTCATAGCCGATGCCGCCGGAGTGAACCAGGTAATGGCCTTCATTGTAATACTCCACATTGCAAATGTAGGGAGAGAAGAACTCCGCGCCCCGCTCTTTTCCATATTGCCATACTTGTTCTATGGTCATCTTTTCGGTATCAATACGGTACCTCACACCACGGCTGAAATTCCGGCCGTTGGGCAAGTAATTCTCTTTTTTCTTCGCTCTGAAGTGGCCGTTATCAAAGAGCATGATATCCCCATCAGGTAAAACGACGCAAGCATGCTGCTCATACTGCCAGTCAAATTCCCCTTCCCCAACCGGGGTAAAGAAATATTTGTCCACCATGTCCTGGGGCCATCCTTCAGGATCCCCAATGATCCAGTTTAACTCACCTGTATCATAATCAAGGTTGATCACCACATCCTGGTGACGACCGGAGAAGCTTAAGCTGTGTGTCTTCTTATCGTACCAAACGGCGTTATTATGAAACCAATCGTGGGCATCCTGGCTTCCGGAACCGGCTACATCCTGGGGCAGGACCCTTTTATAGTCCCATGACTTGAGAATTTCTCCCGTTATGGCATCCAGGAGCACGCACATATCTTCAACCGTACCTGAGTAGAAATCAAAAGTAAGCACCAGAATGTTGCCATCTTCCATGACAAATTGATCATGGTGGTATCCGCCGGATAGACGGTATTCTTTGAATATCTTCCCACTAAAGGCCATTTCATATAGACCTGTGGTGAAATAGGGCAATTTGACCAAACGCTCCGTACCAATGAGAATATGTCCATTGGGCATACGCTTG
This sequence comes from Desulfitobacterium hafniense DCB-2, assembly GCF_000021925.1. Lineage (NCBI taxonomy): Bacteria > Bacillati > Bacillota > Clostridia > Eubacteriales > Desulfitobacteriaceae > Desulfitobacterium > Desulfitobacterium hafniense. Next base: position 3,970,799 of record NC_011830.1, read on the forward strand.
AGATCAAAGGCAAAGTTCCTTGTGGCATACCAGCGAACTTCTCCGGCATAGTCATAGCCTACAGGCATAGCCTTCATCGCTGCCGTCAGAAACATCAGGTTGTTGCCCATGTATTCCGGGGTGGTCTTGATCGAGGTGGCCACCGGGACATCGGGATGAAGGGGCTCGGTCTTAAGGGTTATGGTGTTCTTCTGCCCATTGGCCAGGACGATTTCGATCTTATTTTCGTAATCGGCATAGAGACCATAAACCGGCAGAATATGTTTTTTATCGGCGGGGAAGGTATGCCGGATATCTCCGGGGTGCTCTTTGCCACGAACGATTATGGTTGCCTCGGTGGCTACGGGTGTTTCAAATAAGACCATGGCCGTTAAGGGGCAAATATCATAAGGGTTGAGCTTAACCAGCGGATTCTCCAGCGTATAGTGACCCGCTGAGAATTCAGCCAGAAAAGCTTCTTCCAAATCCTTTTGTCTATGGATAATATGGGGAATCTGTTCACTTTTGATCGGATTCATTATGCAACACTCCTTATACCAATTGAGTTATTTTTTAGTCGATTTCTTCCAGCGTATTCCGCCCGTACATGCTCCAACCTTGGTTTAAAACAGCATCTTGGCCAAAGGATAACCAATGAAGATGTAATATACCAGAGTGACAAGGCAGATCGGGAAGCCCAAGCGCAGAATCTCACCGGTTTTATAGATATCCGTACGCCCATGCATCATGCCGGCATGAGGAGAAGCGGCAGGGGTCAGCATAGCCACGAAGACCATCATGGTCACGCCCATGGCCACCGGCATCGGATTCAGGCCCATCTGGTCGCAGAAAGCCAGCACTACCGGCATCAGTACCACTGCCATAGCCGCGTTGTTGGCAAAGTTGGTAAGGATCAAAGCCACTGTAAACATGATGGCTACAAAGCCCATCTCTGACTGTCCGCCCAGTATCGGGTTCAGCGCGTTCAGCAGGAAATCTTTAACGCCTGTAGCGTCATTGGACAAGGCATTTGCACCGTAAACTGCGGCAGCAATCATGAAGAAAATGCCCCAATTAAACTGTTTATAGGAAACCTCTTTAAAATTCAATACTTCTTTGCCTTGGTAGCGAATGATGCAAAAAAAGATAATCCAGACAATAGTCACGCCCAAAGGCCCTAAAGTTGCCAAAAGGTTTACCACCGGATTGCTTTTATCCAGGAAGCTCGGCACCAGCAGCATAATAAGGTACAACGGTATCATAATCATCATCGTCTTCTGGGGCCAAACCATCGGCGGCAGCGGCTGTTCTCTGGCCAGCTGATCAGCATCGACACCCTTAAGCTTGTTGACATCCGGGCGCAGGATAAATTTCAAAATGATAATATACGTGACCATAAGCAGCATCGTCATAATAAAGTTTAACGCCATATAAGATACATAAGGCACCGGTGTCAAATCAGCGGGAACACCGGTCATACTGCCATACGCACTTACCACAATCAATTGAGCGCCCATAAAGGGGAAGAAGGGCTGGCCCAAAGTCATCACGGCAAACATTCCCACAAAGAAAAAGGGCCAGATTTTATCACCGCGTTCTATCTTCAGGGTGTCCATAATGCGCAAGGTGATCGGCCACATCAGGATCAGACCGGTGATCGGCGATACCAAGGTAGAAATGACATAGCAGGTAAACCAGACTACACCCATAAAAGCATAGGGACGGCCATTAATAATCTTCCGGGTCAGCAGCCAGCGCGCAATGTATTTGGTGCAGCCCGCTTCGTCCATAGCGCCAAACAAAACCATCGCAAACAATGTCAGCAAAACCGTGTCCGCGCCAAAAGCATTGAGGAAAACGGCTTTAAAGCCGACAGCGCCTTGCCCGCCATAGCCGGATAAAGCAATCAGGGTCAGGCCCAGCAAGCTTGGCCACAGACTGCCAACTGCTGACCACAAATACACCATGCCCAAAAAAGCGCCAACGACCTTCATCCCCACTGGCGTAATCGGTTCAATCGGCGCCATAAACCAAAAAATAGCCATAATAGCCAAACCAATCAAGCAATGGATATAAACTTTTTTATCATTAGGTAATATTATTTTGTTACTAGCAGTAACTTTGTCAGCACCAGCAACAGGCTCCATAATTTCCACTCTCCTTTAATACTTAGAATCATTTCCATTACCGCAGCTAGTTTTTCGCAACAACTATCGAAGACTTTATTACCTACACTATTAGAGCGCACGCAAAGAAGAAAGACCGTACTTTCACAATCCCTCCTTTTTGTTTCCTTCCGACCTTTGACATAAATAATGTTGATGAACCAATTGGTTGCTCTTATTGTAGGATATTGTTCTCCCTTTGCATAATATAGGTTTTGTTATGTCAGGTATGTGAAAAATAATATATGCACTTACTTGTGCCTATTAGCATATTTACTATTAGGTTATACCTCTTATTCTATCTGACTGATCAGGTTGTCCCGAATCAGTTCTTTAACTAATGCCAGCAATTCTCTTTCGATAAATGACAAGGATTCGTGATGAGAGTATAAGATAAAGATATCCCACTGCTCACTTAACTCATGCATGGGTATGGCCTTAATCCTTCCACTGCTCATGTATAGATCGTTGTAAGCTAATATCTCCGGAAAAATAGAAAACCCGAAGTCAGCGCTGATCAACCTTTTCAGCAATTCAATATCCTCAACAATAATCGGCTTATGCAGAGGACATCTTAAATTTCGCGAAGTTTGGATATAGTTTTCTTTATAGGAAATCATCTTCATGGACTTAATATCGGAGAAGCTGATCCGCTCTTTATCTGCCAAAGGATTTTTGCTGCTTAAGAAAAGCAATAATTTAGCCTGACCACCGGAGATGATCTCCCATTCGATCTCCACGTCATTCAGCTGCTTGAGTAAATCCTTTTTGCCATCTTGTCCACAGGGTATAACGCCTATGGAATAGGCTCCCCGATCCATGTTCTCGACGATTTCATAATAGGGAGCCTCATGGATATGCAGATTAACCTCTGGATAGATCTCATGAAATTTCACCAGTAGATCGGGGGCTATAGCATTGGCAAAGGCTCCTGGTATCGCCATCTGAAGATTACGGATCAGAACTTTTCTCCCGTCCATCATGCCCTTGATCTTTTCACTTAAGGTCAGAATAGTTCTTGCCAGCGCCAAGGCAGCTTCCCCTTGTTCCGTAGGTGCAACTCCTGTATTACTGCGTTCAAAGATCTTCAGTCCCAATTCTTCCTCCAGCCGACTGACGGATACGCTTAATGAAGGTTGGCTGATAAAAAGCGCACTGGCCGCCTTGGAAAGGGAGCCATGTTCATGAATTTTTACGATTTGATCAAGTTGTTCTACCCGCATGAATAAAACCTCCCCTTTAACTAGGGTTGCCGGCAATTATCTCGCTGAGCATCTTCTTCAGCTGCTTCGCAGAATGAGACAAAGGTTCAGTTCTGGAATAGATAAGGTACATTTTCATTTTAACTTTATCGGTTATCTTTTCGATGGCACGATAGCTTAGTAATTCTTGTTCAAAAAATAAATCATTATGCAAGAAGAAACGCGGAAAAACGGCGATTCCCTGATTTTTGGCAATGATTGTTTTCATGACCTCACGGTTGTAGACAATCAGGAACTCCCTCTTAGCCGTATCAATTCCGCAATTGCGCAGCAAATTGCGATACCTGCCACAATAATCCACAAAGGTCATTCCTTCTAAATCAGCTAATTCTATGCTCTCTTTAGCGGCCAAAGGATGTCGCTTACCAATAACCAGGCATAAATCATCCTCAATAATTTCCTCATAGGCCAGGTCATTACTGTCGAGGAGCTTGCGCATGGTATCGTCATCGTTGCTGGTCCACACCGGCACTCCCATTAAACAGGTCCCCATAGCTACCTTATCCACGATGGCAATGCCTATATCCTCAGTAATCATTAGATTAACATTAGGGTACTTTTCATTGAAACGAGTGATTAAAAGACCGGCAAAGGAGTTGAAAGCTCCTGGGGCAAGAGTCAGACTGAGATTGCCGGTCAGATTGGCTTCACCACTTGCCAGAGATTTGAGTTCTTCAATAGTATTGATGATTTCACGGGCCAAACCCACAACTTCTTTCCCTTGGCAGGTCGGAATCAAGCCTCCCCGGTTGCGGCGGAACAGTTTATAGCCCAGCTCATCCTCCAGGTTTTTCATAGAGTGGCTAAGCTGTGGCTGGCTCATAAAGAAAGTTTTCGCCGCTTCCGAGATGGATTTCTTATTATTTACTTCGATAATATGCTGAAGCTGCTCTATACGCATAGAAACTACCCTCCCTCATCGTTCTCTTACTTGGGTAGAATCACCTTAAAGGTTGTTCCCTTGCCTACTTCACTTTCGACTTTAATCTCCCCGTTATGAGCCTCGACGATCAGCATGACAATGGATAGGCCTAATCCCATCCCCCCTTCCTTCCTTGAACGGGATTTATCCACCCGATAGAATCGATCAAAAATATGGGGCAGGGCTTGAGGAGGAATTCCCTCTCCCTGATCCTCTACATTAAATTGAATATGCTCTTCACTGTCAATGATCCTAATGTAGACACTTTTGCCCTCAGGAGTGTGGCGGAAGGCATTTTCGATGAGATTGATAAAGACTTGAAGCAAACGATCCCGATTGGCATGGATAACTCCTTTACCGTTATCCATTTGCAAATGGATTCCTAACTCATCGGCTCGTCCCTGGAAACGGTAGCCCAATTCCTGGATAAAGCCGGCCAAATCAATTTCTTTTTTCTCAAAATTCTTCCAACTCTCAAAACGGTCCAGCTCTTGAAGTTCCATGACCAATTTAGCTAAGCGCTTCGCTTCCTCCAGTACCAGATCGATGTGTTCCGTCTGCTCCTCTTTAGCGATCACTCCATCTTGGATAGCTTCCAAATAGCCTTGAATCAAGTGAAGGGGGGTGCGTAATTCATGAGTGACACTGGCCATAAAATCCCGCCGCTCTTTTTCTGCCCTTAAGGATGCGGTAATATCCCGCAGTACGGCAACATAGCCCTGTTTGCCGTCTTCAAATTGGGTTGTCGCCATAGCCACTTGAAGCACTTGGGTATCTAAGTTGAAATGGATCTTTTTATCGATCTCAACACCCTCCATGGATTCTCGTAAAAAGGCCATCAGAGTTTCTTTACGCTCTGAAGACTCTTCTTCCGATCCCGAGCCCTGCCACAGAGCTTTAGCCGGTTCATTGGTGTAGAGAATCTCCCCTTCCCCATCCAGCATAATGACGCCGTCACTGATTCCTTCGACAATGCCCAGCAGAAGATTCCTCTCCTCAGACAGCCAAGTCATGTGATTTTTAAGGCTTTCTCCCATGGAGTTCAGGACATCGGCAAGTTCGCCTAACTCATCCCGGCTTCTCACTCCGGTAATAGGCTGAAAGTCTCCATTGGCCATTTGGCTGGCACCTTTCTGCATCAAGGCTAAGGGCCGTGTCACTTGTCTGGCAAAGACTAAGCTTACCAAAGTGGCCAAAACCACAGCTGCCAGAGATACATATAAAGTCATCCGGCGAAAGGCATTAATACTATCCTGAACAGGGGCCGGTGACGTTCCCAAAACGACAATAGCTTCACTGGGATTGCCTAAAGGGGCTGCAGCAATGAGCATCGCTTGTCCCGTTTTATTCCTGGGAATCGCTTTAATCGTTATCACCTTTCCGGCCAGGACCTCGGCAATATCCGTCCTTGACAAAAAATCCGAAGGGTATAAGGAGCGGATCAGCCAGCTCATCTCCCCCGAAACATCACCCCAACCGATACGATCATTGGTTCCGAAGCTTGCCGCCACATTCCCGCCCTTAATGGCGATAATCTCGCTGTAACGGTCAATGACAACCATTTGCGTATCCGAGGACAGACGGATTTCATCAATGGCAAATAAGCGCTGCGACCAATTAGGCTGCTCTCCGAGGTAATGGGATATTTCCTCCACTTCTTTCCCCAAAGTATCCAAAGTTTGCTGGAAGTAAAAGTCACCAAAAAGCAAGGTGATGGTTACCCCTAATCCGCCCAAAACCGCGAGAATTAAAGCGGTTATAGCAGCCCATAATTTCATACTTATACTTCGCGGACGCAGGTCAAAGTTCAATTTTTTCTCCTCTTTTCGAGCGCGTACTATTCATTGACTGCTTCGGGATCGAATTTATAGCCCACTCCCCATACCGTAGCAAGCATGCTCCTTACTTTAGGGTCAGCCAGCTTTTCACGAATCTTCTTGACATGAGTATCCACTGTGCGGGCATCACCATAGAAATCATAGCCCCATACGGTTTCCATCAGCTGTTCTCTGGAAAACACCCGGCTGGGGTTTTTGGCTAAAAAGTAAAGGAGCTCAAATTCCCTTGGCGTAAAAGGAATTTGTTCATCATCGATGGACACCCGATGTTTATCCTTCTCAATTTTAAGGGGACCGAAGAGTAAGTCTGAAGAACTTATGGCCGTATTCCCCCGGGAACGCCTTAAAAGCGCTTTTACCCGCGCTACCAGCTCCTTGGTGCTAAATGGTTTCACGAGATAATCATCTGCGCCCAATTCAAAACCTAACACACGATCAAACTCTTCCCCTCGGGCTGTGAGCATTATGATCGGGATATCGGATCTCTCTCTCACATCCCGGCATACTTTCCAGCCATCTATCTCAGGCATCATTAAATCGACGATCAGCAGAGCATAGTCCTGTTTCTGAAACTTTTCCAGAGCTTCCCGCCCATTGCCTGCTTCATCCACCTCATAGCCTTCCCGTTCCAAATACATGCGAACCAAATGACGTATACGTTCTTCATCATCAATTACTAAAATCGCATTCATAGCCGTCCTCCCTCCAATCTTGTCCTATCTGCATTTTATCATACCTCTATCAATAACACATCTTCCCCGTTTCAAAATACCCGCCACCGTTCGCATTGTGATTGACGACAACCCAGTCATAGGAAAGTTTAACAGCCAGAAATGTAATCAGGTTACAGAGTACTAGATACCGCGAATCCAGATGATATCCGGCTGCTTGCCTTCCTGGTTCTGGCAACGTATAGCAATTAAATCAAAACGTAAAGAAGGCCATTCTTTATAATTCCTGAACTTTAAATAATGAGTGGCTATGCGATAAAGCCGCTCCCGCTTCTTAGCCGTAATGCTTTCTTCTCCCCACCCCCGGCTTCCCGTGGAACGAGTCCTGACTTCAATAAATATAATCGTCTCTCCTTCTTGAGCAATGATATCCATTTCCCCTAAAGGACAGCGATAATTGCATTCCAGTACAGTAAGTCCAGCCTGCCTAATATGCTTGACAGCAAGTTCTTCCCCATATCTTCCCAATGCTTGCCGATGTTCACTCATAAGCAGTTCTCCTTTGATTTTCTTGTTCCCTAAGTTTTTAGGTATTTTAACACATTAGATCCCTTTGTCCCAGCAAGAATCTGTTGTACAGTACGGCGAATCTATCCTTGTTGCCTTTTGTCCGGGTCGTTGTAACTAAAGCTTGCTCGGGTCGCGTAGCTTTACGCACAACGCGTACTCCATAGCTCCGGGGCTGGTTTACTCGCTTTCTTAACAGCTCCACCAAACCCCGCTGCTTTCTGCATGTAAACCGTGGCTCCGCTACGTTAAGAAAGCCTCGTCAACCTGACCGCCCCTCCGCTAAATCCGTCACCTTCGGGCGTGAATCCTAAAACCTTCCACTGGAAGGTTTTTTCTCCGGAGTTCACGGCTTTTGTGCGCAAAGCTACGTCTTATGGGACTTTTTCAAAGTCAAGTTTGCGGGTCTTCTTCAGCTCTGCTGTTCAGCTTTCTTGGTGCTTTCTTCGAGTAGTCTAAGGGGTGTCGTTAAGGATGCAAAAAGCAGCTCAGATAAGGCGGCCTCCCACACATCTCCTACAACGCCCCACTCTCCCAGACCCGAAAAGCAGCCCAAGGATTTTGATTTACAAAAGGGAAGCGACTTTAAGCGAGCGGAAACAAAACTTCGCGAAAAGCACGCAGCGGAGTCGAGTTGGAAACAGGACGTTTCCAACCCGCTATGAGAACAAAGTGCGAAAGCAGTGCTTTCGAGGAGCCGATTTAGCGGGGCACTCGACGGAGCGGAGAGCTTGAGCGTTAGTTTTGTCCGCGCAGCTTATGGAGCGACCGGTGTAAAGCAAAACCCTGGAGACTAAGCTTCCGGAACTTTCCAGAGCAGAGCAGGCCCCTTACGAAAAGAGCCTCAGCATAAGCTGAGACTCTCTTAAAAGACATTATGGTATTCTATTTTACCAGGCTCGAAGCGGCGGTAAGCGCCATTTGAGCCAAAGGTGTGGGGTAAATACCTAAAACAATCGTGACAATCATGGAGAATATCATGCCAAATTTGGCCGCACCATGAACAGGCACTTCAGGTAATCCTTCCCCATCGCCCAGATACATGATCTTAACAATGGATAAATAGTAATAGACGGAAATCATACTCATCACAAAACCTATCACCGCTATCCAGACATGTCCTTGGTTGATGACTGCCGAGAAAAGGTAGAATTTACCCACAAATCCTGCCAAGGGCGGAATCCCAGCCAAAGAAAGAACGGATAAGGTAAGAACTGCGGCGGCCAGCGGGGAACGTTTTGCCAAACCTGCGTAATCCTTGATCTCAGTGCTGCCCTGGCTCTGGGCCACATGGGTAATGACCGCGAAGGCCCCCAGGTTAGCAAAGACATAAATCATCAGGTAGAACAATACCCCTTTGATCCCATCCACAAAAGCACTGACCGGATCGACTCCCCATTGGGATACCGAGCTGGCAATGGAGACTGCGATGACGCCAACGATGATGTAGCCTGCCTGAGCAATCCCCGAATAAGCCATCAAGCGTTGGATATTCTTTTGGGGGAAGGCCATCAGGTTACCGATGATCATCGTTATAGCGGCCAATACCAGAAGCAGGATGAGTCCGGCTTCAGCCATGGAATGATTGTACATCATCAGGACATAGAATCTGACCAAGGCCGCAAAACCGGCGGCTTTGGAGGCTGTGGCCAAGAATGCGGTGATGGGAGCAGGAGCCCCTTCATAAATATCCGGTGCCCACATATGGAAAGGAACCAAACTGATTTTAAAGCCAAATCCAGCCAGCATCATCACGGTAGCCAGGATAGTCACTGTATTCGCCTCAGCACCTAAGGACATGGCCACAGTAAACATCTGAGTGGAGCCGGTGAGTCCATAGATCAGGCTGATACCGTAGAGCAGAACTGCTGAAGAGGCGGCTCCCAGCACCAAATACTTAATGCCCGCCTCTGAGGATTTGGGATCATTGGGATGGTAAGCGACGAGAATATAGAAGGTGATGGTCATCAACTCTAAGCCTACATACATCGTGAGAAGATCCCCGGCACCAGCCATCAGCATCATGCCCAAAGCGGCCAAGAGGAGCAGGGGGTAAAACTCACCGCGGTAAGCCTGGAATTTAGCCACATAGTTTTTCGTGGAAAGCACTACCAGGAGTGCCGCAACGAGGAAAAGAATCTTGAAAAAGCCTGCAAATTGGTCGTGCATATACATTCCTTGCAGGAATGCCGCATTTCCACCATAGAAGAAATCATAGACAGCGTAAGCAAGGGTTCCCAAAAGGGCGAATAAGGTAAGAGGGAACATTCCTTGTCTCGACCCGCGGGGAAGGATGAGACCTACTGCGAATAAGCCAAGGCCAAGGACTGCCATAATGATTTCCGTTGAGAGTAAAGATAATTCGAAACTCATCATTAGAACAACCCTCCCATCTTCGCCTGAGTCACAGCTTCAAGCACCTTAGCTAACCCTGAAGATTGGACCCCGGTGTCGATCAATTGCAGCACGGTGTTCGGGAAGACACCCGTTATGATGATGACAAAGACCAGGACAACCAAAGGAACAAGCTCAGGACCGCGCAGGTCTTTCAGATGATCCCATTCCTTACGGCGAGGTCCAAAGAGGACATTGGCAATGAGTCGGAGGGAATACACAGCTGTAAAGATAATCCCGGCGATACCAACCACCGCATGGACCGGCAATACCTTAACCGTGCCAATGAAGATGGTGAATTCACCGATAAAGTTCACTGTACCGGGCAATCCCAGGCCGGCCATACCTGCCAGCAAGAAGCCTACGGCCAGACGGGGCATCTGGTGAGCCAGTCCGCCCAGCTCCGCAATATTGCGGGTATGGGTCTTCTCATAGATAAAGCCAATCATGGAGAAGAAGAGAGCCGACATCACACCGTGGGCAAACATCATGGCTACTGCACCATTGATGCTGGTTATATTAAGTGCCGCTACGGCAATCAGAACATAACCCATATGGCTGACGGAAGAATATCCGACCACATACTTAAGGTCTTTTTGGGCTAAAGCGATGAAGGCTGCATAGAGAACGTTAACAACCGCCAGAACGGCAATCACCGGTGCCCAGAATTTTGCCCCCAAGGGGAACACCATAAGCCCCAGGCGAATTAAACCATAGCCCCCGATCTTCTTCAGGACTCCGGCATGGATCATGCTGACCGCTGTGGGAGCGCCGGCATAACCATCGGGAGACCAGGAATGGAAGGGGAACATAGAAATCAGTGAACCAAAACCTACCGCCAACAGACCGAAGCAAATGATCTGGAAGGTCTCGTCATATTGAAGCCTTGCCAATTCATCGAACATAAAGGTCGGTCCCTGGCCCATGGCCGCCAGCTGATTGGTAGCATTGACCCACAGGGAAACCATAGCCACCAGCAATAAAGCGGAGCCCAGCAGCAGGTAGATGGTCAGCTTCATCCCTGCATACTCTTTGGTCACCCGTTTGGTGCTTCCCCAGATGATAACCATGATATAAATAGGAATAACCACGATTTCATAGAACAGGAAGAAGATAAACAGGTCCCGGGCAATGAAGGTTCCCATAACCCCGGCAATCAGGATTAAGAGCAACACGAAGAACTCTTTGACACGATTCTCGATGTTCCAGGAAGAATACACGGCAGTAAAGGCGATGAGGTTCGTGAGCAGGAGCATCGGAATGCTGATACCGTCCACCCCGAAAGCCAGATTAACACCGATATCCGGAATCAGCGGAATCGTGAGATTAAACTGCATCCCTGCTAAAGAGCGGTCATAGGCAAAGAATACATAGAGAGAGAGCAACAAGGAAGTAAGTGTTCCCAGTGCTGCCACCAGTTTGATCGTTTTTCCTTCTTCTTTGGGAAGGAAAACAATGATAAATGCTGCTAGAATCGGTGCCAACAGTGCGAATGGCAGAATAAAGGAGCCTACTTCAGGCTGAAGTGCCAATGGCGACATTACTTAACACCTCCTAGCATAGCTGCGGGATTAAGCGCCGAAAGCTGTCCTTCGCCCAGGGCGAAGACAAGATAGATAACCACAATGGCAACGAAGAATACCAAAGCATAGGTTTGCATCTGGCCTGTGGTGGTACGGCGCAAGGCGCGGCCTGAACCCCGGGTAAGGGCTGCCAGACCATTAACAATACCGTCCACAATATAGAGGTCAAACCAGTAAAGGACTTTGGCCACAATGCCATCCATAACCTTATGAATGAACCAGAGATAAATTTCGTCGATATAGTACTTGTTTTTAAGCAGTTTATAGACACCAGGGAAACGGGCCACCACATTCTCAGCCTTGATCGCCCGGGTCACATAAGTGATGTAGGCCAAGCCAATGCCCAGAACTCCGGCAATGATTGAAATGGTCGCAATCATCCAGTTAATGCTTTCATGATGGAATTCACCATAATGCACGAAATATCCGAAGTTATGCTCAGGCAAGGCAACCCAGCCGCCGACAACACTGAAGAAGGCTAAGATGATTAGGGGCAGGGTCATAACCCAAGGAGATTCGTGAGGATGATTCTCCGGTTTCTCTTCGCCCATGAAGGCCACAAAGAAGAGACGGCTCATATAAAAGGCGGTCAGGAAGGCCGTAAACAAGCCTACCGCAAAGATAATGGGGTGACCATGGTAGGCCGCCAACAAGATCTCGTCTTTGGAGAAGAATCCGGCAAAGGGCGGAATACCGGCAATAGCCAAGACCCCAATGAAGAAAGTGGTGCCGGTAATCGGCATCTTCTTCCAGAGTCCACCCATATCCCAAATGTTTTGCTTGTGATGCAGGGCATGGATGACAGAACCTGCTCCCAAGAACATTAAGGCCTTAAAGAAGGCATGGGTCATCAGGTGGAACATGGAAGCGGTTAAGGAACCAACGCCCAGAGCAAACATCATATAGCCCAATTGGCTTAAGGTCGAATAAGCCAGGATGCGTTTGATATCGTCCTGCGCAATAGCTATGGTGGCCGCAAAAATGGCTGTAAAGGCACCCATTCCTGCCACCAGCTGCAGAGCAAAAGGAGATGCGTTATCAAAGAGGAAGAACATCCGCGCCACCAGATAAACCCCGGCCACAACCATGGTAGCGGCGTGGATCAAGGCACTGACGGGGGTAGGACCTTCCATGGCATCCGGAAGCCAAACGTGCAAGGGGAACTGACCGGATTTCCCAACGGGTCCGATGAAGACCAAAATTGCCATGATGGTAAGATAGCTTACGCCGCCGATCAGGGCAAAATCATGGAAGCTGGTCGCCATTTGCACCGATAAGGAACCAGGACCATAGAAATCCAAAGTACCAAAGGTATTGTAGAGGAATAAAATCCCCAAGAGCAAACCAAAGTCTCCGACGCGGGTGGTAATGAAGGCCTTTTTGGCCGCTTCCCGTGCGGATACCTTAAAGAACCAGAAGCCGATGAGCAGATAAGAGCAAAGTCCCACCAGTTCCCAGAAGATAAACAATTGCAGAAGGTTTGTTGCTAAGACCATGCCCAGCATGGATGCTGCGAATAAGGATTGAAAGGCATAATAACGTGAAAAACCGGGGTCTCCATGCATATATCCGATGGAGTAAATCTGCACCATGGATGCCACCAAGGTCACGACAAATAACATCATCGCACTCATAGGATCAATGAGTGTACCAAAGTCAATATGAAGTCCGCCGATGCTGAGCCAGTTCACAGTGGTCAGCACGGGGTTTTCAACGATTTGCGAGCCAGACTGAATAACACCAAGACCGATAGCTATGGACAATCCAAACGAAGTAAGAATCGCCAAAATAGAAATGGTGGAGGACAGTCTTTTGGATCGCTTTGTGACTAAGGCGATGAGTAGAAACGACAGGAAGGGCAAAAAGGGAATCAACCATGCCCATTGAAAAAGATCATTCATTTCCTTGAACACCTACCTCTCCATAGACTCTCTACCATTTCAACCAGTTGAATTCATCCACATTCGTGGTACGGCGATTGCGATAGATGGCGATAACCAAGGCCAATCCCACGGCAATTTCCGCTGCGGCAACTACGATCACGAAGATGGCCGCTACCTGTCCAATGAGGGGATTTGTCCCGGGATTAGCCCAGGGGGCAAAGCGGCTAAAAGCAATGAAGTTAATATTCACTGCGTTAAGCATCAATTCAATGGACATGAGAATGGCAATGATATTTCGCTTCACGAAAACTCCGTAGAGCCCCAGGCAAAAAAGCATCGCTCCAACCAAAAGATAGGATCCAAGCCCAACGCTTATACTCATTTGCTTTCATGCCCTCCTTTCGCGATAATCACTGCCCCAATCAAGGCTACAGTAATCAGGATGGCCGCCGCTTCAAAGGGCACCATATACCATGACAAGAGCAGTTTGGAGAGTTCTACTGTGGTCCCTCCAGCAAGTGCAGGCATGGCAAGAATCCGCCAGTCACTATTGGTCAGAATAACCAAAGCCAAAACAATGAAGACAAGAGCGCTTACTAAAGCCCCTTGGGTCCATTTTTTGGTGACAGGGCTGCTTTCAGCCACATCGCCCCTTAAGGTCAGCATGACTGCAAAGATCACCATAATCGAAATTGCTCCTGCATAAACGAGAAGTTGAACTGCTGCAAGATACTCAGCATTTAAGAGGACATACAGGACGGCAACCCCGGCAAAGGAAAGAGCCAGGAAAAACGCACTGTGGACAATGTTTTTCGAGGTAACAACTCCCCATGCTGAAGCCACGGCGATTATGGCGAAAATGAAGAACACAATGGTCGCCATAGTACTCATTCGTTGCCCTCCTTCCCATTACGCTTCGAACGCTCAATCATATCCCAATATAAATCTTCAGGATAGAAGACGGAGTTCTCAAACTCCTGGGTCACGGTCAGCGCATTCGTAGGACATGCTTCCGTGCAGAGGCCGCAGAACAAGCAACGCCCTACATCCATGTGATAGGTCTTGAGAACTTTTTTATTGTTCTCATCCTTTTCACTGGTTAAGGTAATGACCTTGTTCGGACAGGCCAAAGCGCATAATGTGCAGGAGATGCACTTATCCGGCTCCAGTCCCATGGAGCTGCGAACGGTCTTGGGAAGATTCGGCATAACCTCAGGATAGAACTCTGTGATATTTGGTCCGAGCATCTTCTTGAGCACGATGCCCATTCCCGTTAATAATCCTTTACCTAACACTCTGTCACCCTCCAATCACGAGCTGATAGATATAAATCCCCAGACCCGTCAACAAGATGTTGAGAAGCGCGAGCGGTAACAAGACCTTCCAGGCCAAATGCATCAAGTGGTCAATCCGAATCCGCGGGAACGTCCAGCGCACCCACATGGAGATAAAGATCAAGAGACCTACTTTTAACCAGAACCAAGCCCAGCCCGGTAAAACACCAGGCCCTTGCCAGCCGCCTAAGAATACGGTAGTTGCCAAGGCACACATGGCGACAAGATTAGCGTACTCACCAAGGTAGAACAATCCCCAGCGCAATCCCGTGTACTCCGTAAAGGGTCCGGCGATGATTTCCTGGTCAGCTTCTAAAAGGTCGAAGGGCGCCCTGTTGACTTCCGCTTGTCCGCATATCAAAAAGATAATAAATGCTATAGGCTGCAAGAAAATAAAGGGCAATGCCGCCTGTGCTTCCACGATTTTCGTCAAGTTAAAGGTCTGAGTCAGCATGACAACCCCAAGAAGTGAGAAAATCAAGGGTATTTCGTAACTGATCATCTGCGCAACGGCGCGCATACCACCCAGCAAGGAATACTTATTGTTGGAGCTCCAGCCTGCCATTAACAAAGCAAGGGTGGAGACGGAGGTAATTCCCAGATAGAAAAACACACCCAGTTCCAGATCGATGACGGTCATAGCATAACCAAATGGAATGATGGTCAAGGTCAAAATGGGAATACCGAAAATAAACATAGGAGCAATCTTAAACATAATCCGATCTGCGTTGGCAGGGGTAAGGTCTTCTTTACCCAGCAGCTTCAGCGCATCGGCAATCGTTTGAAACCATCCCCGTGGACCTAAGCGGTTTGGGCCGGGACGCTGAGATCCCCAACCGGCAATTTTACGTTCGAGAACAATCAGTAAAAGTGCTGAAATGACGATAACCACGATGATCAGGATCATCCCGATTAAGGTCATGGTCAAGTCTGCCCAAAGCGAATACGGATCCGCAAACAACCCGCGGATGGCAGCCGCAATATTTTTTGGCAACTCATTTAACGCACGTATAGCTTCCATCTTCTTCTCCCCTCATTGAGAGTATTACTTATCCACTTCACCGAGCACTGCATCCAAGGATGCAAAGCTTGCGATAAGATCCTGGATATAGGTGCCCACACCGATTTCATTTAAGCATTGAAGATTGACGAAGGCACCGGCCCGAATCTTAACCCGCTCAGGTTTCGGCGTTCCGTTGCTGACGATATAGAAACCGAGTTCGCCTTTGGGGTTTTCCACACGATGATACACTTCACCGGCCGGTGGTTTAATAATTTTAGGCACCTTCGCCATAATCGGGCCCTCAGGGATATCCCTCACCGCTTGACGAATGATCTTAAGGCTTTCGTTCATCTCCATGAAACGGATCAGATTGCGATCATAGGTATCACAGCCGTAAAGCACAGGAACTTCAAAATCAAAACGATCATAAATCCCGTAAGGCTCAGCTTTCCGAACGTCATACTGAACGCCGGAGGCCCGTAAAGCCGGACCTGTGATGCAAAGGTTTTCCGCAACCTCTTTGGAGAGGATCCCTACCTTCTTCATCCGCGCCTGAGCAATCTCATTGCCCATATAGATATTGAAATACTCTTCCAATTTCTCGGGCATATCGTCCAGGAAGGATTCCAAAGCAGGCCAGAATTCTGCGGGAGGTTCTGCGCTGACGCCGCCGATGCGCATGCAATTCACGGTCAAACGGCTGCCTGACATCATTTCAAACAGATCAAGAATTCTCTCCCGATCCCGGAAAGGATATCCCCAAGCCGTCCATCCTGCCATATCCAAGGCGGCGCTGGCAATGAACACTTGGTGGCTGGCGAAGCGGGCCAGTTCAGCTAAGATAATTCTAAGGTATTCCGCTCTCTCGGGAATCTCCAGGCCCATCAATTTTTCCACAGTTTGGACATAAGCCAGATTATTATGAGGTGAAGCAAGATAATCCAAACGATCGGTATAAGGAATAAATTGCGGATAGGTACGGCTTTCTGCGATCTTTTCCAATCCGCGGTGCAGATAGCCGATTTTGGGTTCAATTCCGGTTACTGTTTCTCCTTGTAGACGAACCACCATACGAAATACGCCGTGCATACTCGGATGTTGAGGGCCCATGTTTAAAAGGAGTTCTTCCGTTCCTTCATTGTATAAATCAGTCATGGCTCTACCCCCTTAATCATCTTCCCTGCGCACACGCATAACATTTCGAACTTCTGCAGGCTCTGTGACATAATCTTTGCGCAGCGGGAACCCTTCGAAGTCATCCCACATATAAATCCGTTTCAGATTGGGATGTCCTTTGAATTGAATACCAAACATATCATAGGCTTCCCGTTCCATGAAATCGGCACCTGCCCAAATACGGGTTACGGAATCAATCACCGGGTTGTCGCGGTCGACAATCGCTTTGACTCTCAGCTTTTGGGGTCCGCGCAAGCTTGTCAATTGATAGACCACTTGGAAATGATCCAGCTTATCCACGCCCCCAATGTCGTGGAGAAAGTCACAAGGCACTTCTCCGAAGCTTTTAACCGCAGTCAAAGTTTCCGTAATATAAGGCGCCTTGACGGTAAGCACTAAGGTGTCAAGAATCTCTTCAACAGTTCCGCTGACGCGGGATGCTAACTCATCCACACGTTTTTTTAATAATTCATTATTTCCCATGTTTCAATAACCTCACCTTATCTGGGTGATTCACTTTATGTTGAAGTTGAAGCAACCCATATACTAAGGATTCCGGCCGTGGAGGGCAGCCGGGAATATAGACATCGACGGGGACTATTTTGTCCACACCTGTCAACATGGAATAGGAATCCGCAAAAGGGCCGCCTGCACTGGCACAGCTGCCCATAGCAATAACCCATTTCGGCTCAGGCATCTGGTCGTAAATCATCCGCAGCAGAGGAGCCATTTTGCGAGTACATGTTCCAGCGACAATCATGACATCGGCATGGCGAGGTGACGCCCGGAAGACCTCATACCCAAAACGAGAGATGTCAACACGCGGACCACCTGCAGCCATCATTTCGATAGCACAGCAAGCTAAACCGAAGGTTACCGGCCAAAAAGAATGCCCCCGACCCCAGTTGAGAACTTTATCAATACTGGTGAGCAGCACATTTTTTTCCATAAGAGCTTCGGCTTCGCGGAGTTCTTTCTCTTTTGCTACATCCACTCTAATGCACCTTCCTTCCAAGCATACCAGAAACCAACTAAAAGAATGACAATGAATACGAACATTTCAATAAAAGCGAAGGTTCCCAGTTGGCGGAACGACAACGCCCACGGAAACAGGAATACCGTTTCTACGTCAAAGGCCGTAAAAACAAGGGCATAAAGAAAATAATTGCTTTTGAAGCCTAACCAAGTACGTCCAATGGTTTGGTTACCACCTTCATAGGGTGTTAACTTTTCAGGAACCGGTTTTTTCGGAGCTAAGAGTTTTGGCATCAACATCATAATTAAGTTGATGGCAATTGCCACCACAAGAGCAATCCCCACAGCAGCAAAATTATCAGACATCTTCCTACCTCCCTTCATAAAAAAAATTGTGTTTCCCATAAACCAAACCCATTGTGCCATATTTGTTTATGAATAGTCAACAATTATGTATGTCTAATATCTTGAATGCCAATTATAAATATTTTCAAACAATATCCAGTTGCTGTTGAACGGGAGCAAAGCTTCGGCGATGAATCGGACTCACTCCATGGCGGCGCAGAGCCATCAGATGTTCCCGGGTACCATAACCCTTGTTCTTGGCAAATCCATACTCAGGATAAAGTTTGTCCAGTTCACCCATTAAATGATCCCTGGAGACCTTGGCCAAAATGGATGCGGCTGCGATACTGGCACTTAAAGCATCGCCATCGATGATGCCTTTTTGGGGTATCTTGAGACTGGGTAATTCCAAAGCATCAATCAGTAAAAAATGGGGACGCACTTTTAAGCCCTCTACAGCTCTCTTCATGGCCAATTTGGTAGCCTGAAGTATATTCAAACCATCGATCTCAGCAGGTTCCGCACTGCCGACAGCATAGCCGATAGCCTGCTCTTTGATCTGTTGGAACAGTTTTTCCCGTTTGCTCTCCGTCAATTTTTTGGAATCGTTAAGCCCGGGTAAATTAAATTTGGCGGGAAGAATACAGGTAGCCGCCACGACGGGACCTGCCAAAGGTCCCCTCCCCGCTTCATCAATTCCGGCAATATGTAGATACCCGTTGAGCCATAGTTGTTTTTCTTCCCTTAACAGGGCTTCGATACGTTCTGCTTCCACCAGGCGGGCTTCCCATTCCTTATAATAACGAACAATCAGATTCTGTATCCCAAGGCGCTCGTCCTGAGCACAGGCTTTAAGAAATTCCTCCGAAGGTTCAGTATTAAGAACCTCGCTCACCTCACGGATACTCATTCGAGATATTCCCTTCAACGTATGCTCCTCTTTCCTACTCTCTCTTTTACTGGAATCCTGACGATTCACAAAACAAACCTGAAATTTAAATCAACTCTCATTTGAGATTATTATAAGCTATTTCACTGTGTGATCCAAAGTGAATTTTCCTAATGAACCTGCCCGGAATTCCCTTAGGAAGATCTGAGCTGCTTTCAAGATATCCACTTGTCCCCCTTTAACCAAGCAGCCTCTCTTTCGTCCAATACCCTCCAGATCCAGGTTTTGAACATCTTCAGTATACCGGGTTAAAGCCTCCGGATAATTTTCCTTGAGCTGCTCCAGTACCCAGAGGGACAGTTCTTCAAG
Organism: Desulfitobacterium hafniense DCB-2; assembly: GCF_000021925.1. Lineage (NCBI taxonomy): Bacteria > Bacillati > Bacillota > Clostridia > Eubacteriales > Desulfitobacteriaceae > Desulfitobacterium > Desulfitobacterium hafniense. Next base: position 3,990,154 of record NC_011830.1, read on the forward strand.
ATTGAGCACTTCATCCCGGATAGCACCTACGGCCCCCAGCTTTTTGCCCACTTCAGGATCTTCAAACTTTGGCCAAAGCAACCCCGGTGTATCCAGCAACTCCACTCGCTCATGAATGCGAATCCACTGATTGCCCCGGGTCACCCCCGGTTTATTGCCTGTCTTAGCTTTTGCACTTCCAATAAGATTATTCACCAGGGAGGACTTTCCACAATTAGGTATACCCACGATCATCACCCGGATGCTGCGGGCACGAATTCCTTTGGCCGTCCATTTTTCTATCTTATGGGCCATGAGCCGCTCGACTTCGGGAACAATTTTGCCTACTCCGGCACCGCTGGTTGCGCTTACCGCCAAGACGGGATTGGATTGACGAAGTTTACGTGTCCAGATCTCTGTCCAGTAAGGATCAGCCAAATCCACCTTGTTCAGGATAATTATTTTCGGCTTATCCCCCAACATCTCCTGCAGCAGAGGGTTTCTGCTGCTTTCCGGTAAACGGGCATCCCCTAATTCGATGACCACATCCACCCAACGCAGCTGTTCCAACAACAACCGTTTTGCTTTGGCCATATGGCCAGGAAACCACTGAATACTCAACGAAACACCTTCTTATCTACCCTTTACCAAAAGAACTTAATTCTTTGGAAGGGACTATAAACAAACCATGCTTTCCCAATGATATAACTTCTGGGTAGAACCCCCCATTCTCTTGAATCGCCGCTCTCCCGACGGTTGTCGCCCAAAACAAAGATATTTTCAGCAGGGATGGTTTCAGGTTCAAAGGGTGAATAATCCCCTTGCTTCAGATAGGGCTCCTGAATCAGCGAGCCGTTGACATAAACCTGATTGCCCTTGAGCTCAACAGTCTCACCATCCACAGCAATAACCCGTTTGACAAAGGTGCGGCTGGTATCTTTCGGATAAGCAAAAACCACAATATCGCCCCGGGTGGGGGTTCCGTATTGGTAAGCAAAACGATTCACGAGAATTCTATCCCCTGGAACCAAAGTCGGCTCCATGGAATTTGAAGAAATAGTATAGGGCTGAAGTACAAACAAACGTAAAAGAGCAGCACAAACGACCACTGCTGCCAGGACCCAGATTAACCATCCGATTCTTGTCTTATGCTTCACCGTATTTCTCCTCCCTGTTTCAAACTCTACACGAATGTAGTGGCGCGTTCACTTTCAGCTGAATGACCCAGGATGAATTTTCAGTCTGCAAGGCGAAGAAGTGAGGCATAGTGGTGCTACGCCGATTACGACAACGCGGCAGATGGAAATTCAGACAAGTCATTAAGCGAAACGTGAGCGTGTCGCTACACTAGTATGAGCAGAAATTTTGAGGAGCATACAGCATTTTTCAAGACAAAGAAAACCCGACTTCACCCGAAGACAAGGCTATCGCACTTGTTTGCTTTTTAATCACCCATCCAGGAAGGTGAAGTCGTTGGTTGCACTTATGCCGGATGAAAGTATGCAAGGTCGTTATACTTTCTGACCGTGCAAAAAAAGCGAAGGGGATTTTGTATATAATAAAAGGGCCGGATAGCTCCAGCCCATCTTATTGCTAGCGACGGTCGCGAATCCGCGCTGCTTTACCTGAAAGTTCACGTAGGTAGTAGAGTTTGGCACGGCGTACGATACCGCGGCGTATTACCTCAATGCGGTCAATGCGAGGAGAATGCAGCGGGAAAGTCCGCTCTACTCCTACACCATAAGTTACCCGACGCACGGTGAAAGTCCGGCGCAGACCGCCGCCTTTCATCTTGATGACAACCCCTTCGAAAGCCTGAATACGTTCCCGGGTACCCTCGACAACCTTAACGTGGACACGTACGGTATCTCCAGGACGGAAGGCAGGAAGATCTTTTTTCATTTGTTCTTCTTCAATCATGCGAATAAAATCCATTATTGATTCCCCCCTTCCTTGCCTAGATGTTCATACACTGAGCTGGTGTTTCATCACCAAGCTTTTCACAGTGAGCGGACCATCCGTTTTACCGTGATATTGTATCACAAACAATAAGCTGAGTGCAACTTTAAAAATTAAAAAAATGTCCGGGTCGTGTAGTTTTCATACAACACTCACTCCATAGCTCCGAGGCTGGTCAGTTCGCTTAATGCCCTCTTAAGCGATCTAAAATAATGGCCGCTGCCGAGCGGACGGAAAGATGATTCCATTCTCCGGGCCCATAGATCGGTTCCAGAATGATATCGCACTCTTCCATAACTTCCCTGAGCAGGCCCCAACCTGTGCCAAAGAGCAGCAGCAACGGCTCTTCCCCATTTTCGATTTTATCCCGTACGGCGGCATAGCCTAAGGTATGGGGATATCTCCGGGCATCCGTGGCTATCTTCAAAGGCCTTCTCCCTTGCTCCTTAAAAATCTCCTCTTCAACCTCGGCAAGCTCACTGGCTAATTTAACCCGGGCAAAGGCTTCCTGGCGATTGGGATTATATTCGGCACCAAAGCCTTCCTGCCAGTAGCCCATTATCCGTTGAGCCAAGGCTCTTTGGGCTTCAGCAGGATGGACAATATAGTAGCGTTTCACTCCGTATGTGGTAGTGCTGCGAGCGATATCGTGAATGTCCAGATTGGTGATGGAGGTGGCGATGGTTTCCATATTTTTATTGTAGACCGGTGCATGAAGCAATGCCACATACAGATCCCCCATAATGGCTCCTCCTTATCGGCGTTTTTTGGGCTTAGGCCTTAAATGTTCCCAGCGTGAGCGCTCTTGTGCCAGCTCAGGATGTTCTTGAATCAGTTCTTCCAATAAATTGAAATCGCTCGCTTGAAATTCAACCTTAGCGAACAAATCAGGACGCTTTAAGAAAGTACGGCGCAGGGATTCCTTTCTGCGCCACTCTTCAATACGCCGGTGATGGCCGGATAAAAGAACATCCGGTACCTCCATCCCCTCAAATACAGGGGGACGGGTATAGTGAGGGTATTCCAAAAGCCCTCCGCTATGAGAATCTTCCTCAGCGGAGGCTTTTTCTCCCAGAACACCGGGCAATAAACGAGCTACGGCATCCATCATCACCATGGCTGCCAGCTCTCCTCCGGTAAGAACAAAATCCCCTAAAGACACTTCTTCATCAGCAAGACTGCGGGTGCGTTCGTCAAAGCCTTCATAGTGACCGCAAATAAAGACCAGTTCATCCCAGCGGCTCCATTCTTCGGCCTTCCGCTGTTGAAACACTTCCCCTTGAGGAGAAAGCAGCACAATCCGCCGCCGGCCAGGGCTGGGCGGCAAGTCCCGCAGTGCCGCAAAGAGGGGCTCAGGTTTGAGTACCATGCCCGCTCCTCCCCCATAAGGAACATCATCCACATTCTTATGCTTGCTGGCAGCGTAATCCCGGAAATTAATTAAACTTACCTCAATGAGCTGTGCTGCTTGAGCCCGTTTTAAAATACTCTCATGAACGGGGGCAAACATCTCCGGAAACAGGGTTAATACAGTGAACTTCATCATCGTAGTTCTTCACCATCGATGAGTCCAGGGGGCAGCTCCACATCCATCCGCTTCCCGGCTACATCCACATGCTTCACCACTGTCTTCAAAGCCGGCACACAGATCTCCCCTTGATCCCCCTTGACCAGATAGACATCATTGGCCCCCGTCTGTATCACCTGAGCCAAAGTCCCCAGTAGCACATCTCCTTCATAGACCTGCATGCCCTCCAGTTCGAAGTAATACCAGCCTTCCTTAAGCGGCGGGACCTGGTCCCGATCCGCTTTGACCGCCCATCCTCTGATGGCTTCCGCCTCATCTCTGGTATTAATCCCTTCCAAAGTCAGATACACTTCCGATTGATGGACATTGGCATGAAGAACCTTAAGGCGACGCTGTTCCTGATTCTGCACCAGGATCACTTCCTTAAGCTTTCGGAACCGCTTGGGATTATCTGTAATGGGATAGACTTTGATTTCCCCCTGGACTCCATGGGGCTTTATGACTTCACCGATTAAGACCTCATCCATAGAACATTGCTCCTTTTTTGAGGAAAGTACTTTAAAATGCCCGCGAGCTGATTCTCCAGGATTTTGCTTTACGTCGTTCGCTCCATAAGCTGCGCGGACAAAACTAACGCTCAAGCCCTCCGCTCCGTCGGGTGCCCGGCCAAATCGCTCCTGCTCAATGGCCGGTTGGAAACGTCCTGTTTCCAACCCGACTCCGCTGCGGGCTTTTCGCGAAGTTTTGTTTCCGCTCGCTTAAATTCGCTCACATCTGTAAAGCAAAATCCTTGGGCTGCTTCTCGGGATTGAGTGGGCAGGGCGTTGTAGGTTCTTAGCTTAGTCTGCTTTCCTGCCTGAGCAGGTGTTATCGGCCCTTCTCCTAGCCATTCTGTTAGTCTTGCCGACGCCGCTTGCGGCATGGTCGGCGATTCGCTCTGGAGAAGGCATAGACTAAGCCTCAAAGGAAAACCAAAGCAAGACCCGCGAAGTGTAGCTTTAGGCACAAAAGGGAACGGATTTAGCGGAGGGGCGGTCAGGTAAACGAAGTTTTCTTAACTTAGACGAGCCACTGGTTCACATCAGGTGTTACCCAGAGGTTTGGCTCGGCTGTTAAGAAAGCGAGTGAACCAGCCCTGGAGCTATAAAGTGACCGTTGTGCGTAAAGCTACACAACCCGAGCAAAGCTTAAGCGATACCGCCCGGGCAGGCGTTCCCCCTCTTACAGATCCTGCAAAACGAGCATGCAAGCCCGGACACTTACAAGCACCTAACGTCAAAAAGGGCTTAAAGCCCTTCTCAACACATCACTGATCAATGTCAACATGCACTCTGCGGCCATCTTTGACTGCAGCAGCTTTTACTAACGTACGTATAGCGTTAGCAATTCTTCCCTGCTTACCAATCACTTTGCCCATATCCTCCGGAGCAACGGTGAGCTGCAGGTGAACGGATTTCTCCGTTTCCGATTGAGCAACCAGAACTTGCTCCGGGTGATCGACTAAAGCTTTCGCAAGGACCTCTACGAGTTCCTTCACAGGAGCACCCCCAATAATCCAATTACTTCTTGGACTCATGGTACTTAGCCAGAACCCCAGCCTTGCGAAGAAGAGACTTCGCTGTATCTGAAGGTTGAGCACCAGTTGCTAACCATTTCATTGCTTTTTCTTCATCAATGTTCAGGACTTCCGGTTGTTTCGTAGGATCATAGAAGCCGATTTCCTCAATGAAACGACCATCGCGTGGAGCATTGGAATCCGCAACGATTAAACGATAGAAAGGATTCTTCTTAGCACCCATGCGGCGAAGACGAATTTTTGTTGCCATGTTTTTCACCTCCTCACCAGGATACTTATCACCTTGCGGAAGATAAGCGAACTAGAAAATTATTTGAAAGGGAAAGGCAAACCTAATTTCTTCCCTTTTTTACCCTTTTTGCCCTTGCCCATCATCCCCATACCTGAACCGCCGGCAAACTGTTTCATCATCTTTTGCATCTGCTCGAACTGCTTCAGCAAACGCCCTACCTCCTGAACGCTGGTCCCGCTGCCTTTGGCGATGCGACGCTTTCTGGAATCCTTGATCAAGGCGGGCTTTCTGCGCTCTTCGGCAGTCATGGAATGAATAATGGCTTCCACATGGGCCATATCTTTTTCATCGACCTGGACATCCTTCATCTGCTTGCCAACGCCGGGGATCATTTCCAGCAGAGAATTTAAGGGCCCCATCTTTTTAAGCTGCTGCATCTGATCCAGGAAATCATCCAGGGTAAATTCCTGCTTGCGCAGCTTCTGCTCCATTTCCCGGGCCTGCTTCTCGTCAAAGGCTTCCTGGGCCTTTTCGATCAGGGTCAGGACATCCCCCATTCCCAAAATACGGGAGGCCATCCGTTCCGGGAAAAAGGGCTCAATAGCATCCATCTTTTCCCCGACACCGGCAAATTTAATAGGGCAGCCGGTTACGGCCTTCACGGAGAGGGCAGCCCCGCCCCGGGTATCTCCATCCAGCTTGGTCAGGATGATGCCATCAACCCCCAGCTCGTTATGGAAGCTTTCCGCTACATTCACAGCATCCTGCCCGGTCATGGCATCCACCACCAGCAGGATTTCATGGGGCTTCACTGCGGTCTTAATCTCTCGGAGTTCTCCCATAAGCTCTTCATTGATATGCAGGCGGCCTGCCGTATCGATGATGACCACATCCAGGCCCTGGCTGTTGGCATGCTGAAGGCTGGCGGCGGCGATCTTTACCGGGTTTTCCTGGCCTAAGGAAAACACAGGCACCTTGATCTGTTCACCGAGGACTTCCAGCTGTTTGATGGCTGCCGGACGATAAATATCGCAGGCGACCAAGAGGGGATGTTTGCCTTGCTTCTTCAGCATATTAGCCAGCTTGGCACCATGGGTTGTCTTACCGGCTCCTTGCAAGCCCACCAGCATAATGACTGTAGGAGGCTTCGAGGAAATATTTATCTTGCTGGAAACGCCGCCCATTAAGGCGACCATTTCCTCATTAACAATTTTGATCACCTGCTGTCCAGGGGAAAGAGATTCGAGAACCTCCTGTCCAATGGAACGTTCCTTGACTTTGGCGACAAAATCCTTAACCACCTTAAAGTTCACATCAGCTTCCAATAAGGCCATACGGACTTCCCGCATCGCTTCATTGACATCCGCCTCAGTGAGCTTGCCTTTGCTCTTTAACCGCTTGAATGTTTCTTGTAATTTTTCACTTAGACCTTGAAACATACCAGCCCTCACTTTCCGGACTCAACCTAAGAAGCTTCAATATCCCGATATATTTCATCAATTTTTTGACTTATGGATTGATGCCGTTCCCAGGCTTTCTCGTTGGAAAAATCCTTTTGCTCGAATTCCTGCACTAATTGGTGAACTTCGGATAATTTATGCTGCTCGTCGGCAAAGCGGCGAATCAGCCCCAGCTTATCCTCATACCCTTGCAGGATCTTTTCCGTCCTCTTCAACAAGTCATATACTGCTTGCCGGCTGATCTTCTCAAGATCAGCAATCTCCACCAGGGAAAAATCCTGTTCATAATGGAGATCCCAGATCCTCCCCTGCTTGGGAGTTAAAAGAGGACCATAAAAATCCGCCAGTAATGCCATTTTTGCAAATCGTTCCAATGCAAAAAGCCTCCCGTAAAGGATTTTTACTTTACTGCGCTATTTTAGGGCATATTCATCAGTTTGTCAAGTAATTTTACTTTCCTACACTATACCACTTGCCTTTCCTGTTTTAAGAACACTGCACTTGTATTCACATATATTAATGAAGGAAAAATTATATTTTATAGAATTTAAAAAATCTATAAGCCTTGTGCTATCCCTTTGGCCCGCTTTTCCACCTCTCGGCAAACCCGTTTGATATCTATGGTCATGAGCTGACGTTCCTGCATGAGAATTTTGCCATCGACCATGACTGTACGCACATCGCCGGCGTGGGCGACATAGACCAAATGGGCAGGAATGGAGAATCTCGGGTAAAAATGAGGCTGATCAAAATTGATGGAGATCAAATCCGCCTTATAACCCGGTGCCAGCACACCCACATCGTGAAGTCCCAGAGTCCGTGCCCCATCCACTGTAGCCATCTGCAGCACCTCATAAGCGGGCAGAGCCGTGGCTCCTTTGACAAGCTTTTGCTGAAAGGCCGCCGAGCGCATCTCCCCGAACATATCCAGATTATTATTGCTGGAAGTGCCATCCGTACCCAAGCCAACCACAACACCCCGTGAACGGAGTTCGGGAATCGGCGCCGTGCCGCTGTTTAATTTCATATTGCTCTCAGGATTGTGGGCGATAAAAACCTTGTTTTGGGCCATAATCTCCTGATCTTCCTCAGTCAGGTGCACACAATGGGCGGCCACCACATGCCCTCCGAATAAGCCCAGTTCCTCCAGCCATTGAACCGGGGTCTTGCCATATTGCTCTTTGATGGTTTTGATCTCATCTTCCGTCTCCGCCACATGGATATGAATTCCCACTCCCAGACGGTCCGCTTCCTGCTTAACCCGCTGCAGAAACTCACCGGAACAAGTATACGGAGCATGGGGGCCAAACATAACCTGAATCCGCCCCTGACCTGCACCATGATAATTCTTGACCAAGTCCATGTTCTCGGCAAAAGCTCTTTCTCCATTAGGAGCGTTGCCTATCAAGCCCCTTGATAAAACCCCCCGGGTTCCCGCCTCTAAAACGGCTTTCGCCACCTGATCCATAGAAGCATACATATCCAGCATCGTCGTGGTTCCGGATTGGATCATTTCCCCCAAAGCCAGCAAGGTTCCCCAGTAGATATCTTCATCGGACATTTTATCCTCAAAAGGCCAAATCTTCGTCTGCAGCCAAGGCATCAAGGGCAGATCATCGGCATAACTTCTCAACATGGTCATAGCCGCATGGGTATGAGTATTAATCAAGCCAGGCATAACCACATCCTCAGGCAGATCGATGATCTGATCAGGAATAAAGCTGTCCGGAGCAGAACCTTTCTCCCCGACAAAGAGAATCCGATCATTTTCAATCCCTATTTCTCCCTCGGGGTAGAAATCCTCCGGCCCGGTCATGGGCAATACCATAGCGCGAATAAGAATCTTGGACATAACTATCACTCCTTACAACCAATGATTTAGACCCCCAATCCATTTGGAGGTCTAATAGCACTAAGCTCGTTGTCCGTAGCTTTCCTGATAAGCGCGGCGCATGATTTGAATGTCTTCAGGGCTTAGTGCCGCCGGTTTACCCAAGAGCCGGGACATGATATGAATCTGAGCACTTTTTTCTACAACTTGACACACTTTAAATGCTTCAGCCAAGGAGAAGCCAACCCCGACCAAGCCATGGTTAGCGAGAAAGACAGCATTCTTGTCTTCCAGCGCCTGCACAGCACTAAGGGCAAGCTCCAGCGTGCCGGGTAACTCATAGCGGGCCACCGCCACCTGACCTCCGGCAATCATCACCAAATCCTCCACAATCCCCGGGAGGGGAAGGCGGGATACGGCATGGGCTGTAGCAAATGGAGAATGGGTGTGGACGATTCCTTTAACATCAGGCCGCTGCTTATAGATCTGCCCATGGAGCAGCAGCTCTGAAGACGGCTTGCGCTTTCCCTCCAGCACAGTATTATCCATACTCAGCAGTACCAGATCCTCTTCCTTCAAGGAGAAGTAATCCATGCCGCTGGGAGTAATCCAATACCCATTGCGGTCAGAATCCCACGCGGAGATATTCCCCCAAGTACCGGCGACCATGCCGCTCTGAGCTATTTTTTGGCCGATCTCCAGAATTTTCTCTTTGAGCATTAGGAACGTACCATCATCTTTAATAAATTCACAGAGTAAGGTGAGGTTACGATACCCTTTTCCGTAATAATTCCCGTAATCAATTTGGCGGGGGTCACATCAAAAGCAGGATTATACACGGGAACTTCCGGCGGGGCTACCTGAACCCCAAAAACCTCCCTTAACTCCTTAGGATTCCTTTCTTCAATAGGGATATCTTGTCCACTTGGAACTTTCAAGTCAATGGTGGAGGTAGGGGCAGCCACGTAGAAGGGTATCCCATGGGCATGAGCCAGGACAGCCAGGGAGTAAGTGCCGATTTTATTGGCCGTATCTCCGTTGGCTGCGATACGATCCGCACCCACGATGACCAAATCAATATTTCCCTGCTGCATTAAGAATCCAGCCATATTATCCGCGATGAGGGTCACGGGAATGTGATCATTCATCAATTCCAGAGCTGTCAACCGGGCCCCTTGCAAGAAGGGACGGGTCTCACCGGCGTAAACATGAACTTTCTTGCCCGCCTGCTGGGCGGCGCGTATTACCCCAAGGGCAGTGCCATACTCCACAGTAGCTAAGGCACCTGCGTTGCAGTGGGTAAGAATATTGGCTTCCGCGGTCACAATTGCGTTGCCATGTTCCCCGATGAGACGATTGACACGGCGATCGTCCTCAGCTATATTTTCGGCCTCTGCCACCAAGGCTTGACGAATCTCCGCCAATTCCTTCGCCTCATGCTGATCCCGCAGCCGATCCTCCATACGGCGCAATGCCCAAAAGAGATTGACTGCTGTGGGGCGGGTCTCCGCCAAACGGTGCTGAACTTTTTCCATATGAGCAGGCAAGTCTGCCAGCTCACCTGAGTAGCCTATTGCTCCCAGGGCGTATCCGTAAGCTGCTGCGGCGCCGATAGCCGGTGCACCCCGGACTTCCATTTTTTCAATGGCCTCCGCCACTTCCTCATAGGTCGCAGCCATTCTATACTTAATTTCTACAGGTAAACGGGTCTGATCCAATATTTTTAAGGAATCTCCCATCCACTCTAATGCTTTCACCTTCGTACCGCCTTTCTAAAACTTACCGACCTCTGCATTAGCCATTTGACACCGACAATCCTGTTCGTGGCGAAGTATCCGAAATGTTTCTTGTATTAAACCGGCTGCCTTGTTTCCGGCAGCTTGCAAGCTTTCAACAACTTCCTGGTGGGTTAGGGGGTGATCGGCTATTCCTGCCGCTTCATTGGTAACCATGGCGATCGTAGCATAGCACATACCGCATTCCCTGGCCAAAACCACTTCGGGCACGCTGGTCATCCCCACACATTCTCCGCCGAGAATTTGGTACATCCTGATTTCAGCCGGAGTCTCAAAGCGCGGCCCCTCTGTACATACATAGGCAGCCCCGCCCTGCAAAGGCACCCCTATGGACTCTCCGGCTTCACGAATCACCGCTTGTACAGACCGGCAATAGGGTTCTGTCATATCCACATGGAGTACGCCCTGCCCTCCCCCTTCATAAAAGGTCTGAGGACGGCTCTTGGTGAAGTCCAGAAATTGATCCAAGAGCACAATATCTCCCAATTGGAGTCGGGAAGAAAGAGAACCCACGGCAGCCGTGGCAATGATTTTACGGACACCAAGTTCTTTTAAAGCCCAGATATTGGCCCGATAATTGACCAAATGAGGGGGCACTGTATGCCCTTTGCCATGACGGCTCATGAAGACAATGGGCTCATCGTGGGCCTCAAAACGCCCGATCTCCACCGTTACCTTTCCATAAGGGGTAGCGATGCTTTCTGTACGGAGATCCAGCAGAGCAACCGTCTCTAGTCCTGTTCCACCGATCAAAGCGAAGGTATTCAGATTTCTTCCTCCTCATCATCCTGAGTCTGATCAAAAAGAGCACTGGCAAAATCCTGGGGAATAAAGGGACGCAAATCCTCCATCCCTTCCCCTACGCCGATCCATTTCACCGGGATATTAATTTCTCCCTGAATCCCCAGGACCACTCCGCCCTTGGCTGTACCATCCAGTTTCGTGAGCACAATTCCCGTCACCCCGGCCACTTCCTGAAAAAGCTTGGCTTGCTGGAGAGCATTCTGTCCTGTTGTGGCATCAAGGACGAGGAGAACTTCATGGGGTGCCCCGGGAATTTCCCGTTCAATGACCCGCTTTACTTTGCGCAGCTCTTCCATTAAGTTGACCTTATTATGTAGTCGGCCGGCCGTATCCATAATGACCAGATCGGCACCCCGGGACTTCGCTGCCTGAAGGGCATCATAGGCTACCGCCGCAGGATCGGCACCTTCCTTTTGTTTTATGACTTCCACACCGGCCCGCTGTCCCCAGACCTCAAGCTGATCGATGGCCGCTGCCCGAAAGGTATCTCCGGCAGCCAGGATAACTTTCTTTCCTTCCTCTTGGAAGTAATGAGCTAACTTGCCGATGGTCGTGGTCTTGCCCACACCATTGACACCCACCACCAAAAAGATGCTGGGACCATGTTCCGCAAAGTTCATGGATTCTTCTTCTCCCAGCAGTTCAGCAATCAGCTCTTGGAGAACAACCTTTAGCTCTTCCGCCTCCTGTAATTTTCTTTTCTTTACCTCTTTACGCAACCCTTCAACCAGCTCAAAGGAAGTATTTACCCCCACATCGGAGCGGATCAATACTTCCTCCAGCTCTTCATAGAGCTCTTCATCGATTTTCCGTCTTCCCGTTAAAATCTCTTCGACTTTAGTAACAAACTGATCCCGAGTTTTCGTCAATCCTGCTTTTAGTTTAGTAAAAAAACCAGCCAACTGGACTTCCTCCTTATACATAGGCACACCTTTGAGGCTATTGTATCACAATCCGGTCAGGCTCTCAAACTAATCCAGTATAAATTGAAAAGAGCTATATTCCAACAAATAGAATACAGCCCCTTTATTCTTCTAATTATTCATCCTCTAATCATTCATCTTTTGTTAATCTCTCTTGAATTGAATTCTAACCCCAGGCCTCTGCTTTGGCCGCTTCCTGCCCGCTGATGCGGCCATTGACGATGCAGTCTGTACACGCTACTCCACCCAGACGCACCGCACCATGGATACCTCCAGTGACTTCACCGGCGGCATAAAGCCCTTTGATCGGTTCAAAATCCTGATTGATCACCTGGGTTTGCAGATTGGTCATAAGCCCGCCCATGGTATGGTGAACCTTAGGCCACATGCGGGTAACATAGAAGGGTCCTTGTTCAGTGGGTTTAGCCCCCTCCATAATCATGCAGTTGAAATCATCATCTTTGCCCTTGAGGACAAAGGAGTTCCAACGCTTGATTTCAGCCAGGAAGGGTTCCACCGGAACATTGTAGGCTTTGGCCACTTCTTCGAGAGTATCGTATTTCTTAATGGAGCCGTTCCCCATCGCTCCTTCGAGAATTTGGGGCAGAATCTGCAGCTTCACAGCATATTCGTCAGCCACATGAATACCGGGTTCACCCAAAGCAATGATCGCATCCGCTCTGACCTTCCGGTTCCCCGATTCCATAATAAACCGCTTGCCGGTTTTAACGTCGATCATGGGAGCAAAGCCAACCAGCCGTTCGACGAACTGGGGCACATAGCCAAATCCCTTTTCGTCAGGGCTGGTCCAGGGCCCAAGCTGAATCCAATCCATATGCACATCCATGGCTTCATGCTTCAGCGCCTCTCGCAGGGCCTCCCCCGTAGCACCCAGATGGTTGGTGCTGGAGAATTTGTCAGTGATTCTGGGATCGTGGATGGTACGCATCCTGATGTCCTGGGAGAACCCGCCGGAAGCGATAATGACGGCCTTCCTGGCTTTGATCAGCAGCGGTGTCCCACTGCTCTCGTTGCCATATTTATAACCATCCAACACTTCCACGCCGATGATCCGTTTCTCATCATTTTCCATGAAGCGGACGAATTTTCTATTGTTCGAAACGGATATACCTTTTCCTTCTAACTTCGCCAGCATAGCCTTAATGTACCCTGAGCCGGAAGCCTCTTCCGATTGATGAGCTCTTAATACAGAATGACCGCCATGGTAATTCAGTTTTTCTCTGAATTTCATGCCCAGATAATTCTGACACCATTCCAATGCTTCGTTGGATTTTTCTGCGACAAGGGTGGCCTTATCCACATGATTGATATTGCCGCCGGCCTTTAGCATATCCGCTACCATAAGTTCGACAGAATCCTCAACGCCTGCGGCTTTTTGCATCTTCGTATTGGCACAGCACATATCTCCGCCATTAATAGCTGAGTTCCCTCCGCTCACAGGCATCTTTTCCAAGATAATGACCTGTGAACCTGCCTCGAGGACTTCCAGGGCGGCTGCCAGACCTGCAAAACCGCTGCCGATGACAACCACATCGGTCTCTTCCTTCCATTCCGGACCGGCTTGGGCGGGCTGAGGTGCCGGATTCGCTGCTCCTGCTGAACAACCGACCAGGGTTCCCATACCGGCAATGGATACGCCGGCTAAAGCCATCGTTTTTAAAAATTGTCTTCTATCAACTGCTTTTTGGGTCATGGGTATAGCTCCTCTCAAAATAGAATTAGAGTTTAGTCCATAGCTCTTCATTCAGTTCATTGATCCAGGGGAAATCATGACAAGTTGAACACATCATTTGTGATTTGGCATGAATGGAATGACATGTGGTGCAGTCAGCGGTGTCATAGTGGTGAGGGCCATGAGGGTTCGGTTCCTTTTCCTTGGTCAGCAGGGCAACCTCTGCCATGCCCTTATGGCAGCTTAGGCATTGCTCCTGTTTTACCGGGTTTTCCACACCTTGCTCATGACATTGTTCGCATTGCAGGCCCATTTTTGAATGAGTATTATCGGCCTGCTCACCAGTGTTCACCAGGGCCGCTTGACCGCCTTCTCCCGCACCTCCCTGGGGCTTTGTTTGACTTGCCGCTTGTTGTCCGTCACAGCCCATCACAGCGATGAAGACAAATAGCAGGCATCCTAACAAAAAGGCCAGTTTAAATTGTGCTGAAGGTCCTTCTTTTCCTGTACCCACTCCAATCCTCCTTTCTTCCAGCATGGGAAAGTTCAATACTTTCTTGTGCCAAATCATTCTATCTTTCCGGATGGCTCTCCTTCGTAGCATTAGACAAACATAGCCGGTTTTTTTTCAGACAAATATACAATTGTAATTACAAGCACAAGCAGCTATACTAATACATACTAAACTTATATTTTCTAAGGACAGCGCCGGTCTACCCAACACATCACTTCATATCTTTCATTTGCAAAGGAGCATAAAAATGGCTCATACCGATGAGGTCAAAGTGTCCTTGACCCATTCAGTTCTTGAAATGAATAATTTGGAGCATGTCCTGAGCTACTTGCGCGAATCCACCGGGCGGAATGTCATCATCTCGGATTACAAAGGAACGATCTATAATCTGGGTTCGGACCAGGAGCAACTTCCTCAGAGTTTTTTCAGTATCATCTTAAACTGGGATGAAGGCAGCCCCTATCTGTGGGATGAAGAGCTGCTCACTTTATGCTATAAAGTGGGAACCAGTGAAAAGGATGGTTTTATCTTCGTGGAACCGGCCCATTCAGAAGAATGCCACGAACTGATCCCCAGTTTAGAAAAGGCTTCCTTGGCTGTTAAAACCTATTTTAACCTGGCCCATTCCATGGAAAAGCTCAACAATGTGTATACCAATAACTTTATTGCCGATATTCTCTTATGCAATATCAATATCAAAGAGCTTCTCAAACAAAATTCATTCCTCCTTAATTATGACTTGAATAATCTGTATTATGTTTGTATTATGCTGACCGACCGCATACTGACGGAAATAGAAAAGCAAGCCCTCCTGGCCTACACCAGAGATTGGCTCAAGCTCAACAAGCTGGATATTTTCTGCACCGTTTGGGATAATAAGTACCTGGTTCACATCTGCCCCACCCATTATGATGTGAAAATTCTCGATGTGGACAGCGGCTGGAAAAAGTCCCTGGACAATATCACCCGTTATCATGAAGATGTACGCAAAAAATTTAATTTTAAGGCCACCTTTGGCATTGGCAATAAATACCTCATCGATAAACTGCACCTGAGTTACCAGGAGGCCCTCTATGCTATCCATCTCTCCGAGCTGACCGGAAATGGCAACCAAGTCAGACATATCTATGATTTAGGTGTCTACAGTCTGATCTTCAGCAATAGCCTGGATCATCTTAAATCCTTATATAAAAAATACTTAAACGCACTGATCCTTCACGATAAAGTGAACAACAGCATGCTGCTGGACACCTTGCGCTGCTATTTTGACGCTAATTTAAATATCAATGAAACCGCCGAGCGGTTGTTTCTTCACATCAATACCCTGCGCTACCGCTTAAAAAGAGTCGAGGAACTGACCAATACCAGTTTCCAAAAAGCTTACGACCGAACCAATCTTTACATTGCCCTTAAGGTATATGATGTACTGGGGCGTCTGGAGTTGATTGACCCTTCACAATGATGTTTCCGTCACAATCAAGGACAGATCTTAGCTGCTTTCAGCAGCAAAGGATCTGTCCTTACATTTTCTATAACTGAGTAAACTTCTCTATACCCACCCTAATGCGTAAACCGTCTGAGCTATCATAAAGCATACGATAAAGGCGATCGTCGTGGGAAGAAGGAAGCCCAGAGCCGTCCACTTTTTGCTTCCGGTCTCTTTATACATACTGAGGAGAGTGGTGGCACAAGGCCAATGCAAGAGAGAAAACAGCATGGTGTTCAGAGCGGTCAGCCAAGTCCAGCCATTGGCTAAGAGCACTTCTTTCAACTCCGCCAGGGTGCTGAAATCCGTTAATTGTCCCGTAGCCAAATAACTCATCAGGAGAACGGGGATCACGATTTCATTGGCCGGTATACCTAGGATAAAAGCCATAAGGATAAATCCATCCAGGCCTATAACCTTAGCCGCCGGATCAAGGAAAGCTGCAATATGGGTAAGAATGCTCGCCTCCCCCACCCATACATTAGCCAGAACCCAGGTCGCTGCTCCGGCCGGTGCCGCTACAATGACCGCCCGGCGTAAGACGAATAAGGTGCGATCCAGCATGGAACGGTACAGAACAGAACGGACCTTAGGCCGGCGATAAGGGGGCAGCTCCAGGACCATAGAGGAAGGTTCTCCTTTTAAGAGAGTCATGGACAATCCCCAGGACACGCCAAAAGTGACCAAAATACCGAAGAGCACCATCAGAATGACTGAACCTGCCGCTAAGAGAGACTGGGAAAAGGCCGCCATACCCGCGATAAAAATCGAGGCAATAGCAATCAGGGTAGGAAAACGCCCATTGCAGGGAACGAAATTGTTGGTTAGAATAGCGATCAGTCTCTCCCTGGGGGAATCAATAATCCGGGTGGATACCACACCCGCCGCATTGCAGCCAAAGCCCATGCACATCGTTAAGCACTGCTTGCCGCAAGCCTTGGCTTTCTTGAACATATGATCCAGATTAAAGGCCACCCTGGGGAGATATCCCAGATCCTCCAACAAGGTAAACAGAGGAAAGAAGATGGCCATGGGCGGCAACATCACCGCAACGACCCAAGCCAGTGTCCGATACATACCCAATACCAAAACACCATGAAGCCAAGCCGGCGCACCTAAGGCATTAAAACCCTGGGTAAGAGTATCCTGAAAGGCAAAAAGCGCCGTAGCCAGGAGTTGGGAAGGGACATTAGCCCCCACAATCGTAATCCAAAAAATCAGCCCGAGGATGCCCAGCATGATCGGGTAGCCAAAGGCTCTGGAGATCACGATCTTATCAATACCCTCCCGCCACCGCCTTGCTTGCTCTTGTTCCCGGCAGACCACCCGGTTGGCAAGTTTCTCCGAATAAGCAAAAATATCAATAACCACGCGATCCGTGATGGAATGGCCAAAATCCTCGCGAATCGTTTCCGTATCCCGATAAAGCTTCAATAACGGATCCGGAGTAATACTGCTCATAGCGCTACCTTCCCCTCCTCCCTTTGCAGGTCAATCTCTTGCTCCCCATTCATGGCAACGAAACGGCCGATCTCTTCGATAAAGGCAGGATCGCTGTCCAAAAGGCGGAGGGCGAGCCAGCGCGGGCTGAGGATAGTGCTCATACCTACCTTTTCGATCTGGGGCTGGAGCAGCTGAATGGCCCTCTCCACATCCTCAGAATAAACAATTTGTTTGGGCTGAGTGGCTTGATTGCCCACGGCAATATCAAAAATTGCCCGTTGCAGCTCCTCAAGCCCCTGGTTATGTCTAGCCGCCGTAGCAACCACCGGCACACCAAGCTCCTTTTGCAGGGCCTCAAAATCAATAACAATGCCTCTTTTGCGAGCCTCATCCATTAAGTTGACACAGACAATGATCCGGGGCGTAATCTCCATAATCTGCAGGGCAAGATTAAGATTGCGCTCCAAGGAGGTGGCATCCAAAACCACCACTGTGGCGTCCGGTTGACCAAAGCAAATAAAGTCCCGGGCAATCTCTTCTTCGACACTATGGGCCAGGAGGGAGTAAGTACCCGGTAAATCAACGAGCATGAAGCTTTGATTGTGATAAGTAAAGTAACCCTGAGCGTTGTTCACTGTTTTGCCCGGCCAGTTGCCGGTGTGTTGGCGAAGGCCGGTCAAAGCATTGAATACTGTACTTTTACCCACATTGGGGTTTCCTGCTAAAGCAATAATCCACTGGTCGGCCGCACTGCTTATACCAAAGCTTTCTCTCCGAATTCTTCCTTTTGGCATTAGGGGAGCAGTTTGATCCCCAATTTTTAAATTCATTGCACTCACTCTCCAACACTTTCCATACTAACCGCACGCTTGCTTGGGGTTTTTTTTTATACTAAAGCTGAATTGACCCGAATCGACCTGGCATCCTCACTCCTGAGAGCAATCACCGTTCCACGAACTAAGTAAGCGATGGGATCCCCGGCGGGGGCGGTCCCGACACATTGGAGGGAGGTTCCGGGAACGATACCCAAATCCAACACTCTCCGTCTCAACAGGCCGTTTAGTTCAAGATCGACTACATAAGCCTTCTCCCCCTGCTTAAGGGTGGATAAGGGAACAAGTAATTGTGTATCCATGAGTCATAACTCTCCCTTCACTGTTAGACTGAGTTAACTTTTAAATCGATTCCTTTTTTCAGGTTTGAAGTATGTTTTTTAATACAGTATTAACGATGGAAATAAAGTGTGACTTGACTAGTAAAGAAACCATGCTTTTTAAGGAATAAAGCCACTGTCACCATTCCCCGGAACAGCAAAGGGGCGTTTCCTGCAGTTATACAGAAAACGCCCCCGTAAGGTGAGTGGTTATGAATTAGGTTATTTTAAAACGGCTTACCGCCTGCTGCAGCTGATCCGCCAGCTGAGCCAAGGCTCCGCTTGACGAGGCAATTTCCGTCAGGGCAGAGGACTGCTCCTGGGTAGCTGCCGACACCACCTGGGTTTGGTCGGAGGTCTGCCGGCTGATTTCCTCTACCTTGCTGACTGAATTAACCATACTATGGCTGTCCATAGACATTCCCTCTACACCGGCCGATATCTCCATGATCTGATCGGATGCGGTGCGAACCAAGGCAGCAATATCAGCAAAAACCCCACCGGCCTCATTGACAGCAGCATAGCCGGCCTGCACTTCGGAAGTCCCTTCCGTCATAGCAGTCATGGCCCTTTGCGTATCCAGCTGGATGGATTGGATCAGAACGGCAATCTGTTTGGCAGCCTGTTGGGATTGCTCGGCCAATTTGCGGACTTCCTCGGCGACAACAGAGAATCCGCGCCCTTCTTCACCAGCCCTGGCCGCCTCAATAGCGGCATTGAGCGCCAGAAGATTGGTTTGAGCCGCCAATCCGGAAATGGTTGACACAATCTGATCGATTTCCTTGGATCGGGTTCCTAGTTCTGAGACGACCAAAGCGGAATGTTCAACACTTTGTTTAATGTCCGCCATTTTGACGACCACTGTGTCGATTTTGCTGCTGCCCTGAACTGCCGCCTGGGCAGCTTTTTCAGCGATCAGCGTGGCGCTGGTGCTGTTGGCGGCGATTTGCTCTATCACTTTGGCCATATTTTCCACGGTTGCCATGGTCTCAGATAAAGCGGTAACCTGTACTTGCGCGCCATCGGCAGTTGCGCTGACCGCATGGGCAACCTGGGAGCCGGCCTCGGCGGCATGTCCGGCGCCGGCGCTTAACTCCTCGGAAGATGCGGCTACCATTCCGGCCGATTCATGAACCTGGTGAATTAAATTCCGGATATTCTCAGTCATCGTCTGAAATACCATACCCAACTGCCCGATTTCATCCTTGGCTGTTCGGTACTTGGCCGGAAATTGGCTGACCAAATTGCCTGAAGCGATCTCATTGGCCGCCTTGGCCAAAGCGGACAGCGGGGTACTGATCAGTCTGGAAATGGTGACACCCAGTACCACAGCCAGGACTCCAGCCGCCAGCACAAAAATTATCGTCTGCCAGAAGGCGGATTCAGCCCTTGCTTTATTGGCAGCCGCCACCTCATGGCCGGTTTGTTCCTTAATCAGCGACAGGTTATCGATGGCTGCGCTGAAATTGGCCGAGAGTTTCGGGCCATCCTGAGCTAATACGGTATAAGCAAAGGTTTTGTTGCCATGGCGGCAAAGTTCCATCACTTGGTCCAGATGGTAATCGAAATTTTCCAGGACATTGTCCAGATAGGTAAACTGCAGCGTCTCCTCTTCGGTGCGCAGGCTTTGCTCAAAGGTTGCCAGCGCCTGGTCAATTATCTGCCGGTTTTGCTCAATAGCTTTTAAGTGGGTTTCGATCTGAGCAGGATCTTCTTCCAGGATAATGTCTCTGATGTATGCCCTGTTTTCTTCGAATGAGCCGTGAATTACCCGCAGCTCCAGCAAAGGCAAGGTCTGATAAGTGTACAGTTCCTGATCCATTTCCTGGAGGCGTAGTGTGTTAAAGACACCCAGCCCTCCCACCGCAAAGGTGATCAAGGCCAGCAAGCAGAAACTCATCACCAGCTTGGTACTGACCTTAAGATTAGCAATGGCTTTCATGAATCTCCCTCCCCGCTCCCCTGATCGCCTTCTGGTATATGGGAGAGATAGACCGTTCCTTGGCTGCCCTTTTCCGCCGCAGCATAAGCTGCCTGTGCCAACTGCTTAAACTCCTGGGAGGAGGAGGTGGCGCCGGTGATTCCGTCTACCTGAGCCGGATCCTGATAGATGATCAGATTCTTGGCAAAGCGTGGGCAATATGTCTTGGGGCCTAGCCCGTTGGCAGCCGTCATCCGTTGGTTATAGTCGGCATCCTGGGTTTTGAAGGTTCCCTCCGTAGATATGTAATCAAAATTGACCTCCGCTATTTTTCCTTCGTCATTTATTTCCATAACCAAAAATGGCGTCCAGCCCCGGCTGTCAGGCTGGTCGAACTCAGCGCGGTATGTACCGGGTATTAACCGGGTTTTTGACTCCTCAACAAACTGAGCATTCTCTGTTTGAGGGGAGCAAGCCAGCAAGGTGCCTGCTGTTATCATCCAAAGCACCATGATCAACAATCGTTTCTTCATCTCATTCCTCCTCATATCATCAAAATTCGACTTAAACCCTGGGTATAATACCAATATTCACATTATAATCCAATTGTTGAATTTATACAATTTTTATCGGATTATTTTTTAGTAATTATTATCTATTTTTGTACAAAAAAGAAACGTTCAGCAAAAGCCTGACCGTTATTCAAGTCTATGTTTAATTTTGTTCATACTCAAAGCGGAGGAACGCTTCATAGCAAGCCGGGTTTTCCTTAAAAAAAGTAACCAGCCGACGTAAGGATTGGATCGTTGAATCCGATATATAGTGCTCGATGGCTTCGGTTTCAGCGGGAATATCGCATTGGCTTTGAATCAGGGCCAGAAACTCCTGCAGCATTTGGTTTCTCTCCACTAAGTAATTGCCTTTCAGACATCCCTGCTCAGTAAGGACAATTTCGCCATAGCGGTGATAATTGATATAACCCTGATTATTGAGTTTATGCAGAGCCTTGGACACCGAGGGCAGAGATACGCCCAGCTTCTTGCTGATATCCGTTACTCTTACCACACTATTCTCCATAGAAAAGCGGTAGATTTCTTCCAAGTAATCTTCCAGGCTCGGGGACAGCACCCTCCTCACCTCCAAGGCATTCCCTTTCTAATACTATATGTCTGGGATAGTTTGCCTTATGACCATCTTCTTCAGGGCAAACCCCTCAAGCTTTCTCCCCTCTTGTGTTGTCAACTTCAACCTCTTTTTCTATAATAAAAATAACATAAAAACACGGTCCGGTTGGTAGTCCGGATGCGTTGAATTGACCGGTGTCGTATCCTTCCCCCTCGGGATGTTCGTTGTTAGCTTTAGCATATAGTCCGATCTCCCAGGATAGATAAAGTATTAGCCATATGGTGCACCAACAACAAGACGGCTTCAGGCATCTGCCGGTCGCCGTCTGCCAAAGATCGATATCATGCTGTCAACAGCAGCAAGCAACCAGCCTGTTACTCCGCCAGCAAGGCAAGCTTCTCGGCAATATCCCCCAGTCCAAGGAATTCCGCCCAGGTAATTTGGACAAACTCTCCATCCTTATTGACAAAGGGTTTTTCTTTGCGCTCGGGGTTATAACGGAAATCAGAACCGACCCGCCCTTTGAGACAGAGAGGCCGTCCACTGGATGCTGATTTGGCAGTAACTGCGATGACTTTGCCATCCTTGGAATTGATTTCGAACTTACAGCCTGCTTCACAGAAGGTGCAGATGACTTCTTCTTTCCGGACCTCCCAGGCTCTGCCTTTGCCAAGGGTGTTTTTATCAATTAAAGCCCCAACCGGACAAACGGCTACACAGCGGTTACAGTAAACACAAGTGGAATCTTTCAGATCGGTATCCATAAAGGTGGCCACCTTGGCATGAAAACCACGGTTGACAAACCCGATGACACTTCTTTCTGCCACAGCTTCACATGTGGCGACACATTTTCCGCACAGGATGCATTTGTTCAAATCCCGCAAAATATAGGGATTGGAGTCTTCGATGGGAAGCCGGCGCCTCTCTCCCCGGTATATCTCACCCTTTACCCCGTACTCATAGGCATACTCAGCCAAAGAGCAATCCCCCATTTTTTGGCAGGTCATACAGTCCAAAGGGTGATTGGCCACCAACAGCTCTAAAATGGTCTTACGCGCTTTTCTTACTTTCTCATTTTGAGTATGAACCACCATGCCCTGAGTTGCTTGGGTAACACAGGATGGCGGCAGATTGCGCATGCCCTCAATCTGAACGACACACAGGCGGCAGGCTCCGGCAGGGGTAAGCTCCGGGTCGTGGCACAAGGTAGGAATCGTGATATCATGCATCCGGCAAGCTTCCAGCACCGTCGTTCCTTTAGGTACACTGACTTCGCGCCCATCAATACTTAGGGTCAGCCATTCCATTTCTCTCACTCCTCATTTTATATTGCTAAAATAGTTACCAGCTATTGTTGTACTCTCTTTAAGCAACATCTTAATTATAGCTATTATAAGAATATTTTGCAATTTCTTAATATCATAAGGTTGTACTCCAAAGCCAAAAAATAACTTTTGCAGCATTTGAATATTATTTTGCAATGGCACGTTATATACAGCATAATACACTCAAGGCGGTGGTTTGATGAACTCCAGCGATGAACGGATGCTGAAATCAATACCCAATTGGCTGTCATTAAGCAGAATATTCCTTTCCTTGGCTTTGCTTTTCCTGGAGCCATTGAGCCTGAGCTTTTACGCCATGTATATTGCCTGCGGACTAAGCGATATGCTTGATGGTTTTATTGCCAGAAAGACAGGAACCACAAGCACCCTTGGGGCAAAGATTGATTCCCTGGCCGACCTGGTCATGGCCGTGGTATTGCTCGTTATACTTTGGCCAATCCTCAACCCGGGGGCAGTTATTCTCCTGTGGGTTATTTTTATCGGTGTGATTCGTTTGGCAGCCATGATGGTTGCCCGGATAAAATATAACAGTTTGGCAAGCCTTCATACCTATGGCAATAAAGCTACAGGTTTGCTCTTATTTCTATTCCCATTACTGCTTTCTTTTTCACATGCAGCGGTATTGATGTACATTATCTGTGTTTTGGCAAGCATTTCGGCGATAGAGGAACTTCTCATCCATTTGACATCAGATGAACTTTTGCTCAACAGAAAAGGCTGGTTCGAGGGGAAAAAGTGAATTACTGTCTTTTTATAACAATACAGGGAATGCCGTAAAGGGTTGCACTCGTTCGCCGATACAGCACTATATTTGATAACTATGCAGCTATAAAAAGCCTCTGAACGCATCTTAGGGATTGTTCTCTTCTATTTGATCTTTTGTGGGCATACTAATTATTGAACAAACCTATCGAAGGTGGTATGATATGGATAATAAGGAAGAAAGATTGTCAAATGAGGAGGACGAGAACATGAACGGTGCTGTAAAAGACCAGGGATATAGAAAAACATCACTGTCATCACAGAAATTAAAGGAAATCTCTGTTCGACCAGTGGCAATTAAGGATGGGAAATTTCTGTTCGATAGAAAGAATAAAGACCACAGATATATTGTCAATGAGGGAGAGTAAAAGGGCTTAGATGCACTGGTTTAGTTTAGGCGATGTCTTTTATTTTGATGTTGGGTTCGACGATGTACCAGAGGAATCCAAGAGAAGACCCGCCATAATCATGATGCAGGAAGGCGAAGACCTTTTCATCTTAGTATCTACTACAAGTATTCCTCCCAATGATCCTCCTAAATATTTTGATCAATTCAAAATACCTATTTTAAATTGGCGAAGATCAGGTTTTTTGAAACCTTCATGGGGGCTTGGGTTTAAATTAATACACGTTACGAGGCAAGAACTTATGGGTTCGGTTAAAAAAGAAGATATTCTTGGGAAAATTCACGTAACGGATTTCGATATGTTGTTGAATGAAATCGAATATATTCACAGGAATTCTTCACGATAATTAGGATTCGCAAAATTCGATGTTGTCGAATTTTGGAAGGGCATGTTCCCGAGGGGAAAGGCTGACCGGATGGAAGGCTTTTCCCCTCGGCCCGTCTTACTCATTTATCATGCCTTTGGCACCTGAACTCTGCAATAGTTTGCTGTACTTATCTGAATATTCAGAGTAATATAGGAGTATCAATATAAAAATAGAGGGGAGTGGTAAGGGATGGAGGATTTAGCTTTAGAAGCCCGTAATCGGACTGGAGACAATTTCAAACAAGGTTTTAACTGTGCTGAATCGATCTTCAAGGCTTTTAATGAAATGTGCAATAGTCCCATGAGTCCGGAGGTATTGAAATTGGCAACAGGTTTTGGCGGAGGATTAGGCCATGCCGGATGTATGTGTGGAGCATTGGCCGGTTCGACTATGGTACTCGGGATATTAAAAGGGCGTACCCGTACTGAAGAAAGCAGAGAGCCCTCTTATGAACTTACTAAAGAGTTCCATGATCTTTTTGAATCGAAATTTGGAACAACATGTTGCCGGGCACTTAATCCTTACCCTTTTGATACTCCGGAGCACTTGCGAAACTGTCTCAAAATAACGGGGGGGACCGGAAAATTACTGATGGAATTCCTTCAGGAAAAGAACCTCCTGACAGATTGAGTGACCCAGATGGGATCAGTTGGCAAACCTAATTTTTTACTTGAGCAAAATCCAGAATGAAAAAAGCGGCTGTCTGCCGCTTTTCTATTCTATCGTTTCCGATGAACTTTGCTCAACAGAAAAGGCTGGTTTGAGGATTGAGCCACGTGCTCCTCCACAGAGCGCTTACTTCGCCGCCTTTGTCAGTGCATCGGCCAGAGCAGCTTTAAAGGCGGTGCTGGTCATCGTGGCACCTGAGACGGAATCCACAGTGGCGGCGTTAGCGGAAACAGCCTGCTCTACCAGTGTGGGCAGAGCCTTGCCACCGATTTCAGGGGTCTCGTTGTCGGTATAGGTGAGCGAAGCCAGTTTGCCGTTCTCAATGGTCACTTCCACTTTGACGTCGCCGCCCATCCCCCCGGAACCAGTTCCGGTATAGACACCGTCGTTGTAAGATGCATCCCCACCACCCAAAGAAGCCATGGATGATCCGTCATTCTGAGCAGATTCATCTTCCGGAGTGCTGACGCGCTGGATCTTGCCGCTTCTGAATTTGAAGTTTTGATCGGCTAAACGCCGGCCCAGAATGTAAGACAAGCAATTGCATACACCGCCAAGGTTCTGCCCGGGCATAACGAAATTATAGGTGCCTGCATAATAGTCACCGACCATGATACCGGTGTTGAACAGCCCATCGATTGGGGTGTCGTCATCTTCACACACCTGCATATATTCGTTAGTGCGCAAACCGCCTGTAACACACAGGAAGGTCATGGCATCCTTGCCAAAATGGGTGCGGGCCGCATAAAAGGGCTGCGTTTTAATAGGGTGAAGTACGGAGGGATTGACATGGTATTCTTCATCCCTGCCCTGCTCGGCGTACTTGGTGTAATTGTTGATGGATTCAATGGCATTGGCCCGGGCTTCTCCTTTAAATCCCATCTTGTCCACCAATTCCTCAATGGTGTTCGCTTTCCAGCAGGTGCCTGCTTCCACATCGGCTTCCCAGCCGGCGATCATCTGCTCCGGTGTGGCGCCCAGGATGCCGTTTTCATTGTTCACTGAACATCCGAAAGTTTCCCAGATGTCCTGGATATAGGCATAGCGGGAATCCCACACTGAGTAAGCAATATGGTCGGGCAGCTGCAGGATGGCGATGGCACCATAGGAGAAGTTCGTCACTTCGTTGTGGTAGCGCTTGCCGTCGCTGGTAAGGTTGATGCCCCAGAAATTGTCAATAGAGTTGACTTTAGGGCCCGGTGCGCCGCAATTGATCATCGGAGCATTGGGATAGGTCTTCTGCCAACCCGCACCGATCCACAAACCCATTTTGTGGCCATCCCCTGGGTACAGTCCGTTAAAAGCCAGCGCTACATCGTAATCCACTTTAGTAGTATCGATGCTGTTACGGTAGAGATTCCAGGCCCAAGGGGAATACTTGGCCATCATATCGGGGTCCTTGGAGAAATCTCCGGTGGCCAGAACCACTGCCCTGTTGGCACTGTATTTGATATATTCCCCAGTCTCCAGGTTCTGCGCTACAACAGCAGAAACCCGGCCGGTGTTATTATCATCACGAATAAGGTAGAGTGCCCGGGTCTGAAAATCGATCTCGCCCCCCATGTCTTTGAAGATATCGGCGTAGGCCTGGGCGCACAGAGGGGCGCCAAACAGCATACCAAAGGGAACTTCTTCGTTGTAGAAGCTGTGGGAGGCAGCCGGAACGGTCAGAATACCGTCCGGGTCCACATAGCCCGGCTCCAGGCAGACTTTCAGCCCTTTAGAGGCCATTTTATCGATCATCCAATCCATTGCGGGACCGGAGTTATTGATCCAGGTAGACCACTTGCGTTCGTCGATGTAGCAGGCTGCAGAGTGCTTTTCCACCTTGGCGGCATGGCGGCCGCTTGCCGTGTCGGGCGTATAGTCGATGCCCAGCTCCTTCTGCTTTTTGGAACCGATGGCGTGGTTGGAGCCGCCGCGGCTGATGGGACGCTTACCCGCGGAAATGACACGAACATCCGCGCCGCTCTCCTTAGTGGAAACAGCGGTGCACAAGCCGGACATGCCGGAGCCGATAATGATAATATCATGAGTAACGGTCTTGGTGATTTTCTCTTCGGGAATAGGGTATTCCTCAGGCATCACTTCAAACTTCCACTTCAGGTTGCGGTATGTCTGATCAGACAACACCATGTTGTCGGCAGTGCCGGCACCGCTGGGACTGTTGCCTGCCGCTGCCGGACTGCAAGCGGTCAGCCCCATCGTCATGGCACCGGCGCCGGCAGCGGCCGCGCCCTTAAGGAAATCACGCCGTGAAAATTGCTTACTCATCTGCTTCTACCTCTCTTCTTCCGTATTCTTTCTCCTACTTTTACCCAGGGGCAAAGTTCTTGAACCCCTATGTCTTATATATCACAAAGTTTCTTGTGAAAAAAGCAACATAAAAGACCGCCGAGCAACCAAACGTTGCGCAGCGATCTTTTAAAAACCACCTTGATTATTTTTCGCTGCCGGCTTGAAGCAACGCTTCCCGCAGATTAAAGCAGGCCTGCCGCCGCCTTTTATCACGGACGGCCTGCTCGGTAACGGCACAGTAAAAGTTATCGTAGTCGCTGGGGCCGTGATACGGTAAAAAGACGATACCCTGCATCGGTTGGAGAACAGCCAGCTCCGGCACTGCGAAAATTCCTTTGTTCTGACGCACAAGATCAAAGGCCAGCAGGATATCATTAACCTCATAATCGCCTTTCCGGCAATTTTTATCCAGCCAAAAGCTGTCCTCATAGCCGTTCATATAGTAAATGAGCGGAACGTGAGCGAGATCACCCAGGGCTAAAGAAACCTTACCAGCCAGTGGATTCTTTTCATTCACAGCAAATAAGATCGGAGAAGTGGCCACCAGCTGGTCGTCAGTTCCCGGGCCAAAACGCAAAAAGGAGACAGCCATATCTACCAGGCTGTTTTCAAACATCATGTGGCACTGGGCATCCAGGCAGTTGATGACATCCACCCTCAGCCGGTCCTCATTTTTGACCAGAAAAGGCTCAAGTACATTCCAGAAATAATGGTATGTCGTGAAGGGAAAACAGATGCGCACACGGCAAACCTGCTCATCTTTCCGCATATCCGCATTCAGAACGTCAAACTCGCGTACCAATACCTCCGCCCGGTCTACAAAACGTTGTCCCCGCTCATTGAGCATGATGCCGTTATGGGTACGCTGAAACAAGAGCTGGCCCAGTTCGTTCTCCAGCTGTGCCAGGGCTTTGCTTACCGCCTGGCGGCTGATGAACATGGCATCGGCCGCGTCCTTCACCTTACCGTATTGTGCTACCGCCACAAAATAACGCAGCTGCTGAATATCCATAGTAGCTTCCTTCTCTCAGCTTTCCGATCTCCAAAAGTTGAACAGCCTCGTCAGTTAATCCTGCCGTTTCCTTTTGTTCTCTTATGCACATTTATTATAGCATATTTGTTCAAGGCAGCGGCTATCTGCTCATTCCTGATGGACACAGTGTCGTGAGACAAGTATAAATACAGCTATAAGGGAAGTATCTTCGGCAGCTTCAGGGTTATTAAAGCCTCTGGAGCCATCTTCTAAGCATTGAGTATGCTCCTGAGGTTATGGCTGAGTTCACTGATTGAAGTCATAGCATGAGTGACTTCACTGATTTTGCTGTTCTGGTTCTCAATGGAAGCTAAGATTTCTTCCGTCGAAGCAGACTGCTGTTCCGAAACTGTGGATATATTCTCAAGCTGGCCTTTAATCTCTGCGAAAGCAGCGGCCAGATCACTGATCATAGCATCTTCTTCTTTAACGCTGGCGGCGATGGATTCGGCAGATTCTTCAAGATGCTCAAATCTTTCCTGAATCTGGGCTATGACTTCCGTTCCGGCATCAACGGCATGTTTACCATGGGTGGCCTTCGCCAAGGATGTCGCTGTCGTCATTTGAACCAATTCGATGATTTCAAATATTTCCTTGACGGTAGCAGCGCTCATTTCGGCAAGCTTACTTACTTCATTGGCCACTACGGAAAACCCTTTACCCGCTTCACCGGCCCTGGCAGCCTCAATCGCAGCATTCAAAGCAAGCAGGTTGGTTTGAGCTGCAATGGTCGTGATATTGGCAAGGGCATTGTTGATTTGGGTCATGTGCTTCTGCAGCTCAGATACGTTGACCAAAGTTGCTCCGATCGCCGTATCGATGGTACTCATCTGCTCAACCATTTGCTTGATGCCATAAGCATTTTTTACAACAATATCTTTCATCATCTGGGCTTCTTTCGTTGTTTCAGTGGATAATTTCCTGGTCTCTTCGATAATGGCCACAGCCTCATTGGTCTGATCGACAATTTTCCCCGTACTCACGGAGTTCTCGCCCACGCCTTTAGCGATTTCTTCAACGGCTATTGTGGTCTGTTTGCTCATTTGCTCAATGTCCTGAACATATGTATAAGACTCACTGATGCTGTCATTTAATACAGAAGTATCTTGATCGATCCTGCCCATGGCCTCTGTTAATTTCTGCAATAATTCCCGTGCATCCTGTTCTTTGGCATAGGAAGCCATAATATATTCATTCCCCCATTTGGTAAGGAAAAAGAAAATAATGACGATTAAATCCATGACCGCGGCCCTGCGGGCAAACTCCAGCACACTATAATTTGGCCCGAGCAAGCCCTGCGGATCGATAAAATAAAAAACGCTGAGAAACAAGTTTAACAGCACTGCATAGGTAAGGAGCAGCCTCACGCGGAAATACATGGCGATCATGGCCAATGAACCTAAATAGACAATGAAAATAGTTGCCGTAGTAGCCCCGTGAGTCATATGGCCCAGATAGCTGGCTGATACTACGATGGAAAAACTAATGATAAGCGCCGTAATACTCTCATGTCTGTTGAATTTTAAATTGAAAAGCAGCGCCAGGGTTGCCACAAGCGCTGCTCCAAAGGTGCAGGCTAATACGTTTACTCCATAAACCGCACCCATGGTCAGAAAAGATTGCCCTGAGAGCAGGGTAGATATAATCCAGATAAGGATGACATTAAATCGATTAACTCGTTTGACATTTGATTTTAGAATTGAACTGTTCTCCATAACTTCCATCTCCCCGTACTTAGTCCTTATTAGTCTTTTAGTCGTTTTCCCTCTTTTCAGCGCCTTCAAAAACAGCCTCCCCCTTATAATTCAATTCAAACCCAGATGAGTCCATATTCCTTGTGCCCATCTGCGCCCAAGCCTGACGAATTTTCTCCGGACCTTCCTCAAGTGCTTTGCTGTACAGTACATCTAAGTTGCGGGCATACTTTTCCTGAATCCAGGATAGCTCATCCGGCAGGGACATGGCCGTAAATTTCCCACGGCTGCCGGCAACAGCCTGGCAAACACTCAAAATCCTTGGCTGATCCAGCAGCCAGATATAATTCCGTTGAGATGTGACACATTTTTTGATCGTTGCTGTGCTCATGCCGGGCCAAAGTTCAGCCATGGCCTGAAAATCCAATCCGGAGGACGGGATTGTGAGATGCCGCGCCTGATCACGTCCGGACCGGGTGAGAATATGCCGGTCATAAGCAGCTTCCATCAAGTGATGCTCAGACATGTCCGAACTGTGTTTGTAAACATAGGGGTGACAGTTTGCGTCAAGAATATAGTGACAAATCAAGCCCATCATATAGGCCAATGGCCCTTTATGATGCACCTTTTTTAAAATCGTTCTGAACATTTCAATGGCCGGCTGGTCATGGCAAGCATTCCCATAAGCTGCAATCCTGGTTTTGCGGTAAGGCTTATAGAAGAAAAAAATATCCGGCCCTTGAAGGCCTACATCAAATTCCCCTTGATAAGCAAGAGCACATGATTTTAATTCCGGGTCAAGTCGGTCCAGGATCTCCTGGCCAAACTGGTAATGGGTCAGGCAAGCCGGCATAGGTTCCCTTCTTTCTGAACGATAGTATTCGCTAAAACGCCTGGGCTTTTTTGCTCTCACAGACATGATGGCGCAGTGCCCAGAGCCCCACTCCAAACAAAACCGCCAGCCCCAGCACGCCAAAACGGGAATGGCCGGTGATTTGGGTGATGACACTCATCAAGAGCATACCGAAAAAGGCAGCGCCTTTGCCAAAGATATCAAAAATTCCAAAAAACTCATTGGCCTTTTCCTTAGGTACGATCCGCGCAAAATAAGAACGGGACAGGGCCTGAATTCCCCCTTGGAAGACAGCAACACAGACTGCCAGCAGCCAGAATTCCCAGGCTTTATCCAGCTGAAAGGCAAACAAGGTGATGGCCAGATAGCCGATAATCGCAGCAGAAATTAATTTTGTCGCCTCAAATTTTTTCGTCAGGCGCGCAAAGAGAATGGCAAAGGGAAAGGCCACGACCTGAGTAAGCAGTAAAGCCAGCAGCAGGTTATGATCAGAAATGCCCACATCTTTTCCATAGGAAGTCGCCATGGCAATAATGGTATAAACCCCGTCGATATAGAGAAAAAAGGCGATCAGAAAGGTAAAGACACTTTTATGCTTTTGCACATGGGTAAGGGTATGCCATAACCGGGACAAACTTTCACGAACAGGCCGGCCGCCGCTTTCCAAAGCGTAGACCTGCCGGTAGCTGCCCATGAGCGGCACGGTGCAGAGAATCCACCATAAAGCCGTGATCAGGAAGGCCAGCTGTGTGGCGGCAGCCGCACCCAAACCCGTTCCATCGGCAGTCAGAATCAGCCCGAGGCAGATCACAAAGGGAATACAGCTGCCGATATAGCCCCAGGCATAGCCATGAGAACTGACACGATCCACCCTTTCTTCAGAAGTGATATCCGGCAGCATCGCGTCATAAAAAATCAGGCTGCCGGAAAATCCGGACTTGCCAATGATATACAAGCCGAGAAAAGCCAGCCAGCCTACCGGCAAAGCCAGAGCCAGGCAGCCGGCGGCACCGATTGCCATAAAGATCAGAAAAAGCGCTTTCTTGTAGCCGCGCAAATCTCCTACAGTGCCCAGGATAGGACCGAGAATAGCAATGATCATGGTGGAGATGCTGGATGCATAGCCCCAATACGCTGTAGACGCAGCATTGCTGATCCCGTCTGCGGCTGCTAGATTTTTGAAATAGATCGGAATAATTGTGGATGTCAGCAAGACAAAGGCCGAGTTCCCCACATCATAAAGTATCCAATTCCTCTCCAGCTTGCTCATAGACAATTTCTCCCCTGTAATTTCAGTTCGGGTCAAGTCCCTTGGGAACAATAGTATTGACTGATTATAGCGCACTACCGCTAAGTTTTAATTAGGAGCAGGTTAAGTTAAGGTAAAATATCAGAAAAAACTCAAACATCCTGTGGATATCTGAGTTTTCCTTTAATCATTTCATTAGACGAGGAAAGCTAAAGAAAACGGGCTATAGGATTGTGCTGTTCAAATAGGGCACAGGGGCTTCCGGGGAATAGACTATGGCTTAAGTTCCGGGGTACTCTGCAAAAAGACCAGTGTCAGTTCGTTCCCGACAATTTTATACTGATACTCCCGCTCTATCCTGCCATCTTCTTTACTCTTGCGAAAGGTTACCAGATCATATCCGTCACTGGTTTTACCCTGAGAAGTTTCGTAGATAAACCGCTCTCCCTGATCAAGGTAT
This sequence comes from Desulfitobacterium hafniense DCB-2, assembly GCF_000021925.1. Classification (NCBI taxonomy): domain Bacteria; kingdom Bacillati; phylum Bacillota; class Clostridia; order Eubacteriales; family Desulfitobacteriaceae; genus Desulfitobacterium; species Desulfitobacterium hafniense. Next base: position 4,022,715 of record NC_011830.1, read on the forward strand.
TCTTTCGTCCCGATCCAGTAAGGGAACCGGTTCAGCTCGGCATCCCCTTTGGTAAGCTCGGCAAACAGTCTATTGGAAGCCTCTACATTAATATCAACCAGTTTTTTCTCCACATATCCTTGGCTGACTTGGGCATCCCTGCCGATACTCTGCAGATACTGCCTGGCCTGTGCTTCTTTCTGCACCACTAATTCCGGATAATGTTCGCCGGAGAATATGCTATCCCATAATCTTTGCGGGAAATTCCTTTTAATGGAGTCCCCATATCCACCCCCATCCTCAGCTTCCTTATATTCCAGCAGGCTGTATTCTCCATTCGCATTTTTGGCAAAGGTCATCACGGTGGGAATGGCTCCGCTGCCGCTGACGCCGGTAAAGATACCGTTTTCAAAACCAAACCAGCCGATGCTGGCTACGGTGTAGGCAATCACTGTCCCGTCCTTTTCTTCGACTTCGAGTATCTTGTGGCCTTCGGTCAGGGCCTCTCCCTCAAGGTACCCCTTCCCTTTTTCTTTAACAGCGAGACTTACAGCTTCTTCGATGGATTGACCGGTCACGGGCTGAGCCGCTGAATTTTGGGAGATGGCATCGGTATCCTCACCGCCCTCATCAGATGTCACCCGGGCCGAAGCCGATGTCCATAAAAGGCCGCCTAAAATCACCACACAGAGAATGCCGGTGAGAATAACCCTTTTCCTCCTGCTCTTAAAAAAATCAGCCATTTTAATCATCCTGATCCTTCTCTCGATATTTTTCCGTTCATCGACCATACCGATTAATCTCGGCATTAATCGCGTTTTTGTATTGATCGTTTCCAGCACCGCCAGCAGGGCTTTCCCATACTCTTTATGCTCGCTTACCTTCAGTAAGCTTAAAACCCCCTCATCTGCCGCAACTTCCATGTCCTGGCGGATACGCCTAAAGCAGTACCAGATCACAGGATTAAACCAATGAATGATTTGCAGAATAAGCAGCAGATAGTTAACCCATAGATCCTTTCTCCTGTAATGGCTGAGTTCATGCAGGAGGATATAGGAAATATCCTGTTCTTTCAGGCGTAATGTATCCGGAGTCAGTAAGATCCTTGGCTTGAACATGCCGACCAAGGAAGGTACTTTGACGATATCCTGAATAAAGACAGCGATCTCCCCTTTTACTTCAGCCCTTGTTTTGCATTCCTCTAGTAGGGCCTGAACAGCAGGGGATGCCGGCTGGGCATGGGTCTTTAGCTTTCCGGCAAAGGAAAAACCGGCATAGACCAGCCAGACAAACATCAAAAGCAACCCTGAAAGCCAAATAATCGGGAGCGCGTCTGCCACATATGTACGGAGATTTTGGGCTGAAGCAACGGGCTCTTGGGCCGGCAGCCCAGGCCGTTCATTCCCGGCTTGAGTCCCCTCCGGTGAATAGATGCCTGCATCGCCGACTGTTTCCGGCACAGAGGAAAATTTGATTTCCTGGGACAGGGGTTCAAGAATGTTATATAAACTGAAGGCGCTTTCCGGGCCGAAGGGGATGATTAACTTGACCAGCAGGACTATCCACAGCCAATAATGCCAGCGGGGATTGAGCTTATCTTGCAACAGATTTTTAACAAGGAGTATGACCATCCCGACAATGCCGGCATAGAAAGATGTGGTTAAAACTATCTTAAAGACAGCTTCCATGTCTACATCTCCTCATCCAACATTTTTTTAAGCTCTTCTATCTCGCTTTTGGATAGATGCTGCTCTTTAATGAAGCTGGCCAGCATGAGATTGAGTGAACCATTATAGAGCTTATGCAAAAAGGATTGATTGGCATAGCGTTTATATTCCTCTTCACTGACACCAGGCGAATAGAGATAGGATTTACCATCGATTTTGACGGCGCTGACCGCCTCTTTGGAGACCAGCCGGGTAATCAGGGTATGGATGGTCTTGGGTTTCCAGTCCGATACTTCCGCTAATCTTTCTATGATCTGGGCACTGGTGCAGCTCTTTAATTCCCATAGTATTTTCATGACTTCCAGTTCCGCTTCAGAGATTTGGGGGATTGTCTTCAAGATAGGCACCTCCAACGCTGTATTCCAAAATAGATTACCACTACATCACGGTATTTCTTACATTTGTAAGATAATTATATATTACATGTGTAAGAAATATAAGTCAATCCTGAAAATCCGCCTATATTTCCCCATTCCCTGCCTCTTCAGCACTTAATTTTTATTTTTTATAATCCCTTTGCCGGTGTTATAAGTTGTCACACCTGTCATGTCAAGTCCATATACTATATTAAAAACCGGGAAGGAATTGTCATGAATGATTTGGTAAAGGAACGCACTCCGCAGATCATCGCGGCGGAGATCAACAACTATAAAGAGTCCACCGGGAGAATCCAGTTATCCTGTGCTGTGGAGATAGGCCGGCGGCTGATGGAGGCCAAGGCGCTTCTTCCTCACGGAGAATGGGGAAAATGGCTGCAGGAGTATGTGAGTTATTCCCAGCTTACGGCAGAGAGATATATGAAAGTCGCCCGGGAGTACGGGCAGACCAGGGGGGACTCCCCAGGGGAGGAAAAAGCAAAATCATCAACGTTGAAGATTTTATCCTACTCCCAGGCACTGACTCTGCTGGATGTTCCGGAAGAAGAGCGGGTAGAGTTCATTGCCGAACTGGATATCGAAAATATGTCCGTACGCCAGCTGCAGAGGGCCATCAAGGAGCGGGAGCAGGCCAGGTGGGAAAAAGAGGAGACTGAGCAGGAAAACAAGGAACTGCAGAAAGCTCTGGAGGGCGAAAAGGCGGAAAACAGTGAGCTGAAAAAAGAACGTGACGACCTGAAGACCAAGGCTGGGGAACTGGAGAAGGAAAAACAAAATCTGGAGCAGGATGTGGAGAAAAGGAAGGCTGAGAACAGCAAGCTCAAAGAAAAGCCGCTCTTCAAGAGCAATCAAAAGCTGAGGGCTGACCTTACTGCCGCCCAAATTAAGAACGCTACCCATAAAGTTGCTTTTAAATTTGAAGCTCTGGAAAGGGCATTCAAAGAACTGACTTATGAGCTGAACCTGCTGCTTATGATTGATAAGGATGTGTATGGGGAGTATCGGAAAACTCTGCGGAAGTTTCTGTTGAAATGTCTGGAGGAGAAAGTGGGAAATTGATGGATACGTGCAGTGCAAGGAAAGCGAGTCCTTTGGTGTAAAACCTGGACTCGCTTTTCGTTTTATGGCTGCTTATTTGTCTGATCTGTCGAATCATGAGAGGGCTTGTATGTTCATAGGGTGCTGGTTATAATAGGGGAAATTAAAAAGAAATTCATACATAACAGTGAAAGGTGGAGCATCATGCCTGCCAGAATGAAATTGACCGATATTGATTTGATCGAGGCCTTGGGGTCACCGGAATACAGTGACCTTCTATCCATATTTCAGGAGCGGACTTTCCAAAAGAAGCAGATCATCTCTCTGCCCAATCACGAAGAGAATTTAGTCATGCTCGTTAAAAAAGGGCGGGTGCGGGTTTTTTTATCTTATGAAGATAAGGAGTTTACCCTATCTATTTTAGAACCAGGAGATATCTTCTCCATGCATACCAGAGCCTTTACCCAGGCTTTGGATAATGACACCGTACTGTTGGTGGCCAAGACGAAAAAGTTTGGCGAGATGATCACCCGCTATCCTCAATTCTCTCTGATCATGATTAAAGTATTGGGAGATCTTTTGAAAAACTCTATTACTATTATCAATGGCTTGGTCTTTCAGGAAGCCCACACCCGATTAGCCGAATTTTTAATCAATGCGGCCAAAGATAAAGGGTGTCAGGTGGCTGAGGGAATTCAGCTGGAGTTGGGATTAAATGTGGAGGATATCTCAACTATATTAGGAACAAGCCGCCAGACCGTATCCTTTCTGCTCAATGATTTTTACAAGAACGGCCTCTTGCTGAAAGTGAATAGGAGAACCCTTATTATTAAAGACATGGACATGTTAAAGAAGATGCTCGATAAGAATGATCAGCTGAAATAAAACCAAGCCGTCAATAAAATAGTTTTTATAGACAAAGGAGAGCGAAAATTCGCTCTCTTTTGTCAACTGATTGACATAATTCTGCAATCCTGCATGCTACGATGAAACCGACATAATTTGCTCTTTCCAGTGATGAAGGGGCGGAGATGAGGAGGTGTGCTTTATGTCTAAGGGAAAGAACCGTTTCATCCATGCTGATCTCAGCCGTTGTTTAAGCTGCAAAAGCTGTGAACTGGCTTGTGGCCTGGCCCATGCCGGATATGAGATCGAAGGAGCGGCGGCTGGCCAAATGAAGCTTAAGCCAAGAGTAAGTGTAGTGCAGCAAGGAACTACGGTGGTACTCACTCAATGCCGGCAATGTGAGGATGCCCCATGTGTTAAAGTTTGCCCGAACGGATCATTGTATCAAGAAGAGGGGCTCGTCAAGCTTAACCGGGAAACTTGTATTGGTTGTAAGCTTTGTGCCAGGGCCTGCCCTTTCGGTTCCATCACCATGACCACGGAAATGGTGGAAAGAGCGGATGGAAAAAAGAGCAACCGGACCAAAGCCCTCAAATGTGACCTGTGTTTTAGCCGGAATAAAGAAATTAAAGCAGAAGGCTGCGCTTGTATTCAGGCCTGCCCGACAAAAGTCCTTTCGCTCAGTCTCTGAAAGGGATAGCGAATGCAGAGTGTTGTAGACTAAAGGAGGACGGATCATGAGTTTAAGATTTTCCATTGATGAAGCAGTCCAGAAACTGTTGCCTGTGGCGGAAAAAGACAAGATCCAAACCGTTTGGGATCGCCATAAAGATCAGCAGCCTCAGTGCGGTTTTGGCAAAATGGGGATTTGCTGCCGCATTTGCTGGAAAGGCCCCTGCCGGGTCGATCCCTTTGGCAAGGGAGCCCAACGGGGTATTTGCGGCGCCGATGCCCATACCATCGTGGCCCGCAATCTGATCCGCGGCATTGCTGCCGGAGCAGCCTCCCACTCCGACCACGGCCGCCATATTGCCCTGACTATGCGGGAGGTCGGCAAAGGAAATGCCTCTGCCTATACAATCAAAGACGAAGAAAAGCTGAAAAGAATAGCTCAAAGGCTGGGGATCGATTGGGAAGGGAAAAGTATTCGCGAATTGACCAAAGAAGTAGCTGACGCGTCCCTGGAGGATTACTCCCGCCAGGATTCTAAAATTCCCTGCCGTTGGGCAGAATTGACCATGACACAAGAGCGGGCGGCCAAATTAAAACAATGGGATGTCATGCCTCACAATATCGATGCTGCCGTCGCTGAGATTATGAGCCGGACTCATGTGGGATGTGATGCCGATCCGGTGAATATTCTTTTGGGAGGAGTAAAAGGAGCGGTGGCCGATTACACAGGAATGTATCTTTCCACCGAGCTTTCCGATGCTCTCTTTGGAACTCCTGCACCTACGGTGACCGAGGCCAATCTGGGGGTCATTAAGGAGGATGCCATCAATATTGCCGTCCATGGGCATAATCCCCTGCTCAGTGAGGTGGTGTGCGATGCGGCGGCGATGCTGAATGACCTGGCTAAGCAAGCCGGAGCACCAGGCGGATTTAACATCGTTGGTGTATGCTGTACCGGGAATGAAGTGATGGTACGCCATGGAGTGCCCCTGGCGACCAACTATCTTTCTCAGGAGATGCCTATTCTAACAGGAGCTTTGGAAGCCATGGTGGTGGATGTTCAATGTATTATGCCTTCCCTGGGAGCCATTGCCCAATGTTTCCATACTCAGCTTATTACGACCATGTCTACCACCAAAATCCCCGGTGCTACCCATGTTCAATTCGATAAGGAAAATGCGGTGGAGTCGGCCAGAAAAATTCTGGAACTGGCTGTGGATGCCTACCAGCGCCGGGATCCCAAGCGGGTGAATATCCCTCAGGTTAAGGAAAAAGCTATCGTCGGTTTCAGCGCCGAAGCGGTAATCGGAGCCTTGAGCCAGCTTGATGCCCACGATCCTCTTCAACCTTTATTGGACAATATCGTGAATGGCAATATTCAAGGGATCTGCCTGTTTGCCGGCTGCAACAGCACCAACACCCTTCAGGATCGAAGCTTTGTTGAACTGGCCAAGGGGCTGGCAGCCCACAATGTTCTTCTTTTAGCGACAGGCTGTGGAGCCGGTGCTTTGGCCAAGCATGGACTGATGACCCAGGAAGCAACCCTGGCCTATGCAGGGGACGGGTTGAAGGCTGTCCTGACGGCCATCGGCCAGGCCAATGGTTTAAATGGCCCTCTGCCCCTGGTTCTTCACATGGGATCATGCGTAGACAATACCCGTGCCGTTTCTGTGGCTGTGGCCATCGCACAAAAGCTGGGAGTCGATCTGGATCGCCTGCCCCTGGTGGCCTCCGCTCCTGAAGCTATGTCGGAAAAGGCAGTAGCCATCGGCACCTGGGCCGTGGCCTTAGGCCTGCCCACTCATCTGGGAACAGTCCCTCAAGTCCTGGGGTCCCAGGTGGTAACGGAAGTGTTGACGGAGAAGATCAAAGATATTACCGGGGGCTATTTTATCGTTGAGACCGATCCGGAAGAGGCGGTCAAGAAGTTATTCGCTGTGATTCAGGAGAAACGGGCGGGATTAAATCTATAGAAACAACAAACAGGGGGTTAGAGCGATGAAAATAGCGGTGACAGGCAAAGGCGGGGTCGGCAAGACGACCCTTTCCGGAACCTTGGCCCGCCTATTGGCAGCTGACGGTTACCGGGTATTGGCGGTGGATGCAGACCCTGATGCTAATCTGGCTTCTGCTCTGGGCATTCCTGAGGAGAACTACCGGGGAATCACTCCCTTCGCCAAGATGAAGGCACTGGCTGAGGAGAGGACGGGGGCCGATGGCGGCTATGGCACTTTTTTCATCCTCAACCCGAAGGTGGACGATTTGCCGGAGCAGTTTTGCGTGGAGCATGAAGGGGTTAAGCTGCTTTTGATGGGGACGGTGGAACAGGGCGGCTCAGGGTGCGTCTGCCCGGAGCACACCCTGATCAAGCGGCTGATGCAGCACCTTCTGGTGCAAAGAGACGAAGTGGTCATCATGGACATGGAAGCCGGCATCGAGCATTTGGGCCGGGGAACGGCAGGCGCGATGGACGCCTTGATCGTGGTAGTCGAGCCGGGACGGCGGAGTGTGCAGACGGCACGGCAAATTCAGGAGCTGGCCCGTGATCTGGGGATTCAAAGGGTTTTTGTGGTGGCCAGCAAAGTAAGGAGCGCTGAAGATTTGGAGTTCGTGGGGGAGGCTCTGAGCGATTTTCCCCTGCTGGGCCAGGTCACTTTCAGCAGAGAGATTATGGATGCTGACTTGGAAGGAAAAGCCCTCTTTGATCTGGGCGGGGAGCCGGTGGCGGAGATCAGGAAGATAAAAGAGAACTTGATTCAGTTAATCAGTTCAATGGATGAGTAAACTATAAGCCCTCATAAGCAAACAGAGTCCTGAATAGCCGGAGGTGGCCTTCAGGACTCTGTCTTATCTCCATTCTAAAATCTTATTAAGAAAATTCTTCAGTTCCAGGCTTTGCGGCTCTTTAAAAATTCTTGCGCTGGATCCATGTTCGATAATTTGACCATCGGCAATAAAAAGTACATAATCGCAGGACTGACGGGCGAACCCCATCTCATGAGTCACAAGAATTAAATCTTTGTCCTGCTCCTGAAGCTCTTTAATCATGTCCAGAACCTCGCTGGTCAGCTCCGGATCGAGAGCCGAGGTCGGTTCATCAAAGAGCAAAAAACGGGATTCAATGGACAAGGCCCTGGCTACCGCAATGCGCTGCTGCTGCCCTCCCGACAATTGATGGGGTTTCTTATCCATATGCACTTTTAATTGAAACCGATCCAGCAGATCCAAAGCGATTATTTCGGCTTTCTCTTTGCTGAATTTATGAACAACCGTCAAAGGCAGAGTGATATTATCCAGGGCTGTCAGGTGCGGAAATAGATTGTAAGACTGAAAGACTACGCCAATGGTTTTGCGGTATTCGTGCAAAAGCGTTTCCGAATAGTGGATTCTTTCGCCATTAATGTGAATTTCCCCACGATCAGGTCTTTGCAAACCGGCGATCATCCGCAAAAGCGTGGATTTACCCCCTCCTGAAGGGCCAATAATCGCCAGGGAGCGAAAATATTCCAAATCGATATTGATATCTTTAAGCACTGTTTTGCCGGCAAAAGCTTTTTCCAGATTGCTGATTTTAAGCTTCATAATTGAATTTCCTTTCCAAAACCTTCGAGGCATAGGAAATCGGTACGGTCAGGATCATGTATAAAAGCGCCAGCACAATGTAGTTCTCAAAGGTGGCAAAGGTGAATGAATCCACCTCCTGAACGTTCTTGGTCAGCTCGCTGACGGCAATCACCGACAAAAGGGAAGAGTCCTTGATCAATGACACCAGCTGGCCGGCCAATGGCGGTAAGATCCTTTTGAACACCTGGGGAATGATGATATAACGATAGCGTTGGTATGATGTGAAGCCAAGTGATCGCGCAGTTTCGATCTGAGACGCTTCGATGCTCTCAATCCCTGCCCGGATAATTTCACAGATATACGCCCCGGAAAAAACCGATAAAATGATGACCCCCAGGACATAACGATTACTGAGGTGCATCGCGGTAGCAATAATATAAAAAAACACATAAATCTGGACCAGCAGCGGAGTTCCTCTGATGATTTCCACATAGGCCTTACTAAAATAATGCAAAGGCAAAAATCTTGATTTTCCGGCAAACGCCAAGAAGCTCCCGATGATCAGGCTTAAGATCAGGGAAAAAAAAGCAATAATGATCGTCATCAGGAAGCCGTCGATAAACTTGGTCCTATACAGATAAACGGTGTCCAGTCGCAGCGTGTAGTCGAGGCTGTAAAAAGCCCAAAGCAGGACGCCCAGCATAAAGGCGCTGACCAGTGCGATATTGAAGGCTTGCTGCACACGAGTGGGATGATGAGATTCTTCATTTTTCCACAATAAATTCGGCCGATTCAACCAGGATTCCCTCCTCTCCCGCTTCAACTCGTCTTCTACTCATCTTCTATTCGTCTTTTTATTTATCTTGTATTCATTCTATTCGTTTTGACTATTATCCTTACCGCAAAATCGAGAACTCCGCGCCGCAATGCTGCGGCACGGAGTTTGCACGGCAATCCATGACTTTAAGTAAGCAGGCAAAAAATCAGTCGAAGAAAAATTTCACGCCCAGAGCAGCGAAGTCTTTTTTCTCTTGAGGCAAATATCTTTCCGCTAGTCTTGTGAAGCCGCCGTTCTTCTTGTACTCGCCGATGAATTGATTGACCTTAGCCGTCAATTCCTTATCATCCTGGCGCAAGGCCACGCCCCATTCTTCAACTTTATCCTGGAATGGATTCAAATTGGCACGGGTCGTCTTTTCATTCTGTTTCCAGGCTCTGTAGATGCTCAAGGTATCATAGATAAAAGCATCGGCTTTCCCTTGGCCGACTTCGAGAATACAAGCGCTTTCTTTCTCAAAAACCATGATTTCTGCTTGCGGCAGATTGGCTTGGGCATAAATATGCCCTGTCGTACCATTCTTGACGGCCACCTTACGCCCCGGCGCATTGAGATCCTTAACCTCTTTCACCGAAGATTTCTCATTGATCAACAAGGCCAGCCAAGCTTTGGCATAGGGATCAGAAAAAGCAACGGTTTTTTTCCGTTCGTCCGTAATCGTCATTGAAGAAATAACCATATCAATTTTCTTCGTTTGCAAAGCCGGTATAAGACCGCTGAACGCCATGTTTTCGATTTTAACCGGTCGGCCCAAAGCTGCGCCTAAGTCTTTGGCAAAATCAACACTGACACCTGTCGGGTTCCCTTTTTCATCAGTCATCTCAAAAGGCGGATAGGCCAGTTCCATACCCACTATGAGCTCTTGCGCCGCCGTGGCGTCATTGCCTGCTTGGGACGGCTGGTTTGCCGGTGCCTGGCTCTTGCTGCACCCTAATAAAATCGAACTTATCAGCAAAGCCGCCGTTAGCAGCAGAAGGTAATTCTTTTTCATCTTCCCGCTCCTCTTAGCTGTATTCTTTTTCCTAAGTATACCATTTGTTTTGGCAGATATCAAAAGCAAGCGAGCAATGCCGAGCTCTTTCGGTGACATTGGAATTACTTTCTCCAAGATGACTTTGAGTCAATAAATTAAACGTATCTTTCCCCATTCAGCCACAGATTGAAAAAGATTATTGAATGACCGGACCTCCTCTGGTTAAGATACTCAAGAGTTCCCACTCCTCATGGACTCAACTCAGTCCCAAACACTATGGCGAAGAAAGCCACGAACCTGAAAAGCGGAGTCTGATCAAAGCTTCTGCCAGCCATCAAACGCAGCTCTTCATGGTGATGAACCCCCAGATAAATGAGGAGCAAAAGTCCGGTCCCATAAAGCAGGTAGATTATAAGCCGTTTCGTGTCCACCCCTCCACTATTTAAAACAATGGCGTTATAGCATAGTTTTCGACAACTTCCTTCTATTCCCTTTTTCAGGATGAACTATTGAGGAACCCTTTGATTTCTTAAGGCCCCTGTGAAATTAAACCTTCACGCGCACCATTGACACGCATATATAACACGTGTTATTCTGATGTTAGCAAGGGGGACATTCGGTTGGGGAAGCAAATTACTGTAAGAAAAGTTCTTGAAAAACTAAAAGAAGAAGGTTTTATCAAATCCCCAAACCATGGCAAAGGTACAAGTCACCAACGATACATACACAAAAATGATCCGACCAAATATGCAGATATAAGTTACCATCATAGCGGTCAGGTCATCCCGAAAGGAACACTTAATAGTATAGAACGCTCATCAGGAGTTAAATTCTAATCCTAGGTGCAAGCGACTAATAAATATAAAATTCCCAAAGGAGTTGATAACTTTGACCAATCATTTAATTTATCCCATTGTTGTCGAAAAAGCTGACGATGAAGGCCTTGGTATGTATTTTCCTGATTTCCCCGGCACCGCCATCTTAAGTTTAGATATAACCGATGGTATCCGAAGGGCTAAAGAAATGCTTGCCAATTTAGTCATAGAAAAAGAAGAACAAGCTCTGCCTCTCCCTATCCCTTCTGCTCCAGAAGATATTACCTTGTATGATGCCAGTGATCGCATTGTATTCATAGAAGTATATTTACCTCCTTATCGCAATGAAGCTAAAAATAAATCCGTAACTAAAAACTGCACTTTACCTAAATGGTTACGGGATGCCGGGGAGGAAGCAGGTCTAAATTTCTCGCAGCTCCTTCAAACATCAATTAAAGACGCTCTCGGTATTAACGAATCTAAAATGCAACCTTAAGCAGCCCTAGTGGCTGTTTTTTTGCCATCAATGTATTACTGCTTACTTCCACAGGACTCATCATAGCTGATGTTGTCATTTTCATGCCCCCTTCTCTCTGTTATTCCGCATAGATAAGATGAATTGAGGGGCAAAGCTATATTGCTTGAAAAAATCAAAGGATACCTCTCTTTACAAAAAGAGGAGTATCCTTCTATCTACCTTATCCCTATCTTTGGGCGGGATTCAAGCTATCCATCATGAATTCCGTGATCGCCTTATTGACAGCTTCCGGCTGTTCGATCATAGCCATATGACCCGCCTCCGGAATGAGCACAAGTGATGCCTGAGGTATTTGCTGAGCAAGATATTCGGAATACTTAACCGGCGTCATTCTATCCTCCTGCCCGCAAATAACTAAAGTAGGCAGATTAATCTGCTGGATACTATCTATTACATTAAAATTATCGCAAGCTTGGAAATCCGCCCATAAAACCTGAGTTGACACAGCTTTCATTTCTTCAGCAGCATCTTCCAGAATCTTTGCAGCAGCCTTAGGAGAATAGCTGAATCGAATACTCTCCAGTGGATGCTCTCCCCGTGACAAGCTTTTCAGCATCACAGGGTTCACCCTCAACCTGCCGCCGCTGCCAACAGTAATCAGGCCCTTTAACCACTCCGGATAGTCCAAAGCAAACTGCAGGGCAATCGCGCCGCCCATGGAATGCCCCGCAATGACAAAAGATGTTAACTTCATGGCTTGGACAAATTCCCAGATGCTTTCCTTATAACTCTGTATGGAATCAACCGCTTCTCCTTCCGAAAGTCCATGTCCGGGAAGGTCGAGAGCAATAAGATGAAAATCCCTGAGTCCGGATAGTTGATTTGCCCATTTTTTTCCAGTTCCCCCGGCACCATGCACACATAAGATGGTCGGTCTGTGGGAAATAGCTTTATCGTTTTGCCGGAAAAAAATATTTTTCCCTTGGACTTTAATATAAGGCATGTTCCCCCTCCTGTTTTAAAGGTTTTAAAAAGCAATGATATGAGTAATTTTCAAAATATTCTTATTATAGATTATAGCATGAATCTAAGGAGCAAAAACCATCAGGGGGTATAACTTCCCCTTTTGGGCATAAAAAATGACATAGTGGTTATGATTGTGAGAAAATTCCTGTTATGCCATAATTAAAGTAATCCATTTTAATTAAGTCCTTCGGTAATATGTCAAGACTCTAAGCGAGTCAAATTTTCAGTTAGCTAATAATCAGTGGGCAAAAAAAGGCAACAAGAAATCATCTCATTCCCAAACTATCGTGGGAAAAAGTTACAAAAATGGAGTATCGGTTAGCGCAATTCATGCTTGGTTTGCATTCCCCCTATTGCCATGTGGCCTATAGATTTGGTTGCTGCGTAGCAGAGCATCAACCATACGGACGAGTTTGCGTGCAGTAAGCACGAGAGCACGGCGATGATGATGAGTCTTACTTTCCGAAAATTTACGTTGGTAGAAGACCTTGTACTCTGGTTCCTTTTGGCGTACTAAGTTAGCAGCCTGGATGATATAACTGCGCAAGTAGGTGTTGCCAGTTCGGGTTAAGGGTGTGTCATCGGCTGTAAAATCACCTGACTGGTGGGTACGCCAGGTTAACCCAATAAACTTTGCTAAGGCTCCTTCATTCGGAAAACGACGGATGTCTCCGATCTCAGCAATAATACCCGCTGAAAGCACAGGGCCAATACCGGGAATGGTAATGAGCGTATTCGGGAAATGCCTGATTTCTGCTTCGATTGCCTTATCGATTTTCTTTACCTGCTTCTCCAATGTGTGGATGGTTTCAATGCTCGTGGCCAGGATAAGGTTAATGGGTTGCAATAGGCTTCCACGCAGTCGATGGGCCTTGCGGGCAGCTTCCTTCAACTCTCTGGCTTTGGTTTCCGGATCCTCGAAATGACGTTTTCCTTTCTCCATGAGGAAATCAATCAGTTCATCAAGCGGTCGAGCCGCAACCTCTTCTGGAGAAAAAAACTCAAGTGTCAAGGATTCAGAAGTAGCGCCGAAAGTGTTACTAAAAACCGCACCTTGGGCAAGCGTGCTAAACTTCAAGAACAAGTTCGTGAGAAAATAATTCTTCTCTCTGGAAATCATCTCAATCAGATGACACCGAAAGCGAGTGAGGCGCTGTAACGGTAAGTAGCGGAAATCGACCTGAGAGCCCTCTGGGAGCCGACCGAAGCGTAGACGTTCGGCAATGACCCAGGCATCAATCCAATCGTTTTTCGGAAGGTCCACATAAGCCTTCTTGAAATTAGCAACGACCTTGGGGTTAAAGGAATAAATTTGGGGCTGCAAAGGGGCTAAAGAATGGTCTTCCGCTAAGAACATTTGTAACGGCCAACTGTATACGGAAGTGGCCTCTAAACCAATAACCAGCCGGTCCACATTCACTTGAGCACAGGCGTCAAAGAGATATCGGGCAACTTGCTCACAACCAGGCTGATCATTCAAAGCCCGTAGCCTTTTAACCGGTTCATTACCACGCTCATCTAAGATTCGCACTTTAAAATCACTGGAACTCACATCAATACCGACAAATAAACTCAATTAAAATCACCTCACTTTCTGAGCCAAACAATTTGTAAGATTAACGTTGGGACCAGGCACCACAACAGGTCAACAACCTCGCCGAATCAGCACTTGTCCTAAAAAGACCTCGGATCCAACCGATCTGCTACTATCGGAGGAGTTCCCTTTAAGCTGTGCAACCTTCGAGTTAAAAGTTCAAATTGTGGGCTGGCAGTCAGACTTAAAAAGAGGTCAGAGCCTCAAGGAGGAAAAGGCTTTGCCAGAACGAACCTCACGGTACCATTTTGCTTGAAATCCCAACAAACTTAACTACTTTTTTGTTGTCAAAGAACGATCTGAGGAATCTCAGGTATTCCTCACCTGAGCCTGTGGACAGTGCCAGCCTGTGGAAAAGCCCTTTGGGGTCTGTCTTAAAAGAGCTTTCCCAACAGGCTTTGGACAAGTCGAATTTGAAGTATGCCTTGGGGTTGACTTGTCCACACTGCCCACAGGCACGACGGCTGCATGGGGTATGCGTTATCCTGTGTGCATCTTGTTGCTGTTGACCATATCTACTGAATTTCCAGTTGTCTATGGTCATTTAAATACCCCACGTTCCATTAGTTTTTGGGACTCGTGGGGCAGGAACTAAATCAATTATACGAGGAGGGTAATAAATGAATACCAAAGTAATGACGGCTATTCCTTTTACTATCGATCGGGATTGGCTTTTTACACATTTACATATCAAGCCGGGCAAACCTTATGTCGAGGATGTAGAAAACATGATTGAGCAAGCATTGACAATCGGCAAGCCCAAGGCTGCCTACCGATTGGCCTATATAGAATCCAAAGGAGAAGATTTTGTCGTCGTGGATGGGTTTAAGTTCACCAGCAGAGTATTGCGGGTCAACCTGGCGGAAACCTTTAAAGTCGTCCCTTATGTTATCACTTGCGGAGAAGAGCTTGAAAGATGGGCAAAAACCTTTCATCATATGTTTGAATCCTATTGTGCCGATGGGATTATGGAAGCAGTTATGCATTCCGCCCGGGTGGCATTTTTCTCCCAAATTGCAGAAGAATATAATTTAGGCCATGCCGTCAACATGAATCCCGGTTCTCTTGAAGATTGGCCGCTCAAAGAACAAGCACCTTTATTCCAACTTTTAGGTGACGTCAAAAGCTTAATCGGGGTGGAACTGAAAGAAAGCTTCCTCATGAGCCCTATCAAAACAGTATCCGGTTTCCGTTTTTCTAAGGAAGGAAGCTACGAGAATTGTCAGCTTTGTCCCAGAGAGAAGTGTCCCGGACGGAGAGCCCCTTATGAGCAAAATTTGTATGCGGAAAAGTATCAATTAAAGTAATGCTGTTAGCTCAAGCCCCTCAAAGGAGTTTGATATTTTTTGGGAGACGCCCGATTCCTCCATGGTGATGCCATAGAGAACATCGGCTGCTTCTATGGTTTCTTTGTATAAAGTGTCCCAGGCAAGCAGATGCCATAGGTGATGCCGGTACTAAGCAAATCCAACGCACCGAATCATGGCAATGTCTCTTCCGTACTAAAAAACTCATTTCAAACTCTCTATAGTCTGTACTTTGCCCTTCAAAAAGTCGTTTAACAATTCTCAAGGTTTCTTCGTAGTGAACTATTTTGGCATCATGTTCGCCACGAAAATAAGATTGCGTACTATCATCAGATACATTAAGCAAATAGTGGCCGTTTTTTGCTCTAACACTTATTGTGTAGGGGCTATTGTCTGCAAAAGTAGGAGTAAGTGGCCTAATGCCTGCAAACTTAATTGATTTCATTGAATCAAGTAGCTCTTTAATATCTTCCTCATTTGTTAGCATCATAGAATTAGAGTTCGGATCATGAAGAAGGATATCAGTCTCGCTGTAGAGGGGAATACAAAATTTCATTCGGAATTCGACATAAGCAAAGAATTGTCTCCCCAGTATGATAAGCCCAATCGTTGCTAAAATGCATACGGTAACAACAATGTCTTTTTTAATATCTTTTTTAAGCTGCTCCAATGAACAATCACCTTCAGTCTATTAGGGCCAATCACTTAGACAGCGCTTCTACCAACTGCTGCCTCTGCCCATCCACTCCAATAATAAGCAAACGCCGATGTGGCTTTAAATTCAATAAAGCAGCGTCAAACAATTTCGCCGTCATTAATTGTTATTATCTTATTCGCATAGTTTGCCGTTTTGCTGTCGTGGGTCACGATCAAAATTGTTTTCCCTTCCTGATTAATTTGTTTTAACAGCAACAGCAGATTTTCTCCCGTTTTTTGATCTAACGCGCCGGTTGGCTCATCAGCCAAAATGACTTCTGATTCGCACACCAGTGCTCTGGCGATGGCCGCCCGTTGTTGTTGGCCACCCGATGTTTCCTGAGGTTTTTTCCGAAGAATACTGTTTATTCCAAGTTTTGAGGAATAATGCATGATTTTTTCCTTTTTTTGTTTAGACGGTATTTTCCGATGAAGAAGGGGCAATTCAATATTTTCATAAAGGCTGTAGTCTTTGAGAAGAGCAAAATTCTGAAAAATAAAACTGACAGTATGATTTCGGATATTGCTTAACGCCCTGTCGGACTGCGAATTTATTAGAACTCCGTTTAAATAATACTCTCCGCTTGTAGGAACATCCATACAGCCTAAAATATTTAAGAAGGTGGATTTTCCCGAGCTGGAGGGCCCCATAATCGCCAGAAAATCTCCTTTTTCTATGGCCAGATTTATATTATTGAGCGCGATAGTCCGGTAATCGCTTTTGCCGTAAATCTTATAGATTTCTTTCAGTTCAATGATATTCATCGATCATTGCCTCCTATCATTTCCACCGGTTTTAAGGAATTAACCTTATGAACGGGTAGTATCGATGAAAGAAACGTTATCCCCATAATAATGATGATTGACAATAAGACGGTTTCCAGACTGCTATCTTGCATTGGATTTATCATTTCTCCGTCGTTTATTGCTTGTTTTACGGCGAGATAATTCATCGTCAAAATAGCTAAACTTGCCAATAATGCGGAAATGGCAATAATAATAAAGTTTTCTTTTATGATTAAAGAGCGAATATACGCTTTGCTGGCCCCCGTCACCATCCTTATCCCAAATTCTCTCTTTCTGGCTAAAACGGTGGAGACGCTGACGGTAATCAACCCAAAGAGCGACATAACCCCCAGGAAGATACAGATGAATAGGTGGCTAAACATAATCTCCCTGTTATTTTGTTTGTAAAGGAGCAGTTCTTCTCTGATCGATTTACACGCGATTCCGAGGTTCAATTCCTTTGCTTTGTTTTCAATGAGCATGCTGATATTCTCCTGCTCTTCAGTATTGCTGAGGGTATAAAATAACGAGTTGGACTTTTCCAGTATTGAATTTTCCGAAGACGAAAAAGGGGCAACGAATTTATCGGACAGGCTGACCAGCTTATTGCCGATATAATCATGCTCATTGAACCAACGGCTGTCATTGCCGATAAAACCAATCACTTTATATTGAATTCCGGTATTGCTGTCTGTTATCATCTGATCCAGTTTTATTATTTGAGAATAAGCTTCGCCAATTAATATCGGAATCGTTTTCTGATTCGGATTGAAGTCACTGTCCTGAAAACTCCTGCCCTGGACTATTTGTAATTTTGCTAGCTGATATACTCCTTGATCCATCTTAATGATCTCGACGGCATGAGGATATTGCTCCTTAAAGGAGCCTTTGGTTAATTCCTTTCTTTTCGTCAAAAAAGCGTTATCATTCTCAAGTTCTGCAAAAAAGGTATTGGTTAAGTCGTACCCTCCAAAACCTTCAACTCCCGGCAGGTTATTTATATACTCGGCGAGGGTGAGAAAACTTGACCTGAAGTATTCGGCATAGGTTACGTTGAATAGCGTTAAATGCATTGTTTTATCAATATCTGCGTTGAGATACTTTTCTTGATAAGAGTTTGTCTTGATACCCATAACGGCTGTATGCAACATATAAATAGTAATTGTAAACTGCACGATGAAAAGAATCGTTGTCAGTTTTCTTTTTCCCAAAGACTTTAAGGCAATCTTAATGGATGGCATGCTATCCTCCTGCTGGGTTTTACTTTCTCATGATTTCAATGGGTTGAATTTTCATAGATTTGACGATGGGAATGATTGTTGCTGCAAGAGACGAGGCCATTGTGAAAATGATAGCCGTTAACCAATTAACGTAGGTTACAGTTGACGGATAATCCAGCATGTTACTTAAAATTTGGTTTAAAAGCATATGTAAAACCAAGGCGATAATGCAGCCTGTCAATAAAACGAGAAACATTTCCGAGAATAACATCATGGCAACCTGAAGGTTCGTATGTCCAAAAGCTTTTCTTACCCCAATTTCATATCTTCGGTCATTGATCCAATAGGATGTGATATTAACCAGATTTATTAAGGCTATTACATAAACCAAGAGAGTAAAAATCACCAAACTATCCTTCTGTGCAAATAAATCAATGATAATCTTTTCGCTGCCTGGGTTTAATTCCTCAGCCGTGATCATGGCGTCTTTATCCACTTGAAGGATTTTATCCTTCAAGGTATTAAAATCATCCATGGGCAGTTTTTCATCATTATACAAGATCATAGTGCAGCCGCTGCTTTCAATTTCGCTCCTGGTACTCTCAGGGACTGACGTAAGGGGCATCAATATTCTGGAATCCCATGTCGTATATTGATTTTTTACACCGATTAAGCCAATCACTTCATACTCTTCGCCCTCAATATCCAGGTACTTTATTCCATCTTTCTTATGGGTAAGCCCTAACAGGTTTTTACCGATTAAAATTACGCTGGCTCCTTGATTTATTTCACTTGTTTTTAAATATCTTCCATCGTAATACGGATAAGTCCATTTGGATTCTTCTTGAAAAAAGATAGCGGTTAAGGGGTGTTTGGATTGATCTTCGTTAAAATAAAGGGAGTGGTTCGCTACCATAACGCCGGAATTCACGGAGATATTTTTAATTATTTCTAAATGATCGTCAAAACTGGACTTTTTACTAAAAGCATATGTCATGGCCAAAGCATTTTGCGGCGTGGCGTTTTCTTTCATTATGGCGGCTTGTTTTAACCCAAGTACAGCACTGGTTCCAATGGATATAAGCAATATGGATACGATAAAGCCTATCAATAAAAATATGATGGAAACGGTGTGGGCTATGAACTGCCGTTTTAATAAAGTTATTATTTTATACAAATTAACCTCACAACTTCTTACTTAAGAATAAGGACAGGATATCGCCCCTCAGGGGTATTGGCGAGCAACAGGATTATACTCTCCACATGCCTTGTCACGATAAAAGAGCTTTAAATTATATAGTCATATTGCCGTGACCAAGGTGCTAGTCCATGGGACATAATTTTAGTTATTTAACAACCTCCCCTTTTACAAATCTAAGATTTGTTTATTGTTACAAACAAGAAGAGAGCGCCTATAGTGCAGACAGTATTGCGAATTAAGAACATTTTTTCATCGTAAAGAGAAAAAAACGGCTTGGTCAGCATGATAAATACTTGACTGTTAATTACAGCTTTTACCCAATTATCTGTTTCCGCATATTGGAGTCCCGTGTAAAACAAACCCATCAGCAGCATGTAAAAAACTGTTACTGAAACAAAGATAAGACCCATAATGAAAATTATCTTTTTTGATTTTGCCGATAAGTGGTCTACGTTAAGGAGCCCAATTTTCGTTAGTAAACCTGCAATCAATAAGGCAGCGCTCACTAGAACCAGAGGCTTAACCCAAACAAGATAGATGATTCCAGTCAAAATATGATGAGATGTGCTTTCCGCCGTCTTTTCAATATATATTCGAAAGATGACACCGCAGATAAAAGCCAGTCCGAAAACACTATAGAAAAGCAATTGCCCAACGTTTCCTTTTTTTATGTTGGTCTTATTTGGCCTCTCCCTAATCCCGTTCTCCAATCTGTTTTTGGCAAAAAATAGGAAGAGCGCGCCTAGGGTACCGACATTATTATAGAAAAAATAAACAGCTTTATAATAAACGGAACGAAATGGCTGGTAAAGTGTTTGATATAACTGACTGCGGTTTACAGCGCTTACCCAGTTATCTGTTCCCGCATATTGGTACCCCATACAGAGCAAACCCATCAGTAGCATGTAAAAAGCTGTTATTGTAACCAAGACCAAGCCAATAAAGAACAGTATCTTTTTTGCTTTTGCAGATAATACGTCTGTGTTAAGTACCCCTATTTTTGCTAGCAGACCCGCAATCAATAAGGCAGCACTCACACCTATTATAGGTTTGATAATCAACCCATATATCATTACTAAAATCCTATTGTTAATTTCATCTAAGTTTGCAACGTAGACACTAAATGAAATACTGCAAATCAAGACTAACCCGCATAGGATAAAAAAGAATAGTTCCCTCACCTTGTTTTTATTGGCATCCGCACTATCCATTTGCCCGTTCCCCCTCTTAATTTGTATCAACGTGGAAAACATCAGGCCTTAGGCAATGTAACGTTGGAGGCCCCTGACTGCCAAGACCCTCTTAATGCAGTGGCCGTGACTAACGGACTCTTGCCACCGGCGAGGGCGGTCTTTTGAACAAAAATAATTAATAATCCTAAGGATTTGGGAGAAGCCCTAACTCTGAAGTGTCTGTTTTATTAAGAACAGGTTACTTCTTTAACATCTAAGTATAAACACAGCATCCCGTTACAAAACGAACAAGCGAGTTGAAGGTGCCGAGCGTTTGGGCTTGTATTGTTGGACACTCAGTTGTGATGATTAACCATTTGGTAAAACCTATTAACTATCTTCACGTCACCGCTTTTTAGAACTAGATAGGAATCTGCTGATACCAACATTATTCGTCATAAACTAATAACATGAGTGTATGTTGGAAGTTGAAGAGCACTCCTTGCTTTCTTTATCATAATGAGGAGTGCTCTTCAGCCATAGCTATTTTATTTTAATTGTGATATACGTGTAGATTTAGGTTAGCTTACTCTCTACTATAAAATTCTTTAAGGTTAAAGTCCTTGTAACTCCGGGATATGTTAATTCATAGAGGAAAGGTTGACTGGATGGAGGCCTTTCCTCGAGCAGAAAGTGGTTTAAGTTTCGGCTGGCCGACCGAAGGAAGGGTTGTAACTGCCTAGGGATGCAGCGTTTCCCTATTTAAAAGCTTCTTTTTATAAAACTTGTTACAAATCACGAAGAAGTAAAATCCAATTATCCCGCCGATTGTATTAGCAATAATATCATCAATATCAAAAGCCCTTCCAGGTGTTATTGTCGTAATTATAATAATCAACTGCAGGACTTCAATCGAGACAGATGAAGCAAAGCTAATGACTATTATTCTTTTTAAGCGATTATTTATCTCGTAGAGCATTGGTAATAAAAAACCCAGAGGACAAAATAATAAAATATTACATGCAAAATTTTTATACATGTCAATAAGCGTCGACGCAATGATATTTATGCTATAAGTATGTTCTGGTGACAAAAAATATTGAATTTTATCAAAACCACCCTTTAAAAATTGAAATGGTATCAAATTATAGTCGATAAAGGATAACTGTATACGTATAACAGGGTTAATGGGAAAAAGTGTAATTCTTATAATTATAATAACATATATTAGCAATATAATTTTTATATTTTTTTTCATATCTATGATCCTTCCTTTTCTGTGAAAGGCACAAAACCGTATGACCACCCGCCCTCGCAAAAAATTTGTTTGTCGTACAATACAACAAGAGCAAGCACACAAAAATTAAATCCCGTTATTCTGCGCTCAACCTAAAAGCAGGGTGAAAATCACCCCGCTTTTATTTCACCTTAGCATAGTTTAATCAACATATATATGAAAATCACCTGCATAATATCTCTTATTTAGGTCTCCATTAAATCTATTCTGTGTGAAATTATGAGGGTTCAGACCCGGGGGGAGGTTCCTAAAGAAGCTCCCGAGTAAAGCTTAAGTTTTCTAGAAAATAACCAGAAAAACTCAGTTTGAATAACCTCCCAATTTTTGAATGATAAAATGATATTAATCTTATTTATTAAACTCTTTTTCAGTATCTATAATGGTTTCATTTTTAAAACTGTAAGATTTCACTTTGATTCCATCGCCTGTAACATTAACTTCATAGGGCTGCTCCTCGATAGGGTATTCTCCAGCCTTAATCCCTTTATTTTTGATGTCATAAACGACTAATTTTGCTTGATCTACATTCTTTATAATCAGATAATCATTGTCCCAAAATAATTTTCTTGAGCCGTCAAGGGTTGCAATTATTTGATTATTCTTTAAATCAGATAAAACTATTTTAGAATCATGCCTGTCCTTTAAGTTGATCTGTGTAAACACAATTTTGCTTCCATCCGGCGATACTTGAGCTTCACCAGCCCCCTCAAAGTAAACTTCCGATTTGTCATTCTGTAAGCTATATTCTTTTATCTTAGGCGTGTTTTCGAAGTAATCATAAAATAACTTCCCATCGCTCCATCCTAAATAGATAACTTCGGGGTAATTAAACCCGGAATACTTAAATGTATCGATGGATTTTGCTTTTCCAGTAGTCAAGTTCTTTATGACTACTTCTATTCCTGCATTATTTGAGCTTCTCTTTCCAACGATAGCCAGATTATCACCGGAAACATCATAATCAAATACGGTTTCGAGACCGGTTCCCTCAGTTAGGGGCACAACTTTCTTCTCTTTATAGCTATAGATTTTTTCCTTGCCTAAAATGATATCGCCATTGCTTAGTTTTAAATATATCGGTCTGTTTTCAAGCCAAGGCTTATACCAAAAGGACCCTAATATGCTGTTGTCCGATGTATTCTTTACATTAAAAATTAAACTCCCATCGTCAGCAATTTCTTCCGAAGCTGAAACTGTAATATCCTGTAGTTTAATAGTATCGGATATCTCCGCTGTATACTTATTGATACCACCAGGATTGTTTTCAATAATGGAATCCTTTGCAAAAAAAACTGAGCCTTCTGCTAAACAAACATAACCTATGGACAATAATCCAATTATCAGTGTCATGAATATTATAATTTTTTTCGTCTTCATTTGCTTTCCCTCCTTTGATTTAAGGCAAACTAACACTTGGTACTAATGTATCTGTATTACTACTTGCGCTAACGGTACTTGTCCGCGCGCCATTATTGTAATTTAAGGTAATACTTCCAGGATTGATTCTTGTGATATAGTAGTTTAAACCGTATGCACTTTCATCCGGAAATGCACTACCATTTTCCATAACATAATATGAGTATGAAGCCCCATAGTTAACATCTGTACCTTTCGTGGCCCCAGATATTCTTATAGCCCGCGCGTAGGAACCCGATGAAGTTAAGACTTTTCCGCGAAGAGCTGCATAATTGTCTTTACTACTTCTTCCAAGGAATCCTTCCGGATTCCTTTGGGCATACCAGTTATTTGCTCCCATTCTTATTTCATAATGTAAATGGGGTCCACTAGCATTCCCAGTTTGCCCAGATAAACCCAAGTATGTTCCCGCTGGATAAGTTGTATTTACTTGTATAGATGAGGATAACTCGCTCATATGGCAATAATAGTGATAGAATTTAGTATTGGTATAATATGGATGAGTCGACTCTATAACAATGTATTTTCCATACGACGCCCCCCCAAGATCGCCTTTAGTAATAACCTTCCCAACATAAGTAGAGTATATCGATGTTCCAATTGGTGCAGCAAAATCCATACCCATATGACCGTATGTGCTGCTTGAATTTAGCTTTTCTCCATAAAGGTATCCCGCATTAACGGGGGAAGATACAGGAGAAGGCAAACCCAAATCGTATCCAGCAAAACTAAAGGTTGCACAAGATAATACAAAAACAAAACATATTAATAGTAAAGCTGAATACTTAAATATTTTCTTTCTCATAAGTTTCATTCCTTTCAAATTCTTATCTTAAAGAATAGAGATAGTCCACGCACAGTCCTCATGCATCTCAGTTTAAATGCCATTCGTTATACTTTCGCTTTTTTGGCCTCCTATGATATCACCTCCATCATTGCTTCTAGCCTTTGACATACCTCACCTCACCATGAAAATCTCCTGAATGATGTTAAGAAATATCCCTCCTTGCCTTATACATTACATTAGATGATCAAAATCACATCTTTTTAGCATTAAAATTTCGAACAATATTCTGATTACAATCTTATCTTCTATGTTCTTATAGATTGTCTATAGCACAATATTGTTTCATTCAATGCAGAAGAATAGCATCCAACGATAATACCAGGAAAAATCAAAATAATGGTACGGAGATGCTGTGGAAAGGGTCCACTATAACTATTAGTTCATCATGTTCCACATTTTGCAATTTTTAGATGATTAATGATTTTAAATCTTTTTAAATAAACAATGTGATTTTATGTCACTAATGTAATGTATATAGTAGAAAAGTAATGCAAAAAGCTACAGTCCAGAATCCTGCACAAAACTTCAATCTCACCTAAGCGTAGTTAACGGACTTAAATTTCAGAGGGAGCGTGATACCTTGCCAACAAACTAGACAGGCAGCCCCAAACCTGAGTAAGAGATTCTCTTTTCGGAAATAACCTATGCTTATAAAAAAATTATATGGAGGTTAAACCATGTTATTGATGAAGAAATTAATCGTTGTGTTTTTAACCATAGTACTTTGTACTATGGCTTCACCCTTTACTTCCTACGCAGATGCGGGTAATGATCTAACGCCTCAGGCAAGTTTATACATCCGCTCAACAAGCGCCACCATACAACCCCAGGGAAATGGAAAACTCTATCTGGAAAACATATTGGGTGCTACTAGAATTGTTGATCAGCTTGGGGTTAAAACTATAGAAATTCAAACATTAAAAAACGGCTACTGGCAGTCCACATACACAATAGTAAAAAACGATTACCTTTATAATACCGGCACTTATGTTTATGCTTGTTATTATAGCGGAACGCCCGGAACACAATATCGGAGTTATGTTGAGTTTTACGTCTCCAATGCAGGAGGGGAGGAAACAAAGATCGTTACCTCCCAACCAGTGACTGCCAACTGATAGGAGTAAGGAACCATGAGAAAAGCAGGAGCGCATCAAAACTCCTGCTTTTCTGAATTGTATTTTCTAAAGTCATTTTAATTCATCGAGTCAATAATTTTAATTAGATCATCCGCTGTGATATCGCCACTAATATTATAGACGGTATTATTGTGGCTCCAAATCGCCTGAGTTTGACCGAGGTTGCGAAGAATGTAGTGTTTTATATTATCTTTTTCATAAACTTCTACCAGATTTTCGTCTTTCTCAAAGTTAGTGTCCGCAACTGCTTGCTCCCCTTCGGCGTAGATACTAAGGTCAAAAACAATAACCTTGCTTGAATCTTCCTGAAAGTATAATAACGCCTTGCTGTGATTCTGTAACTTAAAAGTCTCACCATACTTAAAGACAAATCCCTCCGGAACCCATTGAGGCAAGAGCGGCTTTACCGGGATATCCTTAATAACCTCCTGAATATCACTATAGGTTTTCCTTTCGGCGACATTGGAATTACCTTCTTCTACCGGCTGACTTTGGGTCGATAAGTTAAACGTATCTTTCCCCCAATCAACCACAGATTGGAAAAGATTATAGCCCAAAGCACTGGCCACTGTAGAGGATGTGAAAAAAATCAAAATAAAGGCTGCGGCAACCTGAGCTATTCTTTTTCCCACTAAGGTTTTATGCTGGCTGCTCTGCCATTCCTTATAAGCTTGATCGACATTCTGGCGCATGGTTTTCATTTTCTCTTCGGAAAGATATTCTTCTTTTCCTTCAATCAAGTTAATGGCCTTTATACATTCGTCGATCAAATCCGTGTCCATACTGACCTCATCCACCGCCGATGCCTCATACAAAATACGATATAGCTTTTCTTTTACAAGAACGTCACTTTCCTTTTCGGAGAGTATCATCCTGATAATTTCTTTATCATTAATTACATCAAGGGAATCCCGTTCTTTCGCCATGATTTTCTCCCTTTCTTTTTCAACCTTCCATTTATATACATTACAAAGGCCGTATTAAATCACAGTGACTACAAAATTTTAGTTCACTTTTCAAAATAAATACGAACACTTTTTTTAATTTTCTTTTTTAGCCGATAAATCCGGGTCGTCATTGCTGTGGCGGAAATCTCATGTTTCCCGGCAAGTTCTGAAACGGACATATTATTTTTAAAGTAATCACGATAAAGCTCATACTCATCGGCTTGAAGTCCCTCTAAAATCTCTTCGCAAAGTTTGTCCAGATCGGCAGTGCCATTGAAGAGTTCTTCCAATTCGTTGTCCACCTGCGCCCAAGCTTCCAAGATATGATCATCCATGCTGATTTCATACTTATTCTTGGTGTACATACTTCTAAATGAAAGGTTGACCAGATTCCGTGCCGTAGTGTATAACCATCCTTCCACATTCGGATGGTTTACTAATTTTGCAAGCTGCTTCCTTGCTTCCAAAAATGTATTTTGGGTGCACTCCTCTACCAGATCCAAGAGTTCCTCCTGCCCTTTAACTCTCCTTAAGCAGTATAGATAAATCCGCTCATAGTATTTATAACATAAATCCTCGTAGAAAGTCTCATCCTTTAAGCGGTTCCATGGCCACAAAATCTACCCCTCCTCCGTGTACTTGTGTGCTCTCTAATCATTTGAATTAGCTGTAAGTTCTTTTCCAGGTTCATATTTCCTCATTTTAATTTTAATATCTCTATTTTATAATATTTCTCCTAATTTTTATCAATTTCTTCTTGTGAAAAAATGTCAATAATAGGTGAGAGATCGGCTTAATTGAAACAAACAGAATACTTTTTCAACTCATTTTAACAGATTGCTGAATCATGACAATAAACTCATACTTATGCAGTAAGGCCGATTACTTCAGCCTCATTATCTCATGCTCTAGCGGCAATACCGATAATAATGCGACTCAGGTTACATTTACATATATTTTATTATCTTTAAAAAGCCAAAAGATGCCCTCTTTAAAGAGAAGCATCCTCTTCAACTTAACTTTATTCTCTAACATCTCCAACTAAAGATAATCCTTAGACCTATCAAAACCCATCCCAACTTCCGCAATCCTCTCAAGCCATCCTAGTATCCTTGTCCTGGCCTTCCAACTGAACAGAGAGCAGCTTAGATACACCCGACTCCTCCATGGTGATGCCATAGAGGACATCGGCTGCTTCCATGGTTCCTTTGCGGTGCGAGATGACCAGGAACTGGGTGGAGTTTGCCAAGCGGTGAATGTATTGGGCAAAGCGGCTGACATTGGCATCATCCAGGGAAGCCTCGATTTCATCAAGGACACAGAAGGGGCTGGGCTTCACCTTAAGCAGGGCGAAGAGCAGTCCGATGGCTGTCAGAGCACGCTCTCCTCCGGAAAGGAGAGACAGCAGCTGGGGCTTTTTTCCCGGGGGCTGGGCGATGATCTCTACCCCCGTATCCAGAAGATTGGCCGGGTCTACTAAGCGAAGTTCCGCATAGCCTCCGTTGAACAGTTCCTTGAAGACCACTTTAAAGGCTTCGTTGACCGCTATAAATCCTTCTTCGAAACGTTCCGACATGGTTTTATCCAGTTCGGCGATGAGTTGCTGGAGGGATTCATTGGCCTCCTCCAGATCCTGCTTTTGCACCGATAGAAAATCAAAGCGCTCCTGAAGCTTCGGATATTCTTCAATGGCCGCCTGGTTCACAGGGCCCAGCAGCTCCATCCGCAGTTTAATCTCCTGGACTCTGGCCGCCAGCTCGGCACGGTTTCTTTCACTTTGGTAGGCTTGAGCCTCTTCCCAAGTCAGGTCGAATTCTTCCAGTAACCGTTTGGAGCCGGTTTCCCATTCGGCATCCCAGCGGGCCGTCTTCAGCTCCAGGTTGTGCAGCTTTTGTTCCAGGGTCTGCTGCTCCTGCCTTTTCTTTTGGGCGAGGCCTTCCTGATCCATCAGCTCCTTGGACAGAACCTCCCGCTCTTTGCGCAAAGCGATGAGGACTTCCTGGGCTTGCTGCTGCTGCTCTCCTGCTTCCCTGCGGCGGCTCTCCCAGTCTCCCTGTTCGAAGGCCAGACGGGCTTTGCTCTCTTCTAAATCCTGCAAATCCTTGCGCTTGCGCTCCAGGAGATGCTTGTTCTCCCCCAGCAGGGCCTGATCCTGGACCAGGCGCTCCACAGCCTGCTTGAGCTCC
Source organism: Desulfitobacterium hafniense DCB-2 (assembly GCF_000021925.1). NCBI lineage: Bacteria > Bacillati > Bacillota > Clostridia > Eubacteriales > Desulfitobacteriaceae > Desulfitobacterium > Desulfitobacterium hafniense. The sequence goes on from NC_011830.1 coordinate 4,050,853, forward strand.
TGCTCCCACTTAGCCGCCTGCACCTTGGTTTGGGTCAGTCTTTCTTGAAGCTGTTCCATCTCCCGGCTGGCCTGGCGATTCTTTTCTTCCTGCCGGGCCAAGGCTTCCTGAGCCTCTTGGATGCTGTCTGTAAGCTTGCTTTGCTCTTCTGCCTCCAGGGCCTTATGGCTTTGCAGCTCATCCCGTTCCTGCTCTATCCCGGCCACACGGATGGTTACGGCGGTTATTTCATCACGAATCCTTTGGGCCTGGGCCCGGAGATTAAGCTCCTGAGTTCTTAACACGGCCAGAGCGGATTTAAGCTCCTGCTCTTCAGCCATCAGATGCTTAAGGTTTTCCTCACCTTTTTGGATTTGGATGCTGAGAGCCCCTGCTTTGAGCTCCAGTTCCTTTTGCTGGGTGCGTCTTTCGTCGCACTCCTGCCGGAGTTCCTGGATTTCCCGGGAACGTCCCAAGATGTTGGAGCCTTTTCTTTGCAGGCTGCCCCCGGTCAGGGAGCCCCCCGGGTGAACCTGATCCCCCTCCAGGGTCACGATGCGGGCGCGATAGCCCGAGGCTCTGGCCACCCGGGTGGCCGCCTCCATATCCGTGACGATGAGGGTTCTGCCCAGTTGGGATTCAAAGGCCTTGCGGTATTTTTCGGCGAAGGTGATAAGATCCACCGCCACGCCGATGAAGCCGGGGTCCTTGGCCGCCTCTTTGGCCACAGCGGCTTTGCCCCCTTGAATCACATCCAGGGGTAAAAAAGTGGCCCGACCCAGATTGTGGCTTTTCAGATAATGAACGGCTTCCTTGGCACCCCGTTCCGTTGCGGTAACGATATTCTGAATACCTGCCCCCAGGGCGACCTCGATGGCCACCTCATAACGCTCTTCAACCTGAAGAAGATCCGCCAGGGTGCCGCAGAGATCTCCGCAGGAAGGCTGGTTTTTTTTCTTGGCCAGCATCAGCTCCCGGACACCCCGTTGATAGCCTTCCAGGGAGTCTTCCAGGTTCTTCAGGGCATGATAGCGGGCTGATTTTTTCTCCAGGTCCCGATTCAGTTCCTGGAGCTCCCTCTGCCCTGCTTTGCTCTGCTCACGGAACTGAGCATTTTCCTGCTGGGCCTTCTCTGCCTGGAGCCGGATATCCGTCTGCAGCCCTTCCTGGGTTTTAAGCTGCTCCTGAACCTGGGCCTCCTGCTGCTCATGAGAGAGCAGGGCTCCTTCTTTATCC